>NZ_JTFC01000003.1 GCF_003991225.1 Candidatus Kurthia intestinigallinarum
CGTAGAACCAGTTTTTGGATTTCTGAAGGCTAATTTAGGTTTCACTCGATTCTCCGTCCGAGGAAAATCGAAAGTAAAAAATGAAATTGGCCTCGCATTAATGGCGACAAACTTAAGAAAATACGCAATAAGGGAATGGTAATTCCCAATTTGCGCATAAAAATAGAGAAGGTGATGTCAAATTCGACATCACCTTCTCTATTAAAGACTGGAATTTTTACTTATGTCCCAGCCTCTTTTTTTATGCATTTTATTAGCGTGTGGAATTACGAGATTCCATACGATATGGCAACATAACTTGCTTATCTTCAATATCTTCTTTGTTCATAATTTTTGTTAGTAAACGCATTGATACTGCACCAATATCATATAAAGGTAATACAACACTTGAAAGTTGTGGGCGTACCATACGAGCTAATTTAGAATTTTCAAAGCTACATACTTCGATATCTATTGGCACTATTTTTTCATCATCCTGTGCCGCATGAATCACACCAATAGCTGGTTCGTCACTTCCTACAAAATAAGCGGTTGCAGGCTGTGCTAGTTTCGATACATGATTATACACTTTCATACCTTGATCGTATGTTAAAACATCGTCAAAAATCAGCGCCTCATCAATTGGAATTCCCGCTTCTTCTAAAGCTTTCACATAGCCTTGGTATTTATATTTCTTATTAATTGTCGCATTAAACGAACCTGAAATAAATGCAATACGCTCATTGCCATTTTCAATCAATTGTTTTACAGCCTCATAAGTAGCTTCTGTATAATCAATATTAACCGATGGTAAATGATTTGATTCATCAATTGAACCAGCTAATACGATTGGTACTGGCGAATGCCCCATTTTATCAGCTAATGGGTCCGTTACACGTTCTGTCATCATCACAATACCATCAACTTGCTTACCATACATATTATCAAGTAATGTTAATTCTTTCTCTTCATTTAAATCCGAATTCGATAAAATGATATTATAACGATACATTGTTGCAACATCTTCAATCCCACGCGCTAATTCAGCATAGAAAATATTTGAGATGTCTGGAATAATGACCCCAACAGTAGTTGTTTTCTTACTTGCTAATCCTCGCGCTACAGCATTTGGACGATATTCTAAGCGTTCAATGACTTCCAATACTTTTTTACGCGTAGATGGTTTGACGTTTGGATTGCCGTTGACAACTCGAGATACGGTTGCCATTGATACGTTTGCCTCACGTGCTACATCATAAATAGTTACGGTCACAATCATGACCCTCCTTTTAACTTATATACCTTAATAATAAACTATTATGAAAGCGGTTTTCAATAAAAGAAAAGTGACGATTCATCGAAATGAATCGCCACCCCATAAATAGTAGTCTATTATGCTTTTAATTCGTATTGTTTCATGAATACTTGTAATGAATCGTAGAACTTATCAAATGTTGGAATATCCATTTGTTGTTGTGAATCAGAAAGTGCTACTGCTGGATCTGGATGTACTTCTGCCATCACACCATCTGCTCCAATTGCGATTGCTGCTTTTGCACATGGCAACAATAAGTCACGACGACCTGTAGAGTGAACAACGTCTACAAATACAGGTAGATGTGTTTCTTGTTTAAGAATTGGAACAGCTGAAATATCAAGTGTATTACGCGTCGCTTTTTCATACGTACGAATACCACGTTCACAAAGAATGATTTGGTCATTACCTTTAGACATAATGTATTCAGCTGCATGAATGAATTCATCAATTGTTGCTGCAAGACCACGTTTTAATAATACTGGTTTATTTGTTTCACCAGCTGCTTTTAATAATTCGAAGTTTTGCATATTACGTGCACCAATTTGGATAACATCCACGTATTCTAAGGCTTCATCTAAATGAGATGGCGTTACAATTTCAGAGATGATACCTAAACCATGTTTTTGACCAACATCTTTTAAGATTTTTAAGCCTTCAAGACCTAAACCTTGGAAGTCGTATGGTGATGTACGCGGTTTGTAAGCACCGCCTCGCATTAATTTTAAGCCTTTTCCTGCTACAGCTGCTGCTACAGCTTCTGTTTGCTCATAAGACTCTACTGCACAAGGTCCAAATACAAATGATGGAAGACCTTCACCAATTGGTTCACCGTTAACTGTAACAATTGTATCTTCTGGCTTACTTTTACGTGATACCAATAATTTTTTCTTTTGATTGTTTTCTTGTAATTTTAAAGCTGTTTTGAAGATTTCTTTGAACAGGTGGTTCACTGTTCCTTGTGAAAGTGGGCCTTTGTTATTTTCTTTAATAAGATCTAACATGTGGCGTTCGCGTAAAGGATCAAATCGGTTGACACCTTGCTTCTCTTTTACTTGACCAATTTCTTCTACTACCTCTGCACGTTCATTAATTAAACGTAAAATTTCAAGGTTTAGTTCGTCTACACGGTTGCGTAGGCTTTCTAAATTCTGATGACTCATAACCGTTTTTCCCCCTTCTTCCACATATCAGATACTTTCAGCAAACTGAAATGTGTGTTACATTTTTAGATATTATAGTCAGTATAATCAATTCATTTGAAAATGTCACGTATTTTTTCTTTAACGCTTCAACGCAAAAAAGCATTGTAGTTGAAAAATAAGAAATTTTCTGAATATTAGAGAGGATGTTTGCGTAAACGATGAAAAAAATTTTCGCATTAGACATCGGCACTCGTTCTGTTGTTGGTGTTATTTTAGAAAAAAGGGATGATTCTCATTACTCTATTGCCGATTTATTAATTGAAGAACATAAAGAACGTGCAATGGTCGATGGTCAAATACATAATGTATTGCATGTAGCTGAAGTTATTCAACATATTAAAATAAAATTGGAAGAAAGTCATGGACCATTAACTCATGTTAATGTTGCCGCTGCCGGGCGTTCATTAAAAACCGAATCTGGTAGCGCATTATTAAACATTAAAAAACATGCAGCTTTAACGGAAGATGATATTCATCGCCTTGAGCTTGCAGCCGTACAAAATGCGCAAGAACAGTTGATTTATCATCAAGACGGAAAGATAGCATCACATTATTATTGTGTAGGGTATTCGGTACTTCATTATTATATTGACGATCAAGAAATCGGCAGTCTCATTGATCAACAAGGTGAAGAAATCAAAATTGAAGTTATCGCTACATTTTTACCTCGCGTCGTTGTTGAATCACTAATTGCATCATTAAAACGAGCTGACTTAACAATTAATGGTTTAACACTTGAACCAATTGCAGCAATCAATGCCCTTATCCCCGCTACAATGCGTCGTCTTAATGTTGCCCTTGTTGATATTGGCGCAGGAACGTCTGATATCGCCATTACAGACGACAATACGGTTGTAGCCTATGGAATGGTGCCTACCGCTGGTGATGAAATTACAGAGGCATTATGCGATCATTATTTGCTCGATTTTCCTGTCGCTGAAAAAATCAAACGTGAGCTACTAACAAAGGATACTGTAAAAATCGCAGATATTTTAGGGTTTGAGCAAATCATTGCAAGCGCGGAAGCTATCGAACATATTAAACCAGCAATTGAAAACCTTGCAGGAAGCATCACAAATGAAATTTTGCACCTAAATAGCAATAGAGCACCTAAAGCGGTGTTATTAGTTGGGGGAGGCTCTCTTACACCACTTTTAGAAAAAGAACTCGCAGAACGCCTGGAGTTGCCCTTAAATCGTGTTGCTGTACGTGGCATCGATGCAATTCCTTTACTAAATACAGATAACACGACGCGTTCACCTGAACTTGTCACACCAATTGGCATTGCGATTGCAGCAGAACATTCACCAATTAAATATGTAACTGTAATGGTCAATGGACAAACGGTCCGACTATTTGAAGTGAAAGAGATGACTGTAGCAGATGCGCTATTAGCTGCAAATGTACAAGCTAAGAAATTATATGGTAAACCCGGTCTTGGCTTAGCTGTAACAGTTAATGGCCAACAAATTCTTATTCCTGGTGAGCTAGGTAGTCCAACGACGATTTTAGTTAATGGTAAGATTGCTTCGATGAAGCATCCAATTCAAAATGGTGACATATTAGAACTTCGTGAAGGAGAAAACGGTGCAGTGGGCCATGCTTCACTAAATGAATTAATTGAGACTACTCCCCCGCTAACAATTACAGCATTTGATGAAATATACGAACTACAGTCAACGATTCGTGTAAATAACAATATAATGACAAACTTGCACTATAGCGTGCAAGATGGCGATGTGATTACGTGTACACCGCTACAAACGATTGAAGATGCACTAAATACGATTGATAAATCATCCGTTCTAGAACAGGTTCAGCCATTCAAACTTATCATAGATCATCAATCAATTGAATTTCCAGCGTTGTCTGATGAACTACTTTTAAATGGCATTCCTGCGAAAAAACAATATCCGATTCAAGATGGCGATGTGCTAACGCTCAAACCACATACGAATCCAACAGTCGATTTTATTTCACAACATGTCCATCTTACGCTATACAATACGATTCATGTACGTTTTCAAGGAGAAGAGCTAATGCTTTCTAAACCGATTATTGATGTGCTTGTAAATCGAGAGCCAGCCAATGCGCAGACCATTTTAACTTCTGGTGATAGTCTACAATTTATTACACTTGACCAAAGCGGTTGGCATTATAATGATATTTTCCGTTTTTCAGATTGGCAATTACCTATTGCCTTTAAAGGAACTTTCAACATTTTACGCAATGGTGAAGCTGTAAACTTCGATGCCCCTATTTTCGGAGGCGATACATTAGCAATTGAATTGATCCCTACCGTTTAATCATAATAAAAAGCAGGAATCCATTTGGGATTCCTGCTTTTTTAGTATCAAAATAATTATTCTTTTGGTGGCAATTGCTTTTCAGGATTTACAAATACGCTATCCTCAAATGCCTTTTCCTCATCTTCAACTTCCGTCACTGTACGATCTAAAATTTCCTCGATTGGCTCTTCGCCTTCTGAAGAAACCGTTCCATCATCAAGTGGCGGTGTTGCTTGAGATTTTAACGATTTCGCTTTATCTACAACTTTAGCTGATTGCTCTTGAACCTTTTGAGAAAGATCTGTTGCTTTTTCTTTTACAGTTGTTGAGTAATTAGCACTTTTTTCTTTTAAGCTACTTGCTTGTGTAGATACATCTTGACGTAATTCTTTTCCGGCTTTTGGTGCTAACAGTAATGCGGCAGCAGCGCCAAGAATACCACCTACTAAGGCGCCAATAACAAAATCTTTCCCGTTCACACTACTAGAATCTTCATAAAGCTCTCCCGCATTTGCATACGGCTGTGGTAAGTACTGATTTTTTACTTCGTTATAATTCGGCTTTTCTGCTGTCATGCTATGCATCCCCCTTAAAATTACTTACGTTTAAATAATGACTTTTTAGGTTTTGTTGCTGCTGGATATTCATCGACAACAACATTTGCTTGTTTATCTTCTTTTAATTTAGAGCGAATACCCATTAATGCGCTGCTCCATTGTACAACTTGACCAATTTGGTCGCTGTTTTTAGCTACATTATTTTCGATAGAAGAAGTGACCGCTTGAACTGTACTATTTAAACCTTGTACTGAATCACCAAAGCCTTTAACCGCACCAACTAAAGAATTTAATTGTTGCGATTTTCCTTGAACATCTTCCGCTAATGTATTCGTTTTTTCTAATAATAATGTTGTTTCTCTTGTGATACCTTGCATTTGACCTTCGATGCCTTCCATTGTTGTAGAAATGCTTTTCAACGTTGGATTAAGTGCTTTCAATGTCATTGCTAATGAAATACAAAGAATAAGCACGGCAATAGCGAAGATTGCTGCTGCGATG
The DNA here is from genome assembly GCF_003991225.1 of Candidatus Kurthia intestinigallinarum. Taxonomy (GTDB): domain Bacteria; phylum Bacillota; class Bacilli; order Bacillales_A; family Planococcaceae; genus Kurthia; species Kurthia populi. Next base: position 5,846 of record NZ_JTFC01000003.1, read on the forward strand.
TATAAAATAATAATCACAAAAATCCCTCCTCTGTCTTAACATATTTTCCCACAAATAAATGTAGAATAAACCTGTACTCTTTACATTCTACAAACATTTTGGATTTCCTGCCACTAATATTAGTATTTCAGGAAAACGCTTTTTAAAAATCGTTTGCATTACACAGTTAAAAAAGCACTTGTTTAGATTATTGCCGAAAATAAAAAGGAGCAAACATTAAATAGTTGCTCCTTTCAAAATTATTTTTGTAATAGCTCTTCAAATGCTTTTTGATATTTATTAATATCGCCAGCACCCATGAATAAGAATACTGCTTTTTCATGTTTCGCGAGTTCTTCAATATTATCCATATGCAAGATATGATGTTCGTTCACTAAATCAGCAAGGTCATTAATTGTTAAATTCCCTGCTTTTTCACGTGCAGAACCAAAGATATCACATAGGTATACACAATCTGCAAGATTTAATGCATCTGCAAAATCTTTTAAGAATGCTTGTGTACGTGAAAATGTATGTGGTTGGAATACTGCAAGTAATTCACGATCAGGATATTTTTGACGTGCCGATTGAATTGTTGCTTTAATTTCTGTTGGGTGATGTGCATAGTCATCGACTAAAATTTGATCACCAATTTTTGTTTCTGTGAAGCGACGTTTTACACCTTCATATGTGTGTAAACGTGCTTGAACAGTGTCTGTTGGAATTCCTTCGTAATGACATAAAGAAATAACTGCTAATGTATTTAAGACATGGTGGTCACCAAACATTGGAATCGTAAATGTGCTATAAAATTCATTACGAACGAAAACATCAAATGTTGTGCCTTCTGTTGATTTTTGAACATTACGTGCTTCAAAATCATTATCTGCACCAAATCCATAATAGATAACTGGTACATTCGCTTGAATACGCTGAAGATTTTTATCATCGCCCCATGCAATGATAGCTTTTTTGACTTGCAGTGCCATCTGTTGGAATGCTGAGAATACGTCTTCAATATCTGAATAATAATCAGGATGATCAAAGTCAATATTTGTCATGACTGCGTAATCTGGGTGGTATGCAAGGAAGTGACGACGATATTCACATGCTTCCATAACAAAATTTTGTGCATCTGCTGCACCGCCGCCAGTACCATCACCAATTAAATAAGATGTTGGTTGATCTCCAGCAAGTACATGTGCCATTAAACCTGTTGTAGAGGTTTTACCATGTGCACCTGTGATTGCTACAGACGTATATTTTTCTAAGTATTCACCTAAGAATTTATGATAACGTACAACTTCGACACCTATTTCCCGTGCACGCACAAGTTCAGGGTGTTCGTCAGGAAACGCATTTCCTGCGATAACAGTCATACCTTCTTTAATATTAGCTGCATCAAACGGTAAAATTGTAATACCACGTGCACGCAAAGGATCCTCTGTAAAGAAATGTTTGTCGATATCTGAACCTTGTACTTGTTCACCTGAGTCAAATAAAATTTGAGCTAGTGAACTCATGCCAGATCCTTTAATACCTGTAAAGTGATAAAATGTCATATTTGATTGAAACCTCCCGGAAAAGTTCCCTTCCCCTTCAATTAATAAACTGCTGGCCTATAGTTAGGTCGCTTCCTGCAAAAGTGCAAGCAAGCCCTCTCGTTTGAAAAAGTTGTCATGCATAGTTAGGCCTACATTCATTGCCCGATTCTTTGTCATTCAAAACATTAAATATTATAGCACGAATTAATGTTTTTAAGTACAAAACGTTTTTCAATATAAACTATTTTCATTTTTCATAAAGATTAACCAAATAATTCGAATACCTCGCTCTCTGTCAAGAAGACATCTCGCTTCTTATTACCTTTACGTGATTCCGAAATGTAATTCATTTGCTCAAGCGAATCAATCATACGTGCCGCTCGGTTATAACCGATATTAAAATGACTTTGAATAGATGATGTCGATGTTTGCCCTTGCTCCACAATATGACGACATACCGCTTCAAATAAGTCATCCTGTTTTTCTAAACGATCCGCCTTCTTCACTAATTCTTCTGGTTCAAAAAGGAAGCGTGGTTCGCCTAGAGAACGCACATAATCCGTTACATCTTCAATTTCTTCATCTGTTACGAACGTTCCTTGTAAACGAGTTGGATTGTTTGTACCGCTTGCTAAGTACAGCATGTCACCACGTCCTAATAAACGTTCAGCGCCTTGCGAATCCAAAATAGTTCTCGAATCAATATTTGAAGCAACCGCAAAGGCAATTCGTGTTGGAATATTCGATTTGATTAACCCGGTAATTACATCCACAGATGGACGTTGTGTCGCCACAACTAAATGGATACCACAGGCGCGCGCTTTTTGCGTTAAGCGACAAATGGCATCTTCAACATCTTGTGGCGCTTGCATCATTAAATCGGCTAATTCATCAATAACGATGACAATATACGGCATTTTTTGTGCAAACGCTCGTTTATGTTCCATCATTTCATTATAGCGTGAGATATGGCGAACACGGTGTTCATGGAATAGCTCATAACGGCGTTCCATTTCTTCTACAGCCCAACTTAGCGCTGCAGTCGCTGCCTTCACATCCGTAATTACTGGACTCACTAAATGCGGTATATCTTCATAAACCGCTAGTTCTACCATTTTCGGATCGATTAACATCAATTTTACATCTTGTGGACTAGCTTTCAAGAGTAAACTAATAATAATGGAATTAATACATACAGATTTACCAGATCCGGTTGAACCTGCAATTAATCCATGTGGCATATCTGCTAAATCAAAAGTCACAGGTTGACCAGTTAAATCTAAACCTAATGCAACTTCGAGCGGCGCATTTGATTGTAAGAATTGCTCTGTCTCTGTAATTTCTGATAAGCGTACAGGACGCTTCACTTCATTAGGAATTTCAATCCCTACTAAACTTTTTCCTGGAATCGGTGCTTCGATACGAATATCATGTGCTGCTAATTCTAATTTTAAGTTATCTGCTAAATTTGTAATTTTTGTTAACTTTACACCATGACCAACTTTCAACTGAAATTGCGTAACAGTAGGACCCTGTGTTACATTTTCGATTTCTGCTTCAATTTGGAAATCTTTCAGTGCCTGCACTAATTTTTCGGCCTGCATATCCATCCAAACCTTATCTTCACGTTGTTCAACTGGTGGATTTAAAAAACTCATCGCATGCAATGTATCTGGTTTCACATAAACTTCTGGTTTTTCTTCCATCACAAGTTGAACGGCTCCCATTGAAGGAGCTGTCCCCTTCACATTATTCAAATCTTCAATAATTGTTGAGACCGTTTCTTTCTCGTTTGTAAGTGGTTCTTGTACTGGCTGCTCTGTACAAAGGGTGTCTTCTATTTGCGTGACTGTGGAGGGATACACCTCATTAGTAGAAGTATCTACTTCTTTTTTATATGAATTAAGCGTAACAGTCGGGCGCAACGGAGAAGCTGGAATCAACTTTTCAAGTTCCTTTGCCTTTTCTCCTCGGCGCATTTTTTTCTTTTCAGAAGGTAATAATACAACGTTAAATGGACGAGCCTTTTCTACATGGTTTAAAAAGCTTTCTGGAACGGTTTCATCCGCTTCTTCTAACATAAGTGTTGCCTCTGTTTCTTCAATAACTGCTTCGACCTGTTCACTTGGTGCAATTTCTTCAATTGTTTCAGCTAATTCTTTAATAGCCTCAACCACAGGTAGCTCTTCTACTTCACGCTCTGTTACAGTAAGTTCTTCTTCGATTGCTTGTTCTAAAGATGGTATTTGACCACCTGTTACAGGTTGTTCAATGCCTTGCTCCATTAATTCCATTGCCTGTTCTAATGTTTGTTGAGGCGCCTCTAGAATTTCTTCAACGACTTCTTCAGGTTCAACAATAACTGGTGATTGTTGTTCTGTAATCGTAGGCTCCTTTTCTATCATTACTTCATCTACTTTTTTTGGTTCATTATACTCATTTTGTTGCTCTGAAATCGGTGTTGAAACAATCTTGATATTTTCTACATCTTTACTAATCGGCTCTGCAATATCCATAACTGTTTTTTCTTCTGCATGACGAAGTTCTACCTGATTCAAAATATCTTCAGAAGATTTTATTTCAACTGGCTTTTTATCGTTAATCGTACGTACCAATTCACGTTGCGCTTCAATATGCTCAACTGTCACAATTGGACGTTTTGGTGGCTCTTGGAAACCATAAATAGGTGACGGTACATCCATTGGCTCGAATTTTTTCTTCACAGGTTCTTCTTCGCTAAATGTTTGTTTCGGTGCTACATACAATTCACGTGGAGGTGTCTGTTCCTGTTGACGTACTTGTGGTTGTTGCTGCACAGGGTGCGGACGAGATTTTGGTTTTTGTTCTATATGAGCGACATGTTGTACTCTGGGCTTTCTCACTTCCGGCGCTACCCCTGTTTCTGTAAATGGGTTATATCGCTCTCTACTAATACGTTTCACAGTTCTTATTAATCCTTGCGGTTGTTGACCAAATGGTGAAAAATCTGCAGGTGGCTTTTGATAAACAGGCTCCTGAACTGGCATTGCTTGCTCTTGGAAAAATGGGCTTTGTGTTTCCGGCATATCATACACATCTGCATAGACATCCTCTAACGGTGGGTGTTGCTGTGATTTTTTTTCCTTCTGGAAATCTACAGCTGTTTCCGGCATATCATATGTTTGATAAGCTTGTTCTACTTGTGGCTCTTCATAATACTCATAGGGTTGCTCATCTATATAGTCACGACGATCCTCGTAATATTCTTGCTGTTCTTCACTATCATCTTTCTTAAAGAGTTTTTTAAAGAAACTCATGTCAATCACTCACTTCCAATTGAATTCCCTTCATTTTACCAATAATAAATACACAGGTGCAATGAACACCCTAATATTCAGCGTAAAATGGCTATTTTCACAATATGTATTTAGCCCCTAGGACTTATTTATTTTAATCTACTTTGTCAAAATTTAAAAAAACCGTGCACAAGGCACGGTTTCATTACTTTATAAGTCCACTGCATCTTACGTTTTTATGCGTGGAAAGGTGCGCCCACTTCTGCATTATCATCTAAAACAAGAATACCACGTACTTGTGGAGCATTCGGAATGGCTAATTCACGTGCCGAACACATCATACCGTAAGATTCAACTCCACGTAATTTTGATTCAACAATAACTGTACCAGAAGGCATAACAGCACCAATTTTTGCGACAACAACTTTTTGACCTTGTGCAACGTTTGGTGCGCCACAAACAATTTGTAGTGGAGCTTCTTCATCAACTTGCACTTGGCAAATGTGTAATTTGTCTGCATCTGGATGGTCTGCGATTTCTAACACATGGCCCACAATAAATTTTGGTGTTAAATCAACATCTAAATCAAGTGTTGCACCGCATTTTGTAAGTGCTGCTTTTAAAGTGTCAACAAATTCCTCTGATAACTCTACGTTGCCGCTCACACCATCTAAATTCATATATGCTGAAGCATTAAATAAGTTAAATGCTTTTACTTCTCCTGTAGCACCTTCTTTTACAAAAACAACATCTTCGTGACGTTCAAGTTCAACTTGTACGACTGGTTCTGTTGTTAATTGTACTAATAAAGTGTCGCCAACATGTGGCTTATTGTAAGATACGATCATTTTTTATCCTCTTCCTGTTTTCGATTCTTTGCCATAATGAAGATTGGCTCTAATTTTCCGTCCTCATAAATAAATGATAATGACGTAATTGGTACTGTTCCAATCGAGAAGAAATGCATCGTCATTTGAGCGAGCACATCATAACCCGTTGGATTTTGAATATCAGCAATAATTAAAACGTCTTGATGGGGTACTGCTACCGCCATCTCCCCTTTTATTTTACCACGCATTTCACGTAAAAAGGATTCATTTAATAAACGACTTGCATCATAACCATCATTTTCATTCAAAAAATAGAATGTATTGCCAGCTACTTCATCTTTTTTGACCTTTGTAGAAAGTTCACGAGCTTTAAAACGTGCTGCTTCTTTCATCTGTGCCTCATCTAAATGAAGTTTTTTGAGCATATCCGTATCAATTAAACGATAGGTACGGCCTAAATCTAACGCATAATAAACAGTTGTTTCTGCTGTATGCTCCGATGTAATAAAATCAAAACCTTCTTTTGATTTTTTCGGAAATGAGCCAGAACGAATTACTGGATAAATCGCCGCGGTATTTTGAAAACCTTGTTGTTCCTGTGCCATCGCTTTAAATGTTTCATCGATTGTATAAACAACCTCATCAACAGCTTTATTTCCGCGCTCTTCATACTTTGCTAACGTGTCACCAAGCGTCATATCTAGGCCCTTGCCCAATACTTTATGCTCGATGCGTAACTTATTTGTTTTTTCATCTAACGACCAAGTGTACCTCTCTTCACCTAAGCGTTGTTTTAAAATTTGGATGAGTTCGTTTGCTTTCACGTCATCAGTCCTTTTCTATTGTTTCGTTAAAAATGCTTCAATTTCAGATTGCGTTTTGCGGTCTTTTGAGACAAAACGACCTGTCTCTGCACCATGGTCAAATGCTAAAAAGCTTGGAATACCGAAAATATCATTGTCTACACATAAATCAATATAGTCATCGCGGTCAACATAGACGAATTGAATTGTTGAAAATTTTGATTCTACTTCAGGCATAAATGGTTCGATAAAGCGACAGTCTGGACACCAATTTGCCGAAAAGACGAACACAACTTTTTCATTGTTTTTTAATTGTTCAAATTGCTCAATTGACTGTAATTTTTCCATTTCTCATTCTCCTTTAAATGCGTGCAGTTATTTACCTTTTCTAGTTTAATCGTAACATTAATCATTCGCAAAGAAAGTGCTTAGTTCTTTTCAAAATACAGATATTGACCAAGTAATAATGTTAAGATATGTTCAAACATCGCCTGGCGGTCGACATAGCCATTTGTAAATACACCGATGGCACCAGAATGTTCTCTTGTATTTACTTGCTGCGCATAGTCGTCCATAACAGGTCCTAGTTCGCGACCTTTTTGAATTTCTAGTGCAATTTCTTTTGGTAACGGGATTTGTGCGCCAGCAGCAGTGTACACTTGGCCTGTTTTCGTTGCTAGTGCTGCCCAGTTGCATAAATACATTACGCCATCTAACATCTTGACGCCACCCTCTAAGCCAAAACCAAATTGCGCATCTGTTACCGTTAGTGTTGCTTTTGCACGATTCATAGCACCTTGACGTGTTTCCTCATCAGACATTGGTTGCTCGGAAACATCCGAATTTACACTTACCGCTTCAAATACGATTGCTTTCTTTATGTACATTTTCACAACTTTTTGTACTGCCTGTGTTTTTGCACGATTTTTCGTTCCAATTGCAATTTTCACTGTCATTCCTCCACATAAAAATACCGACTTTATCCTAGAACAAAGTCGGAATGTATTTAAACGTTTATTTACCTAAAATTGTTTTTAATGTTGATGCATCTGCTGCGCGTACTAAGGCAACAATTAACTCTTTTGCTGCATCAATATCATCTGTATTAATAATCGATGCATGTGAGTGAATGTAACGTGAGCAAATCCCGATAACGGAACTTGGAACACCATCATTTGAAATGTGTACATTCCCTGCATCCGTACCACCTGGTGATACAAAGTATTGATATGGAATATTATTAGATTCAGCTGTATCTAAAATGAATTCACGCATTCCTTTATGTGTTACCATTGTGCGGTCAAAAATGCGTAATAATGGTCCTTTACCTAGCTGACCAAATTGCGTTTTATCTCCTGTTGCATCATTTGCCGGACTCGCATCTAATGCAAAGAATAAATCTGGTTTAATCATATTTGCCGAAACTTTCGCACCGCGAAGTCCTACTTCTTCCATCACGTTTGCTCCAGCGTATAATGTATTCGGTAATTTTTCACCGTGTACTTCTTTCATTAATTCTAATGCTAAGCCACAACCATAACGATTATCCCAAGCTTTTGCCATGACTTTTTTTGGGTTCGCCATCACTTGGAATTTACTATCTGGAATAATGGATTGTCCTGGAATAATTCCCATCGACAAGGCATCTTCACGATCATCTGCACCAATATCAATTAACATATTTTTAATTTCCATCGGTTTATTACGTTGTTCTGCTGATAATAAATGGGGTGGAACAGAGGCGATAACGCCTGGAATTGGTCCATTATTTGTGTAGACAAGCACACGTTGTGCAAGCATCACCTGGTTTGACCAGCCACCTAATGTTTGAAAACGAATCATGCCGTTCTCTGTAATTTGTGTCACCATAAAGGCTACTTCATCCATATGGCCTGCGACTAAAATTTTAGGCGCACCCTCTTCACCATGTTTTACCCCAAAAATACCGCCTAGATTATCTTGAACAATTTCATCTGAATATTGTTCAAGATATGTACGCATGTAAGCACGTACCGCATGTTCATTTCCTGGAGCCCCCGGTAATTCAGTTAATGTTTTAAACATCTCTAATGTTTGTTGATTCAACGGAAATTCCTCCCCTTTATATGTGAAATTCGCTATCATACATTTCTATTGTAGCTTTCTATGACTTGAATTGCTACATTACTATTTCGTTTCTCGTGATAATTCCAAACTTTTCTAAAAATGAATTATAATTCACCACTCTCCCTGTTTTCTATTTACACTTCTTTTCATTCGTGTGATACACTATACATATAGTTAAATTAAGGGGGAAAACCAATGAAATTACGTGACTTTTTAATCGGCGTTGCAACTGGTGTTGCCGCTGCATACGTGCTTAAAGAAGCTTCTACACGTGTAAATCCAAATCGCAATCCTAACTCTGTTCTTGAAGATATTAAAAATCAATTCAAGCAAGAAGGTCCAATTGACGGTTCTTGGATTTACATGCAACCAGAAACGTTCAAAAAAGAAAACATTTCAATCCCTGTTTACAAAGGCGGCATCTCTCGCGTAGAAGATGGCGAACAAGTAAACTTCGAATTCGCTGCTGATGCAAAAAGCGGTGCAATCGTTGACCTAGTACGCGTTTAATCGCTACATAAAAAGGAATCGTGCTGTTCGCACGATTCCTTTTTTTATTTACTAAATTCCATAGTCACTATGTGTTACCGGCACTTCTTCTAACACTTCTTTCCCTGTCGTATCCCATTTGATGACACGATGGAAGTTATCATGATAGAACGATACATAGTAACCACGTTCTAAAATTTCTTTTGTTAAGCGTTCTTTTGCAAAAACAGATGTCATTGGATAATCATCATACGCCATTACCCATAATGGATTTTGGTGAGCAGTCGTTGCTAAAATATCACCCATATGAATTAACGTATCACCTTGTTGTTCAAAGCGAATCACAGCATGTCCATCACTATGACCACCTGTATGCTCCATTGTAATGCCTGGTACTACTTCAAATGAATCCTTAAATGTCTTCACCTGGTTTTGAATCGGCTCCCAATTTTCGCGCCAATAGGTTGCTTTCGAACGAATATTAGGACTACGAAGCTCATTCCATTCTACATCTGACACATAAATGGTGGCATTTTCAAATACAGGGACAAGCACGTCACCCTCATAGCGCGTTAAACCACTTGCATGGTCAAAATGCATATGTGTCATCAAAATAACATCAATATCAGCCGTCGTCAATCCAAGCATATGTAAACTTTCTTCAATATGCGATTCACGTGTTACACCATAATTACGCTTTTGCTTATCATTTAATTTTCCACTACCGATACCCGAATCAACTAAATAGTTCGTATCCCCATACTGTACTAAAATTGGATGTGTTGGTAACGGAATTTGATTATGATCATTTACTTCATATTTCCGTGTCCATAATGGTTTAGGAACAACCCCAAACATTGCTCCCCCATCAAGCCATGTCATTCCTCCATCAAGCCATGTAAAGCGCATATCGTGAAATTGAAATTTATCCATCTCTATGTCCCCCTTTGTCAAAAATACAGTTTAATCGTAACATATCCGTTCATAAAATAGAATATATTTACATTTCTTTTAAAACAAAAAAACTACCTAATATATCTTTTTTTCATCAACAAAAAAAAGCAGATGATGCGACATTTTGCACACCACCTGCTTTTTGTGAAGAACTCACTTATTTTTCTGTCATAAATTGTGCTTCTAAACGATAAATCGGTTGACCTTTTGAAGAGAATTTTTCTTCATATTCAGTCATGATATTATCTTCAACATCATCATTGTGTAAATCTAATGACACTAATTTTAGTTTCATACCATAATCCGTTAAGCTCATTAATGAGAATTCAAATAAGCCACGGTTATCTGTTTTGAAGTGAATTTCACCGTTATCAATTAATACTTTTTCGTATAAGCTTAAGAAGTTTGCATGTGTTAAACGACGTTTTGCATGGCGTGTTTTTGGCCATGGATCAGAAAAGTTTAAATAAACTTGGCTCACATCACCTTTTGCAAAATATTCTTCTAACTTAGAACCATTCACATTTAATAAGCGTAAATTTTCAGGTTGTCCAGCTTCTACTGCTTTTTTTGCAGCGATTACAATGACACTATCAAATAATTCAATTCCGATATAATTAATGTTTGGATTTGCTTTCGCCATTCCAGTAATAAATTGTCCTTTACCCGTACCTACTTCAATGTGTAATGGGTTATCATTACCGAATAATTCATTCCAACGACCCTTATAATCTTCTGGATTTGACACGACTAAATCTGGATGTTCATTTAAATAGTCTTCTGCCCAAGGTTTGTTACGTAATCTCAACGTTCTTTCCTCATTTCTATAAGTTGCATTTCAACAATTCATTATTCAAGAAATTCAGCAATTAGTCAAGCGGGTTACGTGCCAAACGAAATGATTTGGGCTGCATTTTGATTGTAATGACTTCTTTTGAAAGGCCAATATCTTCACCATCGGCATGGCCTTGTATAGATTCGCTATAGTGAATAGTAAATGCTTCTGCACTTATTTGTGACACATGTTTTTTAAAATTTACATGCTTTCCTTTAAAAATAGTCGCGAACAAAAATAATAATTTTAGTCGCGATAAATTTTCAACGATTGTTAATTCAAAGCGACCATCATCCGTTCGTGAATAAGGTGAAATTTTCATTCCTCCACCAATAAATGGTTGATTACTTATTGTCGTAATCCACACATTTTTATAAATCTTACGTTTCATTTCGTACTCTACTACGACATCAAATGGTTTGAATGTCATAACTTCTTTAATTAGAATAATGATATAGGTTAGTCGCCCTAAGTTCATGCGATTTAACCAATTTTTTAGAGGTGTTTTATTTACTTCATAAACAATTTTCGCATCCACTCCATAGCCAATATTATTCATAAATATATGCTGACTATCCGTAAACAATACACCTGTATCTTCTTCAGTAATAACAGGATTGCTAAAAAACGCCTCAATTTCTGCAGCTGTTTTAAACGCGCTGAATCCACGACCAAAATCATTCCCAGAACCCCCATTCATCACACCAATTATAATATTTGAATGATGAACAGCACCTTGAATTGCCTCATGAATAGTGCCATCGCCACCAATGACGATACAAAGCTGGTCTCCTTCATTCTGTGAAATTTTATCAATGAGCGCTGTCGCATGACATGGTCCTGTTGTTTGATGCAATTCATATGGACTTTTTAGTGTTGCAATAACACTGGCTACAACTTGCTTCGCACGACCATTTCCTGCTCGTTCATTAACAATAATATGAAGCATCATAAATCAAACTTTTCGACATCATCTTTCGTTTTGTACCAATCTGCACGGTTAAATGATGTCGTTTGTGAATGTTCTAAAAGTGCCTCTGCTGCTTTAAATTGTAAATGTTTCATTGGAGATGCATTGCGTTTTAATTCCTCAAACCATGCGTCATAATGACGACGGTCGACAATTTTAATACCATAAATCGACCCAGGATAATCGATGTAGCCATTACGTGATAATAAAATACGGTGAATATCAAGAGATACATCTGCCTCTTCAAAAATTTGGTGTACAACCTTTTCCATGCGTTTAAGACCGATTAATGGATTTAATACACGTTTATCTTGTTCACCGATTTTCTTTGTCCAAAAACGCTCCTTACTGTCTCCTGTAAAAGCTGCAACATCCTCTTCCTCAACTAGTTGAATCACATAACATTCCGTTGGTGCTAAAACAATAACACCTATTTCAATCGGCGCTTTCTTTAATTGTAAAATTGGATCATACAACACAAAATATGTATCAGGTAATTTTTGTACGAGCGTGCGAAGCCATGTATCTCGCTGGTATTTTGGATCAAGGTGTGATTTTTCACGCAATGTTGAGCTTGCCCATTTTAATTGAAAATGAAAGAGTTGATCTAAGTACATTCGTTTTAATTCCTCTTCATTTTGTGGATTGTACAATAAAGTCGGATTAAAATTAAGTGTGCTCACTTCATCAGGAATCAAATCGTCTGCCCTATCATCAATTTCTAATGCGCTAGAACCTTGCTCCCATGGATTATCCCAAGATTCTTTTTCTTTACGTTTAAATAAACGTTTGAATAAATTTGGCTTCTTATTCTGTTCGTCAATCATTATTTCTTCTAATTCTAGAGCTGCATGATTGTTTGCGCGCCATTCCTCATTCATTCGTTTCCACTGTACATGCTTTAACCGTACATATTGCGTTGGGTAACGTTTGAGGTCAATTTGATAACGTGATACATAATCTTGTAGCTTAATTAATTGTGCCATCTCTATCACTCCATTCTTTCGAACAAAAAGAAGCGATATTTTTATACAGAATATCGCTTCTTGCTATGTGTATACATTGTAGTATATCGGAATTAATTGTTAAATTGTAATGCTTTCTTGCACTTTAGCTTCGAAAGCTTGTTGAAGTTTTCGCGTTGTTTCTCCTGGTTCCCCGTCGCCAATAATCGTATCGTTAATTTGGATAATCGGTGAAACCTCTGCTCCTGTAGATGTAAAGAACACTTCATCCATTGTAAGTAATTCTTCTACTGTCATAGCCTCTTCAACAATTTCAATACCTTGTTCTTTTGCACAGCGGAATACAACATCTCGTGTAATGCCTTTTAAAATCAAATTATTTGCTGGATGTGTATAAACTATTCCATTTTTTACACCATAGACATTCGAAGAAGAACCCTCTGTTACGATGTCTTCACGATGTAAAATGGCTTCAGCACAATCAGCCTCGTGTGCAGCTTGTTTTGCTAATACAGCCCCCAATAAATTTAAGCTCTTAATATCACAACGTAACCAGCGAATATCATCATATAATACTGTTTTTACCCCTTGTTCAAACTGTTCAACTGGACGATCACTTACTTGTGTATAAGCTGTAAATGTCGCACTCGCTTCATCTGGGAAATAATGCTGACGTTCAGCAACGCCACGTGTTACCTGCATATAAACATGTCCTGTATTTAATTGATCTGCTTCTACTAAATCGTAGACCATTTTATGCAGCACATCTTTTGTATAAGGAATGATAATGCGTAACTCATCTGCTGAACGATAGAAACGATTAATATGCGCTTCCATTTCAAATAAATTACCTTTATACACTTTAATTACTTCATAAACGCCATCACCAAATTGATAACCTCGGTCCTCAGCGTCAATTTTCGCTTCATTACGGTTCATTAATTGATCATTTACCCAAATATGTGTCATTACGCCACACTCCCTTTACGTTCAATAATTGCTCGTTTATTATTACAAAAAAATAGTAGAATAGCAAAAATAAGCTTGTATTGAAAAAATTTAATACGCGTCCCCTGTTATGCTTTAATCGTTGCTAATTCAACGATTGCATCTGCATAAATTGCTGCTGCCTTAACTAAATTTTCGATAATAACATATTCGTCATGTTGGTGTGCAATATCAGGCTCCCCAGGAAATAGCATGCCGAATGCGACGCCATTTGGCAATTCACGTGCATAGGTGCCGCCGCCAATAGCTAGCAGTTCCGCTTTTTCTCCTGTATTTCGTTCATAGACAGCTGATAATTTTTGAATTAATTCTTCTTCTGGGGCCACATAATGTGGCTCTGAGTTGTCATCGATAATTAATTCAAAACCCGTTCCTTCAAGCGCTTGTTTTCCCTGTTCAATTGATTTTTCAAAATCATACGATACAGAGTAGCGCATAGATACGCGCACTTCACCAATACGACCCGCTTCATATTCCACAACACCTGCATTTAGCGTTGTATCGCCTGACATTTCATCATTGTATGCAAGACCAAGCGCATGACCTCTTGTTTCTGTCCCAAAACCTTTAACAATAAAGTCAACAAATTGTTTCGATACAGGTGTTTCCAAATGATTGACTAAAAATGTTGCTAGTTTAATTGCGGCATTCACACCATTGTTTGGCTCCATTGCATGTGCGGATACACCTTTTATTGTTAACGTAAATGTATTTGAGTTATCGTTCGTGATTTCGCCTATCACATTTTCATTTACTAAATACGCTTCAAATTGTTCTTTGATTTGTGATGAAACATTTTTAACAATTGCTGTTGCAAAATCAGGCACCATATTAATACGATGTCCTGCATGGAAAGAACGCAATTGTTCATCATTATCCGTCACATTCATTTGACGATATGTTGTTTCCGCAATGCCTTTTTCCGCATTAATAATTGGAAAATCTGCGTCAGGAGCAAATCCTAATGTTGGAATTTCTTCATTAGCCATATAGTGATTGACACAACGGAAACCAGTTTCTTCATCTGAACCAACAATTAAACGTACACGACGTGATAATGTAATTCCTGCATCTTGAACCATTTTCATTGCTAGCCACGCTGCCATTGTTGGTCCCTTGTCATCAATTGCACCGCGACCAAAAAGCTTGCCATCCTCAATCTCTGCACCAAATGGCTCATGTACCCAATCACTTCCTGCAGGTACAACATCGACATGACAAAGTATGCCAACCATTTCTTCGCCCTGCCCCATTTCAATATAGCCAACTTTATTCGCCATATTTACTACGTTCATCTTCTGAATTTTTCCTTGTTCAAGCATCCAATTTAATGCTTTTAGTGGTCCTTCACCAAACGGTACTTGCTCTGTTGCTGTCGATTCATCTAAAACACTATTAATGCGTACTAATGCTTGTAAATCTTTAATCATTTCCTGCTGACGTTCTTGCGCTTTTTCTAACCAATTCATGAATCAAAACCTCCTAAGCTAATCTAACCTCAGTGTACACCTTACATCATATTATTGGATAGTGATTTCAAAAATACGAACAATATAAACATTAAAATTGTAAAAAGTTCGTTTATTAACCGTAAATTTTTGGTACTGTCTTATTTTTTTAAGTTAAATGTATGGAAGAAAATTTGTTTTTCAGCTATAATGGTGGTGTCAGAAACAATCTGACCAACAAAACCGAAAAGGGGATGTCTAAGGCAGCCAATTTAGCCTATGAAACTTCGTATCGTCCGCTAGTCTTGAGAAAAAAGATGAAGGAGTGGTTCACCTTATGAAACCAACAACTGATCGGATGCTTACTCGCATTAAAGATGTGTATATGTATATCCATGAAAATGGCACTGTTACTACGCAAGATTTAGTCGATGAATTTGGCATCACTCCTCGCACCATTCAGAGAGATTTGAATGTGTTAGCCTATAACGACTTGGTAGAAAGTCCAAGCAGAGGTAAATGGACAACGACGCGTAAAAAAGTGAAGATGACATCTTAGAAAGGTTCAACGATTTAGCTCACGGCTTTCGTTGAATGAGAAGTGTTAGCTCTAAGAATATAAAACATGCTGATGGCCACCTTCTCACACTCATATTCAGTGACGTAATAAAAATAATGACCATGCTGCGTCGCTTGGTCATTATTTTTGCCAACAGAATTTAATTGCTTTTACATAGGAGAGAAGAATGCGGGGCATTCTTCTCTTTTTCTATTTACAATAAAAAACAGAAATCGCAAAGATGCGATTTCTGTTTTTTTAACGGTCTTTCAATTGTAGTACTTCTTCTTCTGTCAATTCACGATATTCACCAAGTGCTAGGTCATCACCTAATTGCAATGGGCCCATTGATAAGCGTTTTAAATACGTTACTTCTGTATCAATCGCTTTAAACATTCGTTTTACTTGATGAAATTTACCTTCTGAAATTTCAAGTTCAATTTCAGATTCTACTCCGCTGTTTAAAATCGTCAGTTTTGCTGGTTTTGTTTGATAGCCATCATCAATGATAATGCCTTGTTGAAACATCTCAATATGTTCTGGCTTCACTTCCCCAGCGATTTTGGCATAATACACTTTTGGTACATGCTTTTTGGGAGATAATAAATTATGTGTTAATTGACCATCATTTGTAATTAATAAAAAGCCCTCCGTATCCTTGTCTAAACGTCCTACTGGGAACGGTTCAAAATGACGGTGATACGGTTCTAATAAATCAATAACAGTTTGGTCATAATTATCTTCTGTTGCGGAGATGACGCCTGCTGGTTTATTCATTAATAAATAAAGCATTGGCTCATACGTAACGCGTTCGCCAAAAATAACAACTGCTTGTTTCTCTGGGTCTACTTGTAAGCCAACATCTTTCACGACAACCTCATCAACAGTGACTGCTTTTTGTTTAATGAGCTTTTTCACATCTTTACGTGTACCAAAGCCCATATTTGCTAATAGTTTATCTAAACGCATGTATTTCTCCTAATGAATGTGTAATTTTTTTGCTAAACGTTCAAAACGTGAACCGAGTAGTTTTTGTGCTAATCCTAATTTTAGTGATAAGAAACCATAGACTACTACCCCTACACCACCGCAGATAAATAAATAAACCATCGCAATCCAGCGGGTATTTGGTTCTGGCAAAATGAAGCCAAGTAATGAACGTACAACCATCACGACTGCAACCATAACTGCTGTTAAAATCGCAATTAATAAAATACGGCGCATTAAACGTTTTGGTTTATAATTTAAAACTTTTACGATAACAGCAATGTTAATACCGATTGTGAAGATATAACCAATTGTTGTTGCGTAAATAGCACCTGATGCTTCAAATGCTTCAATCATTGGAATATTAATTGATAATTTAATCAAAATCCCTACTAATAAGCTGAAAATAATCCATTTTTGATGATCGATACCTTGTAATAATGCAGCAGTTACAGAGAATAATGCAAACAAAATCGCAACTGGTGCATAAAGCGCTAAAACATGTGCGCCCATATCACTTGGTGAATATAAGAAAGCATAAATTTCATATGATAATACGGAAATCCCAATAACAGCTGGTAACGTCACAAATAATAAGATTTGGAATGTCTTATCCATTGTTTCAATTACATCACTATGTTTACGCTGTGTGTAAAAACGTGTAATTGCTGGTACAAGTGCCATCGAGAAACCTGTTGCCAACATCACTGGAATCATAACAATTTTTTGTGTTGTAAAGTTCAACATACTTAAATATAAGTCGGATACTTTTGCCAGGCCGATTTCTGCCATTGCTGTATTAAATGTTAGCATATCAATTAATTGGAATAATGTTGATGCAATCCCTACGAATACGTACGGAATTGAATACGTTAATACTTCTTTATAAATTTTCACATAGGAGAAATCGCCTGAATCGACGCTTTCTCTTAATTTCAAATCAAACTCAGGCTTTGTCTTTTTCCAATAATAGCCCATGACAAGTAGCCCGCCAAGTGCCCCAATAAATGACGCGAATAACGCGAATGAAATGGCTGATTCTGGTGTTCCATTGAATAAGCGCATCATAATAAATGCACCGACTAAAACGACAATGATACGCACAATTTGTTCAATTAATTGTGATACGGCTGTTGGTGTCATATGGCCGTATCCTTGGAAGAATCCTCGTGTAATACTCATAAAAGGTACTACAAGTAATGCAAAACTTACCCAGCGAATAACGCCGGCAATCTGATTTGTTGTAAAAATCTGTTCATCGTCTTTAATCACCATTCCCGCAATAGGGTCTGCTAATAAATAAAGTGCCGCAAAACAGACAACTCCCGAACCAATCATAATGAAGACACCGGACTTCATTAACTTACGGCCTGCTGCATAATCTCCTCGACTATTATACTTCGAGACAAATTTCGAAACGGCAACAGGTGCACCCGATATCGCAATCGATAGCATAATTGAGTATGGAATAAAACCGTAAGAATAAAGTGCCACATTTTCCTCACCAATGATGGCATAGAATGGGAATACATAAATCAAGCCAAGTACTTTCGATAAAAACATACCGATCGTTAAAATGGCTGTCCCTTTCATAAATGATGACATACTAACCTTCCATTCTTTTTCAAAAAATAAAAATCACTAAATTTTAGTTTACAACTCGAACGGCAATTACTCAAATAGTTTCTTCACATCGTGTATAATAAATTGAACTGACATTCCAATTTAGAAAGTGAGCGTTTTAATATGTATGATGTAATCGTCATCGGTGGTGGCCCTTCTGGATTAATGGCCTCAATCGCCGCTGGTACGAACAATAAAAAGGTGTTATTACTCGAAAAGGGTAAAAAACTTGGACAAAAATTAGCAATTTCCGGAGGTGGCCGTTGTAATGTAACGAACCGTTTGCCTGTCGATGAAATTGTTAAACACATCCCAGGGAATGGTCGCTTCCTTTATAGCCCCTTCACAGTTTACAACAATGAAGACATTATTGCCTTCTTTGAGGAGTTAGGTGTTGCCTTAAAAGAAGAAGATCATGGCCGTATGTTCCCTGTATCGAACCGTGCACAAGACGTGGTAGATGCGCTATTAAAAGAAATGGCTCGCTTAGACGTTGAAATCCGTAAACAAACAACCGTTGCCAAGTTATTAATGGACGACGAAAAAATCTTAGGTGTACGCTTAGAATCGGGTGAAGAAATTAAAGCAAATGCTGTGGTTGTTGCAGTGGGTGGTAAAGCTGTTCCACAAACTGGTTCTACAGGAGATGGCTATCCTTGGGCTGAGCGCGCAGGTCACACTGTGACAGATTTATACCCAACGGAAGTTCCCTTGTTGTCAAATGAGACGTTTATTCAGTCAAAAGAGTTGCAAGGTTTAGCACTTCGCGATGCAGCCGTTTCTGTATTAAAGAAAAATGGTAAAGCCATTATCACACATCAAATGGACATGCTCTTCACACACTTTGGACTAAGTGGTCCAGCGATTTTACGTTGTAGCCAATTTGTTGTAAAAGAATTAAAGAAAAATGGCGGCAAGCCGGTTACAATACAAATTCAAGCGCTTGTTGACTACAATGCAGAATCTGCTTTCCAATTACTAATGAAGCAAGCAAAAGCAGATCCAAAGAAAGCCTTAAAAAATATTTGGAAAGGTATTGTTCCAGAGCGTTGGTTATTATTTTTAATGCAGCGCGCTGCTATTTCTGAAGCTGCAACAGGTGCTGATTTATCAAACGAACAAGCACGTCATTTAGCGAAAGAGCTAACAGGATTTGAAATGACTGTTTATGGCACACAACCTTTAGCAAAAGCTTTTGTTACAGGCGGCGGTGTATCTGTCAAAGAAATCGAACCTAAAACAATGGCCTCTAAGAAAAAGCCAGGTCTTTATTTCTGTGGTGAAATTTTAGATATTCATGGCTATACAGGTGGCTATAATATTACATCTGCTCTTGTTACAGGGCGTATTGCTGGTGACAGTGCCGCGAACTTTTCTTTTTGATACACGTTCCTATTAGGTATTCAATGCAAAGGGAGGCTGGGAAGTGAAAAAACGCAAGTCATGGATAAAATGGATAATCGGATTGATTATTGCATCTATCCTATTAGCAACTTGTGCAGTTATTGCTATTATTCAAATTTTCGATGCTGCCAAAACAACATTGCCAGACCCTACTAACCAACAACAAGTACGTGAAAAATTTATTGGAGAAATTGGTGAGGTTGCACGGGAAGTTGCTGCAGAGCATGATCTTTATGCCTCAGTGATGATTGCCCAGGCCTCGCTTGAAAGTCATTTTGGTACAAGTGGTCTTGGAAGTGAGCCAAACTATAACCTTTATGGGATTAAAGGTAAATACGATAATCAATCCGTCAAAATGAAAACACAAGAAGACGATGGAAAAGGCAATATGTCGACCATCAAAGCTGATTTCCGTAAATACCCTGATTACCATGCTTCTATGGAGGATTACGCTGCATTATTAGCAAAAGGTACTTCATGGAATAAAGATATTTATGCTGATACGTTTAAGACAAATGCACGAACGTATCAAGAAGCAACAGAGGCATTAACCGGTAGCTATGCTACTGACTCAAACTACGCTGAAAAGTTAAATGCCTTAATTGAGCAATATGATTTAGAAGCATACGATACTTCTGCTACGAAAAAAATTGTACGAGCAAAATTTTTCGATAATGTAGAGGATATTGCAAAAGAATATAATATTTCAGAAACGCTTATTCGTCAGTGGAATCACTTGACGACAAATGAGTTAAAAAAAGAAGATAAAGTTATTTTATATATTTCTCAATAACGATAAAATAGACTGGGGCAGAACTTATCTCCTATCGATTATCGGTCCGCAATAATAAAAGAAGGAATCGCAAAAGCGATTCCTTCTTTTATCATGCTTACTTTTTCGACTGAAATATTTTTTAGATCAGTCTCTTTTTTAGTCCATTTAATTTAACGGGAAAAAATATTTCTCAAATAATACACAAGGCTTAATAACTCGCGGAATAAGTTAATAAAATCTAAATATAGATCCAGTGCAACAAGTGGCACATCTTCATCAGTAATCGTTTGATGACGAATTTGGTTCATATCATATAGTGTATAAGTGACAAATAATAGAACGCCAATAGCACTTGCGATTACCATAATAATATCACTAAAGCCTACAAAAATTGAAAGAATTGAGAAAATAATAACCCCTATTAAAATGATGAATAAAAACTTACCCCATCCAGCTAAATTTGCTTTCAAATTATAACCAATGAAACCTACGATAATAAAAATAGCAGCTGTCGTACCAAAGATGACTAACACTAATCCGCCACCTAAAGCGCCCATATAAAAGTTTAATAAACTATATAATGTAATCCCTGTTAGTAACGCAAAAATTGACGATAACCACTTACTCATACGACGAGCTGTACGACTGAACATAAAGATAATCAAAATAATAATTGTCGAAATTGAAATCGGCAATACAAGTGCTGGTGGAATAAATACGCCAATGAATAGGCCTACTGCAGTTAGTACCCATAAGATTGTAAAGAACCGTAGTACTTTACCAAATTGTGAATCCATCTAAATCTCTCCTAATAAAATGTCTTTGTTTATTATACGTTCGATTACTTAAATAGTTTCATTTCATACAAAAAGAGCTTAAGGCATGTATGTCTTAAGCTCTTTTTATTATTTATTTTGCTACGATGTTCACTAATTTACCTGGAACAGCAATAACTTTTTTCACATCTTTACCGTCAATTTGTTCTTTAACCGTTTCATCTGCAAGTGCGATTTGTTCTAAATCTTCACGAGTCGCATCTTTCGCTACCATTAATTTTGCACGAACTTTACCATTAACTTGAACAACGATTTCAACTTCATCATCTACAAGTTTTGATTCGTCAAATGTTGGCCACGCTGCATACGTAATTGTTTCCGTATGACCTAGTTTTGTCCAAAGTTCTTCTGCTATGTGTGGCGCGATTGGTGATAACATTTTTACGAAGCCTTCTGCGTAAGCAGTTGGTACAACGTCTGCTTTATAACAATCGTTAATAAATACCATCATTTGAGAAATTGATGTATTGAAACGGATATGTTCATTGTTATCTGTTACTTTTTGAACCGTTTGGTTATAAACTTTTTCTAATGTTGTATCTGTAGAATCTTGAACTTTTGAAGATAATTCGCCTGTTTCTTCATTAACGAATAAACGCCATACGCGGTCTAAGAAGCGACGTGCGCCATCTAAGCCGTTTTCAGACCAAGGAATTGATGCTTCAAGTGGTCCCATGAACATTTCGTATAAACGAAGTGTATCAGCACCATGTGACTCGATGATATCATCAGGATTTACAACATTACCTTTTGATTTCGACATTTTTTCATTACCTTCACCAAGAATCATTCCTTGGTTAAATAATTTTTGGAATGGCTCTTTTGTTGGTACAACGCCTAGGTCATAAAGCACTTTATGCCAGAAACGAGCATATAATAAGTGAAGAACAGCATGTTCTTGACCACCGATATAAATATCAACTGGTAACCAACGTTTTAGGAGCTCTGGATCTGCGATTGCTTCTGTATTATGTGGATCAATATAGCGTAAGAAGTACCATGAAGAACCTGCCCATTGTGGCATTGTATTTGTTTCACGGCGACCTTTCATACCTGTTTCAGGGTCTACAACATTTACCCAATCTGCAACGTTTGCAAGTGGTGATTCACCTGTACCTGATGGATGGATATTATCTATTTTTGGAAGTTCAAGTGGTAATTGGTCTTCTGGAACAGTTGAGATTGAGCCATCTTCCCAGTGAATCACAGGGATTGGTTCGCCCCAGTAACGTTGACGAGAGAATAACCAGTCACGTAGACGATAAGATACTTTTTTCTCGCCGACTTTATTTTCTTCAAGCCATGCGATTGCTTTTGAAATTCCCTCTTCTTTACCTAGACCATCTAAGAAATCCGAGTTGATGTGCTGACCATCTTCAGTGAATGCTGCTTCTTCTACATTGCCGCCTTCAAGTACTGGGATGATTGGTAATTCGAATTTTTTAGCAAACTCATAGTCACGTTCATCATGCGCTGGAACGGCCATAATAGCACCTGTACCGTAAGTAGCTAATACATAGTCAGCAATCCAGATTGGCACTTCTTTGCCGTTAATTGGATTAATTGCATAAGCACCTGTGAATACGCCTGATTTTGTTTTCGCTAAATCTGTACGTTCTAGGTCTGATTTCATTTTCACTTCATCTAAATAAGCGGTAACAGCTGCTTGTTGTTCAACTGTTGTAATTTTTGATACTAGTTCATGTTCTGGTGCTAATACTGTATATGTTGCACCGAATAATGTATCAGGACGTGTTGTAAACACTGTGAATTTATCGCCTGTAGAAGAAACTGTGAAATCAACTTCAGCACCTTCGGAACGACCAATCCAGTGACGTTGCATATCTTTAATATTTTCTGGCCAATCAACATCTTCAAGGTCATCGATTAAACGATCTGCATAAGCTGTAATTTTAAGCATCCATTGTTTCATTGGGCGGCGTTCTACTGGGTGACCACCACGCTCTGATTTACCATCGATCACTTCTTCATTAGCAAGTACTGTGCCAAGTGCCGGGCACCAGTTTACAGCTACTTCATCAATATAAGCTAAGCCTTTATTGTAAAGTTGGATGAAAATCCATTGTGTCCATTTGTAGTAAGAAGGGTCTGTTGTATTGATTTCGCGATCCCAGTCATAGCTAAAACCAAGTTCTTGGATTTGACGCTTGAATGTCGCGATATTTTTTAATGTAAATTCGGCTGGGTCATTCCCAGTATCAAGTGCATATTGTTCCGCTGGAAGACCAAATGCATCCCATCCCATTGGGTGAAGTACATTGTATCCTTGCATACGTTTGAAGCGAGATAAAATATCTGTCGCTGTATAGCCTTCAGGGTGTCCTACATGAAGACCTGCACCTGATGGATACGGGAACATATCTAATGCATAGAATTTTGGTTTTTCTGGTTCATTTGTTGTTTTGAATGTTTTATTATCATCCCAAACTTTTTGCCATTTCTTTTCAATTTCTTTATGGTTGAAACTCAAAGTAATTGCCTCCTTTTATGTTTTAAACGTAAAAAAAGCTGCCATCCCTCATAGAAAGGGACGACAGCATAACGCTACCGCGGTACCACCCAAATTAGTGTACTCACTCAACTTGAACCCTTAACGCGGACAGACGACGCTGGTTAATTTACGTTCACCAATGTGACTCCAAGGCGAGTTCTGTTAATTCATCTACTAGTTTCCACCAACCACTAGCTCTCTATTAGTAATCCTTAACGTACTATTCCTCTTCAATGTCATATCATATTGCACTCATTGTACTTGAATTGTTGTACATTGACAAGAGATTACGCTATTTTTAGAATTTTTATATCTTTTTCTTTAGCGGCAAATGATACAGTGAATAAGGAATAATCGACACAGCCAAAATAATCATTAAGAAGTAAAATGTGAACTGCATCCCATAAATTTCTGCCAATAAACCACCGGCTACTGGTCCAATCATTTTTCCAAGTGTATTAAAGGAGTTGATAAGACCTTGGTAAAACCCATCTCGTCCAGGTGGCGCTAATGTACTAACAATCGTTGGCACAGTTGGCCAGACGAACATTTCACCAAACGTTAAAATAATCATTGCAACTAAAAACATTCTAAAATTTTCTGCAAAGGTCAATACATAGAAAGATAAGATAAAGATTAAAACACCTGTCACAATCATTATTTGATAGCGGTCACCTAGTCGTTTAATTAATGGATTAATAAGCGGCTGTCCCGCTACAATTAACAATCCATTTACCGTCCAGAGCAAGCTATATTGATTTAACGAAATGCCTATTTCTTGTGTGTATGCTGAAATCGTTGTTGTCCATTGTGTGTAAACTGCCCACCCAAGCATATATCCAATCCCTAAAATACATAGCGCATAAAGACTCGATTTATCTTTAATTTGTTTCCCTTCGCTAATGACATTAGATGGTGCAATACCATAGCCTTGTGGAATTGTTTTATATGAGAAAGCAATTGCAAAAAAGACAATGTACATCATTAAATTCGCAATGAAAATATAATCAAAACTATAATTTGCAATGACGCCAGCTAACGCAGGACCAAATGCCACACCTAAATTTTGCGCTAAATATATCGCATTAAATCCTCGACGTCCTCCCTCAGGCCAAGCTGTACCAACCATCGCGAACATACACGGAAAAATCATTCCCCCGGTAAAACCAATCAATGCTAAAAACCAAATATAATGCGGCCAGCCATGCCAAATCGTTAAGCCCGCTAAGCCGATAATTGTTAAAATTGACGCCACCATAATTGTCCGAAAGCCACCTAAGCGGTCAAATAAAAAACCCCCGAGTAAATTCCCAACAACACCCGCCGCAGCGTTTGCCATTAAGACAAGCCCTGCAGTAGACAATGATTGCCCAAGCTCCTCATGCATATAAATTGTATTTAACGGCCATAGAAACGAATTGCCGACCGTATTGACAACCATACCGATTATAAGGAACCATACGCTTTTTGGCATATGAAACCCTCCTATAAACAAATTAAATCCTCGCAATCATAACAAAAGTCTATATAAATTGACAATGCATGTTTTTGAAACTCCTACTTTCGTCCGAGTAGAAAGTGGTCGTCTGACATCGCCTCACATGATACAATGAGTTGTTGAGGAGTGAAATAAGAAATGACAGAAACAAATCCAACAGAATTTCCTTTCCCTTCGGATGGAAAACGTTATTATACATGGAATCGCTACTTACGCGATGAATTCGGCTGTAAAGTTTATAAAGTCGCGCTAGATGCCGGCTTTGATTGTCCAAACCGTGACGGCACCGTAGCATTTGGTGGCTGTACGTTTTGTTCAGCAGCGGGTTCAGGTGACTTTGCGGGTGACCGTGTTGACCCAATTCCTGTTCAATTTGCTACAATTAAAGAACGTATGCAGCATAAATGGAAAGATGGTAAAACAATGGCCTACTTCCAAGCTTACACAAATACGCATGCCCCGCTTCCTGTATTGAAAGAAAAATTTGAAGCGGCTCTTGCTTGTGAAGGTGTAATGGGCTTAAGCATTGCTACACGTCCAGACTGTTTACCTGATGACGTTGTGGAATATTTAGCTGAACTAAATGAGCGCACATACTTATGGGTAGAACTAGGCCTACAAACGATTCATGAAAAAACAGCTAATTTAATTAACCGTGCACATGACTTCCAGACATATGTAGAAGGCGTGGAAAAACTGCGTAAACATGGTGTTCGTGTATGTACACATATTATTAACGGTCTTCCACTAGAGGACTATGACATGATGCTTGAGACAGCACGCGTAGCTGGGCAGCTTGATGTACAAGCCATTAAAATTCATTTACTTCATTTATTAAAAGGCACACCACTTGTAAAACAATACGAAAAAGGGCAACTTGAATTAATGGAAAAAGATGCATATATTCAATTAGTAGCAGACCAATTAGAGTTAATCCCACCAGAAATGGTCGTACAACGTATTACTGGTGATGGCCCGATTGATTTAATGGTCGGTCCAATGTGGTCAGTGAATAAATGGGAAGTTTTAAATGGAATTGATGCTGAGTTAGCTAATCGTAATAGCTGGCAAGGTAAATTATATAAGAAAGAAGAAGTGACAACTCGATGAAGCTAGAACGCGTATTGGACTACGCGAAAACATTGCTACGTAAATCTATTGATTTTGGAGATGTCGCGATTGATGCGACAGCTGGAAACGGCCATGACACACTATATTTAACAGAGCTTGTTGGTGACACAGGTCACGTCTTTGCATTTGATGTGCAACAACAGGCACTAGATGCAACAGCAGATCGCCTGAAAGAACATGGTGTATTTGAACGCACAACACTTATTTTAGATGGCCATGAAAATATCGCAACCTATGTAGATGAACGAATTGGTGGCGCTATTTTCAATTTAGGCTATTTACCTGGTGCTGATCATACTGTAACAACACATGGTCAAACTACAATTCAAGCCATTGATGAAATGCTTGAAATGATGAAAATAGGCGGCATCATTGTACTTGTTGTCTATCATGGGCATGAAGGCGGTAAAGAAGAACGTGATGACGTGTTAACATATGTTGAATCTTTATCTCAAAAACAAGTTCATGTATTACGTTATGATTTTTTAAATCAAAAAAATGACCCACCATTTATTTTGGCGTTAGAAAAAGTAAAACCGTACACAAAAATGAACGCTACTGAAAAACAAAGCGTTATACAATAGTATAGTATAGAAAAAAGAGGCTAGGATTTAATCCCAGCCTCTTTTTATTCATTATTTCTTTTTCATCCAGAAATCTGCATTTTTAATGCCTAATTCCTCAGGATTAAAGACAGGATTTTTTCCGGCTTTCTTTTGTCGTTCATAGTCTTTTAGTGCAATTAATGCTGGTTTCACTAAAAATAGTAAGCCAATCACATTGACCCAAACCATGATACCTAAGCCGATATCACCTAGCGTCCAAGCAGATTCAGATGGACGAACAGCACCAAAGTAAGTAGCAAATAAAATAACAATTTGTACGAATCGAATACCTAATTTTAATTTCTTACCATCAAAAATATACGCCATATTTGTTTCTGCAATGTAGTAATACGCCATCGTTGTTGTAAAAGCAAAGAAGAATAAAGCGAATGCAACGAAAATTGTACCAAAGCCTGCAATCGGGAAAGCTGCATCTACAGCATATTGTGTAAAGGCTGTTCCTGCTTCAACACCCGGTAAATTTTGAACGATAAATGCGCCTGTTCCTTCTCCTTCTTGCACATTGTACATACCTGTAAATAAAATCATAAATGCTGTTGCTGTACAAACGAGGAACGTATCTAAGTAAACAGAAGCCGCTTGTACTAAACCTTGTTTTACTGGATGTGATACTTCTGCAGCAGCTGCTGGGTGAGGACCTGTACCTTGCCCGGCTTCATTCGCATAGATTCCTCGTTTAACCCCCCATGCGATTGCCGCACCTAAAATACCACCAAACATTTCATCTGCACCAAATGCGCTACGAAAAATCAAACTGAATATTGATGGCACTTGATCAATATTTAAAATAATAATAATAACCGCAACTAAAATATAAGCAATAGCCATAAATGGTACGATAAACGATGCTGCTGCTGCAATACGTTTAACACCACCAATAATAATAAGTCCTAAAATCAAACAAACTGCTAATCCTGAAACCCAATGTGGTAACTCAAAAGCATTATACATCGCATCTGCAATCGCATTTGCTTGTACAGTTGGTTGTAGAAATGACATCGCTACTAAAGCTGCAATAGCAAAAATCATACCTAACCATCGCTTCCCGGTAAATTTATGTATATAGAATGCTGGGCCCCCTCGGTAAACACCATTTTTTTCTTCTTTATAAATTTGAGCAAGTGTTGATTCTACATATGCTGTTGCCGCACCAAAAAATGCAATTACCCACATCCAGAAAATTGCGCCTGGACCACCAAAGGCAATGGCTGTCGCTGTACCAGCAATATTCCCTGTTCCAATACGGCCAGATAGTGCCATCGACATCGCTTGGAATGAAGAAACGCCTGCATCTGACTTTTTACCATGAAAAATTTGACCAAACATATCTTTTAAAAATCGAACTTGTACACCTTTTGTTAAAATCGTAAAAACAACACCGACTAGCATGATGCCGTAAATCATCCACGGTCCCCATAAGAGATCGTAAAGTTTATTAATAAATTCCATTATGACTTTCCTTTCTCGTTGTACCTATGAAAAATTCTTTTGCTATAACAATAAACTCATTATATAAGACAAGCATTTGAAAATAAATATCCCCGAACAATTTAAAACGCTTTCATACAAAAAAAGTACTTATTGTCTATTTTCTGTTCTTCTGAGAAGAACAGAAAATAAATATTTATGTTTTAAAAACCTTTTAATATCAAGCTTTTTACTTTTTATAGAAGTATTAATTAAAAAATGTCCTCCTTAAAAACACTTTACGTCTTATCCTATATATGACATCTGACTACCGTACAATCAAAAATAGCAAACAAAAAACCACCCTCTTTTTGTTTGAGGGTAGTTTTATTATTCTACAATATAACCAATATTTTTCAACGAATTAAAGAGAAAACTTTCTACATAACTAAACACTAATTCTCGCTCAGGCTCTAAATATAAGTCATGATGACATTTAGGCCATTCTTTATATATGAAATCTGAAATCGGCTGCTTCAAAAGCCATTTTTTTGCATAATTTGTATCAACAACTTTATCTGCACCTGCATTCATCATTAACACAGGAATATCCGGAATACCTTTTTCAGACTGGTATAAGGCCTTCATAAAATTATGCAATTCATTATACCATTTTACCGTCACATTAGAATTATACATAATATCATCTTTCATTTCTAAATACGCATCGTAACTTCGTGTTAGTTGCTTCACTGTAATATCATGATGGATTTTAAATCCACCTGCAATTTTGCTTAAACCTGGTACTGCATTCGACACACGTGATGGTTGATGCTGTAAATGAAACCATGCAGAAGTCAAAATTAAACCTGCTACTTCATAGCGGTATTTTTGTACAGCATATATTCCAAAAATCGCGCCCATTCCATGACCAAATAAAAATACCGGTAAGTTATAATCAAAAGCTGTCTCTATCATCAATTTCACATACCGTTCATAGTCCTTTAACGCTTCGTCATGCACTTTTTTATGTTTGCTGTCTTCTCCATGCCCTGGAAGATCTCCAGCAATCACATGGAAGCCTCTTGAGCGTAATTCCTCAATCAGCCACGCATAACGTCTATGATGCTCATAAGCACTATGTATGACGACCGCAACACCTCGCGCTTGTCCATCAGCTTCCCATTTCCACATAAGATAAAATCGCTCCTTCTGTTTACTCTCTCTATTGTAACGCATAAACGCATTTAACTGTTCCAATAATACACGTAGTTTGGTACGATTAGATTAAATTTTTACGAAATGAGGAGATTTTATATGCTATACCCATTTAAAGATAAAGAGCCAACTATCGACCCTTCCGTCTTTCTAGGTGATGGTGTTGTTATCACAGGTGATGTAACAATCGGAAAAGATTCATCTGTTTTCTATCATACTGTTATTCGCGGTGATGTTTCTCCAACAATTATTGGTGAGCGCGTAAATATTCAAGATTTAAGTTGTCTTCATCAAAGTCCTGCACACCCATTAATTTTAGAAGATGACGTCACTATTGGGCATCAAGCTACGTTACATAGCTGTCATGTAAAAAAAGGTGCATTAATTGGCATGGCTTCAATCGTTTTAGATGGTGCTGAGATTGGGGAAGGTGCTTTTATTGGCGCAGGCAGTCTTGTCACGCAGGGTACGAAAATTCCACCTAATATGCTTGCATTTGGCCGTCCTGCTAAAGTCGTACGCGAATTAACAGAAGAAGATAAAAAAGATATGACACGCATTTTAAATGAGTACTGTGAAAAAGGCCAATACTATAAAGCTGTACAACAAACTCCACTTTTACGTTAATAACCGTTTCACTAACGAAAAACAGGCGTCGCAAATTTGCGACGCCTGTTTTTTATAATAAAAAAGGTTGTGAGATTTCTCTCACAACCTTCTTTCGGGGAACTCAATCTTTATGGGATTAGTAACCCCAAACCATGGCTAATAATGAACCAATGATTGTTACGATACCAATACCGAATGCGAATAATGTTGCAACCCAGATATCGACTTTATCATCAGTTTCACCAATGTGCATGAATAACATTAATTGGACAGCTGCTTGAATTAAAGCTGTAACAAGCAGAATAATCATACCAACGACCATAGATACGTCTAACCACACAACGGACAGTGCAGCAAAAGTTAAAACTAATGAGCCAATAAAGCCCACGACGTGTTCTTTAGGAAATAGTTCTGCCATATTACATCAATCCTCTCAAGTAGATAAAGCTGAAGATGAAAATCCATACAACATCAAGGAAATGCCAGTATAGCGAGAAGATAAATGCTTTGTTCGCTGTACGAGCATTGATGCCATTACGAATAACTTGGATGATAATCGCTGTACCCCAGAATAAACCGAATGTTACGTGAGCACCGTGAGTACCAATAGTAGTCATTAATGAAGATACAAATGCACTTGTAGTAATTGTTGCACCCTCATGTACGTAAGTGAAGAATTCATCAATTTCAACAATTAAGAAGCCTAAACCTAGAATTAGCGTTAAGATGTAGAATACAACCATTGGTGTTTTACGACCAAGACGCATTGCATGTACACCTAAACCAATTAGGAATGAACTTGTTAATAATAAGAATGTTTCAATTAAAACTGGCCCTAATTCGAAAATTTCTTCTCCAGTTGGACCTGTACCTGTACGATCAGATAACGTAAAGTACACTGTAAATAATGTGGCGAATAACACGATCTCCGCACCTAGGAAAATCCAGAAACCGTAAATATTTAAGCGGTTTTGCGTAGTCGAGTATTCTAATGGTTGACTGTGATCAACGTGATGAGCCATTATTTAGCACCTCGCAATCCGCCATTTTCGTCATAGCGACGTTCTGTTTCTTCGATTTCAGCAACATGAATATGATAACCGTCATCTTTTTGGAATGAACGGTAAAGCATGAATGCTAAAGTAATTACTAAGAAGATAGCAGCTGGAATCCACTCTGCCCATACGAAGAAGAATCCCCATGCAGTCATAGCGATACCTTGCCAGAACGCACTTTGTGAGTTGTTTGGCATATGAATATCTTCAATTTTACCAGCTTGAAGGTCGCGGCCTTCTTTTTTCGCAAACCAAAACTCATCAAGACGAGTAACTGTAGGAATAACTGCGAAGTTGTAGTTTGGAGCTGGGGTGTGAACACACCATTCAAGTGAACGCGCATCCCAAGGATCTGAGCCCTCGCGTTTTGCGTAACGGAATGAATAGTAGATGTTGTAAGCAACTAAGATGAATGATACGGCTAAACCTAATGCACCAATGAATGATACCATTGATAATGGACCGTAACCTGTCGCTGCTGAATACGTGTACATACGACGAGCATAACCATCTAAACCAAGAATAAACATTGGGAAGAATGCTACGTTAAAGCTGATTGCCATAACCCAGAATGCTGCTTTACCAAGTTTTTCGTTAAGACGGAAGCCCCAGATAAGTGGCCACCAGTAGTGGTAACCCGCGAATAATGCGAATACTGTACCTGGAATTAATACATAGTGGAAGTGAGCAACTAAGAATAATGTGTTGTGATATTGATAGTCCGCACTTGCCATTGCAAGCATTACACCAGTAACCCCACCGATAGTGAAGATTGGAATAAAGCCTAAAGCGTAAAGCATTGGAGTTGTGAATGAGATTTTACCGTGGCGCATAGTTAATAACCAGTTGAAAATCTTAACCCCTGTTGGTACAGCAATTAACATTGTAGTGATTGAGAATACACCATTTGTTAATACACCGTGACCCATTGTATAGAAGTGGTGAGCCCATACTAAGAATGCAAGTGTAGAAATAACTACCATTGCTGCTACCATTGAGCCGTAACCAAATAAGTTTTTACGTGAGAACGTAGCGATAACTTCTGAGAAGATACCGAATGCTGGAAGGATTACGATGTAAACCTCAGGGTGACCCCATACCCAGAATAAGTTAGCGTAAAGCATGTCCATACCACCGTCAGACATAGCGAAGAATTTAGTACCGAATTGACGATCTAAAGTCATCATAGCCATTGTTACAGTGATAACTGGGAACGCACAAGTGATGATTAAGCTAGTGATTAAAATAGACCAAGTAAACATTGGCATTTTCATTAGTGTCATACCAGGTGCGCGCATTTTCATGATTGTCGTAATGAAGTTAATACCTGTCATTAATGTACCGAAACCAGAAATTTGGATTGACCAAGCGTAGTAGTTATTACCAACACCTGGGTTGTACTCAGGACCAGACAATGGGAAGTACCCTGTCCAACCTGCGTTTGGTGATCCACCAAAAATGAACGAAACGTTGATTAAGATGGCACCAGCTACTGTTAACCAGAAGCTTAGTAAGTTTAAGCGTGGGAACGCTACGTCACGTGCACCAATTTGAAGCGGTACAGCAACGTTCATAAGACCAATAACGAACGGCATCGCAACGAACAAAATCATTAAAAGACCGTGTGTTGTGAAGATTTCGTTATAGTGAGCAGAGTTTAATAGGCCATTCTCAGGAATCGCAGTTTGCGCACGCATTAATAATGCGTCGACGCCACCACGGAATAGCATAATAATAGCTACAAAGATATACATTACACCGATACGTTTGTGGTCAACTGTAGTTAGCCATTCACTGTATAACCAACCCCATTTTTTGAAGTAAGTTAAACCAATTACAACAGCAAGTGATGCTACTACGATACCGATGAAGGTACCAAAGACCATAGGCTCGCTTAACGGTGCAAAGATTGCGTCAAAACTCATCAATTTAGTGTGACTCCTTTCTTGCTTCTACTTTTGAGAAGATTATTATTCAGATTTTAAACCTTAGTGACTGTCTGTATGACGGTGAATGTTAAGTTTACCGTTACCAGTTTGATCAGCTTTAGATTTGTTGTAAGACTCTGCATTCATCATATCGTGGTGAGATGCTGGAGCTGGGCTGAATGATAAGTGAGTAGAAGAGAAGCTTTCGCGGCCAACGTGGGCTGCGTTAAGTAATTCGTTGAACTTTTGTTCTGTTAATTCAGGCTCAGTAGATTTTACATCTTGAGTCCATTCGTCGAATTTAGCTTGTTCCATAGCTTGTACTTCGAATTGTTGTGCTTCGAAGCCAGGACCGTTGAATAAGCTGTTACGTCCGAAGTATTCACCTGCTTCATCTGCAGCTAGGTGAATTGTTGTAGTCATGTCACTCATAGCATATTTTTGACCTGCTAATTGTGGTACCCAGAAACTTGTCATCATACCGTAAGAGTATAGACGGAATTCGATTGGGCGATCTGTTGGAATGTTCACATAGTTAACTGTTTCAATATTTTGTTCAGGATAACTGAAGTGCCATTTCCATTCAGAAGAAGATGCATAAATTACTAATGGTTCAGTATTTGCGTAATCTTCTGTTTGTGGATTTTCAACCTTTTCTAATGACCAAATTGTTACAACTGATAAGAAAGCTACGATAACGATTGGAATAGCTGTCCAAACGAATTCTAGTTTACGGTTACCTTCTTCAAAAGGAGGTTCGTAATCAGCTGGTAATTTGCTTGCGCGGTATTTTACTAATACTACTGCAAGGATAATGTACACAGCTAAAAGAATAATTACCATTGTAGCGATCGAAATTAAGATGGTAGTCGAAAGTGTACGAGCGTTCGGACCTTTCGCGTCAAATACCATCAATGGTTCACAGCCAGATAAAACTAGAGCCATAAACGCCATAACAATCGGCAAGATTAGTACTTTTTTTCTCATGTTGTACTCCCTTCTAAAACAACTATTCTACATATGTAGAATGCTGAATGGATATTGAAGTGTGTCCCCCGATATTTAGTTTGTAAGGTACAAAATAAATATGTGTGAATGCGCAGGATGATCGAATTTGTGTCCTAAATCCCCCCCAAAGCCAGTGCCTATACCTCGATTCCCTTATAATTGCAGTTCAATCAAAAAACATAGAATCAGATAGTATGTACCCTGAAATCAGGAAGTTTTAGGAAACCCAAGCTCACAAACCCTTCGCGTAGAAGTTATCAACCTCCATTACAATTCATTTTGAATTATAAACCTAAGTATACGGTAAAAAAATAGAAATATTGTCATTTTCACATTTTCTTTAAATGTTTTTGAACGTTCTGTGTACACGTTTTCAAAAAACCATTCTTTTTACACTTTTTGTGATACTTTATATTCGTTTTATATCCTTTATTTTCTTTTATTTGATAAGTTCAAATACTTTGACTTTAACTTATTCGTTAGTTCTTTTATAAGGTCAGATCGGACTTTATAAAAGAACGTAGTTTATTGCTATAAAATGAGATGCTATCTTAATAAACTGCCACAAATGTTACTAACATAGCATTAACACTCTAAAAGCTTAATATGGTATTCTTTAAAAGACCACTACATAATTTAAAAAGTGGTGATATTTGAACGGTTGTCCTTTATAGCAACTATTTAAAATCCACTAAGGAGGAATTTATATGATTTCTAAACAATTTACAATTACAGCACCCGAAGGTTTACACGCACGTCCAGCAGCAGAGTTAGTAAAAGCTGCTTCAAAATTCCAAGCAGACACGACACTTGTGTTTGATGGCAAAAACGTTAACTTAAAATCAATTCTTGGTGTTATGTCACTTGGCGTCCCAACTGGCTCTGAAATCTCAATCAATGTTGATGGCTCTGATGAAGAACTTGCTCTTCAAAAGCTAGAAGAAACATTCACAACATCTGGCCTTGGTGTAGCGAAGTAATAATTCACACTATTATAATAGAAGAAACCTTAAAAACGTTATAACCTTTTTAAGGTTTCTTTTTTATATTCTTGAACATATAATCGGTTACGGCCATTTTCTTTTGCTTGATATAAAGCCACATCTGCTTGCTTAAATAATTGTTCTAGCGTACACATCTCCTCATTTGTATAGCAAGCACCGATACTAATTGTCATATGAATGCTCTCCCCTGTTTCTCGAATAATAAATTCTTTACTCATCACAAACTTCCTTAAAACCTCTAAATCCTCTTGAATAACCTCTAAGCGATGCGGTATTAATAAAATAAACTCATCTCCCCCGTATCGAATGACATCAATATTTTGCTTTAGCTTCCATTGTACTGCTAATGAAGTTAGCCATTTGATTGCCTGGTCACCTACTAGATGACTATATGTATCATTCACTTTTTTAAATCAATATCAAAAATGACGAAAATATAATTTGTAACTTGCCATTTTTCATCTAATTACTCTTCATAAATAGACGATTTTTTATATCTATTAAACGGTCCTTATGCAATTTTCATTCGAATGCGGTGGTTGTGTCATTTGAGAAACCTTAAGTGCCTTATTCAAGCGGTCTTCATTCATAATTTGTTTAGTTAATGAATCAATTAATAATATTTGATAATAAACAAGATTTTGTTCATAACAAAACTTTTTAATTAAGACAATATATTGAGTCAAAATATCTATAATATAATACTTATTATCGGGAGAATAATACATATTATTCAAATAAAATATTTAGCTGTATCATAAAAGTCTGATAATAAGGCGTAGTACGCTTTTGCTGACTATATTTATCCATAAAAAAAAAGGCTAGTTTCCTAGCCTCATAAAAAGAAATTAGTTAAAACGAGCTTTTAATGCTTCTGCTTTATTTGTTTCTTCCCAAGGAACATTTAAATCTGTACGACCAAAGTGACCGTAAGCAGCTGTTTGTTTATAAATTGGACGACGTAAATCAAGCATTTTAATAATGCCTGCTGGACGTAGATCAAATAATTCGCGAACAGCTTCTACTAATTCAGCTTCTGAAACCGTACCTGTACCGAATGTATCAATTGAAATTGATACCGGTTGTGCAACACCAATTGCGTAAGCAAGTTGTACTTCTGCACGGTCCGCAAGACCTGAAGCAACAATATTTTTCGCAACGTAGCGAGCAGCATAAGCGCCTGAACGGTCAACTTTTGTTGCATCTTTACCAGAGAATGCACCGCCACCATGACGTGCATAACCACCGTAAGTATCTACAATGATTTTACGTCCTGTAAGACCTGCATCCCCTTTAGGTCCACCGATGACAAAACGGCCTGTTGGATTGATAAAGTATTTTGTTTGTTCATCTAATAATTCAGCAGGAACAACTTGTTTAATAACATGCTCTTTCATATCTGCTTGAATTTGCTCTAATGTTGTTTCTTCATCATGTTGTGTAGAAATAACGATTGTATCCACGCGTACTGCATGTTGTTCTTCATCATATTCTACTGTTACTTGCGTTTTACCATCTGGACGTAAATAAGCTAACTCGCCTGATTTACGAACTTCTGTTAGACGACGAGATAATTTATGTGCTAAAGAAATTGGTAGTGGCATAAGTTCCGGTGTTTCATTACAAGCGTAACCAAACATTAAACCTTGGTCACCCGCACCGATTGCTTCAATTTCTTCATCTGACATAGAACCTTCACGTGCTTCTAATGCTTGGTCTACACCTTGGGCAATGTCAGGTGATTGTTCACCTACTGCAACAAGTACAGCAAGATTTTCCGCATCGAAACCATATTTACCGCGAGTATAGCCGATTTCAGCTACTGTATCGCGAACGATGCCTTTCATATCTACATAAGTAGATGTTGTTAATTCACCTGTTACTAGTACTAAACCTGTTGTAACAGTTGTTTCACATGCAACACGTGCATTTGGATCTTTTTCTAAAACTGCATCTAAAATTGCATCTGAGATTTGGTCACAGATTTTATCTGGATGTCCTTCTGTAACACTTTCTGAAGTAAATAGTCGACGTTGAGCCATTGTATGGGTTCCTCCTATACGAGTTCGATAGATACGGTACTCATTATCCGTGTAGCACCTATTATATAGAAGAAACTTAAAAAATGAGCTGTTCTCCTACGATGCCAGCCAGCCGAAGCTGCTTTTACACGAGTATTATAGAAAGTGCCATTGGCGATTGCAATGACAATCGAAAATAAAAAAACCCTTTTCTCATAGTGTTTAATGAGGAAAGGGGTAATTTCGTAAGCACCTTTCACTCTTATCGTTCAAGGAAAATCCTTGCATCAGATTAGCACCAACGCATGCTGTGAAATACATGCAGGTTGCCGGGTTTCATTGGGCCTGACCCTCCACCAGCTCGGGATAAGAGTATCCGTTCAATTTCCAATACTAATAGATTCTATTATGAAAGTCAATCATTTAATAGCTCTGTTAAATACATGACCTATGCTATCTCTAAAATTATAAAATATTGGTCATACACAATCGTATATATGATATTTTTTATGGATAAGTATAACCTAATAAAATTATTTAATACCTGTTGTAATACAGAGCCTTAAAAAACTTATTTACAACAACTGTTATATACAATAAAACAGAATAATGCTGGTTCGAAACACCTTTTACTTCCTTTAACCATTTTGTCATATTTAAATAATTTTTATAAAAAATGATGTATTAATGTAGACTATTGATTTTAATGTGTTATACTAATTCCATAATTAATTAAAAAAAAGCCAATAAGGCATACTAAATAACATATAAATTTTAAAAAAGGATGGTACGACACATGAATTCAGTAGAAACTGCGAATGAATTAACAGAACTATTAGCTGGTCAAAATATTAAGGAACAATTATCAGTAGCACAATTAGTAGAAAAAGCGACATCTCGTAATGAAGCAATTTTAACTGCTGACGGTGCTGTTCGTGCTTTAACTGGTAAATACACTGGTCGTTCTCCTCGCGATAAATTCTTCGTTGAAGAAGATTGCTCAAAAGATAAAATTGACTGGGGGAAAGTAAACCAATCAATTTCATCAGAAGTATTTGATAACTTATATAAAAAAGTAGTAGATTACTTAAAAGCAAAAGAGGAAGTATTTGTATTCAAAGGTTTTGCTGGCGCTGATGAAGATTCTCGCTTATCAATTCGCGTTGTAAATGAATATGCTTGGCATAACCTATTCGCTCACCAATTATTCATTCGTCCTTCTCAAGAAGAGCTTGCTAACCATGTAGCAGACTTTACAATCGTTTCTGCTCCAACATTTAAAGCAGATCCTGCAGTAGATGGTACAACTTCAGAAACATTCATCATCGTATCTCTTGAAAAGAAAATTGTTTTAATCGGTGGTACTGAGTACGCTGGCGAAATGAAAAAATCAATCTTCGGTATCATGAACTACTTATTACCAGAACAAGGTATCTTCCCAATGCACTGCTCTGCTAACGTTGGTGCTGAAGGTGATGTTACATTATTCTTCGGTTTATCTGGTACTGGTAAAACAACTTTATCTGCAGATGCAGATCGTAAATTAGTTGGTGATGACGAACACGGTTGGTCTGATAAAGGTATCTTCAATATTGAAGGTGGCTGCTACGCAAAAACATTAAACTTATCAGCTGAAAAAGAACCTGAAATTTTCAATGCCATCCAATTCGGTACAGTACTTGAAAACGTTGTAGTTGATGAAGCAACTCGTATTCCTAAC
Source organism: Candidatus Kurthia intestinigallinarum (assembly GCF_003991225.1). Taxonomy (GTDB): domain Bacteria; phylum Bacillota; class Bacilli; order Bacillales_A; family Planococcaceae; genus Kurthia; species Kurthia populi. Next base: position 44,973 of record NZ_JTFC01000003.1, read on the forward strand.
TATGATGATGCACAATATACACAAAACACACGTGTAGCATACCCAATTCAAAATATCGATAATATCGTTGATCCATCAGTTGCAGGTCATCCAAAAACAATCATCTTCTTAACTGCAGATGCATTTGGCGTATTACCTCCAATCTCTAAATTAACGAAAGACCAAGCAATGTACCACTTCTTATCAGGTTTCACTTCTAAAATTCCTGGTACAGAACGTGGTGTAGTAGAACCTGAACCAGCATTTTCTACATGCTTCGGTGCTCCATTCATGCCACTACATGCTACAAAATATGCTGAAATGTTAGGCCAAAAAATTGACGAGCATGAAGCAAATGTATTCTTAGTAAACACTGGCTGGTCTGGTGGTCAATATGGCGAAGGTAGCCGCATGAAACTTTCTTACACGCGTACAATGGTACGCGCTGCAATCAATGGTAAATTAGATAATGCATTCAAAAAAGAAGATAAATTCTTCGGTCTACAAATTCCATCAGAAATCGATGGCGTACCATCAAATATCTTAGATCCTCGTAACGTATGGGAAGACAAAGATAAATATGATGCAACAGCTAAAAAATTAGCTGGTATGTTCCACGAAAACTTCAAGAAATTTGGTACTGTCGCTGAAGGCATCCTAAAAAATGGTGCACCTCGCGTCTAATTTCTTGAAGAAAAACTTCGATTGACAATCAAAAAAATCATCTAAAAAAGAGCCAGAGAGTAATTACTCTCTGGCTCTTTTTATTTGTTAGTCTTGCTCATCCGGTACAAATTTCACGTCCGCTTGATGCTGATTAAAAAATTCAACGATATCTTCTGCATCACCGCGTGTTAATCGGTTAAAAGATATTTCACGACCATAATCATGAAGCTCTAAGCCTTCTTTACCCGCAACTTCATGAAAGAAAAGATTAAACCATTTTAACTTACTATCAAACGCCGCTTCTTCTGCAAAAAATTGACGTGTACGTTCATTTAAATCAATTTTAAACTCCTTTACAAGTCCTTCTGAACGCATTAAATTCGTATAGTTTTTTAATTCAGCAATTGCTGTTGTTTCTTCATTCCAACATTGGATTGTGACATACGAAAACTTATCGGTGAAATATAGCCATAAGTGATGCCAATACCAATAATTTGTATCAAAATCTTTTGTACGGTCAACGGGTGGTAATTGAATATGCACATAGCCCATCTGTTATCCCTCCTGTTGTTTCATCCAATCACAGGCATCCGCAACTACTTGACGGTTTGCTGCAACCGGAAAATAATGTGTATACTGCTCTTTATACCATGTTTCATATGATTTATGAGCTACTTTTAATGCCGCTTCTAATCGCTTCGCATGTACAATCGGTACATTATCGTCTTGTGCTCCGTGAATGATTAATACTGGACAGCTAATCTCATTGACACGAAAAAGCGGTGTACGCGCATGATATGCTTCTGGCATCTTCGTTGGTGTACCACCTACAACACGTTTTAGCATACGACGCATATCAACACGTTCCTGATAGGTGAGCGTCATATCTGAAACACCACCCCAGGTAACAACTGACGTGATATCGTGTCGTAAAATCGCTGTCCACAGTGCCATGATGCCTCCTCGAGAAAAAGCAAATACATGAACGCGTGTCGTTGAAAATTGCTTTAAAACCTCTACACCATGCACGGCATCAAAGCGGTCAACACCGCCAAATTCATCGCGTCCTTCCCCACCTCGATTTCCTCGGTAATACGGTGCAAATACAACTAACCCCTGTGCAGCAAATTCTGCGATACGCGCAGGACGCACCATACCAACTCCTTGAATGCCACCTCGTAGATACAGCATCCCATCATATTGTCCTGCTTGGTTTGGACATGCGAGCATTCCTTTTACACGAATCCCTTCAGACCAATATGTAATTTCCCGCAGTCGAATGTCAGGATTTGGCGAAGGATAGTCTCTACTGGACTCAATAGTGCCACTTATCCTCAAGTTCGCTCACCTTCTCAAGAATTTTTTTCATGCCCCCATCACGCATATGAAAGCTTAATTGCTCACAGCCTAATAATTCTTCATCTGTCATTAAAACAGCACCTTCTGTTTCATGCTTTTTATAGTTCGTATCTAAGGACGTTACATTGGCAATATATACGGCTTTACCAAATGGTGCTTTCTGTTGTACTACATACGTCGCAAGCCACATCACATCGTTAATATGTGCTCCTGTTTCTTCATATACTTCGCGTATAGCCGCTTCAATTAATGTCTCCCCTGCTTCTTGCTTACCTCCTGGAAATTCATAACCTCGTTGTGGATGCTTTGTTAATAACCAGCGTCCTTCAAATTTCGCTAGTACAAGTACATGTGTTGGATCAAATGAAAATGCGTCTTTTTTGAATGATAGGTCTACGCCATGACCATTTAAATCGGTATAGGAAAACATCTATTACCACTCCTTCATACTGTCAGTGTATCAATACTTCGCAAATAAAAAAACGGGTAAATGCCCTATTTCGCATTTACCCGTTTTTTTATACATTTAGCTTAGATTGACACATCAAAATTTTGACCAACATTTGGGTCAAGTGATGGTGTAGCAATTTGTGGCATTTGTTCGACCATTTGCGCAACAGCTGACGTTTCCATATTCATTGCCTTTTGCATAACACTCATTTGTACGGTTTGTTGGAGCTCCATTAACTGCATCGACATAATTGAACTTACATCCATGTTTCTCCCTCCCTTCACTCTTATGTTATATCGGCTTTTTAAAGCAATCGTACACAATGCTTTTTTAAAGGCTTTTCGGTATACTAACATGGACAACTATTTAGAAAGAAGAATGACGATGAAAAAACTACTTGTTGCGATCTTTCGCTTATACCAGAAAATCATTTCTCCCCTCTTCCCACCAAGCTGTCGCTTCCATCCAACCTGTTCAAATTATGGCATTGAAGCTGTCTCTCGTTTTGGTGCGATAAAAGGTGGTTACTTAACAATGAAACGAATTTTACGCTGTCAGCCATTATGTAAAGGTGGCTATGACCCCGTACCACTTGAATGGCCATCGAAAAAGAAATAATTTCGATGGTTTTTTCTTTTTCTCTTGTCAAATCGTAATCAATACGATATAGTTATTTTTGTTATTACATTCAAATCGTAATTATTACTATTTAAAAATTCAAACTATATAGGTCGGGGTGACAATATGAAAAAAACACTTTCATTTATCGTTTTAGCACTAACTGCTATCCTTTTAGCAGCTTGTGGCAATGACGATTCTAAATCTACAAATTCATCGGATAAAGTTTCGATTTATACAACCGTCTATCCACTACAATATTTCGCAGAGCAAATCGGTGGTAAACATGTTGAGGTATCATCTATTTATCCACCAGGAACGAATGAACATACATTTGAACCAACACAGCAAGACATGATGAAATTAGCAGATAGCGATTTATTTTTCTATATCGGCTTAGGTCTTGAAGGCTTTGTCGACAATGCGAAAAAAACATTAGCTAATGAAAATGTATCAATGATTGAAACAACACATGGTATTGATGAAGAGAAGCTACATGCTAGTACTGCAACACATGAACATGAACATGAAGAGGATGATCATCATCACGGCGATGTCGATCCCCATGTTTGGCTATCACCTGTTATTAGCCAAGATTTAGCATTATCAATCAAAAATGAACTTGTAAAAAAAGATACAAAGCATAAAGCAGATTACGAAAAAAATTATGATGCACTTGTTAAAAAACTACAACAATTAGATAATGATTATAAAACAATGGCAAAAGATGCAGAGACAAAAGAGTTTTACGTATCACATGCTGCATTTGGTTATATTGCTGGCACATATGGCTTAAAACAAGTATCTGTTGCTGGTTTGAACTCACAAGATGAACCATCACAAAAAGAATTAACACAAATTGTCGCACAAGCGAAAAAAGATAATATTCAGTACATTTTATTTGAGCAAAATGTTTCGTCAAAATTAGCAGCTGTTATTCAAAATGATATTGGTGCTAAAGATTTGACCGCACATAATTTAAGTGTTTTAACAAAAGAAGACATTGCAGTGAAACGCGATTACTTCTCTATTATGGAAGATAATTTAGAAACATTTAAAACAGCCTTATCAAAATAATGAACCAGAGAGCATACGAAAGTATAGGCTCTCTTTTCTTTTGACTTGAATTTATAAACGCTATCCTTTACAATGAAGGCAAGTTAAGATTAGGTTTGAGCGATTGAGAGACCATTAAAAACATATGCATTTTTGCATGTGCTTTTAATGGTCTCTTTTTTCGTATCTAAAAGGAGGAAATACGTTATGAGTACAGCTTCATCATTACAACGTTATGCAACAATTGAGGAATTACAAAACAAAGAATATGATTTGCTCGTGATTGGTGGCGGAATTACAGGATGCGGGATTGCATTAGATGCGATTTCACGTGGTTTATCTGTTGCGCTAGTAGAAATGCAGGATTTCGCTGCAGGTACATCAAGCCGTTCAACAAAATTAGTACATGGCGGTCTTCGCTACTTAAAACAATTTGAATTTAAAGAAGTAGCAGAATTAGGAAAAGAACGTGCTGTTGTTTATGAAAATGGCCCACATGTAACGACTCCTGTTTGGATGCTTTTACCATTCCATAAAGGCGGGACATTCGGTAAATTATCAACAAATGTCGGCTTACGCACGTATGATTTCCTAGCGGGCGTTAAACGCTCAGAACGTCGTTCAATGTTGTCTGCAGCTGAAACACAAGCGAAGGAGCCATTAGTGAAAACAGAAGATCTTCGCGGTGGCGGTGTCTATGTTGAATACCGTACGGATGATGCCCGCTTAACAATCGAAGTAGCGAAAGCAGCCATTCAAAGAGGAGCTGTGCTAAACAACTATACAAAAGCCGTGAACTTCACATACAATGATGCAAAACGTATTACAGGTATTATTGCAGAAGATTTAATTGGCAATAAACGCTTTACAATTCGTGCAAAAAAAGTCGTTAATGCCGCAGGACCTTGGGTTGATGATGTACGCTCAATTGAAGGAAAACAAGCTGGTAAACATTTAATTTTATCAAAAGGTGTGCATATTGTTTTTGACGAATCAAAATTCCCGCTTCACCAAGCTGTGTATTTTGATACACCAGATGGCCGTATGGTGTTTGCGATTCCGCGTAATGGGAAAACGTATGTAGGGACGACTGATACATTTTATGAAGGTGACCCACGTGATATGGATATTAAGCAAGAGGACCGCGACTATATTATGAAAGCCATTCACTATATGTTCCCTACTGTTCAAGTAACAGATGCAGATATTGAATCAAGCTGGGCTGGTGTGCGCCCACTAATCCATGAAGACGGTAAAAATCCTTCTGAAATTTCACGTAAAGATGAAGTATGGGAATCAAAATCAGGTCTTGTGACAATTGCTGGTGGTAAATTAACAGGTTATCGTAAAATGGCTGAAACAGTATTAAATACGATTGCGAAAGAATTAAAAGCAGAGTTTGGTATCGATTCTAAGCCATGTTCTACAAAACATATTCACGTATCAGGTGGCGATATTGGGGGCTCTCAAAATTTAGAAGCCTTCGTCGCACGTCGTACGGAAAAAGGTATGGAGCTTGGCTTATCAGCAGCAGAAGCAAGTCATCTTGCCCATCATTATGGTGCAAATGTTGATATGGTGTTTAGCTATGCACAAAAACGTCATGAAACCATCCCACAAGGCTTATATGCACAACTTTTATATGGCATTCATCACGAAATGGTCGTGCACCCAAATGATTTTCTGATTCGTCGAACAGCGAATATGTTCTTTAATATCGCAGACGTCAAAGCTCATAAGGACGCGATTTTAGACGAAATGACCTCTTTATTGAACTGGTCTGTTGAACAACGCGAATGTTTCACAGCTGATTTAACAAAAGAAATTACTCGCGCCACTACTGCGTTATAATAAAACTAGTAGCTAATGAGAGAATCACGTCATTGCGTGGTTCTCTTTTTTACTAGATAGAAAAGAGGGTTTCCTATGCACTTTAATAACCAACAAATTATACCGGCAGCACGAACAGTCAAACAATTTGATCAAGTCCTTAAAAGTCCATTTGAATACATTGTGCTACTTGAAGTTCATATTAGTCATTTATTGTCGCTCAAACGAGAAGCAGAACGACATCATAAAAAATTAATTATTCATGCTGATTTAATTCATGGTTTAAAAACGGATAATTTTGCGGCCGATTTTTTATGTAATGATATACGCCCTGCTGGCATTATCTCAACGCGTTCAAATATGCTAATCAAAGCAAAAGCACGCGGCATTATCGCTATCCAACGCGTATTTTTAATTGATACCATTGCACTTGAAAAAAGCTATTCCATGATAGATACAGCGAAGCCCGATTATATCGAACTGCTTCCTGGCATTATTCCATCGATGATTTCTGAAATTCATCAGCATACAAAAATCCCAGTTATTACGGGTGGATTAATCCGTGAAAAAGCAAATGTAGAGGAAGCGCTTACAGCTGGAGCTGTTGCTGTAACAACATCCAACAAGGAATTATGGCAAACTTTCGTAAAATAGTTGACTGTGTACCATTTTTTCTCTAAAATGTAATTAAGTTCATAAGTACGTGATTAGGTTTAGGAGTTCACATGTAGATAGCCGTGCACATTTGCGGTCTGTTTAATGTGAACTCCTTTTTCTATTTCATGGCGATTACAAAGGGGGAACTTTTATGTCAACATTCACAGCCGAATTAGTCGGCACGATGCTCTTAATTTTATTTGGGGGCGGCGTCGTAGCAGGTGTATCTCTACATAAATCTAAGGGTCTTGGCGGTGGCTGGATGGTCATCACATTTGCATGGGGTCTTGCAGTAGCCATGGCTGCTTATGCAGTTGGTGGTATTAGTGGTGCACATTTAAATCCGGCACTAACACTTGGTCTTGCAGCAATCGGTAACTTCCCGTGGGCTGATGTCCCAATGTACATTTTAGCACAGCTTATTGGTGCCATTTTAGGTGCCATTTTAGTATACTTCATGTACTTGCCCCATTGGAAAGGTACAACGGATCCAGAAGCAAAACTTGGTGTCTTCGCAACAATGCCAGCTATCAATCACCCGCTATCTAATTTAATTGCTGAAATGATTGGTACATTCGCACTTGTACTTGGCATTTTAGCGCTCGGTACAAATGAAATTGTCGATGGTTTAAATCCATTTTTAGTTGGGATGTTAATTGTCGTAATTGGGATGGCACTTGGTGGGCCAACGGGTTATGCGATTAACCCTGCTCGTGATTTAGGACCGCGTATTGCACATGCGATTTTACCGATTCCAGGAAAACGCGACTCAGGCTGGTCTTACGCATGGGTACCGATTGTTGGTCCAATTGTTGGTGGTGTATTCGGTGCACTATTTTTCCAACAAATCTTTGAAGGAAAAAATTCAATCGCATTTTGGATTTTCGCCATTATTGTATTAGCCATTTTCATCGGTGCACAAATGACCATTAAAAACGTAAAAGACGAAGACTAACGTATATTCGGAGGGATTTATAATGACAGAAAAAAAATACATTTTAGCAATTGATCAAGGAACAACAAGCTCTCGTGCTATTTTATTTAATCATGACGGAACGATTTTCCATACGTATCAACAAGAATTTCCGCAATACTTCCCACAATCTGGCTGGGTAGAACATAATGCAGAGGAAATTTGGTCATCTGTTCTTTCGTGTATTGCTACTGTATTATCAGATAAGCATGTTTCTGCTACACAAATTGCTGGTATCGGTATTACGAACCAACGTGAGACAACGGTTGTATGGGACAAACATACAGGGAAGCCAATATACAATGCGATTGTCTGGCAATCACGTCAAACAGCAGATATTTGTGATGATTTAAAAGAAAACGGTTACAATGAGTTATTCCGTGATAAAACAGGTTTATTAATTGATGCCTACTTCTCAGGTACAAAGGTAAAATGGATTTTAGATAATGTCGAAGGCGCTCGTGAAAAAGCTGAAGCTGGTGATTTATTATTCGGTACGATGGATACATGGATCATTTGGAAACTCACAAATGGTGCTGTTCACGTTACCGATTATTCAAATGCCTCTCGTACGTTAATGTACAATATTTATGATTTAACATGGGATCAAGAATTACTTGATATCTTAGGTGTTCCCGCTTCCATGCTTCCAGATGTCCGCCCTTCTTCTGAAGTATATGGCCATACAGCTGATGCACAGTTCTTCGGACAAAATGTACCAATTGCTGGTGCTGCTGGTGACCAACAAGCTGCCCTATTTGGACAAGCTTGCTTTGATGAAGGTATGGTGAAAAACACATATGGTACAGGCTGCTTTATGTTAATGAATACGGGTGAAAAAGCGGTAAAATCAACAAATGGCTTATTAACAACGCTTGCTTGGGGTCTAGATGGCAAAGTAACTTATGCATTAGAAGGTAGTATTTTTGTTGCGGGCTCTGCCATTCAATGGCTACGTGATGGCTTGCGTATGTTCCGACACGCAAAAGATTCAGAAGCGTATGCAGCACGTGTCGATTCAACAGAGGGCGTTTATGTCGTTCCTGCCTTTGTAGGATTAGGCACACCATACTGGGATTCTGACGTACGTGGCGCTGTATTTGGTTTAACACGTGGTACATCAAAAGAGCATTTTGTACGCGCAACAATTGAATCACTCGCTTATCAAACGAAGGATGTTTTAGACGCGATGGAAGCAGATTCAGGCATTCCATTAACAAAACTTCGTGTAGATGGTGGCGCAGTAGAAAATAACTTCTTAATGCAGTTCCAATCAGACTTATTAAATGTACCAGTTGACCGTCCTGTAATTAATGAAACGACAGCTCTTGGCGCCGCATACTTAGCGGGTCTTGCAGTTGGCTTCTGGAATTCAACAGATGACATTGCAAAATACTGGAACTTAAACAAACAATTCACCCCAGCAATGGCTGTTGATAAACGCGACAAATTATATGACGGCTGGAAAAAAGCTGTACACGCTGCACAAGCATTTAAATAATTCATCTAAGGGTGGCCATGTGCCGCTCTTTTTTTATGCGCGAAACCATAGAGCAATTTGAAAATAAAGTGCATCGCGGAATACAGTTGGATCGAGTCCCGTTTGCTCTTTAATTTTTTCTAAACGGTAACTAAGTGTATGCCGATGAATTTGTAAAGCTTCAGCTGTTTTAATCAATTGTAAATCATTTGCTAAAAATACTTCGATTGTTTCAAGAAATTTTTGCGATAACATTCCAATAGTATTTTGTGTATAACGAAGCATTTCTTTTGATTGTGGTGCTTTAAATAGTGAATAAATCTCTACATCATCAAACACATTAAAAATAGTTGCAGGATCCCCGTATTGTAAAGCAATTGATGCAGTATCTGCCGCATAGCGAAGTTCTTCAATTTGTTCAACTTCTTGCCCAATGCCTATACGAAGCTGAAAATAACGACTTAATGTTGGTTGAATTTGACGCAATATATGCATCACTGCTTCCTTGTTGTAGCCCACCATAATACAAACATACACTTCTTTTTCAAGTGCTCCATAAACTACATTGTCTGGTAATACATCATCCAAAAAATGAATAAATGTTTGATAAGCTAGTTGCTTCTGAATCGTTGACATTTTAACAACAACATACGGTGCTTTTTTTTGAATATGTAATTTATCAAAACGCTTTAACAATTGCGCATCTTCTACTTGCCCTGATAAAAGTTGTTCTAACGTTACTTGATGCATTTTTTCATGCCATGCACTTTGCTCTGTTAAAAAAGCTTGATGTACCATCATCTCTGTGGTCAATTGAACAAGTGTAGCAATTTCTTCTAATTCTTCGACGATACCTGTAATACCAACAACACAAACTACCTCTTCATTATAAAAAATAGGGAGGTTAATTCCCTCTTTTGCGTAGGCAAAGCAGTGTTCATTCTCCGCTGTAATACGTAGTACTTCACCTGTTTGCGCCACATATTTGGCCCCTTCATGAATATGATCAATACGTAGTTTATCTCCTGATGCCAAAATAAATCCATCTGTATGCATCACATTAATATTACGGTGTAAACGATTCATCGTCTGTTCAACAATATGAATCGCTAATTGCTTTGAAATCATGTTATCACTCCACTATGTATAAAATAATAGCTGTTATATAGCATTAAATTTAGACGCTATGTATAATGTTTTATCACATTAATGTCATTATAATACATGTAAGCGTTTTAATTAAGGAGGTTAATGATGAAAATTATTGTGAGTCCGGATTCATTTAAAGGTTCACTTGATGCTGAAACGGTTGCCGAAACCATTTGTTCAACGATTAAACAGGTACATCCAACATTTAATGTTACCGCACTACCAGTTGCTGATGGTGGTGAAGGTACACTGGAATCGTTAGTTAAAGCAACAAATGGACACTTCATTCATACAACTGCACAAAATCCATTACAGCAAAATATCGAGACCTATTATGGGGTTTTAGGTCTTGAACAACGCTATATGATTGAAATGGCAAAAGTATCTGGTTTACCACTCATCCACCAACATGAACGAAATCCTTTATTAACTACCACTTATGGTACGGGTGAATTAATTCGTCATGCGCTCGACCAAGGAGCACGTGACTTCATTATTGGCATTGGGGGTAGTGCCACAAATGATGGTGGACTCGGCATGCTACGAGCACTTGGTATGAAGTTTTATGATGCCATGCAGCATGAAATTACAGTGCCACGCGATTTACATTTGCTTTCTAGTATTGATGACCGTGCATTTGATACACGAATTGCCGAATGTCACTTTACGATTGCCTGTGATGTGGACAATCCATTTGTCGGCCCAAATGGTGCAAGCGCAGTATTTGGGCCACAAAAAGGCGCTACAGAAGAAATGGTCAAACAATTAGATGCCAATTTAACACATTTTGCAGATGTCATTGCTGCAAGTGGCCGCATCAAACTACATACAGTGGCAGGCGCAGGTGCTGCGGGTGGATTAGGTGGCGCATTCCTTGCTTTCTTCCCTGCTACGTTACAATCTGGCATTGATGTCGTACTTGATGCGATTCATTTTGATGACATCATTAGCGATGCCGATATGGTCATTACGGGGGAAGGAAAATCCGACATTCAAACATTGGCAGGTAAAGCAGCGATGGGGATTTTAAAACGTGCGAAGAAGCATGATGTACGAACAATCTTATTATCTGCCATCATTGAGGACCGGAAAGAATTGGCACAGCATTTTTCTGAGATATACGCGATTGTAGAAGGGGATGTCACAGCAACGATGTCACTGAATCATCCAGTAGAGCATTTATCAAATAAAGTACGTGAAATTATGGAGATTTTTAAGGGGGAATAACGCATGATTTTTGCGATTATTATTATTGGGGTTTTGTTCATTGTTATTTCATCAGCTAAATTTAAATTACATCCTTTTTTAGGATTAATTATTGCCGCTTTACTCGTTGGCATTGCCTCGGGTATGCCATTAGCAGATGTCGTCACAAATATTAATGAAGGCTTTGGCGGCTTGATGACGAGTATTGGGATTATTATTGTGGCCGGGACAATTATTGGGACCATTTTAGAACGCTCGGGTGCAGCATATCGTATGGCAGAAGTCGTATTGCGTATTGTCGGACCAAAGCATCCACAACTAGCTATGTCACTTATCGGTTATGTTGTATCCATTCCTGTATTTTGCGATTCTGGCTATATTATTTTATCAAGTTTACAAAAATCTTTAGCGAAGCGTGCAGCTGTACCACTTGCCACAATGGCAGTCGCACTTTCAACTGGCTTGTTTGCAACACATACACTTGTACCGCCAACACCTGGACCGATTGCTGCCGCTGGTAATATCGGCGCAACCAATTATTTAGGTACGATTATTGTAATTGGTTTATTAGTAGCCATCCCTGTGACCCTTGTTGGTTATTTATGGGCGGTTTATGCAGGAAGAAAAGTAGTTGTTCGAGCGGATAATGAGCCTGCACTTGATTATGAAGAGGTGATTAAATCTTTTGGTAAAATGCCTTCTACATTCAAATCATTTTTACCGATTGTTTTACCGATTGTTTTAATTGCGATTGGTTCAATTGCTACGATGACAATGTCAGCGGATTCATCTCTAACAACGCTACTTGTATTTTTTGGTTCTCCTACAATTGCACTCTTATGTGGTGTAGCTGCAGCCTTTTTATTACTACCTGAAATGAACGAAACTACATTAAATGACTGGATTGCAGACAGTTTAAAAGATGCTGCACCAATTCTTCTTGTGACAGGGGCTGGTGGCGCATTCGGTACTGTTATTAAAAATACGTCTATCTCTGATACGTTGCAAAATATGGATTTCAGTTCATTAACGGGCGCATTATTTTTACTCGTGCCATTCTTAATTGCTGCTGCTTTAAAAACGGCACAAGGTTCTTCTACCGCTTCACTTGTTATTACTTCTTCCCTTGTTGCGCCAATGCTCGTTACAATGGGAATTGAAGGTGCTGTACCACTTGCATTGGTCGTAATGGCTTTAGGTGCTGGTGCGATGACCGTTTCTCATGTTAATGATAGCTTTTTCTGGGTCGTAACACAGTTTAGCGGTATGGATGTAAAAGATGCGTATAAAACACATACGGTTGCCACATTACTGCAAGGTCTGACTGCATTAATCATTTCCATGTTATTGTGGCTATTACTCGTTTAATTAAAATAAAAAAAGAGACTGGGACAAAACACAATATTTTTCTTTTTTAGCGTTCACAACGAAAAACCGGAACCGCGCCACAGTGCGGTTCCGGTTTTTATTATGCTCATAGGAGCGATTGTTTTTACACGTATGTCAAAGCTTTTTCATTTAAGCAAACGTCATTTTGGATACAACCATAAAGACAACATATACGCCAACGCCAACGAGTACAGATTGGGCGGGCTTCATAAATCCTGAGCAATAATAAATAATCATCATTAAAATAATCATACCAATGGCACCGATAATGCCATTGCGCTGCGTTAAATGAAAGTTTTCTGCCGTCATATTATGTACTTGTAAATTTAAATTCATTAATGTCAAAATCGGTAGCAATGTAATAATTCCAGATAAAAATAAATACTTTGATTGACTTAACATCGCAGCTAATAACATTACCGTACCACCAATAATAAATTGAACGATATATCCTGCCAAAATGGTTACTCCTAACTTCTCTTTATATTTTTTATCGTATGCATAAATTTTTTTCGCACTAAAGCGCTGTTTTACTTCTTTGATTTCCTACATCGTTCCACATGTTTACATTTCGGTGAATGATGCAAGAAATATCCCTTGATTCCTATTCATTGTAGTGATAATTTTAATATTAGTAAATTGAATTTATTCAATGCCATCTATATAAAAAATTTATAAGTAAGGTGAACTCTTTGAGTATATTAAAATTAAAGGCGTATATTGCCGCTGTTAAATATGGTAGCTTAACAAGAGCTGCAGAAGCATTAGACTACACACAACCAAGCATTAGTCATATGATTCATAGTTTAGAGGAAGATTATGGGTTTGCATTATTAATTCGTAGTAAAAATGGTGTGCAACCCACGGACAATGGTTCACAACTCCTACCGATTATGGAAGATATCGTCGTACGCTATGAGCATTTATCCGAAGCCGTTTATGCGATTCATGGATTAGATGTTGGAACGGTGCGCATCGGTGCGTATGCATCTGTTTGTGTCCACTGGATGCCTGAAGTATTGAAATTATTCCATGAAAAATATCCGAAGATTGCCATTCAATTATTCGAAGGAAATTCCCGTGAAATTCATGAATGGTTAGATGCAGGTAGTATTGATTTTGCGATTGGTACCATTCAGCCGACAGATACGTACCCATTCCTTCCATTAAAGGATGACCGAATGTTAGCCATTTTACCGAAGGATCATCCGCTCACACAATTAGAAAAAATAGACATTCATACCTTTGAAAAAGAATTATGCATCATGCCATATGATGATACGCATAAGGATGCTCAAGCCATTTTCAAGGCTGCTCGTGTTCATCCGAATGTAACGTATCAAATCCGTGGTGATGAAGCGATTATTGCGATGGTAAAACGTGGCTTAGGCATTACGCTATTATCTGAATTACTCGTGCAAGATCACCGTGATGATATCGAATGCCGACCAATTAGCGATGAGTGTGTTCGTACAATTGGTGTTGCTTCTAAAACAGAAATTAAAAGTTTATCACCTGCTTCTCGTACATTTATTCCGTTCTTGCAAGAATGGATTCAAAAAAATTAATAAAAAGGCTTGTTGCGAAGATGCAACAAGCCTTTTCTTTATAATAAATCTTTTAAATAGCGACGCATAAGCTTATTGGAGCCATTGCGTGGTAGTTGTTTGACGATATGAAAGGACTTCGGTACTTTATAATGTGCTAGTCGTTCATTGCAATACGCTTCTAACTCTGCACATTGTGCCTCATTTTTTGCAACGATAAAGGCTGCCGGCACCTGCCCCCATTCATCCGAATCAAGACCGCAAACACCAACTTCTTTAATAGCTGGGTGTGCTGCTAGAACATTTTCAATTTCTGCTGGATAAATATTTTCTCCACCAGAAATAATTAAATCTGAACGACGATCTACGACATATAAATATCCTTCGTCATCCAGATATCCTACATCTCCTGTATGCAACCACCCCTCTGTTGTTGACTGATGCTCGGCAAAACGGCCAATATACCCGGGTGTTACCTGCGCACTTTTCACACAAATCTCACCCACATCTCCAGGCTTTTGTGCACCATCAATGCGTAAGTGATTGAAAAATAACGGCTGTCCTGCTGAACCAATTTTTCGAAGAGCATCCTTACTTGATAATGTCGCAACTTGTGATGAAGTTTCTGTCATACCATATGTTTGTGCCGTTTGAATGCCGCGCTCAAAGCCTCGAAGTAAATAGCTCTCAGGCACTGGGCCACCACCTGCAAGAATCATTTGAAATTTGGGAGATACAACGGCATCGCGCGCTTCTAACTCTGTCAGTAAGCGCTCTAATGTCACCGCTACTGCCGACATATGCGTAACCGTCCCATTAATTAATTCTGTCGCAACGACCGCTTCATCAAATTTTTGATACAGATCGAGGCGCACACCTTGTACTAAGCATTTTACGAGCATTGAAAAGCCACTAATGTGAAATAGCGGCATCGTACAAAGCCATGCATCATCATCTCGTAACCCTGTATTATATAAAGAAGCTGTCGCGACGGCGACATGATTGCCTACTGTTTGGCGGACACCTTTTGGAAATCCAGTTGTACCCGATGTATACATAATTGTCATCGTGGCCTGTTCATCCCACGTATCATCCATTTGAAGGCTTGTTTCTGCTGTTGATTCAATTGCTGTAAAACGATAGACGGCTACTGTCGTTTCTGGTAGCTTTTCACATAATGTATCATCTGTTAAAATCGCATCAACCTTCGCATCATCAATTTGATAGGCTAATTCATACGGCGATAGGCGTAAATTTAATAACACCATCTCACATTGTAGCTGCATGCATGCAAGCATCATATGAATAATAGATGACGTGCTCGGCGCATAAATGGCAATACGACTTCCTCGTTCAATACCGAGCGTTGCAAGCTTACGTGCATAGTGCTGGGAGATTTCATTTAATTGTTCATACGTCCACGCTTCACCTTCAAAGCGTAGTGCTGTGCGATGCGGTGACATCATCGCACGTTGTGTAATCCAGTTTGGGACCACGTCGTTCACCTTCCCTAATTAAGTTATGTCCTTATTGTATCAAAAAAGACGGCATCACGCCGTAGCATGATACCGCCCTTATAGACATCGCCCTATTATGGGAAACGTGGGAATTGACCGAAGTCTGGTGTACGTTTTTCTTTGAATGCATCGCGACCTTCTTTAGCTTCATCAGAAGTGTAGTATAGAAGTGTTGCGTCACCAGCAAGTTGTTGGATCCCTGCAAGGCCATCAGAATCTGCATTGAATGCACCTTTAAGCATACGAAGTGCCATTGGTGATAATGTAAGAATTTCTTCACACCATTTTACAGTTTCATCTTCAAGTTGTTCGTAAGGAACAACTGTGTTTACTAAGCCCATATCAAGTGCTTCTTGCGCGTCGTATTGACGGCATAAGAACCAAATTTCACGCGCTTTTTTGTGACCTACGATACGTGCTAAATAGCCTGCACCGTAACCACCATCGAATGAACCAACGCGTGGACCAGTTTGGCCAAAACGAGCGTTGTCAGCAGCGATTGTTAAATCACATACGATGTGTAATACGTGTCCGCCACCGATTGCATAACCTGCTACCATTGCGATAACTGGTTTTGGTGTTTTACGAATTAATGTTTGTAAATCAAGTACGTTTAGACGAGGAATATTATCGTCACCTACGTAACCACCGTTACCACGTACTTTTTGGTCACCACCAGAACAGAATGCTTTTTCACCTTCACCTGTTAAGATGATAACGCCAATTTTTGAATCGTCACGTGCGCGAGAAAATGCATCAATCATTTCCGCTGTTGTTTTTGGACGGAATGCATTGCGTACTTCAGGACGATTAATTGTAATTTTTGCGATGCCGTTGTAAGATTCATATTTGATATCTTCGTAGACATGTTCAGTTACCCATTCACGAGTCATTGAAAAGTCCTCCTAGTAAATTAAAATTCTTTCTCTACTATTGTAACAAAAAGTTCGGGATTTTCCACATGAATTGCATGACCACAGCCATTTGCGACATGGTGCGAGCAATTTTGGAAACGTTTTTGCATCTCGATTGCTTTTAAGCAGAATTTTTGGTCTAGCTCTCCTGTAATTAAACTTACAGGACGCGGGAATGCTGGTAGTGCATCCCAGTAAGATGCTTGTGAGCCTGTGCCCATTCCGCGTAAGCTATTAGCTAGTCCAAGCTCCTGTTGCGCTAAACGTTCAGCGCGTACTTCCGCTTTCATATCGTCTGATAAGCGTGATTGAGACTGAAATAGCGGAATACTTTGCCAGTAATCAATAAATTCACGCATACCTTCGTTTAAAATGCGCTCCGCTAAATAATTGTCATGACCACGACGTTTTTCACGCTCTAAGCTATCTTCAAGGCCTGGCGAAGCACTTTCAAGAATTAACTTCTCGATACGTTCTGGATGTGTTACTGCATAGGCAAGTGCCGTGCGCCCCCCCATCGAATAGCCAAGCAATGTAAAACTTGATAGATTACGTGATGCAAAGAATTGCTCGAGCATCTCTAGTTGTGCTTCCATCGTATAATGGTCGAGTGCCTTAGGGCTTGCTGTTAAGCCATGCCCCATTAAATCAATGGCAAAAATGCGGACATCATCGCCTAATTGACCAATGACATGTTGCCATGTTTTTGTACTTCCGGTAAAGCCATGTAATAAAACGAGTGTTTTTTCTGCGCGTGGATGTATTACTTCATAATGCATATCCAGTCCTGCGACAGTTGTTATTACGCTTGCCATAAAGTATCAAGCTCCTCATTAATTGCTTGCCATAAGGCGCGGTGTGTTGCGACATTTTCCGCGCGGTCCGTCATCACTTCAATAATGCGGATGGCTTTGTTTTTAGGTGTTTGTAGCGCTGTTTCAAATGCTTCTTTCGTCGTTACATTCGCATATTCTGCATCATACATTGCAGCCAAATGCTCAAAGCCAAGTGCCGTTGGTGTACCAAATAATTGCTCGTAATGCTCCTCAACAGTAGATTGGGCTAAATACGAGAAGATGCCTCCGCCGTCATTATTCATCACGACAATCGTCAAGTCACTCGGTTGATAGCGACTCGCAATCAATCCGTTTGAATCATGTAAAAATGATAAATCACCGATTAATAAATAGGTGTCACGTTTTGAGGCATATTGGAGGCCAAATGCCGTCGATACGACCCCATCGATACCATTTGTGCCACGGTTACAGAAAATACGAATATCGCGCGTTGTTTTTTCAAAAAATGTATCAACATCACGAATTGGCATACTACTGCCCGCTACTAAATCGCTATGCTCTGGTAAATGCTTGAATAAAACGCCAGCCATAGCGCCCTCATCGGATTGTTCGGCAATATAAGCTGTACGATGACGCGCCGCAATTGTATTTGCACGTTGCCAAAGTATCGTATAGTGCTGCTGCTCAGCCGTCACCTGCACATCAAGTGTGGTGATCCATTGACCAATCGCCGCTTCAATATGATGTGTTGCCACATGCAGTGAATCACGGAATTTCGGGTCTTCATCAATGACAATATAATTCGCTGGCTTTACGGCTGTTAAAAATTGCATCAATGGTTTCGACACGGGTTGTGCACCAAAACGAATCACCGTTTGTGGCCGCATATGCGCTTTGAATGCATCATTTTTTAAGATCGCATCGTATTGTTCCACAACATATGGAAGACAATCATCTGGAATATTCGTGCGCATATGCGATAGGCTTTCAACAAGCACAGGCCATTTTGCTTGGCGCACAAAATCCCACATTGCTTGTGTATGCGTATTTTGTGCCATTTCACCTGCGATAATAAAGCCCTGTTTTGTTGCTTGTACCGTTTCTTTTAAAAATACACAAGCCGCTTTTGCCGGACGTACTTCAGCCCCAAAATGCTGTGTAAAGGTACGTGCTGGCAGTTGCTTCGTAAACTCAATTAATAATGGCTCGCGGAATGGTACATTCACTTGTACCGGACCAAATGGCGCTTGTGTGGCAACAGCAACGGCGCGCGCAATATGGCGTTCCACAAATGGTAATGTCACCTGGGCATCATCTGGAATAGGTAAATCCAACGCCCATTTCACATGATGTCCATAAAGACTTGCTTGTGCAATTGCTTGCGGTGCACCTACTTCACGTAGCTCATGTGGACGGTCTGCTGTTAACACGATTAATGGCAGACGTGCATAATATGCTTCAACAATTGCTGGGAAATAATTTGCTGCAGCTGTACCAGACGTACAAACGAGTACGACAGGTTCAGCACTTTCTTTTGCAAGACCTAGCGCTAAAAACGCCGCTGAACGTTCATCCACTTGTCGATACATATCAAACTCTTTTGTAGATGCAAACCCGTAAGCAAGTGGAGTTGACCGAGAACCTGGACTCACGACAACTTTTTTCACACCCGCTGCATATAATGACGCCACAATATTGTATACATAATCACTCAACTGTTGTTTATTAACCATGTAAGGTACCTCCAAAAGCACGTAGCATTGGACGGAATTTCACTAATGTTTCCTCATATTCACTTTCAGGATTTGAATCCGCCACAATACCACCACCTGCATAGAGATAGGCTTGATTGTCATGGACAAGTGCCGAACGAATTGCTACCGCAAACTCACCGTCACCTGCTGCATTCATCCAGCCAATTGGTGCTGCATAAAGACCGCGGTCCGTTGGTTCGTACTGACGAATCACTTCCATTGCACGACCTCGTGGTGCACCACCTAGAGCAGGTGTTGGATGTAAGTTTTTCACCATACGTAAAATGCTCGCATCGTCTTTTAATTGCCCTTCAACTGGCGTAAATAAATGTTGAATATCACGAATTTTTAATAGCTGTGGACCTTCTGGCAATGTATAGTTTGCACAGTTTTCATCAAATGATTGGCGAATCATATCCACAACATATTGATGTTCCTGTAAATTTTTCGCATCATTTAATAACTCACTACCATAAGCATCATCTTGCTCTTTTGTCGAACCACGCTTAATCGAGCCTGCTACACATGACGAATACGCATCATGGTCTTTTACCATGACAAGGCGCTCTGGGGAAGCCCCGAAGAAGAAATCCTGCCCATTTTCAAAAATAAACAAGTAGCTTTCTGGTTGCTCTGCGGTAATTTGTGCAAGCATCATTTCAGACGTAATGTCACCATCAAATGCAAGCGCTAGCGAACGCGCAATCACAACTTTATCTGCCTGTTGTTGTTTAATAAGTGCTGTGACATTTTCAATGGATTGTAAGTATTCTTCTTTATGACGTTCAATTGTTTGTGTGATTTGTGGTTTTATATGTGATGCAAGACCATTCACTTGTGCGCTATGAAGTAATTCATCGCGTTCATTGCGTAGTGATTGTTTTTTCTCTTCTGTAATAGGCTCTTCACTTACATAAAATGTACTAATAAAGATTTGCTCGTTACGAATGACTAATTGATGTGTTGCAAGTGCGAAATACGTCTCAGGAAAGGCTTGCCATTCTTCCGCTGGTGTTTTTGCAGGGTCAAATGTATAGCTTCCAAAGAAAATCGGTTGCTGTTCATGTGCATCCAAATCCGCATATTGCATTAAATTTTGCCATGCATCTTCAACGAATGCATAGCGATTTTTATGGTCATCGCTTGTTACGGTATACGCATGACCAAGGCCGACTAACGTAAATGTTTTTTCGCGGTTTTGCCAGAAGAATCGCTTTCCTTGAAACTTCGTAGCGCCCGCTTCATAAAATGCACGTGGCGATAAACTATCCATTTTCAACGTATCCATGTAAAACGATAGTTTCGCTGTTTGTTCGATATGATGGTCGCCATTTGTAATCGACAACTGTTGATTCATACAAATTCCCTCCGTCAATAGATTTTTCTCGTACGAAAACCTATTCGTAAAACTAAATTATCCTTATCTATCATACAACTTTCTCTACATTTCGGCACATATAAGCCCTTAATCCACAAAAAAAGACGCTGTTTAAAGCGCCTTGTTAAATGGGCTAAAACGCTTGTACATATCGCTCGAAGTTTTGGTAAGCAATTCCTTCTATTTGTTGTTTTGTAAAAGTTGTCTCTAATGCTGCTAATAGCTGCTGTGTATCGCCTAAATGATGTAATTTTTGAATTGTATGGTGAATGCCGTCAAAATCCGAGCCTAATCCAAGATGCTCAGCACCAACAAGATCTGCTAAATAGCTAAAATGCTTCACTAAATCTTCTAGTTCAATATTGTCCTCTGCATCTTCAACAACAAATGGTGGATTATAAACTAAATGAATATGCCCGCCATGTGCAACAAGTGCTTTTGCCTGTTCATCAGTTAAATTACGCTCATGGTCACATAATGTACGGGCATTTGAGTGACTTGCAATAATATGCTTAGCAAGTGGTAAGACGTCCCAAAAACTTTGCATATTCAAATGAGAGACATCGATAATAATATCATGTTCATTTAAACAAGTGACTACTTCTTTACCAAATGCTTTTAAGCCTTTTGTTGGGTCTTCCTGTGCACCATATGCAACTGCATTTTCAAAATTCCAAGTTAGTCCAACTAATTTAATGCCTGCATTTAAAAGCATCTTTAATTTATTTAAATCGCCGCCAATTGCATCACAGCCTTCTAAACTTAAAATCGCACCAATTTGCCCTTCTTCTAATGTCGAAAGCTGTTGCCAATCTGTAATGTGCACCATTTCAGGTTGTGTTAGTACTTGTGCTTGAAATAATTCAATTTGGCGCAGTGCTTCCATATAGCGCTCATTTTCCGGAATCACTTCATCAATAAAAATCGCAAAAATTTGCGCCTTTGCCTGTGCTTCTTTTAAATGAACAAAGCCGCATTGTAATGTCTCATCTGTTCGAAAATCTGTTGGTTGCTCACGTGATGATAGTTGGTAAAGTACATCACAGTGTAAATCAATTATTCGCATAATCCAATACCTTCTCTTTATATTAGTGTTCCTTTTATTATAGCAAAAAGACAATAAAGAAGAGAGGCACGATTTCAGCCTCTCTTCTTTATTGCTATTGGTCTGATGGTGAATCCGATGAGCCTTCTTCTAATAATTCATCTAAGCTATCTTCGCCACCCTCGCGCCCTTGAACGCCTTTCATTGGCTTATCTACATTCATACGAATCACTTCTTCTTCAACAGGACGATTTTTTTGCTGCTCCGTTAATTGCTCTGCATGTGCCACACATGTATCTGCTGTAGGAAGTGCCTCTAGCCGTTCAAAAGGAATGGGCTCACCTCCTACTACACATTTACCATATGTGCCTCTTTCAATGCGATTAAGTGCCGCTTGTACGAGCCTTAATTCATCGTCGCGTTCGCCTTCTAATGTCAATTCCATTGTCTGCTCTGTCAAATCAGAGGCGTTTTCAGCAGGATGATTTGATAATACTTCCTCACCCGGCTCAACTATACGCGTATTTTGTTGTTTCTGAATTAACGTCTCCATCATTTGTTCCAATTGCGCTTTTAAGCTTTTTAATTGTTCATCGGTCATGCTGTAACATCCTCCTTTTGTTAAATAGACTATTCCCTTAACAAAAGGACATTAATCAGTTACTTTATATAAGTATAAATCGCATCGCGTAAAAATTGTGTCATTCCTACACCATGCTGATCATAATAGGCCGTAAAGCGTTCATCAGCCACATACATATCAGCTAATGCTTGATGCATTTGTGGCGTGTAGTCCTTCCAACTGTGAATGAGCCACTGCTTGTGTAGATGTGCCGCCTCTTTTGCAGCATTTGATTGCATACCCGATTGTAAACCTAATTTTAGTTGTTCAAAAAGACGCTGTTCTAGCTGCTTCATTTCTTCGTATTGTTGTTCGGTTTTACCCATTAATTTAGCATTACTATTATCAATGGCTTCATTACCATATTTTGCACGAATTTCTTGTCCATATTGTTGTTCATTTTCTTCAATTAATGCTTTTTTAAAGCCTTCAAAACGTTCATTGTCTGTCATAATTTGCTCCCCCTTTAATTCTTGTAGTGTCCGTTGAATATTTCGCTGTAATAAAGCTAGTTGACGTTGCTGCGCTGAAATAAGTTGTTGCTGCTTTTCTAGAAGCGCTTTAAAATGCTGCTCATCCTTGAGTAGACTTGCAATATCTTCTAGCGATAAATTGAACTCTTTATAAAATAAGATGGTTTGTAGTCGCTTTAATGCTGCTTGGTCATAAAGGCGATACCCACCCTTACTATAACTCGTTGGGTGTAACAACCCGAGTTGGTCATAATAGCGTAATGTTCTCGTGGTAACATTTGCTAGTTTCGCTAATTGTTGAATGGAATACATTAATACATTCACCTCTTTTTATTAATTTAATAGATGTTTCCTTTATCGTACAGCTTGACGTAACGTTAAATGCAATAGAAAACATAAAAAAACCTGAAGAATAAATTCTTCAGGTTTCTTCTATGTATGAAGTTATGACCCCTACGGGATTCGAACCCGTGTTACCGCCGTGAAAGGGCGGTGTCTTAACCGCTTGACCAAGGGGCCTTAAATGGTGGAGTAGAGAGGATTTGAACCTCCGCGCCGGTTACCCGACCTACACCCTTAGCAGGGGCGCCTCTTCAGCCTCTTGAGTACTACTCCATATGGCTCCGTTGGCAGGACTCGAACCTGCGACCCTCTGATTAACAGTCAGATGCTACTACCAACTGAGCTACAACGGAATGATATAATAGTAAGTTCGGTATATACCTTCTACTTACTGACTCAACTATAGAATAGTGAGTAAAAAAAATAAGCGGGTGAGGAGAATCGAACTCCCGACAACAGCTTGGAAGGCTGTGGTTTTACCACTAAACTACACCCGCGTGGTGGGTTTGGACGGAATCGAACCGCCGACACTTAGAGCTTCAATCTAATGCTCTACCAACTGAGCTACAAACCCATATTAAAATTAAAAATGGCGGTCCGGACGGGACTCGAACCCGCGACCTCCTGCGTGACAGGCAGGCATTCTAACCAGCTGAACTACCGGACCATTGGTTGCGGGGACAGGATTTGAACCTGCGACCTTCGGGTTATGAGCCCGACGAGCTACCACTGCTCCACCCCGCGATAATAAATATTAAATTAAAAAATGGAGGAGGTAGAGGGATTCGAACCCCCGCGCGGTTTGACCCGCCTGTTGGTTTTCAAGACCAATCCCTTCAGCCAGACTTGGGTATACCTCCATATATATAAAGAAAAAAATAAATCGAGTTTTTTTAGATGGTGGACCTTGCAGGACTCGAACCTGCGACCGGACGGTTATGAGCCGTCTGCTCTAACCAACTGAGCTAAAGGTCCTTCTTTAGGTATGGCGGCCGAGGGGATCGAACCCCCGACCTCCCGGGTATGAACCGGACGCTCTAGCCAGCTGAGCTAGGCCGCCATAATAATAATTGGTTAGTTAAAAAAATAATGGTGGAGCCTAGCGGGATCGAACCGCTGACCTCCTGCGTGCAAGGCAGGCGCTCTCCCAGCTGAGCTAAGGCCCCATTATAAATGGTCGGAATGACAGGATTCGAACCTGCGACCCCTTGGTCCCAAACCAAGTGCTCTACCAAGCTGAGCTACATTCCGAACATAAAATAAAATGGTGCGCCCAGCAGAAGTCGAATCCACAACCTTCTGATCCGTAGTCAGACGCTCTATCCAGTTGAGCTATGGGCGCATAAAAAATATATATAAGTTAATTAAAGTTAAAATAAAATGGTGCCGAGGGCCGGAATCGAACCGGCACGGTAGTCACCTACCGCAGGATTTTAAGTCCTGTGCGTCTGCCAGTTCCGCCACCCCGGCATAATTGGAGCGGAAGACGAGGTTCGAACTCGCGACCCCCACCTTGGCAAGGTGATGTTCTACCACTGAACTACTTCCGCATTATGCAAAGATTATTTTTTAATCTGGCAATATAAAGTTTTAAAATAAAATAATGCGGGTGAAGGGAGTCGAACCCCCACGCCTTGCGGCGCTAGATCCTAAGTCTAGTGCGTCTGCCAATTCCGCCACACCCGCGTTAGAAAAATGGTGAGTCATGCAGGATTCGAACCAGCGACCCTCTGATTAAAAGTCAGATGCTCTACCAACTGAGCTAATGACTCACAATAAATTAAATTGTGATTTAAATATGGTGCCGGCGAAAGGAGTCGAACCCTCGACCTACTGATTACAAGTCAGTTGCTCTACCAACTGAGCTACACCGGCATAATAAAATGGTGGAGGATGACGGGATCGAACCGCCGACCCCCTGCTTGTAAGGCAGGTGCTCTCCCAGCTGAGCTAATCCTCCATATATAACAGCCTAGCAACGTCCTACTCTCGCAGGGGGAAACCCCCAACTACCATCGGCGCTAAAGAGCTTAACTTCTGTGTTCGGCATGGGAACAGGTGTGACCTCTTTGCCATCATTACTAGACTATTTAATTACCTTTTCTCAAGGACATTAATTATTTTAACATCATTATGAGTGAAAGTCAATTACTTTTTTAGAAAAATAATTGTTCTTTCAAAACTGGATAAACTATGACATGAAAGTATATTTGGTTAAGTCCTCGACCTATTAGTATTCGTCAACTCCGTACATCGCTGCACTTCCATCTCG
>NZ_JTFC01000030.1 GCF_003991225.1 Candidatus Kurthia intestinigallinarum
TTGATAATAACGCTGCAGAAAATGCGATTCGCCCAAATGTAATTGGTCGAAAAAATTGGCTGTTTTCTGTTAGTGAGGCAGGCGCGCATTCAAATGCCATTTGTTTAAGTCTGGCTGAAACCGCTAAAGCCAATGGCATTGATTTCTATCAATACTTGGTGAAATTAATGACAGATTTACCGAACCTGCCTTTTCAGCAGCAACCAGAAATTTTAGAACGTTATCTACCATGGTCTGAAGATATTCAGGCCATTTGTAGAAAGTAAATAGCCGACTAGTCAAAAATCATTCGACTAATCGGCTATTTGTTGTGCGTACCGTTAAGGTGCGCATTTTTTTATATTTCGGGCTTACTACTGACTTTGCAATTAATCAGCACGTAATTCCATAATCTTTTTACTATTTTCAAGTGATGTCAGTTCAGGATTTATTGTTTTTTCAATTTCGAACATTAAATTTTTCGCTTCTAAAATTTTATTCACATCTGTCGTCTTATTATTAATTAAGTCTGAAATTTTGCCTAAATCAATCGACTTTTCTTGGCTTACTTCAAAATATTGTTTTGTTCGTTCAGGTGTGAAAAAGTCAGGCCTTTTTGCAATCTCTTGAAACATCGCAGAAGTATTTTCTACGCCAAATTTTTCTGTAAATAATGAAGCACTTACTTCAAGAGCTTTTGCTTCTTTTTGTTCTTTTGACCATTTTGATACACGTGCTGGATCAAGATCTAATGATTCTACCTCTTTTACATATTCCGCATAAGATTTAAAATCTTCTGGACGAATATTTTGTTCTTCTGCTTGTAAAGCTTTTTGTCCTAATTCTTCTGGATTGTCTGTCTGTGTTAATCCTAAAACTTTTGATACAGCTGTAACTATAGTTGTTACAGCGCTAACGGCAGTAGCTATTATATTTACAGCTTTTACAATTGTTGTAGCTGCTGCAAATAGTCCTGAAATAAATCCCATCTTTTTCGCTCCTTTTCTTATAAATAATATTGAATTTCTGGTATTGTAAATTGTGATTCTTCATCCAAAGTACGATTTTTAAAAATTTCATATAACACTTTTGCATCTTTTGAAAAACGTGTGAAATCATAATTTAATTTAATAAATTCATGTGTTTTAAAATGCTTATAATAAATTAACACTTCTAATATACGTTGATCTGTAAATCCTGTTTTCTCTTTAAGCGGTATTAATTCTTCTTGCATTTTATCATAGGCTTGATACATACTATCCATATTACTATGCTTCGTAAAGAATATAAGTCCTTTTTCTAACAACTGCTTAATATTTCTCTCTTCATTAATCGGCAATTTTAAAATACTAGATAATGGATAGTACACACGTGGCATCGTTTGTTTATTACGCTCGCCTAATTTTTTCAATACTACTTCGGAAATTTCATTATCACTCGTATCTGTCGTCGCTCTTACAGCCACGACAACCGGTTTATGCATTCCTTCTGAAAACAAAATTGCTTGACCTACCGGCAAACTAGATAAAAATTCTTTTTGCTTTGAATCCATCATCATCGTATCACCAATGACTTCCTTATCATCTCTTGCAAATATACGATGAATAATTTTCGTGTTCGTATTTTTTAATACTTCACTCGCTAGCTTATTCGGAATTTGGTCTACGATGACAAGCCCTTCACCGTATTTCCTCACTTCCGCTAGCATATCGCTAAATGTTTCAACTGCTGTTTTTTTCGTAGGAGTATCGCCAAAATCAACTTTCGATAATAAACGATGGGCTTCTTCTACAAGCGTAATATGTTTATACGACGGATTTTTGCGATGCTTTAATTTTAAAGCTTCACTTAGACGGCTTAAAATAAGACCCATCAATAGCGCTTTATCTTCAGAAGATTTAATATCTTCCATCTCAATAATAACGCGTTGATCTAATAGTTTTTCGAAATCTATCGAAAGCTTACAATTCAACATAAGCCCCTTCGCACCGATTGTTAAGTTTTTCAACCTACTTACTAATGAGCCTATATAATTGTCTCGTAATTCGTTCCCAAACCCTTGTTTCTCAACGACAGATTTCAACCTACTCACAAGCATTTCTAATGTTGGGAAATATTCTCCGTTTGATTTGCTCGGATTTTTTAAATGAATATTTCTGTTTTCTTCAATATCCCAACCACAGTCTTTATAACATTCATACATCGCTTCTTCTAAAATCTGTGGCATAGCTGCTTCCATTGGAAATGCAGCCGTAAATGTTGCTTTAAGCATATCGATATGGGAAGTAATACTCTCACCTTTTAACAGTTCAAATGGATTCAACCTAAACGGTGAAAGCTGTTCATTTCCTAGCGTATAAATGACTAAATCATCCATATCTTTTGCCATGCCGCGATATTCAGTTTTGGCAGGTTCAATTACTAAAAAAGGTAATCCGCTAGATGTTAATAGCTTTTGACATGTCGTTGTTTTTCCTGACCCCGTTACACCTGCAATAAATATGTGCTTATTAATTTGTTTTGCGTTCAGCTTTACAACGTTCGATTCACGTACTTGTCCTCTATTTACAATTCTACCTAGTTCAATAGCACTTAAATCATTACTGTTTTTTACGTTCAAACCGAAATCTACACCTTCATTCAGTTGCACACCAACGATTTCTTTTTGTGGTAATCCTGCTATATAACTCAATTCTTGCGATGTTAAATACGTCGCTAACTCTGTAGCATTTTTTCGAATAGGTAAGCTATATAAAACAGCTAATTCTTCATTAGATGGTACATCAACTGCTAAAGGTTCAAATGTTTGGATATGCTTAACAATTTGATCTATCGACTCTTTATTTAATGGATAATTTCGCAGCGGATTTTCACTCGCTTCATCCCCTTGATAAATCGCTAACATACTAGATTTTAAGCGCTCATGGTTGCTTTTAGTGTCCCCTAATAAAAATACGGACGTCTTATAAAAGCCTTTTGCTTGAGCAATTTTTAAGCGTTTAAAAATAACATCATCCATATAATTCATTAACATACTAGCACGTTTATCAATTTGCTCTACAGTATTCGCCAAACTGATAGATTTCGAATAGGAACTACCCGTATTTTCACCGCTCGTGTTTGAATCATTTATACTCTTGCCATTGTTTTCTGAATCTCCACAATCGCGATTTATGACAATATTTTTTCCAGCACTTGTTCCTTTAGCTTTTGTAAAGCTTTTTGATTGAGACGTTGAAGTCCCTTTCGTTTCGCTTTCAGAAGACTGAATATTTTTTTTAGATTCAAGATGTAGCGTGTCGTAAAGCGAATAGGCAGTGTCTTTAAATGCTGTAATTCGTTCTTGTACAACGCCTTCTGCAATAACAACTAACATCCAGTGGCCCTCTCCTACACTGTTAATCAACCGATCTACACCTTGAAAATTTAAATTTTTTTGAACAGCTGACTTCTGAATAGAAGGCACTCCTAGCATGACACTTCCCTGCATATATCGGTCCATATTGCTAAATAACTCTTGTTCAATCGCATGAGCATTTAATAGTTCTAGTTCACTGCCATAAAAATAGCCATTAAAAACTGCCTTTAATTTATGCGCATACTTTATACTAGACATCCCAACTTCAGTTTGAGATATAGCGATACCAATATAAATAGTTACAGATTCTGGTGTCCCTTTCAGTAAGTAAATAAAACTGCATCGTTCATTTGCTACAATCGAAATTATATTCTCAATTGCTTCGCTTTGTGGGAATTTTTCATCAAACATAATGCTTGTAAGTTTAAAGAAGGTATACTTTTTCAAGTCGATTTTTTTGTGACTATATAAGTATTTCCCCTGCGATTCCTTTAATGGTACATTTGTTAACATTTTTACAATACTTTCACGTTTTTTAGATACCATACAAACCCTCGCTTTTAATTTTCTTCATTATTAATACCGCGAACACTAATTAAGTTTTCTTTTACTTCCCCTGTTAAATAAGCATTTAATACGTAACCAATATCACTCAACTTCCACAATCCCGCTGGCTTTTCTAAGTCAAGTTGCAATAAAGTCGGTGTTGTACGCTCCTCTTTCTCATATAAAATACTTTCCATATCACGAATATTTTTAGCTAATTTTAACGCTTTTGGTAATCCCGCCTGCAAAAATTCAAAATGCGGCTTAGTACGGATTGCTAACATTGCCAACAACATTTCTAAACAGTCACGTGTATATCGAATGTTACTAATCTCTCTTTTATGGATAGATACTTTAAGCTCTCGTTTAATCTCACCATACATATGCTCTAAAATTTTATAGTTATGAGCGTATAAATTTTGTAAAATTTCTTCATCGCGCCATACCGAATCACGTAAAGAACGAATCGCCTTTCTTGGATTTTTATAAACATATTTTTCTAAAGCTTTTACAGCTAAAGGATAACTAGAATTACGATACATTAATGCATATAAATGATTTTGATATTTCGCTTCATTTTTAGCTTTTTGAATAACGTGATCTATATAAGTTCTCGGTACATATTCACCAAAACTACACACAAAGTTTATGGCATGATCAAACAATTTCCTAAATACATCTTCACATTTCCCTTTGACAATATTGCTCGGAATTTCTTCTTCAATATTTAATAAATATTGATATCCTTCACTCTTAGTAATAGCTTGTAAATATTGATTTACTTCTTGATTATCTTGGCGTAACAATTTACGAAGCGTATAAACAGATTGGAAGAGCTGCCTACTTAAACTATTTAATGCACCCCTTCTGACAATGTCATTATTTTTAAATACTCTTTTTATTTCTAGTGCTTTATTTAATGTATCAAATAAATATTTCTTGCCACTTAATATTTCCTCAGATGTTAAATTTCCTGCTGGTACTTTTAAGTAACCTGAAACTTTAACATCTTTTGAAGCCTTTTCTTCTTTCACCCATTGAACTTCTAATTCTTTAATAGATGCTTGTTGCTCTACAGGATGCAATACTAAGTGATAACTATTTTCATAACCATATTTATATTCGATTGCCAAATTTACTTCGATATCTTTATTAAGTGGGAATGCAGGATGCTTGATCACCGCATTAATTTTGCCACCTAAACTACCACCTCGTTTTAACGGGAATAAGTACGAGGTTTGAAGAGCCGGTAAAACTAATGTTTCTTGAATCTCAAAAATTTTTTCTGTTCCCATAGTATTTCCTACATACTCATCTTTAATTAATTGAAGTGAATCATACGTACCGCCTTTAATAACATCTAAACTTAAATCTGGTAAATATTCATACCAAATTGGTGTACTATTTAACAACTTTTCTAGTACGCTCTCATTTGAAATTGTTTCTAGTAATTGTGCTGTCGTATATGAGTAGGTTGGAAGGTCATTGAGAATTTTCTCATGAATTTGTGAAAGCAATACTTCATCCACTTCGAAATCAATTAAATGGAAAAGCGCTGTCGCTTTACTACCTTCTTTAAAAATAGACTTTAAGTTAATTAAAAATTGCTCATAATTATTTAGCCATTGATTCATCACTTCTGTATAAATTTCTTGATCGAAAACGAGATAAAATGGCTCGTTTAGTTCAAACTGTAAAATCAACTCTTCTTCTTTTTGGTGAATACAACGTTCTACCATTCCTGAAGTGACCATATTTTTTTTACATTGTTCTGATAATGATAACTTGTATTTTAACGTGTACAATTTCACATATTGTTCACAAAAGTGTTTCATCGTCAACATTTTAGCTAGTACATTATCAACTGAATAAGATGGGTAATGCATAAAAATTTGTTGATTGTTTTTTTCAACAAGTTTTAATTGTGTCACACTCATTTGAGGACCTTGTGTATCAATCACGATAATACGACTTAACGTTTCTTTTGGTAGCTCATGCTGACCTCTTAAAGCGCCAGCTACACTACGCCAAATTGGGAAGTTTTTCTTATAACATATATTTAGTGCTTTTTTAATATCTACTTGCGCAAATTCATCAATATTATCTGGTATTAAATAAAGTAAAGGTGTAATCGGATTAATTTGCTGTGAAGCGTGTAACTTTTGTATTAATAACGTGAAATAATTGATATTCCATTTGTAATCATCATTTTCCACATCTAAACTATCAAAGAAATTTACTTGCTGCTTATCAAATTCATATAAATAATCACGGTTTGGTAAAATCAATTGATGTTCATTTTCAGTCGCATGATCATAGCGAATTAAATAGTTATTTTCTAAATTGATAAGCTCATCATTTACATATAAACTTGTTTGATTGCGTGTAAAGTCCATCGCAATTTTATTGACTGATGCTTCCATGTCTATTTCATTGTCTTTTTTTACGTCATCTAATGGTGCAATAGCCGAAACTTCTTCTAACAATTTTTGCGCAATTTCATTTAATCCCTTCATATCCGCATACGTGTGCAATTCTTTTTGCATACCATCGAAATTTATCGTTAATAAAATCGGTAGGCCACGATGTGCTTGCAATTCTTCGTCTGTTTCGTCAATTGCAAAAGTAAAGTACTTTGTAGTAACAACTTCATAAGTTACACCGTTACGTTTTAATTGAGAAATGCTAATTTTTTTCGGGCTATCTGTCAATTTCACTTGGGCAAAAAAGGTTTCTTCAGTCGCCTCACTTGCAGGTTCCATCGTTTTTAATGAAATCCATTTTTCATGGCGTAATTTTGCAAAATGCGATTTTGAAGGAAACTGTGAGGCATCAATGCTAAATTCTTCTCCATTACTTCGCTCACAGATAACACGTTGCTTGCCGATTTGCAAAGCTTTAATACGTACTAATTCATCTGTCTCTGTTTTACTTTCATAAAAATAATTAAACTGCACATGCTCATTCTTTTCATAACTATGCGTTTTTAAATAGGCTCCGTCTTCTTTTACCTGAATTGGAAAATCGATTGGTCGCACCGACTTATATTCATTCAACAATAATGCCACATACACATAAGCCATATCTTCAAAATGTTGATACATTAGTTCACCATTTTTTTGAATATTAAATTTTCGATTGTTTAATTCATTATACAATCTCCAAATAGGCGCATAATTTTTATCACTTATTAATCGGTTATTAGGTTCAATAACAGGTTTAGAAATATCTAAATCACCTAGTTCACTATATTTTACTTTTTTATAAGTAGATAAAAATTGTTTCATTTCTTTTACACGTAATTCGTCAATAGATTGATTGTCGTAATTTCCTGACTCGATACCGAATGTTAAACGGCTTTGAAACTCTTTTGCAATTTGTTTCATAACGCGGAAAAATACTTTATTTTCTTTTGTATCTACTACGAAAGCTGTCTTTTCTGCCAGTATACGTTTCCCAGCAATTTTTTCACGAATATTACGACCTGGCTGTTTCGCAATCCAGTTCATCGTTTTTGTACGCGGAGTCTTTAATTGATTTGGTGTAACATAGGCTGTTTCCTTAATTAATTTTCGACTCGGATTACTAGCTAACTGATGCATAGCTTTTTGGGCAAATAAATAAAGCTGATGAACACGATCTAATGGTACGGGTCTATTTGCAGTCTGACTTTCGATGTTATGAAGCGTTTTTGCCATATGAGAAAATTGCTGTGATTTTAAGCTGTTGTTTAACGGATCTCGTTTTGAAATTGTATTGAATATATGTTCAATAGTTTGCAAAGATATAATGGAAGAACCTTCCAAAGAAGGTTCTTCATTTGATGCATAATATTCAAAGTTTACTAAGTCCGGAAAATTAGGTTTCATTTTTACACCCTACTTTTCTAATTATTCATTACTTTCTGTTGAATCTTCACTTTTCGCTTGAGTTTCTATGATGATTTCATTCTCTAAATATTTTGCACTTCTCCAAATAAAGACACCATATGCATTTGAAATAGCCAAATTGAAGTCTTCAACAAGTCCTGGTGCCACTTCTTGTAATTTTTCTTCAATTGGACTTAAACATTCTGTATAAGCTGTACCTTCAACTTCAATACCGCGAAGTTTTGGCATCACTTTATGAACAATTGCCTCTTCAAATGCACTTTGAATTGCTTTATTTAATGCATCCTCATCTTCATTTTCATTAGCTACAATTACTAATGGATGATGTCCAATATAGTTTTGAACAGATTGCCATACGCGGTGTCCTAGCGCACGTCCTACTACTTCTAAGTAACCATTAATTTCTTCAAGAGCCGTTTTATATTTTGCAAGTTCGTCTTCGAAAATAACTTGTTGAGCTAACCAACCATTCCACATTTCTAACGGAATTTTTGGACTCGCTTTTTCTAAACTTGCATTTTTACGATCTTCAAACGTCGTTGGTCGTGGGAAACTAATTAAGTTACCACGGTCGATTACTTTATCTGATAGTGATTTTGTCGTTTCATCTTCATTCATTGTACCTACCCATAAAACATTGCGACTAAGTTCTACTTTTAACTTATCCATACCTGCACCTAAGTCTATATCAATGAAGACTGGATCTGGATTTGCACGACGAAGTTCTAATTTACTTAACAATTCACTAAAGTATAACTCTACGTGAGCCAAGTTCATTTCATCTAGAAGGACTAATAAAACACCATCTTTTAAAGAAGTAGCTTCTGTGCGTTCATTTGTTTGTTGTTGGAATTGAACCATTGAACGAATTAATGGAGTAGCATTGAAACGATTATCAACCGAGTTAAAATAACCAAATAACGATTGTGGACTATCCCAGTCAGGCTGTACTGGCAGCGGCAAATAATATAAACCACCAAAACGCGTATAAAGACGTGGTAATTCTGATTTACCTGTACCAGATACACCCGCTAATACAGTTAACGGTGAATATTCAGCTGTTTTTAAAGCTGTATGGAAAGCAATCAATAAACGTTTATTAAATTTCATACCTGATTTTTCGCATTGATGGATAATAAATTTTAACCATTGCATTTCACTAACTGATTGGCTAGTTTTAAGCATTTTCTTCATTTCAAAGTATGGTTCTTCAATAACGCCTCGACGTGCTTTTACCTCTTCTGGTTGCTCATGGATCGCTTTTAAACGATTCACTTCTTCTTCGTATTTTTGAATTTGTAACTCAATAACTTCGCGACGTTTTACTTCCATCTCATAATTTTGACGTTGAATTTGCAATTGGGCCACTGATGTTTCATAACCATGTTTAGCCATTTCTAATTCATGTAACTTGCGAGAAGCCTCTAAATATTGCGTATGTAAATCATCATAGCGACGAGATTTTTCTTCTAATAGAGTTACTACTTGCTGATCGGGTCTTACATTCAATTCTTGACGTAAGTCTACGATTTCTTTCTGTGATTCTTCAATCTCTCGTAGTAAATCCTCTAAAGTACGATTTCCTAAACGAATACGATTTTCATTATGCTCAGCAATTTCTTGCTGCATCATATTGATACGTGTTAATAATCGACTATTGTTGACTTTAACTTGTTCAACTTCTAAATCTTTCTCTTCCAAACGCGATTGAATTTCACGTGCTACGCGCTCTTCTAATACTTCTTGGTCTGATTTTAACAATTGCTGTTCCATACGTAACGCATTTTCTCTACTTGTTAAATCAATTTCTTTTTGTCTAATGTCTTCTTCAGTTTTTTGTAAAGCTTGGCGTTCTTTTTCAAACATTAAGCGATCTGCTTTTAATGCTTTTAAAGATTGATCGATTAATTGTTCTTTTTCAAGAATAATTTCTTCAATATCTTTACGAAATTGTTCTAATCGTTGTTGTACAAGTTTATATTCTGTATTATATTCTTGTTCTAATTCTTTTAAGCGTGTTTTACGATATGAAGAGATGTCTTTTTCTAATGCTTGTTTTCTTAATGTAAAGTCTTTTTCGATCGTGATGTATGACTTTTCAAGTTCTTCACGTTTTTTATCAAATTCTTTAACAAGCTTTTCTTTTTTATTTTCAATTTCTTCACGTTTCGCATCTAAAGATTTCTCAAGCTCTACTTTTAAACGATCCGCTTCTGCTAATTTTATATTAATGAATTGAACTCTTTCTTCTGCCTCTTTTTCTTCAAGTTCTAATTGGCGGCTGGCTAGCTCTGATGATAGTTGTTGATTTTCTAACATTTTTTCTTGTAAAACTTGTTTTTCTTGTAACAATAATTGACGCTCAAGCTCTAGTTGTTCTTCCTTAGATTTCATTTGTTCTGAGCGTAAAGTTAACTCTTGTAATTCCTTTTGAATTTTTAATTCTCGATCTACTAACGAGTTTTCAACAGTTTCTTCAACTTCAGTTGGTTGAAGTTGCTCATTGGCTGTTTCATCGTAATTTGTCATGACCATATTCCTCCATCATATTTTTAATTTTGTAAATGCGGTAAAGTTACTTTCACTAGCTGTATAATAAACGCTTCAATTTTTTCCATTTCCTGCTGTTCGATTATGACATGACCATGTTTACGTAAATCAATCAGCATAATCATTTCTTCAAACATTGTCGGTAATTTTGATGCTATAGTATGCCATTTTTCTTGTGGTTGCAGTGGCATAAGTAAAAATAAAGCGTATAATTTTGCATTTGGCACAGATTTTTTAAGACTTAATAACTCTAATGTGATTTTTTTAAAATTAAAGTTTATAAATGTTTCTGGTAATTCACTTACATTCCATGTAAAACCTTGAGATATCATGTAAGGTTCAATCGCTTCTAACACTTCTAAAGCGTTTCCTGGCATTTCTGGTATATCATTATATGAAAAGTCTTGTAATAATTGATTCAATATCTGTTCAATGACAGAGACAGCTTTCATTGCAAAATGATATGGATGATTATCTTTAAAATAATGCATGTCTCTTAATAATTTTTCAATTACTGGCTGCTCTTCTAAAGAAGCGTCGAATAAATGATGAATATGTTGCTTACTTAGTAATCTAAGTTTTCGATCTGTCATTAAGCTCGCTTCATCAAAATCACCATATTCTTCCACCAAATCTCTATTAAATAACGTATTAAATAGAACAGATATGGCATACATTGTTTTTGAGAAAATATCATCTGCCACATTTGTTTCAAACGTATCTTCCGTTAAATGTGCAGATAAATTACGTAAAATTAATAAATCTTGTAAAAAATCTAAAAATGTAGGGAACTTCTTTGCTAAATAACGTAATGGATAATTTGTTTTTTCACTACCTTGAATTAAGCTAATAGCCAGGAGACCTTTCAAGTTACGGTTACCATAACCATGTGTGATTTCACCAGCACGCATTTTAAGTAATTGCGCGTATACATCAGGAGATGCATTTACTTCAAAATCATTTTTAATTGCTAATGTATGCAATGTTTTTAAATTTTGACGAGCATCTTTTTTTGTATAATGTTTAATATTTACTTCTTTATTTTCTTCGTTAATACGCTTCTCTTGATTTTTAAAACTTTTTTGAATTGTATAAAATGCCATTTCAAATAGCTCGATCGTATGTACCGCGAATGCACTGAATTCTGTTTGTAAATCTTCAAAAATAGCGCCGCGATTTTTCTCATGCAATAACTGCTTTACCTTTTTAAAAGATCGAACGAGATGAATAGTACTTTGTAAAACATCATGTTTCTTTTCGATTTTATCGCCGAATACAGATAGCACATATTTGTAGATTTCTTTATCCTGCTCTTCAATTGACGGTTTAACAGTATCTAGAGCTGTTTTTAATAGCTCATCAATTTTATTATTAAGTGAATCATACTGATGGCGAATTCGTTGTAATGCATCTAATAATTCAGTTGAATTTGTTGCACCAAATGGATGTAGCACTTGCCACTGAGAGTTTTGTTTTAAGTTGACTGGGAGATACATAAAAGTAGGTAGGTACACTTCATCACCTGACGAAATCAACTTAATATCCTCCAAACTTTTCATCGTTCTATCTAGACTAATTTTTCTATAACGATTTTTTAAGCCTTGTACATTCTCTATTCGCTCAATTGAGGCATTCACTGTTCTGTAGATATCTTCTGGTGTCACTGTTCGTTCATTTACACTTTTGGCCTGCATTAATAATACTCGTTGCGTCTTTGGTTTATCAATCGTTCCAAGTTCAATTGAAGCAGGTTTTTTATCTAAATCAGCATCGACATAACTTAAATCTTCTTCTAATAAAACTTGATTCCAAAATTGGTTCGTTAATAGATCATAAAAAATGTAACCGATTTTAAATTCTCGTTTTGTAGACTGTGAAGAAAAGTACTCTATACCGCTCTTTGTAACAACGTATTTCGCATCAATTAAGTTTTTTTCGATTAGTTCTCCTAATACATATTTCACTAAATCAATACCTAGATGGAGCATTTCAGCTAATTTTTCAGGGCTTTTATATCCAGAACGTAAAAGTTTTAAAACTGTATCTTGAAATAAATTTAACGTTCTTTGCTGCTGTGTTGGCAATAAAATCTTGTACATTTTTGTCGGCAATAGCAACCAAGACTTTTTATTATTTTGAACTAAATGATCTTCCAAATGTATCGGTAAGCGTACTACAGGTGTTTGACTATTGAATTGTTGTACCATATGTTTCATCCTTTACACAATCTTTATAAAAATTGATAAGTTGTGGTATTGCTAAATATGCGTTTGAATCTTCAAGCATCGAACGGTCTCCAGCTACAATTAAAAGCTTCTTCTGACGACTCATACTTACACAAAGACGATTTTCCATCATTAAGAAACCGTATTTTCGCTGACGCTGTTTTTCTGTCTTACTTGGTAGCTGATTACTGCGCACCATTGATAAATACACAAAGTCAAACTCCATACCTTGGAACGCATCAACTGTACCGACACGAAGTTTTTCAATTGATCGTCCATTATAAAACTCTTCAGCATACTCGGGCAATAGTTCATATGATTTTCCAACGAGTCGTGCCATACCTGCTTTTACAAGTTCTTTCTGAATTTCTTTTACTTGATCCGCATAGAATGTAATAATACCGAAATTCAAGCCTTTTGCTTCTTCGCATAAAATACGCTCTTTTAAATGTGCGACGATTTCACGAGCTTCGATAGATCTACTTTTACTTTGATTAGAAACTTCTGATCCCAAATTCGCTGGCACGTCTAACCATGCTGCCGCTTTATTTTCAAGCCCAGGAAGCCGATGTTGGAAAAGTTCCGCATTTAATCCACTTTCAATTTTTGCCTCATGGTGCACTTCATAAAAATTGCGACTCACAAAATCTCCTAGTAGTGGATGCGTACGATACTGACGGTCTAATGTAACCGTACGTTTAATGCCGTCTTTTTCCTCTTGCTCTTTTAGCTTTTTAAATAATGTTTCAAAGAGACTGATTTTTAATTTTTCTTTAATGCTATCTAAACTTTCTTCATCCTCATTAGACTTGTCCGCATCAATCACATCAATAAGCTTTTCATCGACGATGTGCGGTAATTGGCGATGGTCCCCTACTAAAATAATACGTTGGTTTGCGCGTGACATCGGAATAAATAAATCTAATGGGTTACTACGAGCCGCTTCATCAATTAGTACATTATCATACTCAATTTGCACTTCTCTATCTGAAGAGAAAATCTCTCCTTTAATGCTATTAGAAACAGATTGCTGATTCGTTGCTCCAATGACTGACATATAATCTAAAATTGTATTCTGAACGACAATAGGATTTAATTCATATTCTTCAATATAGTCTAATAAAATACGTTCTTCTTCATTGAGCTCATCTAGTAATGATGTCGTAATGTATTCACTTATATCTTGGAATAATTCTAAAATATCTTTATGTTGTTTCGGTGTATTAAAGATATTTTCTGTAGGCTTTAAGTTGAAAAGAAGGTGATTTTTAGCTTCTTTCATCTGCTTGTAAGATTTTTTTTCTTGTGTAAGAAATGTTCTTAAAAATTGAATATATGGCTCAAAGAAAGTATCTCGCTCTCTTTCAAGCAAAATAATAACCATATTGACGGTCGTTGCACCGTCATCTTCAAATTTCACTTCATGATCAGGTAACATATTAATCATGCGGATTAAACGTTCTTCACTTGGATTCAGTGTCACCTGCTGACTGCGATCAATTTGACGAATTAATATGTCAACTCGTGTTTCTAATTCATACGATAAAGGAATCTCCTCTAGTAATTCTTTTAACAAACGCAATGTAGCATCTACCGTATTGGCAGATAGTAAATAGTTTTGATAAATGCGATCAAATATTTTAATCTTTTTATTTTCTTTGTAATTTGGATATACTTCATAAAGTTGTTTCACTTTTTCATTAATCCAGTTTTCTACATTGATTTTTAAAAGTCTTTTATCATTAACACTTTCAGAGCTTTTAGAACCGTATTTAATTGTTGGTACATCTAAAATTTGAATTCGTTCCGCGACGTTTTGTACAGCATCGTGTTGAAAAGCCGTCACAAGGTTTTTAGCTTCGCGGCGCTCTTCACCTTCTGCGATTTCGTTCAATCTTTCTAAAATACCGACAATAACTGTAGTTTTACCTGTTCCCGGTGGGCCTTGAATTAAAGCAATATCGGGGGTATTTAAAGCAATTTCAATAGCTTCTCTTTGTTTATCCGTAGGTGGATTTTTAGGGAAGGCTTTTTGCGTCACTAGTTCTGATACAGGTTGAATATAATCTCTATGATGAACTCTTGTTGGAGACGCTTTACCGTCAATTAAAGCTGCTAAATTTTTAATCCCATTTTGCGCTTGAAAAATGCGATTATATGCTTCTTTCCGTCTCTTATTCATTGACATATAACCTGCAATGGATTTGAATATATAGCCATCTGAACTATAATTACTCATATCTTTATCTGTTGTAATATATATAGCGTTAGATTTCGGATCAATCGGCCCAGTTAAATCACAATGGATAAGTTTTGCTTTTTTACTATACTCGTTATACACTCGCTCGAAATTATTAGCCGTATCATCTTCTGCAAAGACTTCTCTAGGAGAAAATAAAGAAACAGAAAATTTCTTATCGTTTTTTGTAACCTTTTGAACAAATCCCTTAAAATTCTGATCTTTTTCAAACGTCAATTTATACTTATGACGCCCAACATATTCACAGTTTGAAAATTGTAGAAAC
This sequence comes from Candidatus Kurthia intestinigallinarum, assembly GCF_003991225.1. Classification (GTDB taxonomy): domain Bacteria; phylum Bacillota; class Bacilli; order Bacillales_A; family Planococcaceae; genus Kurthia; species Kurthia populi. The sequence continues at coordinate 15,074 of NZ_JTFC01000030.1, forward strand.
CCTGTTTGCACGACATCATCAATCATTTTATTAAACTCTAAGTTTCCATATTCATGCCAAATATTAATATAAGCTTTAGCATCATTTTTTATTTCTTCAAAAAACATTTTTGCTTGTCGATCTAATAATGCTGCTTCGCTATCTAGCACAAAATCGATGTGACCTTCTAATAGGAATATATGGTAATCCTCTATTTTTATTCGACGACGTTTTTCTGCTACAAATATTTCATCACCATTTTCAAGTGTTTGTACCTTTACCGGAAAATAACTATCTTTTCCTACAAAATAAAATTGGCGTAAATCATCAGAATTTTCATGTTGATGAACAGCAATTACAGCATTTTTTTTCTCTTTATCAGTTATTAAAAACTGCTTTCTATATTCATCTAATATTTCTTTTTGCTTCGTTATGTTTTCTCGTTCATTGCTAAAAAAAGTATCTTGAAACGCTACATTAAAATCCATTGCTCTTAGTTGATCATACTGTTTTAAAAAGATATGCAATTCTTTTTTCTGAGCATCTAGATTTAAAATAGACGCGATATATGTCATACCTTTCATTAAAATATTTTTCACATATTCAAAATCACCCACATCTGCTATAGTAATCTCAGAAAAATTCCCTTTACTATCAAAAATCGTTAATGAATGTCGATCATATTTCAAATAAATGCGTTGATTTACAGCAAATTTATGTAAACTATCGTGGCTTACTGAGATAATTTTTGATTTAGAAAATCCCTTTAAATCCGAAATCTTCATTCATTATACTCTCCTTTTAAATTCTAGTTTTCTACTTTTAATCTCACTCAGATAAGAAATAATCTTGAAATAATCAACAAGTGGAATTTCTAATGATGTATATGGCTGTATAATTTGTCGTTTAGCATTTGCATCGATTAAAAATGCAGACATACTAATGTTACGTAAAATAATTGACTGATTAATTTCCACTTCGATCAAATTTTCATTTTCTTCCGTTAAAAATGTTTCAAATAATTCTTCCTTCGTTATAAATTGTTTATTCGGTTTCATATCGAATACTTTAAAGCCCATCACTACTTCTGAAACAGATTGTTCTGGTGTTAATTTAGCTACAAATTCGCCTACTTCTTCATCATCAGATAACATTTTTTGTAAGTTAAATATATTTTTCACTTTACAAATGTATTTAGGAGAAGATGTCCCATTACAGAAAGGACAAGATTTTTCTTTAAAGAAATATGTATGTCCACAATTACATGTTGTTAATGCTTTTGTCGCATTATTTAATACGTTATACCATTCTTCCATCGTTGGGCGACTAGCTGGATTTTCACGTCCTTCTTTTGAGAAAGTACGATTAAATAGATCAAACATTAATGGAGAGGATACAATGTTGATTGGAAAACCTGTCTTTAAACGGTTCGAGTCATCTAACGGGTCGTCTACCCAAGGTAATTTTCCTTGCTCTGCTAAAATAGTAGGATCTGTAGTTTCTTCAGTATCATCCCAACCATCATCTTCCCAGCCGTCATCAGTTGTTTCTGTATTTTTCGTATCTTGCAGTGCACCTAAAAATGGGCTCGGTTTATAAGTTAATACTTTATAAGCTACAATTGCGAAAGAATATACATCGCTGTATGTGCTATTCTTTATACCATTAGCAACTTCTGGAGCTTGATAACCTGGTGTTCCCGTACATGTAGTAAAATGAACTCGATATTCCAAATTATCCGCATCAATCAACCAAGTCGCTGTCGCATCAGCACTTTCAGAAATGAATAAATTCCCCTCTGAAATATCCGCATATACAAGAGAACGGCTATGTAATAAACTGAACATTTTAGCGAATTTCGCCAAAATTTCAATACGTCGCTTTAAACCACCCGTTTGTTTATAGTGTTCTAGTGGCTCAGAAATATTTGTTGTAAACATTAATTTTTGAATAGGCACCATATTATCTAACATCCGCATAACATAACCACACTGGGGTGATTTTAAGAACGCGACCGGCTTTGTAATGTTAACGCTTTTTGGTACATCTATTATTTTTGCAGATAAAATACTTTTCACATAAGTATCGTATTCTTTTTTGCCTTCTACAATTATTTCTTCATTTGTAGAAGGGTCTACATTTATTTTCAACTTAATTAATACATTAGGATCTTTTGTGCGGTATACAACCCCTTGCCCCCCAGCACTAAGTCGCTTTGTAATTTCATGTACATGACTATTTTGGTCTTCAAACAAACTGCCGATCAACGGGTCCTTTTCTTCAGTATTCATATTTTCCATTCATCACCCTTCTACTATAAATAATTAAAGACTTATCATCTGAATTATAGGGATTTCCCCATTTCTTTAACATATTTTTAATTTTTGAATTTTTCTTTTTCTGACCTTTTACATCACTTATCTTTTCAACTAAATCCGTCATAAAATGAAAGCGCTTTTCCTTTATTAAATCTTCACTTACACCGTCTGTCGCTAATAATATTTCAAAAGAGTCATCAATGAAGAAATCCTCAATTTTCCAATCTTTTCTTCTAGCTAAGTGAAGCGGTAGTGTAACATTTACATAGTCGTCTTCTTTTTCATGAAGAACATAATGGTCTTTTCCTAATTTGAAAAGAATAACGCCATCACCAACCTGGCCGATAATACAGCGGTTGTCATTTAAAATAACCGCGAATAAACAAGTTGCTGAACAGTCGTCACGATCATATGGAAGAATTCCCATCTCCCAATAAGTGTGAATGAGGCTTAACAAGTGGTTAGCAGATGCATGTGGAAACTGATACCAAGTTTTAATAGCTCGCTTTACAGCCTTAATAACTTCTTTAGAACCAATATCTGAATGTTTTTTAGAACCTACCCCATCAGATACAACAAAAGCCATGCCTTCTTTTAAAGAAAGCACAGCGCATGCATCTTGATTTGGCAACTCATTTAAAATATGACTCGGCCCAATTACAGAAGCCCAAGCATATTGTGCATTACTAGAATGTGAATGGAGATTCATCATTTTCATCCTGCTCTTCATGCTGAGGAACTGCATTGCTAACTGTTACTGGTTTAACTTGCGGCTTTTCTTTCGTCATAATAATATCTCCATGTAAAAAGTCTCCTAAATTATCTGCTGATACTTCTGGAACCGCATTTGGATTTGTACTTGTTGTACGAACTTTTGTACTATTCGTTACGATTTGGAAGAATTTAGAAATACCAGCTGCATCCGAAGCTTCCATTACACGTTTTTCTTGACCAGAAAGGAATTTTTCAAGCATTGCATAATCCGCATGATCACCAATACCTAAAGCCCAACGGTCACAAGTACCTGTACGTTTCGTATTAATAAAGTCATCTAACATCACTGTATATTCATCTGTTGGATTTCCATCAGAAACAAGCACAATTGTTGGTTTATAAGGCTTACCACCTAATTCTACGCTATTTAAATTCATAATTAATTCTTTGCAGAGTCTTAATGCTCCACCGAATGGTGTACCACCGTTAGCTTCTAAATTTACCCATTCTATATCTTGTGCTTTGGTAAAAGGTAAATAAACATTTGCACGACCACCAAAAGTAATGACAGATGTATATATTTCAGCTTGTGTAGATTCTTCTTTCTTAAAGCTCTCAATCATGCGTTTAACAGCAACATTTAATGTGTCTATACTCTCTCCGTACATTGAACCGCTTGTATCTAATAATAAAATAACAGGTAATGGTCTTAAAGTTGGTTTAACAAATTCCATGATAATCCTCCTAATTTTAAATATATAAATATACCCATATATTATACACCTTATTAACCTATTTGTAATCTTTTTATTGGAATTTTTTGGCTCATCACCATAAGTCGGGGATGACAAACTCAATGCCCATTTCCAATCGTAATCGGAGGAACAGGTGGGCATCGTTTCGATAACCAAATCCACGTCTTTTTATGAGCTTAATTTTATTATTTGTCCCTTCCATGATGCCATTCGAGAAAGAAGAGTAGATGGTATGAATCATGGCTTCTTCTCGTGCGATGATGGTCTTCTCAATTTTCGCAACGACACCACATGTGTGAAATTCATAGCGTTTTAGCCAATCTTTCAATCGCTTTTTCGCTTGTGTCATAGTCGCTGCTTTTAATACATAGCGCATGTGGTTTAACGCTTGATAAATGTGTTTTGTATGAACATCTGCTTGAAGCCATACCTGCACAAATTGGCGTTCTTCTTCTGTTAACTGTTCCGGCTTTCGAGCTAAACAACGGTCAATAAAACGTAAGCCCGAAATATAAAAAAATGCGCACCTTAACGGTACGCACAACAAATAGCCGATTAGTCGAATGATTTTTGACTAGTCGGCTATTTACTTTCTACAAATGGCCTGAATATCTTCAGACCATGGTAGATAACGTTCTAAAATTTCTGGTTGCTGCTGAAAAGGCAGGTTCGGTAAATCTGTCATTAATTTCACCAAGTATTGATAGAAATCAATGCCATTGGCTTTAGCGGTTTC
>NZ_JTFC01000031.1 GCF_003991225.1 Candidatus Kurthia intestinigallinarum
ACATGGGTAGATCACCTGGTTTCGGGTCTACAACCACATACTCATTCGCCCTATTCAGACTCGCTTTCGCTACGGCTCCGCCTTATCAGCTTAACCTTGCATGGGATCGTAACTCGCCGGTTCATTCTACAAAAGGCACGCTATCACCCATTAACGGGCTCTAACTACTTGTAGGCACATGGTTTCAGGATCTCTTTCACTCCCCTTCCGGGGTGCTTTTCACCTTTCCCTCACGGTACTGGTTCACTATCGGTCACTAGAGAGTATTTAGCCTTGGGAGATGGTCCTCCCAGATTCCGACGGAATTTCACGTGTTCCGCCGTACTCAGGATCCACTCTGGAGGGAATGAACTTTCAACTACAGGACTGTTACCTTCTTTGGTGGGCCTTTCCATGCCGCTTCGCTTAACTCATTCCTTTGTAACTCCGTATAGAGTGTCCTACAACCCCAAGAAGCAAGCTTCTTGGTTTGGGCTCTTCCCGTTTCGCTCGCCGCTACTAAGGGAATCGAATTTTCTTTCTCTTCCTTCAGGTACTTAGATGTTTCAGTTCCCTGAGTCTGCCATCATCACGCTATGAATTCACGTGTAGATACTGTCCTATTAAAAACAGTGGGTTCCCCCATTCGGAAATCTCCGGATCAAAGCTCACTTACAGCTCCCCGAAGCATATCGGTGTTAGTGCCGTCCTTCATCGGCTTCTAGTGCCAAGGCATCCGCCATGCGCCCTTAATAACTTAACCTGTTTCATCATTATCTGCTACGCTACTCTGCCTCCATATCAGTTGTCCAAATACTCATGTACTGAAGTACACTCCGTTTTGTCCGCCCTCATGTCGTTGATTAGCTTGCATCTAATGCGAAATCAAACAATAAGTTATTAAGCCTAAAAAATTTAAAACTTAATAATTATAATAAAAATCTTTAAAAAGAAATTTGTTTGTTACTTTCAATGTCGTTTTATCCAGTTTTCAAAGAACAATGGTGCGCCCAGCAGAAGTCGAATCCACAACCTTCTGATCCGTAGTCAGACGCTCTATCCAATTGAGCTATGGGCGCAAATATAATATTTATTTTACTAATAAATGGTGCCGAGGGCCGGAATCGAACCGGCACGGTAGTCACCTACCGCAGGATTTTAAGTCCTGTGCGTCTGCCAGTTCCGCCACCCCGGCACATATGGAGCGGAAGACGAGGTTCGAACTCGCGACCCCCACCTTGGCAAGGTGATGTTCTACCACTGAACTACTTCCGCATGTGCTTGACTTATTTAAATATTCAAATGTTTTACGTCTTATTTCTTAAGAACATAAATTATTATATAGTGTACACAAACAAATTGCAATACTTTTCGCAAAAAAAATTGATTTGTTTTTAGCTTACAAAGCCCGTCATCGCGCGATTTCTAGTTAAAACAATAGTTCGCTATTTCGTTCATTCATTCTTCTTTAAAAACAAAAAAAATCCCACTGCATCGTAACAATACACTGAGATTTCTATGGTTTTCTTGCATAAAAATTACTCTTCTTTCTTATACGTAAGTTCTACAAATTGATTATAGTTTTGTGTTTGAATCAATTTCCAGTCACTCATCGGCACACGTTCTGAAAATAGTGGGATGCCTTCACCTAGTACAACGGGAGCAATCGTAAGAATCATTTCATCAACTAAATCGGCTTGTAAAAAGCTCTCTACTAACTTCGCCCCACCTGCTAGCCAAATATCACGCTCACTATCCTGCTGTATTTGTGTAACAAGTTCTGCTGGTGATTGCTGTGTAAATGTCACATTGGCATTGTTCATGCGCTCTTTCGAGGTCATCACATAGCAACGACGCTGCGCATACGGGAAAACGCGCGCATGTCGTAAAATCCAATCATATGTAAGACTCCCCATCACAACAGTTCCGATGGTTGAGTAAAAGGCGAGATAGCCATTATCGCCTTCGCCTTCTACCTTATTTAAAAAATCGATTGAGCCGTCTGGTGTTGAAATATAGCCATCTAAGCTCATCGCAATGTATAATTTTACGCGTTTCATTAAATCCCCCCTTTCCTCAGTGTAACAGATACCTTTTCTTTCCAAAAATAAAAACAATACGTTATGATAGATTCAGTGTACAAATTTATCTTTTTATAAGGGAGCGAGTATGTGTGTCAAAAACAATTGAATTAAATAATGGATTACTTATTCCGCGCGTAGGATATGGTACATTCCGCGTACCAGAAGGCGCTGATTTAGCTGCCGCCGTTAAAACAGCAATTAAAGAAGGCTATCGTTTAATCGATACAGCAGCGATTTATGAAAATGAAGCTTCAGTAGGTCAAGGGATTCGCGAAGCCATCGCTGAAGGACTTGTCACACGTGAAGAATTATTCATCACATCAAAAGCATGGAATGACGGCATTTCATACGAAGAAACACTACAAGCATATGATGATGCACTCGCGCGTATGGAACTAGATTATTTAGATTTATACTTATTACACTGGCCAGGAACGAAAAACGATTTTATTCCACAGTGGGAGGCACTTGAAAAGATTTATGCAGATAAACGCGTAAAATCGATTGGTGTCAGCAACTTCCATGTACATCATTTAGAAAAATTACTAAAAGAGACAACGATTGTGCCTGCGGTGAATCAAATCGAATTAAACCCACTGCAAACGCAAAAACAAGTCCATGCCTTTTGTATTGAAAAAGGTATCCAAATTGAAGCGTGGTCACCACTAATGAATGCTGAAATTTTAGAGCACGCTACTTTAAAAACAATCGCATCAAAATACGGTAAGACCACTGCGCAAATTATTTTACGCTGGCAAACACAAACGGATATCGTAACCATTCCAAAATCAATGACATCTAGTCGTATTGCAGAAAATATCGCTATTTTTGATTTTGATTTAGATGGCGAAGATATTTTATTAATTGAAGCATTAAATGAAGATGGCCACTATGGTCCAGATCCAGAAGGCTTTGATTTCGGACGTTAATCTCGAACACTCACAACACAAAGAAGGAACCGCACCAAAGCGGTTCCTTCTTTTCTTGTTATTTCGTCTGTGCTAAGGCATGCTGCATAAGATTTTTCACGAGTTGTCCAAACTGTTCAAAGCGTGCATCTTGCGTCTGCCCATGACGATAGCGCGCGTAAATTTGTTGCCCAATGACCGCTAATTTAAAATAGGCAAAGGTTATATAGTAAGGCATCGCCGATACATCGCGTCCACTTTTTTCAGCATAGCGCGCAATCATTTCTTCGCGCGTATAAAATCCTGGGAGTACGGTAACGGGTGGTTTGCCGAGCATATATTTTAGCGTATCCTCATCCTGCTCGGTAACCCAGTAGCTCATCATAACACCTAAGTCCGCAAGCGGGTCCCCAACTGTCGTCATTTCCCAATCAAACAACCCTATAATGTCTGAGAAATCGTCATTGAACATGACATTATTCAATTTAAAGTCATAATGAATAATCGTCGCATCCGATGAATCGGGTATATGATTTTTAAGCCAAAGCGTTAATTCCTCCACTGCTTTAATATCATCGGTTTTTGCCTTATCATAGCGCGCAATCCAGCCATGCACTTGGCGCTCTAAAAACCCTTCTGCCTTCGTCATCTCATAAAGCGCTGTTTCCTTATAATCAATGGCATGCAGTGATACGAGCAAATCAAGCATTAATTCTGAAATGCGCTGACCAAGTAGTTCGTCATACGTGCCATCCATTTTTGTATCGAGCACGATGCCACGCTTTCTTTCCATTAAAAAGAATGGTGCACCGAGGACAGCTGTATCCTCACAATAAAGAAGCGGTGTCGGCACTTGTTTCAAATGTGGCTGTAGCATCGATAAAATCGTATATTCACGCGCCATATCATGTGCTTTTGGTGCAACAGGGCCAAGTGGTGGACGACGTAGTACATACTCTCCCCCTTCAAATGTGAGTGCATACGTTAAATTCGATGCACCGGCGCCGAATTGTTCATATGTTCGTAACCGCCCAAGCGCTGGCTTATGCTGTTGAATAAATGCTTCTAATTTTACTATGTCGAGCTCTTCTCCTGTGCGTACATCAATCGTATCTTTCATGGCCTTTCCTCCATTCCATCTAACAATAATGTGACATAATAATCAGCTAAATCTTGCGGTGCCATCTCGCCATCTGGCTGATACCATTGATAGCTATAATTGGTCATACCTAAAATCGCAAACGCCGTCATATCCGGGCGCAATGTGTAACGAAATGTGTGATTCTCTACACCATTGGCAATGACTTGCTCGAGTACGATGCGAAACTGACGTCGCTTATCACGAATACGTGCCCCGTTCGTCTCATCAAGATGCCGAATTTCGCGAAAAAAGACGCGACCTTGTTGCCCATGTGTTTGAATATCTTCTATTAATAGCTGCACAATATGGCGTAATTGTGTACGCACATCTTTTGTCTGCGCTAAAACCCGCTGCTGCCTATCGAGTAGCGAATCAATATAGCTTTCATGAATTGTCATTAAAAGCGCTTCTTTTGTTGGAAAGTAATAATAGAAGGTTCCCTTTGTCACACCGAGTGCTTCGACGATGTCTTGCAAGGATGTATTCGTAAAACCACGTTGTTCAAATAAGCGCACACTTTCTGCCACAAGTTGTTCCTTCATCTAAACCCCTCCCTAATACGTGCTCATACCGCCATCAACTGGCAATATTGCGCCGGTAATATAGCTCGCTGCAGGTGATGCTAAGAAAATAGCCGCACCTTTTAAATCTTCCGCACCGCCTAAACGGCCAAGTGGTGTATGCCCTTCAATATACGATTGCCCGTGCTCAATAAGCGCCGTCGACATTTTTGTAGGGAAAAACCCTGGTGCAAGTGCATTGACACGAATATTGTAGCGCCCAAGCTTCACTGCTAAATCCTTTGTCATCGCAATAATGCCCGCCTTGCTCGCATTGTAGCCGACTGTTTCCATAAAAGGTGGTGTGCCGCCAAAACCTGCAATCGATGCAATATTTAAAATGACACCTTGCGCTTGCTTTTGCATAACCGTTGCTGCTGCCTGGCTCATTAAAAAGCTTCCCGTCATATTCGTGTCAACAACCTTATTCCAGGCTTCAAGTGGCATCTCTAAAAAAGAGGCTCCCCATGAGACACCGCTATTATTCACTAAAATATCGAGCTGACCAAACGCTTCAATTGTTTGCTCGACTGCCTCGCGCACGCTCGTAGCATCCGTCACGTCGCAGGCAAGTGCTAATACATTGACATCATATGTGCTACGCAACTGTGCCGCCATTTCCTCGCATGCCTCCTGCTTACGTGAGCATAAGACAAGATTTTGAATGCCCGCTTCCGCATAGCCCTGTGCAATTTGTGCGCCAAGTCCGCGGCCGCCACCTGTAATCATCGCTGTTTGCCCATCTAAACGAAACATCTCCATTTAGTTCACACTCGCTTTCTGTGTCGCATATTTTCGTAGCTCTAATTTTGCAATTTGCGCCTTATGCACTTCATCCGGACCATCTGCAAAGCGCAGTGTACGTGCCTGCACCCATAAAAAGGCAAGCGGTGTATCGTCACTAACGCCTTTCGCACCAAATGCTTGAATTGCTCGGTCAATCACATTCAAGGCCATTTGTGGCGCTACTGCCTTAATCATCGCTATTTCTTGTTTAGCCGCTTTATTGCCGACCGTATCCATCATATACGCCGCTTTTAATGTTAAAAGACGTGCCTGCTCAATCTCCATACGTGATTCCGCAATCCACGTTTGCACAATTCCCTGTGCTGCTAGCGGCTTGCCAAACGCCACACGCGCCTCAACACGCTTACACATTTCCTCAAGCGCTCGTTCTGCTGCCCCAATAAGACGCATACAATGATGAATTCGCCCAGGTCCAAGTCGTCCCTGCGCAATCGCAAAGCCCTTGCCTTCTTCCCAAATGACATTGCTAACGGGCACACGTACATTTGTATACGTGATTTCCGCATGCCCATGCGGTGCATCATCATAGCCAAATACTGGTAGCATACGCTCTATTTTCAATCCTGGTGTATCCATCGGCACTAAAATCATCGACTGCTGCTCATGACGCGGTGCATCCGGGTTGGTTTTGCCCATAACAATCGAAATCGTACAGCGCGGGTCCCCAGCACCAGAGCTCCACCATTTGCGCCCATTTATAACGTATTCATCGCCATCTCGTACGATGGACGCCTCGACGTTTGTCGCATCACTTGACGCAACATCTGGCTCTGTCATTGAAAAACAAGAACGAATTGTGCCTTCTAATAACGGCTCAAGCCACTGCTTTTTTTGTTGCTCGGTGCCATAACGCTCAAGCAGCTCCATATTACCGGTATCTGGCGCATTGCAGTTAAACACTTCAGGCGCTAAAGCAGAACGTCCCATAATTTCACAAAGTGGTGCATATTCTAAATTTGTTAACCCGGCTCCGTATGTACTATCCGGCAAAAATAAATTCCATAATCCAGCTTCTTTTGCACGTTGCATCAATTCTAATTTAATTGGTGGAATTGCACCAAAACGGTCTTTTTGTGCGGCAAGCTGTTCCTCATACAGTGTTTCATTCGGATAAATAAACTCCTCCATAAACTGTGTTACACGTGCCTGTAATGCTTGTACTTTCTCTGAATACATAAACTCCATTAAAAGCCCTCCTTTTACATACTAACCGGTAGGTATGTTTACAATGAGTATACTTCCATTAATTAGAAAATTCAATCATTTTCTATTTCAGACACGTTTTTTCGCAATTAAAAAAGGAATTGCTTTCGCAACCCCTTACGTTAAATCAATATCCATCTTATCGGATAGCCACGCAATGCCGATTAATACAACACCTGTTACAACAATTGCTTGTAGGCGTGGATCTGATTTTAATGTTTCAAGCATAGTTATCACCTCTTACTTAAACTGTTCCCATTTTACGGAGCGATCAATCACTTTTTTTAGACTCCTGCTTCATTTCTTTTTTTTCAAATGTTAATACAGCAGAGCCTATTAATAAAAGCATCGATAACATCGCTCCTGTTCCGACTACCAAATAAATCATCGTAAACACTTTGGAAAAACCTGTAGATGGCGAGAGTCCCGTATTAAGACCTGTTGGCATTAATGTCGTAAAAGCAAAGTAAAATGAATCGAGAAAACGCCAGTTCTCTACTTGATGATAAAATAATGTACCCGATAGCAAAATAAACCCTAAGGTCGTCAGTACAGACCAAAATAACTTGCGGCGCATCATATGTAAAATCGCTTTAAATAAGCGAAGCGAGGTCAATAGAAATGATACCATAGCACACTCGGCCTCCTTTCCTTTCAATCATTAGTTTACCTTAATTCTCTATTTTTCTCTACAAAAAAAGAGATGAAGCCATTGCTTCATCTCTTATACATAAAATTAGAATTTTACAACGTTTTCAGCTTGTGGGCCACGAGCGCCGTCAGTTACTTCAAATTCTACTTTTTGACCTTCGTCTAAAGATTTGAATCCTTCGCCTTGGATTGCTGAGAAGTGTACGAATACGTCGTTTTCGCCTTCTACTTCGATGAAGCCAAAACCTTTTTCTGCGTTAAACCATTTAACTGTACCTTGTTTCATGTGAAAAAACCTCCAAAAATATAAAAAAATTAATACGCAAATCTTGATTTACATATTATAAAAGGTAGCATAGATGCTGCCCTTTATAATAAATAAATAAGGGAGTAAAGCGGAAGCTTCCTCCCTTAAAATAGTTAAGAACTAAAGTTTTACAACGTTTTCAGCTTGTGGGCCACGAGCGCCATCAGTTACTTCAAATTCTACTTTTTGACCTTCGTCTAAAGATTTGAATCCTTCGCCTTGGATTGCTGAGAAGTGTACGAATACGTCGTTTTCGCCTTCTACTTCGATGAAGCCAAAACCTTTTTCTGCGTTAAACCATTTAACTGTACCTTGTTTCATGTGAAAAAACCTCCAAAAATAAAATGAACAAACAAAAAATGAAATCTACGCAAAACAAAAATTCACATATTACATAAAGTACCGTTGAAGACAAGCCGATCACTTTTTGTAATATGTGAATGGAAGTTCGCGGTCAATCAGAATTTCATTTGTTGAAATAAGTATATCACGCTGATAGACGTTGTCAAATAAAATTCAAAATTTTCCTAAAAATATCAAAAATTATTGTTATGATTTTTGCCAAATAATGCCATGATATGTTTGGATGTCATCATCACATGATTCGCAAAAGGCAATTTCTTCTTCTGTCCAAAATGCCCAAAAACGTTCCTTACGATGCTCTTGATGCGGGTATTGTTCACTCATCGTTGCAAGTGCCTGCTTTAAAAAGCGCTCCGCCTCAAATTTATTAGCAAATTCTCGCTCGCGGACAATATGCTCTTCCCAGCCATCAAATTGCCACCATGGCTCGTAATCTGCTTTCATATAAATCACTTTATACATATTTCTCGTTCCTTTCATTCTTCAAAAAACAATACTATAGTACCAATAAAAGGGGTGTTTTATGGTAAAATAAATCTATAAATTATTTATTGGAGGAATTTTATGTTTTCTGCACTGCGACCAAAACTTGAATTACACCAGCTACTTGAACGTGGCACCGATATTCAAACACTTGAACGTTTTCAACAAACACTCGCCTTCAACCATTTTTCACACCATGATGAGGAAAACTTACAGGTTTTATACGCTCAATTACGTGACACAAAGCCATCCATGGACGAAATCTTCCGTTTATATTTAACAGAAATCGCACCAAATGACAAGGATATCATTTCGGATGAGGCCATTCATCACTATTTAACAAATTTTTTCTTACAACCACGCGATGAATTATATGTAGAAAATGTCTTACAGTTCTTTTATCAATTCCGTCACTATAAATACGAGCCTGGACGAACAATTGTGGTCTTTAATCAATTTACTTTTTATATTACTACACATATATTGTATAACTTTGGCTTTAAACCTGCCAAAGCATTCGACTTGATGCGCTCGTTTCAGGCTGCCATGAACATCGACCAGGAAATGCTATTTGAGTCGATTACAGAGCGCATGCTCGAACATTCCATCACCGAAGTTGGGCATTTAATGGATACCGCCTCACAAATTGTTTATATGAAAGATTTAGCGCTTCATTTAGACCGACAGGCAGCGGAAATACAGTCCTCAACTGCTAGCACAGAGCAGGTCAGTGCATCGATTACAGAAGTTGCCTTCACGACTTCAACGATTGCCGAGAAAACCGAAAGCTCACGCCAAAAAGCACAGCATTCAAAAGATACTATTGGCGATGCCTTAACGAAAATTTTCGATACCGAAAAAACCTTTACCGCCATCGTGCAGTCATTCGAACAGTTGCAACAGCGTGTTGATAAAATCGAAAATGTCGTAACGCTTGTACATGATATTGCCGACCAGACCAACTTACTCGCACTCAATGCCTCAATTGAAGCGGCAAGAGCCGGAGAACACGGCAAAGGTTTTGCCGTCGTCGCACAAGAAGTTCGTAAGCTCGCGGAAAATACAGTCAATGCCTTAACTGGTGTTTCGGATAATGTCGATCATCTTAAACGCTATGCGACCTCTGTTGCCGATTCCATTGCTGAAACGACCTGCATTATTACAAACGCTACTGCAGAGGCAAAAGGTTCCCTGCCCCTACTCACCGATATTGTTAATACGATTGAAACAATCAATGAGGATGTGCGGACGACAGCCGCTATTTGTGCAGAGCAGTCGATGGCTGTCGATGACATGTCACAGCGTATGATGGAAATCAATCAATTGCAACAAGACATTCGCCATCTTGGTCAACTGACGTCAAAAGGGGTTTACAAACTGAATCAAGACATCAATGCATTCCGTCTACATATTGTTTCCGACAACAACATTCCATTATCAAGCTATGCCCTTTTACAATTATCAAAAGCAGACCATATTTTATGGAAATGGCGTGTATACAATCTGTTTATCGGGCTTGAAACTATTCATCCAGATGAGGTATCTTCGCATGCGGATTGTCGACTTGGCAAATGGTACCGAGACCCTAAAACCATCGCGCGCTTCGGCGATGAAGCAAGCTATATCGCACTTGATGCCTATCATGCACAAGTTCATGAATCCGCTCGCCAGGCGGTTATCGAATTTAATAATCATCATATTTCGCGTGCTGAGCAACATTTACAAGCATTAGAACAGGCGTCTAGCCACGTACTGACGCATATTAATACGTTAATTGCGGGTATTGAAGCCAAGCGATTTACGATGTAATAAAAGGTGCGCCAATCTTTTTTTTTTGAAAAAATGAAACTTTCTTATATCCTATTCGTATATGTTATTACAATGTATTTCAACGAAAGAGGAGGATTCACATGCTCAATATAGGCCACCACTTTTTGCGTTACGCACTCGCCTTCGTAATCGGGCCAATTGTTACGGGCATTACATGGATGGGCTTCGGTCTACCATTTTTCATTAGTGTTTTTGCTGGGATTGTTGGTTTTGGCGTTACAGCCCTAGCAACAAAATTCTTTCAAAAACGTGCTATTCGCAAACAATTCAATTTAACAAAATCAGAATATAAATTAATCGATGAACAACTACAAGAAGCAACCGATACAACAGCTATGCTCGCTAGCTTATTTACAAAAGTCCGTTCGATTAAAGGCTTCCGCCAATTGTATGATATGAACAAAACCGCTAAGCGTATTGTCAATATCGTCAAAAAAAATCCGCTGAAATTTTATCAAGCGGAAACATTTTTCTACGCACACTTACCTTCTGTTGGAGAGCTTGCTGAAAAATACGTCACGTTATCACGTGAAAAAATCAAAGACCATGATGTGCAAATCGCGCTACGTCAAACGCAGCATGCTCTAGATGAATATAATCGCATGTTAGACGAGGATTTACGCGAAGTATTAGCAGACGATATTCAGTCGCTGAAAATGGAGCTTGATTTTGCGAGTATTACTGCAAAACGCTTCCACGAACGTGCCGATTCAGAGCCTGTTATGCCAACAAAAAAGCCGCAACAACTCGATGAAATGGACGAATTCGAAGCAGCACTACAAAAACCTGCCAAAGAACCTGTTTCACTTGAGAAAAAAGAGGAATTAGATAAGCAACAAGATATCCCGTTCCGCGAGCCAGAGCTTGTACCGTTAAAGCGTGTACAGGAGCAGCCGCGAACACGTATGGAACGTCGCCACTTTAATAATTAGGGAGAGATGATTTTATGACACAAAATGATAAATCGCTGGATGACTTATTAAAAGACCCCTTTACGATGGATCAATTACCACAGCAGCAACCGGTCGAAGCTGTACAGCCCGCAAAGCCCGTACGCGAAATGGACCGCTTAACACCTGAAGAACAGCAAAAAGCACACGAACTAGCGAAGCAAATTCCTATCGGACAAACGGAGGCCATTTTATCATACGGAGCAAATGCACAAGCTGCTCTATCATCTTTCTCTAATAAAATGCTCGACCATGTCCAAGCAAAAGACGTTGGTGAAGTCGGTTCGATTTTAACAGATTTAATGAATAAATTAAATCAATTAGACCCTGAAGATTTACGCGAAGAAAAACCAAAGGGCCTGAAAAAATTATTCCATAAAGTACAAAAATCAGTAAACGAAATGATGACAAAATATCAAAAACTAAGCACACAAATTGATCGCATTGGCGTACAGCTAGAACATTCAAAACGTGGTTTAGTAGATGACGTGCGCATGCTTGACCAATTGTATGACCAAAATAAAACCTATTTTGAGGCTTTAAATGTCTATATTGCAGCGGCAGAAATTAAGCGCGATGAAATCGTCAACGAAATTATCCCGGCAGCACATGCTGAAGCAGCAGCATCGAATGACCAAATGAAGGTGCAAGAAGTAAATGATTTAAACCAGTTTGTGGACCGGTTAGAAAAACGAATTTACGACTTGCAGTTATCACGTCAAATCACCTTGCAATCGGCTCCTCAAATTCGTATGATCCAATCAACGAACCAAGCGCTTGCTGAGAAAATCCAATCATCGATTATGACATCGATTCCATTATGGCGTAATCAAATTGCAATTGCCCTTACGTTAAATAATCAACGTAAAGCGGTAGAGGCACAAAAACAAGTGACGCAAACGACAAATGATTTATTATTACGCAACTCTGAAATGCTGCGTATGAATACGATTGAAACCGCACGCGAAAACGAACGCGGCATTGTCGAAATCGAAACATTAAAGAAAACACAGGACAATCTTGTGCAAACGATTGAAGAAACATTACAAATCCAAGCAGAGGGTCGTGAAAAACGTCGCGCCGCTGAAATTGAGCTTAGTCAAATGGAACAGGATTTAAAACAACGTTTGCTACAACTACAGTACACAAAAAACGAACAGCAATATCGTTAATTCGTTAAGAAGCGAGTGAATTACTCGCTTCTTTTTTTATTGCTAATTTGCGCATCATCTACACAAAATAGTTGTTCAGAAATTACTCATTAGCTCAGAAAGCATCTTTTGGATACGACTTATTTTGAAATAAGTGTCAAAATAAAACCATCGTCCTATACATTTTTTTCATTTTTGTAAGCATCATGCAAAAGCTGTCAATAAAAACCATTATTTCGCGCCATATCGCAAAAATGTACAATAGCATAAGCAGCTACTCTGCCCGTTTTTTAAAGAAATCAGGCATTTTTCATCCTCTAGCGGTACAATAAAAGGAATTTTGGCGTTAGATAACGCTCATCATCTTAAAATAAATGACAATGTATACTAAAAAAGGCTTGGCATAGGTCGGCTTGAAAAATCTTCCCATTCTCGATCAAAAATGTCCCGTAAAGTGCGCAAAGCGGTCAAAAAACATCCCGTAGAGCACCATAAATAGCCTCTTTTTTAAAGAAATCAGGACAAAACTTACTACATATCGTCAGTATTTTTTGTATGTATTTATTTTTTTATAATAAAAAGGCATATCGTTACTACAGTTGCAGGTCTATTCACTTAGAGCTGTCACATATTCAAAAATATGTCGTATCTAAAAGACGCTTTCTGAGGTAATTCGCGATTTCATTTCACGATATTAAAAAAGCCGCTCCCATATTAGGAACGGCTTCTAAATTAACGAATCGTTAATTTTGTCATGTAATAACGACCATTGATATTTTTCACCGTATACTCAGATACTTGGTGAATATTTTTTGCGGCTTCTCCGGCTTTTTGTACGACATAATCTTCATTTACCGTCGCAATAAATTCCGTGCTGCTTAACTTATTAATTGATGCAATTTGATAATTTCGTAAATCAACTTGCGTCCCTTTTTCTTGTAGCCCTCTAACGTAATTCGTTTGACTGCTTAAAAATTCTGTTCCTGGTGCGATAACTTCACTTAAGCTATTGGCATCACCATTCACATAATAGACAAAATAAGCATCTAGTAACGTGTTCATTTCGGCTTTAACATCTGCTGTATTGTTGTCTGCTGTAGTATCTTCTTCAGGTTGCTGAGGCGTAGCAGCTTGCTCTTTTTTACCATAGTCTTCAAAAATAAGCTCTGTTGATGTCGTCGAATTAACCTTAATCGTTTTCGACGTATATTCTTTTCCGTCTTCTTCAAATTTCGCTTGTAAATCAAAGGCGCTATTACGGGGCACTACTAGTTGATTATCTTCGATTAATACATCTGCTTTGTCGCCGTTCACATAAAACGTTAAATCCTTGTCCTCATAGGTGCTCGGAATAGAGACAGGTGAGAATAACTCCATTTCGGTCGGCCATTCATTCGTATAGTCATTATACACTGCACCTGTAAACACTTTTTCAACTTGACCGTACGGCGAATCCCAAATAATTGTATAATCATATTCACCTGGTAATAATTTTTGCTCCCATGTATCTGCACTTCTACCGAGCTCATCTTCCTTCCCATCAAATTTGATTTTTAGGTTTTCTTGCTCTGTCGGTACTGTGACAGTTGCAGAAGTTGGCTCGATCGCATAATTTGTAAACAAGCCCCATTTTTTCGTTTTAAGTAACGTTAGTTTATTTTGCCCTGAATTAAAGGCCAAATCACTTGTTGTGGCATTGTCTTGCTCCATTTTCTCAAAAGCATTGATAGTCTCAGTTGCTAGCTGTGCGCTATTTTCCTCTTCAATCATCTTACCAAATGCTTTCTTTTCAATAGCTGAATAATCATCCATTGATACTACCGATAAAAAGTCGCTTGCTTTACCTGTTTCTGATGCCTTATCAAGCTGTTTGAGTACGCTTGATTTATTCCCGACTGTAAAGAATAAAATGGCAAAAGCGATGACGCATAACGCGATAATACTACCTACAATAAATAAGGGCTTTTTCGATGATTTCTTCTTGATTGGTGTCACCGTTTTTTTCTCTAAACGTGACGCTGTTTTAGGTGCTTCTGCTGACGTCTTTGTTAGCGTGATTGATGATGCTGCGCCCTCTACATGTGTTGGATTTTTAGGAATTTCTTCTTTAGGCAACGGTTTGCCACAGGTTGAACAAAAATTATTTGTTACTTTGTTTTCCGCACGACAATCCGGATTGCCACAAATTTTTACTTGTTTCATTGTATCCACCTTTTACGTTTATTTTAAATAATTGACGTTTGTCTTCCTATGTATAACATGCTCGGTTGTTTACTATCTAAACGAGCATACTATTACGTTTTAAAACCATTTCTTTTTTATTATAGATGAAAAGGTTTTATAAATATACAACATTTCCCATTAATTATACGTCATTTTTGTATATTTTCGACTTTTCTAGTAGATTCCAATCAAATTTGAGCCAATTCTAGTCATTTACGTACTTTGAATCACATAACGAATGAGCTTGCGAAGTAGGCGCAGTGTAATATCGCTAAACTGCGCAACATCCTCTGCGGCGACGGATTTATTACCGTAAATAGTCGCGAACAGATGGCGCTGTTCGTCCGTTGGTTGTTCCGTATTTAAAAATAAATGCACGACTGAAATGCCGTTTTTCTCCGCTTCCATTACGGCTTCAGCTGTATCGAGCACCCCATTAATAGCATAGCGGAATGCAGAGGGCTCCCCGTCTGAGAAAATGAGCAAGAAGCGATGTTTTTCGTCGCGCTGCAATAGGCGCTTCGCCATCCAGCGAATCGCAAAGCCATCGCGATTGTCCTCATGTGCCTCTAATGCCATAATGCGTGCGCCGTCATCTTGCACCCCGTCCTCAAGTCGGTGCAGCCACTCAAACGTATTCGGTTGCTCGGTTGATGTTGCCTCGTAGGCATCTTCGTAAAAGCACACCATATCATGCGCGATTGCAAGCTTACGCAGCACATCATGGAATAACAATACGGCCTGCTTCGTCTCGTCTAATTTATCAAGCATCGATGCAGAGCCATCAATCAATAAGCCAAATACCGCATCTAATGGCTTGGCGGGTGCATCCTTTTTATAAAAAGGCTTAGGACGCTCATCCGTCACAAACTGTAGCAACTCACGGCTATTTAAGCGACCATACGATAAATGTGTACGCTTGGCGACTTGCTTTTGTGCCATTTGCTTTTGAAACTCGAGCGTCATTGCCTTCACTAACGGTTCTTGCTCAGTACGGAAGCGTAGCAGCTCACTTAGTTGCTGTGCATCCTCCGTTTTTTCAAGGCGCGTCTCCTCATACGTAACATGGCGGTTATCATCGCCAAATGCTTCACCCGCATGCTTTTTCGTACCACGCTGTAATTTCTTCGTTTCCGGGATATCGTCTTTTTTAGGCTCCGCTTCATGATCTGTATCGCCGCCCGTTCCGACTTCACTAACGTCATTTTGCGCATCGCCTTCTTCGGCATCCGTTGATAGGCTACGGCCCTCATTACCACGACCAAGCTCTAAGCGTAAATGCGCCCCTTCTTGTTCCTTCGTTTCACGATGCCAGGCGCGAAATACTTCCTCAATCGTTTCCTTCGCGGTGTCCTTATCACCTGTAGCTAAGCAGGTTGCACCTTTTGATTCGATAAAGGTCACTGCATCAGGCACAGTATCAAATAATGCATAAAAGTTTTGTTTCAAATCCTTCTGTACACGCCGCTCAATTAAATTCATTAAGCGCCATGCGAGCGCGATGCTATCATTTGTGGACGTAACGTCATAAATGCCCTGCATTTGCCAGCGAATTTCCTCAAAGCCATCCGTTGGTAGTGTTAAAGTGCCTTCATTTGCTGCTACATACAAATAATTGATGGCGTATTCTGCATACAGTTGCTTTTGACGGTGTACATTCATTTGCTGACGATGTGTCGCGCTATACGTACGGCGGCGCACATTAAAGGCCTCCGCTGTGCCAGGACGCTGTTTGGATACATATTCGACTAAACGAAATTCTTCTATTAATAATACGAGCTGCCGGCGTAGACGCGGTAAGCGCTCATTCTTTGTGTCATCGACATAATCTAGATAGGCACGCACATCAAATGAACGCCAAAAACCCGCTGCCATTAAATAAATATCTGATAGGCGTCCTAAATGCATAACGGCTTCCTCGCGGTGGCGCCAAAAGACGGAAAGTGATAATTTCTGCTGCTGTGGATTCATTTCAATAAGCTGGCGTTCATTAATCGCGAGTTCCTTATTACCTGCTAATGCGCGTGCGAGCATTTCATATTGCAGCATTTGACGTGCATTTAGCTGTTCATTATTAAATTGAATAAACCGGCCCATTTCTGCCATCGTTATCGCCTCACTTTATCCACGTTTTTGCAAGCTCAATGACTAGCTCACGTTCACTTTGGTCGGCTAATTTTTCAGCAATCGCATAGCGTACAGCACGCAGCGGCGCGATAAATTGTGCAAGCTCCGTCGCATCTAGTAAGCTCCGAATCGATGCCGCCTCCTCGCTCAAAATGCCTTGCTGTACTTGATTTTTTAAATCCTCTGCAAGCGAGAGCATCATCGTTTTGATCGTTGGCAGAAGCTCTGGGAATCGCTCATCCCATAATTCGCTTAGCTGCTCCCCTGAAATATACGGCACACTGTACGATACGAAGCGGTTTTTCAGCGCCTCATTCATCGGTGTCGTACCAATATAGCCTTCATTGATGGCCGCAATGACGTTAAAATCCTCATGTGCATAAATGACTTCTCCGGTAAATGGATTTGTCAGCATTCGTCGGTGATCGAGCACACTATGTAAAATCGGCAATGTCTCGGCCTTCGCCATATTGATTTCATCAATGTATAAAATATGCCCCGCTTTCATCGCCTTAACAACAGGTCCTTCCACAAAATCAATCATCGTTTGTCCCTGCTGCTGTACAACGGTTTTAAAACCTAGCATACTCTCCGCATCAAGGTCGACTGAGCAGTTAATGCTATGCATCGGCTGATTAAAGTATGCAGAAATCGTTTCCGCCATCTTCGTTTTCCCCGAGCCAGATGGTCCCTTTAGTAGCACCGGCTTTTTCAGCGCAATGCTCACGAGCACATCCTCTAGTAAATGCGCATCCGGTGAACGGTAGCCCCCTGTAGCGATGAGCTTCGTGTCCGCTGGCTCATATTGGCGTTTTAAACGTGCTGCGTGTACGTGTTCGATTAATTCCATGAAAAATTCCCTCCTAAAATAAAAAAGCGACTGTTTGCTTAATGGTAGCAAACAGTCGCCTAGTCGTCTAATGATTACGCGAAATAAGATTTGTAGAAACCGCCAACGTGGCCAGAATTGTCTACGATGAAGATAAATTCTTCTGTTTCGTTTTTCACTTCGTACTCTTTACCGACAGTTAAAACATTAGATACTAAGAATTTTTTAGCATCAGTATTTGTGCATGTTACTTTCTTGATTGTTGGTGCGTTTTTCCAGTTTAAATGGATTGTCATTTCAGTCACAACCTCTTTCTATTAAATTCCTTCTTATTTTACCCGATTTTGCGCATATTGTGTAGTTCCCCGATGAAAAAGGCTGTGCTATGATTAATGGATTAGGAGGGATTCGATGATTTTAAGTTTTATGTCAGGTGTGCCAACGTGGTTTTTTGTCTGCGCATTCCTATTTGTCATTGCTTTTATCGCTTATTCAGAGTGGAATTCTCGCCGCTAAGTGCTGTGGGGTGAAGCATCCTTATATTTAAGCAGAATGGAGGTCTTTTATTGATGAAAACAGGTTATTTAGCCAATGGATTATTTAGCCTTGGCGACCGCCTTGTGAACGAAATTATCGCAAAAGAAGTGCGTCAGGCGCTTCCTGGCGTTGATTTATATGTGCCACAGGAAAATGGCGCGATTAACGATAAATCTGCGTATGCAGATAGCGCACAAATCGCCTCGGCAGATATGGATGCCTTAATGGCAAGCGACTTTTTAATCGCCGTTATTGATGGCGTTGAAATTGATAGTGGTGTGGCGGCAGAAATCGGCGCATTCGCTACATTAAAACGCCCTATTTTTGCGTTACTAACCGATTCACGTCAACAAGGACGCGATAATGTGAAAAAAATCGATGCATTAAAACAAGATGCAACGGAAAACCAATTTATTTACCGCAATCTATTCGTTGTGGGCTTAATTAAGCAACATGGCATGATTGCTTCTTCTGTTGAAGAGCTCGTGGCGGCATTAAGCAAAAAAGATTCGCCTTAGTTTGATTCCTTTTTCCATAAAAAATGAATCAAACAATTAAAAGGAGAATAATTTTATTATGTGGTTTTTATTTGCAATATTAACATGGATTTTATGGGGTGCGGCTAACCTCTTTTATAAAAAGGCGTCTGTAGAAACGGATCGTCATAGTCATGCTAAAATCGCCATTATGGTCGGCTTAGTAATGGGGCTTCACGCAACGATTTATTGGATTACAGCAGATGTTCATGTACAGGCACAGGACTTCATTACGTATTTACCAGTATCTGCGCTGTATATCGCGTCGATGATTTTTGGCTATGTAGGCTTACGTTATTTAGAGCTATCAATTGTTGCACCACTCCAAAACTCATCAGGTGCTATTACTGTATTACTACTCTTATTTTTCTTCCCGAAAGATATTACATGGGTTCATATTACCGGCTTCGTCTTTATTTTAGCAGGTATTTTATGGTTAGCCTTTATCGAGAAGAAATACGATGATATCGAATTACGTCGTAAAGGCATTCAAGTCGATACAAAATATCGTTACGGCTTTATCGCACTAATCTTCCCGTTACTATACGCATTACTTGATGGGGTCGGTTCATTCGCAGATGGTGTTGTGTTAGATGAACTCGCACTAATTAAAGAAGGACCAGCCATTATTGCGTATGAGTATACATGGTTTGCAGTAGCCGTTGTGTACTTTATTTACTTAAAAGCAAAAGGCGTCGATTTCAAAATCCGCGAGCAAAAAAATGGTGGGATCGCCGCTGTACTCGAAACAGCAGGTCAATTCTTCTACACGTATGCGATGGCGTCAGCAGCTGTGTTAGCAGCGCCAATCATTTCTTCGTTCTTCGTGTTCTCAATGATTTTAGGACGTATTTTCTTAAAAGAAAAACTATCCAAAGCCCAGTACGGTGTCATTTTCCTTATCTTTATCGGGATTATGATTTTAGGCTACTTGGACGTGTAATTTAAAAAGCAGGCACTTTGTGTCTGTTTTTATTTTGCCTAATTTGCTCGAAAAAGCATTAAATTGTCGTTTATTTTCAGAAATATTGAATTGTTCAGAATTAATCGTTTACTTTTACACTTCAACGCGATAAACTAAGTCTACTTTATTTAACGGCTTACAAGGAGGATTTATTTTATGAAAGATTTCTTCAATAAACTATTAACCGGGATGAGTATCGGGATTGTCGTTGCACTGATTCCAAATGCCCTTATCGGTGAGATTTTGAAATTATTAATTCCAACATTCCCGGCACTATCCCATGTACTAAATGCCACGGTGCTCGTGATGAGTATGCTCCCAGTATTAATCGGGATTACAATCGGGATGAGTTTCAAATTAACACCGATTCAAACAGCAAGTATCGGCTTAGCGGCGGTGCTTGGGAGTGGTGTCATTACATTCACAGAAGGTGGCATGGTTATTTCAGGCATTGGTGTTGTATTAAACACCGGGATTACTGCAGCACTGGCGGTACTATTCGTCCAAACAATCGGCACAAAATTAAAAGGCTACACGATTTTATTAATGCCGACATTAACGGTTTTAATTCCAGGGATGGTCGGCTATATGTTACTTCCTTATGTCAAATCAGGTACCGGCTATATCGGTGAGGGGATTGCATATGTAACGGGCCTACAACCCGTTCTTATGGGTGCCCTACTCGCAGTCATTTTCTGCCTCCTTATTTTATCACCACTTTCAACAGTTGGTGTGGCAACGGTCGTATCACTAACAGGCATTGCCTCTGGTGCTGCGAACTTAGGGATTGTAGCAGCAGGTACAGGTTTATTCCTTGCAAGCCTAAAAGCAAATTCCGTCGGTACAGCGCTCGCACATGTGCTCGGCTCACCTAAAATTCAGATGCGTAACTTCTTTATGAAGCCCAAAATGGTGACGCCGATGCTCATTACTGCAGCCGTTCTTGGTGCGATGGCAGGTGTGTTAAACATTCAAGGAACACCGATGTCGGCAGGCTTCGGCTTATCTGGACTTGTTGGGCCACTAAATCATATGAATCTTGTCGATGGCGGTTGGTCGATGAAAAACACGCTTGTGATGCTTGTGACATTCTTCGTCGTACCCTTCGTCTTAAACTTCGTATTAATCAAAGTATTTATGCTCAAAGTGAAGCTAATTCAGCCAGCAGATTATAAAATTGATATTGAATAATGAAAAGACGAGGCTTTGACAAAACACATCACGTTCCTTTTTGAACGTTCGCAACAAAAACCCGGAACCGCACAACAGTACGATTCCGGGTTTTCTTATGCTCACATATATGCTCTAGCCTCTTTTGTTATGCGTCATAAATTTGTTGCATATTTTCACTCCAGCGTTCCTCTTGTTGCAAGCGTTCGATGCATTTTTTAGCTTGCGCAGCAGTAATAATTGTTTGACGCTCCCATAATTTTAAATAATGTGGCACAAATTGATGTGCCTCTTCACTTGGGTAGCGTGCTACATCCAATAATTCACCGACGAAATACACATCTGCCTCTTCATCTGGATTTTCCTGCATATAATGCGTTGCCGCTTCTAATGCTTCACGTAACTCATCTGGTGATTCCGCGTTATTTAGCTGTTCCTTAATATCGTAAATCGCCATCTCTGAGTCCGCTTCATCATCGCCCTCATCATCTTCCATAAATTGCTCCCCGTCATAGCCAAGGCCTGTAATAAAGGCATCAAATGACGGCGCAAGTTCAATAACATCTTCATCCGCAGTAAAAACTAGTACAGCCGGCTCTGTAGCGCTCTGACGATAATCAAAGGCAAACCATTCCTGACCATCTCCAGCAAAAATGACGATATTTTCTTCTAAATTGTATTCCTTGATTAACTCTGGTGTGTCTTTTAACGACGGTGAACCCGTTGTGCCATACATATATTCAATTAATAACGGCTCTGCTAATTGTTCATTATTATAGCTCGTATAGCGTAGCGTCCCTCCGTTATGTACTTTTAATTGTGCTACATAACTTTTCGGTAGCTTCACGCCTAATCCGCGCTCTACAGCGACAATTTCTGTATATGTCGCGCCTGGTGTTTGTTCTTGTTCATGCCAAATTGTCATCTATTCCACCCCTTCATTCTTTACTCTTCTTATTCCCTTTCATCAGCAAATAATCCTTTATTATGGTACATTATTTACAAAAGGAGGGTTCGTATGAAAAAAATAGGGATTATTGTTCTCGCTATTATTATTTGTATCATTGCCGCCGTTGTAATCGAGCAAGCAGATGAGGCCCCTTCACCGAATAAAAAGGTGCAAACAGATGGTGATATTCGCGTACATATTATCGATGTCGGACAGGGCGATGCCATTTGGATCGATACGGGGAAAGAAAACATCGTCATCGATTCTGGCAATAAGGGTCAAGGGAAAACGGTGATTAATTATTTAGAACAGCATGATGTCAAAGCGCTTGATGCTGTCATCTCTACTCACCCCGATGCTGACCATGTAGGCGGCTTAGCCGATGTCATCAATCATTTCCCGGTGAAGACCGTCTATGCACCGCGTGTGACGCATACAACACAAGCCTACAAGGAATTTTTACAGGCGGTGAAAAAGCAAAAGCTATCGATTAAAGTAGCCAAGCAAGGCGTCGATATTCCGTCGGTGGCTGAAGGTGTAACGATGACCTTTATTGGGCCAACAAAGGATTACTCAAAAGCCGATTTAAACGACTGGAGTGCCGTCCTTGAACTTACGCATGGACAAAAGAAATTTTTATTAACAGGTGACGCTGAAACGCCTGCTGAAAAAGATATGCTAGCAGCAGGCGTATTAGAGCCGATTGATGTATTAAAAGTGAGTCACCACGGTGCAAGTGAAGCATCGAATACCGACTACTTAGCTGCGTTACAGCCTGAATATGCAGTCATTAGTGTCGGTGAAGGGAATCGCTACAATCACCCAACAGCCGATGCACTGAAGCGTTTAAAAGCGACTGGCGCTAACATTTTACGTACAGATCAGCATGGTTCTATCGTCTTTACATCCGATGGACAGACCATTTCAGTTGAGGAGGAGCGCTAATGAAGGCCATTGTTGACCGTTTTGAACTTTGTCTCGTTGTCATTGAATTAGAAGATGGTACTACACAGGACATTCCGCGTTCACAATGTCCCGATGAAATCGAAGTCGGCCAAGCAATCGATATTGCGGAAGATGGAACGATTACGATAGATGAGGCGCGCACCCAAACACTACAAGAAGAAATCGATGAACTTGCAGATGATTTATTTGAAGAGTAACAACACAGAGAATGGGAAATTCCCATTCTCTTTTTATTTTTCTCTAAAACGGGACATTTCATCACGATAGATAAGTAAAAGGATTTAAATATAGAATAAAAGTATGTTATTTTCTATTTACTTTATAATAAAAAACATAAATAAATTGGTTTATTCTTTTATTTTCTAAATAAGGATTTTGAAACAATTTATGAATAAAGAAAATCAAGTTGTTTTAAATAACGATTTTTTTATTTATATAGACCTAGTCACACAGATTTTTTTGTGCCATTTTACATTTCAGGAAGTCACACTTCATTTTTTATGCGACTATACTTTCTATCGCATCTACCTAAATAATCCAATGGAATAAAAAGGATTTCTTCACTATTTACGCTACCGTAAAAAAATTGTAAATTATTTCTTGAAACGAATTATACCTGGAAGCGAGGGGTTCCTTATCATTGAACCAATTTTCTGTTTATGTCTCACATAACTACCCATTACTTAAATTATTCCAAGATTATTTAAGGATTGTCGACACAGCCTTTTTCACAGAAGTTTATAAACAAGATCGTGAAGAAATTCAAACTATTTATCGCACTTATCTTTATTATTCTGATATCGATTATGATATTGTAGCTAGTGCTATTTGCTCGACAATTCGAACACTTGAGGATTTCATGCAAGGCCATGCACACAAACACATCAATCGGCTTCATTCATTTATAGAAGCAGTGATGGAAACGGCTTTAGTTGATGTTATTGACTATACCTCACTGCTATTTGATAAACCAAAACATTTATTCAATCTTTGATCCCATCTAAAATATAGATGGGCTTTTATTTTGAACGCATAAAAAAACGCCTACGTTCATGACGTAGACGTTTAATATGGGTTTGGACGGAATCGAACCGCCGACACTTAGAGCTTCAATCTAATGCTCTACCAACTGAGCTACAAACCCGTTATGAAAATGGAGGAGGTAGAGGGATTCGAACCCCCGCGCGGTTTAACCCGCCTGTTGGTTTTCAAGACCAATCCCTTCAGCCGGACTTGGGTATACCTCCAGAAATTATATAAAAATAAAAATGGTGGAGCCTAGCGGGATCGAACCGCTGACCTCCTGCGTGCAAGGCAGGCGCTCTCCCAGCTGAGCTAAGGCCCCATAATTGGAGCGGAAGACGAGGTTCGAACTCGCGACCCCCACCTTGGCAAGGTGATGTTCTACCACTGAACTACTTCCGCATACCGTATGTTGTTTACGACTATTATATTATCACAGCATATTATTAGCGTCAATATTTTTTCGTTATTTTTTTCAAAAAAAGAGACGGGGACATGCGTGTAAAAATAACCGCTCCTATGAGCATAAGAAAAACCGGAATCGCACTAGGTGCGTTTCCGGTTTTTCGTTACGAACCCTAAAAAAGCAACAGGACGTGTTTTGTTCCATTCTCCTATCGTTAGGTCGGGCATAAATCCTCTGCTAGCTGTATAAAATAACGACTGCCATTAATTAATGCGCGCTCGTCTAGTCGAAACTTCGCATGGTGGAGTGGATACGGGTCACCAAGTGCCTTATTATACACGCCTAATAATTGCATGGCGCCAGGGACAACCTCTGTATAAGCTGAAAAATCCTCGGCAATAAATAACGGCTCTGGTATTGGCACAGTACGCATTTCACCGACGACCGCAATGGCCGCCTGCTCAGCGTACGCCGTTGCTTCCTCATCATTAATGACAGCCGAACAGCCTAAATCCCAGTCAACACTTGCGGTTGCACCGTGCATCAGGCACACATTATGGACGATTTTCTCTAATTGCTCGCGCGACGCCACACGTACGCGTTCATTATGCGAGCGAATGGTACCGCCGATTTTCGCTTGGTCATCAATAATATTCGGTGCACTACCACAGTGAAACATTGTCACAGACAATACCGGTGTATCGAATGTGGGCATTTTACGCGATACAATTGTCTGTAAGGCCGCTACAATTTCTGTACCGATAATAAGCGGATCAATGGCTTTATATGGCTCGGATGCATGACCACCTTTCCCACGTACCGTAATTTGAAAATCATCCCCTGCCGCATTCATTTTCCCTGAGCGAAGTGCAATTTGCCCCGTTTCATAATCTGGATGGACATGGAGCGCGAAAATATAATCGACATCATTCATAATGCCTTTTGCGACTAAATCAACCGCGCCACCTGGTGCAACCTCCTCGCCGTGCTGAAATATAAAACGAATTTCACCCGCAAAATCCGTTCCACGGGCACTAAGTTCACGTGCGGCGCCGAGTAGCATCGCCGTATGCGCATCATGGCCACAGGAATGCATGACACCAGCATGTTTTGATTGAAACGGTAAATCCGTTTCTTCTTGAATCGGTAGCGCATCCATATCTGCACGAAGCGCAATTGTTTTTCCTGGCTTAGTGCCTTTTAGTACGGCTAGTACACTCGTTTCTGTAAGTTTTGAAAGGTGTAAATTCGGCATTGTTTGTAACTGTTTCTCTACATAGGCAGCCGTTTCAACTTCATGATACGACAGCTCCGGGTATTGATGTAAATGACGTCGCCAAATGATGAGTTGTTTTTGTAAATCCTTCATGCTGTAAACGCTCCTTTAAAACGGACCATAATTTGTCCATTGTGCAATTAATAATAAAATAATCGACGCAATCGTCATCATGATGCAGTACGGCCAAATCCATTTCAGCCATTTTGTATACGGAATACCCGCAATCGCAAGTCCTGCCATCAGCACACCACTCGTCGGGAAAATCATATTCGAAATACCATCCCCTAACTGGAAGGCCAGCACCGACGTTTGTCTCGTCACACCAATCATATCTGCTAGTGGTGCCATAATGGGCATCGTTAACGCTGCTTGTCCACTACCTGATGGTACGAGGAAATTCATGACCATTTGAATAAAGAGCATCCCTACTGCATTAATCGACGCAGGTAAATTGCCAATTAGGCCAACGATAAAATGAAGAATCGGATCAATAATACGTGCATCTTCTGAAATAACGAGAATGGCCTGCGCGAAACCGATAATAAGCGCCCCACTGACCATATCTTTCGCCCCGTCTACAAAGCTATCCCCCATATCTGACACTTTCACCGAACAAATCGCGCACATCATAATCGCTGTCACTAAAAATAGCCCGCCAATGACGCTAATATACCATTGATACTTCATCACGCCATATATTAATAACATAAAATTCGCTAATAAAATGAGTAACGCAATCAAGTGGCGCGGATTCATTTTATAAGCCAAATCCACTTCAAAATGTTCCTCACGCCCGAACTTACCGTACTCCCCGAGTTCCGGATTTTTTTTCACTTTTCGCGCATGCCACACAATATAGCCTACTGTAATGACATAGAAAACAATAAACGTAATAATGCGTAGCCACATCCCTGAATACATTGGTAATTCAGCAATCGTTTGCGCAATTGCGGTATTAAATGGATTTGTAATACCCGATGCAAAACCTGTCGCCATGACACCAAGCATGACGGTCGCAAAGCCCGTCAACGCATCCATCCGAAGCGTAATCATCAGTGGAACGACAATGGCAATATACACAAGAGCATCCTCTGCCGCGCCAATTAATGACCCTAAAATCGCAAAGACGAGAACAAGCAGTGGCACTAAAATCATTTCGCGCTTTCCAAACTTTGATGCTACCTTATGGATAAAAGCATCAATCGCGCCTGATTTTTTCATCATGCCAAGTGCTCCACCAAATAAAAATACAAATAAAATAATTTCTGCGCCTTTTACAAGCCCTAAATGAAAGCTCGAAATAAGGCCCAGTGCATCGGTTGGATGCTTATCAACCGTTTGGTAACTCTCCGGGTTGACGAGCGTACGACCATTTTCTTCGATGCGCTCATATTCCCCTGCAGGCATTATGTACGTTAAAGCAGCCATAATAAAAATAATCGCCACCATTAACACAAATGGGTTCAACGTGCTTTTTTGTTTTTTCATCGCCTCATCCTCTCTTTAATTGTACATATACCCTATATTTTACCAATTAAATCGATAAAAAAAGAAGAGGCTAGACGGTGTCCTCGTCTAGCCTCTCCGATTCATTCTTATGCTTCTGCAGATGCGTCAAATGAGCGTTTTGCAAGCTCATCATCTAGCATGATAACCGCATTTGAATCTTTGCGGATACGTTCTAATTTCGCGATCAAGTTGTCGAATGTTGCTTCTTCTTCTACTTGTTCGTCGATAAACCATTTTAAGAATGCCATTGTCGCATGCTCGCGCTCGTCTAAGGCAATATCTGATAGTTCATAAATACGTTTTGTTACTTCTTTTTCATGTTTTAATGCTGTTTTAAATGTATCAAGTAATGATGTAAAATCATTTTTCACTTCTGGGAATGGTTGGATTGTTACGCGGTAGCCCATATCGCTTAAGAAGTTATAAAACTTCATTGCGTGGAAGCGCTCTTCTTCTGCTTGGATTAAGTAGAAGTTTGCAAAACCGTCGTAGTTTTCATCTGTGCAATATGCGGCCATTGCAAGGTACGCATGTGCTGAATAAAATTCAAAATTTAATTGGTCATTTAATGCTTGATGTAATTTTTCTGATAACATTGAAATACCTCCTCTTCTATGTCTCTGTTCCCATTATACCCCATTTATTTGAAATCATGCAGGTTTTCAAATAAATAGATTTTTCATGTTCTAGCTTCTGCTATACTAAAAGTACATGGTGAAATTAAAGGAGATTTTTATGATTACGTTAGCAATACACACCGCCAATCATTGGCCAGATAGTGTGTGCCATATTAGCTTAGCAAAAATCCAGCAAGGCCAAATAATCGATACACTCGACACGTATATTTACGCCGAAGAATTCGATCCTTTTTTCACGAGCCTGCATGGTATTCGCGCAGAGGATGTTAAACAAGCGCCGACATTTAAAACATTTGAACCTATTTTAACACAGTGGCTGACAAATGAGACAGTAGTCGCCTACTATGCACCTTACGAGGAGCAAGTGCTACGTGACGTGTATGCCGCACAGGGCAAGCTCGTACCAAATGTGAACTTTTTAAGCTTATTGCAACGTGCGAAAACCGAGTGGCCACATATTACCCCTTCACTGCCGCATATCGTGCTCCAAGTAGCACCAACACTCGCGCCAACAGAGGGAGAAATGCTTGCAACGATTCTTTGTGCGATGCAGTGGACTGCGACAGATCTAGTGCTGACTGCACCGAGCGCAGTAAGCTCAGTACAGTTGCTTGCAGGAGAAACGATTGTTTTCACAGGCGGCTTAGAAGGTATGACGCGTTCAACTGCCGCACGCTTGATTCGACAACAAGGGGCAATGTTTAGCAATACGATAACAAAGCATACGACGCTACTCGTTATTAGCGCGAGCAGCCTTGAACGACATGAGCGCACCGGTCAAGAAAGCACAAAATGGCGACGTGCTAAGCAATTAATCGCACAGGGACAAACACTTCGTATTATTACAGAACAACAATTTAAAGATTTTCTATAAAATAAAGAGGCTGGGACAAAACACGTCATGTTCCTTTTTTAGCGTTCGCAACGAAAAACCGGAACCGCACTATAGCGCGATTCCGGTTTTTCTTATGCTCATAGGAACGGTTGTTTTTATACATATGTCCCAGCCTCTTTATGATGCGCATCGGTTACTTATATAAATCTTCCGGCAAATCATACGTTTCGATTAACTCATTTGTAGCGGCATCATAAATATTCATGACCGCATCAAAATCCTCTTGCGAATGCCCATCATATACTTGGTAATACATAAGCGATGAGGCCAAAGCTAATAATGCGGTCTCTAGCCCTTCATCATATTGTGAAAAATCAACCTTCACATCGACAATCGTATGCGAACGATTCACTAAAATCTCGGTAAAGGCGGGATATTGCAGTTGAATCGATGTTAAGCTTTGCTGTACTTGCGATTCAATTGCCGCCATTGCTTCTCGGTAATTTGCGTGTGACAGTTTATATGTAACATGGGTATCCGTTGTCTCGATGTCTGTTGCTAGTGCCTCATCTACTGTCCCCATATAATCAGGCTCCATTAAAATTGTGACACCTGTTAAGCCTTTATGCACTTCGACGGGCTCAGTGACCTTATTTGTCGTACAGCCTGACAACATCACTGCCAACGCAGTCGTTGCTACTATCCATTTTTTCATGCAAACACTCCTTATATCTCTTTAAGTATAAGAGAAAGTTGTGAGTAATTGCATCTAAAAACAATGTACAAAAAAAGTGGATGGCACGATATGCGCTACCCCCTCTTACACTAAAGCCTAGTAAGCTCCCCAGCCCGCATCCGCTTCGATTACTTGACCTGTCACAAAACTTGCTTCATCAGAAGCTAAAAATAATGCAAGTTGTGCAATTTCTTCTGGCTCCCCAACACGTGGCATTGTACCTTGTCCTGTTTGTTGACGAACCATACCTGCTTGCGAAATTATGATGCGAACGCACATCTTCAAAAGTGCATTTATGATAAACTGCATGAACTATTTTACACCGATTTATTCTATCGGAAAGATACCAATCAAACGATTGCCCTTGCGTTATTTGCTGGCTATCAAGCCGGTGCGATTTTAGGCATGGCTCGTACATGGATTTTTAATGATTTTAAAGACGATGTAGCACATCTCAATACACAGCTCAAAAAAATCATGCTCTTAAATACGTAAAAACCGACCTCTTTACATTGCACATCTTGTAAAGTAGCCAGTTTTTTTAATTTCGATTCGCAGTCGCTATTTCTACATAGAAGGAAGCTATTTTATCAGGTGTTTCACGCGTTTCGCATGCTAGCCATTCAACTAAACAGGAGACAAGTGAAGTTGCAGCCATTGTCGCCAAATAATTATTTGGAATATTTTCACGCAAAGAAATCCACGGATGTGGGCATTCTCCATAAATAAACCATTGTTTAATTAAATGACTCAACTTATTACTAAATGAAATACTACTTGGATTCAACAACAACGTTTGAAATACCGTCATGTGCTGTTCAATATATGTAAAAAGGTTACCCGTATATTGCAAAAGCTCATATCGCTTTGGTGATTCGAGTGAAAATTCAATTTTTGTACGTAATACATATTGTTCTAAGTCCATTAAAATAGCGGATTGCACAGCCTCAAATAACTCATCTTTATCCTTATAATGCAAATAAAAAGTGCCACGATTAATATCAGCTTTTTTTGCAATTTCTGCCACAGAAATTTTTGCAAAATCTTTCTCTTTTAACAGCTCTAATAAAGCGTGCTGAATCACTGCTTTTGTCGAAGTGTGTAGGACTGCACTATTTTTCATCCTGCCCCTCCTTCTAAAATAATAAGTTCATATCGTTACTATCGGATTTAAATCTTTATTTTTTACTATTTCTATTTAAATAAGCCTAGTTTTTTTTAAATTTATAAATTTCCTTAACTAACGTTACCTATTTCACACATTAAAAAAATTCTCTTATCTTTTTATTTTATTTTTTTATATCTATGTTAATAGACAAATGGTAAAAAATTACATTAAACTCCATATAAAAAAGCAGAAATTGCATATTACTGCGAATTTCTGCTTTTTATTTGGGCGATAATCAACTGCTTTTAAGCTTTTACGTGTAAGCTATTTTTCGCATGAAGCCCAACTAATTTTGCCATTTCAATGAATTGCTGTTGTTGTGTATCATCTAATACAGAGAAAATCTCAGCTACTTTTTTCTCGTGTTGCGGGAAAATATCATCCATAAATGTTTGACCTTTTTCCGTAATCGAGGCAAATGTTACACGACGATCGCTCGGACAGGCAAGGCGCTGTGCAAAACCTTTTTTCTCTAATTTATCCACTACATATGTGATACTACCACTCGTAATCAAAATCTTCTCACCAATTTTTTGAATCGGTTGATCGCCCTTATGATATAAAAGCTCAAGTACCGCAAATTCCGTCATATTTAAGCCGTATTTTTGCATATCCTTACGAAGCACTTCTTCAATTGATTGTGATGAATGTAGTAAGACTGTTAATGACTTTAACGCTACTTCTGACATTGTAAGTCCCCCTGTATCTTTGAAATATATATCTTAATTTAAAGATATTTTATCAAATTCACTACCAAAAGTCAATGTACTTGCCTCACAAATAAAAAAAGCCCACTTTCGCAAGGCTTCTTTCAGGATTAAGCAATGTTTAATTTTGCTAATAATTGTTCAACGCATTCTTCAATTGAATAACGTTCTGTATCTAAGATAATTTCCGCATTTTCTGGCTCTTCATAGGGTGCTGAGACACCTGTGAAGTTCGGAATTTCACCACGTTTTGCTTTTTCATATAAGCCTTTTGGATCTCGCTCTGAGCACGCTTCGACAGAGGCTTTTACATACGCTTCAATAAATTCGCCCTCTTCCACTAATTCACGGACGATTTGACGATCTGCACGGTAAGGTGAAATAAACGCTGTTAAAACAATTTGACCGCTATCAACGAATAATTTTGCGACCTCTCCGATACGACGAATGTTTTCCTTACGGCTATCCTCATCAAAGCCAAGATCGTTGTTTAGGCCATGGCGAATATTATCTCCATCTAGTACATAGGCTTGTTTATTACGTTCAAATAATGCGCGGTTGAAAGCATTGGCCAAAGTTGATTTACCAGATGCTGAAAGACCTGTAAACCAAACGATAACGCTTTTTTGACCAGATTGTTGTTCACGTTCTTGCTTTGTTACAGAGGCTTGATGCCAGACAATATTTTCTACCATTATGCATTCACCTCTACTTGTTTCATACCTTTGATTAAAATTTCAACAACCTCTTTACGGCTGAATTCTTTTGGCGGTACTTGACCTGAACGTAGCATTTCACGCACTTTTGTACCTGAAAGAATAATATGGTCCTCCTTACCGTGTGGGCATGTTTTTGTTGTCGCCATACCGCTACAAGCGTTGCAGTAGAAGCTATGCTCAAATTTAAGTGGTTGAATTCCTAATTCTTCTGGTGAGAATTCATTGAAGATTTCTTGTGCATCGTATGTGCCGTAGTAATCACCAACACCTGCATGATCTCGTCCAACGATAAAATGTGTACAGCCATAGTTTTTACGTACTAATGCATGGAAAATTGCTTCACGTGGTCCTGCATAGCGCATGGCTGCCGGGAAAATTCCTAAGTGCACGCGATTTTCAGGGTAGTAATTTTTCAATAATACTTCATAGCTTTCCATACGCACATCCGCTGGAATATCATCTGATTTTGTTTTCCCTACTAATGGGTTTAAGAATAATCCATCAATTGTTTCAAGTGCCGCCTTTTGAATGTATTCATGCGCACGGTGAACAGGGTTACGTGTTTGGAAGCCTACAACTGTTGACCAGCCTTTTGCTGCAAATGCCGCACGTGTTTCTTCTGGTGTAAATGTATAGGCCTCAAATTCTGGTTCTTGGTGTTTAATTAATACAATCTCACCACCAACATATGTATCCGGACGATTTAGCATTTGTTTAACACCTGGGTGTGCTTCATCGTCTGTACGGTAAACATTCACTGCTTCTTTTTGTTTATCTGGTGTATAAATAGATGAAATCGTAATCGTACCGTATACATCACCGTCACGTACTAATTTTGCTTCATCACCAATTGTTAAGTCTTTTAATTCCGCTTCTGCTACAGGTAATGCGATTGGAATCGACCAAACCGTACCATCTGCTAAACGCATCTTTTCAACAACACTTGTATAATCTTCTTCATTAAAGAAGCCAGTAATTGGGCTATAGCCACCAATACCGATTAACTCTAAATCACTTTGTGCGATTTCATCGATTGTAATGACCTTTGTTAAAGCCGATGTATCATATTGTGGGTTGAAGCGGTTCACCAATGTGCCGCCATGTGCTGAAATTGTCATGTTTTTTTCTCTCCCTATTTCTGAATTATCAAATAATTAACCGTGCAAGCCACACTCTGTTTTTCCTTGTCCTTGCCATCTACCGGCACGTAAATCCTCTGCAGTCCAAGCTGGTTTTGTACATTTCTCACAGCCAATACTTGGGTATCCTTGATCATGTAGGACATTGTACGGAAGATCATATTTTGACACATAGCGCCAAACATCCTTCCACGTCCAGTGAATTAGTGGGCATACTTTAATCGATTCGAATTTTTTATCTTCATTAATGAAGTTTGTTTTCGCACGCGCACCGCCTTGCTCACGTCGCAGGCCTGAAATCCATGCTGTAGAAGCCGATAATACTTCATGCAATGAATCGAGCTTACGCAGCTGGCAGCACTGATTCGGGTCAGTCTCCCATAAGTTTTCACCATACTCTTCCGCTTGTTGTTCAAGCGTTAGCTTCGGTTGCTTCATGTCAATTTGCAGTGCTGGATATTTCTCTTTTACTTTATTAATTGTGTCATACGTTTCTTTAAAATGAACATTCGTATCTAAAAAGACGATTTTTGCATCGGGTTTGACCTTCGAAATTAAATCGATCAGTACAATCCCCTCGATACCGAAACTGCAGCCATAGACGATATCATCACCATATTCGTCGTATGCCCATTTCAACGTATTTAATGCGCCCTTGTACACCTCATCGACTTCAAAATCAGGCAGTGTCGCATCTTGAATTGTATTAAACGTTAACATATCGTTCACCTCTATTTAATAAAAAAAGACACCGCATCGCCGCATAAATGTATTATGGACGTTGGCAGTGCCTCCAGTTGTCTGGTCAGCGTATCTATTCGGTTCATCATGATGAATTGTTTCAAAGTATAAACCATTCATTTCCGAGTTGTCAACTTGTATTTAAGAAAAAAGTTTTTAATTCATAGTTGACTTATCGGAAATAAACTCTTAAAGTATAGTAAAGCATTTGTACATGAGCTGATCAGACGACTGAAGGCTACAAAGGCGCAAACGACGTATTTCTACGTCCTACTGCGTCTTTGTAGCCTTTTGTCTTTTATACATATTTAGAGGATGTGAATGAGATGAAAAAACGTGCCGTTACCGTAGCAGCGCTTTCGTTATCACTATTACTCAGTGGATGTTCATCGAGCGATAGTAAAGGAAACGCTGAAACGGTCAACCTATTAAATGTTTCCTATGACCCGACACGTGAGCTTTACGAAGATATTAATACGGCGTTTGCAAAAGAATGGAAACAAGAAACAGGACAAAATGTGAAAATCCAACAATCCCATGGTGGTTCTGGCAAACAAGGACGAGCCGTTATCGATGGCTTACCTGCGGATGTCGTCACACTCGCACTCGCCTATGATATTGATGAAGTTGCCAAAAATCGTCATTTAATCGATAAGGGCTGGGCCGATGAATACGCCGATCATTCTTCGCCTTATACATCAACAATCGTTTTTCTCGTACGCAAAGGCAACCCGAAAAACATTCAAGACTGGGATGATTTAGTGAAATCGGATGTCTCTGTTATTACACCAAATCCAAAAACTTCAGGAGGCGCGCGCTGGAATTACTTAGCAGCATGGGGATATGCAGCGAAGAAATACGATAATGATAAACTGAAAATTGAGAATTTTATGAAACAATTATATGGCAATGTACAGGTGCTTGATTCAGGTGCACGTGCCTCGACGACAACCTTTACGGAACGTGGCATTGGTGATGTATTAATTTCATGGGAAAACGAAGCGTACCTATCATTAGATGAGCTTGGTCATGATAACTATGAAATCGTTACACCGTCAATGAGTATTTTAGCGGAACCTCCTGTTGCGGTTGTCGACAAAAACGCCAAACATAAAGGGACTGAAAAAGTTGCAGAGGCGTATTTAGACTTCCTTTATACAAAAGAAGGTCAAAAAATCGCAGCGGAAAACTATTATCGTCCGCGCGATAAAGAAATTTTAAAAGACTATCAGAAGCAATTTCCTAAAATCGATATGCTAACAATTCGTGACTTCGGTGACTGGAACAAGGCGCAGGCCGAGCATTTTAGCGACGGTGGCACATTCGATAAAATTTATACGACGAATTAAGAGGTGACTTTACATGACGTTATCACAGCATACTACGACGCCGACAAAGCGTAAGAAAATAACGGTATTACCGGGCTTCAAATTAACGCTTGGTTATACCGTACTGTACATTAGTATTTTAGTTTTACTACCATTATCAACACTCGTTTGGAATACGATGCAGTTATCATGGGCCGATTTCTGGGCCGTCATTACAGACCCCCGCGTCGTTGCCTCGTATAAAGTAACATTTGGCACCGCCCTCATTGCCGCCATGATCAATGTTATTTTCGGCACGATGATTGCGTGGGTGCTTGTGCGCTATGACTTCTTCGGTAAGAAATTGATTGATGGCCTTGTCGATTTACCATTCGCTCTGCCAACAGCCGTTGCCGGTATCGCCTTAACCGCTTTATATGCACCAAATGGCTGGATTGGTCAATTTCTACCGTTTCAGGTCGCCTTTACACCACTGGGCATTATCGTGGCACTAACATTCATTGGACTTCCATTTGTTGTGCGTACTGTTCAGCCAGTGCTTGAAAATGTAGGGGCTGAATCGGAAGAAGCAAGCGCGTCACTTGGCGCCAATCGCCTACAAACCTTTACAAAGGTCATTTTTCCGGAGCTTATTCCAGCAATCTTAACAGGCTTTACACTCGCCTTCTCGCGCGCACTTGGTGAATACGGCTCGGTCGTTTTCATTGCCGGTAATATGCCAATGAAAACCGAGATTACCCCGCTGATGATTATGACGAAGCTTGAACAATATGATTATGCAGGCGCCACAGCAATCGCCGTTGTCATGCTTGTCGCATCATTCGTTATTTTACTAGTCATGAATACGATTCAATGGCTCGTTAGCCGTAAATATACTGTGTAAGGAGTTGAAGCACCAATGGTTATTTCACTGGATTCATCCAAACAATCGGTTAAAGCCGACCCGACATCACTTAAAGAACCGCGTATCGTTCGCATTGCGCTTACGACGCTTTCACTATTGTTTTTATTTATTTTTCTCGTTATGCCGCTAGCAGTTATTTTTATTTCGGCATTACGCAAAGGGCTCGATGTTTACGTCGCCTCGATTACAGAATCGGATGCACTTAGCGCCATCCAATTAACGTTATTAGTAGCGGTTATTGCGGTACCACTGAATACGCTTTTTGGTATTATCGCCGCTTGGTGTATTACGAAGTTTAACTTCAAGGGACGGAACCTGCTTATTACAATTATCGATTTACCATTTGCCGTATCGCCGGTTATCGCCGGTCTTGTTTTTATTTTAGTATTCGGTGCACAGGGCCTATTTGGCGAATGGTTTTTAAATCACGACTTCCCGATTGTCTTTGCGCTACCAGGGATTTTACTAGCCTCCCTCTTTGTGACGGTACCATTTGTAGCTCGCGAGCTTATTCCACTTATGCAAGCACAAGGCACACAAGAAGAGGAAGCGAGTGTATCACTTGGCGCAAACGGCTTCCAAACCTTTTGGCATGTCACACTGCCCAATATTAAATGGGGACTTTTATACGGTGTTATTTTATGTAATGCCCGCGTCATGGGCGAATTCGGTGCGGTATCAGTCGTATCCGGTCATGTACGTGGCTTAACAAATACGATGCCACTACATATTGAAGTACTTTACAATGAATATCAATTTACTGCAGCCTTTGCGGTTGCATCGTTAATGTCGCTACTGGCGATTTTAACGATCATTATTAAAAACATCATCGAATGGAAAACGGCACATCGCTAAGGGGGAACTTACATGAGTATTACGATTCAAAATGTCAAAAAACAATTCGGCGATTTCACAGCCGTTGACAATGTCTCAATCGATATTGAATCCGGAGAATTAATCGCGCTACTTGGCCCGTCCGGCTCAGGAAAAACATCATTACTACGCATTATTGCAGGTCTTGAGCAATTAGACGAAGGCGCTATTTTATTCGATGGTGAAAACATTACAAACATCCATGCGAAAGAACGAAATATTGGCTTTGTGTTCCAGCATTATGCGCTATTCCGTCATATGACGGTGTTTGATAATGTGGCCTATGGCTTAAAAGTACGCCCGCGTAAAACACGTCCATCTAAAAAGGAAATTCGCGATAAAGTCATGACATTACTATCACTCGTCAAGCTTGAAAATTTCGCTGATCGTTACCCAAATCAATTATCTGGTGGGCAGCGTCAGCGTGTAGCACTCGCTCGCGCATTAGCCGTCGAGCCAAAAGTATTATTACTTGATGAACCATTCGGTGCGCTTGATGCTAAAGTACGTAAGGATT
Source organism: Candidatus Kurthia intestinigallinarum (assembly GCF_003991225.1). Taxonomy (GTDB): domain Bacteria; phylum Bacillota; class Bacilli; order Bacillales_A; family Planococcaceae; genus Kurthia; species Kurthia populi. Next base: position 37,241 of record NZ_JTFC01000031.1, read on the forward strand.
TACGCCGCTGGTTACGCAAGATGCATAATGAATTCCATGTAACGAGTATTTTTGTGACACATGACCAAGAAGAGGCGCTTGATGTAGCAGACAGAATTGTTGTTATGAATAAAGGCCATATCGAACAAGTCGGTCCACCTGAGGAAGTATATGACCATCCAAATAGCCCATTTGTCTACGATTTCTTAGGCAATGTCAATTTATTTAAAGGACGTATGCAAAATGGCCAACTTGTAAATGGCAACTTCTCAGTGGATGTCCCCGAGGCGGAGACGACATCCGAAGCTGAGGCAATTGGCTATGTTCGCCCACATGATATTCATATTGAGCGCACGAAAACATTTGACGATGCCGTACAGGCGAATATTATTTATATTCATGCTATCGGGCCAATCGTGCAAATTGAATTACATCGTGATGATATCGATGAATATTTAGAAGCGGAGCTACCGAAAGAACAATTCCGTGCACTTGAATTAAAACGCGGCGAACAGGTCTACATTCGCCCTCGTCAGTTAAAAGTATTTATTCCAGAAGATTTTTCAATTTAAGTATCAAAAAAACGGTCAGCGCATTACGCGTTGACCGTTTTTTGGTACGGGGGAGCAGCAATAAAAAACCATCCTTCTTCGTTTGAAGAAGGATGGTTACTACTTTTACTAATTATACATGCGCTAATTGTGCTTCAAGTTGTGCAATAAGCTGACGAGTTTGCAGTGTTGCGGCACATTTTTCACGTGCATAACGAATGCCCATCAGATGATCTTCTTCTGAGAAATCCGCTACAGCATCGGTAATATAAAATGGCTGAATATCGTACATAAAGGCCTCCGCAGCCGTTAAAAGACAGCCGATATGCGCGTAAATACCACAAATCATTAATTGATCGCGCTCCCACACATCCTTCATGAGCTCTTCTAAATTACTTTTCTTAAATGCACTATAGCGCCATTTCGTCATAACCGTATCTTTTTGTGTTGGCGCAAGCGCGGGTGTAATCGCGGTAATCGTATCGTCCTCACGTAGACCGTCACCCCAGAAATCGGTTAGTAAAGCACGGTCCTCTGCATGCTGGTCCCCTGGCTGTGCTGTATAGACAACTGGAATTTCTAATGTAGCGCATAGCTCTTTAATGCGCTGAATATTGGCAATCAGCTCAGGGATTGGCGCCTGTGTTTGATCATAATAGCTTAAAAAGTAATTTTGCATATCATGCACAAGAAGTACGCTACGTTTTGCATCTACTTTCCAGTTGATTTTTTCATTTACTTCCTCCGCCTTTGGCATTGGATACGATTGAATTTTTGGAATTGACATGATTAAAACTCTCCCTTCGTTGTTACCTCTTCAGGCATTGCATTGAGCATTGTTTGGAATTTCGCACCGGTTTCACACGCTTCTTCAGCCGGCACAGATGTTTCAACAATGCCCGCCCCTGCATAAAGTGTTAGCCCTGTTGCATGGATTTTCCCGCAGCGAATCGTCACGACCCATTCACCATTCCCTGCTGCATCCATATAGCCGACGATCCCGGCAAAATAACCACGGTCAAATGGCTCGATTTTTTGAATGGCGCTAAATGCCGCTTCACGAGGTTGACCACAAACAGCGGGTGTTGGGTGTAATAAATTAGCAAGTTCAAGAGATGACAGCGCCTCTTCGCCAACCTCCGCTGTTACGACCGTTGATAAATGAATCATTGAATCGGTATATAAAATACTTGGTGAGGCTGGTACATGTAAATTTTTCACATGCGGCCCTAGTGCCTGTTTTACCATTTCAACGACGATGCGGTGCTCATGTAAATCCTTCGCTGATTGCATTAATTCAGCTGCACTCGCCGCGTCTACCGCTTCCACATATGTACGCTTTCTAGAGCCAGCGATTGGATTAGCAGTAATGCGGTTGCCCTCTCGTTTAATAAGCAGCTCAGGACTTGCGCCAAGTAATGTTTCATTATTTGCTAATGGAATCGAATACGTATAACCTTTGTCATTATGCGTTGCTAAATAATGCAGTAGCTCACGATGTGGCACACTTGGCGCCTCGATTTCAAGCGTACGCGCTAGTACAACCTTTGTCATACTACCTTGTTTAATTTGCTTCACCGATGCATCTACCATCGCTTCAAATTTTGTGCGACTTGGATACGATGTCACACGTGTAGCGTCAAACTGTGCCTTCGCTGCGCGCTCTTCCTCATACGCTTCATTGGCTTCAATTTGTGGATGAGAAGCAAGCTGTAGTGCCGGCTGTTTCGTAATATCAAACGGAATAGCACCGACGATGACCGCCTGATCATCGTCCGCTGCATGGAGTGCCTTCATCATTCGTTCATTTACAGAAGCAAGTGAATGACATGCAGGTATATTGACCGCGCTGCAAGCTGTGCCTACAATTGTTTTTGTCGGTGTTTTAAAAAATACATGCTTTGTTGAAAGCTTTTGTAATTGTTGCTGTAGCGAATACGTTGTAATCATCGAATTTCCTCCTAGACTCCTAATGTAGCGCCGCCGTCGACTACGACATTGCCCATCGTAATATGATTTGCCTTTGATGATAGTAAGAATAAAATGACGTTTGCGATATCTTCTGGCTCTGCAATTTTTTGTAGCGGAATACCAACTTTATAGCGCGCTAAATTCCCTTGAATCACATTGGCAGCACCTGATTCATCTTGCCACATTGACGTTTGCATATTCGTAAATGTTGACCCTGGTGACACAACATTACAGCGAATACCATAAGGAGCTAATTCTAGTCCTAGTGCCTGGCAATAACGAATTGTTGCTGCCTTTGATGCACCATATGCGCCAATATCTAAGCGCGGTAGAGAGGCTGAGTTCGACCCAACGACCACGATATTCCCTTGCTGACGCTGTTTCATATAAGCTGCGACATGCTTCGTCACATGAAATACCCCTTTGACGTTTACATCAAATAGCTTATCCCACTGCTCTTCTGTACAATCACATAGATCGCCAACAACGAGTACCCCTGCCACATGCACAAGTGCGGTAATTTGTCCGATTGTCGCTTCGATTGTATCAATGGCAGCCTTCACTGCTTGGCCGTCACGAATGTCGACCACGAATTTCTCGACATCCGGTATTTGCTGTAATTTTTCTTCATCATAATCAATGACTGCGATTTGTTGATATTGTGCGCGTAATTGGTCGACAACTGCACGACCAATCCCATTTGCGCCACCTACTACTACTGCTACTTGCTGTTCCACTACTCATCATCCTTCGTCTGTTTTGGTAATACGAGATACATCACTGCTGCGATACATGCTGGAATCGCAAACAATAAATAATTCCAATAATTTGCGACATTCGCTGCTAATAAATAGCCGCCGATCAAGGGACCAACAATCGCACCGAGGCGTCCTACCGATAGCGCAGCACCTAATGCGGCACCACGACAGCTCGCATCATAATAGCTTGCGTTACAAGCATTATTAAGATTTTGTGCACCAATCGACGCCGCGCCGCTAATGGCGACTAATACGTATAGCACCGGCATCGAAAAATGACACATAAGTAGTACTAAGCAAACTGCACCTAAGCTATACAGTGTCGTTTGCACAATGCGACTGCCGAAGCGGTCCGCCACTAAGCCCCCGATAACTGAGCCGATAATTGCCCCAATATTTAAGGCGCATAGGAAGCTAATACTTGATGTAATGCCATAGCCCTGTGCACGCATGAGCTGTGGTAGCCATGTGCTTAAGCCGTATACGAGTAGTAATCCCATAAAGCAAATCACCCAAAACGATAAGGTGATTCGTGCACGACCCGCCGTAAATAATGCGCGTAGCGGCTGTTTCTTTTGCGGTTGCTTGGTGTGCCACTGGACATCTTCTTCAAGGGCGAAATCCGGATTCATTTTTTGAACGATGGCACGCATTTTCTCAGGCTCACTTTGCGCTAGAAATGGTAAGGATTCCGGTAAGGATTTAATCATCCACGGTAGCACAATAAGCGGCAGTGCACCGACAATAAATAATGACTGCCAGCCAAAATGTGGCATCATATACATGCCAAGCAGCGCGACTAAAATACCGCCTAGCGAATAGCCGCTAAACATAATGCCAACAAAGCGATTTCGCATTTTTCGTGGTGCGTACTCTGCCGTTAATGCGACAACAAGAGGCGGAATACCACCAAGTCCAATACCGGCGATAAAGCGGCAAATCGCGAAAAAGGGAATCGATGTGGCCAATGCATTGCAAAGCGTAAAGACGCTAAATAGCACAACACAGTACACCAAAACCTTTTTGCGTCCTAGCTTATCTGCCATCACTCCCGCCATAAATGCGCCAATTAAGCTCCCAACAAGGGTGAGACTTGCAACCAGGCCAAGCGTTGCAACTGATATTCCCCATTCCTCGTGTAATACCGGGATGACGACTCCTAAAACCGATAGATCATAGCCGTCAAATAAAATTAAAAACATCGTCCATGCTAAAATGGTTAGATGTACGCGTGAGACGCGACTTTTCTCGATGACCTCTTCAACAGAAACCATTTGCATATAAAACACTTCCTTTAAAATCTACAAGTTGTGGACGTTCTTTTCGGTATGTGCAAACCGCAATCGTAAATGCGTCGTAAACGGTACGATAAACATATGGGCGCTGCCGCTCATTATGGAAATACAAGCGATTGCGTTCAATATGCATCGCCGATAAATCATAATTCAAGCCAACACCGAGTAATTTGCCGTACGCTTCCTTCGCAGTCCAAACAGCGCTAAACGAACACTTCCCTGCTGTGACACGCTGCTGCTCCTTCGTGTGGAAGAGTGGCATAATCGACTCAATCACTGCTGTATCACGCCACTCGCAGTCGACACCGATTTCCTCCTCCGAAAGCGCAACAACGACAAAGCCATTACTATGTGCCACATTAAAATGCATTGTGCCATGCGTCGCAAACGGCTTACCGTATTTTGTGTACGCAATATCTGAAAAGCCAATTAAATGCTCCATCATATAGCCTGCTAAAATACATGTTCGCTCATCCTCTTGTCGGTAAAAGCTCGCTGCCTTTTCTACGCGTGCTGCTGGTAGCTCCTTTTTCATCCACTCAAAGTCCAAATCGGTCCACTGTGAAATCGAGCTTGTATAAACGATTGTCATAGCACACACTCCTAAAGCACTGGGCTTAAATCCTGCCAGTGTTGTTCAATATACGTGTCACACGCATCCTTTTGTGCAGGGCCAAACTGCTGCACCCAGCCTACTGGGATATCAATATAAGCTGGCCATAATGAAAACTGCTGGACATTATTTTGCAACACAATAAATGATGCTTCTTGCTGTTCAAATGGATTAAACATGATGAATCATTCCTTTTTTAGTAAAATAATCAGCGATTTTTGCGCCAATTTCTCGAATTGGTTCTGGCTGACACATATCCTTATGACGGCAGGCAATTTCCTCAATCGCCATGTCGCCGATATAATCCTGCCAAATACGTGGATCAACCGCTTCGAACCACTCTGGTAAAATCGTCGATTGATAAAATAGCATCGACGCCTGACAACGACATGGTTCATGCGCACGCAGTAATGTAATCGAGTTCATATAGGTTTTTAGTAAGCGCTGTAATGTCTCGATCGATAAACTTGCGAGTGCGCTGCCTTCCTTCTTCAACAACGCGAGTACATTTTCAAGCGTCGGCTCACCCTCAATCAATTCAACATCTAAACCGCCTAGTGCGAGTAATGCTTCAACCGCTTCCTCCTCTAGTGTCTGATTCCCAATTTTATGATGCACAGGGTAGGCATCAAGAACAATTAGATGTGCCTGCTCCCCTTTAGCTTCTAGCTGTACCGCCATCTCCTGCACGACATTACCACCAAGTGACCAGCCTAATAATTCATAAGGTCCCTCTGGCTGTATACGCTGCATTTCCGTAATATAGCCTGCCGCCATGTCAGTTAAGGTTTGTGGTAAAGCACATGCCTCTGCAATCCCTACCGCCTGCAAGCCATACAGCGCTTGTTGCTGTGGTAAATACTGCATAAGCCCTGCATAGCACCAGCTCAAGCCGCCTGCTGGATGGACGCAAAATAGATTGTCTGAGCCATCATTTTTTCGAAGTGGTAATAGCGATTGTAATGAACTGGTTTCGTCAAGATCCTCCATATGCAGACATAGCTTCGCAACAGTTGGTGCTTCAAATAAATGCCCAATCGTTAAATCCATATCAAATGTTTGCTTCACATTTGTCATTAGCTGCACCGCTAGTAATGAATGCCCGCCAACTTCAAAGAACGAATCATGAATACCGATTTGCTGATTCCCTAACACATCTCTAAACAGCTGTAGCATTACTTCTTCTGTCGGATTTGTTGGGCTGTCATTTGTCGAAGCATATTGTGGCTCTGGCAATGCCTTCGTATCAAGCTTGCCATTAGGTGTGAGCGGCATTTCTGTTATTTCAATAAAAGCATTCGGCATCATATAGCTTGGTAGAATGCTTGAAATTTGCTTTGTTGCGGCTACTTGCTGCCAATTATCTGCAATGACATAGGCGAAAATCCGCACATCATCTTCACTATATTTTTTCACAACAGCCACAGCCTCACGTACACCCGCTACGGCTAATAATGCACGCTCGATTTCCTCTAGCTCGATACGGAATCCTCGAATTTTCACCTGATGATCAATGCGGCCAATATACGCCAAGTTGCCATCAGCAGTCCATTTTGCTAAGTCTCCTGTGCGATACATTCGACTGCCATCTGTTTTAAATGGATTGGCAATAAAGCGCTCTGCTGTCAGGGCAGGACGACCTAAATAGCCATGTGCAAGACCATCACCCGCGACATACATCTCACCAATAACGCCTGCTGGCACTGGCTGTAGCATGGCATCTAGCACATAAATTTCTAAGTCCGGAATCGCCTCACCAATTAGACTTGCTTGGCGCTCCGTTACGAGTTCTTCACTCAATGCTTGATACGATACATGGACCGTCGTTTCGGTAATACCATACATATTCACAAGCACCGTATCCTCCTTGTATTTGGCATACCATTTGCGTAAACGCTCAAAGCTCAGCGCTTCGCCACCAAAAATAACCGTACGCAGCTGTAATCGGGTATCTGTTGCCTGATCCGCTTCAATTAATTGATAAAAAGCAGATGGCGTTTGATTTAATACCGTCACACGCTCATCAATTAATAAACGATGGAAGGCCCCTGGTGTACGACTGACATCAAATGGCACAACGACTAGCTTCGCACCTGTTAGCAGCGCACCCCAAATTTCCCAAATCGAGAAGTCAAAGGCATAGGAATGGAAGAATGTCCAACTATCTGCAGCACTAAAGTGATACCAATCATCCGTTGCATCAAGCAAACGAATGACATTATTATGTGGAATGACAACACCCTTTGGCTTTCCTGTAGAGCCTGACGTATAAATGACATAGGCTGGGTGCTGTGGTGTAATAGCCACTTCAATATTATCCGTTTCATACGCTTCAAATGGCACAGTCGCCATCACTATTTCTGCCTCATAGCCACGCGGTTCATCAACGACAATGAAGCGTGGGTTCGCGCTCTCTAAAATATAGTGAATGCGCTCTGTAGGATAGTGAGGATCAATCGGCACATACGCCGCACCTGTTTTTAATACCGCCACAATTCCAACAAGCATATCAAGACCGCGCTCCATAATAAGCGCCACATAATCACGTGGCTTAACACCCTGTGCCTGCAAATGACGTGCGAGCTGATTCGCTCGTTCATTTAACTGACGATACGTTAGTGTCTGTCCTTCATACGTGACAGCGACTTGTTCTGCATAGGTGATGGCCATTTGTTCAAAACGCGCGACAATCGTTGCCGGTGCATAATGCTTCGCCTCTGTGACCGCCTGTGTCAGTAATGTCGTTTGTTCATGAGGCAGTAATAATGGTAATGCCGTAAGCGTCAGCTGTGCATCACTACTTACCGCATCGAGTACTTGCTCAAAGCGCATCAGTAAATCCTCGATAATTGGTGCTGTAAATTTCGTCGCATCATATTCTGCGATAACAGCTAATGCTTCTTCACGCCAATCAAATTCAAGCGCCAGCTCAACCTTCGCTGTGTCTGTTTGAATCAGACGTACATGCGCTTGCTGTCCTTCTAATGCCAGTGTCAGCGCTGGATTATTTTGCATCGTTAGCATGACTTGGAATAATGGATTTTTCGTCCCTGTACGACGTGGATTGACACGTTCTACCACTTGGTCAAATGGTACAAAGTCATATTTATATGCCTGCTGGTTCATGCGATGGGTCGCCTGTAAAGCTTCCGCAAAGCTCAGATTATCACACCACTCATAACGATACACAACGGTATTCATCATGAGACCAAGCATTTGCTGCAATGCTTCGACAGGGCGACCATTCGTTGGCGAGCCAATCGTTACATCATCCCCTGCGCCCATTTTCGTTAGCAGCATACTAAAGCCTGTTTGGAGCACCGTATACAAGCTCACACCTTGCGTTTGCGCAAGCTGCTGTAGCTTTTGCATTAAGGTTGCTGATAACTCATGGTAGGCATGCGCCCCTGCCACATCACTCGTCGTTTCTTCATAAGGTAGGGTAATTTCATCTGGCACATGCGCAAGCTGTTGCCCCCAGTAATCAAGTCCCTGCTGTGTAACATCACGCGCAAGCAAGTGCTCCTGCCACGCCACATAAGCCCCGTAAGACATCGGCGCTGTACGCGGTGCCAACTGTTCATAAGCATAGGCGAAATCATCTAAGAAAATCGACAGCCCGTAGCCATCAATCGCAATATGATGGAAGAGGAATAATAATGCATCCTCATATGCAAAGACCTTTGCACTCACCTGTTGCGCTAAATCAAAAATCGTATGGATGTCTTCCCTTTGTTTCATCGTTGTCGATAACGTTACTGGAATCGCTTGTGTTACTAGTTGTTGTACTGGCCTACCATCAATAACTGTATACGTTGTGCGTAAAATCGGATGTTGCTGCTGTACGATTGCTAATGCTTGTTTCACACGCGCTAAATCATACGATACACCCTCGACAAGCAGTGGAATATTATATGTCGCGGATGGATTCGTTTGCTGCATAAACCACATCCCGCGCTGCGTTGCACTTAGCGCTATCGTTTGCTGTGCTGGGACCTCGGTCATTTCCGGCCAAATCGTTTCGCCATCTGCCTGGTCAATAATAGCTGCAAGCGCACAAACCGTCGGATGCTCAAAAATTGTCGCAACCGTTAAATCGACTTGCCATTTCTCCCGAATTCGCATCATGAGCGTTGTTGCTAAAATAGAATGCCCACCTAAACGGAAGAAATGACTATCACGTGATACCGTCGCCACCTGTAGCACTTCTTTATAAAGGGCTGCCACTTGCGCTTCAAGTGGTGTATGCAGTACTTCTTCCACTACCGCTTCAACGGTCGGCATTGGTAGCGCATTGCGGTCAATCTTACCATTCGCTGTTAGTGGCCACGCTGTAACCGCACACCAATATTCCGGCACCATATAGTCTGGTAGCATTGCCGCCAATTTTTGCTGTAGCATCTTTTCATCTACCACACCGATCACATAGGCGATTAAACGCGTATCATCGGCAAATTGCTTCGACATGACAAGCGCCTCTTCTACGCCAGCTAGCTTCACAAGTGCAGCTTCAATTTCAGAAAGCTCAATACGGAAGCCACGAACCTTCACCTGAAAATCTGTACGTCCGATATAATACAGCTTGCCATTTATACGTTTTACTAAGTCCCCTGTTTGATACATGCGACCATACTGCTCTGTAAATGGATTGGCAATAAAGCGTTCTGCGGTCAATGCCGGACGATTGTAATAACCTCGCCCAACACCCTCACCAGCAATGTATAAATGCCCCTCACTGCCATCAAGTACCGGCTGTAAATCCTCATCTAAAATATAAAGTGCCGTTTGAGCAATGGGCTGTCCTAATGTAATACCCGTAGCATCGGTAATCTGTGCCATCGTCGACCAAATCGTTGTTTCAGTCGGTCCATACATGTTGTATACCGCTTTTGTCGTCTCAAGCATACGCGTTGCCAGTGCCTCGGGTAGTGCCTCGCCACCAACAAGTGCCGTCACATTTGCTAAAGCCTGTGGCACAAAGCGTACAAGTGTTTTCCATAGGCTTGGTGTAGCTTGTAAAAATGTAATATCATGTGCTTGAATCAACTGTGCTAGACGCTGTGGGTCATGAATATCTGCTGCATCACTTAGCACAACAGCAGCACCAACTGTTAATGGTAAAAAGCATTCAAGCATTGAAATATCAAAAGCATTCGTCGTCACTGCAAGTAAGCGGTCCTGTGCGGTCATCGGCAAACGTTCTTGCATACCGATCATAAAGTTCGCAAGATTATGACGTTCAATGACAACCCCTTTCGGCTTCCCTGTTGAGCCCGACGTATAAATCATATAGGCTGCATCATGCGGCCTTTGCTCTATCGCATTCCACTGTGTTGGGAATGCTTCCCATGGGCGCATTGCAATCGATAGTTGTGGTACATCCAAATCAATCGGTTGATCGCAAAGCATAACGCGCGCGTTCGCATCATGCACCATATACGCAATTCGGTCCATCGGATAAATCGGGTCCATCGGAATATAAGTTGCACGAATTTTCAGAATTGCAATCATAAAGCTAATGAGCTCAGGTGCACGTTTTACATACAACGCCACAAAATCATTTGGCTGAATTCCTTCACTTACTAGCCAATTTGCCATTTGATTACTTTGTTGCCAAAGCTGCTCATACGTTAGCTTTTCGCTACCACTAATCGCAAGTGCTTGTGGTGCCTTATTGACGCTTTGCTCAATCATCGACACAATATCTACTTGATGTACAGCTTCTTCGACCGGTGCTACTGGTTGCTGTAATGCCTTGTAAATACGATGGTCCGCTTCCGTCAAAATACGTTCAAAATACGCGAGCCATGTTTCAAGAACCGCTTCATCGTATAAATCAGCGTTCGCAAGTAATTCACAGCGCAAGCCGCCATCTGCTGTCGCAAATAAATTAAACGATAGGTCATCAATTACACCAATGGATAATTTATGCGTGGTCGCCTCTGCACCGACAAAAGGCAAGGTCTCATAAAATGGCATAAAGTTTAATTGTCCACTACATAGACGTTCTCCAAACGGTAAGGCAATTTCTCTACGAATTTGCTCATATGGGTAGCGACCATGCTGTTTTATCAAGGCTTCTTGCTGTTGAATTTGCTGTGCGAGCTCATAAATCGTCGCTGCTGGCGTCACATCAATATGAAGCGGTACCATATTCATATGTAAACAAGGAACATTTGCCGCCTTTGAACCAACGCGTTGCATGAGTGGCGTATTTAACACAATCTGTTTTTTATGCGCGACTTTATACGCCAAAATGGCAAAACCCGCCATAAAGTAATGCTGTGGCATAATGCGCTTAGCGAAGCCCGCTATTTTCCACTGCTGGACCACTTCTTTAGAAAACGTCGTTGCGGCTTGAATAACGTCTCCCGTTAATGTCGGTTGCTTCACTGAAAACGTCGCTAATGTGTCATCGACAGGTGCATAATGCTGCCAAAATGCGCGGTCATTTTCATAATCCGCACTTGCCGTATAATGCTGCTCCTCTTCAACGACTGCCGTAAACGCATCAAAAACATCCATTAACGGTGCTTCTGACGCCATCAGCGCATTGTATTGTTTCGCTGTCGCCTGATAAATCAATTGATACGCATAGGCATCAATGGCGATATGATGCACTTTGAAAAACCATACAACTTGCCCTGTTTGTGCGTTTTGAAGCAACGCTGTTTCAAAGCTCTGTCCTTTTTCAAGTGCCAACGGACGTCGCAAATGCGCTTGCATCCATTGCTGTTGCTGCGCCTCATTTGCTAGTTCAACGACCGGTACGTCAACATCTTTTATGCATAATGTTTGGTACACTTGATTCCTCTCTACGCGATACACTTGATGTAGCGCTTCTGCCTGCGTTAATGTTAGCATAATCGCCTCACGTAATTTTTGAAGCGATACCTCACCATGAAATGCAACATATTCAGCTGTTATAAAATTGGTTTGCGTCGGATTTAGTTGATATGCAAACCACATTGCCTGTTGTCCAGCAGTTAATTGTTCCATTGTCATCCCTCCCTACTTCACAATACGTTCCATCCATGCAGCTAACGTTGGATTTCTCACAAGCTCTACAAAGGTAACATCACTACCGCTTGCACGGAATGCTTCGACCGCCATCATCATACGCATTGAATCCACACCTACATACTGTAATGATTCATCAAGCGCTACCTCACCAATTGCACCATCTACGAAATCATCCATTACTGCTAAAAATTGTTCTTTTGTCATTATTTACACGCCTACCTTTTCTTCGATTAGTAATCGTAATTCTTTTTTGCTCACTTTTCCGAGCGCTGTTTCAGGGAATGCATCCAGCCATTCAATACGGTCCGGAATTTTATACGTTGCGAGTCCGCGTGCTTCTAAAAACTGCAGCAATTCTTTTTTGTCTACTTCTTTATTTTTAATGATGAAAGCACAAATTTTTTCGCCTAAGAAGCGGTCTGGCATCGCCACGACTGCGACATCAAACACTGCCTCATGTGCTAGTAAATGATTTTCTACTTCCTCTGCCGCAATTTTCTCACCGCCACGATTAACCTGATCCTTATCACGACCCGTTACTGTAATGTAGCCAGCCTCATCGACCCGTACTAAATCACCTGTACGGTAAAAGCCATCTGATGTAAAGGATTTTTGATTGTGCTCAGGTGCTTTGTAGTAGCCTTGGATTGTATACGGCCCTCTCGTTAATAAAAAGCCCTCTGTATTTACCGGTACTTCCTGATCATCCTCATCGACAACCTTCACTTCATCAAGCGTTGATAGCGGTTTTCCTTGTGTATGAATAATGCGTTCCTCTGAATCATCAAGACGTGTGTAATTCACAAGCCCTTCTGCCATGCCAAATACTTGCTGTAATGTACAGCCAAATGTCGGCATCACTTCTTTCGCAACTTCAACACTTAATTTCGCTCCGCCAACGAGCATGACCTCAAGCGAAGATAAATTTTCCTGTCGATATTTCGCCGCATACAGCCATTGAATGACAACTGGTGGCACAAGCGCAACCATCGTAATTTTTTGCTGTTCAATTAAGGGAAAGACCTCATCTGCACTCGGTGTATCACACATGACAACCGTTCCGCCGGCATAAAAGACCCCTAAAATCCCTGGAGAACTCATCGGATAATTATGCGCGACCGGTAACACTACTAAAAAGCGTGTATCCGCTGTGACATCACAAATCTCCACGCTGCGCTTTAACGTATAAATATATTCATCATGCGTACGTGGAATAAGTTTCGATAAGCCTGTCGTCCCACCTGACAATTGTAAAAATGCCACATCTGAGCCCGTTACTTCAACAGCTTGCATAGCTTCCTCACGATATAATGTGTTTAGCGACGTAAATTCGTCTGTATCTCCTGCTAACATAATATGTTCTACAGTCGGTGCCACTTGCTGAACTTGCTTTGCAAGCTGTTCATAATCAAAACCTTGATAGGTAGTTGAAGCAATATACGCTTTTGCTTCTGCAAATTGACAGAAGTACGAAATTTCATTGTAGCGATGCGATAGTAGGGCAAATACTGGCAATGCACCTAGTAAAAATAACGCAAATACTGTTTCGACATAGACCATCGTATTAGGTAGCTGCACTACGACACGATCCTCTTTTTCGATTCCAAGCTGTTGGAATCCTGCAGCTAGTTTTTCACTACGCGCTAGCAGTTGTTCATATGTATAAGATTGGCCATACGCTGTTACCGCAATCGTATGGGGGCGTTTTACCGCTTGTTTGCGTAGCATCTCCCCCAAGCTATAACCTTCCCAGCAACCTTGTTGACGGTAAAATGCCGCACGTTCTTCTGGCCATGGTGTAAACCCTTCTAACATTTTCTCACTCCTCTTCGTGATAATGAGAATCATTTTCACTTATGATTTGGACTCAGTATAGTCCTGCTTCTCATAGATGGTCAACAAGCGCAATGAAAATTCATACATTTTACTTATTTTTTTACTTTTTATACTTTTATGTCTTTCGATCGTTAATCAAAAAGAAAATAAACTACATAAAAGCTGATATATCAACAATTAAAAGTAAATAGCATCACCATTCAAGAAAGAATAAAAAAACAATTACCTTGAATTCTAAAGGATATTCTGTACAGATTCCGGCCCTGCATTTGTATAATTTTTCATTAAACCGTATGTATTCGGTTGGGTTTCATTATTATAAAAATCCATATTTGCTCCTTGAGATACCCTTCATACTTTTCTCACAGAAATGCTAGCACATTAAATGATTCATTCAGCGTATTTATCAGCTCAAAAAATAAAAAAGCACAACCTCCAGTGACTTTTCCACTGTAAGATTGTACTTTTATCGCTATTTATTAAATTAGCCCCACATTAATTTCGCACTCATATGTGGTACTTGATTATGCTCTTCCTCATCGACTAGCTGCATGACACCTGGAATTTCATGATGATGCCATACAAAATTTTCAGGCGTCATACCATGTTCCAAGTTAATGCGATCCAGTTCATTAAGCGCTAACTTATCACTAATCGCTTCACCTTCTTGAATAGCTTTTGACAATGCATGATTACAATAATTTATTTGTTTTTTATTAGAGGCTTTAATAAGTTCTTCTGGTAACTTTACTTCATAAATTGGCGTGAATTGCGGGAAGGAAGCATCCTCTTGACGTGCAACAAAAGCAGGTTTTCTCGCTTGCACCACATCTTCGTCCTTCTCAAAATTCGTACCAGCAGAGCCAGCTACAACTGTTTTCCCTAGTGTTTTAATGCCTTCCGTGGCACGCCGACGGTCACTATACGCTACACCCTTTAGTACCTCAACACCATTTTCAGTCACATTTTTTAATGTGCCTGTCACATCACGAACAACATAACCGCCTGCCTTTTTTAAATCCTCGACACCCTTGTCGATATTGGCTTCATCTTTTCGTACAAGACCAACGCCTGCTGTTACCGTGCCATCAACAACTGTACCAGCTAGCTTAACCGTATTCCCTGTTGCCTGACCAACTAGCGGTGCCACTTCCTCGACCCATTTCCCCGCCTCTTTTAATGGCGTGCGCTGAATTCCTTTTCCTGCTAATGATACTCCTGTTTTCACAGTACGATCGACAACATTTCCTAACCCTTTTCCCAGTCGTTTACCTAAATCCATCGTATTTTCCTCCTAGCATGAAGTTATTATCCTCATTTTACAATAGCACCGTTTTAAAGTACTAATGATAAGCAGCTCACAAAAAAGGAACCGCGCTATCGCACGATTCCCGCTTCCTTCTATTCTTACACTTCTGTTGGCACAAACTGTTCGACAATAATACTGTTTGCGGCATTAATATACGCTTCCGCACTTGCACGAATAACATCGGTATGTGTCGCTTTCGCAATATATGTTTTATCATGGCTTTGCACTTGAATTTTCACTTTACCGAGTGCCTCTTTTCCGCGTGTCACACTCGAAATTTTATATTCCATAATATTCATATCCACATCAATGACTTCTTTTAATGCGGTATAAAGTGCATCGATTGGGCCTGTACCAACTGTGCTTGCTCGGAATGATTCTTTCCCTTTAGACACTTTAATTGTCGCTGACGGGAAAATCGGATTACTAATTACTTGAATATCTTCTAACACATAAAAAGCATCCGCGTGTTTTTCAAAATTCGCCATTTTATCATGACGGCGTAGATAATCCTCTACTAAGATGAATAAATCATGATCATACACTTCTTTTTTCGCATCGGCTAACTCTAAAAAATCTGTGAAAACATCTTCAAACTGCTTCTCATTAATGTCAATTGATAAATTACAAATCGCATTGCGGACTGCATGACGACCTGAGCGTGCCGTTAATACAAGCTCCATATCATCTAGCCCCACCTCTGTCGGATGAATAATTTCATACGCATCGCGTGATTTTAATAAGCCATCTTGGTGAATACCTGAAGAATGTGCAAATGCATTATCTCCTGTAATTGCCTTATTCACCTGTACATCTAAGCCCATTAAGCTCGACACAATTTTAGATGTATTAATAATTTCCTTCTTATTAATAGAAGTAAAAGCATCAAAGTAATCGCCACGAGTTGATAATGCCATCACTACTTCTTCAAGCGCTGCATTGCCCGCGCGCTCGCCAATCCCATTGATTGTACACTCTACTTTATCAGCACCATTTTTCACAGCCTGTAGCGTATTCGCCGTCGCCATCCCTAAATCGTTATGGCAATGAACACTTAATAACACATCTGGATTTACATTTTTAATACGGTCATTTAATTTATAAATCATGTCACCAAATTGCTCCGGTACCGCCCAACCAACTGTATCCGGCACATTAATCATCGTTGCCCCCGCATCAATTACTGCTTCAATTGTCTTCCATAAGTATTCAAAATCTGAACGCGATGCATCCTCCGTTGAATATTGTACTTGTGGCATAAGTGATTTTGCGTATTTTACCGCATCCACACCAATTTGTAAGATTTGATCCTTCGATTTACTAAATTTCTTTTCTACATGAATATCTGACGTACCTAGCACCATATGAATCATTGGATTTTCTGCATATTTCACGGCATTGTATACCGAATCAATATCTGTTTTCACTGCGCGTGCTAGTGCCGTAATCATCATATTGCTTGAGCTACCTACTTGCTGCGCAATTTGCTTAACTGCTTGGAAGTCGCCCTCTGAAGATGCCGGGAAGCCCGCTTCGATAATATCAACTTGTAATTTCTTTAATTGTTGTGCCACCTCTAATTTTTCATAGATGTTTAATTTTGCACCTGGCACTTGCTCTCCATCACGTAACGTTGTATCAAATACCCAAATTTTTCTCGACATACTTCAACACTCCTCTTCCAAATTAGATAATAAAACACCCCGCCTCTATTGCTAGAGACGAGGTGTTAACTCGCGGTACCACTCTGCTTGAGCGCTTGTAATATATCGCTCCACTTAATGAACAAAAAATGTCCCATGTATAACGTCATGACCCGATTTATCCTACTGTAAGTTCAGATAATTTGCTCCCGGACGAGTTCAAAGCGTTTCTTGCTAATTTCCACCAACCATTAGCTCTCTAAAAAGAAACGATACTTTTACTACTTCCGTTCTCTGCATGTAATATATTAGCTTGATAACATCATAGTGAAAAGTTTTTAGAATGTCAACAATTTTCAGAAAAATAAAAATAAATTATTTACGCGTCATATTTGGTCGCTCATTTTGCCATGTAATTTCAACCGGCATTCCCACAAAATCGCTCATCGTTTCGGACGTTAATAAATCAGTTGTTTTTCCAGCCGCAAAAACACGTCCCTCTTTTAATAATAAGATATTTGTAAATACCGGTAAGATTTCATTTACGTGATGCGTCACATAAACAAGCGATGGACCGTGGTCTTTTTCTGCAATCGTTTGAATCGTATCGAGTAGCTGTTCGCGCGCAATAAAGTCAAATCCCGTCGCAGGTTCATCTAAAATTAATAATTCCGGCTCTCCCATTAACGCACGCCCCAATAATGCGCGTTGATTCTCCCCCTGTGACAATACTTCATATGGCTGATTTGCAAAATGATAGGCGTTTAAATCATGCAAAATACCGACCGCACGATCTCGCATAGCGTCTGTTACTTTTTCATATAAGCCAAGCGATGCGAAGGCACCACTCAAAATAATTTCAAATGTATTATCATCCTGGCGTAGCATTTGCTGAACCCCAGCAGACACAATGCCAACTTTACGTCGCAGCTCATCGCCTAACACCGATTTCCCAAATACATGACCACAAACTTCGACATCTCCTGTAGAAGGTAAATAATAGGCACATAACATATTTAGTAAAGCCGTTTTCCCAGCACCATTCATACCATATACAGCCCAGTGCTCACCAGGTTCTACATCCCAGCTCACATTTTTTAAAATTTGTGTTTCTTCTCTCCTTAATGAAATATCTTTTAAATGAATCACCATCATACTCCTCTCCCTTCCACGTAATCGTACTGCGATTATTTTAAGAAAGCAATGAACACTTCCGTACAATTAAAAAAAGGGCAACCACGCCGTCGTGTGATTGCCCTCTTGTTTCATTATCCAATTAAGTTATGTTTTACAACTTCGTATGCTTGGCAAATATCCATCATGTCTACTTCTGACTCTTCGATCATATGTGATGCAATGTCATAAAGATTTGCTTCATCATTTGTTGTTAAGTCGTTTAATAATTGGCCCTCGATTTGGTCTACATATTGTTGGATTGAGTTATTCATCTGTTGTACTCTCCTTTTGGTTTCTGTATTATTTTTTATCATCTCTCGGATGTAACGTTCCTACTTGTTACTTACATCATACAAGAGCTTTTATATAAAATCTACTATTTTCACCTATAAAAATTTGACTTTGTGACACATATATGTATAATGCTATTTTTAGCCCTTTGTGAACGTTTTCTTGTCGTTTATTACATGATTTCTTTTTGTTTTTTGAAAATTCTTTCCATATTTCAGAGTAATCATTTACTGTATGTCGATGTTATAAATCAATTCGTAATTCATTAATTGTCTGAATTAAAAAATATTATTTCATCTTTTGATATATAACAGAAATCTAAAAAATAGCAACTGTACTACTTTTTGTGTTATTTTTTTATAGACTAGAGAGTTCTAAAAAATGAAAAAATCACAAAAAAAGAGAAACCACCCAATCAGATGATTTCTCCTCGTAACATGTCTTATTATCCTAAAAATGCTTTTAACATCCAGACATGTTTTTCAAGCTCGGTATGAATGCCTAGTAATAAATCTGACGTCATTTCATCGCCTGCTTCTTGGGCAATCATCATACCTTTCGTTAAATCTTCTAGCATTTTTTCAAAATCATCGACAATCGCTGCGACCATTGCACGCGAATCTTCTTCATACGTGCCTTCTGCAATTGTTGATAGCTCCAGATACTCTTTCATCGTCGCAACCGGATGACCTTTAATCGCTAAAATACGCTCTGCTAGCTCATCAAAATGTGCTGCTGCCTCTGTATACAATTCTTCAAATTTTGTATGCAATGTAAAGAAGTCACTACCTTTTACGTACCAGTGGAAGTTATGCAACTTCACGTATAAAATGCCCCAGTCTGCAACCTGTTTGTTTAATACATCAATCACTTGTTGATTCATTTGAAAAACTCCTTTATCGTTATTCTACTATTATTATTCCACTTTTTTAGCGCTTTAAACATAGGTATACCCTTTAGAGCTAGACTTATTTTATGAATCTTAATTCGTTTCATTCATTCTCATAAAAATAGGGGTATACATACTAATAGAAAGCAGGTGATGGCAGAAAAAAAGATTGACGATTTTCTTTTCAGTTATTATTGTATTTGCTTTGTTCACAATAGTACCATTCCACTCCTCTGCAGCAATTTATGAGCCAGTCACTGTCAAAAAAACACTTGTTGTATATTGATGCCTCTAAAACTTCTATAAAGTACTAAGAAAAATCAAAGAAAATACCGCATTAAACGTCTATGATGGCGTCTCGATTGCGCGAGATCAAATAAATTGGCCAACCTATAAGCACTATGGTTGGTCATGTATTACGTATTATCAAAATCCGATTATATAAAAACGCATCAGCTTCGTTTTAAATACCCGTAACAATGGACAACTGGTATAAAAGCAAAAATCGTAAAAAGCTTACGTGAAAATAACGTTATCGGTAAAAAATATAGCACCGTTTGTAATGGTGATCCCTATTATAGCGTTTAAATTGCGTGTAAAAGCACTTGGAAATACGTGGCAACTGCCAATTGCAAAACTGGCTACTATCATGGATAATAAAATTAACAAATTGACGGATAACATGAAAAAGCCGTATGACATACGTTTTTTTCATATTCAACATCTATACTCTAATGAATTGGTAGGTAAAATAATGAAAAAACAACTCATCGCATTCGCTACAATCTGCTCACTATGTATCCCACAGACGACCGCCTATGCTACAACAACGCTAGAACAACAAAATGCAGCGTACAATAAACTATCTGTTACAAATAAAAGTATTTCTGTAGACGTCGTCGATAAAAAATCACTAGACGTATTACGTTCTTTTACGCTTAAAGCAAATCGTGTCGTTGAAATCAAAAAGGACATTCCAAAGCTCAGCGGTAAACAAATTATTATCAAGAAGAAAACACAGCCTACAGGCACCATCTTTGTCACACAAGAGAAAAAATATACATATTCAAATAAAACAAAGTCAATGCCAGCTGCACAGCGCAATCGCTTTGATCGTTTTGAAAAAAAATGGAATAAAACCTTAACAACAAATCAACGAAAATCTTTAAAAGATTATACACGCAGTGGCTATGTCGATATTAACAGAACCCTACGCGGTCTACAGCCAACCTCGCCTAAAATCGATAATCGCATTAAAGCGATTGACCATGCGCTCCTAAAGTTTAAAAGCCCGTATGATTTTACCGTTTGGCGTGGAACAGAGCTTAAAAACTTTAAATATGGCTTAAAAAATGGCAAACTCGCTATTGGTGCTAGCTATTCTGATAAGGGCTATCTTTCGACTTCACTGGTTAGAGCTGGTACAATCGGCTTTGGTTATGATGCACTGATTCGTATCCAAACACCTGCTGGAAATTACGGAGCACCCGTATACAAGCTCTCTCCTTATGAAAATGAAGAAGAGTATTTATTAAAACGTGGGACAAAATTTGTCGTGACAGGTATTAAAAAAGAAAAACATCGCACCGTTATTACAATCAATACAATCCCAACACCTTAATAATTTAGTAGAAGAATTATTCTTCTACTAAACTATTTTTTTACAATAACCAATATTTTACTAGACAAACAACGTTCATTCCTCTATAATTAAGTCAATGAGATATTTTCAAACGCTAATTTACCTATTATAAAGGGCATGTAACGTTTAGTTGGTACTCTTTATAATATGTGAATTTTTTTCTTTCGAAAAATTGTGATCTTATTAATATTAAAACAATGGAGGTCATTTAAATGACACAAGGTACAGTAAAATGGTTTAACGCAGACAAAGGTTTCGGCTTCATCGAAGTTGAAGGCGGTTCTGACGTATTCGCTCACTTCTCAGCTATCCAAGGCGAAGGTTTCAAAACTTTAGAAGAAGGCCAAAAAGTAGAATTCGACGTAGAAGAAGGCCAACGCGGTCCTCAAGCTGCTAACATCGTAAAACTTTAATTTTTACGTAGAAGAGATACCCTAGATAGGGTATCTCTTTTTTTATGCAAAAAAAGGAAACATTTTTATCACGCTTCCTTTCTTTATCATCGTATGTATAGAACGATTATTTTTAAAAATCGTACGTATGTATCGTTTTGTAGCCATCAGTTTTCTCTACAATTTCAAAGACATTTTGTTGACCACGCCATTCAAAATCCTTTGGCACTTTATATACTGCATGTATGGTTACCGTCTTTTTCGCTTGTATTACATCTTCCCCTACACTCGTTTGAAAATGATTCGCCTTATATGTTTCCCCGTCTACATCAACAAATCTTGAATGTAATTGAGCGAGCGATTGCTTGCTGTCCGCTTTATTATGTGCTTTCAATATTACGGTAATATCCTTCTGATCACGCTCATTTTTACGTATATGCTCCTCTACACGTTCAATCTTTAATGCCATCATCTCTTTATCCGAAATGCCATACTCTACTGTTTCTTCTTGCATATGGAATATTTCCGTCTTCGTTGCCTTGTCACCTGATTCTTCATATTCGTTCAAAGAATCATCGTAATCATCATCTGATGTTTCGACAACAGTGACCTCCGACTTCCCGATGTCCATATTACAGGCTGCTAAAGGCAACGCTACTACCATACAAAAAAGTATTTTTTTCATAAACTCACTACTTTCCTTTTATTATTTCACTATATAGTCAAAACCTATCTATTCTCTAAATAAAAAATGCATTGCATTTACCTTTTACAGCATATCCAGGAAAAACATAGCTATCTTTATTTTATCATTTTATTAATTTTTTGTTTATTTATTCAGCTATAAGAAAAATATACGAGGAAGCATTTTCTTTGAAGTAGTTAAGTAAAATTCTTCCTGTGAGCTCTACCAGCGTAGGAGGGCTTGCAAGTCGTTGTCTACTCGGAAGCAATTGGCATACAAACAATCTACAGCTGACTATACGAGCCCTACATGATGTCCTTTATTTAGGACACAAAAAAAGCCCCCGATTTCTCGGAGGCTTTCTTTATATCTTCATTTCCAGAAGTGCTTCAAACGCTTTTGTAAGGAAGTCAAGCCAAGTTCGCAAACGTCGTGTTTGCAACGCTTGACCACCCTCCGTCCGTCGGCAGTATTAAGCTTCTAATAATAAATCTTCTGGGTTTTCGATTAAGTCTTTAACCATTTTAAGGAAACCAACAGATTCTTTACCGTTCATTATGACGGCATAATTACCCGCTATACTGCTTTATTTATATAAGAAGAAACTCAATATTTTCAGCTTTTGATGTAGAATGAAGAATCAGTTTTTATCGTTGTTTATACGATGATATAGTCAAAAATATAGTCAAGTTATTTAAAGTGATGTAAAATAAAAACATAATATGATATAAATTAGGAGGTTCGATTTTGGAAAAACAAAATGTAAAAGAACAACTCTCAGATATAAAGAGAATTTTATTTCAAAGTGAAAGATACATAGAGTCACTACTTAATAGAAATTTCGATACCGATAATAAATTTTCTGTCATTAAAGATGCCACTATTTTAGGTATATTTATTAGTTTAATAGATAAGGCTCGAAGTTTAAATCTCCTATTAGAAAATAAATACTACGCTGGAAATAATACGCTTTTAAGAAGTATTTTCGAAGAGGAAATTTATCTCGAATATATTTTAAAAGAAAATACTATGAATCGTACGCGTGCATATATAGCGTCTTCAAAATTAAAAGCTCAAAAGATGTTAAAAACTGCCTCTAAAACCAACGCATTAGGTAATAAGATTAGAGAGGTTACAAATTTGGGAATATCTGATTTAGAGAAGATATTCTCCCAAGTACCTGAAGAAAACATCACTAATCTAGAAAAAGAATATTTGGATCTGACAGGAGAAACTAATCCTGATAAATGGTATAAAGAAAAAAATAATGTAACTTCTTTTAGAGGTGTTTGTGAATATTTAGGAGTTGAGCATCTAGCTAATTATGAGATTCTTTACAGATTACTTTCCCAAGAAGTTCATGGAAAAAATTCTAATTCATATTTCACAATACAAGATAATCAATTAGTAGTAGAACCATTAAAAGAAGAACCTATGGTTTTATCATTAATGAGAGCAACGGTTGTTAGTGCTGGAATCGCAATTTCAAATTATTATGATGATTCAGAAAAATTTCGTGAAATTATTTCTATTATTTAAAAAAACTAAAACAAAACAGAAAAGTCTAGTATCTTTCAAAACATGAAAGATACTAGGCTTTAATTAATTTTTTAAACTTTTTCGAGATATGCGCGTTTAGCAGATACCCATTCACCCATTTTTGTTTTGAATCGATACTTATTACCGAATTTAACAATATCCGTTACGGTAAATGCTGTACCGACTTTTAATGTTTGTAGCTTATCAGCTTTTGTAAAGTCTACACCGCTGTATGTTGAGCACACTTTTTTAACGCGGTATAAGCCAAGTGGTGCACCAGTTTTATAAAACGTTTCAGTATTATTTGATGCTACTTCTACATGAGTTGTGGAAGACTTTTTGTAGCCAAGATAATCAGCTAAAAACTTCGCGATCGCCTGGCATAGCTTTTCAAATTTTGCTTTATACGTATCAGCATCGTGTTTATTTGAGACAAAGCATACTTCAAGTAATAATGCGGGCTTAGCTGTATTTTTTAATACATATAAATCTGTACGTACTTTTTGACCACGATTCGGCAAACCAAGTGCATCGGCCATTGCTTTAGAAAGTTGCGCAGCAATAACGCCATGCTTACCATGATGCAATACTTCTACACCAGTTGCTTTTGCTACGCCGGCGTTAAAGTGCACGCTAATATCAATGTTACGAGGTTTTGAATTGTGGAAGTTCGTAATTGTGCGTAAGTTTGTTGATTGATCGCGACTAGTGTTATCGTGGAACGTCCAACCATCGCCATCATATTCTTCACGTAAGATTTGATCTACACGATTTACCACGCGACGTGCTTCATCTACTTCATCGATATAACCGCTTGCCCCTCGTACAATTTTGCCGTGTCCACTTGAAATAACATATTTATTTACCATTCTGTTCTTCCTCTTTTCCGTCAATTTTAAATTTGCCATCAATGATTTCTCGTAATTTGTTCACCAGATACTTCACTGGTGTAGGCATTGGCATACCCATGCGTTCGCTATTTTCTTCTAGCGATACTAATTCCATTAAGATGTAGTAACACGCTACAAAGTTAGGGATAACGATGCCCACATCGAAACCTAAGTGAAGTAGCAACATATAAATTAAATTGGAGATACCTACCCACATCCACATGATGCCTTTTTTGATACCGCCTTTATAAAGCCTGTTACTGCTTGTTGCATACGGACTTGATAAAATACCTAGTACAAAATCAAGTACGTTTAAGATGAATAGAAACGTTAAAAAGAACGACCATCCACCAAAGAAGTAGCTTAGTCCAGCTACAATAAATGATAAAAATTTCATGACATGTTCCATACGTCACCTTCCTTTCTGTAAAATAAAAACCCTCACAATTTGTAGGAGGTTGATTATTTGCATAATAAAAAGCCTCCACATTTGTTGTGGAAGCCTTTTAGAATTACGATTTTAAATTCCTAAATATTTTTTAAGCTCTAAGGTAGCTAGTTCTTTAATGATGCCAAATGAAGCACTAGATAAATTAAGATCTCGAATGCTAAGTCTTTCTTTTACATTTTCCCAAATATTATCTTTACGAATAGAATCTAAATACTCATGGCCATCCCATGTGATTCTAGGACATTGTATTAAAGGAATGTACGTATTAGTAGGGCGTTGCATCTTAACTTCAACGAACCCGGCATCGGATAATAAATCTAAGTGATATTTATATTTCGCGCCTTCTTCTGTTCGGTATTGAATAGTACGTGTATACTCTTCGCGTTCTAATTGAAATAATAGCTCACGAATGTATTCCATATCTCTTTGCATAGATAAAACCTCCTTCCACAACAATTATCCCTGTGGAAGAAAGGTATTACCATCATAGCTTTATGCTATTTTTGGTAATTAGGTTAATACACAAAGACCAAGCCATCTTTATTGCTATTTAATTTCAGTGACCAATTGACGGTTATTCCATCGACAATCATCGTATTGTCTGCACTACCGATTTCTGCTGCTTTCTTTGCTTCGTTTGCTAAATCATATGCGGTTTTAACTGATGCTGCGCATGCAATGTCTGTTGTGGATGTACTTGTCACACTGTTAACAATATTGGGTTTGCCAGTAATCCCCGACCATGTTGTTGTGCCAGCATCACCTTTATCACCTTTAGGCCCTTGTATACCTTGTGGCCCAGTCGCTCCTGTTGCCCCTGTATCACCTTTTGGACCTTGTATACCTTGTGCCCCCTGCGGGCCTGTGTCACCTTTATCTCCTTTGGGCCCTTGTATACCTTGCTCACCTTTATCTCCCTTTGCCCCTGTATCACCTTTTGGACCCTGTGGACCTATGGGGCCTTGAATACCCTGAATACCAATACCTTGTGGGCCTCTTTCACCAGTGGGTCCTTGTGGTCCAATATCACCTTTATCGCCTTTGTCACCTTTTAGATTGACGTAACTATAAGATGTTTCATTATTAGCTTTCACGCCCAATTGCGTACCGTTCCAGTTATAGTCGACTGCTATAATTTCATTTACTTTCGCATCTACATAAGTTTTAGACACGCCACTACCGCCACCATTAGATGATGACGCTGCAGTTTTAATGGTCTTTTTGACCTTATCAATGAATGTTGGATAATCTTTATCAAATACTGCCTCAACTTTTTTATTTTGCCCTGTTTCGTGATAGATGCGAATTTCTGTGATACGTGGCTCAACTGATACGCCCCACTCATTACTATTCAATGTAACAATATCACCCAAGAAAAAGTCTTTTCCATACTGGAATAAAGTATTTTGTATTTGACCGCTGAAAAATAACGTTTGCTCATATTCAGAAAGTTTTTCCTTACCTTTGTCAGCAAGGTCAGCTACAATATCATCTTCTGAACGATCAACTTCAACTTTATCTTTATATTCATATTCGTAAGAACGACCATCTTCATGTTCTCCTACGCCTATCAATGTGACTTCTTTTTCTTCTGTTTCAGTTACGTCTGCATCAATGTATATTTCTTTTCTTTCTAATCCAGACACGTCATCATTAACTGTGGCAATTTTTCGTTGGATTTTTTCACTTTTGCCAGCTACATAAGCAGTATTTTTGTAATTTAGTTTGCTTTCTGTATATTCTAGGCTTTTAACCGTACCAAATTCTGTACTAAAAACTACTGGTGGTCTATCTATTTGATTGGTTGAACGGTCTACACCATCGACAATATCAAATACAAATTTTTTGTTTGAAATATCAATATAAATATTCCATCCGATTCCAGTAAGTTCGCCAATATCTTTTAATTCTTCACTAATTATCGTTCCTCGTTTCACGATACGCTTTATTGTTTGTCCACGATTTAAATTTGGGGCAACAATTAAATTTGGAATGTGGCGATTAATGTTATTAGATTCGGTAATATTTGCAGTAATTAACCCTTTGAAAATACTTTCAATATTTGTGTCGAAATATGTTGAAATAGCATTATTAGCAGGTAACACAATCCGATCGGATAACCAACTTTTTAATGGTACAGCTTTAATTAGCCAATTTTCTGTAGCTTTTCCTTCTTCATCTAATTCAATCTCTCGATGAAAAATTTGAAAGGGTGTATCATACTCATTTTCAAAAAATATGATGCGATCTTGAATAAGTAAATCGGCATTATGTGCATAGCGATTAATTTTTATTTGTACTTCACCAATCGCATATAATTTATGTGTAATTGTTACAGAAGAATATAATGTGATTTCACCATAAAAATTAAATTCGCCATCTATAACGCGTAAGGGTATCATTTTAATTCCTCCTTAACCTTAATAAAAGGCCTTCCACAATGAAATCACTGTAGAAGGTTAATTTTTTGTATAATAAAAAGCCCAAACATTACGCTTGCGCTTCTTGTTGAGTATCCATCATGTTCATTAGTTCGTTGTATTGTACTGCTGTGATACGTTTACGCATTACGAACATGTCTAGCATTGTTGCCATTGTTTCATATTCATAGTTACCAGATGCAATAACTAGTTTTGCATTGTTATAAGTCATATTATCACCTCCTTTCAAGTGATACTGGATTAAAGGCCATTACTGATTTCAGTGAGCATTGTTAAATATTCCACTTGGATCTGTGTGTATGCAGAATTTTGTTCGATAGCTTCTAAACGTTCTTCTACTGTGGGTTGTGTTGTGTCTTCTTCAATTTCTTCGACAATTAATGTTTTGATTTCATGTGAGACTGTTTTGCCATCAGTAGTGTATCGTGTGATACGATAACCATCTTCAATAATTTCTTCTAAAAAATCAATCATCCTAATACCTCCTTATGGGAATAAGTACATTTCTTCGTATGTTAGACCGATACCGTCAAAAATGTAATTTGATGTAGGCTTTACTCTTAAAAGTGAATTAATATATAGTTCGCTAAAATTAAATGTTAATAGTGATCCGTTTTTTGTTGGTTTATATATTTTACCGTCAATATTAACAGTTGAGTAAGAAGTTACACTAGTGGAGTTGCCATATAATTTTAATACTACATTCTTTAATAACATTTTACCTGTAAGGATGGTAGTTGCTGTACCGTTTGCTTCTGATGTTATTTGCGTTAAGTCACTACGACTCACCACGCTATTAAACATATTACTTCCAAAAGCATCGTCAGCAATATTAGAAGTACTCGCTAAAAGTGCATTTAGTTTTGCATGTGCATTAGCGCTTATAGCAATACTTGCTGTACTTGTTGGTGTGCCCAAATTTGTATTAATTGTACTTAGTGTTGCTTTGTTAGAGTTTACATTGTTTAATATAGTTTCTTGTTTTGTTGCTGTTGGTAATTGGATTTCTGGCATATATTAAACCTCCTGTTCGTATTTAAAAATTAAGCCGTTAAAATCATCGGTAACTGTGAAACCATAACGATAATTTACACCGTTTTTGGTAAATCGTAAGGGCAATTCACTTGTGATACGTAAAAATAAATTACCTGCTGCATCTTCAGATAAAGTGTCCTTAACTTCGTTGAACCATGTTGTAAATGCTGTTTGTTTACCATTACGCCATGCCTCAAATTCTGATTGTTGCACTGAACGCCAATCGGTAAATAATTGCACCTCATTATTTCGCCAATCAGTAAATAATTGTTGTTGTTGGGCTAACCAATTTAACATTTGAGTGACATATACACCTTTTTGAGCACTAAACCAGTAATCCCATTGTGATTGAAATTCACTTGTTGGCACAGTGATTAATGAACTTACTAAACCGCATAAATTCTCATTAAAACGTTCGTCGATAAAAGTTAATGGGTTAATCACTTTATCACCATATGTGATTTTTAATTGCGCCAGCGATAATTCGTAAATATAATTGTCTCGTTGTAATGTTGGTGCTACAGGACTTTTTGATTCTTCACCTTTTTTTACAAATGCTCGGATATAGCGACTTTCTGGACGTAAATCCAAACGTAAAACGATACGATCAATACGGCTCATACCGACATTCGGAATTGCGTGTGTAAAATCTAATACTGTCGTATTTTGATAACTAAAACCTTTGATGATAGCTTTACCAACACTTAATTTTGTAGTTAAGCCGTCACCTACACTAACTCTTAGTGCTGGTACATTATTCGTGTGCAGTAATCCACTTGATAATACATTACTAAAATATGCCGCAAAGTCACTAGCTGAATACCACCGTTCATCTTCTTCTGTACTATCAAATAGCTTATATTCTTCTGCCATTCTTCCACATCCTTTCTAAACTGCGTTATAGCGTTTCTGCCATTTTAAATTAAACGTATTGTTCGTAATGTCACTTTCTGCAACATATGCAATACGATTTTCTCCAACTTCTAATTTAAAAGAAGTCAATGATGAACCAAGATCAAGCCAGTTCACAACGTTGCGCACGTTGTTTTCTGAATCAATAAAGACAACTTTCGCTGTACGATGATTTGTATCGATTACCATAGTTTCACCGATACCTAAATCTTGGTTCACTTTAATGTACTTACTAGTAGTGCGGTTAATAATTTGTGGACGAGTCGCAGGACCTTTTAATTCGATATACAACGGTGTAGCTTCGTCGCCATCGTTTAAAATAGTCCGTTCATCTAGTTGTAATCCTGTCTTATAACGTTTGACACTACTGAATGGGAATTTAAACAATGGTTTATATGGTGGTTCTGCCATTTCATTTGTTTTCCAATATGGATCTGGGGCAAGCAGATTTACGACAACACGTTGGAACCAACGTCCGACGCCATCTCCTGTAGGAAAAGATGGCACACCATCTACAATTACTTCAATTTCACGTTTTACACTACCATTCGAATATTCTAGTAACCCTGGCCCTGCCTTTGGGTTGAATATACTAGCTATTTCTTGACGTTTATTTAATAAGTCATCACGATTTTCAGCCAGGATTGCAAAATCTAACGGGATATCGCGTGATTCTAAGATCGTATCTACATAAAAACTACCGTCAACATATGGCGATTTAATTGTTTGTATATCCGCTGCTACATCACCTTTGCCACCCATAGATTCGAGCGCGTATGGAAATTCATTTGTTAATGTGACACTTTGACCGCGACCATTCGTAAAAACAACTTTTTCAGCTTGATTCGCCATTGTTTAAACACCCCATTCCATTGCTAGTTTACGTTGCTCACGCGCAGCCTTTTTAGCTAATGCTTGCGCTGATACTGTGGACGACTGGTTAATAATTGTTACAGATGGATTATAAGATTTCGATTGATCATAAGATTGAGTAGTATTCGTTGTATTAACAATTGATGATTGTCGTACAGCATCAGTACTACTTGCTAAACTCCCATATACATTTTGCATAGCTGATTGTACTTTAGCTGCTGAACGTTGTAGACCAACAATAAATCCTTCATTTGTGTACTCACCTAAACGACGCATCACGCGTGACGGACTATGAATGTCTAATTCAGTCTTTGTAGTATCAGAAATTAAATTGGCAATTTCTTCTATGGTTTTCTTTAATTCATCTTTCTTGTACTGCATACCATCAATAAGACCTTGTACGGCATCAGAACCTACGCTTGTCATTTTAGATAATTCTTTCGAACTTACATCTACTACAGCTGTCATAGCAGACTTCCATGTTTTTTTGTACTGCTTCAGTTGTGCGTTAGTATCTTTACGTAAAGCCTGAACTTGTTCTTCTGTATCAATACGTAAGCCTTCGAACTCTTTAGTGGCCTGTTGTCGTGCTAATTCACTTTTTGTTTTCCACAATTCTGTGTACTGTGATAATTGATCGTCAGATAAAGAAGTTAATGCTTTAATCTGTTGTGCTGATTTTGGTCCAAGATCTTCAAGTTCTTGCAATAATCCATCATCTAAACCGCGTGCAGCTAATGAAGCAATATCGTTCATCCAATCTTCGAGCGCACTTGTTTGTGATTGTAAATTATTGATTAATTGTTCGCCAGTTACTGTATCTTCACTCGCTGTGATTTCATCGAATAAACCAGCAAATGAGATTAATGATTTAGTACGGTCATCAACGGCTTTATTGTAGTCATCCCATAACTTCGTTGAATTTGTTACATAATCTTCTTCAGCTTTTTTGATATTAGCTAAATAAGTTTCAGTAGCTTCAAGTGCTTTCTGTTCGGACTGGTAACGTAAATCTTTCAACTTCGTCTGAATGCTTAAATATTCGTCGCTACCTTTTTTGAAGTTATCTAAACGATTTTCCCAATAGCGCACTTCCCACTCTAAGGTTTTACCGTCATACTTCACTTTGTCGTTGTAAGTAGCTTCATACTTTTTCAGACGTTCAGCTTCTTTTTGGAATGTTAAATCAGTGATTTTATCTTGTACTGCAAGATATTCTTCACTGTTCTTCTTAAACTTGTTTAAGCGTTTTTCCCAGAACTTGATTTGCTTATTCAATGAAGCATTATTGTACTTTTCTTCATTAGAAATTTGCTTTTCGTAGCGTTTCAGATTATCCGCTGCGGCTGAATCGCGCAACTCTTTGATTTTGGCGTTAAGCTCTGATTCAGAGCCTTTAACCTTTTTGCCATAATCTTTTTTCATCTGTTGCAATGCTTGAATATATTGCTTGTTAGTGATGAGATCAGCATTGTAATTATTTTTAAGCTCTTTCAAACGTGCGCTGTAATCAGATTTGATAGTAGCAATTTGTTTTTTGTTTGCTTTATTAATTTCAACATCAATCTTTTTAATACCATCAGAATAATTTTTGTACTCGCTTTTTAATTTATTTAACTGGCTAATATACTCTTTCGTATCAATCTTGCCGGCATTAAATTTAAGCTGTACATTTTTAAGGTCTTTAGTGAACTGGTCCTTAACTGCTTTGGCCTTTTTAGCTGCTGCTTGTTCGGCTTTCTTTTCGGCCGTAATACCTTTAGCGAGACCAGCATCAATGTTTTTACCGATTTCATCGCGCATCCAACGAGAAGGTGAGTGGATTCCTAAAGCGCCTTTAATTTTACTTTTGATGTTACCAGCAACTTCTGAAATGGCTTTACCAACTGCGCCAACACCAGATTTAATACCATTGACTAAACCTTGAATAATGTTTTTACCAATGGATACTAGGTTAATACTTGTCAAGAATGATTTAGCAGCATTCCAACCGTTCTGAATAGCTGACTTAACACCATTCATTGCGCTTGATACAACTGATTTCAAACTATTAAATACGCTCGTCACAATGGACTTGATGCCATTAACTGCGCTCGTTACCACACTTTTTGCGCCATTCCACGCTGATGTGATAACCGATTTAATGCCATTCATCACGCTCGTTACGACTGATTTGATGCCGTTAAATACTGACGTAACCACAGACTTAATACCATTGACCGCGCTCGTCACTACAGATTTAATACCATTCCAAACCGATGTAGCCACTGACTTGATAGCATTAAATACGCTTGTGACAGTCGATTTTAAAGCATTAAAAGCTGTAGTTGCTGCCGTTTTAATACCATTGAATACAGTCGTTAAAGAACTTTTAATACCATTCCAAACCGATGTGGCAGTACTTTTAATAGCGTTAAAAACAGTTGTAATCGTTGACTTCAATCCATTGAAAACGGATGTGGCAGTGGATTTCAAGCCATTCCAGATGCTTGTTAGTGTCGATTTGATACCATTCCACACTGACGTAGCAGTTGATTTGATACTGTTGAAAATTGTGGTGATCGTAGACTTTAATCCATTGAATACAGATGACGCTGTACTTTTTAACCCATTCCATATACTTGTCAGCGTTGATTTAATGGCATTCCATACACTTGAAAATACAGATGAAATACCGGACCATAGTGAACTAAAGAATGAAGTTAATCCAGACCATATTGCGGACGCACCACTTACAATACCAGTCCAAATTGTCGTGAGCACCGTCGAGATTACCGTCCACGCGGTGGTAAATATTGTTTTATATACGTTAAATACAGTAGTGAAATAAGCTGTTAATAAGCCCCATATCGTTTGAGCTACGGCAACGATACCAGTCCAAATTGTGGAGAGTACAGTAGAAATTACTGTCCACGCGGTTGTGAAGATTGTCTTATATATATTAAAAACAGTCGTAAAGTAAGCAGTTAGTAATCCCCAGATGGTTTGAGCGACTACAACAATACCATTCCATACAGCGGTTAACGCCGCAACGATACTGGACCATGCGCTTGATAGAAATGAACCTATCGCTGTAACTGTAGTCATGAAGATAGTTGAAATACTCGTCCACAGATTTGCGAAGAACTCTTTAATTGCTCCCCAATTGCTGTAAATTAATACACCTGCCGCAACTAATGCCGCGATAGCAGCTATAGCAATTGCTACTGGTGCGGCAATGGCGGCGAAGGATGCACCGACCACGCCTGCGACGGTGGCTATGACACTAAAAACAGGTGCTAACGCCATACATGCCGCAACGACAATACCGATTATAGCCCCTACAGCTGTTAAAGCCGCAACTAATGAAGTATTTTCGCTTACCCAATTGGCTATTTTTGCAACAAATTGTGCTACTTGCGTAAGTAAAGGTGTTAACGCTGTTTTCACATCATTTAATGCTTTTTGCAATTGCACAGCTGGATCTGCATTCAAAGTTGATACGTCTTTAGCTAAGTTTTTTTGGTTGTTTGATAAATCTACAGTTGCTTTCGATGCGTTCGTTAGTGTTTCAGTAATATTAGCGCCTTGATCTTCATACATCGTCCCGAAAATGGCCGTTCCTAATGCTAAACGCGTCGTATCGTCATCAATAGTAGACAACCATTTAGACACTTCTGTCATCGCTTGCGAACCTTTTTTACCGCCTGCAGCTACATCTTTGCCCCATTGTTGGAATTTCTCTTTAGACATATCGGTTTTAGATAATAATTCACCAAGAGACTTTGGAATTTCTTGACCAAATTCAGTCATGCGAATACGGCCTTCTTTAATCCCATCAAGCAAGTTATCAATATTCCAAGTCCCCGTATCAACGCCTGCTGCCATAATAGCTTGAATCTCTTGAGCATCGTAGCCAGCCATTTTAAGCTGCGTCCCATATTCAGAGATTATGTCTAGTTGCTCGGACGGGAACCCGACTTTAAGAAGGGCATTCGTCATGCCAAGTGCTTCCTCTTGTGAAATCCCCATACTCTTACCCATCTCATAAGATTCTTGAATAAGCTCATTAAAATCAATATCCGCATATGCACTGGCAATCATACCTGCACCTTGTACGATTTGAGCATTTGTTTTATCTGATGCATCACCATTTAACGCCCATTGACGTTGTACACCTTTTAGCGCTTCTTCTCCATCCACCCCATACGCTTCGATACCTTTTACAGCATCACGTACAGACGCTTTACTACTTTCAGGAACATCAAACATAATATCGATTTTCGTATTTGTAGACGATACATCTAGTGCTTGCTGTACAGCTGCTGCTAAACCACCGCCAGCTGCTAAGCCTGCAATGCCAGATTTTAAACTATCGCCAATACCTTCTACAGCATTTTCTGTTTGTTCCGCTTGTCGTGCAATTTCTTGCAACTCACGTTGTAGGCGTTGTAAATCCGCAGCGCCACCATTACCTGCTTGAATTAACGCTGAACGAAATCGGTCTAAGTCTGCGCCAGCACCTAATGCTTCACGCCCAATAGCTGTTAAAGCTTGTTGCAATTGCTGACTGCTTGCACGTCCTTGTGAAATAGCCGCTGATAAACGTGGACCTAGCACATTAGCAAATTCAGCTGCACTTGTCCCGGTAGCTTCGAAAAAACGATTTAATTGTTGTGTAGACGATGCTACCGCCTGTTGTTCCGAACGTGATTGTTGTAATGAAGCATTCAAGCTACTTAGCTGTGCTTCTGTTTGGCCAAGCTCACGTTGAAATGCTCGGTATTGAGATACGCCAAGATCACCACTCGCAAATGCGGCTTCAACTTGTGCTTGTGCCTGTCGTAAACCGTCTAACTTTTGTTCGGTTTGTTGAATTGATTGACTTAATAAATCTTGCTGTTGCGTCACCAAAGTAATATTGTTTGGATCTAACTTCAAAGCCGTCTGTACTTGCTTCAATTCGGCTGTTAACCCTGCTGAAGTATCTTCTACTTGTTGTAACGAGGCTCTTACTTGGTCTACGACTGTCGGTATTGGATTTAGTTCATTACGCATTTGTTGCAAATCTGCATTAACTTGGTCAATTGAGCCACCTGTGTTAATTTGATTTAACGCATCACGTAAACGGTCTATATCAACATCAGCACCGATAGCAGACTGGCCAATTTTAGTAATAGCTTGTCCAATTTGTGCAGCGGATGCTGTACCGTTCTGAATAGCTGTTGTAAGTTTACTACCTAATACTTCTGCAAAATCTGTTACCGTCGTGCCAGTCGCATTAAAATACGTTTCTAATTGCTGCGTATTTTGTGCAAGGTCTTGTAATTGTTGCTGGGAACGTTGTAATTGACTGCTTAGGCCGTTTAGTTGACCTTCTGTAGTCTGTAGTTCGCGCTGAAATGCACGATATTGCTCTACACCGATTTGGCCAGATCTAAATTGTGCTTCTACTTGTGATTGTGCATCTTTTAATTGCTGTAATTTCTGTGATGTTGTAGCGATACGTTCACTTAAAATTTGCTGTTGCTGTGCGATAAGTGTTGTATTACCAGGATCAAATTTTAACGCGCGCTGGACTTCCTTTAATTCATCTTGAAGCTTTTTTGATTGTTTATTTACATCACTTAAAGCTGTTTCAAGACCTGTCGTATCGCCACCGATTTCTACTGTAATTCCTTTAATTCTGCTAGCCATGTTCCACCATCCTTTCGACAAATAAAAAAAGAGCGTAAATTAACGCCCTTTTAATTTCTCAATATCAGCCTGTGTCGCCTTACGCGGCTGATTTTTCTTGTCTGATGGATTGTGCAAATCTTGATATGCATCTACATAATCGAGCGCCATTCCGACGGTCATTAATTCCATGTCAGCATATTGCAGCTTAGCGCTCCGACACACAGCTAAATATTGCTCTGTATTAAATTCTTTTATTGTTTGTTCTTCTTGCCCTGCTTCACCGGTTTGTTTTTTTTAGTAGTTGCGCTTAATGAATCTACTAATAAATCCACGACCTGCGGAATCACATTAAACACATCAAATTCGTCAAACTGTAAAAGCCATTCGTCACGATCTGGAATCGCACGATCAGCGAACCAAGCGAGTACATATACAATGTCATATAAAATATCGATATTTAAATCATCGAATGATTTAGCGTGCTGCATGTTTTCTACTACTTTTAAATCTTTGAAAATATCTCTACCTGTTAATTGTTTGTATTTAATAGGAAAAAGAGCATTCGCTTCAAAGCGAACACTCTCCTTTCCAATTTGAATTTTTTTCATCAATATTGCCTCCTAATTATTAAATCGTTGGTACTTCAGTTGGTTCTGTTACAGCAGTATAGAATGCATCGTAAATCGCTGCTGGTGTTTCTGGACCAGTCACCCATTTAATGGCTCCATCTGGACGTGGT
Source organism: Candidatus Kurthia intestinigallinarum (assembly GCF_003991225.1). Taxonomy (GTDB): domain Bacteria; phylum Bacillota; class Bacilli; order Bacillales_A; family Planococcaceae; genus Kurthia; species Kurthia populi. Next base: position 73,832 of record NZ_JTFC01000031.1, read on the forward strand.
GTAGCTTTGAATGATAATTCCACTGTATTTACTTCTGTAGAATCTTCTTTCGTTTTCGACGCTGTACCTGGACGATTAGCGCTCACATTATAATAAACAAAACGGTCTGCTTGTTGATCGCCATCAATTTCAAATAAAAGTGCGAATGGTTTAATTTTTGCGTTAGCATTTTCATATAGACCGCCGTTAACAAATGTGTAACCTAAAATATCTACATAGAATGAATTTGGTAGTTTAGCAAAGTTGAATGTACCTTCGTAACCTTGGTTGGCGATTGCTTCATAGAAGTTAATATCATCAGCGAAGAAGCTTGTTGATTCGCCTGCTGGATCAGTAGACATTTCTGTAGCACCTGGAATGCGTACCGGTGTACCGTAAGTAAATACACCATCAGTTGTATCCGTAATCGGTGCGTAGTGTGCGTTTTTCAAGCCAAACGTGACTTTGTTTTCGTTTTTCATATTTGTTCCTCCTAAATTGTTAAATAGTACGTGCGTTTAAACACGCCTTCTTCCTCAATAAAAACTTCATCTGGGTCCTCATAAAAGATTTCATGACTATCCAGCAATGCTTCTAATTGAATTTCTAATGCTTCATCCTTTTCAGCCATATAAAGTTCCACATCCACATATTTCGCTTTATATAGCACCTTATTGTCAGCACCTACTGTACTGTCAGATTCATTCATGTAAACGATAAAGGGTAATGACTGCCGACTTTCAAAATGATGATAAGCTACTGGTAAATTTAACGTTTGAAGAATGTTATAAAGCTGTTGTAACGTCATCCTCCCAGCACCTCATTTAGACCATTTACAAACTGCTCAATAGCTGCCTGTTCAACAGGTCGAATATGTGGAATGGCTGCAACACGTCCACCATTGACTTTTGCATGACCTTTTTCAAGTAAATGTGTCAGCTGATATTTAGTGTTATAAATAACAAAACTTGTCCCTACTTTTTTCACACGCCAGCTCTTTGCATATTTACCGCTCCGCTGTGGGCTTGTACTTTTCAACGTAGTAGCACCTTCATTAGCTGTTCTTTCCGCTAATTCTTCTACATTTTCTCTAGCAAGTTGAGCATAGCGATTGAGTTCTTGCATAATTGCATTATTTAGTTGACTGATTTGCACCGCTTCTCACCTCACAATAAAGTTCAATAAAATCACCATTTTCAAACGTCCGATAAATGCTGTAAATCTTTTGTTCATAGCGAATATATAATTCTTCATCATAGTCCAATAAATGTACTTTAAACATCGCAGACGGACGCAAACCCGATTGACCAGCCGTAAAATATTCTGTTCGAGTAATACTTTTCTTCTTACAAAATACTTCATTAGCAACAAACGTCTTTCTTTCCTGTCCTAATGAAGTTTTAACGATTTGCTCTTGCAACAATTCCGCTACGTCATTAAGTGTATCCATTGTAATCACCTGCTAACGCTAGACTGACTTTCAACATGTCATACGAAGCTTGATATTTATCGCTGGCTTCTCCTGCCATGCCATATGAAGCTTTACAATATAGCTGTATAGCTCGATAAATTAAAGCATCGTCCACATCTAGTTTATGAATACCTCCAAGCTTCAAATCGATTAATGCAGCTTCAATTGTTGCTAACAATTCATCGTCTAGCTTGTCATGTTTAATACGCAGACTCGTTTTAATTTTCTGAAGTAGTTGGTCCATGTCGCTGTACCGCTTCTAACAAAGCTTCTTTCTTCATTTTGTTATAACCTTCGATGCCTAAGTCTTTAGCCATTTGTTTTAACTCGATATAATCCAGTTCCTCAACAGATGGCTTTTCACCGACTAAGAAACCTTTTTCAATCAAAAAAGCAACACGTTCTGAATCAGTCGATTCATACGTATTGCCTTCGTTATATCCAATGAAAGTTTTCTTATCAATAAACGCTTTTAATACGCGATATTTCATCACTCACACCTCCTAAATAGCAGCTGCTTTACTTAGTACAACTAATGAGCCATTATCAACCGATTTTCCGTCTGCAATCATAATTGCTTTTGTCACAAGATCGTCCGTTTCGTTATCCTCATACTTTTTAACGCCCATTTGGTAGTTCGTATTTAGGATATAGTCTTTAAAGTTGTATAAGAATGCAAATGGACTGCCTGTTTCCGCTGAATCGAATGAGTCTAAGTAATTGCACAGCACTACGCTACGACCTAGTAAAGAGCGCTCAATCGCTCCTGCAATGCCATAGTTTACACGTCCGATTGGTTGGCCATTTTCATCTTTAATACTTGCCATCTTCATGAACGTTTTCTTTGTCATCACATAGACTGCATTTGTTTCGTATTCTAATGGTAATGCTGCCTCTGCATCGACTAATGTTTGATATTCCATTTTGGCCACATCTAATGCCTGTCCTTCATTCGGTGTTTCAGCTAAAATGCCTTTCGGTTTACCAATACCGTCGCCCGAAATAATAGCCTGTTCAAGTGCAATCGTCATCGCTTCAACGATATTGTTTACTAATACTTGCTCAAAAACAGCCAGTGCCATCGTTTCGACTTCTAATGTTACTGCTACAGAACAACGTAATTTATGATAGTTAAATGTAATTGAGCCTGTTGTTTTCTTCTGCTTCGTAGAGCCACTACCTTCTGCTACCCATGTTGCTACTGGCTTAACAGTGGATGTCGGAATTGTAAGGCCACCTTTAAACGCTGTATTCGTAATAAGCGGTAAGATCATACCTGATGCATCTAGCTTTTCAACAATGCGATTTAGCACCGTTTGCGGAATAACCGAGCCAATGTCACCAGTACTTGTTGTTTCACGTAATTCAGTTGGAATAGGTGCATCACGTAATACAAAATCCATGAATGCATTTCGATACGCTAATTCGGCTTCTTCTGGCGAACGTTTTTCTTGTTGACCTGTCATGTTAAACGTACTGATCGTACGAGATTCTAACTCGCCGTTGTTGATTTGCTCCGCTTGCTGCATTAACTTTTCACGTTTTTCAATCGTTTCGTATTCTTCATCTAGCTCACGTAATTCTTTTTCAAAAGCGTCTAAGTCAACGTTATCATTGCTTTCTAATGCAGAACGAATTTCTGTCTTGCGCTGTAAAATTTCTTTTAATCGTTTATTCATGCCTTCACCTCTATAGGAATGTTTTTAATAATAATTTTTGTCGGCGCTCTTGTCGCTCCTTCAATTCCATATGCTCTTGATACGGATCATGTGAACGCGCCGCCACTTGTGAATCTGGATAAGCTGGGAATGCTACTGGCGAAATTTCGAGTAACTTTGCTTTCGTAACAGTCCGAACAACATTATCTGGGTCTGATTCATCCCATTCTTGCTTTAACATACTAAATCCGAATGAAACCCCATCAACATCGCCGCGCTTGATTGATTTATAAGCATCGTCACCTAATGTTGTATCCGGTAAATCAAGCTCAAAACGTAATCCTAAATCATCTTCAAACAAACGTAGCGTTCCGTTTTTAGTACGTCCTAACACTTTAGATGTATCATGAGACCACAACGCCTTTTGGTCATCATTCGTTAATGATTCCGTAAAAGCTCCACGTTTAAATTGCTCTTTAAATCGTTGAAAATAGCCCATTGGTACGGACTTCATTTCCCATTTGACCGCATAGCCTGTTAATACACGTTGACCGCCTTCATCCTCACGAATCTCCACTTGATTCGTCGTCAAATTGCGCTTCTCCGTTGTTTCCATCTTTCTCACCTCCCTTCTTGGCATTAATTTCAGCTGTATCTAATCGACGAATTGCTTTATCTCCACCTTCAATTGGTCCTAATGATAAAATTGAACGCCATTCATTTGGTGTAAGCGCTCCTCTATCTACCATTTGTACAAGGTTCATTTTTGTACTCATAGAAGCATATTGTAGACTTGCTGCTTCAAAAATAATTCTGTTGCCAAATCCGCGCTCTTTTCTCGTAAAGAGTCGTCGTGTATACTCGTTAGCAAATTGCATCGCATCAGGCTCAATTTGTGCCTCGTAGTAAGCGTTCCATTCATCTTCGGTATAATTCGACTGTACAATTTTCTCATTCGTGTTAAAAAACGAATAAATACGTTTTGTCGTATTATCCACTTGCTTTTCATTAGGCACATACGCGTCATTTTTCACTTGTTGAAGATCATAACGAGTATCTGCAGCTGCGGCCCCTCCACTATTTCTATCAATCGATAAATAGTTTTCAGTGAACCGCTTCACTTCGTTCTCCATATCTTTCGGCTGTAAAATCGTTTTAAACTTCATTAGCCATTTGATAGAAGCACTATTTTTAATTGCTTTTACAATCCCTTGATCAGCAGTTGAAACAATTTCTAATGAATCTTTCAACGCTTCTCCAGGATGTGTACCAAAAAAGTCATCTTCGTTAAAATCGTTTCTTAAATGGATAATGTCAGCATAAGGAACTGTCATTCGCTGTCCATTTAAAAATAAAAAGCGCAGAAATATTTCTCCGCTCGGCCCTTCTTTCAATTCGATACTTGCAGCAGGAATCGGATAAATTTCAAGTGGCCATCCCCGCTCATCTCTCTTAATATATGCAAATGCATTATTGTTAAGCGCTAACTGAGTGGCCATCTTTTCTTGAAATACTTGTCCTGTCATTAATGGGTTAGGTTCTTCCAATAGGAATCGAATATTTACATTTGGATTTACTTTAAATTCCTTGTCATTTTGCCTAATATGTTTTGCCGTAAGCTTCCCAATTGCTTTTACTTTTGGTCGAATAGCCGAACGAATAATATCAGATCTATAAAGCTTTCCATCCCATTGAAAAAAGCCATCGCCAGCATCTTGAATCAATTTAAATTGATTACTCAAATGCGGTTCTGACTTTTTACCAAACATTTTTTCAAATAGCCCCATGATTCACCTCCTAAATCATCTGCAAATACTCAGCGTTTTTATCTTGCAAAATTGTATAAGCATTTAATAGTGCTGCGGTACCGTCAATACGTCGGCGCTGGTTCTTTGTCTTCGTCGGTTGGATATTTAAATTCTTATCCATTTCGATAGCTGTATTCGACAAACACCATTTGTCTATCGGATTGTTGTTGTAAACAATCGTATTGGCTTTTAAATCGGCTTTCAGGTTGTACATCGGTCCTGATAAGGTCTTTTTCCCTTGGTGAACAGGAATCATTGCCTCAGAGCCAAAATGACCTTTCATATCTTCCACCCAATATTCTGCTGACCATGCATCATAGCCAATCCAAGGTAAATAAATGCCATGCTCATTGCGTTGCTCTAAATACCATTGCGTCACAAACTTTGGATGTACTTTATTGCCAGGTGTAACGCGCAACAAACCGCGCTCATGCCATAAATCATATGGAATACGGTCTTCTTTTGCTCTCGCCTCAAGCAATTCCTCTGGCAACCAATACATTTGATTCACATAAATGTGCGGATCACCTTTCACCATAAAAATAACTTTAGCGGCAGTTAAATCTGTCGTCTTCGATAAGTCTGTACCGCCGATGCCGTATTTAGGCTTCAACTGCTGGACATCAAACGTATCTGTATTATTGAGTTCCTCAAATGTTAGCCACGCTTCGCTTGTCGTTTCCGGTACGTTAAAGTCTTTCGTGACAAGATTCTTTACTAGCATTGGATTAGACTTTGCTTTATTGACTTTAGTGCGCAGCGTATCGCGTCGTTTAATCGTATCAAGGCCGGGATTCGCTTTTTGCCATGCGTTTTCGTCCATCCATTCTTCACGTTTATCCAATTCATAAATGATTGGTAAGAAACGTTCATCCTTGTAACCGTCTGGATCTGCTAAACCATTCAACAGCATAACTGCTTCATCGTATTTCATATCATAAACAGATTCTCGAATGGTGCCAGCCGTTGTAATCATAAAAATAAGTGGCTGCTCCCTCGCTGAAGTACCATCGACGATAACGTCATACAAATTTTTATCTTTCCAAGCGTGAATTTCGTCCATCAGCGCGCCATGAACGTTCAAGCCATCAAGTGTTTCACTATCGGAGCCAAGCGGTTTAAAAGTGGAATCATTAAAATCTGCTCTCAATTCTGAAACTAACGGCTTAATTCGTTTTCTAAGCGCTGGAGATTTATTTACCATTCGTTTAGCATCAGCCCAAACTAACTTTGCTTGGTCCTTCTTAGTAGCCACAGCATAAACTTCTGCTCCCGGTTCACCATCAGCTGTTTGTAAATACAGCCCTAATCCAGATGCAATAGTCGACTTGCCATTTTTACGAGCAACGACTAACAATACTTCTCGGTACTGCCTCGTTCCATCGATTTTATGAACAAACCCAAAAGAAGCCGCAATAAAAGCTTGTTGCCATCGTTCAAGTTCAATTGGCCGACCTCCCCATTTACCTTTACTGTGCTTACAAAAGTTTTCAATAAACTCAATGGCATGGTTTGCTCTTTCAGCTCGGTACTCAAATTCCCCAATAGGCTCATAAATTTTTTGTACTAAGTGCTTATAAATTTGCTTAACCTTTGTCCCTGCAACAATCTCGCCCGTTTCGATTTTGTTATAGTAATCAATAATAGGGTTATAAGCAACTGGATAACGTTTAAGCACGTCGATTCACAAAATCATCAAAGCCATCACTTTCAACTTTCTTCGCCACTTCTTTTGGAAGCAAGTCTGTAAGCTGCTTAATGATAGATTGATAATTTTTGTTCATTTGCTGATACTGGCGAGCAACGGGACGCTCTCTTTCATATGGTTCTTGATCACCTTGCCTAAACATTTCTACAAAACCATTGGCATCTAAATCTACTTCCATATCTTCAAGGCTCGCTCTCATAAAAGCAGCACGTCGAATAAGACCATCCGCTACTGCTAATTTATCTTTTTGAATCTCCTTATAATTCCGCTTCAAGCGACGTTCCTCTTTGATAATTCGTTCTGCTTTTGTTAATTCTCTTTTCTTCGGCACAAAATCACCTTCTTTCTTGGGGAGGGGGGTCACGCGCGAAACCCATGTATCACGTGAGCCTCCCCTCTCGGTCCCACGTTTGTAGGTTTTTAAATTTTTTATAGGGGGGCTATTTCATTTGAAAAATCCTCAATAAATTTAGTAAATACTTTTTTAGACAATTCAATTGTCGCTTCACGCATCTGCTTTGGCGAAAACTCGTCTTGGATAGTGTCAAAGCAATGATGAAGATAATACACTTGCCCTTGCGTTAAATCACACTGCTGTTCGAGTTCTGGGAACGATGCTATTAATACGCTAGCCATTACTGCATTTTGTAGACTATCGAGTTCCATCTATTTCACCTACCTCAATCAAGTTTCCTTCTTCATCGAATGCTACACCCTGACGAACTGGACTATATTTCTCATGGTGCTCTTGGTTGTGACACGTTTGGCATAGATACTCTAGGTTCGCATGATTCAATGTAATCTCTGGATCATGTATGTTCCTACTGTCGATATGTATCTTGTGATGCACAATCTTGCCAGGCTCTTTGCACCGTTCACATAAGCCATGCACTTGTATAATATAAGCAGCACGACACTTACGCCACGCCGCACTCTTATATAACTTCTTAGCTTCAAGTGTATGCTCTAGCATAATCTTCACTCCATAACGCTAAATAACAACGTATTATGAATGTAATAACGCTGTATTTGTATTCTTTTACGTATTAAATTAAATAAACCTTTCACTAATAGTAGGCACGTGGGATTATTTCATGCGTGAATGTAACATATCTTAGTGAGTGTTACATCAATCAACATGGCTCAAACCGTTGGTAAATCAGCATTCTTAAATTTTTTTATTTTGAATGTACAAGTATCTAAATTATGTAACGTTCAACATAGTAAAAATAATAACAGTTGTTGATATACCAACAACCACAGCACTTTTAATTATTTAGTTTTTCTCCGTCTGAATAGATTGTTCACAACAGCCTCTACTTTCTCTTGCTCTACACCTATGTAACGCAACGTATCTGCTTGATGTGCATGGCCAAACAATGCTTGTAATGTCGCCACATCATTAGTCTGTTTATAGAAATGATAAGCAAATGTTTTACGCATCGTGTGTGTACCGATATCGCCCGTATAACCTATTGCCTGTGCTGTCTCTCGCATAATACGATATGCTTGCACACGACTAATCGGCTTCTGGCCACCCGTCGCCGTTTTCTTCCGGCTGCGTAACAAATAGTCATGCGGTTTCATATTCTTCGTATATTCTTTTAGTGCTCGACGTAATTCATCACTAATGATCATTTGCTTATACTTGCCAGTCTTCTTCTCATAAATTTTAATGGCCATCTTATTACGCACATCTCTGACACGCAGCTCTAGCACATCCGAAATACGCAGTCCTAAATTAATCCCTAACATGAACATAATGAAATTTCTTTTATTCGTTTCATCCAAATAATCCATAAATTCTTGTACTTGATCCATATCACGAATTGGTTGTACATATCTCATACCATTACCCAGCCTTCCTTACGAATTTTACGTTTACAACGCGCAATTACTACTTTCACATCATCTCTTGTAATGCCCAGCATCTTAGCGATTTCATACTGCGATATTGCATTAGCGCTCATTTCAAAAATTTCACGTTCCTGTTTATTCAGTACTTTCACAATTTGTTTCATCAATTGTGCCTTCATCGCTTCACGCTCTAATTCTTCATCCGTCTTTTCAAATTCCGTTGGTGCTGCATCTCCATTTAACTGAATCCAATAAGGTTCAACAGGTGTTTCGCGTTTATAACCGGATTGTCTTTCGATTCCTCTGCGAACACTTGGCTCATGTCCTTTTTTCAACCAATCAATACAATAGCGTAGATCAGTGACTGCCCCACGAATAATTGCTACATCACTTTTTAAGCAACTGGCCATTTCTATATCATTTTGCTTGTCTGCCAATTGCTGCTGATATTCTTTCGTACGTATCAATTCCTCGGTATATTTTAGTGTGTACTCGTATTGCTTTAATAAACTATTCATTCCGTCATCTCCTTTTGGACAAATAAAAAAGAGGACAACAAATGAAAGCAGCGTTTGCTACTAACATTTGTTATCCTCCAGAGGGCTGGTGGGACTAAAACTATTCATGATTTATTAACTCAATTATACAATATTCTTCGAATAAAGAGTTTTGATTTAGCTATTTAATTTACCTAAAGGTTAATGCTCTACCTTCATTTACAACTCTTTCTTCAAAATAATTCTTAGGCAATCTTGTAAGGTTTTGTATATCCTCTTTATTTAATTTCAACTCTTCACATAAATATTTTTTTGATTTGACATCATGATTGATAATTAATTCAATCGCATCTTTTAACATTTTTGCTTCTTCTTTTTCCAATTCATCATCTAATGGCTCTACTAATTTCCAACCATTTTTAGCTATAGACTTCCAAAGATAACTTGCTTGGTAATCCGTTATTAAATTCAGCTCTTTAGAACGATAAACCATAGATTGAATCGAAACATGCCAACGTTTTTTCAAAATCTTATAGTAATCTAAAGTATGTGAAATTAATTCTTCTGAAAAAGCTGGTGCAGGCAATAAAAATGCTGATGCAAAATAATTTGCTTCTATTTCGATGCGTTTATAAATATCTTTCTTATTAAAATCTTCTTTGGAAAGATGATAATGTAACAAATAATGCCCTAATTCATGAGCAAGGGTAAACTTAATTCTAGATGGGCTTGATAATGCACTTCCTATCATGATAAACAATCTATTGTCATCCCAACTAGAACAAGCATCTATTAAACCATCATTTGAGTTATCCATACTAACAATAATCCCTTTTTGTTCAAACAAACGTGTCAAATTTGTTATAGGACCATTCGTTAATCCCCAATCAACTCTTAAATCTAATGCTAATTTTTCAATCTCCTCAAAATCTGTTGGTGTAAAAATTGTTGATTTTTTCTTTTCTATTCGAGGAAGTTTAGATTCCGGGAATTCGATTATAGTATTTAAATAATTAAATATCTCTTCTACCCAACCAATTCTCACTTGATGAATCTTTTTCAACTTGACTGTCGTATTCGCTTTACTTCGGAAAAATACAGGTATTTCCGCATCTATTACCGGCTTTTCTGAATAAAAATAGTTAATTGGAATTTTTAATATTCTAACTAAATTAAACAGTACATTAGATGGTGGTATAGCTTTATTATTTTCATATTTTGAAAGTGTTTGATGATTATTCAAACCTAACTCTGTTGTTAATTCTCTAATAGTTAGTCCTCTAGATTCTCGTGCCTCTTTTAATTTAGATCCCTGAAATTGAAATTTCAAATCTTTTTTTATGCTATCCATATATAGGCACTCCTTAAAAACTTTAATCTTCCGCGGCCATTTGCTGATGCACAAGCTCTTTGAATTTAACTAAAGTTTCGTCCGAGAATACATTCTCTGGTTCTTTATTTTGCAAGTCTATTACTCGAGGTAATTTTAGAAGGTCAATTTTATCAAACCATTTCCCTTTTCCATTAGGAATGCCTAAATTCAAAAAACTTAGCTCATCAGCATCAATTTTATATGTAAGTTCTAAATACTGCTTTTCTTCACGAACTTCATCTTCTTCAAAAGTCATATATAATTGATGGCTTTTTTGCAAAATCTCTCTAAATATCGCTGATTCAGAAGTGGCATGCGTACTTTTAGAACTATTTATTGTAATAATAGTATTTCGAGTTTTCAATTCAATGTGATAGTCACTTCGTGTTTTGTTTGGAACTATTGCAGCTTCAAAATCTGATAATGTTCCACTTTTTACTGCTTCGTACAAAACAAATTGAATCGCAATTCTATATAAATAGCCTTGGTGTTTTTTACCTAACCACCAGTTGAAAAAAGATACATCTTTTACAGCTTCTTTAACAAGATCCTTCGCTTGTTCAACACAAGTTACTATTTTAGATTTATTTTTCAAATTGATTTCAGCATCAATAAATTTTTTAAAATTCATAGGTTCTTTAATTAGCACAAGCATACCACCTTTTCATTTTGTGCACTAATTTTACCCAAAAATCACTCTTTTGGCAACCTTTTATTAAAACTCTTCTCCTTCATTCCATCTAATTCGTTTCACTTTACCCCCATGTGTCACAATGTTTGTCTCCGCAAAAGCCGGTAATTCACTTAATTTGGCCTTACCATCACTTATGACAATTACACATGTTGGTGGTAATTTCATTATATCTAGTAGCAGGTTATTAGAACTATCTAATTGTACTTCTTGTAGTCTCATATTCTTTTCTCCTATGCTATAATAGTTGTGGGTATATAGCATAGTAACGCACAAAAGAAGTGGCGGCTACCACTTCTTAGGCCTGGCATCAGACTTTATTGTTTGATGCCTTTTTATATATATTCTGGTCCATTTTCGAAATAATTTTTGATATACATTAACGCTGCTGTTCCCGTTTTAAATGTTTCCTCAAATTCTTTGGCGCGAACTGTAAGCATTTTTTCATTTCGTTCAATATCACAAGTGACTGTAATGATTGAATCACCAATTTGTAATTTCTCAATGTTACGCGTAATCAGCTCAATATCTGTAATTTGTTGTAGCACCGAAAATATGGATAGCTGCTGCATTTATTATTCCTCCACAAATTCAGCTTTTTCAGCCCACTTTAAAAACTCTGGAATATTCAAAGCTGTTACTTTTCTTTTTGAACGCTTGGTCATGTATGCGATGAACATATGATCTGCACCATATAAAATACGTTCCGTTTTACCTTTACGTAAAATTTGGCCACGCTTGCATTTATAAATCTTTACCAGTAACTCTTTTTGTTGTTCATTCAGCTCTTCTCGTGCATTCGCAAATTCGATAAGCACTTCTAGCATCGTTTTTTGTTCCTGTAATTCATCCATTCCCTATTCCTCCAATCGAACCGCCACTTGATAATTTTTCTTGCGAATCTTCGGCGGCTCTCCATAAAATAAATTTTTTAGCTTCTCAGCATCGATTCCTGTCTGCTGTACGAGCTGTTTGAGGTTTCCCTCACCAATTAGCCTATTATCGTCAAAAACCTTATATACGCCCCGTTTTACACGTTTAGCATGCAATTTATGCGATACTGGCGCTTTCTGTTCCTCCATGCGCGCAATATGCCCCGGCATAGAGTAGTTGTAAATGGTGCGCGGCTTTACACCTCTTTCAGCAGCGATTTCCTCTAGCGTACCGATGGCCAATAATACCTCGCCCTTATACAATGCGTATTCAACTGTCTCCACAAAAATCACCTGCCCCTTTGAAATTCCATTAACACCGCAAAGGCTCCCTCATAAAAGCCTTCGCATTTCATATCACCCAATTGTCGCCAACCTCTTAACTCCTTATCTTGCACTTTGAGCTGTAGCGCATAACGTGTACTGGCTCTAACAATTTGTCTTAACGGCTTATGCATGATACACCTTACGCAAGCGATGATTTAAAAATGGATCTTCTGCTATCGTTACTAAGTAGCTGCTACACATTTCAAATAAGCGTGAGCCAATCGCATCGTTAATTTGTAGCAACGTTTCAAAGTCCAATTCGCAAGATAATAAAATCGGTTTTTTGTTGAGGTAGCGATAGTTAATGATTTCGTACATTCGTTCTTGCGCCCACTCACTGGCACGCGGAACTTTTGTCGTTTTACCATTTACCATTTTTGTTACTGGCTTGAATAGATCATCTAAAAACCATACATCCGCTTGCTGCGCCTGATGAACAATCTTATCTTTTAACGCAAATTCATTTTCGCGCATCTTTTCCATTACTTCTGCGAATGGAAAGTACATCACCGAAATATTTTGTTGTAAGAGACCATTTGCAATAGCAGAAAGTAAATGCGTTTTACCAGAGCCAACTTGACCTACCAGTGCAATACTGTTTTCCATTTCATTACGAATTTCAGCAAAGTTGTTATAGTATTTCAGCGCTTCATTTCGCATTTTGCTAATAATTGGTGCATGGCCTTCTATATCAAAGTTTTTAAAGCCTTTCTTTTGAAATTCACTCGTAATTTGTGAATTAGCGATAAGACGTTCAATTTGCTTTTGTTGTTGGCAACTACACGTAACCCAAATTTCATTTTTCATTGGTAAACGTTTATATACTGGTTTATTAAATTCATCTAGCTGTACGTTTCCAGCTGCGTCCTTAACGACTGTTGAATAAAACGTAACTGGCTCATGTTCTTCAATCCAACCGCCTTGATCTTTGCATTGCTCACATTTGTAACTAGTTTGAACAGAATCCTCGGAGGCTTGGTTTACTTTCTCCTGCAGTGCTGCCATTACTTCCTCGAACGTTCTCATTACCTTTCACCCTTTCGTTTAAGTAGCCTTCAAATTTTGTACCGAACAATGTTTGTGGTCGTAAATATTTAGCAAAGTCTGTATTTAACCATGTTGTTGTCTTGTTATCGATAACTTTATAAAAATCGTGCTCTGTAAAGCCTTCACTAAATCGTGCTTTAATGAGCTGTTGCGTAGCTTTTGAAGTAGCTCTATATGCGGTATTGGCTTTTTCATTCAAATAATCGAGAATCGAAGCATAAGGTATCGTGTCAGACTTGTCTGGCACAATATCTTTCTTTTCTTTATCTATTTCTTTTTCTATATCTATATCTAATTCTTTATCTATATCTGTTGCGTTACGTAACGTTACAGATACGTTACTATGATTTTCTTCATTCGGAGCTTCTAACTGCACCTGTTTCTTACGTTCTCGGTGTCTACGAACACGCTCACGAGTAAGCTGTTTTGCTCGTTCCATACCATCAATATTTTGATGAACTTCCCAGTTTTTAATACGCACTGCTTCGCCCTCTACTTCAATCATTCCATAGCGTTGAAACGTCTGTAATGCTAGGCGCACTGTATTAATATCGCGATTAAAAATCGTGGCCATTTCCTCGGTATTCATCGGAATATTTTCCGTAAGCATGATGTAGCCATTTAAGTTTGCTTTTCCAGCGGCAGCTAATAACTTCACCCAAATAACGATAATAGTATCTGCTGCTGGTAAAGCCTCAATTAGTTTGATTTTGTCATTCTCAAACATATCTGTTTTTAGTTTGATCCATGTGATTTCTGACATTAAAGATTCTCCTTATTTGGTAATTTGGTATAATTTCCCTAGAAAGGTGGTGAATTATATGAAATTAGACCAAGACTGCGTAAGAGATTTACTCCTTGCTATTGAAGAACTAGCACAAGTAAATAGAACTGCTAGTCTCGAAGATTATTTTGAAAATAGTAATTTAAAGGAAAAATCCTATAGTGAAGAAGAATTAATGTATACTGCTTCACGCCTCAAAGAAGCTGGATTTATTCATGCACAACCTAATCGTGATTTTTCCTATTATTTTGTAAGTACATTGACGTATGATGGTCATGTATTTTTAGATACGATTCGCGACCCTAAAGTGTGGGCTAAAACTAAAGAAGTCACTTCGAAATTAGCGAGTGTTTCCATCCCCTTAATGGCCGAAATCGGATCAAAATGCTTAAAAAACTTACTTCATCTTGAGTAAATCATTCTTTTTTTCAGGATGATTTTCAACGATTTCATTTAGAGTATGAAGATACCCATTCAACAAATCGATGGTTTCTTGAAATGTAAATTTATTTTCATTTAGAACTTGTACAATACCGTCTGTTGCGGTTACAACTTTAGATGTTAATTGTGTTTTCTCTAAATCATTTATCATTTATACTCTCTCCTGTGTTATAATATTTTTGAGTGTTAGACATTGTCCTTTTGGATGATGTCTTCTTTTTTTGTCTTTTTCGCAACGATCCATAGCACCGCGATAATTACGATGATACAAGCGAGTAGGAATTTTAATAAATGTGGTGCGCAAATTGCTATCGTACTTCCACCTACTGTGTACATGAATAGCAAAGTTCCATAAAATGAAATCATGTCCCATAACGTAGAATGTTCATCGAAGAAAAGCTCATTTACTTGTTTCACGAATAACCACCTCCATTTCCACCCCTAGATTGGCCATACTTTCAACAATCTGTACTAGTTTCTTATGTTGCTGGTAAACGCTTTGCAAACGTTTAATCTCGCCGATAATATTAGCTTGGCGTGTTACAATTTCTGATGCTTCGGCCATATCATGCTGATAAATAGCGCTTATAAATTGCTGTTGTAGTGCCTCTAGCTCGTACACTAACTCTAAAGCGTCTGCTACATCTTCCTTACGATATAGTTGTCTCATTCATCTGCACCTTCTAAATAACCAGCTTGCTGTAAAGAACGGTAATGTTGGCTCCACAAATCTTTGTAACTGATGCCAGATTCCATACATACAACGGCCATTAAATGCGCCATCGCTGTTTGTGCCTCCACTAATTCATTTAAAGCCTCTTTAACCGCATGTAATTCATAAGCTGTAAGATTCTGCAAAGGCTTTGCCAAACTCGTATTACGAAGTTTATGAATCGCTTCTTCTAGTTCCTCTAACGTTTTTTCTTTTACGCTAGATCGGTGTAAATCTATGTTAGGACCGTCCAACCAAATTGGCCCTGTCCCCGTATATTCCTGACACAATGTAATCGCAAATTGTGGATTATTAAATTTCGCCATTAATCCTTTACTTATGTCTGCAGGAATTCTCGTGCGTTTGTTTTCATATTTTGAAATACTTTCCCTTGAAACATTTATTTCTTCAGCTAATTGCTGCTGATGCATCGTACCGCGCATTTCACGCACCAACTTACTTGTTTTCTTCATACACCTTGCCTCCTTCAAATTTAAAATTCCCATAGAGATATGCATGTACTACTAGAAATACCATCACAGCTTTGTTCAAACGTTATACTTAACGTAATGCATCAATAATGACTGTATTTTCTTCAATCCATTTAAATACAGCTTCACGCGGATAACGTGCTTGTACTTCCTTCAAACGAGGAAATGATGGATTACTTGTTAGGCGATCTACTGTAGGTAAACTAATTGATAAAATTTCCGCTAAGTGCTCACGACGTAATACCATTGGATAACCTAGCGTTTTTTGGCCATCCTCTACCCCTTTTTCATAAGCTTCTTTAATAAGAAGTTGAAATTTTTGAAGTACAAATTGTTCGTTTAGTACTTGAAGCTCTTTCATTGCTTCCATTTGAATCATCCTTTCTTTTTATGAAGCCCTCTTTTATCAAGAAGGCTTTTGAAATTTACATTGCTTGAGTTAAAAGCTTATTAATAAAATAAATCTGTCCTTTGCCAGTAACTTTTGTTGTGCGTGTAATACGAACACTTCCATCTGACTTTGGTACTGTGCGCTCTACAACTTCGAACCAACCTCTTTCAACAGCATATTGAGTAGGTTCGTTATAGTGCGCGCCTTTTCGGCCTAAATAGCCTTGATCACGTAACCATTTAAATAAATTGTTTTGGCCGATACGCAGCCCATTTTGTGTAATTAATTTAGCAAGCTGTCCTATTAAAATGGATGAATCACTTGCTTCGACTGCATCAGCAAATAATACTTTTGGTTTTTGCTGTTCGATTACTACTTCTGCTTGCATACGCTTTGCCCGTTCTTCTTTCAGCTGCGTTGCAATTTGAATAATCGTATCTGGATCAGTAAGCACTTTTTCAATAGTGTCCGGTGTAAGATGCGCCCCATGTTTGCGAATATTAGGCAGGACTTCACTTGTTATCCAGCGCTTAAACTTTTTAGCTGCCGTTAATTTAGAACTGAAGATAAGTGCATAAACACCCGATTCGTTAATAAGTGTTGGGTATTGGCATCTTCCTAAAGTGTCCATAATAGGTGGGGTAACATTTCGTTCACCCATCTTTTTGTCTTCCATATCCACATGGTCACGAATTGCTTTTTGCGGATTTTCATATCCTAGAGTTTCAGCAACATCTTTACCGATAAAAAATGGTTTATTATCAATGGTTACTGTTCTAACTTGATTTTCTTCAAAATTAAATATTTGTAATTCGTTCATTTTTTACCCTCCTTATTTAACTACAAGTTAAATTAATAATTAAAAAAAATTTGGTCTGGTGTCTTTTGAAAAATAGCTGCTATTCTACAGGCCATTTCATAAGACAACTTACGCTTCTCATTTTCCAACATCCAATAATATTCTAGGGATATATTCAATTCTTCCGCGATATCTTTCAAAGTCATCCCTTCAGATAAGCGTAGTTCTTTTAATCTTTCTAACGTCATTTTTTCACCTCACTTAACTTGGTGTTAAATACATATTAATTTAACCTATAGTTAAAGTCAACAACTTTTTTTGTCATTTAGTTAAAAATCAATTTCTTTCTTTAACTATTTGTTAAAATAAAACTAGATTTAAAGGAGTGATACTATTGTTAGGTGATCGCTTAAAAAAATTAAGAAAAGAAAAAAAATTAACTCAACAAGACTTGGCTTCTAAAATTAACGTAACGCATGTTTCAATATCTGGATATGAAAGTGGCCGACGTTCACCAGATACCGACACATTGCAAAAGTTAGCCGACTACTTTGAAGTATCAACAGATTATCTTTTAGGTCGTTCAGATTCAGAACGAGCGAATATTTCAAAAAATGATGAAGAATTCGAAGCATTTGCTAACGATCCCTCTTTAGAGAAATGGTATAAAGAACTACCAGCTTCTAAAGAAGAAGATTTACGTAAGCTGCGTAAGATGTGGGAAATTTTGAAGGATAACGGAGAAATATAAAGTTGCACTATCATGTGCTTCTTTTTTTGCCCAATATATAGGCACAAAGAATTATTAAAAAAACAATATTTATATTATTTTAGGAGGATTTATTTAATGGGAGCATTTATAGCAGTATTAGGCTTTTTAGCATTTTCAGTCGGCTTTCTTATGTTTGTATTTAGTATTTTCAAGAAAAAGAAAAAAGCTAAATCTCTTTTAATTATGGGCGTATCAATGGTCTTTTTTATAACAGGAGCAATCATTTCTGGAAGTAATGATGTAGCTACCCAAGACTCTAAACCCGTTGCTGATGAGAAGAAAGATGAGAAAGATCCGATTAAGGAAGATAAAGAAAAAGTAGCTGAGGACCAACTGGCTAAAGAAGAACCAGTTGCTGAAAAAAGTGTGGCATCTGAGGAAGATACAGCTATTGAGAGTCAAACAAATACTAAGAAGACAGCCACTGACAACCCTAAAAATGACTGGGAATCTAAAATTGACAAGATTGCTCAATCTGAAGATTCACCTACTGGGAAGTATGATCAAGTAATGATTCTCGCAAAAGACTATACGCCTACCAAAAAAGAGGTTGAGAAATTCGCAGTATATATTATTACTGAATACCAAAGCAAACAATATTCAGCTGACATTACCAATGGTGAATATATGCTTAAGAACATATTTAGAGCCAATGTCATTAACAATTACATTGGTAAAGTTAATACACCACTAAACGACTTTGCATTTGATTTTTATCAAAATACTAAGTACCTCTATCGCGGTGTGGATACAGTAGATAGCGCCGCAGTAAGATCTAATGAAAGACAAATGGATAAAGCATTATTAAAAATGTAATTCTAAAATAAATATTAAAGGGGGTGTTATTTGAAAATCTATAAGCTTAAGAAGGAGGATAAATCTAGATGCCTAAAAAAAGTATATTTATCTCAGGAATTCACGGTGTAGGAAAAACCACATTTTCAAAACAGCTTGAAAATATTCTTCACTTACCTTTATACAGTGCTAGTACATTAATCAAACGACAAAATAGCGCCCTAGAGTTCCCTGAGAAAAAAATTCAGGATGTAGCTAAGAATCAGGATGTATTGTTACAAGCAATCGAGAATTTTGTCTCTGAAGAAAAATTTATTTTAGATGGCCATTTTACACTGCAAAAGGAAAATTGTGAAATAGTCAAAGTACCCCTTAGTACTTTTGAACAATTAAGTCCAGACTTAATGATTTTACTATTAGACGATCCAGTCAAAATTCAACAAAGAATCAATATACGAAATGACGTTTTTTTTGAACAAGAGTTTTTAAGAAACATGCAGGAAACCGAACTAAGATATTCTCAAGAGATATCGAATCATTTAAATATTCCTTTAGTATGTTTAAATGGTTTCTCAGCATTTGAGCTATTTTTAAAATCAGCAATAAAAGGAGTTATAGAGGATGTCTACAATTAAAAATACAACCAGAGGAGACTTTTTCAAAAAAGACTTCTTTAAAAACATAAATTTATCAGATCCATTTTTTAATACATTAAAAGCAGATTATGCTGAGTTTGAAGATTGGTATAATCGTAAAGGTGACAATGAAGCTTTCTATTATGAAGATGAAGATGGGATTCAAGCTTTTTTATACTTAAAATGTGAAGAAGAAGCACTAATAGATATTTATCCTGAACTTCCTCAAAAAAAACGTATTAAAATTGGTACCCTAAAAATTAATGCACATGGCACCAAATTTGGTGATCGATTTATAAAGAAAGCTATCGATTACGCATTACTAAATAACACAAATCAATTATATGTCACAGTTTTTAGTAAACATCAAGGATTAATAACTCTTCTTAAAAAATATGGTTTTGCTAAACATGGCACTAAAACAACCACCAATGGTATCGAAGAAGTTTTAATAAAAGATATTAATCCCAATAGCTATTCCGAAAATAATTTACCTTCAGAAAACTACCCATTAATATCAAAAAAAGCCAACTCTTGGATATTAGCTATTTATCCAGAATGGCACTCACGTCTATTCCCTGACTCTATTTTATATACAGAAAGAACTGAAGATATAGTAGCCGATGTTTCCTATAGCAATAGTATTGAAAAAGTTTATATCTGCCGAATGTCCGATGTTCAAAAAATTAAAGAATACGATCAATTAGTTATATATAGAACTAAAGAGAGTGGAAAAAATGCAGAATATTCTGCATTAGCATCTTCAATTTGTACAGTTGTAGAAGTAAAATCTAAAGAAGATTTTAACAATGTCGATGAAGTAATTGATTACTGTCTGCCTTATAGTATTTTTACAGAAGAAGAAATCAGACAGCAATACCAATATAAAAATATGTTTGTAATTAAAATGCTCTATTCATATTCTTTACCAAAAAGAGTAATTAGAAAGTATTTAATAGAAGAATGTGGAATTGACAGAAACTCATATTGGGGTATAATTAATTTAACCGAACACCAATTCGGTAAAATATTAGAATTAGGTGACGCCCATGAAGGTATTATTGTCGATTAAACCTGAGTTTGTCGAAAAAATATTCACCGGCGAAAAAAAGTATGAATACAGAAGAAGTATCTTCAAGCAACCAGACATCGAATCTATCATAATTTATTGCACGAAACCTGTCGGAAAAGTAGTTGGTGAGATAACAATTGATTCTATTATCAATTTAAAAATCGACGACCTTTGGGAAAAGACAAAATTAAATTCTGGATTAAGTTATGATTTTTACAAAGAATATTTTCACGATAAAGAAAAAGGATATGCTATCAAAATAGGGAAATTAATTCCATATGAAAAGCCCTTCTTACTTTCAGAACTAGGAGAAAATTTACATCCTCCTCAGTCTTTTCGTTATATAAAATAACCCCACTTCCCAAAAGTGGGGTTTTCTTATATACTCTTAAAGAACATATGTTTGCTTAGGAGATGTAACAATTGAATCATTTAGAAGACTACATTAGTAATTTATATCAAACTATAGGTATACGCGTACCAGAGGAATTAGTGTGTGAAAATCTTTCTTCAAAACTTAATATCGGCCTTTATTACTGGGATGAGAAAAGCCAGGCAGCCACAATACATAACAAACCATTCATTTTTTTAAATCTACATATGCTACCAAATTTCAGATGGCAAATTTTCTGTCACGAGCTTTGTCACATTCTTTTTCATGCTGGTGATCAGATGCAGCTGCCTTCCAGTTTCGTTGAATATCAGGAACGGAAGGCCAATAACTTTGCGCTCCACGCAGCTGTACCTACATTCATGCTAAAAGAAATGGACTTACCTAATGATTATTTTGCCGCTGTAAGAGTGCTGCAAGATACATTTAGTATTAGCCTGACATTCGCTTGTAAGCGATTAGACCATTACATAAACAATCACATCATTCCCCTTCACAAAACCGCACTAGACGAGCCTAAATTGGCACATCACGACTGATTCTAGTTGGTACGATATACGTAATAACAAAAAGGAGGAACTTTTATGGCATCATTTTCAAAATATAAAACGACTAAAGGTGAGTTTTGGATGATTCGTCTCTATTTAACGGATCCCGTCACTTTTGAAAAAAAGCTCACAACTAGACGTGGATTTCATAAACTAAGTGAGGCAAAATTAGCAGCGAAAGAATTAGAGGCAGAAGATTCAAAAGTGAAATTGAATTCAAAAGCGCACTATACGTACCGACAAATGTTTAAAGAGTATGAAGCAGAATATTCTACGCATCTAAAATCTTCTACCGTTTATCGTAAATCTGTTGATTTCAACAAATGGATATTGCCGACTTTTGGCGATAAACGTTTAAAGGACATTACGAAAAAAGAGTGCCAAAATTATATACACCATATGTCTACACAATTAAAATCGTATAAACCGATTGTCATTCAAGCGAGAAATGTATTCGATTTCGCCGTTCGAAACAATTACATTGAGGCTTCCCCTTTCGATAATACAGTCTATCCTAAAAATACTTTTTTCGAGGAAGAAGAAGCTTTAGAGAAATTTTGGACGAAAGAACAATCATTGTATTTTTTAGAGCAAGTCAAAGCGCATGAAAGCTTAAAGCGTTATGCGATGTTCCGTACATTGTTACTTACTGGCATGCGCAAAGGTGAGCTGCTGGCGCTTCAAGAAAAGGATATTGATGATGCTACTCAAAATATCACGATCAATAAAACACTCTTTTATAACAAAGATGGCTCGTATCAATTGCTGAAACCTAAAACGAAAACATCGATACGGGAGCTACATTTAGACGATGAAACATATGCGGTATTGAAAGATCTAATCCGACAAAATAAAAAGCTGCGTCTCCAGTTTGGTGAACGAGCAGAGCACTCGTTCATTTTCATTAAAGAAACATCGTTTGATCCGTTTCGTAATTCATACGTCAATGAAGTGTTAACGAAGCTTTGTAAAAAATATAAGCTGCCACGTATCACTGTACATGGACTTCGTCACTCTTGCGCTTCCCTATTATTTGCTGCAGGTGTAGATGTTAAAGTAGTCCAAAAACTGCTCGGCCATGCGCATATTGAAACGACGATGAACATCTATACACACGTGACTACAGAACAAGTCGAAAAAACGACAGATTTGCTTATAAACTTCTTAAATGAACCGAAAAATATAAGCTCATATAGTCAAAATATAGTCACGAGCGAAAAAAAGCCTTAAAACAGCACAAAAAAAGCCCCCGATTTCTCGGAGGCTTTCTTTATATCTTCATTTTCAGAAGTGCTTCAAACGCTTGCTACACAAGGGTTTGATTAAGCTTCTAATAATAAATCTTCTGGGTTTTCGATTAATTCTTTAACCATTTTTAAGAAACCAACAGATTCTTTACCGTTGATGATACGGTGGTCGTAAGAAAGAGCCACGTACATCATTGGACGAACTTCAACTTCACCGTTTACAGCGATTGGACGTTGTACGATGTTGTGCATACCAAGAATTGCAGCTTGGTCACCGTTGATGATTGGTGTAGACATTAATGAACCGAATACACCACCGTTAGTGATTGTGAATGAACCACCTTCAAGGTCAGATAAAGCTAATTTTTTGTTACGTGCTTTAACAGCTAAATCAGCAATGTCGCCTTCGATTTCAGCGAAGTTTTTACGATCTGTGTCGCGTACGTTTGGTACTACTAAACCGTCTGGAGTTGATACAGCGATACCAACATCAAAGAATTTATTGTAGTGAATTTCTTCGCCAACGATTTTAGCATTTACAGCTGGGTATGCTTTAAGAGCAGCAGTTACAGCTTTTGTGAAGAATGACATGAAGCCTAGTTTAGTACCATCATGTTTTTCCATGAATGCATCTTTTTTGCGTTTACGAAGTGCCATAACGTTTGTCATGTCAATTTCGTTGAATGTTGTTAACATTGCAGTACCTTGAGATACTTCAAGTAAACGGTTAGCAGCTGTTTTTTGACGACGAGTCATTTTAACAACTTCTACACGAGATTCATCTGCAGCTGGTGCAGCTTTTGGTGTTGGTGCTGCAGCTTGTGTTTGAGCTGGAGCTTGTTGTGCAGCTGGGTTATGAGCAGCTACGTCTTGTACGCGTACGCGGCCTTGAGGATCAACTGGGTTGATTGCGCCAAGATCGATACCTTTTTCACGAGCTAATTTACGAGCAGCTGGAGAAGCGATTACGCGACCGTTAGCAGTAGTTTCTTCTACTACTGGTGCAGCTTTTGGCGCTTCTTCTTTTGCTGGTGCTGGTGTTGCTTCTTTAACAGGAGCTTCCTCTTTTGCTGGTGCTGCAGCTGGTGCTGAAGCTGTACCGTTTGGATCTACTTTCGCGATTACAGCGCCTACTTCTACAACGTCGCCTTCTTGCGCAAGGATTTCAACTAATACGCCTGCTTCTTCTGAGATGATTTCAGCGTTTACTTTATCTGTTTCTAGTTCAACGATGAATTCACCTTTCTCAACTGTGTCACCTACGTTTTTAACCCAACGTACGATTTCACCTTCTGTGATAGATTCTGCTAATTCTGGTACGATAATGTCTGCCACTTTAATTTCCTCCTATTCGGTATATCCGAAATTATTTAGATAATGAATCTTCAATTACGATTGCTTGTGCTTCTTTATATGCATCTGCATCGCCTTCTGCTGGAGAAGATAATGCTGGACGACCAATATATTTCACTTCTTGAGCATCTGTAGCTAACTCGCGTAGGTACGGATCTGCAAGGAACCATGAACCCATGTTTTTCGGTTCTTCTTGAGCCCATTTGATTGTTTTTGCATTCGGGAATTTCGCGAATACATCTGCAATTTCTTTTTCTGGGAATGGGTAAAGTTGTTCAACACGTACAAGATGTAAGTGATCGAATCCTTCGCCTTCACCGATTTTTTCTGCAAGATCGATTGCCATTTTACCAGAAGCAAGTACGATATTTTCCACTGCATCAACGTTTTTACCTGTAGTTGGGTGTTCGATGATTGTTTGGAATTTACCAGAAGTTAATTCTTCTACATCAGCAGCTACGATTTGGTTACGTAGAAGTGATTTAGGAGACATCATAACTAATGGACGAACTTCGTCTGTGCCTAAGATAGCAGCTTGTTGACGTAATAAGTGGAAGTAGTTGGCAGCACTTGAAAGCATAACAACTGTCCAGTTATTTTCAGCTGATAATTGTAAGAAACGTTCTAAACGTGCAGATGTATGTTCTGAACCTTGACCCTCTGCAGAGTGTGGTAATGATAATACTAGGCCTGAGCGTACGCCCCATTTAGAGCGAGTAGCTGACACGAAGTTATCAAACATCATTTGCGCCATGTTTGCAAAGTCACCATATTGTGCTTCCCAAATTGTAAGAGCGTCTTCATTTTGTAAGTTGTAACCATATTCGTAACCTACGATTGATGCTTCAGATAATGGGCTGTTAATCGCTGTGAATGAAGCATTTGAGCCTGAAATACCGTGAAGTGGTGTGTACTCGTTACCGTTTTGTTCGTCATGTAGAACAAGGTGACGTTGTGAGAATGTACCACGTTGCGCATCTTGACCAGTAATACGGATTGGGTTGCCATCTTGTAAGATTGTACCGAATGCTAATGTTTCAGCGTGGCCCCAGTCGATTTTACCTTTACCTTGGAATGGATCGCGACGACGGTTTAAGATTTTGTTTAATTTTTTGAATACGTGGAAGTCTTCTGGGAAAGTAAGAAGTTCTTCATTCATTTTTTCAAGACGAGCTTTTTCAACACCTGTTTCAACAAGTTCGTAGCCGTTTGCAACAGCATCTGGCATTGTTAATTCTGAATGTTTACCTGCGCCTTGTTCTTTAATGAAATCAAGGTCAGCTTGTAATTCAGCTTTGATGTCTTTTTGTAATTGTTCAACTTCTGCTTCCGTTACAACGCCTTCTGCAGCTAATTGTTTACCGTATAGCGCACGAACTGTGTCATGTTTATGAACAAGATTGTACATTGCAGGGTTTGTAATCATTGGTTCATCCATTTCATTGTGACCATAACGGCGGTAACCGATTAAGTCTACTAAAATGTCTTTACCGAATTTTTCACGGTATTCAACTGCGAAACGTGCAACTTGTACAACAGCTTCTGGTTCGTCAGCGTTTACGTGGATTACTGGCACTTCGTAACCTTTTGCAGGATCTGAAGAGTAAACAGTAGAACGAGAGTCGAAACGTTCAGTTGTGAAACCAATCATGTTGTTTGCGATGATGTGTACTGAACCGCCTGTACCAAAGCCTTTTGTACGAGAGTAGTTCATTGTTTCTGTTACAACACCTTGACCAGCGAATGCTGCGTCACCATGCACTAAAATAGCTAATGCTTTAGAAGCGTCTTGTACTGGCGCACCAGCTTTAGAAGTATCATCTTGAGCTGCACGAGTTTGACCAGTAACAACTGGGCTAACTACTTCTAAGTGTGATGGATTGTATGCAAGACCGATTGTCGTACCATTCGGCGCTTTGTAAGTAGCACCTAAGTGATATTTCGCATCGTTTGACCAACCTTTTGTCACTTTAAGAGAACCATCTTCAGGAACGAATAATTCTGATGGTACATGAGCAAAGTCAGCAAGCATCATTTTATATGGTTTGTGAACGTTGTGGGTTAACACGTTTAAGCGACCACGGTGAGCCATACCAATTTGGATGTTTTTAACGCCACTCGCTTCAGAACCTTTAATAATTTCTTCGATTAAAACAACTAATGCATCAACGCCTTCAATAGAGAAACGTTTTACACCAACGAATGTTTTGTGAAGGAATTGTTCGAAACCTTCAACTTTGTTTAACATATTTAAAACAGCTTTTTTATCATCATTTGATAGTGGAGCATTTAATGCACCGCTTTCAATTTTAGATTGAATCCATTCACGTTCGTCTTTACCAACAACTTGATTGAATTCGTAAGCGATTTTGTTTGTGTAAATTTCTTTTAAGTAGTTGATTGCATCTAGACCATTGTTCACGTTTGCAGGAACGTTGTTTAATAGTACTGATGCAGGTACTTCACGTAAGTCAGCGTCTGTTAAGTTGTATGCGCTTGTTTCAATACGCGTTGTATCAAGATTTTGGTTGTGTAGAGGGTAAATGTCAGCTGCTAAATGACCGTGTTGACGGATTGCATCTGCTAATTGTACCGCTGCTAATACTTTTTGAATATCGCCTGTATTTGCTGCGCCTGTAGTTGCTACTGCTGCTTGAGCTGTTGTATCAACTGGTGCACCGTATTGTTCAAATAAAGCGACAAGTTCTGCGTCTACTTCTTCTGGGGAAGTTAAGTAAAGATCGTACATATCCATTACATAACCTAGGTTAGGACCTGAAAAAGCAGCCCATGGATTACTGTTTGTCATGAGATTACCTCCAACTATTTTGCCTAAGTGGCACTTCGATTAACAATTTTAAAAATCAAAAAATCCACTATATATTATTACTATTTGTGAACATAGACATAATTTGTCCTATGTTTTACAAACGCTTTCACCATTCAATCTTACTACTCTTCACAAAAAATTCAATAATTTAATTCAAAACTAGCATATTTCATCTTTAACGACTTATTTCGCTAAGAATTAAATGGATTCTTGCACTAAAAAAAGTGGTAGATGAATCGTAAAAGTTGTTCCTTCATTTAATGCGCTCGATACTTCAAGTGTTCCATCGTATTTATCAATAAGCATTTTGACGATACTTAGGCCAAGACCTGTTCCACCATGCTCTCTCGAACGCGCTTTATCAACACGATAAAAGCGTTCAAATATATGCTCTAAAGATTCTGGCGACATCCCTATCCCATTGTCTTCGATTACGATTGTGCAATTGTTCAAATCAAATGTCAAGTAAATGTTAATGCTAGGTATAGAAGAAGTGTATCGAACAGCATTTTGCAATATATTATGCAAAATTTGGCGATATGCATTTTCTGAAATCATAACGCGAACATTATGAAAGTCTTCATTATAATGAAGATTTATTTCAGCATTTGGTGCAATTGTTTTCATTTCTTTCATAACAATCTCCGTTTGTTCAGCAACAATGGCACCTTGCGAAATATCTTTTGCCTCATGCCGTGCTAGTTCTAATAATTCTTCTATTAATTGTTTCATCCTTCTTACTTCATCAATCGATGTCATAAGTGATTCATTTAAAACTTCCGGATCGTCTTTTCCCCAACGCTGAATCATCGACAAATGCCCTTCTAATACTTGAATCGGTGTACGCAATTCATGACTAGCGTCTGAAATAAACCGTTGCTGCTGTAAAAAAGCACTTTCTAATTCTGTCATCATTTGTTTATAAACTTTTACTAAGTCCCCAATCTCATCCTGACTATCGACAGTGACTTGAATAGGCGCTTCAAAACGATGTGCTGCTACACGCTTCATATCTGAAGACAATCGTTTTAATGGTTGTAATAAGAGCGTTGCGAGCGCCGAACTAATAAACCACGAAGCAATTAATGCAATAAGCCCCATCAATAACATCGACGTCAAAATATACTTCATTAGCGAAGCAAGTGATGTTAATGGGTGTGTTAATTGTAAATAGCCATCAAAATTTCCTAGTCGTAAATGTCCTATCGCCACAAAGCTGTCTGCGCCATCAACTTTCACTTGTTGTATCGTATACCCTTTTAGCGGGATATTTTGCGGTAAATCTGGAATTTCCTCACTTGTATTATTTAAACGAAGGATTTCAATTCCGTCAGTATTTAAAATACGGACCGTTTGATCCTTATCTACAATCGAATTCATCAAGCCCGTATTATGTTGCATCTCATTGATTGTCAGATTACTTCCTCTCGTTTCAAAAAATGCTGTTAAATCATCCATAGAGCGTGTCACAGAAGTTTTTTCTTCATTTAGAAGCCAACTATTAATCGCGATGTATAAAATGACACACACGAGCGCAAAACTAATAAATAAGACACTTGCAGATGTAAGTGCCCATTTGCGTTTTAATGTCAGTCGATGCCAATATGCGGTTAGTTTTTTCATTCGCGCATCACATATCCTACACCACGTACAGTTTCAATCGTATTAGCGGGTAATTTCGCACGTAAATGCCGAATATAAACATCAACTACATTTGTTTCTACATCCGTATCGTAGCCCCAAACATTTTCTAAAATAATTTCTCGTGTACATACTTTATTTTTTGAACGCATTAATAAATGTAATAAATCAAATTCTGTTTTCGTTAAACGAATTGGCTCTCCATTAACAGTTGCCGTATAGGCGGTTTCATCTAAAATAATATTTTTAAGCGCTAATGTATCATGCTCGGTACTAGTCGTTGTACGACGTAGTGCAGAACGAATACGTGCTAATAACTCCTCTATCGCAAATGGTTTAACCAAATAATCATCTGCTCCTGCGTCAAGCCCTGCTACTCGGTCCATTACAGCATCTCTCGCTGTAATCAAAAGAATAGGGACTGAAGACTGTGCTCGCACACGGCGGCACACTTCAATCCCATTTAATTCTGGTAGCATAACATCTAATAAAAGCACATCAAATTCTTTCTCTAATGCCGCTTCTAAGCCACTTCGTCCATCATAGCAAACCGTTACATCATATCCCTCATGTTTCAGCTCTAACTCGACAAAGCGCGCGATGCTCTTCTCATCTTCGACTAATAAAATCGACTTTTCCATTACGCTACCTCCCTATTCAATTAATTCGACGCAAAACGGTAGGAATCTTTTCCACTCACATTTTTCGCCAAATACAATGCACTATCTGCTTTTTCTAATAATAACTCAACCGATGTTCCGTGCTGTGGATAAACGGCAATGCCAATTGATGATGTCGGCGCAAAATGGTTTCCCGCAATATCCCAACCTTTTCGTAACACCTGTTGAATGCGTTCAATTGTCGCTAAAATCTGTTGCTCACATACCGCTTCCTCTAACGACATATGCGTTAATAGCACGACAAACTCATCTCCGCCAATGCGACAAACAAAATCTGAATCTCGTAAACTTCGCTTCAGTGCGCGTCCAAATTCGCGGATAAATTCATCCCCAACATCATGACCGTACACATCATTTATCGCCTTAAAATTGTCGCCATCAATATACATTGCGACAATCGACTGTTGTCTTTCCTTCGCTTCTTGTTCAAGCTTTTCACATTGCAAGGATAAATAGCGTCTATTAGGTAAAAGCGTCAGCGCATCATGGTATGCTAAAAAGCGTAATTCTTCTTCTTTTTGTTTACGCTGTGTGATTTCACGAGCGATTGTCACGTATTGATACACTTCCTCACGAACCGGGTCTTGTACGCCTGTAATATAAGCTTCGGTCCATAGGGTCTCCCCAAATTTAGAAACCATTTCTAATTCCACATTTGCCTCTTCTTCATTATTCAACGTTTGGACAATTTCGCGTTTTAATACTTCTGAACTTTCAGCCGTTAAAATATCTGAATAAAATTTACCGATGAGCTTTTCTTTTTCATACCCTAGACGCTCTTTATGATTCGGTGAGGCATATAGAATAATACCGTCTTCATTTGTTATTGTAATAAAATCATTTGTATTCTCAGTAATTAAATTAAATGTTTTTTCGATATTTTGTAAGCTCGACATTAAAGCTCGCCGCTCGGTCACATCAATGCAAACCGACACAAAGTTTTTAATGTCTGCATTTTTATCAAGTACTGGCACAATCGTTGTATGTGCCCAGTAATATGTTCCTCGTTTTGTACGATTACAGATTTCTCCTTGCCAAATTGCACCACGTTTAATGGTTGTCCACATATCTTCATAAAATTCGCTTGTATGTCGACGCGAATTTAATATAGCATTTGTTTGGCCAAGAAGTTCTTCACAGCTATATCCTGATAATTGTTGATAGCCTTCACTAACATATTCAATAATGCCTTCTGTATCTGTAATACAAAAGTTTGAGGCTGCAGCTAATGCTTGTTTATAACCTTCTAATAAAAAATTTGTCTCTTTTAACGTAGCTTCTAAATGCTGTGCATCATTTTGTTCAATCCATTCTAAAGATACTGCTACTATCTCATCTTCCATTACAATAGGTGTCATTAAAATCGTGTAATTGATACGGGTATTATAAATCCAATTCATTGACACCACTTCTTGGTGACTTCCTTCAAAAAGCGGTTGAAGGTGTTCTTCACACAATTTAATCAACTGACGTTCTTCCTCATTACGTGGCTTTAAATGCGTTCCTATAACCGTTTCTGGGACTGAAAAAACTTCTGAAAAAACACGATTTATTTTTAAAACTTGGCCGGTACGTGATGCTACAATCATTGGATTATGCTGTTTTAAAAACAATGTAGATAAGAAATGTTGCTCCTCCTCTAACACTTTATGAGAAGACATTTCTTTTGAAACGGCCAATACATATTGTTCTTGCTCAATGAAAACTGGCCATACAGTTGTTTCATTCGTATGCTTTGTATCTGCAAATAAATAAAAATCCCGATAGATAATTTGGCGATTCTCTTTAATTGCTTTCTCATAATTTTCTACAATAACGTCACTTTTATTATGGTTCAACCCAGACATTCCTAGCTCACAACCGATTGGTGACTGTTTAAAAATTGCCACTCCTGCTGGATTCACATATCTATATTCATAGGTGAATGGTGCTGTTCGTTTCATAAAGAAAACGAGTTGTGTACAATGCTCATAAAGTGCCGCCATTTGCTGTTCAATCGACAGAACACCCATTTTCAATGTCTCCCTTTTTCTTTTGCCATTTTTAAGCGAGTGCTGACAACTTACTTGCCGTAAAATCGATTAATGCTTGATAAGCATGTTGCTCATTCGTTTCACGGTCTTTATTTAATGTCCATTTATCATTTACGTGTTCAAACGAATAATGTGCTATAAAGGTTGCATTCCCTATTAAACGCAAATGATATTCCCCGTTGTTATTTTTCACTTCACATTTAACAAACCCACCAGGATTAAAGACGGTAATTGTGCCTTCTTCAACAAGATGTAATAATGTAGCGACAAGTGCAGAGGCTGTCATTGCTGTTCCACAAGCATTTGTAAATCCAACACCACGTTCAAATGTACGAACATAAATTTCTTGTTGACCGATTGGATACATATAGCTAACATTCACGCCATCTGGTGTATAATCATTTTCGCCATTTAACATCGATGCAAGTTGTTGTTGGTGGGCAGCAGATAAAATTTCTTCTTTTGATACAAGTCCGATTAAATGCGGATTAGGCACCGATACGGCTGTAAAACGGATATCCATTGAGAATGGTGGAATGCATTCATCAATTAATGTGTGCTGCGCATTATAATTCATCGGTAATGTAGCCAACTCAAATGAAACTGGTGCAATCTGCACTGCATATGTAGGTATGTCATTCATTAATGAAGGTTCCTCTGTTACGAGTAAATTCGCTTTCATCGTTTCAATAATGCATGATTTTTTATTTTCACGTTCTAAGACGTAGCGTGCTACACAGCGTAATCCATTCCCACACATCGATGCTTCCGAACCATCTGCATTAATCACCCGCATCTTTGCTGTTCCAACATTTGAAGGGGCAACTAATAGTAAACCATCTGCACCGCCATCATTACTTTTTCGGCATAACCATTCACCGAATTTAAACCAATCCATTGCCGTTTCATCTGCTGTTTCATATAAATAAAATGTATTGCCTGAACCGTGTACTTTTAATAAATTTTCTACCATTGTTTACCCCCTACTTTCCTTATGTCTAATGATAATAGGAAATGTAGTTTCATACAACTAACTTCTTTTTCATTAATGCCAGAAAAATACAATTTTCATATAATTGAATAGGTGTATTTAGGCGAAAAAACGAACATTTCTATGTTTGTAGTCCTATTTATTGTCTATTTAACGCCTTTTTTTATTTTTTTCAGTGAATTGGTATACTTTTTGCCTGTTACGGGTATATAACTATGTGGGTGTTTACTGTAACACCTCACATCTACCACAGGATTCTTCATCGTATAACAAATACACTTTCCTGTCACAAAAGAGCATTTTTTGCTAATTTAATCTATTTTTTTATATTCAAATCTATATTTTTTTATTATAATCTAAATAGAAACATCGCATAGCAAAATATGCTAGCTATGTTTGAGATTTTCACTATAATTAAATAGAATTTTAGAAGGCAAATGGTGCGCCACTAACATTCGTTAGTTTTAGCGGGTTCGATTCCCGTCCTGAAATTTTTTGTTTTAAAATTTTCTGATGACTAGATCATCTTAAAGGAGGCGTTCTTCATGTTAAAAAAACGTGAACTGCACGAGTCTGCAGAACTATTTGAGCTTATGACACATCCTGAGGTATTCCCGTATGTACGGCAAAAAGCACATTCTGCTGAGGAATTTGCTTTTATGACTCGACAATTAATGGTAGAAGAGCACTTTGGTAAAACAGTCTCTCGTACAATTACAGATGATTGGGGCAAACCAATTGGTGTAATTGCTTTATTCGACGTTGCAGATGGTGCAGGATTCCTAGGAACTTGGATTGGTAAGCCTTATCAAGGTAAAGGCTACAACCAAAAAGCAAAAGTAGAATTTTTCAAAGAGTTATTCTTCGAATTAGGATTCCAAACAGTGTTTATGAAAGTTCGAAAAGTGAACAAGCAGTCACAGCGTGCTGTTGAAAAACTGGGATACGCAATTGACGCAAAAGAGTTACACCCAGCGCTATATGCACAAGTAAATAGCGGTGACATCCCATTTGAATTATTCAAAGTAGACAAAGATAACTTCTATCTATATCTTGCTACACAAACAAACGAGGAGGAACAAGCAATCTAATGGATACCACAAGCGAAATTACCCCGACCTAAAGGCAGCTCCCTAGCAATTATGCGACGTGAGCTGCCTTTTATAATGCAAAAAAGAGATTAGAAATTTTCCTAATCTCTCACGTTATATGCTATTATTTCTTTTTAACATATTGCAAAATTAAATGCATCATATCATCTGGTAATTTTGGTTTTTCTGCCTCTTGCATCGCCTTCATTAAAACAGGCTCTTTATCACGTAGCTCATGCACGGCTGTTAAGAACGTTTCTTTGTTAACAGATTCTTCTTCTAAAACCAAAGCCAAGCCTTGTGATTTAAATAATCGTGCATTTAAAATTTGGTCTCCGCGTGATTGTGCAGCTGATAATGGAATTAATAACATTGGTTTTTCTAATGCTAAAAATTCAAAGATTGAGTTAGAACCAGCACGTGAAATAATATAATCTGATGCATACAATAAGTTTGGTAACTCTGTTGTGACATAATCAAATTGTTTATAACCTGCTAAAATATCTAATTTTGGCTCTAAATTTCCTTTACCACATAAATGAATAATATTATACGTTTTAAGTAATTCTTCTAAATTTGCGCGTACAGCATCATTAATAAATTTAGAACCTAGTGAACCACCCATAATCATAATCGTTGGTTTATTGTTTGAGAAACCACAATATTGTAACCCTGATTCACGATTTCCTGAAAATAGGGCTGGTCGAATAACCGAACCCGTACAGGTTGATTTTTCAGTTGGAACATATTTTAACGTTTCTTTAAACACCGTAAAAATATGTGATGCAAATGGTAATGCTAATTTATTCGCTAAGCCTGGCGTCACATCTGACTCATGCGCCACAACAGGAATACCTGCCATTTTCGCAGCCATTACGACCGGTACCGATACGAAACCACCTTTTGAAAAAATAATTTGTGGTTTCACCTTGCGTAAAATAGCAGATGCTTGTGCAATACCGGCTAATACACGGAACGGATCTGAAAAGTTTTTCGTTGAAAAATAACGACGCAATTTACCACTTGAAATCGCATGATATGCAATTTGTGGAAATGCCTGTGGAATAATTTCTTTTTCTATGCCTTCTTTTGAACCGATATAATGTACTTCATATCCTGCTTCTAAAAAAGATGGAATAATCGCTTGGTTAAGCGATACGTGGCCCGCTGTTCCGCCACCTGTAAAAACGATGGTTTTTTTCATAATCTATATAAACGCTCCTATCACTATTAACGAATCAATTTAATAACCTCGTCATTATACACCTCTTACAACAAAATGCACTTATTCTGACAAAATTATTATCACAGCTTTCATTGTAGCATAGTAAAAGCACGAAAAAAAAGAGTCGCATGGCTCGCGACTCTTTTTTATTACATTGTTCGGCCTAATAACGGAATCTGATCAACGCCATCCCCAATAATTACGAGATTCGGCTCCATCTTCATATATTCAGGAAGCCATTGTGTTAATCCATATGCATATTGGAAGAGCATCGGATGACTATTGCCTTCAATCGGCACATAGCCTTTCATACGATAAATCGTTTCTGGCAGTGAACGTACCCAGTCCTCTACTTCTTCCATTGTATAGCTTTCTCCTTCGCCAAAGTGAAGTAAGCGCGAGCTTAAATGTAAATGATGACCAAGATCCGCTTTTTGCACATCACCAGTTGCTGTTGCACGCATTCTTTCAATATACGTAAATGGAACATTAGCATTCACTGTTTGTAAAATCGGTGCATGACTATTTAAGTTTTGCATTTCAAATGTTACTTGCGCTAATTCTTCTGGTGTTAATAAATCAGATTTATTGGCTAAAATTAAATGTGCATGGCGAATTTGTTCAAGGAATAATGAGCGCGTTTGAGGCGTCATGTCATTGCGATGTAACCAGCGCTTGCTATCGGCTACTGTAATAATCCCTTTAATATTTAAGTCATTGGCAAAAAGAGGTGAATAGACAGCATCTAGTGCTTCTACTGGATGAGCTGCACCTGTTGTTTCAATTAATAATACATCCCAGTCCGATTCTGCTAGTAGCGATTGCACTTGCGCTTCTGTTTTTTCAGCACCCGAGCAACAAATACAGCCATTTAACATTTCTTTTAATGGAACTCCTTCTTCAACAGCTTGCGAATCAAAGTTCAGTTCCCCTAGTTCGTTCATAATTACAGCTGGTTTTAATCCGTGTGCTTTCAATTCGCCAATAAAATTCGCTAATAGCGTTGTTTTACCGCTTCCTAAAAAGCCACTTAATAAATAAACATCTTTCATTTGAATATCCTCCAATTAGAAAAAGAGCTGCCGAAGCAGCTCTTTTTACGATTATTTTGCTTCTTTCACAACGATACTATGTGCTTTTTTCAACTGTGGATCATCTTTTTTAATTTTCTTACGGAGTTGATTCATTAGTTCTGTTGTTGTTTCACCTGTTAATGTACCCGTCACGTTTAAATCATGCTCTTGTTGGAAAGCCTGAACAGCTAATAATGTATTATAGTCATATAAGCCATCTACTGTTCCAACCGTATAACCAAGTGCTTCAAACATTTTTTCTGCTACCTTCACCGTATCTGACACATCACCTTGTTTTAATGTTTTTGTCGTATCAATATACGGTAAATTTGCGTAAGAAGGATACTTCACTTTTACATTTGGCTTAATACCTTTTTCATGAATCCAATTACCATCTGGCGTTAACCATTTAGCTGTTGTATATTTCAATGTGGCACCATCTGATAAATCTTCTACCGTCTGAACAGTTCCTTTACCAAATGTCTTCTCACCAATGATTTTAACATTTGCAGACTCATTTACTGCACCCGCTAAAATTTCCGATGCAGAGGCACTACCACCATCAACTAAAATCGTCGTCGGCACCGTTACTTTACGACCATCTTGTGCTGAAGCAACATTTTTCTCTCCATCACGATTCTCTACTTGAACTACTGGTTTTCCAGTCGCTACAAACAGACTAGCAATATTAATCGCGACATCAAGACGACCACCTGGATTTTGACGTACGTCTAATACTAACCCTTTCATCCCTTTCGCTTCCATCTCATCTAATTTTTCTAATAATTCTTTGTACGTATCTTCAGAAAAACTTGTAATTTGGATATGTGCTACTTTATTTTTCATCATTGAAGCGTAAACTGTCTCAACTGGAATTTCATCGCGAACGAGTGTAATCTTATGTAGATTTTTCGAATCGCCCCTTTGGAATTCTATTTTCACTTTTGTTCCTTTTTCACCACGAATTAATTTAACTGCTTGATCCGCTGTTTTTCCAACAATGGATTTTCCATCTACTGTTTTAATAATATCATTGGGTTTAATGCCCGCTTTTTCAGCTGGAGAGTTTTTGATTGGTGACACGACAACAATTTGACCGTCCTTTTCTTGAATCTCTGCACCAATCCCTTCAAAACTAGAAGAAATTTGTTCATTAAATTGCTTTGCTTCTTCTTTAGGCATATAAGTAGAATATGGATCGCCTAATGCGTTAATCATACCTTCCATTGCACCCTCAGCCAATTTTTCTTCATCTACTTCTTTAAAGTATTTTTTATCGAGTTCATCATACACATCTAATACTTTTTGAAATTGTGGATGTGTACTTGAATTTGTTCGCACTTCAACCATTTTTCCTTCACCAAAAGTTAATGCCAAAATTGTAATTCCTGATGTACTAATAATCAGTACAATAATTAGCATAATAAGTGTAAATGGCTTCATGCGAACATATTTTTTTGCAGGTTTTACTTCGTTGTCATGCTGTTCTTCGTTTTGCGATTTTTTTTCGTCCAATTTCTTTCACCACTTTCACTATTCAAACGTTTGCACACTACGTCTATTTTAGCAGTATTCGACGTATCCGAAAAGAAAAGTTATATGAAAAGTTCATACTCTTTCTATTCAAGATCCGTTCTCTTTTTATTTTATGCTTTTTAGATAGCAAAAGGTCAGCGCCGCCTAATAGACGTTGCTGACCTTTTATAAAAATGATTTACTTTATTATTCAGCGATTGCTGCTTCTAGTGCAACAACCATCATTTCTTTAAACGTTGATTGGCGTTCTTCTGAAGAAGTCGCTTCACCAGTAATTAAATGATCTGAAATAGTTAACACAGATAATGCTTGTGCATCATATTTCGCTGCTAATGTATAAAGAGCAGCTGTTTCCATTTCTACTGCTAATACACCATAATCAGCTAATAATTCATTAGGATTTTTCTCACCATAGAATAAATCTGCTGTATAAACGTTACCAACACGTAGGTTTAAGCCTGCTTCTTTACCTGCATTATATGCTTTTAATAATAAATCAAAATCAGCAATTGGTGCGTAATCTAATCCACCAAACTGGATTTCATTCATTTTTGAGTCTGTTGTTGCACCTTGCGCTAATACTACGTCACGTACTTTTACGTCACGTTTTAAAGCACCTGCTGTCCCAACACGAATTAATTTTTTACAACCATAATCTTTTAGTAATTCAGTTGCATAAATACTAATAGATGGTACACCCATACCTGTGCCTTGTACCGACACTCGGTGGCCTTTATATGTACCTGTGTAACCAAACATATTTCGAACGTCATTGTATTGAACAGGATTTTCTAAAAACGTTTCTGCGATAAATTTAGCGCGTAAAGGATCTCCTGGTAATAGAACAATATCAGCGATTTCGCCGTCTTTTGCGTTAATATGAATACTCATATAAATTCCCTCATTTCATTTAATTATCGAAAGCCTTTTCATAACTATTTTGATTGTACTAAAAAGTCTGACCTCTGACAAACAATAATCAGTATTCCACTATATATTTCTCTTCATACATTGCCCATAAATGATCAAATGTCGCTGCATTTAAGTCATCGTCGGCTAATTCTTCGATATACAAAGAAATTTTTTCAAAGTCCATTTCTTGTTTTGGAAAAGCATGATCGTTAAATGCAGCTTCTGCAAAAACGCCGTATTCATCGCTCGCGCCACGAAAAGTTAACACATATAAATAAAAACTTGGTTGCATGATTTCTCCTTCTTTCTTCATTTATTTGAAAATACAGATTTTACACTAATTCGACAGTACTATATAATTGTACCTACCTAACAAGGGGGGTACGATTATGATAATAGACACAAAAGAAAATAAATCATCGGTTAAAAAAGAACTATTTAATACTACTTTTAAAAAAATGTGGCCTTTATTTCTTCTTCGCTGGAGAATTGTGATGACATTCGCAGCTTTATCTTTATTACTCGTTGCGATGCTTGTATTGAGTTACAATAATTTAGAAAAACTTAAGGATGAATTGAAACTATTTAATGGCGACACATTAAAAACACAGCTCGAGGTTAATAGCCTGTCTGGCAAATTAGCGGCAATTACTGCACTCGAAAAAACATATATCATTACTGGCAATACTAATGAACGTGCATTATACGATGAGCAAGCTGCCTCGTTTACAACACAAGTCGAAAAGCTACAGGAAAAGTTTAGCCGTTCTAACAATGAATTAAAACATCTCGAAACGATTTTAGCATATTACACAACATATACGAACACTGCAAACAGCGCAATGGCTATACGTGAAACAGAAGGCCTTTCAGCTGCTAAGGAATATGTATCGCGTGGTGCTGGACAAAAGGCGATGACAAATGTTAATACACAAATCAATTATATGAAAAATGCATTAAATGAAAAAAGCTCAAAAAAATTAGTCACGCTCGAAAACTCCACAACGTTGTCAGAATTAATTTTCTTTATCTTAACGCTACTCGCAATCATTGTCTTATCAATTACTGGCTTTTTATTATTCCGTTCGATTAAGCGAAATACCGCTCGTATTCAAGCAGCAATTGATGACATGGCAAATAATGGTGGTGATTTGACACAGCGTATCCACATTTCTACACGAGATGAATTTGCGCAGATTGGTCAGAGCACTAATTCATTAATTGAGTCCATCGCAGACCTTGTTGGAAATATTGATACACTGGCACATGATGTCGCAGCAAATGGTGCACAATTAAAAACATCCGCTGCTCAAAGCGCTGACATTATTCAATCTATCGCACAATCTTCAAACGTCATTTCAGAAAGTAGTGAAAATACCATTATAAATATGAATGCTGCTGCGCAAAAAATGGAAATGCTCCATAGCGCCGCAACACATTTATCGAATGATACGAATGATATGAAGAATTCTGCAGATGCGATGATTCAAGCCGCCAATGAAGGCTACGCTTCTGTACAAAATGCGGCAAATATGATGATGGAAATTGAAGAAACAATCGCGAACACAACTGGCACCGTTCAAAAGCTTGGGGACCGTTCTTCACAAATCACATCGATTATTCAAACAATTACAGAAATCGCAGATCAAACGAATTTATTAGCGCTTAATGCTTCAATTGAAGCAGCACGTGCAGGCGAAGCTGGCAAAGGCTTTTCAGTAGTAGCAGATGAAGTGCGAAATCTCGCTGAATCTTCACAGCAAGCGGCAAATGAAGTTGCTACGATGATTCATGCTATTCAGCGTGAAATCCATACCATTATTGAACAAAATGAAACAGGTGTTACGAAAGTCATTCAAGGTGTTAATTTAACAAATACAACGACGTCCTCTCTTGATATTATCGTGGCACAAACAAATGAAACACTTATGATTATTGATGATATGGCTCAAAAAATTGAAACGTTTGAAAATCATAGTGAACATGTAACCCAATCGTTTATTGAGGTAAATATAATCGCTGAGGAAAATGCGATGCAAGCTGAGGAGAATGCACAATCTGCTGAAGAAGGTGCCCGCTCTGTAGATGCAATTTATGATGCTGTTGAAAATTTATCTACGCAATCTAGTGCACTTCAAAAAATGATTGCAGCATTTAAAATTTCTTAGTTTTTTGAAACCTTCTCTTTCGAATCTCGTCCTGTTACAGGATTGCTCCACTAATGACAGGAAAGTATACACTTTCGCATATTTTAGTGGTATTATTGCCTAACAGGAGATGATTTAACATGAAATTAACAAAATACGTATTATCTTTAGGAGTACTAACTGCTTCTACATTAACAGTTGCAACACCATCTTTTGCTGCAACGACTACTGCAACAACAATGACGGGTACAGTTTTAAATCCTGTCACTGTTCGTGAAGCTGCTGATTTAAAAAGCGATTCACTTGGCGCACTTAAAAAAGGTGACAAAGTAATCGTTTATTCAACTGACAAAAATGGTTGGGTTCAAATCAAATTTAATGATAAAAAAGCATATATTTATAAAGACTACGTTAAAGTATCAACAACTACAGATGATAAAACACCAGCTACGACAACAAAATCATCAACGAAATATATTCAACAACCTGGTGCAAACGTTCGCCAAAAAGGCAATGTATCATCAAAAATTCTTGGTAAATTAACACCTGGAACAAAAGTAACTGCTTATGGTACAACAAAAGATGGTTGGGTAAAAATCAAATATAATAACAGCACAGCTTATGTGTATAAAGATTATATTGGTGCAAAAAAACCTGCTACGACAACAAAGCCATCAACACCTGCAAACACAACGAAAAAAGGCTACAACTTACAAACAGCTAAAACGTATAAATACGCTCATAATGGCTCTAATGTAACCCTTTCTAGCAAAGGTAAAAAAACATCTTCAGGCTATACGGTATGGACAATGCACGATAGCAAAACAAACAAAACATCAAAAGTTTATTTAAAAGAAGTAGCTAATAAAGGTCTTTACTATAAAAAAGCTGGCGAAAAAGCAGTGAAATTATTAAACTATCCTTTCGCAGTTGGTGACACGTATAAGAACGGCTCAATGACTTATAAAGTAACAGGCGTGAACAAAACAGTGACAACAAAAGCTGGTAAATTCACTAACACAATTACAGTTAAAGTTGGCAATGAAACGTATTATATTGCGCCAACAACAGGCGTTGTGAAAATCACAAAAGGCACAAAAACAGTATTCCAATTAAAAAGCGTTAAGTAATCTGCGCTACGCTATTTAAAAGAATCGCTTTTGCGGTTCTTTTTTTATGTAATTTTTAAACTAATAATCATATAATCGTTTTCTTTTTCTGATTTTTGTAATTTTTCAGATTTTATATTGTCACAATTGTCAATTAGTGTTAGAATTCCATTAATTGATTATATCTTATTAACTTAATAGATTTTCTTATCGAGAGAGATTGAGGGACGTGGCCCATTGACATCTCAGCAACCCCCATTGGAAGGTGCTACATCCGCGAAGACATAGTCTTACAGATAAGAAAGGACGTATTTTCAAGTGCCCCTTTCTACTGTGTAGATCGGGGTGTTTTTATTTTATTCATAAAGGATGATGACATATGACAACAATCGAAACAAAATTAGCACAGCTTGGTAATAATTCAGATGAACGCACCGGTGCAATTAATACACCCATTTATTTATCAACGGCCTATCGTCACCCAGGCCTTGGTCAATCAACAGGTTATGACTATACACGTACGAAAAACCCTACACGCGATGTTTTAGAAAGTGGCATTGCTGATTTAGAAGGTGGGACAGCTGGATTTGCTTGTAGTAGCGGTATGGCTGCTGTAGGACTTGTCTTCTCTTTATTTAAAGCGGGAGATGAAATAATCTATCCCGATGACTTATATGGAGGTACATATCGTTTAGCTAAGCAATATGAACAACAATACGATATAAAAGCGCATTTTAATCCATTCAAAGATATCAATGAAGTCACAGCACTAATCAATGATAAAACAAAAGCAATTTTTATTGAAACACCTACAAACCCATTAATGCAAGAAATTTCAATTGAAGATTATGCAGTGCTTGCACATGAACATAATCTATTGTTGATTGTCGATAATACATTTTTAACACCCTACTATCAACGTCCTATCGAGCTTGGTGCTGACATCGTTTTACATAGTGCCACGAAGTATATTGGCGGACACAATGATGTTCTAGCGGGCCTTGTTGTTGCAAAAGGTGAAGAATTAAGTGAACAACTATTTTTACAACATAATGCAAGTGGCGCAACACTTGGTGCCTTTGACTGTTGGTTATTAATTCGCGGTTTAAAAACACTTCATTTACGTATGAAACAGCATACGAAAAATGCCACTGCACTCGTAGAATTTTTAACTGCACAGCCAGAAGTGAAAGATGTCCTTTATGCTGGTCTTGGTGGCATGATTTCATTCCGCCTACAAAAAGCTGAGTGGGTACCAACATTTTTAGAAGGAATTGACCTCATTGCGTTCGCTGAGAGCCTTGGTGGCGTTGAAAGTTTTATCACCTACCCAACAACACAAACACACGCAGATATCCCTGAAGAAGAGCGTAATGCGCGAGGTGTAGATGCTTCACTCTTACGCTTCTCTGTTGGCTTAGAAGATGTCGACGATTTAACAGCAGACCTACAACGCGTTTTCGCAACATTAGAAGGAGTGACAACACATGACTAATCATAATGAAAACTTTGAAACAACTTTAATTACCGCTTCTACACGTGGTGATTACGAGACTAAGACAGGTGCAGTCAACATACCGATTTATGTATCTTCTACATTCGACCAAGAGCACTTTGATAGCTTTGGGCCATTTGACTATAGCCGTTCAGGCAACCCTACTCGTCAAGCACTTGAAAATACAATTGCTGAATTAGAAC
Source organism: Candidatus Kurthia intestinigallinarum (assembly GCF_003991225.1). Taxonomy (GTDB): domain Bacteria; phylum Bacillota; class Bacilli; order Bacillales_A; family Planococcaceae; genus Kurthia; species Kurthia populi. The sequence continues at coordinate 116,576 of NZ_JTFC01000031.1, forward strand.
ATGGTACACGTGGCTTCGCGTTTTCATCCGGCATCGCCGCAATCGCTTCTGCCCTGTTAACACTAAATGCAGGCGATCATATTGTTATTACTTCAGAGGTATATGGTGGTACATATCGCTTCGTCACGGAAGTATTACCAAAATACAATATTACACACACATTTGCAGACTTCTCTAACTTAAATGAAGTGGAAGCAGCCATTCAAGACAACACAAAAGTATTATACGCAGAAACACCTGCTAATCCTTTATTAGGCATTACAGATTTATCAGGGGTTATCGCCCTTGCTAAAAAACATCAGTTAAAAACATTTGTTGATAATACATTTATGACACCACTTTATCAAAAGCCGCTTGATTTAGGTGCAGATGTTATTCTTCATAGCGCCACAAAATTCCTTGGTGGACATAGTGATATCATCGCAGGTCTTGCTGTGACAAAAGATGAAGAAATCGGCAATGATATTTATTTCATGCAAAATTCAATGGGTGCCATTTTAGGTGCACAGGATTCCTTTTCACTTATTCAAGGCATCAAGACATTGAATGCTCGCCTAACGCTAGAAAGCGCCTCTGCTGAGAAAATCGCGCATTTCCTTGAGAAAAGTGACTATGTTACAGCGGTTCACTACCCTGGTCTTACGTCACATCCAGGGCATACTACACACTTCAAGCAAGCCACAAGTGCAGGTGCAGTTCTTTCTTTTGAATTACCCTCAAAAGAATTTACAAAAGTATTTGTTGAAAATGTACAAATCCCTATTTTCGCCGTAAGTTTAGGTGGCGTAGAATCCATTCTTTCTTATCCTGTCACAATGAGTCATGCAGCAATACCAAAAGAAGAGCGCGATAAGCGTGGTATTACAGAAGGCTTATTACGCCTCTCTGTCGGCTTAGAAAATGTGGATGATTTAATCCAAGACTTTGAACAAGCATTTGCAAAAGCAGTAGAAGCAACAGCCGTAAAATAAAAATTCATACAAAAAACAGGAACCGCCAAAGCGATTCCTGTTTTTTTATGGAGACAATAGTTATTCAAAATGAGACAAATATTCGCCATATCCTTGTTGTTCTAATTCTGCTTTCGGCACAAAACGTAGTGCTGCTGAATTAATACAATAACGTAAGCCGCCTGATTCTACAGGACCATCCGGAAACACATGTCCTAAATGTGAATCGGCTTCTTTACTACGTACTTCCGTGCGCAGCATACCAAAGCGTGTATCTGTATTTTCAGTTAATGCATCGATTGGTTTTGTAAATGCCGGCCAACCACAACCCGAGTTGAATTTCTCTTTTGATGTAAATAAAGGTTCTCCTGATACAATATCAACATACAAACCTTCCTCAAAATGCTCATCAAATTCATTGCTGTACGGTGGCTCTGTACCTTCTTCTTGTGTTACATGATATTGCATATCTGTCAGCTCTTTTAAACGTTGTTCTTTATTTTTCATAAATATTCCCCCAATGTTGTTGTTGAAATGCGACACGTCCTGAGCCATGTGAATAACGCTCGTAATGCATCGGATTTTTTTTATAATACTGTTGATGATACGCTTCTGCCACATAAAAAGGCTTTGCAGGTAAAATCTTTACAACAATTGGCTGCTGAAATTTTCCAGAAGCTTGTAATGCATCTCTTGAGGCTTCTGCAATTTCTTTTTGTTTATCATCGTGGTAAAAAATAGCCGTTTGATAACTGCCGCCGCGGTCATAAAACTGTCCTCCTGCATCCGTTGGGTCTATTAGCTTCCAATAAAGTTCTACTAATTTTTCATATGGATAAATAGCATCATCAAAAATTATTTGAACTGCTTCATAATGCCCTGTTGTCTCCGAACAAACTTGTTCATACGTTGGATTTTCAACTGTGCCACCTGTATACCCTGAAATAACAGCTTCAATTCCTGGTTGTTCATCAAATGGCTTCACCATACACCAAAAACAACCGCCAGCAAATGTTGCAACTTGTTTTGTCATCGCTCTCTACTCCTTCGATGGAATAATTACTTTCAACTCAATCTCATCATTATTTAAATCAAATTTTGTGGCACGAACATGGGCATCCGTCCCTTTTGAAACAGGCACTTCAATAGCATTCAAATTAATATATGCTTGATTCTCGCTCGGTTGAATCGTAATAAAATCCGGTAGTTTCCCTGAGTCTTTTACTAGTTTCAATGCCGTCTGTGTAGGAATATCTAGACGCCCGATAGCAATACTTGTCTGCTTTAAAATTAAATTACCTTTGTCATCAATTGACGGGTCAAAATCCATTGTCACTGGTAAGGTTGCCCCAAGAACACTCACCTTGCTCGTCAATGTAATATCTTTGTCTACAAACATTTTCATCGGCATTTGTGTATCTGCCGTTGCATCACTAATAAAATGATTCGCTAAGGTTTCAAAATCATCTGCTGTCGCTTTGACTGTCACTTCACTACCATTAATTTGGTTTAAATTCGTTGGAATAGCTTGGTCTTCACTTGAAGATGTCACCATGACAAATAATACAACAAGCGCAATGATAATAAGTGCTAGTAGTGTAAAGAAAGCCAATTTCCATTTATTTTTTATCATCGCTATTTCCCCCCATGTCTAAGTTTCCACTTGATAAAGTATATAAATCTTGCTGTTCGAGTGTCGTTAAAATACGATGTTCCATTAAACGATATCCTTTTGCATTCGGATGGAAGTAATCATTATGATAAACACTATCATCATCCGAGACAAATAAATCATTAATTGGTACAAAAATCGCATAATGATTTTCCTGTTCGATAATCGTACGCATGACATCGTTATATTCCTTCATAATGATATCTGTTTGCCCTACATCATTTGTGTAAACCGTAAATGGATTATACACACCTATTGCAATAATGGGCACTTTCTTATTTTGTTCACGAATTGCTTGGAATATTTTCTCATAGCGCTTTTCGTACGAAGGTAACTCACGGTCAAAGTCTCCTTTATCAAGACTACTCATATGAGACTTTACAATTTTCATAATATCATTGCCGCCAATTGTAAATGTAATAATATCAGCATTCTTTAATGTATCATCTAATTCGCCACTCTCAAGTTGCGCTAATAATTGATCGCTACGACGCCCTTTCTTTGCAGCATTCGTTACAGTAACACTTTTTACTCCATCCCATGTTTGCATTTCTTTTGCAAGACGCCCTACATACCCACCTTGATTTTTCTCATCGCCAATACCCTCAGTCAAGGAATCTCCTAAGGACACATAATGAATTGGCTTATCTTTGATATTCTTTTTATCGCTAAACGGCACCCAGCCACTGTCTTCTAATTGTGATGTAATATCACATGCACTAAGCACGCTAATTGATAGCACCATCACACATATTGCCCAAACCTTTCTCATACCCATCTCCCACTAAAAAAAGTTGCCCCTATGGACAACTTTAATGTTACTACTAATTGCAGCGTTTTTAAACTAATGTGATGTGATTATTCTGCATAATAGCTTAAACCAATCGCACCGACACCTGTATGCGTACTAATGATTGGAGACGTCACATTAAATCGAACATCCTCAAACCCAATTTCATTTTTAAAGAACTCTAATAAGGGCTCTGTTAACGCTAGACTATCTGCGTGTTCTAAACCAATTCCTTTAATTGTTTTACCCGCTGTATCTTCTAAAAATTGCTTTTTCAACAACTTTAATACTTGTTTATGGCTGCGCACTTTTGCGAAGTTTTTTAATGCACCATCTTCTACTATTGCAACCGGCTTAATGTTTAGCAACGCACCAACCATACCCATTCCCTTACCGATACGGCCACCTTTAATTAAATTTTCGAGCGTATCAACGACAAGGTAGAGTTTCGTATTGTCACGAACCGTTTCAACACGAGCAACAATTTCATCTAATGATTTACCTTGTTGAGCCATTTTAGCAGCTTCTAACACTTGGAAACCTAAACCCCAGGATGTAAATTGCGAATCGATTACTTTCACATTAGCGATAGACGATTCACCAGCTGATTCAGCTGAACGTACGGTACCGCTTAATGTATGTGTAAGCGTTAATACCAGAACGTCATCTCCATCTTTTCCTAGTTCATTAAATAATTCTTCAAACACACCCATTGGCGGCTGTGAGCTTTTTGGTAATGCTTTTGCTTGCGACATTTTATCTAAAAATTGTGTAGGTGTTAAGTTTTCACCGTCTTGAAATGATTCTCCATCGATAAAAACTGTTAAAGGTACGACATGAATATCGTATTTTGCAATGTCTTGTTGTGTGATTCCACTTGTGGAATCCGTTACGACATGTACACGTTTCATAATTATTGACACATCCATTTCTACTGCTTGTGAAGCATTTCTGCTCGTCTTCTTTCTGTTATATCGTATTTTACTCGTTTTTGTCATGTGATACATGTGACAAACGTCAATATTTGGATAACAAAATTAGCGTCATAATAGATTTATAAAGAAAAAACAAAAGTAAATTTAACTTTTATAGATAGGAGTGTCATTTAATGGCAACAATTACAACGTTAGATAACCGCAAGAACAATGAGGAAACATGGAATGTCATCACCCACGGTTTAGGATTTATTCTTGCAATACCTGCGCTTATCTTCTTAATTATGCGCTCCGCTTCTACCGGTTCTGCATTATATGTCACAAGCTTCACTATTTTTGGTATTTCAACAATGATCCTCTTTTTAGCTTCAACCGTTTATCATGCATCACCATTGTCGAAAAGACGTCAATTCCGCATCATCGACCACTGCTCTATTTACATTCTAATCGCTGGCACGTACACACCGTTCGCATTAATTGCGATTGGCGGTGGACTAGGCTGGACAATTTTCGGTATTGAATGGGGCCTTGCACTATGTGGTATCGTCTTTAAATTCTTCTTTATCGAACGTTTTAAAGCCGTATCACTTATTTGTTACTTAGGAATGGGCTGGCTTATCATTCTCGCCTTTAAAACCGTTGTTACGCATATTACAATGACCGGATTTTCATACTTATTAGCAGGTGGTTTAATGTATACCATCGGTGCTTTCTTCTTCGCCAATCATAAAATCCCTTATAATCATGCAATCTGGCATGTATTCGTATTAGCAGGCAGTGCCTTTATGCTTGTGACGGTTTTATTTTATGTCTAATCATTAACCGAGCTTGAAATTTCAAGCTCGGTTTTTCTATTTAAGACAATTTTAGTAGCTAGTGCCTTCTATTTCCGTTATCATTAAACACAGAATTTCAGGAGGGATGTTGAGATGAAACAATATTTAGATCTTTGCCGTCATATTTTAGCGGAAGGTCATGATAAAGGTGACCGAACAGGCACAGGTACATACAGTGTTTTCGGTTATCAAATGCGCTTTAACTTACAGGAGGGCTTTCCTCTATTAACAACTAAAAAAACAGCATTTCGTCTGATCGCAACCGAGCTTTTATGGTTTTTAAAAGGCGATACAAATGTCCGTACCTTAATCGCGCAAAACAATCATATTTGGGATGAATGGGCTTTTGAAAAGTGGGTCACTTCTACCGAATATACGGGTCCTGATATGACAGATTTTGGCCATCGTTCTTTAACAGATAACGAATTTAAAGCAGCTTATGATGAACAAATGGCTTTGTTCCAACAACGTATCTTAAACGATGATGCCTTCGCAAAAGCCTATGGAGATTTAGGTCCCGTTTACGGAAAACAATGGCGCTCATGGCCTGATGCAACGGGTGGAACAATTGACCAGTTGCATAATGTCATCGAATCGATTAAACATAATCCAAATTCACGCCGCCATATTGTTAGTGCTTGGAATCCTGCAGAAGTGGAAGATATGGCTCTACCACCTTGTCACACGCTATTCCAATTTTATGTAGCGGACGGCAAGTTATCTTGTCAGCTCTATCAGCGCTCAGCAGATGTGTTTTTAGGTGTCCCATTTAATATCGCAAGCTATGCCCTATTAACTCATTTAATCGCGAAAGAATGTGGCCTTGAAGTAGGCGATTTTGTACACACACTGGGCGATGCTCACTTATATAAAAACCATTTAAATCAAGTAAATGAACAGTTAATTCGTGAACCTCGTACATTACCACAGCTACGAATCATTACAGATAAACAATCGATTTTTGATTATGAGATGAGTGATTTAGTCATCGATGGCTATGATCCTTATCCACGAATAAAAGCACCTATTTCTGTTTAAAAAGGAGCCCTAAAAATGATTTCATTAATTGTTGCACACGATGAAAATCGCGTCATCGGATACAAAAACGACATGCCTTGGCATTTACCTGGTGATTTAGCTTATTTCAAACGCACAACTATGGGAAAACCAATTATCATGGGCCGTAAAACATTTGAATCAATCGGTCGTGCACTTCCTGGTCGTCTTAATATTGTTATTACTAGAAATGAGCACTATACTGCAGATGGTATTACGACCGTTAGTAGCTTACAACAAGCATTAGAACTTGCAGCAACGCAGCATGAGGAAGTAATGGTCATTGGTGGCGGTAAAATTTTTGCTGATGCCTTACCACTTGCAGATCGCCTCTATATTACAGAAATCCACCATCAGTTCCCAGGTGATACGTACTTCCCTGCTTATCCAGGTTGGAATGAAGTTTCTACTTCTGAACCTCAACAAGCAGATGGCTATACTTTTGAATATAAAGTATTTGAAAAATAAACTTTGTTAGCTGACACTAAAAAAGACCTGTTCAAGATATAATCTTTGAACAGGTCTTTTTTTTAGTTAATCGTTATTGTAGTTCACTATTAGATTCATTCGCTGAAGATTTAGACTGCATATATTCTTTTTGTGTCATCACATCATCCACATGCATATTAACTTCTACAACTTCTAGTCCCGTCATATGATAAATTTGTGATTTCACACTCTCTGCTGCTTGTTTGAAAATAACAGGTGCACTTTGACTATATTCTAAAATAACCTTCAAATCAACGGCTGCTTGCTTTTCTCCTACTTCCACACTAACACCATTCGTAAGACCATCTTTTGCGCCTAGTCGATTTGTTAAGCCAGCAGCAAAGCCACCTTTCATATCTAAAATGCCTTGCACTTCACGAGCTGAAATAGCTGCAATTTTTTCAACAACACTGTTATCAAATGTAAGTGAGTGGTGAAATGTACGTTCATTTTCTGTAGCTTGACGATTAATTTCTACTTGCTTATTATATGAATTTGTCATCCGATTGTCCCCCTAACGTAATTTATCAAAAAATGTTAAAAACTGTGCCGTACGGTCTTTCGCGTATCCTATACCAACACCAATTGCACATAACAAAATAATTAATAATGTTTTCCAGAAACCAAGTGTTAAAAATAAAATACCTACTAGTAACATCGTGATAAATCCAATAATACGCCATTTATATTCTTTTAAAAATTGCGCAAAGGAATGCTCTTCGTTCATGACACGACCTCCTTACTAAATAACTCGTTTATTTAATAGCTTTTGATCTAATACATTCACCTTTACATCTCGTACTGGCAATTCTGAAAAATGTTCCGTTGTATCTTTCACATCTTGACGCATTGTTTTTACAAGCGTTTGGATGCTATTCGTTTGTGCGATAAAAACGTCTAATACAATGTCGATATAAGCTGCTTTTTTCTTTTCGTACAAATAAACAGCAATGCTTGGTTGACGAACATCTTGATATTTTCCAACTGTATGTTGAATGTTTTTCTCAATAGCTCGCTTATTAAACGACATATTCCCGTCTGCGTATTTTGATGTCAAATTACGTTTTTTATGCGAGGGTGACAAACCTAAAATAATCATTACAATCGCAACCACAAGTACAACTCCCACTAAACTATATAATGTGAGCTGAAACCAATTATACGAACGTAATTCTTGTTGATACAACATCCAAGAAGGTATATCAACATATAAAAATAGTAAAATGGCTGTTGTAACAAGCAACACAAGTGCAAATAAAAAACTTAAAAGTCGCTTCATACACAATCCCTCCTAATAATTGTCAACATTAAACTTTTCCCTCCTAATGCGTGTTATAATCATTTTTTAATAAAAATCAACTATCCTATGCGTAAAATATAAAAAAGCTAGTGTTGTGTAAATACACAGCACTAGCTTTTTACTAAAAAATACTCGATTTTATTTTCTTTGAAACAAATAAATTGGAGCAGAAGTTACGTCTATATCTGCTACAAATAGGCTTCCTGCATTTGGCTGTTCTGTACGTTGTTGCTCACTTAACCCTTCAGAAGCTGTTGTAATATACAATCGAGTACTTCCTGGTTCAAAGGCACAGCTCGTAACATTTGCAGCTGGCACATCAATTGCATCGATAATTTGTTGTGTTTCAGGATCAATACAAACGACACGCGAACCGCCCCATAAAGCTACCCACAATTGATTGGTTGCATCAATCGTCATACCGTCTGGACTCCCGATTTCATTACTAAAATCATAAATAACACGACCATTTGAAAGTGTTGTTGTTTGTTCATCAAATGGATACGCCATAATTTTTTGCGTCGGTGTATCGATTGCATACATCGTATCCCCCGTATTATTCCAAGCAAGTCCATTTGAAATCGTCAAGCCCGTTAGCGCAACATTTATATCGCCGCTCTTATCAACAACATATAATTTTGCATTAGGTGTCTCCTCATCTTCATTCATTGTTCCAATCCATAGTCGCCCATAAGGATCAATACCACCATCATTAAAACGCATCGTTTCACTTAAATCCTCAAACTGAACAAACATTTCTTTTTCACCTGTTTTTGTATCAACAAACCAAATCGTATCTCGGGTTGTAACAAGTAGTGACGATGTATCCGTATTCGCGACAAAGGTCACATCCTCTTTAAATGGCAATTTCGAACTTTCCTGTGTTGCAGGTGTATAACGGTACAAATAATTATTTTTAATATCAACAAAACGTAAACACATCTCTGACGCATCCCAAACAGGGCCTTCTAATAATCGTCCTTTATATGGTTCAACAAGTCGTGCATTCATCATATACAGTCCCTCCAACATCCATTTTTTGTTATTATAGCGGATTTCATACAGTAAAAGAAATTGTTATGTGCCACAATATGTTACATATGGGTTTTGCATAGTAGGAGGTGTACGGAAATGTTGATGCGTTTCTTTGACTTCATAGGGATTTTGCAATGCCTCAACTAGCATTTCAACGGCATCCATATTGCCAGCTTCAGCGTCTTGAATGGCCGCTTCCACATAATAATTACGTGCAATAATCGCTGGATTAACACGTCGCATGCATTGCTGCGCCGCTTCTACTGTTGTTCCTTCTATTTCTAATCGTTTCTCCCATTGCTTTTGCCACTCTGCTAATCCTGTAATGGCTTTTCCTTCCGATAAAGCGCGGAATGTCTCTGTAAAATCCGCTTGGTTCGCTTCCATCCAACTTAATAATTGTTCTGCTAAATTACGATCTTCCATGCGAGCAGTAGCCAAGCCCAACTTGTCACGCATACCTGCTAGCCAGGCATCTCCAAATACTTGTGGGTACGTCATTAATACTTCTTCTAACGCTGCAATTGCTACCTCTTCATTGTCATCAATCAACGGTAATAACGTCTCAGCAAAACGTGTTAAATTCCATCCACCAATTGCCGGTTGCTGACTGTAACGATAACGCCCCTGTTGATCAATTGAACTGAAAAATTGATCCGCATGAAACACATCTAAAAATGCACATGGTCCATAATCAATTGTCTCACCACTAATCGTCATATTATCTGTATTCATAACGCCATGTACAAATCCGACAAGTTGCCACTGCGCAATTAATTGTGCTTGTCGACGCATCACTGCACGAAAGAACCCAATATAGTCTCCTTTTTCAAGAGAAGCATAATGACGTGCCATCGCATAATCTGCTAACTCACGTACAGCATGCTCATCAACCATATGACGTGCATATTGAAAAGTCCCAACACGTAAATGGCTCGCAGCGATACGCGTTAACACCGCACCTTGCTGTACTTCTTCACGATAAACCGGTAACCCCGTCGTCGTCACAGCTAAACTACGCGTTGTAGGAATGCGCAATCCATTCATGGCTTCTGAAATAATATATTCTCGTACCATAGGACCAATACCGGCACGGCCATCACCGCCACGAGAATAGGGCGTACGACCGCTTCCTTTTAATTGCACATCAACACGTTTATTTTGATGAACATGCTCCCCTATTAACATAGCACGCCCATCACCAAGCATTGTAAAATTACCAAACTGATGCCCTGCATATGCTTGAGTAATATAATCACGTGGCTGTGCACCTGCAAATAGCGCTGTATTTGCATATTCATCTTCTACATCCAATTCCTCTGCTAAGCGTTTATTCCATAATATAATCTGTGACTCTTTTACTCGATTTTCACTTACCTCACGAAAAAAAGTCGGCGGTAATGCCGTATACGTTGTTTCAAAGTTGAATGACATCTCATCATTCCTTTCTACCTGATTACTCCTACCATAGCATAAAAAAGCAATATAACCTCTTAGAAGGCATTACAAAGATATTCACTATCCATTGAATTGATTGAATACACGCTACATTTGAATGTTAAATTATATTTATTGATAAAAATCCAATAAAGCATCAAATTTCTAGTTAGTATATAATTAAATAAATAATAAAAAGAGGTGATGAAATGTTCTATTTTTTCATTGGTATTGTCATTTTTATTATGCTACTTAGTATAATCGTCCATTCATCAAAAACGGCATCACAAAAACGGAAAAATGAGCGTTTTGAAAAAATTATCACAACGACACACTATACATCTGACCTCGATTTACTTACACATGCTACGGCTCAAAATACATTTTTCATCGAAAGAATGATGCAAGTCCAACACGCTTACGCTCAACAACTTCATCAGCCCTCCAAAGCTCGATTTATGAGCGAAGACAGCGCGCGTTTACCTAGCCAGAAACTTCTTAAATCAAATGATAAAAATCAAGAATTCTCACTATTAGAAGCTGAATTTCAGCGTTTCCTCTTTTTAAGTACTTTATTTAAAAATGTGCCTATGTTCAGTCAACACGTAGACGAACTATGGCATACAACAATTATGTTCACCAATCAATACCAAACATTTAGCGAAACATTATTAGGACCACATCAATTAATTCATCACGCACCTAATATAGAGCCAACAAGTAATCCAAAAGAGCGCGCTTTTTTTGACCTCATTTACAGTTCTTTTTTTGCCATTAATGATTACAGTCATCTAACATGGGGCAGTTTCTTCAGCTATACAATCGACAAACAAGTATTAATCGACTTTGGACAGCAGCGCGCATTTTCTACTGAAGAATTACTTCGTCTACAACAACAGTATTTACGTGATGAATTATCATTAGAACAAGTACGTTATGTAGCAGAACGTTTACAACAAATTATTTATCCTGCTTGGAATGAAGCTTCTTCTGACATAAAAAATCACCAAAAAATCGTTGATACAGCTTTTTCATATAATCCTCTAACTGCCAAAAATAGTAATAGTTACAATATGAATGGTGTGTTATTTTTCGTATTACTCGCATCATTGCTAACAGAAGAAGAGCTTGTGCAAACTGCCTTGCAATCACTTGGCTTAATGAAAGTAACTGCAACAGCTAGCGGAACCGATAGTTCTTATATTGCACCTACTGATTATTACGATAATGATACTAATCACCATGATACAATTCACCATTCAAATCACGACAGTAATCATCATTCATGTGGTTCTAGTTGTGGTAGTGACGGTGGCTCTAGCTGTGGGTCGGGCTGTAGCTCTTCATAATGTTTACGAAAAAACGCTTCCAAATAAAACATCTTATTTGGAGGCGTTTTTCTATACTATTCTAGTATTAATAAATATTAAAATATCCATAACCTCTTTTTCTTTGCATGAAGCCGATATACACGCTTGTATGTACGCATAAGCTCATCTTTTCGTTCATCTACTTTATAATAGCTACCTTTAAAATCTGCAAGCTTTTTTACGATTGAGTCCATCGCTGGTGCAAGGTCTGGATTACTTATGCAAATTGCTCGCACACCAGCATCCCAATTTGTAACATTTCGACCAACCATATTTTCAATTAATGCTAAACGTTGATCTTCTTGAAGATCAGAAGGTAATTGCTCCATTACTGCAACAAGTCGCTCCGCATTTTCTCTTTGTGGTGCTGTACTTTCTAACATTTTCCGAATAATATCTCGATGATTTTTCCAAATAAGCAAGTCATCATCAAAAAAATGATTAAATCGTTCTTCAATTAATTGTTGTCGCCATTCTTCAATAATTGTTGAACTAATTGCGAGACGTTGAAAAGCTGCGTAATCAAGAACTGCTTCTCGTCCCATTACTAATTCATCGCCACCATAAGCCATATAAAATTTTTTTGCTTCTTCTATTGTCATGAAAATACCTCCCCTTACAGTAACTATTTACAACAATTCCCCTTCTAAAACCTTTCTACTCGTAAATAGTTAACAAGTTAGCGTGACAAACTGAACTTTATACCTAGAAATAGAAAAAAATGCAACGCAAGTCCAAAAAGAGAGCGCTAATCAAGTTGATTAGCGCCTTCTTTTTTATTATGATAACCATTTTGGCGGTGTATTTTTACTCCAATAAATTTCTCCTAACTCATAATGCGATACAAAATTATCCTCGTATGTATGGTAGTGAAAATTGTAGTAAAACCCTTCAAATGGTCTATTTTCTGTTCTTACATGGAATCGAATCATATCCTCACGTGTCTCACGATTGTAAATATTGAAAATTTTCTCAGAATAATTACCACTTGGATTTTCAGTAATAGCTAAGTTTGATAGTTCTTGCTCACCAACGCGCGCGACTGTGAAATCAATTGCTTCTTGCATTTTCGGAAAAATTAATTCATCAAAATCCTGTTGAATTTTAGGACCAACCTTTGCACCAAATTTTGTATAGGCTTGCTCTTTTGCCTCTTTCATAAAATCAATTGGTTCATATATTTGTTCCACTATTGGCTGCTCATCTGCATAAGCAACGAGTGTCGTAGTCGTTTCATTTTGATGTTCTATTAATGTTTTGTGTTGCGAATTTCCATCAAATACATTTTCCCAGAATGCGTGCGATGGTGTAATTAAGCCCAGTGTAACGACTGCTACAGCCGAGACCATGGCTTTTTGAAACCATTTTTTCATACTTAATTCACCTGCTTTGAAAAGAGTCTTAATTATCTTACGTTTTATTCAACTAGAAAGTTTCACATAAAATAAAAAAAGTAATAGCTATTTTGAGCTACTACTTTTTTATTCACTAAAAATAATTTTTTAAAACGTTGTTCACTTAAAAATAAATTATTTTTCAAAGATACCATAATGAAATTTTGTATTAGGTCTCTTCAACTGCTTAAAATGATATTTTTCAAATAATGGTGAACGAAAATGCGCTTTTAATACAACGCGTTTCTTGGCTACACGTAGCGCCTCATACATCCATTCATCATCTAATGAAATATGAATACCCGCTTCACGCAGAGGTGTGAAATTTTTTGATTCTTCAATGGTTTTTTCAAACATAGGATCTAAATATACGACATCCATTGTGTTAGATGGCAATTGACGTAAATAATCTACAGCTATAGAAGATATGACTTCAATTTGCCGCATGCTTGCTAATTCTAATAGCTTTTCCTCTACATAATTATACTCCTGTAACCCTTGTTGCATCATAAATGCAATCACCGGATTTCCTTCACAGCCAATAATACGGCCTTGTTCCCCCACTTGGATACTCGCCAACATACTATCTGTTGCCATGCCTAATGTACAATCTAATAACGTATCGCCTTTTTCTAACTGTACCGCTTCTAAAAACGTATCTTTTTCTCCACGCGCGAGACGTTTTGCACGGAATGCAGCCGATGATGGATGAAAGAAAAAAGGCTCTTTTTGACCAAAAGCATAATATTCATAGCGCATTTTCCCTGCAACTAAAATATTCGCTTGTTCTTGCTCCATTATTTTTTGCATCGAGCGCTTACGACGATCTACAAATGGAATTGCCAATGTAGATGATGCAAAAAGAGCGCGCTGACGAGAAAGATCGTCAGGGCGCCCGCCAGTTGTTACAACTGTTTTCACTAATTATTCAACGATTTTCTCTAATACGTCCATTACATGGTCACGTACAGATTCCATCATTTGTCCTTCAATTTGTTCGCGTGGGATAAAGTATGCAAGATTCCCATCTTTCCAGAAAGCAATCGATGGTGATGAAGGGGGTACTTCTTCAAAGAATGAACGCATTTGTGCTGTTGCTTCTTTATCTTGTCCTGCAAAAACTGTCACTAAATGTTGTGGTTTCTTTTCTACAGTTTGTACCGCTTCAATAACTGCTGGACGAGCAAGACCTGCTGCACAGCCACATACTGAATTAATCACAATGACAGAAGTCCCTTTTGATTCCTGCATATGTTCTGCTACATCGCCTGCATTCATTAATTGTGTAAATCCTGCATTCACTAGTTCTTCGCGCATTGGTTGTACAATACCGCGCATATATTCATCATAAGCATTCATAATTCTAGCCTCTTTCATATTGGGTCGTAACCCTTGTATTTATTGACTTTCTACTTTCTCATTGTAGCGTTCATTGCGTGAGATTTCATCCTTTTTTACTCCGAATGTTAGATTTATGTTAGATAGATGTTAGATCGCTACACTTAGAAACATTGTTAAATCAATGTTTCTAAGTGTCGTTTGAAGTTTCTGTTTAAATATGTGAGATTTTTTGACTGAATATCGAGTTTTACAGAACAAAACACGTTAGAACTCTATATTTTTATAAGGTAAATGCAATCACGCATGATTTCCCTTATTAAAAGTATTAGCAGAAAGGCATCGTCCACACAGATATTAAAGAATATTCTGGGAGAAAAGACAACTTATAAAATTTCTATAATCATTAACATAACTGCATTTATTTGAATTAACCTATAAAAAGACATTCATACATTTATCTATATATGTAAAAATAGAATAATGTTTTTATATCTTTACAATCAATTAAACAACATAAACTGCTGCCATTGAGTAGTCTTTTTATTTCTACTTAAAAACCTTAAATATTTATAATGGTAAATTTGATATTTTCCTATTTCAAAATTTATAAAATATCAAATTATTCTTTTTTAACACATTATAATATACTGATATAGAAAGATTAAATTTATTGAAAACATTTAATGAAGTCCATGAGAAACCAACAGTTCCACAGCATTGGAAAATTGGATGGAGTTTAAAAGCTTTAAAAGTAGCTTACAACAGTTTTCCAAAATCGATTAAAAATAAATTTGGTTCTCAAGCTAAATTTTTAGCAGTGGTTGAAGCTTTTGAACATTTTACTGGAGATATTCAAGCTAAAATCATTAAAGAATTAACAGCACAAGGATTTAGTAAAACTCAAGCAACTATTGTGGCGAAAACTATCACATTTTTAGCTTTTTAATTAACTGTATACTAAATTATATAGGAGGAATAAAATGCTGGTAAATATCATAGGAATCAACTCAATTTTACTTTTATTAGTTATGATTATCTTAAATATGTCTCTAAGCAAGATTATCACTGTATTATTCGTTAGTTCGGTACTTTTATTTCTAGTACGAGTATTTGTAGAAGGCAGTAAATTATCAAGTGCTTTTACAGAATCTTTCGGGATTCTAAGTATTGTAGGATTCATTTGTGTAATTATTCATTTTTTAAAGCGAAAAAAACTTCAACTAATTAATAATCTGTATTAAAAAGCCCCTGTATCTTCTACATTATTATGAAAGATAAGGGGCTTTGTTTTATACTTTTTCTACATTTTCCTTCTTAGCTGTTACATATGTTTTAGATTTGGTTTTTAAACGGTATACGTTGCCTACTTTAATGATTTCTGTGACAGTAAATGCTGTACCCACTTTAAGCGTCTGAATACGCTTAGATTCATTGAATTTAACGCTATCGTATTCGCCACATTCTTTAATAACACGATACAATCCCTTAGGCGCATTTGATTTGTAATACTTCTCTGTATTTGTGTTGCCAGCCGGTGTGACGGTAGTTGAACCAATCACTTTCAGCCCTAAATATTCCGCAATGCCATCTGCAATAGCGTAGCCTTGCGATGCTAACCACGCTGAATTGCGCATATATTTAATATCAATTGTCGAATCCATAAAGCCACCTTCTGTTAAAATAGCCGGCATTGAAGTATCACGTAACACTTGGTAATTCGCATGTTTTGCACCACGATTTTGTAGTCCAGTAGCCTTTACTCAACGTTTATGCACGATGTTCGCAAGTTTGGTTGCTTTTGTTGCAGACGCTGAAAGACTAAATGTTTCTGTACCGTCCCATTTATTAGACCATATATTTGTGTCCGCATTGTGATGGCACGATAGACATTGGCACCCCAGTTGTTTGCTCGCTTTGCACGTGTTCATAAAGCAACATCTGTACGGCCTGTTGCATCATCTATGTGCAATGTTTGAATATCATATTGATGGAATGATGAAAGAAAGATACGCAAGCCTATCAATTAATGCGAGTAACTATTCAAAATATTTGATGGGTACGCGCCTGTCGTTGATTATTTAAAAACAGCGACACGTCGCATTCGTGAAAAAATTTCACTGACAAAACAGCTGCACACGTATATGCTACGTTACACACATATTAGTTTTTTGGATGAAGCTAGTGTAGATTTGCCTTATGAATCGTGTTGGCCATAAATTATCAAAGTTATACTATTTTTTTGATACTGCTTTTCAAAAATTTATTTATAAGAAAAACGACTTTTTTCGACATTTTTATTTTATATATTTTTGTTATTTCCCGAATTTTAAATGCTTTCTTAAAATTCTCCCAGGAATTTAATATACATAATTATGAACACTAAATTATCTTTATCCTTTAATATGCAGATAAAAAATACCATTTATTCCTTATAAATATAAATTTATTGAAAAAAGAGTACTATATTTCACTTTATAATAATTTTTATGTAACAGACGTTTAAAGCTTATTTTTAGGCGTTTTAAGCGTCTTTTCGACACTAATTCATACAAATTGTCGATTCTTGTCTTATGTACGGTAAAAAGGCTTAAAAAGCTCTTTTAAAAAAATAAAAATCCGCGAATGAAAATCATCCGCGAATTTTTATTTTTTACCATTGGAATAACTTCTTACGAACAAGTGAATCAAAGTGGCGATAAAGTAGCGATACACTTTCTACCAACTCTTCAATTTCTGCATTAGAATAATTCCATGCGTTTTCACCATCATCCATAATAACGAGCATTTGATTTATGTACAATTCATAAATTGCTATAGCATCTGCAAAACAATCAATTTCTGATTGTTGAGCGACTTCTTTATCTTTCATGCTATCAAATACGTTTAATGCTTTTTGAAGTTCCTCTGTCACAGCTTGGCGATCACCAATTTTAACTGTTGGTGTTGGAACTTCTCGTAAGCTAGAAAAACGTTTAATACGTTTATTTTTTCTATGTTTCTCTAATAATTCTTTTGTAGAATGCATCTCAATTCCCCCAACAAAAATGTGTTCAGTTGTCTAGTCTTTCATGTTTGTACCCTACAATATCATAGTTTTTTAGTATAATGCAACCAGTATCAAAAAAATTCAGTGTTCATCATTAGAATTCCAACTTTAGATATATCGTTCACAAATTTATACAAAATATTTTTTATATTTAAGTAAAATTAACTGTCTTTTATCCTTTTTATTCAAAAAAACACTCAAAAAAAAGAGTTAATTACTTTATTAACGTAATGTTTTTTTATAAACACTGAAATAAGCTCATTTCTAAATTAATCTATTTTACCTACAAAAATTTTATTAAATTAACGTTTTTTATTTTAAAAGTTACTTATTCTTTATAAAAAAACCCTACTAAATAAACATTTATACACGTTTTCATTCGATTTTATTCTATAATTCAACTTCTTTTGATATATAAATTTAACTAGTCATCCAATCTCATCTCTTATTCGAATTTACAAATTAAAAAAGCCATGCAAAATGCATGACAGTTAACCCGCAATACGGTAATGATTATACCAATTTAAAAAATCAAAACGTTTAATTACATTAAGCACGCATGGCGTTTGTTCTAAACGTTCTAATTTACGATGTTCACTTGCAAATTCTTCTTCCACCCTCATTGTCATATATGGTAATTTACTTTGTGATTTACGTGAGCGCAAATTTTCTGAACGAGCCCCTGCAAATACATATTGCAAATCGTATTGCGCAAAAGCTGTATACAATATTTGTTCTTTCGCTAAGAAATTATAACCTTTTCCCCAATAAGGTTCTCCAATCCATGTGCTCATATGACATGTCTTTGTCACTTCATCAATATTTTTTAATGTGATAACGCCTATTAATTGATGTTGTTCATCTCGAATCATACGTGAATAAAAATGACCTTCCATTTCTTCAAGTTGCATCGTACGTATGAACTGAATCATGGCTTGAGGTGTACAATCTTCAGATTTTAGTGCTAATGCACACCGTACAGATGGTGTAGCAATCATAGATGCTAGTTCTGCAGCATATGAAATATCATGCGGTTGTAAAAAAACTTTAATCATTGAAGTTCCCCCCTACTCTACATTGGAGAGCTTCCCGATGACCTGCTTCGCCAGCTTATGATCCTCCTCTAAATTTAGAATATCTTTCGCGAGACGTAGTGCTTCCTGTTGTGAAACGAGTGTAAGCGATTCTGTATATAAAAATAATAAATCTTCTAACGGACCTATTTCCTGATAGCTTGTAATTTCAATTGCTTTACGTGCATGGTACGCTGCCGAAACGTACGCACCTTCTATAAAACTAAGACTGCTTGTCAGTAATTTATAAGCAATTCCATGCAATTTCCAAGATTCCAATTCGATAAGTAGTAAGTTGATGAATGTATAATTGGCGATAGATTCATTTTCATACGCCAAATATAACATTTGCTTTTCTAATTCATCATATGAAATTGTTTGTGCTATATGAAATGCTTGTTCAAAATCGCCCTTTATCAAATAATCCTCTAAATCACTATTCATCGGTATACTCCTTTTTTGTAATTCTATGTCTATCATACAAAAAATGTGATGTTTCTTTCAATTCTTTCCCCTTACTATTTTCCCTATTCAAAAAAAATAAAACACACCCTATAATCATTTTATTTTTCGGTACTTCTTGTAATAATAGGCATTAAAACCTACTCACATTTATAATCGTTACTTTGATTTTAGTATTTTTTCTTAAGGAAGTTTAAAAAAGAGCATTTCTGTCTATAAATTACTATGATATTAGAAGGGGATGATTGTCATGAAGGATAAAAACACAGCATTTTTTTATATAGGAATTATGTTTTCTTTATTTTTAACGTTAGTGTTTGCACCGATTACAAGCTTGTTCATTCAAATTCTTTTATTTTTAGCCACTCTATTAATGGCTTATAATGCTTACTATATGTATAAACGCGCAGCTTATATAAAGTCCGATTCGCCATTTGAGGACTTTTTCACTTCTAAATAAAAGTAAATGTAGCAGCTTATACTACATATTCGTTTTACTTCATGTTGCATCATACTAAAATAGCGACAATCCAACTAAACGGATTGTCGCTATTTTAGTATGATGCACAAATTAGGATTTATAGTTCATTATAAGAAAGGTGTACAATACCTGTCACAGTATTATTTTTTTCATTAATATAGTCTTCAATCTCCATTTCTACAGAATATGATACATGGATACCGCATTCACAAAATGTCGCTGGAATATCGCCAACAAGTAGTTCTCCGTTCATTGTTAGATATATTTTTGAAGTTAGTATTTTTTCTTTTTTGCAGGCACATGTTCCGCAAATCATTTTTCCACCTCGTTGCATACTTCCAATATTACATTATTATAGACCTGAATTTATTCCTCTGTCAATCAAAGCCTAATTAACTATTCATTCAAAATATAAAATTATTTATATTCATTTTCCAAAAAATAAAAAAGGTATTATTTACTCATAAAAAAGAGTTATCATACTAAGATGATAACTCTACTCTTTACTAATAGATGCTGTTATTTTTTATTATTTTGACGCATTTCGGTCATTTGACGCCACATAGAGCCTTTTGCATCTTCGCCTTGCGTAATACGCTCGATTGCCATTTTAATTTGTAGTTTTACCTCAAATTCTTTGTCATTACTGGCTTCTTCTAACGCAGGTAGCGAAGCTTCTGTACCTGTTTCATATAAGAACATCGCTGCACGCCAACGAACTAATTTATTTTTATCTGTTAATGCTTCTTGCATCGCTGGTTCGAACTCTACAAAACTTAAATCACTCATGCAATCACCAGCTGTACGACGAACTGAGGCGGATTTGTCTTTCAATGCTTCAATTAAATAAGGTACAACAATTGTATTTTCAATCATACCAAAATAAACGGTTGCAAGACGGCGAATCGACATTTTTTCATCTCTTAAAGCAGCTTCTAATAACGGAATATCATCTAGTTCTGGATCAGGAATCTGATCAAGTAATTGAAAACGTTTTTCCCAATCATCTACTTGGAATTCCTCTAATGAGATTTTACGTTTTCTCGTTGGAACTGTACGATTTTCTCGGCTCGCTGTAACAAGTTCCTCGATGCGATTATCTGGAAATGCAGCTTCTAGCTCTTGTACTAACGAAATACCTACCTCTTCTTTGTCGCCATAACGAACACCGTAATCAACCCATTTACGTTGCATAATATAGTTTTCGTCATCTTTCATCGCTTCTGAAAAGGCATCAACAAAACGTTTAGATAAGCCAAAACGTTTTTCTTCCATATTATCAAAGACTTTTACTTGTAATGGGATACCATTAAACATTTGAACATGTACGTAGGCTTCACCAAAATGATCTACTGAGCCATTTGTAGAGGTAGCTTCTGCTTCTTCACCAAAAACTTGGCGAACAGCTATTAAAATGGTTTCCCAATCAAATTTACCAATACGTTCTACAGCTAGAAAATCAGCTACATGATAAATGCCCTTTACGCCGTCGATTTTCATAATTTCCTGAATAATCTCAGGTGCTGTTTCAACAGTGGTCTTATTGTAATTATGCGCTGTGCCAAATGGTAACTCTTGGTCTAAAATAACTTTCATTGTATTTGGACTTGGTGTCGGTTCAATTGATTTGATATGCATTCAAAAATCCCCCTTTTATCCATTTACTATATCATTTAGATAATCATAACGTTCACTTAAATGCTCATACTGCTCGTTTAGTTCTTCTAATTCAATCGTTAAACGTTGTAATAAAGTGAAATCTGAACCTGCTTTTGAAATTTGCTCTTCGTGTTCCATAATATCATTTTCAACGTTTTCAATATTTTTTTCAATGTCTTTCCATTCTTTTTGTTCTTTAAAGCTAAGTTTTTTCTTTTCTGTTTTAAGTTGTTTTTCTTTTACTTTTTCAACTTTTTCTTCTTTTGGGGCGTGTTGTTTTTCAGCATGTTTTTTTGCTAAAAAATCGGTATAAACATCTAATGATTCTTCTAATCCGCCTTGACCATCTAACACCCATAATTTTTTAGCAATACGGTCTAGGAAAAATCGGTCATGCGAAATCGTCACAACAACGCCTGCAAAATGCTCAATAAAATCTTCAAGAACCGATAATGTCTCGATATCTAAGTCATTTGTAGGTTCATCTAGTAAAAGTACATTCGGCTGTTCCATTAATAATTTTAATAAGTGGAGTCGTTTTTTCTCGCCACCAGATAATTTCCCAATTTGTGCGCCATGTGAGTGCATTGGGAATAAAAATCGTTCAAGCATTGCTGCTGCTGAAAAATGCTCGCCATTTGCATCTTTAATATCATTGGCCGTTTCACGAATGTATTCAATCATACGTTGATTGGAATCCATCTCTGGTAAATGCTGCGTAAAGTGTGCGACCTTAACCGTCGAACCAACTTCAATTTCACCACTGTCAGGAAGGATTTCTCCAGCTAACATTTTTAATAATGTCGATTTCCCCGCACCATTTGGTCCAATAATCCCAATATGATCACCTTGTTGTAATAAGAAATCAAATGATTGAATTAAATGCTTCTCACCAAAGCCTTTTGTCACTTGTTGTCCTTCAATTACTTTTTTACCAAGACGTGTTGTCGCAAGGTTCATTTCTAAATCCGTTTTTGAATTATCTTTTTGTAGTGTGTCTGATAATTGTTCAAAGCGTTGAATACGTGCCTTTTGTTTTGTAGAACGTGCCTGTGCGCCACGTCGAATCCATTTTAATTCCGAACGATAACGATTTCGATTTTTTGCATCTGTCGCAGCGTCCATTTCTTCACGAATCGCTTTTGCTTCTAAATATGCACCATAATTACCACTATGTTTATATAATGTTTGATTCGCTAATTCAAAAATTTGTGTTGATGTACTATCCAAGAAGTAACGATCATGCGTAATAATAATTGCAGCACCTTTCAAACGATTAATCATATCCGTTAGCCATTCTGTTGATTCTACATCTAAATGGTTTGTTGGTTCATCAAATAAATATAAATCTGCTGGTTCAATTAATGTTTTCGCCAGTGCAACACGTTTTTGTTGTCCACCTGATAATGTGCCTACTAATGCTTCGTAATCGCTAATACCGAGTTTCGTTAAGGCTGTTTTTGCAAGCGCATTAATATCCCAGCCATTTTCTGCATCCATACGTTGCTGAAGTTTAAATAATTGTTGTTGTATACGCTCATTCATCGGGTCAGCATTTAACGCTACTAGTGCTTCTTCATAGGCTTTATTTAATGTAATAACCGGTGAATCTCCTGTAAATACCGCTTGTAGCACGGTTAACTTTGTATCAAATACTGGATTTTGTGGGAGGTATGCAATACGATAATTTTTAGGATGGTCAATATCAATAGCGTCTGTTTCTAATTCCCCTGCTAAGATAGCCATCAATGTCGATTTCCCTGTGCCGTTAATACCAATTAACCCTGCACGTTCTCCTTCGACCAATGTTAAATCAATATTATTAAACAGCGTTTTATCCCCTACTGTTTTTGTGAAATTTGATACGATTAAGTGACTCATATTTTACCTTCTCTTTCTGCGCTCAATTGTTGTAAAAACTGTACCATAAATTTATGGCGTTGTGACGCTAATTTTTTACCATATGCTGTCGTCATTAAATCTTTTAACTTTAATAGTTTCTCGTGAAAATGCGTCACAACAGCGCTATCTTTTGCACGATATGCTTCCTCAGATTCATATGTATGCGTCTCTTCATCATCATCATTATAAATCAAACTTCCATGCGCACCACCGAATATAAAAGCACGTGCAATACCAATTGCCCCTAATGCATCTAATCGGTCAGCATCGCGAACAATTTTCATTTCAATAGTCGTTGCTTCTAGCTCATATCCACCACGATAAGAAACCGCCGCAATTGTTTCTTTAACTTGTTGCTGTTCATCATCTGATAATAATAGTTGCGCCAAAATAGTTGCTTCTATGTCTTTAGATGTTGCATATTTTGCATCACTGACATCATGTAATAAAACCGCTAATTCAATAATTTTTTCATTAGCAGTTGGTTCTGTTTCTGCAATTGCACGAGCAGTCGCTAACACCCGCTGTATATGTTCAAAATCATGACTCGCATCAAATGAAGCATACACTTCTTTTACAAGTTTGCTACATTGTTCAGTAGTTGTCATCTTCTCACCTCATCTCTACCATTATACATGGAAACTGTTTAAAATAGAGTATGATTACATATAGCTAAAGTATCTTTGCTTTATATATATATTCATTCATAAAAAAAGCAATCGTCTCATAATAAGACGATTGCTTCTATTTGTTATTTAGAATAAACCGACAGCATTGCCGTCTTCATCAATGTCCATACGAAGAGCAGCTGGTTCTTTTGGTAATCCAGGCATTGTCATAATGTCACCGGTTAAACAAACGAGGAATTTAGCGCCAAGTTTTGGAATAACTTCACGTACTGTAATCGTAAATCCTTCTGGGCGACCTAATAATTTAGGTTGATCTGTTAACGAATATTGTGTTTTTGCCATACAAATCGGCAAGTTACTCCATCCAAAACGTTCAATGTCCGCTAATTGTTTTTTAGCTGTTTCTGCAAATGTAACATTGGCACCACCATAGACTTTTTGAACGATAGCACGCACTTTATTTTCAACACTGTCTTCTAAATCATAAATTGGTTTGAAGTGATTATCTGTTGCAAGAACATCTAATACAGCTTGTGCTAAGTCAAGACCACCTTCACCACCTTGTTCCCAAACATTTGTTAACGCGATTTTCACACCGTTTTCTGTACCCCAGTTTAAAATAACATCTAGCTCTTCTTGTGTATCTGTAATAAAACGATTTAACGCTACAATCGGTTCAACGCCAAATGCACGAACAGTTTCCACATGTTTCGCTAAATTTTGCATACCCGCTGTAATGGCTTCAGGGTTCGCTACTTTTAATTCTTTTTTATCGACACCACCATGCATTTTCAGCGCACGTGCCGTCGCAACAATAACCACAGCATTTGGTTTAAATCCAGCTTGTACTGCCTTAATATCCATGAATTTTTCAGCGCCTAAATCGGCACCAAAGCCCGCTTCTGTTACAACAACATCCGCCAATTTACGTGCTGTTTGTGTTGCTTGTACCGAGTTACAGCCGTGCGCAATATTAGCAAATGGACCACCATGAATAATAGCAGGTGTGCCTTCTAATGTTTGAACTAAATTTGGTTTAAAAGCATCTTTTAATAATAAAGTTAATGCTCCTTCTACTTTCAAATCGCGAACAAAAACAGGTTCTCTTTCATATGTGTAACCAATAACAATCTCACCTAAACGTTTTTTCAAATCTACATAGTCTGTAGCTAGACAGAAAATCGCCATAATCTCTGAAGCAACCGTAATATCAAAACCATCTTCACGTGGAACACCCTGTGCAGGACCACCCAAACCAACAATCACATTTCGTAATGAACGATCATTCATATCTAATACACGTTTCCAAAGAATGCGACGAGGATCAATATTCAATTCATTTCCACGATGGATATGATTATCAATTAATGCTGCAAGCGCATTATTTGCTGTTGTAATGGCATGTAAATCTCCTGTGAAATGCAAGTTAATTTCATCCATTGGTACAACTTGTGCGTAACCGCCACCTGTTGCGCCACCTTTAATTCCCATAACCGGCCCTAAAGATGGTTCACGCAAAGCAACTACTACTTTTTGGTTTAGTTGATGCAATGCATCTGCAAGTCCTACAGTTACTGTAGATTTTCCTTCGCCAGCTGGTGTTGGATTGATTGCTGTAACTAATACAACTTTTGCATCTGCAGTTTGATTTTTTAATTGTGTCACATCGATTTTCGCTTTATATTTCCCATATAACTCAAGCGCATCTTCTGGAATTCCAGCCGCCTTAGCGATATCACCGATGGGTTGCATTGTTGCTTTATTAGCAATCTCTAAATCAGATAGTGGTGTAGTAACATTTGACATGTATAATCCCTCTTTCTTTCATCTGAATGTTTCGAAACTTTCTAGCCTTACATTACTACAAAATACCTTTCACTTCAATGGAATCGCCGTATGACGCTATTAATTGACAAAAAAAAGAAATTCATGCTATAGTCGTTTCATTAGAGGAATGTCCTTTAATCGAAATTTGGCGACATATGGAGGGAACGCTCATGCACCAAGGTACGGTAAAATGGTTCGATACAGTGAAGGGTTACGGCTTTATTGAGTGTGATCAAGGAGATGACATCTTTGTTCATTTCACAGGAATTGTAGCGGAAGGCTTTCGTACATTAGAAGATGGGCAACGTGTTCAATTCGATGTTGTTGAAGGAAACCGTGGCAGTCAAGCGGCTAATGTAATTGTCATTTAATTTCATACAATATAAAAAGGACGAATCTGATTGATTCGTCCTTTTGTTATGCTATTTCTCTTCAGCTAATTCTATTTTCTTTTGTGCTTCTGGTAATCTTTTAATATCAATGCGAACAATTTGATGATTGTTTACTTCAAGCGCAGTGAAACGGAAACCTTGTTCTTCAATTAAATCCCCTTGTTTCACATCACCTAGGTGCGCCATAAACCAACCACCAATTGTATCAATATCTTCAGCTTCAATTTGCATACCAGTTAAATCATTCACTTCATCTAATAATAATTTACCACTTACATTAAAATGATTTTTATTGAATTCATGCTTTTCAGGAAGTTCATCTGCATCAAATTCGTCACGAATTTCGCCAACAATTTCTTCAATAATGTCTTCAATTGTCACTAAACCAGATGTACCACCATATTCATCAAGTAAAATAGCAATATGAATTCGCTTCGTCTGGAATTTAATTAATAAATCACCAATTGGAATGGTCTCAATTACTTGAACAATTGGTTGTACAAATTCACCGACCGTTTTTTGACCACTTTCCTCATGACGAATCATTTCGGTTAGTAATTGTTTCATATTCACAAAACCAATCACATGATCCTTATCACCATCGATAACTGGATAACGTGTATATTGTTCAACATCCATTAAGCTAAATACTTCTGTCAATGTCATCTCTTTATCGAAACTAACAATTTCAGTACGTGGTACCATCACTTCTTTGGCAACCCGATCATCAAATTCAAAAATCCGATTCACATAGTTAAATTCAGAAGGATTGATTTCGCCGCCTTTAAAACTATCTGCAACAATCATACGTAATTCTTCTTCGCTATGTACCTCATCATTTTCAGACATCATTTTCAGGCCAAACAAACTTGTTAATAACCGGGCAGATCCATTTAATAGCTTAATTGGTAAATACATAATTTTATAGAATATCATTAATGGACCTGAAAAAGCTAAAGTTACAGCCTCTGCTTTTTGAATAGCTAATGTTTTGGGCGCCAATTCACCAACTACCACATGCAAGTATGTCACAATTGAAAAAGCAACAATAAAGGATATAACAGATGCTAGATTTCCTTCTATTCCTGTCATTTCAAATAGTGGATGTAGTAATTCTTCGACTGTTGGTTCTCCAATCCATCCTAAACCAAGTGCAGTAATTGTAATACCAAGCTGACATGCCGATAAATATTCATCTAAATGCGTAATGACTTGCTTTGCTTTTAATGCACGTTTATTGCCTTCTGCAACTAATTGATCAATTCGCGTTGAACGTACCTTTACAATTGCAAATTCTGTTGATACGAAAAAGGCTGTTGCAGCAATCAATACTACAAACAATACTAAATTCCAAACTATCTCTCCGTCCAAATAAGTTCTTTACCACCTCAATGATGATAAAGAATTCACCTCCTGTAATATGTAATACTATTAATGTAATCAAAAATAGTCTTAAAATGCAATTTATATGTATAGGAAAGTGAAATATTTTCACTGTCATATCTTATTGTTTAATAAAAAAAGCTCCTACATATAGGAGGAGCTTTTTAGCACATAATTAAACATTTACTGGTTGGAAAAACTCTTCATACAATGCTTTTAAAATGGCATCTTCAAATTGTTGTTTCACACCAAATGATAAAGATACTTCCGAAGAACCTTGGTTAATCATTTCAATATTTGCACCCGTACGAGAAATCGCTGTTGCAGCACGAGCAGCTAGCCCCGTATTATTATTCATTCCTTCACCTACCACAACAATCATTGAGAAGCCGTGACGGAAATGCACATCATCTGCATGTAATTCATCATATACACGTTTCACAATACGCTGTTCTTTTTCCGGATCTACTTGATGGCTGCGAATAATAACGGAGATATCATCCAATCCAGATGGTGTATGTTCATATGAAATATTTTCTTCTTCTAAAATTTGTAATAATTTACGACCAAAGCCGATTTCTCTGTTCATTAAGTATTTACTTACATATAAAATTGAGAAACCTGCGTCAGCAGAAATTCCTGTTACAGGACGACGATTTATTGTACTTTCTGAAACGATACGTGTTCCTGGTGATGCTGGGTTATTCGTATTTTTGATGTTTACAGGGATTTTTAATTTAAATACAGGCATTAACGCTTCATCATGAAACACTGAGAAACCCGCGTACGATAATTCACGCATTTCACGATAAGTAATTTCGGTAATTTCGGCTGGGTTATTTACTACTTTCGGGTTTGCACTGAATACGCAATCTACATCCGTAAAGTTTTCATAGATATCTGCTCCTACTGCAGCGGCTAAAATAGCACCGGTAATATCTGAACCTCCACGGTCAAATGTACGCAATACGCCTTGTGCTGTGTACCCAAAAAATCCTGGGAAAACAATAATTTCATTTGAATCTTTTAACGAGCTTAAATTATTATATGCTTCTGACAGTGCCATTGTTCGTGCAGGTGGTTCATTAACAACTAAACCCTCTTTGGGACTTACATAACGCGCTTCAATGCCAATGCTATTGAAATACATAGCAATCATTTTTGCATTATTATCTTCCCCACTTGCTTTTAAACTATCTAACACATACTCAGGAGATACTTTAATTGCTTGTTCACAACGTGTACGTAAATCCGCTTCGATAATATCTGAAATTTCTCTATCTAACCCTAAACCTTGCGCATTTTCTTCGTAACGTTTTACAACCGCTTGTATTTTATCTTCTATCTCTTCCCCAGCAATCACAGCGTTTGCCAAATCGATTAATAGATCCGTCACTTTAATATCTGCCGAATCGCGTTTCCCAGGCGCTGATACGACAACAAAGCGACGTTGTTCATCACTTTGAACAATTGCTGCCACTTTTTTTACTTGTTCCGCACTTGCGACGGAAGTTCCACCGAATTTACATACTTTCATGTCATCAAATCCTTATCGTCTGTATTTTTAGAATAAACATATGTCTTCCATCAGTGTACATAACAGATGTTAGAATAGTCAATATATTTTCCTTATTATTCTTGCAAAAATATTCCGAATTTTCAACAAGGTGTAATAAAAGCGTCTAATTACCGACTAGACGCTCTAATTCTTATTCTTTTGAGTACATTTTTAATAATTCTTGTCCTAAGAATTGCAATTGCTCGCCTACTGTGCAAGATTCAATACAAAACTGATGAGCTCCCGGCTTGCCACGATCTTTACGTAATTGCTGTTTTACAAAGCAATCATCACAATATTTCTCCATCGTTTCATCAATTTCACTAATAATATTTTGTTGATTCAACAATGAGATCACCTCAATTTCAAGTATTGTAATATTCTACTCTCTCCTATGATATGATGCAAGTATCATTTCTTCACAGAAAGTAGGGTTTATATGTTAGAAATTTATATTGATGCAGCAAGCGCCGGAAACCCAGGGCCATCTGGCATTGGTATTTTTATAAAAGGAGAGGGGCATCTTTTAAAAATAAGCGAGCCAATTGGTGTTACGGACAATCACCATGCTGAGTTTCAAGCATTTGTCCGTGCAATGAAAGAAGCCGAAAAATTAACACCTTCTATAGTATCTCTACGCTCCGATTCAAAAATTGTCGTGGCATCTATCGAAAAGCGGTATGCTAAAAAAGAATCCTATAAAGAATTATTAGCAACGGGTCTAGCTATTAGCGATACCTTTCCTTTATTTTTCGTGCAGTGGATCCCTGATGAACAAAATAAAGCCGCTGATGCACTCGCACGCGAAGCAATTCATAAAAACTAAACATGCTAACTAGATAAAAAAGCAGGAATCACACATAAGCGTGATTCCTGCTTTTTTATACACAACTTACTTGTTCTTTAGCATATAACAATGCCCCAATTGCGCCGCTAAATCCTTCGTCCCCTAAAAACACAGCTGTTTTCTTTTTCAATTTCGTATAACTTGTAATAACATCTCGTAGTTTCGTATTATGATCTAGTGTTGTACCAATATACACAATATGCTCAACTTGGTATTGTTCAGCTAATTGAATACTCAATGTCGAGACAACTTCCCCAACAAGCCCCATCGTCGTCGCTAAAATATCTGCCTTTACATAATCTTGTGGTGGTTTCAACCCTACTTTACCAAAATTACTTGCTGTTAAATCTGGATCAAGCGGTGCAGGTACCTCCATTCCTTCAAAAATATCAGCTACCATCAAATCAATATTTTTTCGCTGCCCGGTAGCAGCTAAACTTGAAATTTCATGATAATCGTATTCTCCAGTCATTAAGGCACTCAATCCAACAAGTGTCCCTCCACCAATACCGGTACCACTAACACGTGTATACGCCTCACCATTTTTATAATGGATGGATGTCCCTGAACCAATATTTGCGACAATACAACGTTCTAATCCGCCTTCTTGACGCTTTAATTGATAATTCACTCCGCGAAATGTTGCTTCAAACTCCACTAATGAATGACGTGTAAGAGAATCATTTAATAATAGATTCAATTGCTCTGCTCGCCCACCTGTCATACCAAGTATTTGAATTTCTGGGTGTGCATTAATAAAAGCTGCTACTTGAGCTAAATCATTTGACGGATAATGACGAACTTGTAATTCATTATTTCCATCTGTGTAGGCGATTTTTGTTAATGTACCGCCTGCATCTATACCAATTGTATTCATATATAAACTCCTTTTTCGCTTCCATTACACTTTAATTCGAAAATAAGGCATTTGCAAATATTTCATACGCATTTTTATGATTTTTGTTCATATACAATTTTACCTGCTACAACTGTTTTCATAACTGCCGTCGATAAAATTTCTTCTTCTGTACAATGCAATAAATCACGATCTAAAATTGTAAAATCTGCATCATAATTTGGGGCAATATGACCGCGATATGTTTCTTGGTTGCCTGTATACGCACTACCTACTGTATACATATGAAGCATTTCATATCGCGACAAACATTGTGAAGGCTGATAAACTTCGCCACCTACTTTCTTACGTGTTACACCTGCCCAAATCGTTTCAAATGGACTAATACGTTCTATAGGTGCATCTGTTCCTGCGCCTAGAACAATTCCTGCACGCAAAAACTCTTTCCATGGATATAAATAGTGACTACGTTCTTCCCCTAAACGTTCGGCAACCCATGGCATATCCGATAATAAGAACAATGGCTGTGCATCTACAATAATGTTTAACGCTGCTAATCGTTGAATTTGTACGGGCGTACATAAGCTCCCATGAATATAACGATCCCGCATTTCAACAGCAGGAACTTGTTCTAATGCTGTAATCACTTGCTCAATCGCTCCATCACCAATCGCATGAACGGCTACCGCTGTATTATGAGAACGTGCTAATGCAATCCAAGAAGCCATCTCCTCATCACTATGAATCTGAATACCCGTTGTTTTTGTCCCTTCATAAGGTGCATTTAAATAAGCTGTATTTCCTCCAAACGAACCATCTGCAAAAATTTTCATTGCACCCGGTTCAAGGAATGGATTATCAAATGTTACACCATCCGTTATCATTTCTTCAAAAACACGATGATTTCTTAACATATGTGCACGGAAATAGCGTTCCTTACCAATCACTCGATTATACGCACCAAAAGATTTTGTATAATGTCCAAAGTATCCCAAGTCTTCTGAGTGAACACCGGTGATACCATGTGCTACTAAATCATCAATTGCTAAGCGAATCATTTCATCTAATTGTTCTTCAGGAATATTAGCAGAAGCTAAATCAAGTAAGGCATCATTGGCATTTTCATAAAGTAATCCATTTAAATTTCCATGTTCATCACGACCATAAGCACCACCAACAGGATCCTCACTTTGTTTGGTAACTTTTAATTTTTCTAAACCTGCATGATTCGTTAAGCAAACATGTCGACAAACTCGACGTAATAACATTGGTCCCGAATAAAGCGCATCTAACTCGTCAATAGAAGGAATACGATCCATTCTATTTTCATCCCACATATCAATATACATCCATTCAGTACCATCTAATTTACTCGCTTCATCTCGCACTTCTTCTAAAAATTGAGCAGCTGTTGTCACATGATGAACTCTTCTCTTTAATAGAAGTTCACCGTATCCAATTAAATGGATATGACTGTCAATAAACCCTGGATACATTACTGCACCATTTAAAAATTGTTGTTGTTCTGCAAATGGTGCTAGTTGTTCATATGTACCCGTTTGAATAATTTTATCCCCATCTGTCAAAACAGCTTCGGTTGTATCACCTTCACCAATCATTGTATAAATTGTGCCACCATACCATAATGTTTTCACAACATTTCCCCCTTGTGCGAATCAAATTGGCATTATTATATCAGAAAATGGAAATTATTTCGAAAATCTGTTTTTTCATTGTCTATTTATGACTTTTTGCAGTACCATAAATAAGGAAACACTATAGAAGTTTGAACGGAGGTATCTTTGTGGTACAACAAAAACAATTATATAAAGAAGCGATGAATGTACTAAAAGCAACAAGTCGTACATTTTTCATTCCCATTACGTTTTTAGAAAAGGATATGAAAACAACAGTTGCAACTGCGTATTTATGTATGCGCGCAATTGATGAAATTGAAGACCACGAAGACATTACAGTAGAAGAAAAAGCACGTATGCTAACAAAAACTGCTGAGCTTCTAAGCACCCAACCATTTGATAATGCAGCGTATCTAGCAGAAATCGATGCATATAAATCGATTTTACCTGAAGTAACATTGCGCTTAAATGACTGGATAACATTATGTCCAGATGCAATTCGTCAACGTGTAGCAGCCTCTACAAGTGAAATGGCTGGCGGCATGGCAAAATGGGCATTAAAAGGTTGGGTTTGTCATACAAAAGAAGATTTAGATGATTACACATATTATGTTGCTGGCTTAGTTGGCGTTATGTTATCTGATATTTGGAAAACATTTGCGAATATTGATACAGACCGTGATTTAGCTATCGGTTATGGTCGTGGTTTACAAGTAGTCAATATTTTACGTAACCAAGACGAAGATGCTGAGCGTGGCGTAAGTTTTGTACCGGATGGCTGGACACGCGACGAATTATTCGCCTATGCAAATAACAACTTAGAAAAAGCAGAGGCTTACAATAAACAAATTACAAAACGTAGTATTTTAATGTTTTGTAAAATTCCACTCGCACTTGCACATAAAACATTAAAAACCATGCACAGTGGTAACGAAAAATTAACGCGCGCTGAAGTTGAAGCAACTGTTGCAGAACTAGATGAACATACAAAATAATGATGAAAAGAGGCTAGGATTTTGTCCCAGCCTCTTTTTATGCATTTTCCGCTACTATTTCTTAAAAAAATAGGCACGCGTTGCCTGACGTTGTTCTTCTAATAAGATGTTTTCTAATTCTTCATGCATCCATTGTAAAGTCTTTCCGTTTAAAAATTGTTTCATTTGTTGTTCTGCTTCTAACATTGTTTGATTAAACAAAAAGAATTAGATTCACAACCACTACAAGCTGTATTTTCATCTTTAAACATCGTACCAGCCACTAGATTCTTACATTGGAACATTGGTTTAAGTCCTTAAATTGCACGAATAACATGCCAAAATGTAATATCTGATGCTTCTTTTGCTAAACGATACCCACCGTTAACGCCTGGTATCGACAATACAATACCTGCTTTTGCTAATTTGCTAAAAACTTTTGATAGATATGTTTCAGATAATCCTTGAAATTCAGCAAGTTCTTTTATCCCTATTGTTTTCTGATCCGGAAGACTAATTAACTAAACGAGCCTATGCAAGGCATATTCTACTGTCACACTATATTTCATTTTGTTTCACCCACTTCTTTCAATACTCGCATCGTATCATATTTGACTTTTATTTAAAAAAAGAATTTCTTAATTATAGACAATTTTTATCCACGATTTTTTATCTATTATTAATTGAAAAGGAATGATTTATTATGAAAAGTCGCATTAACTATTATAAAGTAAGCGAAGCGGGGCTCAAAAACATGTTATCAATGGAAAAATATATTTCATTGGACATGAATTTAACTAAGAAGTTAATAGAATTAGTGAAAATCCGCGTATCACAAATTAATGGCTGCGCTTTTTGTTTGAATATGCATACACAAGATGCACGTAAATTAGGTGAAACAGAACAACGTATTTATTTATTAAATGCCTGGAAAGAAACCTCTTTATACACTGAGCAAGAACGTATGGCACTAGAATTTGCAGAAATATTAACGTTAATTAGCGCACATGATATTCCAGATACGCTATATGAAGAAGTCCGCACACTTTTCGATGAACGCCAATATACAGGCTTAGTTTTACTGATTAATCAAATTAATTCATGGAATCGCATTGCAATTTCTATGGCTAATAAATTTGCTTAACTAAAAAAGTGCACTCTTTGTATAAAAGAACGAGCGCACTTTTTTCATATTGGAATACTTTTTATATACTTTAAAATTAATAACTTTCAATTCATCTTATTTGCGTATTATTACTATCTCTTTTCGGAATATATCCTACAACTAATATAATTTTTTTCTATTTCATTCTGAATTTTAAACGGTATACAAAACTTGACATTTTTAAAAAATACGTTAAATGACATAATTTTTCATATAAAAAAAGACTTACCCACTTTAATCAATCTCATATCGATATGTAATCAATCTGATTTATCTATAAATAATATTCGTTCACAAAATTGTCGAAATTTCATTTCATACATCTTATTTGCATCTTTTGCTCTTTTTTTGGGCCCTTTAAGACGCCCTCCATTCTGTCGAATCTTTTTACTTACATGGCGGATATTTAATAAACTATCAATATTTTGATGGGTATATTCTCTCCCATTTTGATCTATACAGAAACCATTTTTAGCTAACACCATTGTGGCAAGTCCATAATCCTGTGTCACAACAATATCACCTTTTTGAATTTTATTTACTAACGCGAAATCTGCTGAATCATTGCCTTTGGAAACGGTTACGGTCGTGGCACCTTCTCTTACAATTTCATGTGAAGTATCACAAAAAATAACGACATCCATTTCCAAATCTTGTGCGACAGCAATTGTCTCACTGACAACTGGGCATCCATCTGCATCGATACATATTTTTGGCATTTTTATTCACATCCTTTCTAAGCATTCATTGTACAATTGCCTTTTACGACAATGAATTTATCTACCCTTTAATTTTATCATGTATTTAAAATTATCTGATTATTTAAGTTTTTTGACGATTGAAAATTTTAAAAATTCCCTTTACGATAGAAACATCAAAAAACTTAAACACACACATGGGGGTTTTCTTAAATGGTAACAGCATTAACAACAAACTCAGAAGCAACAGCATACATCGATAGCGTCTACAATAAATTAGTAGAACAAAATGCACACGAAACGGAATTCTTACAAGCTGCAAAAGAAATCATCTATTCTTTAGCACCTGTTTTTGAACAACATCCTGAATATGTAGATGCAGCAATTTTAGAACGCATCGTAGAACCAGAACGAATCATCAAATTCCGCATATCTTGGACAGATGATAATGGCAAAGTACAAGTAAACCGTGGTTACCGTGTACAATATAACTCAGCAATTGGACCGTACAAAGGTGGCCTTCGCTTCCATCCTTCAGTAAACGAATCAATTATTAAATTCTTAGGTTTCGAACAAATCTTCAAAAACTCACTTACTGGTCAACCAATCGGCGGCGGTAAAGGTGGTTCTGATTTCGATCCAAAAGGTAAATCAAACAATGAAATCATGCGTTTCTGTCAAGCATTCATGACCGAATTATATCGTCATATTGGCCAAGACACAGATGTTCCTGCTGGTGATATCGGTGTTGGTGGTCGTGAAGTTGGCTATTTATACGGTCAATACAAACGTATTCGTGGCGGTTATGAACCAGGCGTCTTAACAGGTAAAGGATTAGCATTCGGTGGTTCATTAACTCGTACAGAAGCCACTGGTTATGGTTGTGTATACTTCGTAGAAGAAATGTTACGTGAAATCGGCGAATCATTCGCAAATCAAACAGTCGTTGTATCTGGTTCTGGTAACGTTGCTATTTACGCTATCCAAAAAGCACAACAATTAGGTGCAAAAGTAGTTGGTGCAAGTGATTCTAGCGGTTATATTTACGATCCAAACGGTATCGATGTAGAAGCATTAAAAGATATTAAAGAAGTACGTAAAGCTCGTATCTCTGAATATGTAGAAACACATCCTGAAGCAACATTTACAGAAGGTTGCACAGGGATTTGGACAATTCCATGTGACATTGCCCTTCCATGTGCTACTCAAAATGAAATTAACGAAGATGCTGCAAAAACATTAGTAGCAAATGGTGTAAAAGCTATTGGTGAAGGTGCTAACATGCCATCTACACTTGAAGCTATCGACGTTTATTATGCGAATGATGTATTATTTGGCCCAGCAAAAGCAGCTAACGCTGGTGGCGTAGCTGTATCTGCTCTTGAAATGGCACAAGATAGCGCACGTCAATTCTGGACATTTGAAGAAGTTGACCAAAAATTACACAATATCATGACAAATATCTATAACGAATCAAGTGCAGCTGCTAAACGCTATGGTCATGAAGGCAACCTACTTGTAGGCGCAAATATTGCTGGTTTCATTAAAGTTGCCGACGCGATGTTAGCTCAAGGTGTATTCTAATTAAAGCATTAAATTCATCCGTTTTACATTAAATATTCTGCTTAAAGAAGAAAGTGCGTTTTAAAACGCGCTTTCTTTTTTCTTTTTCTCGTCGTTTTTACATAAAATTCCTTCTTTTATTCTTTTTAAAACATTCTACTCTAATTTCGATTACAATACGAATAGATGGGAGGAGTGATTTCGATGGAATTAATCTATAAAGGAAAAAATAAAAACATTTACCGTCTACCAACTGGTGCTTTGCAAATACAATTCACTGATGCCGTTACTGGGGAAAATGGCGTCTTTGAGCCGGCTGCAAAATCCATTTTAAAAACCGTACCAGGTGCTGCTTTATCAAGCACACAACTATCCGCTTACTTTTTCAAAAAATTAAATGCGATAGATGTGCCAACGCATTTTATATCTGTAGATGCTGATCACACATCGATTAGCGTTAAAGATACCACACCATTTGGGGGACATGGTATTGATGTTATCTGTCGTTTTCGCGCGATTGGGGCCTTTGAGGCGCGCTATAATGAATTTGTTGAGCATGGTGAAGAACTCGACACATTAGTTGAAATGGTTCTAAAAGATGAGCATGAAGAGCTACCACCAATTTTACCTGACACACTTGAAGCATTAGGTATTATGACATTACCCGAATATAATTTTATGAAAAATTTAGCGCGTGATGTATCTGAATTTATTCGTATGGACTTAGCAAAAAAGGGACTAGAATTATATGATATGAAATTGGAGTTTGGGCGCGACTCACAAAACAATGAAATTTTATTAATAAATGAAATGTCCGCTAATAATATGCATGTCTATAAAGGCGAGCGTCTTATTAATCCAATTGAATTAGAAGAAATTATGCTAAAAAAATAATCCGTTGAGTTGCAACAATTTTCTATTCATTGTTGCAACTCTTTTTTATTTATTTAAAAAGTAAGAATATTCATATATAATAAAAATAATTCGGTCATCGAATCATAAAGGAGAGATGAACAATGGTACAAAGTGCACCAAAACGTCAAGATATTCCGGAAAATGAACAATGGGATTTAACGCAACTTATCGCTTCTGAACAACAATTTAATGAAGTCTTACCTAGTTTTTTAACACAGGCTCAAGCTTTAGAAGCGAAATGGCACGGACAACTGCAAACAGCTGCAGATGTCATTGCATTAATTAAGGAATACGAAGATTTTCATACTACATTAACACCTTATGTTGAATTTGCATTTTTAGATCCTGAAACAGATGCAACAAATGTAGTTGCAGAAGAACGCTACGCAAAAATGGCTCAAACATTAGCAAAAGTTAATGCTACCCTATCTTTTGTTGATAATGATATTTTAGCGCTTTCTACTGAAACATTGCAGCAAGCGCAAAACCTAGATGCTACGTATCAGCATTATGTGCAGCGTTTATTAGACCGCAAAGCACATTTATTACATCCAGCTGCCGAAAAAACGTTGGCTTCATTACAGGAAACAATTAATTCCCCTTATAGCCTTTATAACACAACAAAGTTAATGGATATTCAATTCCCTGACTTTGAAGTAAATGGTAAGCGCTATCCAAACAGCTATAACCTCTTTGAAGGTGATTGGGAAGTCGAAGACAATACAGCACTTCGTCGCGCTGCATTTGATGCTTTTTCAGCAGAATTAAAGAAATTTGAAAATACTACGGCCAAAACATACAATACACATGTTACAACGGAAAAAACAATCGCCACATTACGTGGATATGATTCTGTAATAGACTATTTATTAGCAGATCAAGAAGTTGATCGTGAATTGTATAATCGTCAAATTGATTTAATCATGAAAGAATTAGCTCCTCATATGCGTCGTTATGCAAAACTATTACAACAAACGCATGGTTTAGAAACAATAACAGTTGCTGATTTAAAAACATCATTAGATCCGGAATATGAACCTGCTATTACAGTTGAAGAATCACGTGATTATTTAAAAAAAGCATTAGCTATTCTTGGAGATGATTATTTAGAGATGATTGACGAAGCGTTTGACCATCGCTGGATTGATTTTGCACAAAATGAAGGGAAATCGACAGGGGCCTTCTGTGCAAGCCCGTATGGTAATCATTCTTATATTCTAATTTCATGGACAAGCCGTATGAATGAGGTTTTCGTACTTGCTCATGAATTAGGTCATGCAGGGCATTTCCGCAACGCACAACGCGAGCAGACACTGTTCAACAGTGAGTCTTCAACTTATTTCGTAGAAGCTCCATCAACAATGAATGAAATGCTCATGGCGAATTACTTATTAAAAACATCGACAGATGCCCGCTTCAAACGCTGGGTCATTTCAACAATTATTGCACGCACCTATTTCCACAACTTCGTTACACACTTATTAGAAGCTGCCTATCAGCGTAAAGTGTATGCCTTAATTGATGAAGGACAATCTGTAAATGCGTCGACATTAAATCAATTATTCCGTTCTGTACTAGAAGAATTTTGGGGTGAGGATGTTGTTATTAATGAAGGTGCAGACTTAACTTGGATGCGTCAACCTCACTATTATATGGGACTGTACTCTTACACATATAGCGCTGGCTTGACCATTTCAACACAGGTCTCTCAGCGTATTTTACGTGAGGGAGAGCCTGCTGTTAAAGAATGGCTAGAAACATTGAAATTAGGTGGCTCTGTATCGCCTGTTGAGCTTGCAAAAACAGCTGGTGTTGATATTACAACGGACCAACCGCTAAAAGATACAATTGCCTTTATTGGTGGCCTTGTTGACCAATTAGAACAATTAACGAATGAAATCAACGATTAATTCATTTTAATAAAACATAAAAAAAGACCTTCAACGATATAATATCGTTGAAGGTCTTTACTATGATTAAGAATTAGATGTCATACGACGTGTTTGACGTGCTTTTGCCCATAAACCTAATGCGATTAAAATAACCATCATTAAAATTGGAATAATCCAATCCATTTGTGGGAATAATGCATCGACTAAATATTTATGACCATATTTGTCGCTAACCATCATTTCACCTGCTGTATACGCGATTAATAACGCCCCAATCCATACGAGAATCGGTAATTTTTCCATCAATTTCATAATGATTTGACTACCGAAAATAATGATCGGAATACTAATTACTAAGCCAAGTGCTGCAAGACCTACATGGCCATTTGCAACGCCAGCAATTGCTAACACATTGTCCAAACTCATAACAAAGTCTGCGACGATAATTGTTCGTATCGCAGGCATTAAACCTGTATTACCTTTAATATCGGGGTCTTCATCGCCTGATTTTAATAAATCCCAAGCGATATATAATAATAATAAACCGCCAATGAATTTTACAAATGGAATTCCTAAAATCCACACAGCAACTACTGTTAATACAATACGTAATACGACTGCACCCATTGTACCGAATAAAATGGCTTTTTTACGTTGCTCTGGCGCCAATTTACGACAGGCAAGCGCGATAACAACCGCATTATCCCCACTTAATACGATATCAAGCAAAATAATGGATAAGATTTTACTAATCATTTCACCATCCATTGTACTCCCACTTTCTTTTCTAAAATGTATACTTTATTTTACACCTTTGAATTGAAAAAGAAAGAAAAAAGTGTATGAAGCACTTATTTTTTTATGAAAAATACAGAAAAAAATCATTATTTTCATAATATAACAACTGGAATAATACCTAATTGTTGTAATGCTTTCATAATACCATCATCGTGGGCACTTGCTGTCACATATTGTGCATGTGCTTTAACAGCATCTGGCGCATTATTCATCGCAACACCGAATCCTACATACTCAAGCATATCTATATCATTGTAGCCATCGCCAAATGCCATAGCCTCGGTTGCATCATATTGAAAAATTTTTAATACTTCTTGAATAGCACGTGATTTTGAAACAGGCTCTGTTAATACATTCACGATTGTCGGATGCCAACGTTGGAATGTTATATGAGGAAATGCATGTTCATAAGGTAATAGTTGTTTACCCGTTGTAATTAAACACATTAAATGTGTACGATGTGCTGGATTTGGTAAATATTTCGGCACTTCCTCTAGCATAAATGCTTCATGTAGCGCCGTTTTCAATTGGTCTGTAATAATACCGTTAAAATAAAAATCTTCACAATAAAAGGTCATAGCATGTTGCTGTTGATTGGCCATCTCAAGCATTTGCTGTTGGAATGCCGTCTCTACAGAGGCACCGTATACGACACTGCCGTTATGCCTCACATAAGCACCATTGGCTGTAATTAATGTTTTGAAGCCCAACTCCTCCAAATCATGACACATCGAATATGGTCTTCCTGTCGCTGCAACGATATCAATCCCTTGCTGCTGAACATAGCATATCGCTTCGATGGCGCTTTGTGGAATTTCTCCCGTTATGCTACTCGTTAATGTACCATCGATATCGAAAAAGATAATTTTTGGTTGTTTCACATTAAATACTCCCTTGTACCGTTACTTTTGATGAAAAAGAGGAATCGTGCTACTCGCACGATTCCTCTTTATTATTCTTCACTTTGTTCAATTGGCTCGTGATTGATCCAATCACTGAAGCTGCCCGTATACACTTGAACATTTGGATAATCTAGTTGCTTTAACATTGCATAAAGTGATGATGCAGTTACCCCGCTTCCACAATACACAATAATTTGTTCATCTTTCGACACCGTATGAGTAAGCGTTTCATTCACCGACAATTGTCCGTCTTGTACAAGTTGCTCCCAATCGTAGTTACGAGCAGTAGGTATATGACCTGCGACATGATCAATTGGCTCTTCGTCGCCGCGATAACGACTTGCTGAACGTGCGTCTAACAATACCTTATTAACTTTACGACGCGCTACTTCTTTCACCTGCTCACGATTTACATAAACATTTTCATTCCATTGAATAGGCATTGTGGACGTCAAATAGTCAACATCTGTCGTCACCTCAAAGCCTGCTGCAACAAGTCCCTTATAGCCTTCTTGTACAATATACGCATTGGTAAAACCAGCATATTGCAACATGAAGTAGGCGCGTGCTGCAAATGGCTGTCCACCCTCATCATAAATATAAATCGGTTGTTCATAGGTTAAGCCTAAACGATGCACAACGGCAGCTAATTGATCTTTTGTTGGCATCGGATGACGACCCTCGCTAGAAGTCATATCTGATAGATCTTTTTCAATATCAATATGGCGTGCGCCTTTTATATGACCATCCATAAATTGCTTTTTTCCTGCTTGTGAATCGTTTAAATTAAAGCGCGCATCTAGAAAATATGCGGGTTGTTGAATTGCATTCGCTGATACTAATACTGCTGTCATATTAATGCACCTCTGCTACTAAATTGTTGTAAATCCCTTTCCATTCAGCCAGCTTACTTTCTTCTTGCAATAAATTACGTTCCGTTTCAATTTGACGCAATGCTTGTTTTTCTAAGTTTGTACGTAGTGCATCCGCTTGCTTGGTAATGATTGCTTGAGCCCAAGCTGTCATACGTACGCCTTGTTCATCTAAATAGATTTTCGCATCTGGTTTTGAAATCTCTTCTAATTTATCACGTAATAAGAAACGTTCATTTTTCTCAAAGAATGCTTTAGAGTTTTTAAATAACTTATTCACTTCTTTGTATTTATTATAGTCATTAAATGGGCCTGTAAATTCAAGAATTTCAGGGTCTTCTAATTCAAACGGCATAAATGAGAAGCTGTCATTCATATCTTTCATTTTACGCACATCTGTCGTATAACGCTCTTTAAAACGCGCAACTAAGAATTTTGATAAACGGAAATTCGTCACACGCATTTCTTGTTCAAAATCAAAGCTTAATGAACCAACTAATTCTTTTAATGCAAAATCAAGAGCTGCTGACGTTGAATTTGTATTAAATACTGCCGGATTGTATGATTCTTTAAAGAAGTCTGTATAACGTAAATACACACGTTGTAATACATAGTATAGTAAATCTTTTTGTTCATTTGCTTCGTCTTTTTCAATAACTGCTGCTGCAGATTGGCCGAAGTATTTTTTAATGAATGTTTCTAACGTTGCAAGCTCTTCTAAACGCTCATCTTTACGCGCTAAATTTTGCTCTGTTTGCTCGATTAATGATGATAAACGGCCTTCTGTTTTTTCCGTTTCTTCTGCTAATGCTTGAACAGCAATTGCTGTCAGTTCATTTTCTAAGAAATGATGGAAATTTTCCTCAAATGGTTTCATACCTGATTCAAGTTCTATTTGCTCTACTTTTTCTTTTAGAGCAAGTAAGCTTGAAATACCGAATAAACGTGGTTTACGAATACCAAAACGCAATAATTCACTACGTACATAGTCAATAACTGCATCACGCTCTTCATCATCTGCTGCCAAATCAATGGCATTTACGACGAAGAACATTTTATCAAGTTCAAAGGCATCTTTCACACGACCTAATTGAATTAAGAATTCACGGTCCGCACGTGCAAAGGCATGATTGTAATACGTAATAAATAAAATCGCATCTGCATTACGAATATATTCAAATGCTACACCTGTATGACGCGCATTGATTGAATCTGCTCCTGGTGTATCAACTAACGTGACACCCATACGAGTTAATGCACAATCAAAGTAGAAATCGATATTATCCACGAAGCAAGAACGATTTTCTTGTGCAACAAATTTTTCAAAATCTTCGTAGTTTGCACGCACAACTGTACCTAATTTATCTTTAAATAGTGGGTAGCCTTCACGGAATGCACGAACGAATGATTTATGGACATGTAAACGCTCATCTACTAATTCTACATCTAATGCTTGTTGCGCCTTATTAAAGGCATCGTCAAGAGATGTAACCGTTATGCCAATTTCACCATATGATGAAATGATATCTTCGGTCATTTGCTCAACTGTTTTTAATACAACATCGGCTGTTTCGTGTGGGTGCTCTGGTGACACTGGACGAATTTTATTAATCGCTGCTGTTGTTGGGTTTGGCGAAACGGGTAATACTCTTTGACCCATTAATGCATTCGAGAATGATGATTTACCCGCACTAAATGCACCAAATAAAGCAATAGTGAAATCTTTTTCTTCTAAACGAGACACTTTATTTTTCAAGTAGGCTGATACTTCTTCAAAACCATCGATTGGTTCAACTGCATTTGCTGTGCGCAAGGCATGCTCAATTGTTGCTGATAATTGGACATTGTACTCACCTTGTGTCAATTCTTCAATATGCTCTACCGCTTGCGTTTCTTCTTCTTGCGCCAACATTGATGGATCGAAGTGGCGCATTTTATCATACGCTTCACGACGTTCTTTAATCCAATTATTCGTTAATTTATCTGCTTCTTGATTTAATGTATGAATATCAACTGTTTGTTGGATTGCAAAGTATTTTTCTTGGCCTTCTACTTTGTTATATTCACGAATAATTGCTACTTTTTCTTCTAATGTACGTTTTTTCTTTTTAAGAGGCTCAATATGGGTCATTGCCAGTTCTTCGATTAATGATTTCTTATGTTGTTTCCAATCATCTGTTTCACGTTTGAACCAAATTCGAGTTGCTGATACAACACGGTTTGCAAAGTTAATCAAAGCATCTCCTGCTACAGCATTTGTACGAACTTCCCCTTCAATGACACTAAATGGAATATCAAATGTAAAGTCATCGATTGCTAGCGACTCTGCATCACTTAGCGCACCAACATCTTTTAGTGACTGTTTCATGATGTTTAACATGTGACCAGAAATTTGTGAACCCACAACTTCTTTGTATTTTGCATACAATTCTTGCTGACGTTTTTCACGTTCTGCTTCGGTTTTCTTTTTCTTACCGAATAAGCCACCCACGCTAAAGTCCGTTTGCTTAGATTCTGCATATTTACCAAGTAAATCACGTAATTCAAATGGCATTAATACCGCATTCTCAAGTAATTCATCTACTTTTGTATTGTAGTTAATTTCCCATTCATCTACTGAATACAATTCTAATTGACGTAAGACAGTATCATACTCAGCTAAAATATCTTCTTTACGAATCCAGTCATCTTCTGTGACAACGTC
Source organism: Candidatus Kurthia intestinigallinarum (assembly GCF_003991225.1). GTDB lineage: Bacteria > Bacillota > Bacilli > Bacillales_A > Planococcaceae > Kurthia > Kurthia populi. Next base: position 161,416 of record NZ_JTFC01000031.1, read on the forward strand.
CAAACTATTATCGTAAATTTCTTGTTTTTGTTGTGCTAAGTACGCTTCATGCTCTGCTAACAATTGTTTTAATGTATTTTCTCCATTCGTAACGATTGCATCTTGCCAGCCATCCATACTATCCATGACAATACTTTTTACTTGTTCGAAATCATTATTTGGATTGTTTACGTCGCGTAGAGACGTAAAGAACATTCCTTTTGGTACAACGCCCCAGTTTGCAAATGATTGTCGAGCTGATTCTTTAAAATCTTCAAATGATAATTCTGCATCTTTATGCTTATCAATCTGATTAACAATTAAAAAGACATTTGGATTGTATTTCATTAATGTTTTTGTAAATTGAAAATTCAATTCGGATTGCACATGATTGTAATCCATTACATAAAATACGATATCCGCTAAATGTAGCGCCGATTCTGTAGACATGCGGTGTGCATCATCTGTTGAATCGACTCCTGGCGTATCCATTACTGTTACACCATCCGGTAAAACCGATTGACTATGTCCAATTTCAATTTGCGATACTAATGCCCCGTTTTTTGCAAATTCCTTTACAGTCTTAATATCATAGTCTGCATCGAATTTAACTGGTTCATCATCGACTAAGTAAGCGATTGCATAATCCTCTGCTGCCTTACGTACTTTTACGACATTTGCACTTGTTGGTATTGGGCTTGATGGTAATAATTGATCCCCTGTTAATGCATTAATCATACTTGATTTCCCTGCAGAGAAGTGTCCTGCAAAAGCAATTGTAAATTCTTTTTTAATTAACTTGTCGGCAAAAAGTACTGTCTTTGCCATACGTTCATCATCTTCATTGCGCTTATATGTCATATAATTCAGCGCTGTTTGCTTTAACAGCAATTGAATTTTCTCCTCAAAAGTTGGCATACCCTACTCAAACTCCTTTGTTCCATTAGTTGACTGTTCACATTTTAGCCACGTTTCCTCTTCATTCTACACGACTATAAAAAAAAAATCCTCCTATTCTAGGAAGATTTTTTCTGTTAACGCAAATGTGCAGTAGATTTTGATAAAACTTGTTTCATTACGACCGCATAAATAATAACTGTACTGCCAATAAACGCTGCTACCATGATTGCACGCCCCTTTTATTGAAATTATGTATATAAATAACGTTGATAATTATTCTCATTGATTATCATTATCATAAGAAAAAAAATACGTTTCGTCAAGCAATTAATGGGGGATTTTGCTAGATAGCATGATATGATAGATTAAAAGTCATATGCAAAGAGGTGTTTTATGAGTAATTCAAACCACATACAAATTTTATTAAATGGGCTTATTCAATCAATACAAGAGGTAATTCCACAAACAGTCAAAATTAATGCGCCTTCACTTTATAAAGAGCCTTTCACACAAAGTGAAGCTGGGGTGTTAATTGGAATTACAGGCGATGTACGTGCCCGTATTATTTTGGAGTCTTCTTCAACTATTTTTGGCAATATCGGTCTTTCGATGTATGGCATGGAAATCAGTGGAGAAATGCTTGAATCTTTTATTGGTGAATTTGGGAATATGTCAGCCGGAAAATTGTGTACATATTGTGCAGATAATGGGCTTGATTTAGATATTACACCACCAACTGTCATGATTGGCCAAACAAAATTATTTGGTTTCCAGCATGCTTTTCGTTTACCAATCGATATCGAAGGTCTTGGTCAAATGAATGGATTATTAACAATCGATACAGAGGATTAATAAATTCTTCACCCGTAAGAAACTACACGCTGCTGTAGTTTCTTTTTTATGTCCTACACATACTTAACAAACCATAATTGTAAAATTAGGGAAAAATAGCTATTATAGTGTATTGAATTTTCGGATTTTTTCTTTTACGAAACGTTGATATATCAATGTTTGTCTTTTTTTTACATTTATAAGGCATTGCATTTTTAAATATAGGTCGTTACACTTATTTAACAAGGAGAAAGAAATAGCGGAAAAAATAGCGAATGCTCGTCTTATTTAGCAAAAATAAAATTATTTAATTTCATTAAAGCGATAGTAAAATTCCGCAATTTATTTAGTTGATAGCTTCTTTATACTTTTCCCACTCTAAAAAAAGCTTTAGAACTTAATCATATGACTGTTACTAACTACTAAGCATCTTTAAAGGGTAATAAGTGATGCGATTTAGATTGCTCAACTTACATATATCTATAAGAGCATCCATTTTATATACAACCGACATTCAGCCGAATAAAATTATTTTTTAATAGACAGACACTAGAACATGTAAGGGAGGATTTGCAATGCCTTTATCTCAAATGAGTACACTAATTGTCCAAAAACAGAAATATACACAGTTCGAACATTATTTAGCAGAGGCGTCAGTACTTGCTTCAATCATTGAACAAAACAAATCACCTTTTTTTATCCAACTATGCCGTGATATTTGGTTTTCATTGTGTGAACAGCGACATGAACCGATTTTAAATAGGGATTCGATGGAAAATAGCCCCATTCGCTATTCTGTTGTAAAGCAATTTGTTAACCATCCTACTTATCATTGTATCTATGATTTATCACAGCAAGAAGGCAGCAATACGTTAACAAATGCCGTTGTAGTAGCAGACTTTTTAACACATTGGTTACATTTCGAATTAGAAAAACGTGAATTTAATACAGATAAGCAGCGTGTACAATATGTGTTAGAGCTTGTCTCTATCTCACAAGCAATCGAAGGTGCAGCACAATTTTTAGCGCATATGCAAGCTCAGCTTCTCGAGCAACATAATTTGCAAGATTTTTTATTACTCGATTTCGAGGAACAAGCAAATGATACGGCTACAACCTTATTTGAAATTTCCACAGCAGGTGTGACACGCCATCTGTATAAAGCGAAATATGTTTATCAATCCATTGTTTAAGTGACAAAAAAAGTGGCTGGGACAAAACACGTCATTTTCCTTTTTTAGCGTTCGCAACGAAAAACCGGAACCGCGCTACAGCGCAGTTCCGGTTTTTCTTATGCTCATATGAACGGTTGTTTTTATAGGTATGTCCCAGCCTCTTTTTTAATATTAAAGTTCTGTTGGTTCTACAGCAAATACAGGTGTTACATGATTAATTACTTGCTGCTCTTCTTCATTTAGGAATACATTAATTGTTCCATGGTCATTTGATGTACGAATTAAACGTCCCATTCCTTGTTGAACGCGTAATAGCATATATGGTAATTCTACTTCATCAAAAGCATCGTCAGCAAAGCTACGTTTCGCATCAAATAATGGATCGTGTGGTGGGAATGGTAAGTCAAAAACGATAACACGTGTTAATGCCTCTTCTGGTAAATCTAAACCCTCCCATAAATGATATGAACAAATTGCCTGCATTTTTTTCGCTTGGAAGTCACGAATAATGGATGACAACTCGCGGTCTCCTTCAAAAGCCATATGCGCTAATGTATCTGCGTTTACTGTTGCCTTAAAATCAAGCATTGATTGTTTTGATTTAAATAAAATCAGTGTTTGATCACCTTGTTGTAATAGTTGTTCTACTTCGGCTGTTTTATCTGCTTGCGTGCATTTATGCAAGTTGATTTTCATTACTTCTTCATAATCAAATGGAGAAGCTACTGTAAATGATTCATACTTTTTAATTCCTAAACTATAAGCAATAAAGCTGAAGTCTTTATCAATTGATAATGTGGCAGAAGAGAAAATAAATGGAATTTTTTTAGAGAATACTTTTTTCGCTAAAATATCCGTAATTAAATGTGGCATAATGACAAGTGTCTCTTCACCGTCTGCCTCTTCTAACCAATCGACTGCATCACCGTTTCCGATAAAGATGCGCATTGCTTCGGCATATTGCTCTAAAAATTCCTCAGCCATACGAATCTCATATTCAGGAATTGTATACATTTCCGATTCAAACACAAACTCTTCAAATAATGATTCCACAAGTGTCATCACTTTTTTACCGATGGTAATTAGCATTTCACTTTTCTTAATACGCTTACGCTCTTCATCAGAATCAATCACATCTTCACGTAATTGATCAAAGAATAATTCATGACCATCTTGTAATTTTTCCATTAGATTCAATGTTTTTTCACGTACACCATCAACCATTAAGCGTTCTAACACTTTTACGATTGTATAGTCTTGGATTTTAATTGTCATTGCTTTTTGAGCAGCATATTCAAGTAAGTGACCTTCATCAAATACAACCATTGATGGTTCTGGTAATAACGGCGTTTGGCCTTCACGTTCACGTGATTCTTTTGTGGCAATGTGCTCCATATAGAAATCTTGTGAACAAATAATTAAGTCTGTTGATTCACGGTAATTTTGGCGATGTAATGTTTGACCACAGCGATTGCGTACATCACATACTTGGCATTGTTGAATGGCATTATAGTTTACATGTGACCATTCTTCATCTGAAATGGTTGGATAGTCACTGCGTTGACCATATAAACCGAGAGAACCATTACCATAAACGCCTTCTGGAATTGAGACAGCAATATCATCTAAATATTCGCCATCTAAAAATTGTTCTGCTTCTTCATAACGTTTTAGACATAAATATTGGTCCCGTGATTTTGCTAAACGAACATCAATTTTTAAATCTAATAATTGTTGTAATTTATAAATATCGCCGCCCTCTTTCACGAGTTGGTCGATTAATGTTTCATCCGCACAAGCAATTAATGCCGGTTTCCCTGTATAGCGTGCATAAGCAATTGATGGTAATAAATACGCGATTGTTTTCCCTGTCCCTACGCCTGCTTCAGCAAATAGTACAGATTTTTCGCGCAATGCACTTTCGATTTGATAAGCCATAAACACTTGCTCATCGCGAAGTTCTAGTCCTTTCTCAGGTAATTCATCATAAAGTACATCACCAATCCAGTCTCCTAACGAGTCAAAGAATGATTTGTCTTTTGATAGTTCGAATGGAATCGATTGTCGCATTCAATAATTGCCCCTTTCCTTATTGACAACGAAACGGAAGGGCTGCCCCTTCCGTTATCGAGTATTTATTTATATTTAGTAATTTATGCTTTTGGCTCTTGAGGTTTACGAGGTGAACGTTGGCCCCAGAATTGGAAGTAATCCGTTTTCATTGCACCGTTGAATAATTTACGTTTTTTCGTTGCTTTTTTACCGTAAATTTTATCAAAGTTTTCCATTGAAGAAAGCATGTATACAGACCAAGTAGGATATTTACGCATCACAGTACCCATCGTATTAATCATTTTTTCAATTTCCTCTTTTTCGCCAATACGTTCACCATATGGTGGATTTCCAATCATAACGCCATCTGTGTAGTATGTTGTGAAATCGGCCACTTGCATTTGTTTTACTTCAACAATACCTTCAAACCCGGCTTCTAAAACGTTATTTTTCGCAATCGCAACCATACGTTGGTCGATATCTGATGCAATAATGTTTAATGGTTGGTCGTAATTGGCTGCTTCGTCTGCTTCAGCGCGTACTTCATCCCACATTTCAGCTTTCATCATTGGCCAGTCTTCACAAATAAACTCACGATTATAACCCGGTGCAATATTTTGCCCGATCATGGCCGCTTCAAGTGCGATTGTACCTGACCCACAGAATGGATCAACAAATGGTCGTGCAGGTGTCCAACGTGATAAATAAACAAGGGCTGCTGCCATTGTTTCTTTTAATGGGGCTTCCCCTTGTTCTGTACGATAGCCACGTTTGTGTAATCCATTACCAGATGTATCAATTGTTAATGTGGCCACATCTTTTAAAATAGAAACTTCTACTTTAAATTTAGGGCCTGTTTCTTCTAAGAAACCTAAACGGCGATAATGACCTTTTAAACGCTCAACGATTGCTTTTTTCGTAATCGCTTGACAGTCAGGCACACTATATAATGTTGCTTTTACAGACTTACCTGTAACAGGAAATTCTGCATCTACTGGCATATATTTTTCCCATGGTAATGCTTTTACACCTTCGAATAATTGATCGAATGTCTTAACCGGAAATTTACCAACAACAATTTTAACACGGTCTGCTACGCGTAACCAAAGATTTGTTTTGGCGATATCGCGCTCCGTTCCTTCGAAATAGACACGTCCATTATCGATATGTGTTTCATACCCCATTTTTTTAAGTTCATCGGCAACTAACGATTCTAAACCCATCGCTGCTGTTGCAACTAGTTGATATGTTGTCATACTTATTTTAAGTCCTCTCTTGCTTCTAATTTCAAAAATTCTAAAAAGGCGACAAATTCATCAAGAGGCATCGGCTTTGCGTAATAATATCCTTGAATCATATCACAGCCTAATTTCTCAAGCAATTTCACTTGATCTTTCTGCTCTACCCCTTCTGCAATTACCTTCATATGCAGACGATGTGCCATTTGAATAATGGCATCTACTACCGCTTGTTTGTCGGCAATCGATGTAATGTATTGAATAAAACTACGATCAATTTTTAAATAATCGAGTGGGAATTGCACTAAATAACTCAATGATGAATATCCTGTACCAAAGTCATCAATAGATAATTTAAAGCCCATATTCTTTAATTGTACCAGTTTTCGAATCGAATCACGTTCATTATTCATTACGGTGCGCTCTGTCAGCTCTAATTCAAAATCTTGCGGACTGCAATTATAAGCTTCAAAAATCATTTTTACTGTATCAATAAAATCTGACTGGTGGAAATGAATGCTTGATATATTAATAGCAATTGGTAACACGTTATCCATTTCTTCACGTAAACGAAGATGTGCCTCACAAGCTAAGCGAAAAACACATTCACTCATTGGAATGATTAAGCCGGTTTCTTCAGCATAAGGAATGAATTCGGCAGGTGATACAAATCCGAGTTGATCATTCGTCCAGCGTATTAGCGCTTCCATACCAATGACTGTTTTATCCTCAAGTGATATTTTCGGTTGGAAATTCAACGTAAAATCATTTTGTTTAATCGCTTTTCGTAGTTCATTATCTAATAATAGTACGCGCTTTGAGTCGATTTTTAAATCATCAAAATAAAACGCAAATTGATTGCGACCATTTTGCTTTGCATAATACATGGCCTGGTCGGCTTTTTTCACAAGTGTTTCCAGCGTTGTCCCATCCTCTGGGTACAAACTGATGCCCATACTTGTTGATATATATATATTTTGTTCATCTATAGGAAGAGGTTCTGATAACAGATGAACAATTTTTTCCGCTACTTGTACCGCTTCTTGCATATGGTGGATATTTGTAATAGTGATGATAAATTCATCGCCACCATAACGCGCGACGATGTCTTTATTTTTTAGCACGCTTTGAATTCGCTGCGTAACGCTTATGAGCATTTCATCAGCAACCGAATGGCCTAATGTATCATTCACCTGTTTAAAGCGATCTAAATCTAAAAATAACACTGCGTGATGGTATTCTCGATTTGCAGATGATTGCAATAATGTTTCCATACGCTGCAAATAGGCATAACGGTTCGCTACACCTGTCAACGTATCGGTATATTTACGGCGCTCAATCTCATTTTCAGCATTTTTCTGCGCTGAAATATCTTCAAAAATACCGCAGTAATTCACGATGTCACCTTGTTCATTGTGAATGGCTACGATTGTTAACCATTCTGGATAAATATCTCCTGTTTTTCGGCGATTCCAAATTTCTCCTGACCATTTTCCATGTTCTCGAATCGTTGCCCACATTTTTGTATAAAATTCTTGATCGTGGATACCTGAATTCAGTAAGCTTGAGCGTTGTCCAACAGCTTCTTCATATGTGTATCCCGTTACAAATTCAAATGCAGGATTAACATGAATAATACGACTCTTTGTGTCGGCAATCATAATGCCTTCTTCAACGCTATTAAAAATGGTATCAATGATATGGTTTGGAAACGTAAATGTCGTCGCATTCGCGAGCTTTTGCGTGTATTCCATCTTTTTTATCACCGTATCCTCTTATAAAAGAAAAGCTCTCCACCAACGAGGAGAGCTCAACTAATTATTATCATAATAAAAGTACACCATATAGAATTATAAGCCATGTTTTGTGCCCTTGTACTCAAACGGCGTAAGCCTCGTACTCTGGGTAGTAATCATCTATCTATTGACTGTATAAAGACAGCCAATCCATACCTCTGTTCAATTCCGTCGGTACGGCGCCCCTACCATAATTTGGGTTGCACACTCGCAGGGTTTACCTCGTTCCACTCTAACAGTTTCCTGTTAGACTTCGTCACTGTGGCACTTTTCAGGAAGTGTCAACCCTATCCGAAGACTTAGGTTTTCCTTCCGCCGTTAGCATTTCAGCTACTTCCGCTTATTTATTCGCGAAATACGATCACTACGGTCATCTCAGAACCGTGCGTGCATGGACTTTCCTCAGCAACACGAATGTGTTCCAGCGATTACTCATTCATCTATGATGCTGTAGTTATTATAGTCCTTCAAAAGTGCTATGACAAGGTTTTTAGCCTTTTTTTATGACGCAATTAAAAAATAAGTATTTTCCGACAATTAAGCCTTAAAATTATTCATTGCTTTTCGATACAAAAAACCACCTCATCTCTAAGATTCCAGAGAAATAAGGTGGTTTCGATTATCCTTCGAAGTCATTATATAACTTGTCACCAAATACACGTTTTTCAAGATTCGCTAAGCGTTTTAAAATATCGTAATTTGTGACACCGTTCGCTACTTGTTGCGGCTCTTCTACTTCCTTTTTCTCAAGAACTGGTGCTGCAGCAACAGGTGCTGGCGCGACTTCTGCATTGCTTAGTTGTTCTTCAAGCTCCGCAATACGCGCCTCTTTTTGCTTTAATACTTGTTCAAAACTTTCATAATCTTGAATGATTTCATCTAAAAATTGGTCAACCTCGTCCTGGCTATAGCCACGAAGACCTGTTTTAAAATCTTTATCTAAAATGATTTTAGCAGATAGTTTGATATCCAAGTCCATCGTCCTTTCGCTTCTATATAGATTTTATTATAGCACATTTTTATTCTTTAAACGTACGTGTCGATGCGTAAGTGCATTAATCCGCTTTTCTTTCGCTGCTTCCTTATAGCAAATACTTTTTTTTGTTTCAACGATTGCCTTTTCTGTATAACGCAGTGCCGCTTCAATATCATGCAATTGATGCTCACACAGCTTTGCTAATTCCGTATAGGCTTCTAGGCGCTGACGTTCGTTTACATAAGGTGTACAAAGCAAAAAGCAATCATAGGCTTGCTGAAATTCACCACGTTTTTTTAACAAGTAGCCTTTATAGAAAGAGGCCTCTGCGGCTTCATCCACATCATATAGATGCGTTACATCACGTAAAAGTTCCAAACTCTCATCAGAAGCTTTTAAATCTTTATACCACTTGCCGATATTCGTATACGCTTTTGCACTTTCTTCGCGTACACCTTCCGTTAATAATTTCGTTTCTTGCACGTATAAGGTAACGAGAGATAATAAATCGTATTCATTATGAGTAAGTACTTTTAATAAAGCATCTGTCTCGCCCGTTCTAACGGCATCTAAATAAATAACGGGTGCTAAATAGCCTGGCACATCGCCGTCTCGCACAAAGCCTAATTTATGTCGTTCAATTTCACTTAATTTCATACGTGCAAGCTCCTGCTTCCAAATTCGTTTGGCACTATGCATTAAATCAATATGATGTGGCGTTTGAAGTGGTGGCAATACATCGCGATGAAAAGTCCAACGCATTTGTAATTGAGGCCAATCAAAGCTCTTCCCATTATATGTTAATACCGTTTTTTTACCTTGCCAAAACCTTGATTCAAATAAAAATGCCGCTTCATGACTTGGATCGGCCAAAACATATTGTTTTAAGACAAATTCATGCGCTTCAAATGTTAATAAGCCATTTAAAAAAATATGTGTCCCCGTGCCTTTTAAGCCCGTCGTTTCAGTGTCATAAAATACAATAGGTTGGTCATCTGTTAGCGCAATGGGATGCTCATGCTGCTGCCAAGTTTCAAGTGCTTCTGTAAACGCACCTAATGGATAGGCACCGTGCACATAATCAAACCCATAATGCACCTCACGGACAAATACGGTACCAAAGTCATTATCAATACGCTTTAATCCAACATTTTCCCAAGCATCACTGTATACGGGTGGCTGCGGTTTTTTATAAGCTGGTTTGGGCGCTGTTGTCGTTTTTTTCTTTACCATTTTTTTCATTGCCAATAATTTTTTCTCATAAGACATGTGCAATCATCCTCTCAATAACACCGTCTCTAAAAATTTCTTTACTTGCTTTTTGCCGCCTTCTTCTAAATCCTGTGCGCCAATGCAAGATGGACAACCATGCTGACATGAGCAGCCGTCAACGTGCTCATAGACACGATCTAGTAAAGGCTCCCATAAGTCGTATACGCGCTCACTTAACCCAATGCCACCAGGATAACGGTCGTAAACAAAAAATGTCGGTTTGCCATTATGCGTCGCCTTCACTTGTGGAATGACATGGACGTCGCTACGGTCGCTTTGAATATACAGTGGAATAAAGCTATTCATCGCATAGGCTACTCCGGTCATAGCACTACTTAAATCATCCTCACTCCAATTACTCGGTGCCTCAAAACTTAGCCATGTACTTGATGTATGAAGCTCCTCTGGTGGCAATGTAATCGGACCAGAACCAATATTATCATGTGTATTGAAGCGGATTTTTTTAAAGATTGTCGCCGTTGCAAGTGTCATCACATCCCCATAATCAATCGTTAGGCCATCGACAACACGCTCTTTGTCCTCAGACATTACTTTTAGCTCTACTGCTAAATTTGCATCGGTAAAATAATCGACATCCACTTCCGTAACATATGCTTTCTTTTCTTCCCAATCGAGTTTTTCAACTTGGAATTGCGTTCCTTGATGTAAATAAATAGCTTCTTCATGTAAGAGAGTCATGGCACTATAGCGGTCCATTTCACCAATAACATGCGTTTTTGTCGGGATAGTTTGATCAATAATGACCACATTTTCTTGTGACGCTGAACGTAGGCTAATGTCATGTGCAGGAAAACTATCTGCCATCCAATGCCAGGTATCACTTGTTTTTAATAGCACTTGTTCCTCAACGAAATAATCGAGAAAATCGGCTACATCAAATTCAGCGTACGCATCTCCTTCATGAAATGGTAATTCAAATGCAGCGCATTTTAAATGATCCATTAAAATAAGGACATTTTCCGGGAAAATGCGCGCTTCTTCAGGTGATCTATTAAATAGGTAATGAGGATGCTTCATTAAATACTGATCAAGTGCTGTTGATTGCCCAACATAAATGACGAGCGCATCATCTTGTCTGCGCCCTGCACGTCCCGCTTGTTGCCATGCACTCGCAATATTTCCTGGGTAACCTGTCATAATACAAGCCTGTAGTTGGCCAATATCTACACCAAGCTCAAGGGCATTCGTCGATACGACCGTTTGAATCGTGCCATCACGTAACCCTTTTTCAATCGCACGTCGCTCACTCGGTAAATAGCCGCCACGATAGCCACGAATCGATTGATCATTAATTTTTTTCGCTGTTAAGCTTTTCAAATAGGTCACGAGCATTTCGACACGTACACGACTTTTGGCAAATACAATCGTTTGAATCTTTGCCTCATACAATTTTTTAGCAATGTCTTTTACTTCTAATATGGCACTACGCCTTACACCAAATGTTGGATGAATGACAGGCGGGTTGTAAAATAAAAATGTTTTTTGCCCTGTCGGTGCCCCGCTTTTAGCGATAAGTTGCTGCGGTTCATTCGTTAAGGCCGATGCTAATTGTTGTGGATTTTTTATTGTTGCAGACGTACAAATAAACGTTGGATTACTACCATAATAATGACAAATACGTTTTAGACGACGTAAAACATGTGCCACATGTGAGCCAAAAACGCCCTTGTACGTGTGCAATTCATCAATGACAATATAATCAAGATTTTCAAAAAGTGATACCCACTTTGTATGATGTGGTAAAATCGCCGCATGAAGCATATCCGGATTTGTCATCACAATATGCCCTGCTTTACGTACTTTCGTTCGAATACCAGGCGCTGTGTCACCATCATAGGTATAGCTCAAAATAGGCACATCAATCGCTTCGATTAAATCGTTAACCGCATTTTTTTGGTCTTGTGCTAGCGCCTTTGTTGGAAATAAATACAGTGCCCTACTTGAAGGGTTCGTTAAAATCGTTTGTAGAACGGGTAAATGATAGCACAGCGATTTTCCTGATGCTGTCGGTGTAACGGCCGTAAATGATTGTTGATGCATCGCATGGTGGTAAGCCTCTGCCTGATGGCTGTAAAGTTGTGTAATGCCTCGACTTAAAAGTGCCGATGCTAATTTTGGATGTAAGTCACTTGGTAGTGGTGAATAGACACCGTTTGTTGCAGGCATAATTTCGATATGCTCAATATTTTTGCGCGCTTCACTAGTCGTAAAATCAGCAATCCATTCAGCTAACGTCGGTTTAAGATTCATCTACTACCTCACGCATTGCACTTAGCAATGTTTCACATGTATATTTGGCAGCTTGAATTGATTGATATAATCTTTTTTTACTCGTTTTAATATAAAAAGACTGGACAACAAATTGTTCAATTTGCTCTGCTGCATTATTAATTTGTACCATATGCACATATTTTGGATGGTACTCCACAATAAATTGTTCAGCTAGCTGCTGCCATTCATTTAACAATTCATGTATTTGATTTGCGTATGGTCTTACTTCATCAAAAAAGTCCGGCTCGTATTGCTGTTCACGGAATTGCATAAAACGTGTCCAGCTGTTATCGCATTCTTCATAAAGTTGTGTTGTTATTTGTTGGAGCATTTCAAACGCCTCTTTCACTTAATTTATCAAAAAATCGCTTAAAAAAGCGAACAAACATTCTTTCTATGTTATCTTTTAGTATAATTCAAATTACCATTTCTGGCGATAATAGTGTCATTAGAATTTGCATTCAATACTTAACATTGCTAATATCTTGTGAGTAGTCGCAAAAAAACAGTTCATTACATATGTGATATGATATAGGCGGTAAGGAGTGATAGAATGGCAATTCGCTATCCAAACGGACGACAATACACGCCCCAAAATAAAACGGTGAAAAATGAATCGAAAAAAAAATCAGATGTTCTAGCGAAAAATAAATTAACCTTTAGTAATCGCGGGAAAAGCTTAGAAGATGAAATCGATGAAGCCAATATGTTTTATTTACAACGAGGTACAGCAGTTATTCATAAGAAACCTGTTCCTGTACAAATCGTCAAAGTAGCGTACCCGTCACGAAGTGCAGCAGTCATTCAGGAGGCGTATTTTAGAACACCTTCCACAACAGACTATAATGGCGTTTACAATGGATACTATATTGACTTTGATGCGAAAGAGACGAAAAATAAAACGTCCTTCCCGCTTCAAAATGTCCATGAACACCAAGTAACACATATGCGTGCGGCAACAAAACAAAAAGGGGTTTGTTTTTTACTTGTTTGTTTTTCAACTTTAGAACGTTTTTTCGTCTTACCATTTGATGTACTAGATAGTGCTTGGCAAGCGATGGAAAAAGGTGCAAGAAAATCCATTCCACTAAACGTTTTCGAAGAACAAGCAATTGAAATAACGGAGAGCTATGCACCGCGGCTTGATTACTTAAAAGCGGTGGATCAACTACTATCCGCATTGTGATAGGTAGAAAGAGAGGGATTTCTGTGGACGAGAAAATGACGAGGGAACAACGTCGTAAACAGCAAACTCAAAAAGCAAAACGTCAAACGTCTCCGAAGAAAAAAACAACATCGAAAAAAGAGAAATCAAAAAAATCATTAGCCAAACGTATATTAATTGGTTTAGCATCTCTTTTCATCGTACTATTTTTAATCGGTGGCGCTGTGTTTGCATATTTAGCATTTACGGCACCCGAACTTAACGAGGACACATTAAAAGACCCTGTTTCTTCTAAATTCTATGATAAAAATGGCAAAGAGTTTTATTCAATGGGTAGCGAAGAACGGGAAAATGTAAAATATGAAGAGATACCGAAAGAAATGCGTGATGCGATTCTTTCAGCAGAGGATGCACGTTTCTACGATCATAGTGGTATTGACTTCTGGCGCTTAGGTGGCGCAGTGGTGGCAAACATACGTGATGGGTTTGGCGCACAAGGTGCCTCAACACTGACACAACAAGTTATTAAAAACTCATTCTTTGATAATAGCAAAACAATGAAACGTAAAGTACAAGAAGCATACTTAGCAATGCAATTAGAACGTGAGTATTCGAAAGATGAAATTTTTGAAATGTACTTTAATAAAGTTTTAATGTCTGGTCGTATTTATGGCTTTGGCACAGCAGCTGAATATTTTTATGGTAAAGAGCTAAAAGATTTATCGTTAGATGAAATGGCTGTACTAGCTGGTATGCCACAGGCACCAAATGGCTACAATCCATTTAAAAATCCAGAGCGTGCTGAGAAACGTCGTAATGTTGTTTTATTATTAATGTATAACAATAAAAAAATCACAAAAGCTGAAATGGAAAAAGCGCAAAAAGTGGATATTAAAAAAGGCTTACTTCCTGAAAGCAAACGTCAAGCAGCGGCGAAATCAAAATACGATGCATACATTGATGTTGTTTTAAAAGAACTTGCTGAAAATGGTGATGAAAAGGCATTAGAAGAAGGTATTAGTGTTTATACAAACTTAGATGTGACAGCTCAAAAATCTGTTGAAAAAGCATTAAATGCTGACGCAAACTTCGTCGGTCGTACAGCAGAAGACATTCAAGCTGGTATGGCTGTTGTTGACACTCAAACAGGTGCACTTGCAGCGGTTGGTGGTAGTCGTAACTATGGTCCAGAACGTGGTTTAAATATGGCTGCTAGTAAACATCAACCAGGGTCAACAATGAAACCATTAATTGATTATGGTCCTGTTATTGAAAACAAAAAATGGTCAACTGGTACAACGATTACCGATGAACCAATTAAATACACTGGTACAAATCAAACGATTACAAATGTCGATAATACGTATTTAGGTAATATGACAATACGCGAAGCATTATATCGTTCTCGTAACATTCCGGCTGTGAAAACATTTAAAGAAGTCGGCGCTTCAAAATCGAAAAAATTCTTAGCTAAAGTTGGTATTAAACCAGCTGATGATAAAGCATTACTTGAATCGGATGCAATCGGTGGCGGTAATGTAACTGTATCTCCTATTCAAATGGCGGCATCTTATGCTTCATTTGGTAATAATGGGATTTACACAGAAGCACATGCTGTGAAGAAAATTGTTTACCGTGATGGCAAAACATCGAAATCATATACACCAGATCCAAAAGATGCAATGAGTGATTTCACTGCCTATATGGTAACAGATATGTTACGTGATGTTGTAAGCTCTAAAGCTGGTGCGACAGGTACTGCTGCAAGCATTTATGGCTTAGATATTGCTGGTAAATCCGGTACAACAAACTTTGATGCAGCGAAAAAACAAAAATTAGGCCTCCCTGCTGAAACTGCACCAGATAGTTGGTTTATTGGTTATACAACAAACTATTCTGTTGCAACATGGGCTGGGGATCCAGAACGTCAAACAGGCTTAAAAACATTAACAGAAAAACATATTCCACAAACTTTATTTAAACAAGTCATGACGGAAATTTCTGCTGGTAAAGAAACAAAATCATTTACAAAACCTGACACTGTCGTAGAAGGTTCAAATGGTGAATTATATGTACGTGGTGCGCAAATTTCTGCGCCAAGTTCTACTACTACAAAGCCACAAACGCAAACACCACCAACAACCGAAACAAATAAAACAGAAGAACCAACGACTGAGGAGCCGACTACCGAAGAGCCAACGACTGAGGAACCGACTACTGAAGAACCAACGACTGAGGAGCCGACTACCGAAGAACCAACGACTGAGGAGCCGACTACCGAAGAACCAACGACTGAAGAACCGTCGACCGAAACGCCATCAACCGGCAATGACAACAACTCTTCTGAACAAGGTGGCACAACAACACCTACACAACCGGAAACGCCGTCAACGGGTGAAGATAACTCATCTAACCAAAACAATTCGAACCAGAATAATGGTGGCGGTACAAATTCCGACCAAGGTAGTACAACGCCGTCAACGGGTGAGGATAACTCATCAAGCAATAGTAATAGCGGCGGTGAAGCACATACTTCTAGTACACGTCCAGAATCACCAACTACTGGGCAAGATGAAGGTACTGAAGAATAAAGACATGAAAAGAAGCGAGGTTCCGTCCTCGCTTCTTTTTTTATGCATATATAAAAAAGAGGTTGGGACAAAACGAACTGACCTAAAAATCTGAGACAACATAAAAAGAAAAAGACACGTTCAAGGGTATACAATCTTTGGAGGTGTTTTTTGATGGGCAAAAAACAAACGTATTCATACGAAACAAAAATGAAAGCCACTCGAGATGAAGTTGGCAAATGTGCCAGTAAATGAAATGATGAAGGCATGTGGAATTAAAAATAATACACAGATTTATCAATGGGTAAAGTGGTATCAAGATGGAGAGGTGCATCGATTACAACAGCCTCTTGGAAAACAATACAGCTATGGAAAAGGACCATTTCAAGCGGATTTAGATGAAGTGACGGCGTTAACCTTACAAAATGAAGTGCTAAAACTTCAACTAGCTCTTTTAAAAAAGTACATCTCATCGGAAAGGAAGTGATTCACCAAATTCTGCTTCAAATCATTGAAACGTTTCACGCCAGTCTAAAGTGCGAAACGTTTTATCTTGAAGGGCTTTTGAGAACGACAAATGACGTTGTCGTTCAAACCGTTCAAGCATACATCAACTACGATAATCATACGCGAATTTTGGCAAAGTTAAACCACTTTTCTCCAGTTGAATACCGGAAAAAGATGGTTAAACAAGAATTTGACGGCGACTCCTAGGGGAATAGCATGAGTGGAAGACCCCGCAGTGAGCTTGCGAGCGAGGCGGCTTCCGCCATGCCCCAGGAAAGCGTCCGTCAAATTTAGCTGAAAGAACGTGTCTTTTTCTTTGTCTCACTTTCGTGGGTCAGTTCCAAACACGTTATTTTCTTTTTTTAGCGTTCGCAACGAAAAACCGGCACCGCGCCACAGCGCGATGCCGGTTTTTCTTATGCTCATAGGAGCGGTTGTCTTTACACGTATGTCAAAGCCTCTTTTTTTGCGTAAGTCTCATTATTTTTTCAAGCGCAGACGTGCACAGCGTTTTTTCGTTTCAATGAATAATTCATCTAACTGACGATAGCATGCATATTGTCCTGGACGTGTTTTTACAAATTGCAAACGTTCCATACCATTGATTGGCAACACTTCATATGTTTCGCTCACTTGTAAGGCATCTGTTGTATTTGAAGCATTTTGAATAAATTGCTCGTAATGTACAATCGCTTGCTCCATTAAAGCTTTCACCGCTTTATCACGACTATGATGTGCTTCATGAATTGCACGTTCTTGTGTTTCCCATATTGCAAACCATTCATCTACCGCTTCTTTTGAAATTTTTTCTTTATGTGCTTCTATCATCGGGTGACAAGTCCTTTCTTAAAACGCTTCTGCCCTTCTCGACAGTCATCAAATAATGGGCATGTATGACACCCTGGACGTTGCGCCTTACAATGATAGCGACCAAAGAAAATCATTTGATGATGTGCTTTATTCCAGCGCTCAATTGGCGTTTTACGCATAATTGTTTGTTCAACCTCTAAGACACTATCTTTCCAGCGACAAAGGCCTAAACGCTTCGTAATACGCTCTACATGCGTATCAACTGCCATTGCAGGTACATTGAAGGCAACCGATAATACGACATTTGCTGTTTTACGCCCTACGCCGGGCAAAGTAACAAGTTCTTCACGGTCTGCTGGAATCTCGCCATTATAAACGTCTAATAAACGCTGGCATAGCTTTTGAATATTTTTCGCTTTACTACGAAATAAACCGATTGAACGAATATCTTGCTCAAGTTCTTCAAGAGGCACCGCCAAATAATCTTCTGGTGTTTTATATTTTTGAAACAATGTTTTCGTCACTTTATTAACGAGTACATCGGTACATTGCGCAGATAATAACGTCGCAATCGTTAATTCAAACGGATTATCATGGACGAGTTCACATTGCGCATCTGGGAACATCGCATCCATCTCATCTAAACAATGTAACCATTGCTTAATTGTTAACATGCTATTCCTCCTCTTCTAGCCAATTATAAAAAGGCGCCCGTTTGACAGGTTGTGTTAGTTCAGGCTGCTGTTGTAATTGCTTTTTCAAATTATGATCACGGAAATTCTGCGCATAAAGATCCGCTTCTTCAACCGTTTTAATATTGTTTTTCTTCCAATTAAATAAAATACGGTCAATGTAACGCATCGTTACTTTTTGTGCTAATACGGCTTCCATGAGTGCCTTACGAATTAAAGCAGGTGTGTGATGGTCTTGGTCTAACCACATCGCCACAGTTTCTGCTTCCATTGGTGATAAAAGACGACCAAATTCTTGCTCAAATAAGCGGAATAATTCGCCTTCTTCAATCTCAATTTGTTGTTCTTGCACTTGTTGTTTTTCATTTGTTGCACAATCTAGTAATCGCATCCACAGTGGCATTAAATTAATTTGTTCATAAAGAACACCATCTGTAATATTTTGTACAATTTCAATATAGCCATTTTGCATTAAGCGTTGCATCGCAGCTGAAATCGCATCAGCTGATAAATGCATACGTTCTGCAATACGATTTGGTGTTGGGAATAATTCGCCTTCATCATGAAATGCCTGTAAATGCATAATAAGCATGGCATCATTGTCGGCGATCATAAGCTCTTTATAATATTGAAAAAAGAGCTGTGAAATGGTCACATTTCCACGCTCAATCCACGTTTGGAGCCTTTTTTGTTGTTCGTTCACGTATGACTCCTCCAATGCAAAATTGTTATGTCTTCTCAGACGTTCAATGCTCATTATAACACTACCTATTCGCGCTTTGCTACCTTTGAAATGGTTCAACTTTTTTATCGTTTCTATAAAAAAGAACCACATTTCTTTTGAAATGTGGTTCGACTGACTGTTGTAACTTTTCCTGCCCTGTCTGGTGGGCAAGGTCATTGCTAGAAATGGTCTGGATTTCTAGCAATGCTAGCTGCTTACTAAACGTACTATGGGTAAATACGGTTTAATAAACGTGGGAATGGAATTGTTTCACGTACATGCTCTGCACCTGTAATCCATGCAACTGTACGTTCTAAACCTAAACCAAAACCTGAGTGAGGAACTGAACCGAATTCGCGTAGTTGTAAGTACCATGCGTATGCTTCTGGGTCTAAACCAGCTGCTTCGATTTGTTCTTTCATTAATTTATGATCCCAAATACGTTCAGAACCACCGATAATTTCACCATAGCCTTCTGGTGCGATTAAGTCAGCGCAAAGCACGACATCGTCACGATCTGGGTGTGGTTGCATGTAGAATGGTTTGATACCTTTCGGATAACATGTGATAAATACTGGTAAATCAAAGTGATTTGCAATAGCTGTTTCATGTGGTGCACCGAAGTCATCACCCCACTGAATATCATCAAAGCCTTCTTTGTGTAAGAATTCGATGGCATCATCATAAGAAATACGTGGGAATGGCGCTGTTACTTTTTCAAGCTTCGCTGTGTCACGACCAAGTACTTCAAGCTCTAATTTACAATTTTTCAGTACAGATTGAACAACATGTGCAACAAATTGTTCTTGTACTTCAAGTGATTCATCATGTTCAACGAACGCCATTTCTGGTTCAATCATCCAGAACTCGATTAAGTGGCGACGTGTTTTTGATTTTTCGGCACGGAATGTTGGACCGAATGAGAAAACTTTACCAAGTGCCATTGCAGCAGCTTCCATGTAAAGTTGGCCTGATTGAGAAAGGTATGCATCTTGATCGAAATATTTTGTATGGAATAATTCAGATGTTCCTTCTGGTGCAGAACCTGTTAAGATTGGTGGATCGACTTTTTTGAAGCCATTATCATTAAAGAACTCATATGTTGCACGAATAATTTCATTACGTACGACCATATTAGCGTGTTGTTTTTTAGAACGTAACCATAAGTGACGGTTGTCCATTAAAAATTCAACACCGTGTTCTTTTGGTGTGATCGGATAATCATGTGCTTCTCCGATAACTTCAATTCCTGTTACTTGTAGTTCGTAACCGAATGAAGAGCGTGTATCTTCTGTTACTTCACCTGTTACGTACATTGATGTTTCTTGGTGAAGTGCTTTTGCTGTTGCAAAAACCTCTTCATCGTTTGCTTTTACGACAACGCCTTGCACGAAGCCTGAGCCGTCACGTAATTGTAGAAATGCGATTTTACCGCTTGAACGTTTGTTAAATAACCAAGCGCCAATGGTAACTGTTTCACCGACATGCTTAGGCATATCTGAAATCATAATTTTTGTCATAGTATCCTCCATTTAACAGCGATTCGCTATAGTTTTCATTACCATTATATACAAACATCTAGCAAAAGACATAATTATTTCTATTTTACATTACAAATTCGTAATTCGCTTCCACCAATTACCTGAAGTGTATGTGATATACACGTAATTCAGTTTGTCATTTTTTGTTTTATACGTTATTTCCCATACCGCACCTGGTTTTTCTAAACCGAGCTTCGTATGGAGCACGCGTTTCATATTTGGATCTTTTTTCTTGGCGATTTCCACCGCTTCTTCTGCTGAAATGCCATTTTTCATTTTCAGTGCAGGTCCTTTTTGATTGACCTGATCTTGCAATACAAAGATCGCTTTGTCTTTATTTTTGCTATCCTTACCAATTACCGTCACATACGAAGATGTCCCATTGTAGACGTAAGATTCGCTTACTTCTTTTAACTGCTTATTTTGAATGACGGCATCTTCTGCTTGGCTTTCAATGCTACGAAACGGTGAGTATGCACTCCAACCGATAATGACGACTAACACGAGTGCCAAACAAACGAAAAATATGGATAAGAATTTTAACCAGTTTTTCATGTTATCACCTTATACGTTTAAGTTGTACGAACCTGTTCATACTTCATCATTATACCAATGTTCTAATTGTAACACCATATCCCCAAGCGGAACTTTTTCAACAGGGACATTTGGTAGAGCATCTAAAAACTGATGGCCATATGATTTTGTTTCAATTCGGCGATCCAAAATAATAAATGCCCCCTTATCATGTGACGAACGAATTAAACGGCCAAAGCCCTGTTTAAAGCGAATAATCGCCTCAGGAAGAGATAGTTTATAAAATGAATTCATGCCTTTTGCCTGTAATGCATCTGCTTTTGCTTTAAACACCGGTTCGTTTGGTGAGGTAAAAGGCAAACGCACAACAATAACTGCTGACAACGCATCCCCTGGTACATCAACACCTTCCCAGAAAGAATTTGTGCCAAATAATACCGAGCGCTCGAATTTTTGGAACATTTTTAATAGCTTCATGCGGCTACCACTTGAGACACCTTGTGCAAACAGCATAAATTCTTCAAGTTGGTCGGTTTCTTGAATAAGCATAACGGTCTTTTTCAACATTTCCTGCGATGTAAATAATACAAAGCATCGACCATTTGTAGCAAGCACCGTTTCAACAATCGCCTGTGCCACATGCTCAATGTAAATCATTTGTGATACACCTTTAATATCTGGCATATCGTCCACAATATATACTTGTGCGCCTTCATAATAGGAAGCAGGTGCTTGGAATTGATACAACGGCACCGACGCATCAATTCCTAGCTGATTGGCAATAAAGCGCGTATTCTCGGGAGCTGTTAATGTACCAGATGCCCATACAATTCCCATTTTGCCACGAAATTTATCAAAAACACTCATAACCGTGCGCTTAATACTTAACGGTTTTTTCATAATTTGAATACTTCCTGGTAAGCTACGGGCATCAAGCTCTAGCCACATCGTTTCAGCACGGCGTTGTTGTAAGAACAAAGCATCCCACTCTGCATGTTTTAATGCTAGTTCGTCTAGCCAGTAATGCCAATCATCTAATGTTGCCTGCTGTGATAAAGGCAATTCATCTACTTGTTGTAAATAAACGGTCGTCAGTTGCTTAGCACTTGCTAAAAAGCGTCCTAAATGTTGACTAACTTCGCGTAGTAAAAGTTGCTCAATTTGCACATCTTGCCATAAAAATGTATATTTCATTGACCTTGTAACACCGGCTGGTAAATTTAAATACTTCGTCATTTGTTTCATGGCGCGTTCAAAGGAATCCAGCATATTGCCAAAATATTGCTGACACTCGAGCACCTTGCGAATATGAACACGTCCTGATGACTCGATACGTGCATAGAAATCATGCTCGAGTGTGCGCTGAGACATCGAGCCTAATTGACCGAGTACATACTTCCATTCTCGATATAAAAACACCGTTTCTTCACGTACCATTGCCGCTTGCACCATCTGATGCGCCTCATCAATAATCCAGCCATCAATATTGTTTAGAATCGGTTCTGAACGCTGTAGATCCGCAACAACCATCGCATGATTCGTCACAATTAAATCGGCTGACTTACATTGCTCAAGTGCTGCCAAATAAAAGTCAAAAGCTCCCTTGCGACGCGTATCTTTTGTGGTGTCACTACGACGTACCTTTTCTAAAAATAAATGGCCGCCACCTGATAAATTTAGTTCCGTCAAGTCCCCAGATGTCGTTTCTGCTAACCACGTAATAAATTGCATCTTCGCAAAGTTCTCATCATAGGAATCATCGAATACTTGAACCATATCACTAAAACGGTCAATATCGACATAATGCTTCATGCCTTTTAATACCGCAATATTCGCTTTCATACCAATAATGGCTTCGGCTTTTGGCAATTCCTCCATTAACAACTGCTCTTGTAAATGTGAGGTATATGTACTAATGACCATTTTGCCGTCATGACGCGCCGTATAAATCATCGCTGGAATCAAATAGGCTAATGTCTTGCCGATACCTGTTGATGCTTCCATCAATACTTCTTGTCGATTATTTAATGAATTCCAGACACTATCCATCATACGGAATTGACCGTCACGGATTTCAAATCGTTCAAACTGAGCTTCAAACAATGTTTTCTTCGCTTCTAGTGATGCTGGGTAACTACATTTTTTCACCTGTTCTTTTACTACAGGTACCTGTTCTTTTAATGTGACGCCACGGTATATCGTATACCCTATTGGTTTTTTCGTACCTTGCCTTTTCTCACGAATAACATCAAAAAGCAACGCTGAAATATTCGTTTTCGCCTTAAAAGAACGCTTATGCAATTGTTCAAGCACACGTAATGGTAACTGTAGCATTTTATCGTAACATGCCTTTAATAAATAGGCGGTCGCTAAGGCATCATCATCTGCACGATGGGCTTTTTGGTGAATGATACCAAGCTCTAACGCTAAGTCTTGCAACTTATAGCTATACGATGTTGGGAATAAAATTTTCGCTAATTCAACCGTATCAAGTGATTTTCCTTGCCATAGCGGAATCCCACAGCGCGTAAACTCTGATTGTAAAAATGGTAAATCAAAGTCGATGTTATGCGCGACAAAAACCGTCCCCTGCAGTTTTTCATATACATCGTATGCGATGTCCTGAAATGGCAACGCATGCGCGACATCCGCGTTTGAAATATCGGTTAAATCCTCAATAAACGACGGGATGTTTTGCTCTGGATTAACAAATTTCGTGTAAGTATCCACGACTTGCCAATCTTTCATAAACACAATCGCAATTTGAATAATGCGGTCGCCTTGCTTTGAAGAATGCCCTGTTGTTTCTAAATCAACAACAGCATACGTTTGACTTTCCATAAATACTTCACACTTTCCGTTCATAATATACTTGATTTTATCATATATCCTACATGTAAGCCTACTAGATTCCTGTAATAAAAAAGAGAGGCTCCGCGTATAATGCGAATCCTCTCCTTTTTATGGTTCTAATGAAATATCGGCCGAATAAACACCTTTAATTTCACCATTATCTAATTTAATTTTTAAGACGCCATCATCTGTAATTTCAACAGCTTCCCCAATTAAAACATCACGTAATGTTGTCGCTTTAATGCGCTGACCTAGTGTGCATGAATAGCTTTCCCATTGTTTTTTAATGTTTTCAAAGCCTTCTATTACATACTCAGCGCTATAGCGTTCTAGATAGAATAAAATACGCGCAGTTAATTCTGCACGGTCAATTTCTTTTCCTGCCTGTAATTTTAATGACGTCGCAATGCCTTGAATTTCTTCAGGGAAATCTTGTTGCTCATGGTTCACATTAATACCAATACCCATAATAAGTGCATTCACAAGATCTGGTTCAGACTGCATTTCAGTTAAAATGCCGGTGCATTTCAAGCCATTAATTAATAAGTCATTTGGCCATTTAATTGCCGGGCGCACGCCTGTTACGTCTTCAATACCTCGCGCAACAGCAACTGCTGCTACGAGCGTAAACTGCGGTGCTTTATGTGTTGGCACATCTGGACGTAAAATAACACTCATCCAAATTCCTTTCCCCTTTTGTGACTGCCATTCGCGCATCATACGACCGCGTCCTGCTGTTTGCTCCTCACAAATAACAAGTGTGCCTTCTTTTGCACCCTCCTGTGCAAGTCGGTGAGCAGTTGGTTGTGTCGAATCGAGTACTTCTTCATAAAAAATAGTATGGCCGAAATGTGTTGTTTCAAGTAGGGCTTTAATTTTTGCTGGGTCTAAATTATTCGCTGCTTGTTTTAAAATATAGCCTTTTTTACGAATGGTTTCGATTTCATAGCCTTCTTCTTTTAATTGATTAATATGTTTCCAAATCGCTGTGCGTGAAATATTTAATTCATCTGCGATTTGTTGACCAGATAGTGGTTCATTTCCAGCCGCTTGGAGCCGTTTTAGTAATTCATATTTAAAATTTCCACTCACGTTCAAACCATCCCCTTATGTGTTGTTCGTCGTTTAGAATCGTCCCATCCAACACACCATTTAATAGTTGTTGTAATGCTTCTTTTAACCACGGCCCACCCTTTTGACCACTCCAGGCTAAAAATTCCTTGCCTGTTACGGCAAGATCATTTTTTTGTTGAATCGGTAGCGCTGCTTTAGTTGCTAAAATGTCTTCCACGGTATGATTCGTCTGCCATACATGGTTGGCAATCATCGTAGCGGCTTGCCACACCACTTCGTCAAGATCAAATAACTCACGTGGTGTCGGTGCCGTTTTTAGCGTTTGTAATGCCTGAAATACATGCTTCACAAAGCGCTGTTCCTTATTTGATCCACGATAGCGAGAAATCAGCTGCACATCTTGCTCTAGGTAACTAAAGAACGCCCAACCAGTTAATGAATCTTGTGCTTTAAAGCCGCGCCACTGCTCAATTGTTTGAAATGAACCCGGTAAATATGTAGAGAGCCCTGTATCAACAAGTAACTGAAAGGCTCGATATGGCTGTCCACTACGAACAATTTGATCAAACTCCGCTTTAATACGCTCAATGGCAATAAAGCGTAAATCTGCAGCGCGTTTTTTCATCGCGGTATACGTCTGCTGTTCAACATCAAAGTTTAATTTTGCGCTAAAACGTACAGCACGTAACATACGCAGTGCATCTTCTGCAAAGCGTTCCTCGGCCACACCAACTGCGCGAACGATATGTGCTGCTAAATCATCTTGCCCACCAAATAAATCAACGATGTCCGTTTTTGAACGTAGTGCCATTGCGTTAATCGTAAAATCACGACGACGCAAATCCTCCGCTAAATCCGTCACAAAATCAACGTTATCCGGGCGCCGGTGGTCTGCATATGTGCCTTCTGTACGGAATGTTGTGACCTCAATCGGTTCACCCATATCAAGTACAAGAATCGTGCCATGTTCAATACCAATATCGACCGTTTTTTGAAAAACCGTTTTCGTTTGTTCCGGCGTTGCACTCGTTGCGACATCGACATCATGCACGGGTACACCTAATAATGTATCGCGCACTGCGCCGCCAACAACGACTGCGTCATAGCCTGCTAGCTGCAAAGCATCAATAACCTTGAAGGCTGCATCAAATTGCATCGTTGTCATGACGTGCCACCTTCTCATACAATACTTCATATTGTTCAACAATTTTTTCTGCACGGAAATGCTCATGTGCATGTTTTCGTGCTGCTTCACTAAATGAAGCTAGCTTCGCATCATCCTGTAATAACGAAATAGCTTTTTTTGCTGCCGCTTCGGTATCGCCTAATTCAACAATATAGCCATTTTCACCTTCGACAATGACTTCTGGAATCCCACCAATATTCGTTCCAATACCTGGTACACTACAAGCCATTGCTTCGAGCAATACAAGACCAAACGCTTCTTTTGAAGACATCAGTAGTTTTAAATCACTAATAGAATATAATTCAGCTAAATTATCTTGACGACCAAGGAATAAAATATCATCTGTATAGTCGCTCGCACGTGCTTGTTTCATCACTTCATGCTTTTCTGGTCCATCTCCAACAAGTAATAACTTCGCTGGAACTTCTCGGCGAATTTTCAAAAATGTTTCCACAACATCAGGTACATGCTTCACCTTACGGAAGTTCGACACATGGATAATGACTTTTTCATGGGCTGCAATGCCAAAGCCTTCTTTTAACTCTGCGTTATCACGTTTATAATATTCACGCATATCGACAAAATTATAAATCGTTTCAATTGGTTTTGTCGTGTCGATTAATTCATAGGTTTGTTGTTTTAGTGAATCTGAAACAGCTGTAACAATATCTGATTTATCGATACCGTATTTAATAGCTGTTTGTAATAATGTATCCTCTCCTAGTACAGTAATATCCGTACCATGAAGTGTTGTGACGATACCGATATTACAGCCACACATATCTCTCGCAAGCACTGCGCAGACCGCATGTGGAATCGCATAATGCATATGCAACACATCCAATTGTTCTTCTTTTATTACATCTGCAATTTTACTTGCCAGCGCTAAATCGTACGGTGGATATTGGAATACCGAATAATTATTAACTTCCACTTCATGGAAGAAAATATTTGGATACACTTTATTTAAGCGAAACGGCATGCTAGATGTAATGAAATGAATTTCATGCCCGCGCTCCGCTAGCATTTTCCCAAGCTCTGTCGCCATAACGCCAGAGCCACCGACTGTCGGATAGCACGTAATTCCTATTTTTAATTTTCTCATCCGACCCGTCCTTTCTTTGTTGTTCAATATCATACTAAAGGTGTAGCTACGATTAGCTACACCTTATACAGTATCATATTATTTCGTTTGTGAGGCACTGCGACGCTCAGCAAGTAAGCGCCAGTCAATAAAGCCCTCTTGTAAACCTTTTAACAGCACTTCCGCTGTCCCCATATTCGTAGCAAGAGGGACTTGATAAACGTCACATAAACGCATTAACGCCGAAATATCCGGCTCATGTGGTTGCGCTGTCAATGGATCGCGGAAAAAGAGCACTAAATCCATATCATTGACGGCTATCATGGCACCAATTTGTTGGTCACCGCCAAGTGGACCCGAACGGAAGCGTGTAATCGTTAAATCCGTTGCTTCCATAATACGCAGTCCCGTTGTCCCTGTGGCAAACAACTCATGTTCAGCCAAAATTTGCTCATATGCTACTGAGAATTGCACGATATCATCTTTCTTCTTATCATGCGCAATTAAAGCGATTTTCATAAAAAAACGCTCCTATCTTATAATAAATTTTCTAAGCCGTAAACTAGTTCATTTAAGTCGACTACTTTTTCAATACATAATTTCACACCCGACATAAACGAAGCGCGATTATATGAATCGTGACGAATTGTCAGCATTTGGCCTTCGCCACCAAATAACACTTCTTGATGTGCAACAAGGCCTTGTAAACGTACGCTATGAATACGCATACCTTCGATATCGCCACCGCGTGAACCTTGGATTGTTTCATGTTCCTCAGGATGCCCTTGTTTATGGGCTGGGCGATTTTGAGCGATTAACTGTGCTGTTTTGACACCTGTACCAGATGGTGCATCTAATTTTTGGTCATGATGTAGTTCGATAATTTCAACATCTGGCATATATTTCGCCGCTTCTGCCGCAAATTTCATCATTAACACTGCACCAATCGCAAAGTTTGGTGCGATAATTGCGCCTGTGCCATTTGCTTTCGCTAAATCCGTTACTTCTTGCAATTGCTCATCTGTAAAACCTGTTGTGCCGATAACTGGACGTACATGATGCTCGAGCAATGTTTTCGTATGTGTATAGACGGCTTTTGGTGTCGTTAAATCAACAAATACGTCCGGCTTGGTATCCTTGATTAACGCTTCTAAATCTGTATAAACCGCAACGTCATAGTTTTCTGGAAATTCACTATATGCTGTTAGGTTCATCGCAATCTCACGATGGTCCAATACAGCTACAAGCTCCATATCGGTCGCTTTCATTACGGTATGTACTGCTTCTTTCCCCATTTTACCTCGTGGTCCTGCAATTGCTACGCGAACTGTCATTATTTCATTCCTCCAATGTGTATGTATCCCCTTGTTATCGCTTAGAACGTAAAACGTGTCGCGATTAAGGTTGTCAATTATGTGTAAATAAACGATAATAGAAACCTATGAGCCAGCTGATAAACGGCTTACACATAGTGTACCAAAATTTTTTGTAGTCGTGTATGACTTGACTGAAAAATCATCTAGGAGGGACTTGTTTGAAACTCAAAAACATTGTGTTCATCATGCTAGGTGCTGCGCTTTACTCATTTGGTCTCGTTAACTTTAATATGGAAAACGAGCTCGGTGAAGGTGGCATTACTGGTGTCACACTAATTTTATACTTCGTCTTTAGCCTTGACCCCGCTTTAATGAACATCATCTTAAATATTCCGATGTTTATTATCGGCTGGAAAATTCTCGGACGTCGTTCATTTATTTATACATTAATTGGAACTATTTCTGTATCACTCTTTATTAAAGTGTTCCAGCATATGAACTTCCATATTGACCTACATGACGATATGCTTCTTGTAACACTGCTTGCTGGTGTCTTTTTAGGTGGGGGTCTTGGTATTGTATTCCGCTACGGGGGTACAACAGGTGGTGCAGATATTATCGCGCGTGTTGTTCATAAATATTTTGGTTGGTCGATGGGCAAGACGATGTTATTAATTGATGCCATTGTTATTTCTTTATCGATGTTGACGTATTTAAATGCACGTACAACAATTTATACGCTCGTATTTGTATTTGTTTGTGCAAAAGTTATTGATTTTGTGCAAGAAGGTGCATATGCTGCACGTGGCGCATTTATCATTTCAGGTGAATATGAAGCCATTGCTGCTAAAATTGCGAAACAACTTGATCGTGGTGTCACATTGCTACATGGGAATGGCTATTATACACGCGAAGAAAAACGCGTTATTTATTGTGTCGTTTCTAAAAATGAATTATTTAAATTAAAATCGATTGTGAATGGGATTGACCCACACGCGTTCATGAGTATTTCAGAAGTTCATGACGTTGCAGGTGAAGGCTTTACACTCGATGATAAAAAGCAACCAATCAACCGATAGACAAAAAACGACCGAATGTATAAAAATTTATACATTCGGTCGTTTTTCGTTATATTATCAAAAGACTTCATTATCATAATAAAATAAAAAAGGATGCCTCATAAGAGACACCCCATTGTATGAACTAGCGGAATGTACCGTAACCTACGATACGTTTGTTCCAGTAACCATCATAAAGGTTTGAGTATTTAACTTGTTTACCAGCAGCATGTAATAATTTATTGTTACCAGCGTAGATTGATACGTGTGATACACCGCCACCTGATGTGTTAAAGAATACTAAATCACCAACTTGTAGTTGTGATTTAGAGATTTTCTTAGACGCTGTATATTGTGCACCTGATGTACGTGGAATTGATTTACCTAATGCATTGCGGTATACATAACTAGTGAAACCTGAGCAATCAAATCCTGATGGTGTTGTGCCGCCCCATACATATGGTGTGCCTAAGAAGCGTGCGCCATAAGAAATTGCTGAGCTAAAGTTTGAAGAATTTGATACTTGTGTAACTTTTTTAGAAGATAAATATTTAGCATTCATCCAGCCTTTTTTACCTGAAGCTGTCCCGTATAACCACGTTGCGCCACCAACAACTTTTTTCTTTGTTACATTTACTTGTTTGCCTTGTTTTAATGTTTGAACTTTTGCAGATGTAGCACTTGCAGATTTACGCATGTTTAATGTGCCATCTGGAGAGTTTACAAATAATTTTGCTTTGTATGCAATTGTTGTTGCTGCTTTTGCTTCAATTGAATCTACTGGTGAAAATGTTGTAGATGTAGTTGCTACTCCTGATAGTCCTACTGTAAATGCTAACGCTAGTGATGTCATCGTTTTTGTTAATTTCATAGTGTTTATGTTCTCCATTCATATTCGTTATTTTTTTTATATAATTAAGTTAGTATTTTTAAATGTTAGTTTGTGTTGCTTTTCACAATCACTACTTTACACAATAAACAATACGATAAGAGGTCAAAAACATTACAAAAATGTAACAAACATAATACATTATATGACGATTTTTAATATAAAACTGATTTTCGAATTAAATAAACATAAAAAAACATCAATTCCTATAATAGAAATTGATGTTTTTTTGATTAGTCTTCTCTGTTATTTCCCATACCTGTATACATTAGTAATAAACGGGCTAATTCCATGACAGCCGTTGCTGCTGCTGCGACATATGTCATCGCTGCGGCATTTAATACTTTACGAGCGGAAGCTTCTTCTTCATTGCGAATAATGCCTAATTCAACAATTTGGTTCATTGCGCGCTTAGAAGCATCGAATTCTACTGGTAATGTCACCAACTGGAATACTACACCGATTGCTAATAGGATAATTCCGATTAACATTAGTGGTTGCCAAGAAGCAATCATCCCAATCATAATGAAAATCCATGAAGCATTTGATGAAATAGTAGCAGCAGGAACTAATTTAGAACGTACTGTTAAGAAATTATACGATTCTTTATGTTGAATCGCATGACCAACTTCATGGGCTGCTACTGCAGTACCTGCAACAGAGGCCTCATAAAAATTACTCTCTGATAAGCGAACAACGCGGTCAGTTGGATCATAATGATCCGATAATACACCCGCTACTGGCTCCACGCGAACATTCTCTAAACCATTCATATCTAAAATACGACGCGCCACTTCTGCCCCCGTCATATTAGAAGTCGATTGAACTTGTGAATATTTTTTATATGTCGACTTCACTTTTCGCTGTGCATAAAGTGGTAATAACATTAAAACAGCGAAATAAACAATCATCATACCGATAGACACTGTTTACATTCCTCCTATATCATTCATAGTTCTATTGTATAAGGCGCTAGTACTTCCTCGCAACTAAAAGGCTTCGTTTATACACAAAAAGCGCAAGTAAAATACTACCAATTGATAGCCAGAATGTGAAATAGGCAATTCCGTTCATATACTCATTTAATACACTATAAATCGGCATTTGACCAAAAACATAATCAATGATTTCATTATGCAAGACGATAATCGCTGTAATGATAATATGCACCGGTTTAAAATCATATTTCGGTATGTACAGTAGTGCCTGTACTGCCATTAGCCCATGACTTGCAATGAGCATATACGCCTGCCAGCCCACATTGCCATCTAATTGAATGATTGTAAAGATATTCATAACAACAGCCCAAATTCCATACTTTACATTCGTAACGAGTGCTAATGCTTCAAATATGCGAAAATGGCGATCCATGAGCCAACCGACAATGGCAAAGCAGAAAAATAATGTCGCTGTTGGACTATCTGGTACGAAAAGCCAAAAGATTGGCGCAGTTTGTTCTAGCTGCCAACCGTACCAGATATAGCCATAAACTGTTCCACCAATATTAATGAGCAATAGTAAAACTAAAAACCATTTTGCGAATAATATATTTCGTATCAATTGCATCATTCTCCCCCTTTATTTGATTATAGGTGAAAAGCGCCTACTTGCGTAGAAAAAGACAACTCAAGCTCAAAAAAGGAGCATAAGAAAAGAAGAGGCTGGGACAAAACACGCCATTTTCCTTTTTTAGCGTTCGCAATGAAAAAACCGGAACCGCGCTACAGCGCGATTCCGGTTTTTCTTATGCTCATATGAACGGTTGTTTTTATACGTATGTCAAAGCCTTTTCCTTTTACTTTCAATTGATAAATTGAGTTTGAATCTGTCCTAGTCTTTTTATTGCGCTGTCTCTGCTTCTAAATCGTTTAATAAAGCGGTTAGTTCTAAAAACTTGTCTTTATTGCCTGCATCGAGTGCTGCATCGATTTGCTGTAATAAATTACTATGTTGGAATTCATAGACGCTTTTCGATAACATTTTCTGCGCTACTTGCTTATCTTCCGACGAAATTTGCATATACGAAGGAATAAACGGATTCTCTTCTAGTACCGCTAAGTATTGTTCAGCTGGCGGTTGTTTCGGAAAGTTCAATTGAATATAAATTGCTTTTTCATTATTCATACGTAAATCATGGAACGATTTCTCTGGGTCCGCTGTCATAATATTGCCTTTATAAAAGCGGAATGGGATACCACTTGATTCAGTCGTTGAAATAACGAGTGCACGCGGACAGTAATGCGCATCTTCTACAAAATGCACTTGGCTTAATAAATCATCATCGCCAATAATATAATTTAAAATCCATACGCATTCGCGACGTTTTAAATCAAAACGTTTTAAAAACCAACGGACAAATGTTTTTTTATCTTTGTTTGAAATAGATGTTTCCATTAATATCACTTCCCCAAATGATTATTGTTCATCAAAACGAGTAAGTAAATCTAGCCATTCTTGTTCTTCTGGCTGTAAGGCATTTAATTTTTTCGCTACTTCTTTCGCTTTATCATGCTGGCCATCTTCCAATAGGAAGTATACATACTTCTCTAAGAATAAAGCATCGTCATCATGATCTTGATACGCATTTGCATAATGTTTACTCGCTTTCTCATAATCCTCTAAGCGATCGTATGCAGCTGCAGCAAATGTAGATAATGTTGACCATTCAAAATCGATTGTGTGTAATCCTTCAACAATTTCAATAAGTTCTTCATCGCGTTCATCATTTGATAGCATTGACACAAGCGTTAACACCGCTTCCATATACTCTGGGTCTAATGCAATCGCTTGACGTAAAAATGCCTCTGCTTCTTCTGGTAAGCTATTTTTAATGGCCATTTTACCAGCAAATAAATACAGTTCCTTATCGTACTCATCTCTAGTAATACCCTCTTTGATTACTTCTAACGCCTTTTTATTGTTTTCTTGCATAGCATAGCTTTGCGCTAACAATAAGTATCCTGCGAAGTAGTCAGGGTCAAATACTTTCAAGTCTTCTAAATAGCGGATGGCTTGCTCATATTGCTCCGCTTGAAATGACGCATACGCCGCACCAAATAATAAATCGGCTGATGTCGTATCTTTTAGCGCATGCTGATAATAATGAAGCGCTTCTTCATACGAGCCGCCTTGGCGATGAACGTCCGCTAAGCGTTCGATAATACGAACCCCTGCAATTTCTTTATCGGTTGCATACACTTCTTCGTAAAGTCGTGCTGCTTCAGATAAACGGCCCATTTCCATCATTAATTCGGCTTTTGCGAATAATAATAACGGCTCTGCGGGAAGTAACTCCATCGCGTGATCAATATGACGCTCTGCTACCTCATATAGCCCTTGCATTTGATAATAATCCGCTAAAGCTAATAGCGCCTGTGGGTACTCAGGTGCGTCTTCTTTGACGTCCATTAACATTTCAAGTGCTTCATCCTCTGCTTCAAGCTCCATTAAAACGGTTGCGCGGTCAATTTTCAACTGTGCTTCCTCTGGGAATAAATAAACAAGATGTGCATAAATTTCATCGGCTTGTTTTAAATAACCGAAGTTCATTAAGTAATCAGCCATTTCATATTGTTCGTTGGCATCGGCTGATACGAGTAAATCCTCGATAGCATGATGTAATGCATGTAAATCACCATTTTGAATGGCCTCAATAATTGGTTGTTGCGTGTTCATAATACTCACCTGATTCTACGAAATTTGTCATTCCTTTATCGTACAGGAGCGCATCTTTTTTCTCAAGAAAAATGCCTAAAAAGCACAACTTCGCTCATAACTATATCGAATCAGTGAATTTAAAGACATAAAAAGCAGAAATCATGCTCACGCACAACTCCTGCTTCTCATTATTGTAACGTTGATAAATCATCAAAGAATGTTGGATACGATACAGCAATACAATCCGCATCATCTAACGTAACATCACCATCTGTAATGAGTGCTGCAATAGCACCCATCATTCCAATACGGTGGTCACCATATGTATGAAGTGTTGCACCATGTAGCGGTGTTGGTCCTTCAATAATCATACCATCCTCTGTTGCAGTAATGTTTGCACCAAGTTTTGTCAGTTCATCAACAACCGCATCAATACGATTGGTTTCTTTTACTTTCAATTCTTCCGCATCTTTAATAATCGTTTTCCCTTGTGCTTGTGTCGCAAGAAGCGCAATAATCGGAATTTCATCGATTAATCGCGGAATAACAGCGCCGCCAATCGTTGTAGCCTTTAAGTTAGACGTTTTCACAACAATCGTACCGGTTGGCTCTGCAGCCGCTTCGTCATCGATTGTAATTGTCATATTGGCACCCATTGCTTCAAGTGCCTCAATAATACCTGTACGTGTTGGATTTAAGCCGACATTATGCAGTGTAATCTCACTCTCATTCGCTAGCGCGCCCGCTACTAAGAAAAAGGCTGCTGATGAAATATCACCAGGGACAGATACATGTGTTGCAGTAAGTTTTTGCCCACCTCTAAAAGTAATGACGCCATCTTTAGATGTAATGTCCGCACCAAACTGGCGTAGCATGCGCTCCGTATGGTCACGAGAAGGTTCCTGCTCACGAACAATCGTTGTCCCGTCTGCATTTAGCGCTGCTAATAAAATTGCCGACTTCACTTGTGCACTTGCTACAGGCATCGTGTAATCGATTGGTGTAAGTGTTTTCCCTTGTACAGCAAGCGGTGTGTACTGACCATCTGCACGCCCTGTAATATGGGCGTTCATGTCACGTAGTGGATTGATGACACGCTTCATTGGACGTTTACCAATTGAGGCGTCACCGTTTAACACCGCATGGACGGATGAGCCTGCTAATAGACCAAGCATTAGTCGCGTCGTTGTGCCTGAATTGCCGGTATATAAAATGTCGGTTGGCTCCTGCCACGCATCCATGCCATCGCTTGTAATCGTAACATTTGTATCATCAAGCGTGATATCGACACCGAGTTTACGGAAGCAATCGATTGTGCTCAAACAATCATCACCTAGTAAAAAGCCTTCCACCGTTGTTGTACCTTTTGCAATCGCACCAAACATTACCGAACGATGCGAAATAGATTTATCTCCCGGTACAGTAATCGTCCCCTTCAATGAAGGTTTTTTAAATTGTAACGTTTTAGACGTCATCAAAATTCCTCCTCGGTTACGCAATATAATATTCGTATGGGCTACGTGTTTTAATGCATTCAGCCGCACGATTACGGTCCTCTTCACTCGTAAAGCTTACGACTAAAATACCGAATACATCTTCACGCGTTTCAACGATTCGAATATTGGTAATACTAATGCGTTCTTGTGCAAGTAATGCCGTTACTTCCGCAATACTACCAGGATGATCAGGTACGTCAATATATAAATCATACGTCGAGAACATCGCTCCTTGCGTTAATGGTAAGTCATCACGGAAGTTCTTTGCCCCTGCAAAAAACGCGGTAATTTCTTCTTCATTGTCACGCTCGATAATCGCTTCAACCCGAGTCATCTCCGCCTGCCAACGATGAAGTTGTTCTAATATATGTTTCTTATTTTGCTGTACAATATCGCTCCACATTTGTGGCTCTGAGGCAGCGATTCTTGTCATATCACGAAAACCACCCGCAGCTAATTGTTTCGTTAACTTGTTTCCGTCGTTTTCTTCGGATAATTGATGCACAAGTGATGCGGCAACAACATGTGGAAAGTGTGACACAATCGACGTCATATGGTCATGCTCATCGGCATCAACAACCATCAATTTCGCATTCGTTAACTTTAATAGCTCATGAAGCTGGTCGACATGTGCAGGGTTTTCACCTGCTAATGGTGTCAGCATATAATATGCATTTTCAAATAAAATTGGTTTTGCCGCAAGCACTCCACTTTTATGTGATCCTGCCATTGGATGTCCACCAATAAATGAAATGCCTTTCGCTTGTAACTCACTCGCCTTATCCATAATTAAACTCTTTGTACTTCCCGTATCAGAAACAATTAAATTCGGCGGAAGTTCCCATGATTTTAATTTTTCCATCCATTCAAGCGTAGCATTTACAGGCGTTGCAAAAATACACACATCTGCATAACGAATTGCTTGCTGTGGATCTAGCGTCGTTTCATTAACAACACCTAACACTTTTGCACTTTGAAGCGTATCTGGATTTGCATCATAACCGATCACCCAGTTTTGCGGTGATTTTTGTAGAGCGAGCGCGATGGAGCCGCCAATGAGTCCGAGCCCTACGATCAGAACGGTTTGTCTCAAGCAAGTACGCCTTTTTTCGTTAAGATATCTTCCAGTTGTGCAAGTAATCCAGCATTTTGTTGCTCAGTGCCAATCGTAATACGTAAATAATTTGGTACGCCAAGTGCCGCACCGCTACGAACGATATAACCGCGAGACATTAACTCTTGGAATACTTCATTACTATCTGCTTTAATTTCGAATAAAATAAAGTTTGTTTCAGATGGGTAATAATCTAAGCCGTGTTTTTCACAAAAAGCAATATATTGTTGCTTACCTGCCGCATTAATTGCGCGACATTTTTCAATATAATCTGTATCACTTAGAGCAATTGGAATAATCGCTTGTGATAACACAGTGTTGTTAAATGGTCCACGAACAGGATCTAATTTACGCACTAATGCTTCTTGACCAATCGCATAACCAACGCGGAAAGCCGCAAGACCGTATGCTTTTGAGAATGTACGCATTAACAGCACATTGCTATACTGTTTATAAAGTGGTAATGTATCTGCATAATCTGGGTCCATCACATATTCGACATACGCTTCATCTAATACGACTAAAACATCTTCTGGTACTTTTGCTAAAAAGTTTTGAATCGCAGCAGTTGGTGTAATACCACCTGTTGGATTATTCGGGCTACATACCCATACAACCGATGTTTGATCATCAATTGCCGCAAGCATTGCATCTAAATCATGTTCACGATTCGCATTTAATGGTACTTCACGTACTTCAGCGCCTTCGATAACCGCATTTAATTTATATTGTGAGAATGTTGGTGTTGCCATCACTGTATTCGTTTCTGGTGATAAAAGCGCGCGGCAAATAATGCTAATTAACTCATCTGAGCCATTGCCGAACAATAAGTCTTTTTCTGCAACACCGGCATGGTTAGCCACAGCTGTACGCATATCTTGTGCGTAACCGTCTGGATATAGCGCAAAATTAAAATCGGTATTTTTTAAGAATGCATTTACTTTTGGTGAGCATCCTAGTGGATTTTCATTTGATGCTAATTTTGTAATTTCATCTAAACCAAATTCACGTTTTACCGCGTCAATCGGCTTACCTGGTTCATATGCTTTTAATCCTTTTACTGTTTCTTTCCATTTCATCAAAATCGCCTCTTTATAAATTGTTTATTTCACTAAATCCGGTCGTAATTTTACGGCTTCATTTAAGTAAATATGCTGTATATCTTTTTGTGCTACAGTTGTTTCGACATGTACCATCAAGCGAATGCAAAGCGGCAAAGCGCCTTCTACATTCATCTCATGCATACACATAACAGGTACATAATCCCAGCCGTCATATGTACGTACTGCTTTTGCTGGGAATGCGGCTGTAATATCCGGTGTCGTCGTCGCAATAACAGATGCTACATCTGCTGCATCAACATCATTCGCTGCAATAATCGCATGTAATAGCTTCGTTGTTTCTGCTAATACAAGAGCTGCATCATTTTGAGCTACGGTAATGGCTCCTCGAATTCCTCGAATCATTTCTCCACCTCCTGTAAAAGTGCACGTAAGCGCGCATCGGTTTGACGCGCTTCTTCGACTGAAATTTTCTGTACAAATGGCTCCCCTACTTCGTTTAGTAATACAAATTGTAGCTCGCCATACTCAACTTTTTTATCTTTCATCATATACGTCAGTAGCTCATCGAATGAAAACTCGTGCACGGCTTCAAATGGATACGCACTACGTAGCGCAAACGCAAATACCTCTTTCGTGAACTCATGTGTCAGCTTACTATGATTTTCTCCGAGTAACAGTGCGTACACGATACCAATCATAACCGCTTCACCATGTGCTACTTTTCCAAAACCAGACGCCGCTTCAATTGCGTGACCGTATGTATGACCAAAGTTTAAAAACTTACGCACTGAATGCTCTTCCTCATCCCGCTTGACGATGTCCGCTTTGACGCGAATGCCATTTTCAAGCTGCTGTTCAAGTTCTTGCTGTTTAAAATCATAAACAGTATGTTGCAATAATTGTTCAAGCCATTGTTTATTCGAAATCAATGCATGTTTTACCGTTTCTGCCATCCCAGAGCGCACTTCACGTTTTGGTAATGTCTCTAAGAAACGAATATCATATAACACGGCTTCTGGCTGATAGAAAGCGCCAATCATATTTTTACCAAGTGGATGATTAATTGCTGTTTTACCGCCTACTGCTGAGTCATGTGCTAAAATTGTCGTCGGAATTTGCACGAATGGCACACCGCGCATAAACGTCGCTGCTACATACCCTGTTAAATCTCCTACTGCACCGCCACCAAAAGCGAAAATCATCGTTTTACGTGTCGCTTTTTGCTCAAGTAAAAATGTTTGTACAGCATAGTAATTTTCGAATGTTTTACATGCTTCCCCAGCCGGCATCACATGCACTGTAAAATCATAAGGGAATACGTCTGTAAAGGTTTGCTTATGTGCCGCCCAAACATGTTCGTCCGTTAGCACAATTAGCTTATCCGCCTTGTTGATTTTGTCATCAATCGTCGCGACAGCCTCCGTTAAATTACGGTTGCCAATCACTACTTCATATTGGTGAGAAGGCGTTTCAACAGGTATTTTCATGACTTAAAACTCCTTCGCGTATTGTTTAATATCATCAATTTGTTTTTTCAGTTGTGGAAATTGATCCGCATGGAATTGATCTAGTAATGCTTTCGCGATTTCAAATGCAATGACATGCTCTGCCACAACAGATGCTGCAGGCACTGCACAGGCATCACTGCGCTCAACACTCGCTTTAAATTCCTCTTTTGTTTCGATGTCCACTGATTTTAATGGTTTATATAATGTTGGAATTGGCTTCATAACCCCGCGTACAATGATTGGCATACCTGTAGACATTCCGCCTTCAAGACCACCTAAGCGATTTGTACGACGTGTATAGCCTTGCTCTTCATCCCAAATAATTTCGTCATGCACTTGAGAGCCTGGCACATGTGCCGCATCAAAGCCAATCCCGAATTCAACACCTTTAAAAGCATTAATTGATAGCATTGCTTGTGCTAATTTCCCATCTAATTTACGGTCATAATGGACATATGAACCTACACCTGCTGGCATCCCTTCTACGACAACTTCGACGATGCCGCCGATTGAATCGCCCGCTTTTTTCGTAGCATCAATTAATTCCACCATTTTAGCTGAAGCTTCTGCGTCTGCACAGTAACAAGCATCCTCTTCAATAATGGCACGAATTTCTTCTACAGATTTGCCAGCAGTTGCAGCCTTATCTGCTTCTACACCACCGATTTCTGTTACGTAGCCAACAATATTAATGCCTAACTCTGCTAATAATTGTTTTGCTACTGCACCAACAGCGACACGTACCGTTGTTTCACGTGCTGATGAGCGTTCTAAGACATTTCGTAAATCGCGGTGACCATACTTCATCCCACCAACTAAATCTGCATGTCCGGGGCGTGGACGTGAGATTTGACGTTTAATTTCTGAAGGATCGATATCTTCAGCTAACGGCTCTGCACCCATAATTTTTGTCCAGTGCGACCAGTCATCATTTGTTACAACAAGTGCGACCGGTGAACCTAATGTTTTACCGTGACGTACACCTGATGTAATTTCCACTGTATCGGTTTCAATTTGCATACGACGACCACGACCATGACCACCTTGACGACGTTTTAACCCTTTATTAATATCTTCTGCTTTTAATGGTAATAATGAAGGAAGCCCCTCAATAATTGTTGTTAATTGCGGTCCATGTGACTCGCCTGCTGTTAAATATCTCATATTAAACACTTTCTCCCTTCAACGCATTAAATTATATGTTTTTCACTATAACATATTTTTTCGTAAATTACAGTACTAATTCCTATTATACACATAAATTGACTGAACTTTTTAATAATTTTAACGTGTTATTTTTTGTAGCATAGTTTGTAAGAGCTTACATATTCGTGAAATTAAAAAAACGAGAAATTGTATATTGCACAAATTCTCGTTTAGATGTTGTTTTATTATTTTTTTCGGTAGAAGAATGTATCCTCAATTTCAAAATCATAACGTGCTGGATTAAAGATTTGCTCCGTACTGCCAACAAATAGCACACCACCTGGGCGTAATGCTTTACTGAAGTTTGTATAGATTTGATCCTTTGCTTCCTCAGTAAAATAAATCATGACGTTACGACAAACGATTAAATCAAAATTACTATCATAATTATCTTTTAATAAATTATGATTTTTAAACGTCGTCGTTTGCTTAATATCATTCGATACTTTATAAAACGAGCCATCCTGTGTGAAATATTTAGATTTCATATTGGCTGGTACTTCTGCTAATGAGCGTTCTGGGTAAATACCCGCTTTCGCTTTCGCAATCGCATTATTATCTAAATCCGTCGCCTGAATCGCAACTTGTGATAACGGTACATGATTAGATAATACCATTGCTAATGAATAAGGCTCTTCTCCAGTCGAGCATGCCGCACTCCAAACTTTCAAGCGCTTATTATCTTTTAACAGTCTCGGAAAGATTTTTTGCTGCAATACTTCCCAACGCTTGCCGTTACGATAAAATTCTGAAACATTAATTGTCATACGGTCTAAAAATTCATCAAGTAACGCACGGTCGGCTTCAATGCCATGATAAAAATCCATAAAGCTTTTAAAGCCCTTTTTTTCATAAAGCGACGTTAGACGACGTTTCATTTGCGCTTCTTTATATAAAGCTAAATCGATGCCTGTTTTTCGTTTGATGCTTGCCACAAACTGTTCATAATCTGTCATATGCATTCGTTTCCTCTCCTAAAGTCCTATGTCTATTATACTGTATCATGCCCTATAAAAAAAGCACACTATCCGAAAAGATAGTGTGCTTTCAAGCGAAGCGTTATGCTTCTACTTATTCAAAAGTCGAATTAGTGTAATTCGTTTTCGTTGAAGAATAAGCCGATTTCACGTTCAGCTGATGCTAAAGAGTCAGAACCGTGGATTACGTTGTGTGATACTGTAGTTGAGTAGTCACCGCGGATTGTTCCAGGAGCTGATTCAGCTGGGTTAGTAGCGCCCATCATAAGACGTGCTACAGAGATAACGTTTTCGCCTTCCCATACCATAGCAAATACTGGACCAGAAGTGATGAAATCAGTTAATTCACCGAAGAATGGTTTTTCAGCGTGCTCTGCGTAGTGTTTTTCAGCAAGCTCTTGAGAGATTTGCATAAGTTTAGCACCTTTAAGTACGAAACCTTTACGTTCGAAACGATCTACGATATCACCGATTAATTGACGTTTAACGCCGTCTGGTTTAACCATTAAAAATGTTGTTTGGATAGCCATGTTTAATTACACTCCTTCAAGTTATATACAGGTTTTAGACCCAAAATAAATAGTATCATTGAATAAAGCAAGATTCAACAAATTATATGCAGAATCGCTTAAAATTTACGTTTTCCCATGTATAAAGCGATATCTCGTAATGATTTCTTCACTTTATTGTCAGGTAATGCGTCAATTTCACGCAACGCTTTTTCTAAATATAAATCGCTTACGTGCTGTGCGCGCTTCATCGCATCAGACTTACGCATCAGTCTCAGCATATCTTGGCGCTGTGATTCAGTCATTGAACCATCAAGTGCCTTTTCCATTAACGGACGAATTGCTGCATCACTACGTGCATAGAGTGCCGGCAACGTAACATTCCCTTGCATCAAATCACTGCCTGCTGGTTTACCGAGCTTTTTATCTGTCGATGTGAAGTCTAAAATATCATCGATGATTTGAAAGCTCATGCCAACATAATAGCCAAAACGCTCTAAATGCCAGGCAGTACGTGCATCCGTCCCCCCAGCAATCGCACCTAAACGACAGCTTGAGGCAATTAAGATGGCCGTTTTCCGCTTAATACGACGGAAATAATCACGTAAGTTTTGGTCGAGTGTACGTTTATCTTCGACTTGTAAAATTTCGCCGATACAAATCTCTACCATCGTTTTTGACAGTACTTGATGCGCTTCTGCTTCATCAATATACGTCATATGTTCTAATGCTCTCGCAAAAATAAAGTCGCCGTTATACATCGCAATGCGATTGTTAAACTGTGCTTTAACTGTTGGACGACCTCTTCGCATTTCTGAATTATCAATGACATCATCATGCACTAACGACCCCATATGGATAAGCTCTAGCGGCACCGCTACATGCTTAACCTTTTGGATATCGTATTGTCCGAACTTAGCTGCTAGCAAAACAAAAACTGGGCGAAGACGTTTCCCCCCAGCTTGTAATAGATGTAGAGAAGCTTCATTCAGAAAGTGTGAAGACGAGCCCACCGCTTTTTCTAATTCTTTTTCGATGACATCGATATCTGACTTTAAGTCAGCATAAAGCATTTTTAGCTTCATCTTTTCCACTTGAATACCTTCTCTCGCCTATTGCTGTTTTTTATAGCCAATGTGCACCGCTGCTGCGCCACCGCTATATGGTTTGTATGTGACGTTCTCCATACCTGCTTTTTCGAACATTTTTTTCAGTTGTTTGACACCTGGGAATACGTTCGCAGATTCTTGTAACCAAGAATATTCTTTGAAGCTTTTCGCAAATAATTTCCCAAATACAGGCATAACATAATGGAAGTAAAAGCGGAATAGTTGACGGTAGCCTGGAATTTCTGATTGGGATGTTTCAAGGCAAACTACTTTACCACCCGGTTTTACAACACGATTCATTTCGCGTAATGCTTGTAAATAATCTGGAACATTACGAAGGCCAAAACCAACTGTTACATAATCAAATGTATTATCTTCAAAAGGTAACTCCATTGCATTCCCTTGAAGTAAGGTAATGTTGTCGATATCCTTTGTTTTTTCAATGCCAACGTTTAACATATTTTGGCTAAAGTCTAGACCATATGCTTCTCCTGTGGGTCCAACAGCTTCAGACATTGCTATCGTCCAGTCTGCCGTACCACAGCATACATCAAGCGATTTAGAGCCAGGTTTTACTGCCATACGCTCCATCGTATCTTTACGCCATAATTTATGCAATTGGAAACTGATGACCGAGTTCATCGTATCGTAACTGCCTGAAATATTTTCAAAAACTTCATGTACACGTTGTTCTTTCGTTTGTGCCATTGTGTCAACCTTCTCTCAAGTTAATTCGTTTTTAGCTCATGAATGCGACTTACAATCCATTCTTTCACATCATCATGCACTAGTGGAGAAGTGGAAACAACATTTTCATACGTTGTAGCGAGCATCTCTTGTGCTTGTCGTAATAACGCTTCTACGTCATCATGGTGTGTCGCTAACGCTTTATAAAAGAGCGTAGTTTCGCCTTTTGACAACGCAGCTAATTCCTCTGCAAGTCTATTAAGTAATAAGCCATTTTCAGCAAATGGAATGTATTGTTCAAGATGATAGTGTTTGAAGAAATGACGAATTGAATCGCTTTCAATTGTCGTCAGCATCTGTAACCACACATCCATCGTTTGCTGTGCGTTTTCATAGAGCTTCGTTTTCTCCTCACTTATTGTAGCAACAGCTTCGGTAATTGTGCGAATCAAAAGCACATCCCCTACTTCAGCAAGCGTCGCATAATAAGCACCACTATACAAATCCCCTGCTAATACAGCCAGTTGTTGTGCCTTTGATGTTGCGTCAAATTCTTCAATTAATTCATGCGTATTAAGTGCCGCTAAATTAATAGCGACCCCTATTGCCGCAAGGTCTTGCTTATCTGACCAACGCTCGCCATTGAGTGCTGGTAATAATAAATAAAATAATTCATCATCTGAAACAACGGGTTGACCTGTATATTCAA
Source organism: Candidatus Kurthia intestinigallinarum (assembly GCF_003991225.1). GTDB lineage: Bacteria > Bacillota > Bacilli > Bacillales_A > Planococcaceae > Kurthia > Kurthia populi. Next base: position 205,966 of record NZ_JTFC01000031.1, read on the forward strand.
GGAGCGTTCTATGATGCAATTTCATGAAAATGTTTTGTTTAAATTGTGCTACTCGTTGCTCGATAGTTGTTGCAATCATAAAATTTCTCCATTCAGTTCATTTCGTTGAAACCTATTTTTTGGGACCGCTATGTGCTACGCCATGTGCTGTTTGAATTTCCGCTTTACCACGAATTTTCATCGCAGACGTATTATCTGTAAATTGTGCAATCATTACTTCACCATTATCTAGCTTTTCAGCATGATGAAATTTTGTATCATCACCGCGTGTTAGACCGATAACATGAACGCCATCTTCCTCAGCGCGAATAACAACATAATCGTTTTGTGCCATGCCTTCCGTCTCCTTCTAAAATAAAAATTTGCTCTTTTTATCATACCATAAAAAGAGACCTGTTTTAAGACATTTGAATGAATGAAAGAATTTCAGAACGTTTCACTTCATCTGTTTCAAAAATCCCTTTCGCAACCGTTGTAATCGTTTTTGCACCTGGTTTTTTAATACCGCGCATCGTCATACACATATGCTCTGCTTCGATTAAAACATAAACACCTTTTGGATTTAATTTTTCCTCTAGCACCGTTGCTACTTCTGCTGTAATACGTTCTTGTAATTGAGGGCGGCGTGCAACTGTATCGACCGTACGCGCTAATTTACTTAAACCTGCTACAACACCATTTTGTGGAATATAAGCTACATGCGCTTTGCCGTAAAATGGCACAAGATGATGTTCGCACATTGAGAAGAATGGAATATCTTTCACTAAGACAACTTCATCATGCCCTTCATGAAATACCGTTTCAAAGTACTCACGTGCATCTGTATGAAGCCCTGCAAACATCTCTGCGTACATTTTTGCAACACGCTTCGGTGTATCTTCTAAGCCCTCACGAGTCGGATCTTCACCAACAGCTTCTAAAATCATCGTTACAGCTTGCTTAATTTTATCTAAATCAACTTTGTTATCTGTATGTTCTGTCGTGTTTGTCAATGTTTCGTTCCTCCATTAAAAGCAATACATTTCTCAAACTAGATGTTAGCATAATGATAGGCCACAAGCAAAGTTTCATTACATGAAAACAACAGAAAATTGCAACTTCAGGATAATTCATTTATGTAATTAAAAAAGCGTTTCGCTAATTCACGAAACGCCACATTTCTATAAAACAAAAAAAGAACAGCTTTTGCTGTTCTTTTTTATGTAATACGCAAAATTAGCCTTTGACAGCATCTTTAAGCGCTTTACCTGGTTTGAAAGCAGGTACTTTGCTTGCAGCGATTTCGATTTCTTCGCCTGATTGTGGGTTACGACCTTTACGAGCCGCACGTTCACGTACTTCGAAGTTACCAAAACCGATTAGTTGTACTTTATCACCTTTTGCAAGTGCATCTTGGATTGTTTCAAATACAGCTTCAACTGCTTTGCTCGCATCTTTTTTAGAAAGTTCTGCAGCTTCTGCAACAGCATTTACTAGTTCTGTTTTGTTCATACTAGTCACCTCCTCTCAACGGTTGTCAAAATCATGTAAAAAGATTATCACACTCTAATATTGCTATGCAACCATATTTATACTCCTTTTACCGACTTTCATCAACTTTAATCCTCATTCATCTAAAATAGACCTTTTAACCTATCGATAAACTTGCGATAGCGCTGTTTCTACGCGTTTTCGACTGTTTTATTCATATTTTTATTATGTTCGATAAAACATCTTTTTTGCAACTAAAAAAGGTTGATTTGGAAAAATATTTTTTATACCAAAATACTTTTACGAATGAAAAAATCCATTATTGGAAAAAATAACCTTTATTTATTTATATACGAAATCGAACATACGTTCATATATTACGAACAAATTGTATAAAATAGTATAAATTATCCGCTTTTAAATGTTTTTTTAGTGGATAAAAGTTTGTATTATCCGTTTTTCATATTTTAACAATTTTATAGCAAAAAAATAAAATGGTAGTTTTAGAGACGTCGAAAATCGTTGAACTACTGATATATCAACGTTTCTTCTCTTTTTCGCTTCAGATAATAGCGCTATTTTTTTAGGTCATTTGCATTAGTTATTTTATTTTCGCATACAAAAAAGCTAGCAAAAATATTTTTTTGCTAGCTTTTTTTATCGCATTAATTATTATAAATTTCATCCATTTCACGTTTCTTCATGCGCAGCATTAGATCATCGACCGCATCAAGTGGTGTCTTATCTTCAAATAACACACTATATAATGCAGCTGAAATCGGTAGTGCGACATCGTATTTTTCAGCTAATTGATGTGCTGCTTTCGCTGTGCGTACGCCTTCTACGACCATACCCATTTCATCTAAAACTTGCTCAAGCTTTTTCCCTTCGCCAAGCATAAAGCCAGCGCGGTAATTACGTGAGTGTACCGATGTACACGTAACGATTAAGTCACCCATACCTGTTAAACCCATAAATGTTAAAGGCTTCGCGCCCATTTTGACGCCCAAACGTGAAATTTCAGCAAGGCCACGCGTAATCAGTGCAGCCTTCGCATTATCCCCGTAGCCAATACCATCAACAGCACCTGCCGCTAAGGCAATGACATTTTTAAGAGCGCCACCGACTTCTACGCCAATGACATCTGGATTTGTATACACACGGAAATATTGATTCATAAATAAATCTTGCACACGCTCAGCAGCTACTAAGCTTTCACAAGAAGCTGCGACAGTTGTTGGATGCTGTTTAACAACTTCTTCTGCATGACTCGGCCCAGATAATACAACAAGGTCTTCAATAACAGATGCCGGTAACTCTTCTCGCATAATTTCTGAAATACGTAAAAGAGAGCCTGGCTCAATTCCTTTTGACACATGAACAAATAATACAGGTTTATCTAATGTTTGCATCATTTTTTGACATGTTTCACGAATACCTTTTGTTGGAACGGCCATTACAACAATTGAAGCATGCTCGATTGCTTGTGCCATATTCGCTGTTGCGTGTAGATTCGCTGGTAATGTAACGTCTTTCAAGTATTTTGCATTGGTATGATGTTCATGAATTTCTGTTGCCTGATCCTCTCGGTGTGACCAAATCAATGTATCATGTCCATTATCTGCTAACACTGTTGCAAGTGCAGTTCCCCAAGAACCGGCACCTAATACCGTTACCTTCTCCATCGTTATCGCTCCTTTAGTCTCGTGCACGTGTAATAATACGGATTGGTGTTCCTTCAAAATCAAATGTATCACGAATACGGTTTTCTAAGAAACGCTCATACGTAAAGTGCATTAGTTCTACATCGTTGACGAATACAACGAATGTTGGTGGTTGAATCGCTACTTGTGTACCGTAGTAAATGCGTAGACGACGCCCTTTATCTGTTGGTGCAGGGTTACGTGCAATCGCATCCATAATCACTTCATTTAGGATACTAGATTGTACACGCATTGTGTGGTTATCATGTACGCGGTTAATAACTGGTAATACATCATGTACACGTTTCCCTGTTTTCGCTGATGTGAAAACAATCGGTGCATAATCTAGGTAAACAAATTGTTCACGAATTTCCTCGATTTTTTTGTTCATTGTTTTTTCGTCTTTAACAACGGCATCCCATTTGTTCATAACAATGATAATGGCTTTGCCGGCTTCATGCGCATAACCTGCAATTTTCTTATCTTGTTCTTGAATGCCTTCTTCACCATTTAATACGACTAAAACAACGTCTGAACGTTCAATTGCTCGCATTGCACGAAGCACTGAATATTTCTCAGTTGTTTCATACACTTTCCCTTTTTTACGCATACCGGCTGTATCGATAATAACGTATTCTTGGCCATTGTATTCGTATGGTGAATCGATTGCGTCACGAGTTGTACCCGCAACATCTGATACGATAACACGTTGGTCCCCTAAAATTGCATTTACTAATGATGATTTACCAACGTTTGGACGACCGATTAATGAGAATTTAATAACGCTATCATCATAATCTGTATCATCTTGTTCTGGGAAGTTCTTCGCACATTCGTCTAGTAAATCCCCTAATCCAAGACCGTGAGACCCTGAGATTGGATATGGATCGCCAAAACCTAATGAGTAGAAATCCCAAATTAAATCACGCATATCTGGGTTATCGACTTTATTGACTGCTAATACGACCGGTTTTTTCGTTTTGTATAAGATTTTCGCAACTTGCTCATCTTCCATTGTGACACCTTCACGACCATTCGTCATGAAAATGATAACATCGGCTTCGTCCATGGCAACTTCTGCTTGTTGGCGAATTTCTTCTAGGAATGGTTCATCTCCTAGTTGAATACCACCTGTATCAATAATATTAAAATCATGTGTTAACCATTCTGCTGAGCTATAAATACGGTCACGAGTTACACCCGCTACGTCCTCAACGATGGATACGCGTTCGCCAACGATACGGTTGAAAATAGTTGATTTCCCTACGTTCGGACGGCCGACGATTGCGATGACTGGTTTCGTCATAGTTTACTTCATCCTTCCAGCTTTCATATCTTTCATTTATAAGGCAACAAAAAAGATGATGGTACGGAAACGTCCCATCACCTAATCCGTATACTTTCCATTTGTATTTCATTTTATCAAAGTTATGTCTTAAAGAAAAGAAAAACAGACGAATTCATGTGAAGTCGTCTGCCTTTTTATTATTTATCGTCTGTTTTAAAGTCCTTTAGCTGTTCGCCTAAAAGATCGCCAAATGAGAAGCCACTTTCTTGTTCAGGAAGGTCATACTCTTCCTCTGTTGGCTCATCATTGTCTTCTTTTTCTAGTAATTCGCGAATGCTCAGTGCCAGTCGTTTTTCATCTTCACTTACTTCAAGTACTTTCACTTGAACTTCTTGACCTTCTTGCAGCACTTCATGTGGCGTATTAATATGTTTGTGTGCAATTTGTGAAATGTGTACTAAACCTTCTACACCTGGGAACACTTCGACAAAGGCACCAAACGTTACAAGACGGCGTACAATGCCATCTAGTACTGCTCCTTTTGGCGCTTTCTCTTCAATGCCTTCCCATGGACCTGCTAACGTATCTTTAATGGATAATGAAATACGTTCGTTGACCGGATCAACAGAAAGTACTTTTACTTGTACTTTTTGGCCTTCTTTTAACACATCATAGACATTTGAGACATGCTCATGTGCTACTTGTGAAATATGCACAAGACCATCAACGCCGCCAATATCAACGAAAGCCCCAAATGCCGCGATACGTTGAACCGTACCATCTAACACGTCGCCTTCTTTAATTGTATTGATGACCTCAACTTTTTTCTCTGCTTTTTCGTCTTCTAATACTGCACGATGCGATAAAATTAAACGGTTTTTATCTTGATCCATTTCAACGATTTTGAATTTCAGCGTTTTCCCTTTATAATCGTCAAACGTTTCAACAAAATAATCTTCTACTAATGAAGCTGGTACGAAACCACGTACACCAAGGTCAACAACTAAGCCGCCTTTAACAACGTCTTTTACTTCCGCTTCAAGTACTTCGCCAGCATCGAATTGCTCTTTTAATGTTTTCCACGCTGCGATGGCATCGACTTGACGTTTCGAAAGAACATAATTTCCTGTGCCTTCTGAATCAGCTGATGGCTCTTCTACCTTTTTCACCATCACTTCGAACTCATCACCCGCTTTTACAGCATCTGATGCTTTTTCGACATGTAAACTTGATAACTCACTAATTGGAATGATACCGTCGTATTTTGCATTTTCAATCGATACAATGACGCGATTATCTTCAACAGATTCTACGCGCGCCTTGACGATATCACCTTCGTGTAATTCTTTTACTTCATTCAGATTCATTTCTTCAGACATATGTAATCCTCCTTCACATCGATTACCTTTATTTTAGTTGATAGAACGCTTAAAAACAAAAATTAGCTATTACAAACGTACTATTTTTTATTTTTGCTCGTATTCGTCTAGAATTTGTTGAATTCCAGACATAATAACCGCTGTTACTTCCTCGGCTTTTGCACGACGTTCACGATAAGGTGTCATATCGATTGGCTTACCGAAAACAACTGTAATCGGATGGAAGCGTTTATATGGTCCAATGACGGCACACGGTAACACAACAGCATCGCCACCACGTAGCGCAAAGAAACCCGCGCCGCTAAACCCTTCCCCTAGCTTGCCATCTTTACTACGATGACCTTCCGGGAATAAGCCGACAACATTGCCATCTTTTAAAAGGTTTAGCGCTGTACGTAGTGCTTGTCGATCACTAAAGCCTCGTTTAACAGGAAAAGCATTAATCTTTGGTAATATACCCTTAAGTACAGGTACTTTAAACAATTCTTCTTTCGCCATAAAGTAAAGAGAACGTGGTGCAGCAATTCCTACAACAGGTGGGTCAAAGTTCGAGATGTGATTCGAACAGATTAAGACGCCGCCTTCTTTAGGAAAGTTGTCACGGCCAATTACTTTTACACGATAAAATGGAAACAGTACCGTTTTTACAACGCCACGTGCAAATTGATAGAATTCCATATTAAGCCATCCTTTCACTCGCTAATTTTAAAATGGCATCTGCTGCTTCATCGATTGATAATGTCGTTGTATCTAAGAAAATGGCATCTTCCGCTTGTACAAGTGGTGATGCTTCGCGTTCGCTGTCCATCTTGTCGCGCAGTGCAATTTCTTGCTGTAGTTGTTCAATAGATGATTCAATACCGCGTTTATTATTGTCTTCAAAACGGCGACGTGCACGTTCTTCTACCGTTGCAGACATGAATACTTTTAGTTCAGCTTGTGGTAATACAGCTGTACCGATGTCACGGCCATCCATTACGACACCACCGCGCGCAGCCATATCATGTTGTAAAACGACCATAATAGCACGCATTGCCGCATGTGCCGCTACTTTTGAAACGTTGGCAGAGATATTTGGGAAACGAATTTCTTCTGAAACATCTTCACCATCTAATAGTACGCGTTGACCATTCTCAGCTGGTACAAGCTCGATTGTTGAGTCCTTTAATAAGTCTGCAATCGCTTGTTCTGAGTCTAAATCAGTACTTGTACGTAAGGCTTTTAATGTTAAGGCGCGGTACATCGCACCTGTATCAATGTATGTGTATTGAAGCTTTTCAGCAGCAATTTTTGCTACTGTACTTTTCCCAGCACCAGCTGGTCCATCAATGGCAATTTGAATATTTTTCACGCTAAATTCCTCGCTTTCTTTCTAAAGTAGTATTGTATCATATAATACCCGGAATCGAACATTGAGAGCACATAAAAAAAGAGCGAGCACGGTGGCTCACTCTTTCGATTAATAAGACATTTCTTTGCGGTAATTAATGAGTTGCCGCTCAAAGCAAAAACGCGTAATTATTTTCCGATCCACTTCATCGGTATCAACGAATTGAATGGGGACAATTTTTTGTTCATCCTTTTCGATAATCCGAATAATTCGCCCTGTAACGTGGACATACTGCGTACCATCCTCTTCTTTTGCAAATGGCAACACCAGTGTTAATTCCACTTCATCATCAGGCTTCAACGGTAAGAGGCGATTTAAATAAATTGCAATGCCACCAGCGCTGACGTCCGCTGTCACAAATTGATAAAATTGATTGTCATAGCGCATTGCGACATCTATCGCCGTTTCAACGCGTACATATTCCCGACGCTGAATTTTTTCGATGTCTTCATCTGATGGTGCGGCTAATCGTATCATCGGGATATTTGCTTTTTTACGTCCTAAAATCGTCGTGAAAAAAGCATGTGCCACTTTCTTATCGTCAATAAATGTTACACGAAATGTATCACCGACATTTAAATAGACCGTCCGTTTTGTTACATTGTGAATTGGATAATCAATAAAAATTTCTCCATCTAGCACATCGACTACGCGACAACTATAGCGTTCTGGCGTGTCTTGATTGATTGTTTCTAGCGTTAAATTTGTCCCGATTTTAAAATCCATCGGTGCCCCTCCCCTATGCAACTACTTTTTTATGTGATGTTGGCTCTAGTATACATGATTTAACGCCTATAAACCATACCATAAATAGGCTTTTTAACCTACTTTTTCATCATTATAGGACTTTTCCATCAATATCGATACTAAATGCTCGTGTGCACGTTTTACTTTTCGCAGTGCAAACCACCATAAGAAAATCATAAAGGGAATGACAATATAATCCCAGTTGCCAGGTAATAACAGCACCGCATTATAAAGAACATGTAATAAAATCGGTGTACTAACCGACCAGACGAGCCATGTTTTCTCGCTCTTTAGCTTTGAAAACTTTGCTTTGCCTAAATAAAAGCCCATCACAACGCCAAATAATGCATGACTAGAAACGGGTAATAATGCGCGCATCAACGCAGTATCAACACCGTAGGATAGTAAGTACAGTATATTTTCAACGGTCGCAAAGCCAAGGGATAAGGACACACCATATAAAATCCCATCATAAGGGTCATCAAATTCGACATGGTTATAAATAATTAACATTAATAAAAACCATTTAAAAAACTCTTCAATAATCCCTGTGAACAAAACTTCTTGTATAATAGGATTTGTAAAAATATGTTCTTCTTTTAAAACATATTGTAAAAATAAAATAGGGAATGTTAACGCAGCACCGTAAATAAATGCATGCAGCAAATTACGCGGTTCGGTCGCCATTTGGTTACGCAAGTAAAAAAAGCTAAGTAGCGCAAGCCCCGGTGCAATGGCGACGGATAAGAGGATAAGCATCGCAGTCTCCCTTCTCCGTTTTTTTCTATTATATATTATATGGAGGTATAGCATGAAAAAGAAAATTTTACTTATTCATACAGGTGGTACTATTTCAATGCATGTTAGCGAGGATACGGGGGCAGTTGTTCCTGATACAATCAATCCGCTAACAAAGGAACATGAAAAATTGGAACGTTTAGCGGCGATTACCGAAATCGAAGCTTTTAATTTACCATCGCCACATATGACTCCTGAGCATATGTTAAAGTTGCGCGATATCATCAATGACCAGCTCGCACATGCAGCATTTGATGGCGTCGTAATTACGCATGGTACCGATACATTAGAAGAAACGGCTTACTTTTTAGATTTAACGACAAAATTTGAGGCCCCGATTGTCATGACGGGTGCAATGCGCTCATCAAATGAGCTGGGCGCAGATGGTTTGTACAATCTTGTCGCTGCAATTCGTGTTGCAAGTGATGAGGATGCACGTGGTAAAGGTGTATTAGTCGTCATGAATGATGAGATTCATCAAGCAGTCAATGTTACGAAAACATCGACCTCTTCTGTATCTACATTCCAATCTCCGCAGTACGGACCGATTGGCTTAGTAACGAAAATGACCATTCACTTTCACCATGCCCCGATTACACGTGAATTCGTTGACGTACAAAGCTTAACAAAACGCGTTGCGATGTTAAAAGTATATGCTGGAATGGACGGCGATTTAGTCGATGCGGTCATCGATGCAGGGTATGATGGTCTTGTACTTGAAGGCCTTGGTCAAGGCAATGTGCCACCTGCGCTTGTTCCGAGTATTCAGCGCATGATTCAAAAACGTCTGCCTGTCGTCCTTGTGTCGCGCTGCTTTAACGGTATCGCACAAGGTGTCTACGGCTATGATGGTGGCGGTAAGCAGCTCGAAGACATGGGGGTGCTGTTCACGACAGGTCTTAATGGTCCAAAGGCACGCCTTCGCCTTTTAATTGGCTTAAACCAATACCAGCAACCACTTGAAATGTCACGCTTCTTCCAATAAAAGCATGACTAATCAAAAGAAGAGGCTAGGATAGACGTGTAAAAACAACCTCTGATATGAACATAAAAAAACGGAATCGCGCTGTGGCACGGTTCCGGTTTTTTATTGCGAACGCTAAAAAAGAAAAACGACGTATTTTGTCAAAGTCTCTTCTTTTCTTATGCTTATTTTTCAGCTGGACATGTCGTAGTATTCCAGTCGTTTCTATTAATAATTATTTTGTGCGAGATGCATATTCCTCTGTTGCACGTACCCAGTTTTGCTTTGTAATGGCATGCGCTGTTTCGGCATCCTGCGCTTCAAGGGATGCAATTAACTTCTCATGCTCGACAACAGATTGTGCGGTTAAAATAATCGAGTTATGGAAGAATAAGCGGCGCACATGTGCTTGAAAATTCGACACAGGATTTGCAATATATTCATTTTCTGCTTCTTGAATAATTAATGTGTGCAATTCATCATCTAGTTTTAACGCTAAATAGAAGTTTTGACTTTCAATTGCTAACGCAAATTCCGCATTTTTAGCGCGTAGCTGTTGGATAAATGAAGCTGTTACGCCTTTTTGAGATACTTCCTCAGCAGCTAACGCTTGCAATGCCGCTAATACGGGTAAAATCTTTTCGACATCGGCATTATTAACAGCGGTTACTTGTGTTGCTACACCGGGATGCATTTCAACAAAGCCCTGTGCATTTAATAATTGTAATGCTTCGCGTACGGGCGTACGACTGACGCCTAGCGCAGTCGCAAGCTCTGCATCATTTAATTTTTCTAATGGTTGCAACGTCCCATCAATAATCCATTCTTGTAGTTGTAAAAAGGCACGTTCCTTTGCTGATAAACGTGCGGGTTTCATGAAGTCCTTTGGTATTGGCATCGTGTCACCTCTCCCGAATTCTTATATATTGCATACATTATAAACTACATTTAAATACGTGACAAATTTCGCTAAGACAATTTTTATGTCCTTGTAATATATTGCATACATAAACGCAGTAAAAAAAGCACTACTTAGCAAAGTAGCGCTTAATTCACTAATGTTATTTCGCCGCAATACATGCAGCGATTTGGTCGCCGTGGAAGCGGCCATTTTCGATAAAGATTTCATTTGCATTATTACCTGCTGCAATAACACCCGCAATAAATAACCCTTCCACATTTGTTTCCATTGTTTCAGGATTAAATGTTGGACGTCCTGTTTCAGCATCTACTGTCACACCCATTTCACGAATAAATGAGTGATCTGGGTGATACCCTGTCATCGCAAAAACAAAATCATTCGCAATGGCTTTTTCTTCACCATCCACTGTTAATGTCACTGTTGTATCATCGATTTTTTCCACGCTTGTATTAAATAACATCTGAATACTTTCATCACGTGCAAGTGCCGCAAAATCTGGTAGTACCCACGGTTTAATGCTTGATGAGTATTCACTACCACGATAGGCAACTGTCACACGAGCCCCAGCTTTATGCAGTGCAAGTCCCGCATCAATTGCTGAGTTCTTGCCACCAATTACAAGTACATCCGTATCAAAATAAGGATGCCCCTCTTTGAAATAGTGCATCACTTTCGGTAAGTTTTCACCGTCAATGCCCATATAATTCGGATGATCGTAGTAGCCTGTCGCAATAACCACATACGGTGTTTCATACGTATCCTTAGATGTTTTCACGATAAATGATTGGCCTTGCTTTGTAACATGCTCGACCTTCTCAAAACGATGGATTTGAATATCTTTTCGTTTTACAACCTCACGATAGTAAACGAGTGCTTGATTACGTTTTGGTTTTTGACCTTCAATAATAAATGGTACATCGCCAATCGCTAATTTTTCACTTGATGAGAAAAATGTTTGGTGCGTTGGGTAATTATAAATCGCATTCACGATATTGCCTTTTTCAATGACGATTGGGTTTAGTCCAATTTTTTGTAAAGCGATTGCTGCCGCAAGACCACAAGGGCCACCGCCAACAATAATCGCATCTTCTTGACGCATAGTTGTCATTCCTTTTTATATCATATTCTTTACCGAATCTATTTTACTATATATTTGAAATTTGTCACTTGTTCGAGCTCATTAAAAAAGAGGCTCAGAATAATTCCTGAACCTCTCTTTATTCCTTATTGCATTGGTAAGGCAATTTTTACGCCTGCTTGTACTTTATCAGATGATAAGCCATTTAACTGACGGATTTGTGCCGCTTTTGCTGTTGAACCGTAGTAACGGATTGAGATACTTTGAACGGTATCTCCTGCAGAGGCATTGTGTAAATAGCCATTTTGAATTGATTGGCGATAAGCTGATGTTGTTGTATTTGGTGCTGCACCTGCAGCTTCTTTTGCAGCCTTTTCTTTTGCTGCTTTTTCGGCTGCGGCCTTTTCTGCGGCCTCTTTTGCTGCTTTTTCCTGCGCAGCTTTTTGCGCCGCTGCTTTTGCTGCCGCTTTTTCGGCTGCGGCCTTTTGTGCTGCTGCTTTTGCTGCAGCCTCTTTCGCTGCTTTCTCTTTTGCAGCCTTTTCTTTGGCCGCTTTTTTCTTCGCTATCCGTTCTTTTTTCGCTTTTTCTTCAGCCGCTTTTTTCTTTTCAGCTTTTTCTTGCGCTTCTGCTGCTTTTTTTGCTTTTTCTTGCTCTATTTGTTGTGCTTTTGTTTGCTTGTCTTTATCGTCATCAGTTGCAACAGCACCACTATTAGATGAACCGTTGCCATTGCTTGATTGTACATTTACATCACTATTTGCTAAATCTTGTGTCGTTTTATCACCGGAATTTGCAAAGAAACTAAAGTACACGAGAATCAGCACAGGTACAAGAACAAAAATACTGCCTAAAATTGTAATTAATTTATTATTATTCTTTTTCTCTTGTCCACTTCGAGCCGCTCTACGTGAAGCACGTCCGGGATTTGTTTGTGCATCGCTACCAGCCACTTCAATGGATTGACGATGCGCTTCAACTTTATCTCGATAGTTATTTTGAGACATGTTTATCCCCCTTTTTCATAGCCATTTCATATTATAATATGCGCTTTGTCGTTTGAAAAGCATTCCGTCGTCGCTTCAATTAAATGGTAATAAATGTTTGAGACGCCTTTGCCAGTTTTCCAATACTTTTGGTTCATTTTTTTCGATATATGGTGCTAAAATCTCGCTTTTCTGCAATCCACAGCCTGAACAGCAATTTTTTGGTTTTTCTAGCAATTCCTCATCAAAATAGGCTACTAATTGTGTGCGAATACATGGCGCTGTGATAATTTTTGCAAGGGCCATCACCTGCTGTTGCTTTTCTGACGCTAGCTCTTGAATTTTTTGTGACACTTGTAAAGGAGCTAGCTGATGCATCCAATAGTGCAGGACACGAAAAGCTGTTTCGGTCATTTCTCCGGCTTCAACAAGCTGCTGTGGCTCCTCACACGCCATGTAACGCGAAATATGCCAATCTGTTGGTAAATCAAGTGTTGCCATTTCAAGCGTACGCTCCGCATCACGTTTTTCATAGTAAAGCGTCGCTAGCGCCTCACCACCGTCACGCCCTGCTCGTCCAACTTCCTGCATATAGCTTGCGACATTTTGTGGCAGATGATCATGAATAATTTGACGGATATTATTTTTATGAATCCCCATACCAAATGCATTTGTCGCACAAATCCAGTCTACTTCATCATGCATAAACTGACGCTGTACAAACATGCGGTCCTGCTGTTCCATACCACCGTGATAAAAAGTAGCACGGATACCTACTTGTTGCAGCATGGACGCATATTCCATCGTTCGTTTACGCGACTGCGTATAAATAATGCCGGGTCCTTCAAACTGCGTAACTTGCTGAATAATGGCATTCGCCTTCTCAAACGATGTCGTTTCAACTGCTTCATAATGAATGTTTTTACGGTCAACTGAATGAATAAATGTCGATACTTTTTCCATGCCTAAATAATGCGTAATATCCCTCATAATTTGGTTCGTTGCAGTCGCACTAAGCGCCAAAATTGGTGGCCGCTCTTTCGGAAGTGCCTCTGCAATTTGTAAATATTCCGGACGGAAATCAAAGCCCCACTGCGAAATACAATGGGCCTCGTCAACAACGATTAGTCCTAGCTTCATCTGTTGCAAACGATTCTTTACAGCATCACTAGCAAGCATTTCAGGTGATAAAAATAAAAAGCGAAAGGCATCGAAGTGCTGCCATACAAACTGTTTATCATCAAATGATAAAAAAGAGTTCAGTGCTGCCACGCGTTTTTCCCCAAACTGTCGCAATTGCTCCACCTGGTCTTGCATTAATGATAGTAACGGCGAAATGACAAGGATGGTTCCTTCCACAACATACCCAGGCAATTGATAGCAGAGTGATTTCCCCATACCTGTTGGTAGTAATGCTAGCGTATCATGCCCGCTGAGTACCGCTTCAATAATTTCTTGCTGGCCCTCACGAAACGCATCATAGCCAAAGCGCTGTTGTAAAATTTGTTGTAACTCCATCATTTATTCCCCCTTTGCCGCAAGCACTAAACGAATTTGAAAATAACTTGCTTGTGGAACACTCTCTTTAATTATGCGTAGCTTCGTCGTTTGTAGCTGCTTTGTACGTTCACGAATCGCTAGTACAAGCTCCTCTGGCACAAACTGCGTCAATGGAAACTGTGGATCATTCATCGCCATCTCGGCTAAATGGTCTTCAATTGTACTCGTTTTTAGACGACGATACTGCGCAATTTGCTCCAATGAATAGCCCTTATAAAAAAGGTCAGCTGTTTTTTGTGTCGATTGTGTTAACAATTGTTCAATCCGGATATTTTGCGCTAAATCAGCGAGTAATGGATAATTGCGCACTTCATTTATCATGCTATGTAAACAGCTAGTAAAACGTAACTGCAAGCTTAATATATCCTCGTCTAAGAAAACGGCTAGTTGCTGCCATGTATAACCGCTTTGTTGATATCCGCTTAGTCGATAGCTTAACACTTGCTTTGAACGCTCCTCGACTGGTAAGCTAGCAACCAACTCCATTAATTGTGTCGTAAACTGTTGTTGAAATGCAGGCTGTTGGAAATCGTGATACCGTAAATAATCTTTTACAAAGCGCTGTGTGACACCGTCTTGCTCAATCGGCAAAAAGCGCATCGTATGTGGTGCATTCGAAAGCGTTTGAACAACGAGTGCCAAACGTTTAAAAAACGCCGACTCTCGCCCGCGATAATGCCAGCCATCGAAACCTACAGGACGGAAATCTTCTATTAATTGACGTCCTTTATCGGTCACGACGACATTTTCCTCCGTCAAAAGGATGAATTGTGCGTTAAAAATTTCCTCAATATAGGTATCATATTGAGCCTTTGTCAGTTTTGGTGTTATACTGAAAAAAGGATACAGTTGAAAAAGCCCGACATCTTGAATCGTCTGACCAGATTTTTTCCCTTTAAAGAGGTGATAAACGGCAGATGATCCGCGCTGATTATTGTATCGGGCAAAAATAGACACGATTAATTTAGTAGCAAACATGTATATTTCCTCCCAGTTCTAGTAATTTAGGTTGAAATGTGCGAAAAAGCGACTTAAAATAGTATAGTGAATATAAGAACGAAGAAAAGAAGGAGAGATTTAGAGATGGCTAAATTTACAATCGTCGATAAAGATACTTGCATCGCTTGTGGCGCTTGTGGCGCTGCTGCACCAGATATCTATGACTACGACGACGAAGGTATCGCATTTGTTATTCTTGATGATAACACAGGTACTGTTGAGATTCCAGAAGACTTAATGGAAGATATGGAGGACGCTTTTGAAGGCTGCCCAACTGATTCAATCAAAGTGGCAGACGAAACGTTCGACGGTGACGCGTTAAAATACGAATAATCTTTCCGCCCTACAAATTGGTTGTAGGGCGTTTTTTTTTATGCTATATTAGTATCAGGTACTAACAGTAAGTTACATACAGGAGGCCATTATGGACATTTTACAATTAAAAGATAAAAACGTAATCGTTATGGGTGTTGCCAATGACCGTAGCATTGCATGGCATATTTCAAAAGCCTTATTTGATGCAGAAGCACATATTATTTTCACATATCGTAAAGAACGTTCTCTTTCAAAACTAACAAAGCTTTTAGCTGATTATGATGACAGCCGCTACTCAATCGTACAATGTGATGTAAATAGTGACGATAGCATGACAGAAGCGTTCACAAGCATTGGTGAAAAATACGGCACGATTCAAGGACTTGTGCACTCTGTCGCATTCGCGCATGCAGAAGATTTAAAAAATCGCTTTGTTGAAACATCTCGTGATGGCTATGCCTTTGCACAAGATACAAGCGCCTATTCATTAATTAAAGCCGCACAACTTGTACGCCCTTATATGACAGAAGGTGGCTCAATTATTACGATGAGCTATCTTGGAGCTGAGCGCGTATTAGACGGTTACAATGTCATGGGTGTTGCGAAAGCCGCATTAGAAGCAAACGTACGCTATCTTGCAAGTGATATTGGCCAAGACAATATTCGTGTCAACGCCATTTCAGCTGGCGCCATTAAAACATTAGCAGCAAAAGGCGTCCCTTCATTTAACAAGATTTTAAATAAAATTGAAGAAGCTGCGCCATTACGTCGTAACATTACACCACAAGAAGTGGCAAATATGTCTGTCGTCATGCTAAGTGCCTTATCAACTGGTGTGACAGGTGAAGTGATTCACGTCGATGCTGGCTATAGTATTTTAGGTATTTAAGTTCTTTATAAACATAAAAAAGAAGGAATCGCGCGTTGGCGATTCCTTTTTTTTGTTGAGAATTTATCAGTCACGATTTTTTAGTTTTTCATTTTCGGATCGAGTGCATCGCGTAACCCATCACCCATTAAGTTAAAGCCAAGTACCGTTAACATAATCGCAATACCCGGGAAAATCATCGTCCACGGGGCATTCACTAAATAAACGCGCGCATCCGCAAGCATTTTTCCCCACTCAGGAGTTGGCGCTTGTGCACCTAAGCCTAAGAAGCCAAGTGCCGCTGCTTCAATAATCGCTGTCGCTACAGCAAGTGTCCCTTGCACGATAACAGGTGCCATCGAATTTGGCAATATATGCTTAAATAAAATTCGCGCATCTTTCATACCAATCGCTTTTGCTGATGTAATGTATTCCTCTTGCTTTATACTCAGCACTTTAGAGCGAATCAAGCGCCCAAAGTTCGGAATATTAACGATGGCAATGGCAATTAACGCATTTTGAAGTGATGGGCCAAGTACCGCCACGATTGAAATCGCTAGTAAAATACTTGGGAACGCCAGCATAATATCAAAAATACGTGAAATAATCGTATCGACCCAGCGGCCATAGTAGCCCGCTAAAATACCGAGTAAGCTCCCGACAACAATCGAGCCAATCACTGAGAAGAAGCCGACCCATAATGAAATCCGTGCACCGTACAAAACACGTGAGAAAATATCGCGGCCAAAATCATCGGTACCAAACCAGTGTGTGCCAGACGGTGGCTGCAAGCGCTGTGTTAAATTTTGTTCATTAATGCCTTGTGGCGCAATAAGCGGTGCCAAAATGGCTAAAATAATAAACACGAGTACAATCCCTGCACCGATGAGGGATACTTTGCTTTTCTTAAAGCTACGCCATGCATTAAGCCACGGCCCTGCTTCTTTTGCTTTTACGGTAGAAAGTGTTTGCTGTGTAGCCATTGAAATCCCTCCTAGTTATATTTAATCCGCTTATCAACAAAGCTGTATAAAATATCGACAATTAAATTAATTAAAATAAACAAGAACGCAATAATTAAAATACCAGCCTGAATTACTGGGTAATCACGGAAGCCAATTGCATCGTAAATATAACGTCCAACGCCCGGCCAACTAAAGATTGTTTCCGTTAAAATGGCGCCCCCTAATAGTAAACCCGTTTGTAGTCCGATGACCGTTAATACCGGAATAATGGCATTTTTCAATGCATGCTTATACACGACTAAAAATGTTTTTTGACCTTTTGCACGTGCCGTACGAATATAATCCGCACGCATTACTTCAAGCATACTTGAGCGTGTCATTCGCGCAATAATGGCCATTGGAATCGTCGCAAGCGCCAGTGCCGGTAAAATTAAATGCTTCACGACATCGCCGAATTGATCAAAGCGCCCCTGGACGAGCGTATCAATTAAATACAAATGCGTAATCGGCTCAACGGGATTCCGCGCATCTTCACGCCCAGATGTTGGGAGCCAGTCGAGCTGAATGGAAAAGCCCCACTGGAACATTAGCCCTAACCAGAAGATGGGCATCGATACACCGATTAATGCTAAAATCATCGCTGCATAATCGAACCATGAATTTTGGAACCACGCGGAAATAATGCCCGCATTCACGCCAATAACGATTGCTAATACCATTGCACAAAATGCTAGCTCAATCGTCGCCGCTAAATACGGCCAAATCTCTGTTGAAATGGCTTCGCGTGTTCGCATTGATGTACCTAAGTCACCGCGTAATAGCTCACCTAAATACTGGAAATATTGCACGTACCATGGGTTATCTAAACCTAAACTTTCACGTAACGCCTTGACCGCTTCTGCTGTCGCTTGCTGGCCTAAAATAACTTGTGCCGGATCTCCGGGTATTGCTCGAATAATTAGAAAGACGATAAACGTCATCCCTAAAAGGACAGGAATTAATTGCAATAAGCGTCTTCCGATATAACTCAACATTGGCCGTCACCTCTCTCATTTGAAAGAGGATGCCTTACGCGATGCATTTACAAGCTGTTCGATGCAAGGCATCAACTCACTGTAAAGGCCGGCACTGTAGGACACCCCCTAAGGATTAATTCACTTCAATTGTGTCAAAAATATCTGAGCCCGTTGGATGCGGCTTGAAGTTTTTGATTGTGCTCTTACCTGCTAAAATTGGTGTTGAATAAGCAAGTGGTACCCAAGGCGCTTCCTCATGAATGATTTTTTGCGCTTTTTCGTACAATGCATTACGTTTGTCTTCATCTGTTTCTTTTTGTGCTTTTAATAATAATTTATGTGTTTCTGAGTTTTTGAAGTACGTGTAGTTATTGCTACCGATATTTGATTCATCTAATAATGTGTACAGGAAGTTATCCGCATCGCCGTTATCCCCTGTCCAACCTAATAGGAATGCATCTGCTTCTCCTTTTGCTGCTTTATCAAGATACGTAGCCCACTCATACGTTACGATTTTTGACTTGATGCCAACATCATCTAAGTTCTTTTGGATTGCTTCTGCAATTTTTTGACCATCTGGCATGTATGGACGTGGTACTGGCATTGCCCATAATTCGATTTCTTTGCCATCATAGCCCGCTTCTTTTAATAATGCTTTCGCTTTTTCTGGATCGTATGGGTATGCTGAAATGTCTTTGTTAAAGCCTGATACTGCTGGTGGCATTGGGTTTGATGCAACATCTGCTTTGCCTTCGTAGAATGCCTTCACAAGCGCTTCTTTATCAATTGCGTAGTTTACAGCTTGACGTACACGTTTATCATCAAATGGCTTACGTGTTACCGTCATACCTAAGTAACCAACATTTAATGATGGACGTTCGATTAATTGTAAGTTGCTATCTGCTTCAATGCTTGCTGAATCTGACGGGCTAATGCCTGTCGCTAAATCGATTTCACCTGTTTTTAACGCATTTAAACGTGTTGAGTTATCTGGAATTGATTTGAAGACGACTTTATCTACTTTTGGTAAGCCTTCTTTCCAGTAATCTGCATTTTTCTCAACCGTTACGCTATCATTACGTTTCCATGATACGAATTTGAACGGACCCGTACCAACTGGATTATCACCAAATTTGTCGCCTTCTTTATCGAATGCTGTTGGTGATGCCATGCCGAATGGGCTCATCGCTAAGTTTTTAAGAAATGGTGCTTGTGGATTATTTAATGTAACTACGACTGTTGTGTCGCCATCTGCTTTTACTTCTTTAATAACAGCTGCATCTTCACCTTCAAAGCCACCAAACATTGATTGGAAGTAAGGAAATTTTTCTGCATCACCTGTCATCCAGCGTTCAAAGTTTTTCACCACTGCATCGGCATTGAAGTCGGTACCGTCATGGAATTTCACACCTTCTTGTAATGTGAATGTGTACTCTAACCCATCATCTGATACTTTCCACTCTTTTGCTAAGCCTGGTTGCAGTGTTGTATCTTGCTCACCAAAGCGGATAAGCGTTTCAAAAATATTTTGTGTTACGGCGAATGATTCCCCATCTGTTACCGTAATTGGGTCAAGTGACACAGAGTCGCCGCCACGACCAAAGATCAATGTGCCGCCGCCCTCACTGTCGCCTTTGTTTGAATCACCATCTGATGATTTTTCACCAGAGCCGCCACATGCAGCTAATACGATTGAAACAAGCATCGCGACTAATACAACGAGTAAACTTTTTTTCTTCATAAAAATCCCCCTTAATTCGATTGTTTTATATCATTGCGATGTGCTTCATCATAAAGATGGCACGCCACAGAATGACCTGGTTTGATTTCATTAAAGACGGGTACTTGCTGTGAACAAACAGCCATTTTATGCGGACAGCGCGTATGGAATGTGCAGCCGCTTGGCGGATTGGATGGACTTGGGATATCGCCTTTAATGAGCTCTGCCTCTCGTTTAAAATCCGGGTCCGGAATCGGCACAGCAGAAAGAAGTGCCTGTGTATACGGATGAAGTGGCTCCTCATATAAACTTTCACTATCAGCTAGCTCGACAATATGCCCTAAATACATCACACCGACACGATTGCTAATATGACGCACAACACCTAAATCATGAGCGATAAAAATATACGTCAGCTTAAACTCCCGCTGTAAATCTTGCATCAGATTTAACACTTGCGCCTGCACAGATACATCGAGTGCCGATACAGGTTCATCGGCGATAACAAGCTTTGGATTTGTCATTAGCGCCCGTGCAATACCGACGCGCTGACGTTGCCCACCTGAGAATTGGTGTGGGTAGCGCTTGGCGTGAAAATCACTTAGCCCAACAATATTGAGAAGTGACATCACACGTTCTTTGCGCTCCTTCGCATTGCCAATACCATGGACAATAAGTGGCTCCTCTAAAATCTTGCCAATCGTATGACGTGGATTAAGCGACGCATACGGGTCCTGGAATACCATTTGAATGTCACGCCGCACTGCACGTAGTTCTTTGTTAGATAATTCTGAAATTTTATGCCCTGAAAAAGTAATATTGCCTTCTGTCGGCTCTAATAAACGCATTAACATACGTCCGGTCGTTGATTTCCCGCATCCTGATTCGCCGACAATACCAAGCGTTTCACCTTCATATACTTCAAAGGACACATCATCAACAGCCTTTACATGCCCAACTGTATGTGTAATAACCCCTGCCTGAACCGGAAAATACTTTTTTAATCCTTCAACTTTCAATAACGGCTCGTTCATCCGCTACCACCTCCTCCGTTAAAAAGCAGCGTGATTTATGCTCTGGCGACACGACGTATAACATGGGCTCTTCTAAACGGCAGCGCTCAAAAGCAAACTCACAGCGCTCCGCAAATCGACAACCCTGCGTCACAGAACCTGGTTTTGGTACATTCCCTGGAATCGCATAAAGACGTTGCTTTTTATAGCGCATATCTGGAATCGATTGAATTAAACCTTTTGTGTACGGATGTTGTGGATTTTTAAAAATCTCATCGACAAGTCCTTCTTCGACAATTTTGCCACCGTACATCACGACCACACGCTCGCATGTTTCCGCTACGACACCGAGGTCATGCGTAATCATCATGACGGCTGTATTCAAACGACGGTTTAAATCTTTCATCAACGCTAAAATTTGCGCTTGAATCGTTACATCAAGCGCTGTTGTTGGTTCATCTGCAATTAAAATCGCCGGGTCACACACAAGTGCCATCGCAATCATGACACGTTGCCGCATACCACCTGATAATTGATGTGGATAATCTTTAAATAATTCTTCTGCTCGCGGTAGTCCAACAAGTTTCATCATCTCAATGGCACGCGCACGAATTTGCTTTTTCGACCACTCTTTATTGTGAATGGAAATGGCTTCGGTAAGCTGACTGCCAATTGTAAATAATGGATTCAGTGATGTCATCGGCTCTTGAAAAATCATCGCGATATCTTTCCCGCGAATTTTTCGGAATTCTTTTTGAGAAAATGTTGTTAAATCTTGGTCCTTGTATACAATTTCACCGCCTGTTATTTTACCAGGTGGCGATGGAATTAGTCCCATAATCGATAAAGATGTGACACTTTTCCCACAGCCAGATTCTCCAACAACGCCTAGAATCTCCCCCTCATAGAGAGAAAATGATACGCCATCAACAGCTTGCACTGGTCCATCATCCGTAAAAAAAGTCGTTTCAAGCTCACTTACACGCAATAATTCTCTTTTCAATGCATATTCTCTCCTTTCTGTGTTTTGATAAAAAAACTATTTTCCACTATTTTATAAGGAACTTGCATAAAAAGGCAATACTTTTCTTCTATACCTTTAATTATATTTAATACCATTTATTGGTTGTTTTTTCTGTTTTCGCAATATATTTTTTTAATGCAATGTATGTAAACCGAATCATTTTGGTTATATACTGTTCCTATACATCATTTAGGAAAAAAATCACTTAAAATTCTAAATTATTCGTTTTTTTAAACTTTATTTTTTTCTGTCAAAAGGGAGTATTTTACTAAAAAGAGGATATTTAAGAAAAGATAAATTTGAACTTATGGAAAGAATGGAGACGATCAACTTGTGGTTTCATGCGAATAACGCATTAGTAGAAATCCAGCAACACTATGCGATTCTGATCGTTTTACTATCAATTTTAACATCCTGCATCGCCTCTTATACCGCTGTGTCACTTAGTCAACGGCTTGGGAAGAATAGCTTAATTAATCCTACTGCCTGGCTCATCATGGCAAGTATCGCGATGGGGCTCGGCATTTGGGCCATGCATTTTATCGGTATGACCGCTTTACAATTACCGATTACGATTCATCATAACTATCCGCTAACAATTGCATCAATGATTCCTGCATTTATTGCATCGTTTTTAGCTTTTTATGTAGCGAATCAGCCACGAACAAACACGCGTATGTTGCTTATGGGCGGCTTTTTTATGGGCCTTGGCATTATCGCCATGCATTACCTTGGAATGGCAGCGATTACACCTACACATCCTGTAATCATGCAGTACACATTATGGCTTGTGATTCTATCAGTTATAGCAGCTGGAGGAATTTCAATTTTAGCC
The DNA here is from genome assembly GCF_003991225.1 of Candidatus Kurthia intestinigallinarum. GTDB lineage: Bacteria > Bacillota > Bacilli > Bacillales_A > Planococcaceae > Kurthia > Kurthia populi. Next base: position 229,003 of record NZ_JTFC01000031.1, read on the forward strand.
ATCTTTATTTTACATAATGTAGCTAAAAAAACCTTTATCTAGTATGGTTTCAAAATTTATAACCGCTCTTTTGCTAGGCTGTGCAACATCGGCGGCACATTACATCGGTATGGCAAGCGTCCATTTCGTACGTACATCATCTGAGCCAATGAATGTGATATCACACACACAAGATATGCAATTTATGATTATCGCCATTATTGCCAGCTTAACGATTATTTTTTCTTTATTATTAGCAGCAAGTATTGTCGACCGTAATTTGGAGCGTCGTTTCATTTATTTTGATACGCTGACGCATTTGCCAAATCGGCGCCATTTCTTAAAAAAAGTAAAAGGCAAATGGCATAATTTATGCCATTGCACTTATCAAATTCCCGAATTTATTAAGCTTCCATCATGAATTTAATTACGAATTAGAAGATGAGCTCTTACTATTAATTTCAAAAAAATTAAAGGATAATATGCCACCTTATACGAAGCTATACCGTATCGATGATCAATCCTTTATTTTTATCGCGAAGGATCATCAGGCAGCCATTGAATTAAAACAACATTTAGAAGTCATTCAACGTCGTTTGCAAAAGCCTCTATTCCTTGGTAAACATGAGTTTAAAATTACGGGTACCGCAACCATTGCACTAAACGAGCATAATGAGTCTTATGAGCGGATGTTTTTAAATGTGCAAGCTGCCATGGAGCATCCAACCACGTCACATAAAAATTTCCACATCGTCAATTATGACCATCGATTGCATACGCGTAATTTTACGACGCAGCTAGTAGAAGGTTTAGATGACGCACTGAAAAATAACGAAATCTTCCTTGTCTACCAACCAAAAGTATTAGCCAAAACGAATCAAATTATTGGTGTTGAGGCATTAATTCGTTGGCAGCATCCTGTTTATGGCATGCTAGCGCCGACTATTTTCTTACCGATTTTAGAAGCTAATCATAAACTATTTTATTTGACCGATTGGATTATTGAAGAAGTTTGTCGTATGTTAAGTCAGCCTGTCACGGAACAGTTCATTCCTCAACAAGTTGCCATTAACATTCCCGGACCGTACTTAACATCACCGCGTCTAAAAGAAACGCTTTTGACGATGACAGCACTTTACAATATTCCACCTGTGCAAATCGAGCTTGAAATTACGGAAACGAGTTTCATTCGTGAAATCGATAAAGCTGAAGATATCGTAACAATGTATCGCACGCTTGGCTTTTCAGTGGCACTCGATGATTTTGGTACAGGGGTGTCATCTCTCGCTTATTTAAAACGTATTCCAATTACAACGTTAAAAATCGATAAAGCCTTTATTGATGATGTACCTACATGTGAAAAAGACACATTGATTTTACAATCGATGATTCAGCTTGCGGAGTCATTAAATGTTCATTTGATTATCGAGGGTGTGGAGATGAATGAACAAATTAATTATTTACTGAAAAATTGTGAAAACCCCATTATTCAAGGCTACTACTATTCAAAGCCCTTGCCGCTTGAAGCATTGCAAATTTGGCATAAGCAGTTTCATGAACAATTCGTATATTAACATTCAAAAAGCCGGAATCGTCATGACAATTCCGGCTTTTTGAATGTTATAGCTCTTTTGGTTTTTTCCATGCAAGTGTAATGATAAAGCTTAGACCTAGCACAATCATCGCAAAATAATACGGTAAATGTACTTCCATATCAAATAAAATGCCGGCTATAGCAGGTCCCGCAATATTACCGATACTCGTAAACATGGAGTTCATGCCACCAACAAAGCCTTGTTCATTACCAGCAATTTTAGATAAATACGTCGTCAGTGCTGGACGAATTAAATCAAATGTTAAAAATACAACAATTGTAACGAAGAAAATGACCGCATAGGAATTGGATTTAATCATAAAAATCATAAAGAGCGCTGCAATAAGCATGCTGACACGAATCAAATTGATTTCGCCCATTTTACGTGTTAAGCCATCAAATAAAAATAGCTGGAATACCGCTCCGACAATCCCACTTACGGTTAGCAATGTCGCAATATCTCCGGCTGAGTAATTTAGTTGATGATCTAAAAATAATCCGTACACGGTTTCATAGGTTGCGAGGCCAAATGAGGAAATAAAAATAACAATAAAGGGAATTGCAAAGGATGGTAATAAAAGTTTTTTCCATTGCTGTGTATTGCCATTCGCTTGTTTTTCACTTGCCACATAATTGCTTTCCTTTAAGGCGAATAAGGAACCTACTGCCCCGACAAAACCAAGTGCCGCGGCTACATAAAATGGCATGCGTGTATCAATTTGCGCTAGGAACCCGCCAATGCCTGGCCCTAAAATAAAACCGGTATTAATGACAGCTGAAACGAGTCCCATTGCTTTTGAGCGCTGTTCAATCGTCGTAATGTCCGCAACATAGGCGGTAACTGCAGGCATAATAAAAGCTGCACTGATTCCGCCAATAAATCGTGCCGCATATAACACACCAACATGTGTTCCGACGGCAAACAGCAATTCTGAGAAGCCAAAAATAATCATGCCGATAACGATTAATTTCTTACGTCCATAGCGATCAATCCAGCGCCCCGCAAGTGGTGAAAAGATTAATTGTGTGATCGAAAATGCGGACATTAAATAGCCCATTGTAGCGCCGCTCAAGCCCATTTCATTCATTAACGTCGGCATGACCGGTACAATTAAGCCAATACCTAAAAAAACGATTAATAAATTCGATAACACAAGCCAAATTAGTGGATTAAATCCTCTCACAGTATCCCTCCTTAGTAAAAATCCTTTCTTCATCGTACGCTAGGAATAACTGACTTTCAATCAAAAAAAAGATGAAACGTACACGTTTGCATACATTCCATCTTTTTTCATGTTAATTCACCCCAGCAAATCGACCATAGCCAACAATATATTGACTCCAGTGCCCAGCCAATTTATCAATTGTAACACCACGATTTTGCGAGTTTAGCATCCGCCCATCGCCTAAATAAATCCCGACATGTGCGACACCTTTACCATAGCTAAAGAATACTAAATCACCAGCCTTCGCTTCAGATGCGCTAATTTTTGTCGAAGCAGCATATTGTTGTGCAGCCGTACGTGGAATCGTAACGCCGTTTTCTTTAAAGGACCAGCTCGTTAAGCCCGAGCAGTCAAAGCCTGTGGATGGCTTATTTCCGCCCCAAACATACGCTGTACCCATATATTTACTCGCCTCTGCAATAATCCCCTTTGCCGTTGCACTGCCTTCAACTGTTGGCGTTTGCTGATCGGCATCGGTTGTTTTGGCGCCAAAATTCGTATTACCAGCATTGCCGCCTTCAGTGGAAACTGTTGCTGTATTGATTGTTGTGTCTGCAGCCGCTTTTGTATCTGTTGTCTTTGTCGCATCTGCAGTTTCCGTTGTGTCCGTCGCAGTCGCTACGTCCGTATTGTCAGTTGTTACCGTACGCGCTTGTTGCTGTGCCGCTGTGGCAGCCTCTGCTTGCGCTTTTTCTTGTGCTGCCTGTGCTGCTGCTTCCGCTTGCGCTTTTTCAATCGCTTCCTGCTGTTGCTGTTGCATTTGCTTTAATTTTGCCGCTTGTTTTGCGGCTTTTTTTTGCTTTTTCGCCAGCTTTTCTTTTTCTTTTTTTGTCGCAATTTTTTCTTTTAAAGCTAGTGATGCTGCCTTATTTTCCGCACGCTTCACCGTCATTTCCTCGTATTGCTGTTGCATCATTTGAAATTGCTGCTCAAGTTCTTTCTCTTTTTTTACTAATGCGGTATGCTGTTTTTTAAAGGTTGATGATTGTGCATGCTGTTCTATACGCATCGATTCATCGGCATCAATAATTTTTTTTACGGACAATGTACGTGTCACAAGGTCTGTAAAGCTATCGGCGCCAAGAAAGGCTTCTACGTATGGACTAAAGGTCGAATCCTGTGCTTGATACGCTTTCATACGCTTGGCAATAATTTGTTGGCGGTCACTTAACTCTTCTTTCGTCACCGCAATATCCGCCTCTGAATCAAGTAATTCTTCTTGCAATGCGTCATACTGCGCGACATATGTATCGAATTGTTGTGTCATCGTCGTCATTTCTTGTTCTAACGCTTTAATTTGTGCATCAATTTCTTTTTTATCGGCTGTTAATTGTGTCGACGTTTTGGCGTCACTCGCTACTGGATAGAGCGAGGTTGTCGCTAAAACCGCTGTCAATACGACGGCCATTGTTCGTGTCTTTTTCATCATTCACAACCCCTATCTATCGTTTATCATAGCATAAATGACATACAAAACTAGCTCTTTAAAGTAGCCGTTATGATACAATTTGATTACTATTTTTTAAAAGCGAGGTCTTTTTACATGAAATATGCCCTAATTGGTGATATTCATTCGAGTATCGACGATTTACAAGCTGTTTTCCACCAAATTCAAACGATTCCTGATACACCGACCATTATTGGTATGGGCGATTTATACGAATGCAAAATCGGCAAGAAAAAAGTAGCGACATTAACAGCACCACTGCCACTGACTGACGCACAGGAGAATTCGACACAGTTTGAATCAATGCTGACATTTCCCTCAATTCGTGGCAATCAGGAAGAACGTATTATGCGCGCGACCGGACTTTCTTTATATAATCATTTACCGCTTGTCATGCCTATCGATGGCGCTCGTCTCATTCATGGGCATCAATTCGAATGGTCAGCAGATTGGCAGCCGCTCACAACGCATTTACCAGACGATACGCTCGTCTTTTTTGGCCATAGTCACGACTCTGTACTATATCGTAAAAAGAAGCCACAATCTTTTACATTTGGCGAGCCGATTCTACTAGAAAAGAAGAAATACGGTATTAATGTTGGTTCTGTTGTCGATAACCGCGAATGGGTGCTTTATGATTCGAGCGCACGTACTATTACATTTATGAAAGCTTGATTTATCTGCACAGTTTCCATATTATGAAGGTAATGACATGCTTCACATGGGGGTAATTTGGTGGAATGGCAACAACTTGAGTATTTTCAAATGCTCGCAAAAATTCAGCATATGACAAAAGCGGCTGAGAAGTTATCAATCTCACAACCTGCGCTTAGTCGCTCGATTGCGAGATTAGAGGATGAGCTTGGCGTCCCACTATTTGAACGACAAGGACGCTCGATTCATTTAAATCGCTACGGGGAGCTATTTGAGCATCGTGTAGAACGTATTTTAAATGAATATCAATTAGGCTTAAAGGAACTACAACAATTAGTCGATCCAAATCATGGCGAAATTTCTCTTGGCTTCTTACACACACTCGGGACAAATATTGTGCCGGATTTAATTCGTCTTTTCAGAACGAAGCATCCAGACATTCATTTTTCATTGAAGCAAAACTATACACATTTACAATTGAAGCATTTATTATCAGGTGATTTAGATTTATGCTTAATGGCGAAAATGGACGTGCCAAAACCAATTCACTGGACCGAATTATGGCGCGATGAATTATTCGCCATCGTCCCAAGCGACCATCCATTATCCAAGCGTTCAAGCATTACAATTCACGAGCTTGCAAATGAATCCTTTATTTTAATGAAACCTGGCTATGCCTTACGCCTACAAGCAGATCATTTATTTGAGCAAGCAAAGTTTCAGCCGCATATTACATTTGAGGGCGATGAAGTATCGACAGTTGCCGGCTTTGTTATTGCAGGTCTTGGCGTTTCGATTTTACCGGATGGCCTTGAAATTAACCAAAAAGGCATTTCAAAGCTTCATATTACAGGCATGAATGCTGAGCGAATTATCGGTATGGCTTGGTCTGAGGGGCGTTATTTGTCCCCTGCGGCAAAAGCGTTCCAACAATTTATTTTTGATTATTTCGATAAACAGCAGCCATCTTAAAAAAAGAGTTCAACTACATCGTAGTTGAACTCTTTTTTAGTAAACCTATAATAAAAACGGGTTGACTAAAATGTTCTCTTTCGCTATGATAAAGTCATTCCAAACGAAGGGGTGTCGTTTATGCAACATCATAAATTAAAAATGTGGATTGTTTCCGCACTATTTGCCGCCATTATTGCGATTTTCGCCCAGCTAACGATTCCGTTACCACTAATTCCGATTACCGGCCAAACATTAGCCGTTGGATTAGCGGTAACGATTCTAGGCCTACGCTATGGCACATTATCTGTTGTGTTATACATATTACTTGGCGCTATCGGCTTGCCGGTCTTTAGCGGTATGACTGGAGGCATTGGCATTATTTTAGGGCCAACAGGTGGCTATATTGCTGGCTTTATCGTGCAAGCACTGGCGATGGGACTTTACTTTAAAAAGTTTGGCTATTCAAAAGCGCAGGCCATTATCGCTAATATTTTAGGTATGGTTATTACACTCGCCTTTGGGACAGCTTGGCTAAAAGTACTGGCAGATTTAACATGGATGAAAGCCGTACTGTCAGGCACGGTACCATTTATCATTGTAGGCTTACTAAAAGCCGTTATTGCAGGCTGGGTTGGCTCGATTGTACGTGAACGCTTAGTAAAAATCCGTTTGCTTGAAACGAAAACGGTTTAATACAAAAGAGGCTTTGACATACGTATACAAACGACCGTTCATATGAGCATAAGAAAAACCGGAATTGCGCGGTAGCGCGGTTCCGGTTTTTCGTTGCGAACGCTAAAAAAGGAAAATGACGTATTTTGTCCCAGCCTCTTTTTTCGTTACACTAATTTTAAAAAGAAAAGCGCTAGCGCTAATACCATGAAGGCAATGGTAATGAAACGATAATGCTTTATCCATGCCTCTACTGCTAAAAAGAGCAGCACAACAAAGACGATCCATTCAATCGATTGAGTAATAAGCATTTTTTCTAAAAACACATCGACAACAATAAAAAGAATAAGTCCCATTAGTAAACTATAGCGTATACCGGTTACCAAGCGAATTCCCCCATTATGTAAAAAAGAGAGCCGTAGTAACGACTCTCTTTTTGATTATTTACTTAAGTGCAAACGTTGTTGTTTTTCAATCCATGTGTGTAACACTTTAAATAACACCATGACAACAACCGTTAGGATAACACCTTTTAAAATATTAAATGGTAAAATCCCAATTGCGATTGATTTCACTAAAACAGCACCTGTATCAACAGGCATGTTTAGGAAATAGTTGTACATCGGCATAAATACGAAGTAATTTAGTAAGCTCATGCCTACTGCCATTGTTACTGTTCCTGTCACTAAACCGAATGTTAAACCTTTTCTCGATTTCATACGACGTTGGATGAAGTACACTGGCATGATGAATAATAACGTTGTTACAAAGTTTGCGATATGTCCGACTGGTACACCTGTTGGGCTTCCTTGCATAAACCAATTGATGACATTTTTAAAGAACGCAACGCCAATACCGGCTACGGGTCCTAATGTAACGGTTGCAAGCAATGCTGGCACGTCACTAAAATCAATTTGCAAAAAGGCTGGAAACGGTGGTAGTGGGAATTGGAACAGCATGAGTAATGCTGCGATTGCTGACAGCATCCCAACAGCTGTCATTTTTTGTAATTTCGTGTTTTTCATTTGTCAAAGCACTCCTTTTGTGCGATTCACTTCACAAAAAGGAAAGATGCAGCTTACTTACTTGTAGTTGCCATTTATAAAAGAAAACCCTTATGTGCAGTCGCAACATAAGGGAGAATAAGGCATCGTCAAATAAGCGACCTAATGAGCAAAATTGCTCGTTTAAGTGCTGTACCTTCACCTTCTCCCATCCAGACTATACTGTCGGCTCCAGAGTCTCACTGAATCAGCGTTTTACGGCTCGCGGGCTTTAAACAATACTGTTTATTTACCGCCGGTCGGGAATTACACCCTGCCCCGAAGATGAATCATATTATTATTTTTTACACTTTTATCATACATAACAACTTGGAATTTGTAAAGTGCAACTACTTTAAATTCGAGATATTTTTTTTTAAGACTTAAACTTTTGGGTATACCTTGCGCGAGGTAATTGAATAAACCCGTTTATTTCAATCAAAAGAAATGACACGATGTGCGAGAACATTCACCAAAAACCGCGCGCACATAATGATGCTATCTCGACCGAGGCACGCAGCGTGACTTTACAATTACGATTTGCGACAACGAACAGCTCATTGCCGGGCTTGCGGGCGAGATTTTCGGTCAGTGGATGCTAATTGTTTATTTAATCGTTGATGAATATTACCGCAAAAAAGGATATGGTAAAACGCTTTTAGTAGAAGCGGAAGCGCTGGCTCGGCTTTAAGGAAGTGTATGTACGGCGACATTTCCCACAGACTGGCTCTGAGCATTTTAAAAAAAATTATAAAAAAACACGGGTAGCGATTTTGTCGCTACTCGTGTTTTTATATTTGCTCTAATGGTAAATAGAATATAAATGTCGTGCCTACATCGACCGTACTTTCAACTAAAATACGACCTTTATGTGCTTCGACAATATTACGCGCAATGGCAAGCCCAAGTCCTGTGCCCGCCTTGCCGCGTGTACGTGCTTTATCCGCCTTATAAAAGCGCTCAAAGACATACGGTAAGTCCTCTTTTGGAATTCCTGCCCCGTCATCTTGCACGCGAATACGCGCAAAATTCACTTGTTGGTCAACAAGCACCTTCACATGCCCACCATTTGGCGTGTGGCGAATAGCATTATCGATTAAATTCGTCAGCACCTGCTCAATGCGGTCTTGGTCGACAAGTAGCGTCGCCTCATTCGTAAACGCAGATTCAAACGATACATCAATATTTTTTTCACGACCACGCTGCACAAATTTTTGCGTAATACGCTCAAAGGTTGGATTAATTGGGAAAACATCTTCATATAATGTAATATTCCCTGATTCCATACGTGCTAAGTCCAGTAAATCATTTACAAGACGGCCCATGCGCTGTGATTCATCGTAAATAATACGGATGATTTCCTTTTGCTCTTGCTCATCTTGCACGATGTCATCAACGATTGCCTCTGCATAGCCTTGTAACATCGAAATCGGCGTTCGTAGCTCATGCGATACATTGGCAATAAAATCGGAACGCAGTTTTTCAAGGCGATGCTCTTCCGTTTGATCACGAATAACCGCTACCGCGCCGCGTACCTTATTGCTCGCACTATAAAGAGGACTAATTGAAATGATGTAATACACGCTATCAATTTCAAGCTCCTCTTCTAACTGCTCCTCAAGCTCAAGCACATGGTCAAGCATATGATAGATTTCAATTGGTAGTGGCTTTTCACTATCGCTGCCTTTATTTAGGAACCAATCTTGTAGCAATAGCTCCGCTGGTGGATTGCTTAATAACACAGTACGGTCCTTATTAAACGTAATTACCGCATCGGTCATTGACGTCAAAATACTTGAGAGTTGTTCTTTCTCCTGATTAATGACTTCAACATGATGTTTTAGCTGACGACCCATTTGGTTAAAGGCTGTGCCAAGCTGCCCAATCTCATCGTTTTGAAAAACGGGCACCTTCGTATCAAATTTCCCCTTCGCTAAATCAAACGCCGCTTCACGCATTTTTCGTAGCGGACGTGTAATACGCGATGATAGGAAGAACGTAAATAGCGTCGTCAAAACGAGCGCAATCGCCGCTGCTAAGAAAACAATTTTTGTCGTCTGCTCGGTCGTACGGTGAATGGCATCTGGACTTTGATAAATATAAATGACGCCATGCTCAGCCGATGTCGTTTCAATTGGATACGCCATCACAATATACGATTCTTTTTTATTTTTTTCAGTCGACGATGGCAGCATCATTTCTTTAATAACCGGTGTCTTTGATGTAAATGCCTTATTTAACTTCGCCGACTGTGTAATTTCATCTCGAATGGCTTGTCGATTTTCACCAGACTGTAGTGAAATGACGACATCACCTTGTTTTTCAGCAACGAGTGCATTCGTTTCGTCACTAATAATATCCGATAAAATACTTTTTGTTTCTTTTACGGAATAGTGGTGGTCGTCCATAATACGCGCGACGACGGCCGCCTCTTGCTTTAAGTTTTTTTCAGCTTGCTGTGTATGGTAGTTGTTTAGAAATTCAAGCATCAGTACTGTAAAAACAAACAGTACAAATGAAACGAGAAGCAATATGGTTCCCCATAGCTTCCCGACAATACTATTCCAAACGTTAATCTTCATCTACAACCTCAAATTTGTAGCCAACGCCCCATACTGTAACAATCATCTTCGCTGCACTTTCAGATACGCGATTTAATTTCTCGCGTAAACGTTTCACATGCGTATCTACTGTACGAAGATCGCCGAAGAAATCATAATGCCATACTTCTTTTAACAGTTGCTCACGGTCAAATACCTTGTCCGGTGCTTTCGCTAAGAAGTATAGTAGCTCATACTCTTTCGGTGTTAAGTTTACTTCGGTACCATCTGCTGTCACGCGGTGCGCATCATGGTCGATAGTTAAATGTTTAAAAACGACTAAATCTTTTGATGAAGCCGTTGTTGAAATTGGCGATGTTGTAGCAGAACGGCGTAAAATCGCTTTAATACGTAACACGACTTCACGTGGGCTAAATGGTTTCACAATGTAATCGTCAGCGCCTGTTTCAAAGCCTTCGACACGGTTTGCTTCTTCCCCTTTAGCTGTCAGTAAAACGATTGGCGTTGTTTGTGTTTCGCGGATTGCGGCACACGCCTCTAAGCCATTCATTTCTGGCATCATAATATCTAACACGATGGCATGATAATCACGGGCTGAAGCCATTTCAACAGCTTGCACACCGTTTTCACCTTCGTCCACCTCATATCCTTCTCGTTCTAAATACATTTTCAATAAACGACGGATTCTATCCTCATCGTCCACGACTAAAATTCTAATTTGCTCTTCCAAGCTGATCCCTCCTAGATTGCGTTACTTCTATTGTACAATTACCCTTTCAAAATGAAAAGAAAATCATCTACTCGGCATAGGAATGCAGCCCTGCAATAATTAAGTTAACCGCAATTAAGTTAAACATAATAATCGCAAAGCCTAAAACCGCTAACCAAGCTGAGCGTTTCCCTTCCCAACCACGCGATAGGCGTACATGTAAAAAGGCGGCATAATAGAGCCACGTAATGAGTGCCCATACTTCTTTCGGGTCCCATCCCCACATACGACTCCAGGCTTCCTGTGCCCAAATCATCGCAAAAATTAATGCGCCGAGTGTAAAGACCGGAAAACCGATTAATACTGAGCGATAACTTATTTCATCAAGTAGGGGTAATGTCGTTTTTTGAACGAACGGCTGCAATACCGCAGCGAGTCGTCTGCGTAAAAGTATGCGTAGCGCACCATATAGAACGGTCCCAGCAAGCAATGACCAAATGACCGTCGTTAATTTTTTCGCATTAATCCATGCTGGTACTTCAACAAGTGGCTCGAATGCGTCTGTTGTTTGTGCGTCGTATTGATGCATGCCAATAAGCGCTGGCGTGTGATACGTAATCGCAGCACTTTCGCCCTCCTTATCAACATATGTATAGCTTGCCTCGTATCCTATCGCATTGAAATAGCTTGTAATCGCCACAAAACCGATCACAACAACGAGCGTATACAAGATAAATTCTAGCCAAAAGCGCTCCATCGAACGTTTGGATACATCAATCACCTTTAGTAAATAAATCAGACCACTAAAGGCGCTAATCGCTAATATGGCTTCACCAATCACGGTCGTTAACACATGAATCGTTAGCCAGTAGCTTTTCAGTGCCGGAATAAGCGGTGCTACCTCGCGCGGAAACATACTCGCATAGGCGATAATAATAATCGCAACCGGTAAGGCAATTAATCCAAGCGATGGCACGCGGTACAACGCATATAAAATTAAAAAGGCCCCGACGACACACATGCCAAAAGCCGTCGTAAATTCAAACATATTACTAACAGGGGCATGCCCTGTATAAAGCCAGCGCGTCACAAAATAGCCAACATTTGCGGTAAAGCCAATGATACTTACAACAATGGCGGCTTTTGAAAAGCGCAAATGAGAACGCTTCTCCTGCTCTTTCTTCCCATGAACAGCACCGCCAAACAACAATGTTGCGACTAAATAACAAATAAACGCTGTGAATAATAATGTACTACTAATACTAAGAAGCATCGTTATCGCCCTCCTTTTCGCGCTTGTCATCAAATGAAGGCAGCGCTAATTTTTCAGTTATATCGGCAAGCTCTTTTTTAAATGCATAACCTGCTTTATTCGCATGCGCTGCGAGTAAATAGGCTTCTGGTGTCTGCTTTATCCAAATGCGACGATGACTCATATAAGAGCCAATGATAACGCCCAGCATAAAGATGATCCCCCCAACAATTAAAATGGGCATGGTCACATCCTTACGTACTTTAAGACCTGTAATATCCCGCGTATCTGCTGATTTAAAGACCATTTTATACGCCGTTTCCCCTAAAGGCTCGCTCGTCTTTTGAATTTGCACAAAGCTCGTTTCACCTTGCTTTGTCTCGGCTGTATACATGTTAAATAAAAAGGCCGGGTTATTTGGGTTTGGCGATTTGGTTTGTGGGGCACCATCTGCATCAAAGCCATCAAAGTCGGGGTAATAGCCCGCAAGTTCGACACGTGCGCCATTTTTTAATGCATAGCGCTGCTGCGGATTGGCTAAATCAATCGTTACGTCACCAAGAGATTTACCTGATTTTTTTTCCGTTAATTGAAAGGTCATCGTTTTTAATTCATCGAGGCGATAATCCATTTGATACAGCGCATAGCCATCAAACTTCGCTGGATGATTGACCTGAATGGATGCCTGCTTTAACTCCTGAAGATTTGCAGTATCACCAGCAAGCGTATCCCCTTTATAAATGACCGCCTTCGTTTCGTATTTTTTCGCAACGGAATTCACGGCATTTTCAACACGTTCACCGTCATACGTTTCTAATATAAACGCTTTATTTTCCACGAAATACCCCGCGGCACCTGGTATCGCCGTTGTATCTCCTTCGCGTACCCATAGCTCCTCATCGACATAAAAGCCTGGTACGAGGCGAAGCATAACACCGCTTAAAAAAATCAGTAGCCCGACATGGTTAATATACGGGCCAAAACGTGCAAAACGGCCTTTTTCGGCTAATAGCGCGTTATCCTCTAATCGAACGCGGTAGCGCTTCGTTGTTAATACGCGGGCCGCTTCTTCTAGCGTTAGTTGTTCACTTGGTACCTTTAGCGTAAAGCGCTGGCGCTTTAAAAAGTTATCGTGCTTTGTAACACGCTGATTAAACAATGCTTTAAATAATGGCACCCCACGGTCAATACTTGCAATGACAATCGATGCCGCAAGCGCTAACACGAGCGTTTGGAACCACCAGGAATTGTATAAGTCCGCAAAGCCAATCGTATAATAAATCGTCCCAAAGACACCATATGTTTGGGTATAGGCTTCTTTTGGAGATGCAAACGTTGAAGTATCGACAAACAATACTTGCGGCAAAATGGTACCGAGTGACGCCGCAATCAATGTCAACACAATTAACAGCACCCCAAATTTCACATTGGCAAAGAGCGCCCATATTTTATCGATGAGCGTTTTCTTTTTCGTTTTTGAACGAATTACTGCGCCGTCATAGCGCATATCAAGCTCTGTCGTTAAGGGCTTTCCGCAACGCTCACAAAGCTGTGCGCCGTGCGGATTCGTATGCCCACAATCACACTTCATGTCTTCCACCTCTAGTTCGGCTGAATCATCTTCATATTATTTTTAATCTCTTCATCGGTCATTTCACCGGTAATAATTTTAACGATTTTCCCATGTTCATCAATAAGCATCGTCGTTGGCAGCGGGTCGATATTATACGCCCGCAACACACTTTTTGACGTATCAATCGCTACCGGAAACGTCATCCCATATTGCTTAATAAATGTTTTCACTGCATAGTCTGACTCCGCAACATTAATAGCCAGTAGCTTGACGCCTTTATCTTTAAACGTTTGGTAATGTTTATCAAATGCCGGCATTTCCTTTTTACAGGGCTCACACCACGTACCCCAGAAATTAAGTACAACACCTTGGCCTTTATAATCTGCCAATGTATGCTGCTTTCCATCAACATCTTGTAGTGTAAAATTCGGCGCCGTATCGCCGACTTGTAGTACAGCACGCTCCTCTTTTGTTGCCGCACTATAGACCGTATAAATAATGGCCACCACTAAAATCGCGATGATGCTGCCACGTATCCATGCACGCTTTTTCTTCATCCTCTATCCCTCCCTGACTATCATAACGTTCAATTATGTACAAAAAATGAAGAAAAGCGGATAAAATCGACATTTCGACTTTATCCGCTCATTTTATTATTTACCGATTTTACCTGTTTGCGCAAGTGCACGAAGTTGTTTTACTTCATGCGGTGTTAATTCACGCCAGTCACCAGCGTTTAAGCCATATGTTGTTAGGAAGCCAAATTGTTCACGTTTTAACTTGCTCACGCGGTAGCCGACTGCCTCGAACATACGACGTACTTGACGGTTACGGCCTTCATGAATTGTTAATGATACGATTGATTTTCCTTTTTTCGCATCTGATGAAATCACGCGTACTTTAGCTGGTGCTGTCTTTCCGTCTTCTAGCATCACACCACGCTCTAATTTACGAATCTCTTCACGTTTAATTAAACCATTGATTGTCGCGATATATGTTTTTTCCACATTGTATTTTGGATGTGTTAACACATTAGCGAATTCACCATCATTTGTTAAAATAAGCGCGCCAGTCGTATCGAAATCAAGACGTCCTACTGGGAAAATACGTTCATTCACTTGTTTGAATAAATCAACAACTGTATCACGACCACGGTCATCTGTTACAGCTGAGATTGTATTACGTGGTTTATATAATAAGAAGTATACTTTGTCTTCTTGTTCAATTTTCACATTATCAACTTCAACTCGGTCAGTTGGTGTTACTTTCGTGCCTAGCTCACGGACAACTTTACCGTTGACCTTCACTTGACCATCTAAAATTAATTGTTCTGCTTTACGGCGCGATGCGATACCTGCATGCGCAATTACTTTTTGTAAACGTTCCATTATTAAAAAATCCTCTCAATCGTCTCCCGACGGTATTGTATTGCTTGTACTACTTTACAAGACTTTTCATAAAAAAGCTATTTTGTTTGCGCAAAAGCTTCTTGGAATTTTGACATAAATAAGTCTTGCTCTTCTTCTATATCAAATTCTTCCACTTCAAGCGGTGGTAAATCTTCGATGCGATTTAAGCCAAAATAGTTTAAAAACTCAGTCGTTGTGCCGTATAAAATGGCACGACCTGTCCCTTCTACGCGGCCCACTTCTTGAATTAATAGCTTTTGATTCAATGTATGCAGTGGACGCTCACATTTTACGCCGCGTAAATCTTCAATTTCTACACGTGTAATCGGCTGCTTATACGCCACAATTGCTAATACCTCAAGTGCCGCCTGGGATAGACTCTGTGCCGGTGGGTTTTCCACAAGCTTCTCAATTACCTCTGCGTTCGCCGGTTTTGAAATGAGCTGATACGTACCTGCAAGTTCTTTTAACATAATGCCACGCGCTTCGTCGTGATCATAGCGTGCTTTTAATTCACTTAATGCCTCTTGTAGTTCCGTCGGCTCACTATCTGTTAACTGGGCAAGCTGATGTAATGTCAGCCCATCCTCACCAATAACGAACAATAAGCTTTCTATTTTACTCATCAATGTTGTCAAATTGTTCATCGTCGATGTCTTCCTCTCGTAATTGAACAAATAATTGCTCAAAGTTTTGTTGTTGCTCTACCGAAACGATTTGACGCTTCATTAATTCTAATAGCGATAAAAACGTCACAACAAGCGTTTCGCGGTCATCTGATGGAAAAAGCTCATGAAATTCTGCGCGCCCCTGCATCGTACGCAATGCATCGATAACGGTACGCATTTGTTGTTTTACGGTTAGCCCTTGTTTTGCGACACGCGTTGCGAGTGGTGCACGCATTTTTTTTCGCTTCAGCATTTTTTGGAAGGCTGCTACCATATCATAGACATTGACCGATAGCTCAAGCTGTAACTGTTCTTCCTCCATATATTGCGACAAATCAGTTGGCGGACGCGTATACATTTGCACGCGCTCTTGCTCGCGTTCTTTTAACTGGAACGCCGCCTCTTTAAATTTACGGTATTCGACTAAGCGGGCAACTAATTCATCACGTGGATCGACTTCATCGACATCTAACTCGATATCATCAAGCTCTCCTTCATGAATCGGTAGCAGCATTTTACTTTTGATTTCAAGCAATGTTGCGGCCATCACTAAGTATTCGCTTGCCTCATTTAGCTCTAGTACTTGCATCGCTCGTAAATGCTCCATATACTGAGCAGTAATCTGTTTCATTGGTATATCATATATATCAATTTCCAAGCGGTGAATTAAATGTAATAATAAATCCAGAGGACCTTCAAAAGCGTCCAGTTTTACCTCGTAAGACATACACATCATCCTGACAAAAAATAGATTCAATCTAAAGTATAGAGGAAAGGAAGCAAAATGTACAAACGTTCTTTCGTGTTATTTTTAAGTTATTTCAATCGTAATCGTGATTATTTTGAATGTCATGAAGTGTTAGAAGAGCACTGGAAAGAGGTGGCGCCAGGTGTGCGCGATCATGAGCTTGTCGGCTTTATCCAACTGGCCACTGGTATGTATCACTGGCGACGTGGCAATTACCGCGGTGCACAGACGATTCTTGCTAAAGCATCACGTCATCTTCGCCTACATCCGACAAGCAGCTATTACACTGGCATTGATATGGCGACGCTGTTAGCGCAGCTGACACATATCGAGCAGCAAGTACAGCAGCAGGCGCCATTTAAGCCCTTTGCAATTTCTATTGTAGATGCGAAATTACAAGCACAAGTTGCCGCAGCGCCACTTCCTGACTTATCGGAAGACTTCATTCGTGATAAGCATAAGCTCCGCAATCGTGACGACGTGATTTTACAGCGCGCTGAGCGTTTAGCTGCGAAGCACCCGCACTAAAAAAAGAGGCCTCCACTAGTCGGAGACCTCTTTTTCTATGTTGTTAAAGATGGGCATTCTCTTTTGCAATTTTTGTCGCAACATTATCATAATAACGCTGAACAATTTGACAAGGAACTAACTCGCCACATGCTTCCTCTGCCGCTACGGCTTCAAGCATTTGGCGCCCAATCCCTTCCCCGCGGTGAGACGGATCAACTGTAATGTGGCGCACAACCCAGTGCTCTGGTTGTTTCTCAACGCCTACTAAGCCGATATAATCTTCCTCGCATTTCCATAAGTAAAGCTGCCAGTCATCTTCGTTTTCATATATACGAATCGTTTGCTGCAATACCTTGAGATTTTTCTCTTCTGGCATGAAAGAAAGTAGCCCCATCGCTATTTTTTCGAATGCTTTTTTATAACGATATAACATGTTTTTATCCCTCTTCTTTTTTCGCCTCAAACTTCACTTTGACTATCCTACACGAAAAAATCGAACGACGCAACATTTTTTCCAAAAATTAGGAAACCACTACCATTTTAATTCAATATCTAATTGAGCCATATCCTCATAGCTTTCACGTTTCACTGCAAGCTGATGGTTGCCATTTTCGACGAACACAACTGCCGGACGTCCTACGCGATTGTAGTTTGAAGCCATTGAATAGCCATAAGCTCCTGTACAGAAAGTCGCCAAAATATCACCTGTTTGTACTTCTGGTAGCTTAATATCTTCAATAATTTTATCGCCCGATTCACATAATTTACCTGCTACTGTGTAATTTGTCGTTAATGCGGCATTCATATTATTCGCAATCGCACCCTCATATTTTGCCTCATAAAGTGCTGGACGAATATTATCACTCATACCACCATCAACCGCGATGTATTCACGTACATCTGGCACTGTTTTATGAGAGCCTACTGTGTAAAGTGTCGTGCCCGCATCGCCGACTAGTGAACGGCCTGGCTCAATCCAAATTTCTGGTAGCTCAATACCAAAGGCCTCCGCTTCTTTTTTCACGGCTTTAATCATATCATCCACGTAAACGGCTGGTTCAAGCGGTGCATCTTCTGCTGTATAACGGATACCAAAGCCGCCTCCTAAATTTAATACCGTCGCTTCAAACGCGTATTGTTGCTTCCATTCAGCCATTTTATCCACAACCTTTTTCGCTGCTAAGCTAAATGCTTCTGTTTCAAAAATTTGTGAGCCGATATGACAGTGCATGCCTTTTAATTGTAAATACTCATCTTTATATAATGCTTTGAATGCTTCATCTGCTTGACCATTCGATAAATCAAAGCCAAATTTCGAATCGGCTTGTCCTGTTGTGATGAAATCGTGTGTATGTGCCTCGACACCTGGTGTCACACGAATTAAAACTGCCATTTTTTGTTGGCGCTCGCGTGTTAATTGTTTTAATAGCTCAATTTCATAAAAGTTATCAATCACGATACAGCCGATTTTTGCATCAAGCGCATACGTTAATTCTTCAACACTTTTATTATTGCCATGGAAATGAATCTTTTCTGTTGGGAAGCCTGCTTTTAGCGCTGTGAATAATTCACCGCCTGATACGACATCGACAGATAAGCCTTCCTGTTGTGCTACTTGGTAAATAGCTACAGCTGAAAAAGCTTTTGATGCATAGGCAACTTGCGCTTTGACGTTTTCTTTTTTAAATGTCTCCACAAAACCTCGTGCACGCTCGCGGAAAAGCGCAATATCGTAAATGAATGCTGGTGTGCCGTATTCTTTTGCTAATTCAACCGTATCAACGCCACCAATCGCTAAATGACCTTCTGATGTTACGGTTTGTGTTCCATATAAATGCATATTCATTCTCCCCTAACCACATTGTTGAAATATTCGTAAAAATTATTATACTCAGAACTTTAACATAAAAAAAGGCGTAATTCTAATTTTTTCGAATTTTTATGTAGAACACTGTATAAATGAAAGAAAATTGGTCGTTTCTTCTATTAGTGCGTATTTTTAAAACGTCCTTTGCTAGCAAGTGAAAAAAATTCACCCTTTCCTTACACATATGCTTCATTGAAAATCCTTTATCAGAAATACTTGATAAGCTCAGGAAGCGTCTTTTGGCTACGACATAGTTAAAAATAAGTGCCAAACAATGCCGATATGCATAATAAAAAAGCTTGCGCTATTAATTATCTTGCAGAAAGCAGTCAAGCAAAATTTTTATTCACTATTTTTGTGCATATCATTATTATTTTTGCGCTTATAAAAAAGCCTGTTTTCATGCAAAATGGGTTAAAAAAGGTCGTTTCCGATGCTCTACCGGGTTGTTTTAAGCGACGAACTCGTGCAACTAGCTTGCTCTCTGTCATTTATTTTACACGCGCTAAAATGCGCCATTTTATAAGTACAGTAGCGTGATCTTTGTTCAAAAAAAGCCCCAAACAACGTGAAACGGGGTGAAAATCGACCTCTAGCGGATGTTTTTGAGCCGTTTTTGTCAATACTGCGTGCTAAATTATATTAACTATCGCCAGCTTTATCGTATTTATTTGCGTCTACTCGCTATTCAAACAAATGATTACGCAATATGCAGGTCTATCAGCTTAGCGTTGACACATATTCAAAAATATGTCGTATCGAAAAGACGCTTTCTCGGCTTTTGACGAGTTTTAATTTTTCACAACAAAAAAGCATGTTCACTCGTGAACATGCTGAAAAGATTATGCTTCTTGCCACTGCGCTAATACACGTACTGCAAGCTCTGCGAAATAATTAGCCGCAACGCTTAAAGCATCTTCTGTCAAACGGAATGCGGGATGATGCCAGCCATGTGGTCCATCGACGCCCATCCAGACGAAAAAGCCTGGAATCGTTTGCTGATAAAAGGCAAAATCTTCGCCCGCAGGATTTGGAATGGCTTCTACTGCTACATAGCCAATCGCTTCTGCCGCCTCACGTGCAACCGTTTCAAAGCGCGCGGCATTATCTACAACTGGTAAGTACGGGAACCACCGGAAATCCGCTTTCGCACCGTAACTTGCGGCAATGCCTTCTGCAAGCGCGCGCATACGTTTACCCGTTGTTTCACGGTCTACTTCTTGGAATGAGCGTACCGTTCCTTCTAATTCGGCTTTTTCCGGAATGACATTCCACGTATTACCGGCTTGGAATTTTGTGACCGATACAACGGTATTACTAAATGGACTTAGGTTACGGCTCACAATTGATTGGAAGCCAGCAACAATTTGCGAGGCAATGACGATGGGGTCAATGGTGTCATTTGGAATACCCGCATGACCACCAATGCCTACTACATCTAATTCAAAACGGTCCACACTCGCCATTAATGAACCTGATTTTACACCAATCGTACCTACTGGTAATTCCGGTTTATTATGCATACCAAAAATCGCGGCAACATTTTGTAGTACACCTTTTTTCACTACGTAATCTGCGCCCTGCGCTACTTCTTCTGCTGGTTGGAAAATAATGCGCACCGTACCTTTTAACTCAGCTACACGCTCTTTTAATAAGAGTGCAGCCCCAAGAATCGATGTCGCGTGAAAATCATGTCCACATGCATGCATGATACCATCATTTTTTGATGTGAATGTTACGCCAGATTGCTCCGTAATCGGTAATGCATCAATGTCAGCACGTAAGGCGATTAACGGCCCCGCTTGTGCCCCTTTAATTTCTGCAACGACGCCCGTTTCTAAACCAAAATCAACAATGTCAATGCCCGCTTCTGTTAGCCAATTTGTTAAACGCTTTGTCGTTTCGTACTCATGAAATGACAACTCTGGATGCTCATGTAGCTCTCGACGATATGCCACTAATTTTTGTTGTAAATCCATCATTTGTTCCTTCTTTCTATCTTCTTGTGTTTCATCGTATGCTCGAACGACATGCTTGTCAATATTCAAGTAATCAAAAAAAGCGCCAGGAACATGTCCTAGCGCTTTTTTGCCGATTACTCGGTAATCACTTCTTCAATTAATGCTGGAATGGCTGGTTTGGTATCGACAATTGAAATATTCGCATAGATTTTTTCGATAACTTCTTGCACATCTTCGCGGTTCGCGTAGATTGTTACAAGTGAGTCGCCCTCTTCTACGGCGTCACCCACTTTTTTGTGTAGCATTAACCCAACAGCTAAATCGATTTCAGATTCTTTTGTTGCGCGTCCTGCACCAAGTAGCATCGCCGCTGTCCCGATTTCATCCGCCACAATATGACCGATAAAGCCTGCTTGTTTTGCTGGAACTTCTACTTTGTATTTCGCCTGTGGTAATAGTGATGGATCATCTGCTACTGCAGGATTGCCACCTTGTGCCTCAACAAATTGCTTAAACACGTCTAGCGCCTTACCGTTTGCAATCACTTCTTTTAGCTGTTCACGTGCTTCTTCCAGCGTTGTGGCATGACCTGCTACAACAACCATTTGAGAGCCAAGTGTTAAGCATAGCTCTGTTAAGTCCTCTGGTCCATTGCCTTGTAATGTTTCAATCGCCTCTTTTACTTCAAGCGCATTACCGATTGCTGCGCCAAGTGGCTGGTCCATATCTGAAATGATGGCCATTGTTTTACGACCGACTGCATTCCCGATTTTCACCATCGCTTTCGCTAATTTAATCGAGTCTTCCTTCGTTTTCATAAACGCACCGTCACCTGTTTTAACGTCTAACACGATCGCGTCAGACCCAGCAGCGATTTTTTTACTCATAATTGAGCTCGCAATTAACGGAATGCTTGAAACAGTGCCTGTTACGTCACGTAATGCATACAGTTTTTTATCAGCCGGTGTTAAATTACCTGATTGTCCGATAACAGCTACTTTAATGTCATTTACTTGTTTCGCAAACTGCTTTGTCGTTAATTCCACATGGAAGCCTTCAATTGCTTCTAACTTATCGATTGTACCACCTGTATGACCTAGGCCACGACCACTCATCTTCGCTACCGGAACACCTGTAGCCGCTACTAATGGGCCAAGTACAAGCGTTGTTGTATCGCCCACACCACCTGTCGAGTGCTTATCAACTTTTACACCATCAATGGCAGACAAATCAATTTGGTCACCTGATTCAACCATTGCCATTGTTAAATCAGCACGTTCGCGGTCCGACATATCTTGGAAATAAATGGCCATTGCTAAGCTACTTGCTTGATAATCTGGAATTGTACCATTTGTATAACCTTCAATAAAGAAGCGAATTTCTTCTGTTGTTAATTCATGTCCGTCGCGTTTCTTTTCAATAATATCTACCATGCGCATCGTATAATCCCTCATTTCATCAAGTTAAAATCAAGTTAGTTTAGGTCATTTAAGAAACTGTCACCGTACTGTGGTAGCGAGACGTCGAAGTTATCCGCTACCGTTGCGCCAAGTGAGGCGAAAGTATTCATTTTTGGTAATGCTTTTCCGCCATTAACGAAGCGTTTTGAATATGCGATTAATGGCACATATTCACGTGTATGATCCGTCCCTGGGAAGGTTGGGTCATTGCCATGGTCTGCTGTGATTAATAATAAATCATCCTCACCCATTGCCTCTAACACTTCTGGTAAGCGGCGGTCAAACTCTTGTAATGCCTCTCCGTAACCAAGTGGATCGCGGCGGTGACCAAAGTTCGCATCAAAATCGACTAAGTTCAGGAATGATAAACCATGGAAGTCACGTTTTACGACATCCACTAATTTATCCATACCGTCCGTGTTGTCTTTTGTACGAATGGCTTCTGTGACACCTTCGCCATTGTAAATATCTGAAATTTTACCAAGTGCGATAACGTCTAAATTGGCATCTTTCAGCTCATTCATTACGGTACGACCAAATGGTTTTAATGCATAATCATGACGATTAGACGTACGTGTAAAGCTTCCTGGCTCACCAACGAATGGACGTGCAATGACACGACCTACTAAAAATTCTGGTTTTTGTGTGAGCTCACGTGCGATTTCACAAATTTTATATAATTCATCTAACGGCACAATATCTTCATGTGCGGCAATTTGCATAACAGGGTCAGCAGATGTATAAACGATTAAGGCACCTGTTTCCATATGCTCCTTCCCGTAATCCTCGATAACCGCTG
Organism: Candidatus Kurthia intestinigallinarum; assembly: GCF_003991225.1. Lineage (GTDB taxonomy): Bacteria > Bacillota > Bacilli > Bacillales_A > Planococcaceae > Kurthia > Kurthia populi. Next base: position 252,089 of record NZ_JTFC01000031.1, read on the forward strand.
TACCTGAGTACGGTAAGTTACATAAGATTTTGCGTCCTGTACGCGCTTCCAATTCATCTAATAATTCTTTCGGGAAGCCTTCTGGGTATACTTTAAATGGTTTGTCGATGTTTAGGCCCATGATTTCCCAGTGACCTGTCATCGTATCTTTTCCTACAGATGCCTCTTGCATATAGCCAAAATAAGCCTCTGGTTTATCAACACTTGTCATCCCTTGTAAATCTTCGCGGCCCACTAAGCTACGAATATTCGTATAACCTAAACGTTCCATATTTGGCATATGAAGCCCTTTCATTTCTTCCGCGATGTGCCCTAGTGTATCAGCACCTACATCATTAAAGTTTGCTGCGTCTGGAGCTTCGCCGATTCCGACAGAGTCCATAACGATTAAGTGAATACGTTTAAATGGTTTCATTAGAAAAACCCTCCTATCAATTACTTACATTCTAACAAATTTTCATGAAAAATAAACGTCAGACCTCTGACATTCTAAAAAAAATTACGCACGTGGATGGAACGTCTTATAAACCTCTCGTAGACGTGTTTTACTAATATGTGTATAAATCTGCGTCGTTGAAATATCCGCGTGACCTAACAACTCCTGAACAGCACGTAAATCTGCGCCATTTTCAATCAAATGGGTCGCAAAGGAATGGCGGAAAATATGCGGTGTCATCTTCTCAATACCCACTTTTGATGCGTATCCCTTCAATAGCTTCCAAACACCCTGTCTCGTTAACCTTTTCCCTCGTTGGTTTAAAAATAACGCCTCCGTGCGATTCTCTGGCTTTTCAAGCACAAAGCGTCCCTGGTTTAAGTACGTCTCGCAAGCCGCAATGGCTGATCGACCTAGTGGCACAATACGCTCCTTTCCACCTTTACCGAAAACGCGCACAAAGCCCATCGTCAAATGCAGGTCCTCACAGTTTAAATCAATACACTCTGAAATCCTCATTCCTGTCGCATACAATAGCTCTAGCATTGCACGGTCGCGTATATTTGCAGGTGGCTTCGCATTTGCAGTCGCATTAATAAGGGTATCTACTTGTTCAATCGTGAGCACTTCAGGAAGCTTCTGCTCAAGCTTCGGGAGCTCAATATGAACGGTTGGGTCATTGGCGCAGCGTTTTTCACGTAATAAAAACTGATGAAATGACCGAATGGCAGAAATATGACGCGAAACAGTACGCGCGGTATTCCCTGCTTCACGCAACTGTTGTAAATGAAGTAAAATATGTACCCGTTCAATATCATCGAAATGCTTTATGTTTTGCACTTCAAAAAGATGCGTAACATAGCTCATTAAATCACGCTCATATGACGTGAGCGTATTGGCCGCAAGCTGTCGCTCCACACGTAAAAAGTGCAAATAATCCGCTACGGCATCTGTTTGTTGTTCCATCTAATCCCTCCAATAAAAAAAAGGACAGCATCTGCTATCCTTCCTCTAAGCTATAAACGTATCATGCTGTCCTATCTACTAGCTTATTCAATAGGAAGTTTTATTGTTCATCTTCGTTTGCATGACGTTCATTACAACGCCAGCAAATACCATGAAATGTTAAGCGGTGGTCCTTAACTGTGAAATTCCAGCGTTTTTCAACGACTGCTTCAACATCGTCAAGCAAGTCTTCTTGAATTTCATCAACGGCGCCACATTCGATACAAACAAGGTGGTGATGGAAGTGAGCTGCGCCTTCTTGACGAAGATCATAACGAGAAACTCCGTCACCGAAGTTAATTTTATCGACAATTTTTAGCTCTGTTAAAAGCTCTAGTGTACGATATACTGTCGCTAGCCCAATTTCCGGTGCTTTTTCTTTTACGAGTAAATAAACATCCTCAGCGCTGAGGTGGTCTTCTTCGTTTTCTAAAAGCACGCGTACCGTTGCTTCACGTTGCGGCGTCAGTTTATAGCTCGCACCATGTAGTTGTTTTTTAATACGATCAATACGGCTTTCCATATGACGCCCCCCTAAACTGTTCCTATTATACCAAACTCTAAATTATATTTTCAATATGATATAAGTTATTTAAATTAGAATGATTACTAAATTAGAATAATTATAAAATGATTTTCAATTAGTAACTGCTACATGGACTATATTAGCGAAATATCATAAAAAATCAACTATTTTCACTTAAATCGGGAGTTTCTACATAAGAATCATTCTATTTCCTTTGTTGATTGTATAGCCACATGACCGCAATAATCGTTTTCGCATCACAAATCGCACCTTGTGCCATGAGGTTTTGTGCTTCTTCTAATGTAATCGCTGACATTTCAACAAATTCATCGTCATCTAATGCCGCAGGGTTGTCGAGTTTGAAAATATCACGTGCGACAAAAATGTGCACGACCTCGTCACAAAAGCCTGGTGATGTCACAACCTCTTGTAAATACGTTAAGTTTTGCGTGCCGTAGCCTGTTTCTTCCTCAAGCTCGCGTAGCGCACAAACCGTTAAATCCTCACCCGGCTCGATTTTACCTGCTGGAATTTCGACGATTGAGCGATTTAACGCTTTACGGTATTGTTCGACAACAATTAATTTGCCATCCGCTGTAATCGGAATAATCCCAACCGCACCAGGATGTTTCACGATTTCACGCTTCGCTTGTTCCCCGTCTGGTAATGTTACAGTATCTACTTGTACTTGAATAACGCGGCCACTAAAAATCGGTTCTGTTGCAATCGTTTTTTCTTCAAATTTCATGCTCTTTTTTCTCCTATCATTTTCCTTTTACTGCTATTCATTGTACCATGTTTTAAAAGGAGGCGTTTAGTATGCGCACACGAAAATTAGGACAAAGTGAGCTACATATTTCAGAGTTAGGTTTTGGGTGTATGTCGCTGCCATTAGAACGAGCGGAGGCTCAAAAAATAATTGATGTGGCGGTCGATAGCGGCATCAATTATTTCGACACAGCCGACCTCTATAATAAGGGAGAAAATGAACGCATCGTCGGGGACGCGTTAAAAACAAAACGCGCGAATATTTATATTGCCTCAAAAGTGGGCAATGTGTGGAATGCAGATGGAGATGGCTGGCACTGGGATGCGTCGAAGGAGCATATTATTAGTGGCTTAAAGGATAGTTTGACACGTCTACAAACCGATTATCTAGACTTTTACCAGCTTCATGGCGGTACACTCGATGATTCCTTTGAAGAAGTAACAGATGCATTTGAGACGCTAAAAAAAGAAGGGCTGATTCGCGCTTACGGCATTTCATCGATTCGTCCAAATGTGTTAAAAACGTTTTTACCAATGAGTGCGGCGGATGGGGTTATGATGCAGTATAGCGCCCTCGACCGTCGCCCAGAGGAATGGTTTGATTTCATTACAAAGCAAGGTGCTTCTGTCGTGTCACGTGGTACGGTCGCAAAAGGCTTATTAACGAATGAGTGGGCGAAGCGCTTGCAAAAGCATGATGGCTATTTATCGTATTCACAGCAGCAATTAACGGATACACTTGGCCATATCGCTGATGCGTATCCTGACGTCCTATCAGCAGCAATTGGCTACAATTTAGCGCACCCGGCTGTTGCAAGCACGATTGTTGGCGCCTCTAACGTGGCACAACTAACACAAAATATCGATGCGTATCACCGTCTGCCAGCTGATTTTGATTATGCCGCACTAGCAGGTTTAACAAAAAAAGAACTGTATACGACACATCGCGACTAATATGAAAGGATAGCGGTTCGTCACAAAAAAGGTATTACTTTTTTGGACTGCGCTAAAGAGCTGACACAATATAAAAAGTAAAAAAACACTTTCAAGGATATACATCTTTGAAGGTGTTTTTTTTAATGGGCAAAACCGATAATCGAACCTTATAAAAGAGTGGAATGAATAGATATGCTTAGTACGGTTTAATACATAGCATCAAAAAAGAGCAAAGAAAAGGCGTTATCATGCGCATACCCCGAACGGCACGCCTACTGATAACGCCATCATTGAGCTATTCTTTCTTAAAAGGCTTTTAAGAATCCAAAATGAGTTTTAATACTTTATTTTTTTGAATTGGTATCGCCAAAGCCGTACTCATCTAATAGTTCAGAAAAGGACATGTTTTTCTCACGTTGCTTTTTCTCTTTTATCGCTTGTTCTTTCGCTGCTTGTTTGGCGGCTTGCTCTTTTTGCTCTAATTCTTTTTTAGCATTTTTTAACTGCGCAAGTAAATCGCCACCAAGTTGATCAGCTAATGTTACTTTATCATCTTGTTGTTTTTTTGCGCCACCCTGTGCTTGACGCTGTTGTTTTTTTGCCATGAAAATTCCTCCTATAAAAAACAGCTACCTAAACGGCTCAATATTGAGTTATCAGGTAGCTAGTCAAACAATTATTTTTTATTTTTTTTACCAAGTTGTTGGTCAGTTGCTTTATTCATTTGAGACATTACTTGACGTACTTGTTTTTCAGATGGTTTACGACCCATTTGCGTCATCATCATACGAAGCATATCTTCATTGATTGGTGGATTTTCTTTAAGGTATTTCATCATATATTGACGAGCCATAAAGAAACCGCCGACAGCACCCACGATAAGGGCTACAATGATAAGAACGATAGCTAATGCTGTATTCACGTAGTTTCCTCCTCTTTTGCATAAAACGAGATAAATCTCTCCGAAAGTCATTATACAATAAAAACTTTATCGTTACTAGCGTTTGCGGAATTTCATCCTTCGTTCACAATTAAAAAAAGACGAAGACGGCCTTTTCGCCCATCTTCGTCTTCCTTTTCTATTAAATTAAAGTGCTTTTACTTTAGAGACAACGTTTTCAACTGTGAAACCGTACTCTTCAATCACTTTTTCACCAGGAGCAGAAGCACCGAATGTATCGATAGCAAGTACATCGCCTTCGAAGCCAACATATTTATGCCAACCGAATGATGCCGCCATTTCGATTGCTAAACGTTTTGTTACTGCTTTTGGTAATACCGCTTCTTTATAAGCTGCATCTTGTGCATCAAAGCGAGCCATATCAGGCATTGAGACAACTTGTGCGTCAATTCCTTCTGCAGCTAATGCTTGTTGTGCCTCAACAGCTAAACCTACTTCAGAACCTGTTGCGATAAGAATCGCATCTGCTACGTCTTTTTTCGCTGGCGATACAACGTATGCACCTTTTGCAACGCCTTCGTAGATCGTTTCTTTATCTGCATCAAGAACTGGTAAGTTTTGACGAGAAAGCACTAATGCCGTTGGGGTTGTTTCTGATTCTAACGCAAGTTTCCACGCTGCTACTGATTCCGTTGCATCTGCAGGACGGATAACAGAAAGGTTTGGCATTGCGCGTAATGCTGCTAAGTGTTCGATTGGTTCGTGTGTTGGACCATCTTCACCGACAGCGATTGAGTCATGTGTGAATACATATGTTACAGGTAAGCCCATAAGTGCTGATAAACGAATTGCTGGACGTACATAATCAGAGAATACGAAGAATGTACCGCCAAATACGTTTAAGCCACCGTGAAGTGCCATCCCGTTAAGTGCTGCACCCATTGCGAATTCACGTACACCAAACCAGATATTACGGCCTTCTGGTGTTTGTGCTGAGAAATCGCCAGCGCCTTTGATTGTTGTTTTGTTTGAACCTGCAAGGTCAGCAGAACCACCGAAGAATGATGGTACAGCTTTTGCGATAGCATTGATTACTTCACCTGAAGATGAACGTGTCGCTACTGATTTACCAGCTTCGTATACAGGGAAATCTGCATCGAAGTTTTCTGGTAATTTACCAGCGATGGCATTTTCAAATTGCGTCGCAAGTTCTGGGAATTCCGCTTTATAACCTGCAAGTAATTCATTCCATTTTGCTTCTACTTGTGCGCCATTTACTTCAGCTGCTTCGTTGAATGTTGTATATACTTCTTCTGGTACGAAGAAATCTTCGCCATCCCAGCCGTAAGCTGCTTTTGTTAATTTTACTTCGTCCGTGCCTAGTGGTGCACCATGAGAATCTGATTTACCAGATTTGTTTGGAGAACCAAAGCCAATAACTGTTTTGATTTCAATTAAAGTTGGTTGGCCTTTATGTGATTTTGCTTGTTCGATTGCAGTATTGATTGCTTCAACATCTGTACCGTCTTCTACTGAAATGTAGTTCCAGCCATAAGATTTGAAACGATCTGCTGTTTTGTCAGAGAATGATTTATTTAAATCACCATCTAAAGAGATGTCATTTGAATCGTATAAAACGATCAGTTTTTCTAAGTTTAAGTGACCAGCAAGTGACGCTGCTTCTGCAGAAACACCTTCCATTAAATCACCATCGCCACAAAGTGCGAATGTATAGTGATCGACAACATTGTAGTTTGGTTTGTTGTATGTTGCAGCTAAATGTACCTCAGCCATTGCCATACCAACGGCCATTGAGATCCCTTGACCTAATGGACCTGTTGTTGCTTCTACGCCTGCTGTGTGGCGGTATTCTGGGTGACCTGGTGTTTTAGAACCCCATTGGCGGAAGCTTTTGATTTCTTCCATTTCAAGGCCGTAGCCACCTAAGTGAAGAAGGCTGTAAAGTAACATTGAACCATGACCTGCTGATAAAACGAAACGGTCGCGGTTGAACCAAGTTGGGTTTTTAGGGTTATGGTGCATTTGTTTTGTCCAAAGCGTGTAAGCCATTGGTGCAGCACCCATTGGTAAACCTGGGTGACCTGAGTTTGCTTTTTCAATCGCATCGATTGATAAAGTACGAATCGTATTAATTGCTAACTGATCTGCTTGTTGCGTCATTGTAATATAGACATCCTTTCTAAAATAAGCAAAATATTGTACTACCTACAGTCTAGTCAAAATTGGTAAAGAATACAATGATTTTTCAATCAATTGTAAGCGCTATGAAAAAATATTCCAATTTTCAAAATATTACATCACTCAATTTTTTTCTAACTAGGAATTAAAAAACAGCAGACGTCTGACAACGGCTGCTGAATTCATTAGTTAAGACGATTTAATTTTGATTTGATTTCTTGTACTTGTTTTAATTTGTCCGGTGTGACGTCATTCCCTTCTGGGTCCATGACACGAACATTTTCAATTGTACGACGCATATTGCCGCGGAAAGCTTGCAAGTATTCTTGACGAAGTGCTGATTGTTCTTTTGCTTCTTCCTGTGTTAGTGTACCTGCTTTTTTCTTTTTCGCTAATGCATTGATGCGGTTAATTTTTGCTTGTGGTAACATATTTTTTCTTCCCTTCATAACTACTACTACAAAGGTATGAAAAAATTGGTCTAAACGCAAGCATTTCGCCTTTATTTATTTGTTGCGACTTCGATTTGCTCTATGTTGTGGTGGCCATTTGGCACATTTAACTCATCGCCGACATATAGACGGTCCTCGTAAATAGCATTTTCACGCTTCACTGATAAAATCCAATCTTCTCGGTCCATATCGCCTTTATAACGCTCCGCTAATGTCCACAGCGTATCGCCATCTTCGACTTGAATTATGCCAAAATCTGTTGTATCGAAAAGTCCATGTATTGTTAGAAGCATACTCCATACTACAATCGCTGATATACCGGCTGTTGCACCATTTTTCTTCATCCACTTTATCACGAAAATCACCCTTTCGAATATACGTTCGGAATATGTGTTCTTATTTTAAAACGAACAAACATTCGTGTCAACTATTTTTTTCGAACTTATGTTTGCATTGTTTGTTCGCATTTGTTATACTCGGAGTACGATAGGTATAGACTAGGTGAGGTGAAAAAAATGAAAAAAGTTTCAAAGAGACAAGAAGACATTTTAGCTTTTATTAAAGAAGAGGTCCGCACAAAAGGGTATCCACCTTCTGTACGTGAAATCGGTGAGGCTGTTGGACTAGCATCTAGTTCAACTGTGCATGGGCATTTAGCTCGTTTAGAAAGTAAAGGATTAATTCGTCGTGACCCAACAAAGCCACGTGCTATTGAGGTATTAGATACAGCGGATGAAGCCGTTAAGAAAAAAGACGTACTCCATGTGCCACTTGTAGGAAAAGTAACGGCTGGTATGCCGATAACTGCAATTGAAAATATTGAGGAGTACTTCCCTATTCCATCGTCTTACGCGACATCAGATGACCATATTTTCATGCTTGAGATTATGGGCGATTCGATGATCGAGGCTGGCATATTAAATGGTGACTATGTTATCGTCAAACAACAATCATCTGCAAATAACGGTGAAATTGTTGTCGCGATGACAGAAGAAAATGAAGCAACAGTAAAACGCTTCTATAAAGAAGAGCACCACTTCCGCTTACAACCTGAAAACGCCACAATGGAGCCAATCATCGTTGAAAAGGTTTCTGTTTTAGGTAAAGTAGTTGGCTTATATCGTACAGTGATGTAACAATCATTTATGATTTCGTCATAAGGAGGAGATTGACATGTCAGTCTCTTCTTTTTTCTTTCGCAAAAAAAGAGGCTAGAATGTCTCCGCCTCTCCCACTCTATGTAGCAGCTAACTTCATCGCAATCATGGCTACGATTAATTGCTCCTCATCACTTACTTCTTCTAATGCGGTTAATCGAATCACATGCGTCACCTCTATCATCATTTTCACACAATTATCCATCACAAACTCAAAGACTTGTTGTCCTCTGCGTACTTCATACGTCGTCCCGCGAATCGATGCACAATAACCCTCTCGTATGGTTGTCGTATCTAGGATGGTGCCATATGTCGGTAACACGAGCTCATAACCTTTCGCTACTGCCATAAAATGTGGCTGAAAAATTCCGATGAGCTGTTGTTTAGCCGTCATCACTTCATAAATAGCATGATGCGTTCGCTGTCCCTTCATTAAAAACGGATGCTCCTGCTTCAATCGAACCTCCCCAATTTCTTCATTCCCCAAAAACACTTTCACTACCGGCGCTGCCGTTAAACATGTCGTCAATTCAATGCTTCCTCTCACACGATTATTTCTATCTTCTATTATTATATGCTTGTCGCTAACATGCTAGTTAAATACGTCTCCTGCTTATTAAATTATGGTCAATTTGTGACGATATACCAGGACTGAAAATTCCATTTAATTCCTTTTTTAAATGTATTTAAAATCACAATTGTGAAAATAAAAATATTGAATTATAATGATTTTATCACTATACCACAATTTATAATGAGGACTTTAGAATTATTCGTTCGAAATTTCTAGTTTCATTAAGTGCAACAGCCGCACTGTTTTGTGCATTATCAACAACTGTTGATGCCAACACAACAGCAAAGAACGTACCTGTACAGTTTTTAGGGATTAATGACCTAAACGGCTACATTGATAGCACGTATACAAATAGTGCAGGAAAAACAATTGGTGGCATGGCTTCTCTTGCTTACAATTTATCAAAAGAAAAACAAGCATTTGCGAAAACAAATAACTTAAAATCAGCCAATACAAACTCAATTTCTGTACATACAGGTGATATTTTAGGTGGTGGCCCTGCCATTTCTAGCTTGCTTCAAGATCATCCAACCATTTCGATTTTAAATGCGATGAATTTCCAACTTGGTGTCATTGGGAATCATGAATTAAATGACGGTTTAGACGAATTTTTACGCGTGATTCAAGGAAAGAAAGCCACATATGATACACCAAATTATGATCTTGTAAGTCGTTATAAAATTGAAAAAAGTAACACAACCATTTTAGCGGCAAATGTCGTCAATAAAAAGTCGAAAAAAACGATTTCTGGCTTTAAACCATATGAAATTAAAACGATTAATGGTGTAAAAGTTGGTTTTATCGGCGTTGTTGACCCATATGTACAGCAATTAATTATGCCGACACATACGAAAAATCTTAGCTTCACAGATCCTGCAAAGGCCATTGCGAAATACGATAAGGTACTACGTAAAAAAGGTATCAAGGCCATTGTTGTCTTAGCTCATGCTGGCGCTGAAAATACAGGTACATCGAATCAAGCAATCGAAACACAAGCAGCGAAGCCAAATAAAGCACAAGTTGGCGGTTCTGTCACACAAATCATTGATAAATTAGATAAAATCGCACCAAATCATTCTGTTGATATTGTCTTTGGTGGACATAGTCATTCATTCGCTAATGGTATTTATGGTAAAAAGAATATTCGCGTTGTCGAATCATTAGATTATGGTAAATCATACAATGTCGCAACAGGTAAAATTAGCACGACAACAAATGATTTCGTGAAAACGCCAGCAGCTACTGTAAAATACAATTACACGCGCTCAAATACAGTAATTAATAAAAATAGTGTCGCAAAAAATGTGAATCGCATCGTGCAAAATGCCGCTCAATTAACAGCGACTGTGACACGCGCTCAAATTGCGACACTTGATGCAGAGCGTTTATCAAGCGTCCGTATAGCTAAAATTGAAGGCTCAGCTGTCGGTAATTTAGTAGCTGACTCACAGCTTGCCCTAATGAAAAACTTAGAGCGTCATGTCGATTTTGCATTCACAAACTCTGGTGGTGTACGTGACGATTTAGTCGCAACAGTAAAAGATGGGCGAAACATCATTACATGGGAAGCTGCGCAAAAGGTTCAACCATTCTCGAACTTCCTATACACTGGACAATTAACAGGGGCTCAAATCACTCAAGTGTTAAATGAGCAATTCTCAGGCGGTCGTGGCTTAGAAGTAGCCGGTCTACACTATACGTACAACGACAAAGAAATCGTTGATGTTTTTGTCGGCGATAAATCAAGCTCAGAAAAAATTGTTGCGAATAAATCGTATACTGTCGTGTTAAATAATTATTTAACAGGCGGTGGCGATAACTTTCCAACATTTACAAAGCTTAAGAACAGTGAAATTATTGGCATCGATACCGATACATTTATCGACTATTTAAAAGCAATGAAAAATGTGCCAACAGCCTATACACCGCGTAGCGTTCAAGTTGAAAAATAGCGTTCTTTCATGTTAAGAAAAAGCAGAAACCTCGTAGTGACACGGTTTCTGCTTTTTTCATATTACGTTTTTATCAAACAATTTCTTTCTTTTAAAATATGGACATTCTACAGCTACATACCTTCAAAACAATGATTCAAATGATAGAATTTCTTTTTTTCTGTAAATCATCATTTAACAGCACAGAAGTTTTGCTATAATTATAAACGGTATTCTTTTACCGAATTCCTATAGGAGGGGTTGCAATGAAACTCGCCCGACTTATCGTACCATGTGTACTAGCGACCGCATTGCTTCAAGGCTGTGCCTCTAGTTCATCAACAAAAGAAACGTCAACAGAAGATAACAAGACGACTTCGAATGCCGCAACGACTTCTACGGAAGATACGAATGCTTCTTTAAAAAATAATAATGTAGCGAATCCAACAGCCTTTTTAACAGAAACTGTAGCAGCAGCGAAAAAAGGCCAGCTTCCAAATGTGCCATTTACAGTTGGTCAAACAACGTATACACAAGTGGAAGAACAATGGGGAAAACCAAACTTATCTTTTTTAAATACAGCGAATTATGTACAATACCGTGTAGCAAAGAAAGAACAAATTGCTTATGGGGTGGGTATTGGACGCGGCCATATTTTATATGAATTACGTGCATTTGTAGCAGATGATGGTAAAACACCATTATCAAGCATTTCTTTTAAGGCAATTAAAAAGCAATTAGGTCAGCCAACTATTAAAACAAAGCTAGGACCAGACCGTATTTGGAGCTATGCAGCAGGTAATTTCATGTTGAAATTCACCGGCTCAACTAAGGACCATACGTTACATCATATTTCTGTCTACAGTAAAGTTTATGATGATTCGAAGCAATAAAATAATACTTAGACACCATCTGAGTATAAAAAAGCAGGAACGCGACAATCGCTTCCTGCTTTTTGTATTTTTTCAAAAAAAAGAGACCGGCGCAAGGCCAGCCTCTTTTTCCGCTTGAAGATGATTGATTCATAGTTAGAATTTGGGGAGTTCATAACGGAATGCAAATATTCATCATTGAAGGGATTCAAGCGATTGAGTATAGGTGAGTTGAAGTATCTATACTTATCTCTCACAATAAAGTTTAAAAAAACAGCCCTTCACACAGAAGCAGCTGTCATCTACAAAATAATCTGTAGCCAACATCTTCCTATCCTCGTAGGTAAACTAGATGCTTTTGCATACGGCAGGTCTCCTGGCTCATACCTCTCGTCTTCTCGCCCTTCCCGCTATAAAGCAGTGGTTATGCAAGTTTGACCGGTATTTACAGTTGCGGGACAGCGTTTGACTTTCACAAACTTCCCTTTTAAGTAAAATCACTTTGAAGATTTTACACCGCGTGCTGCATATTCGATTTACATTTGTAAGTATACCAAACGTTTACTGATTTCGCAATATTATAATAATTTCTCAATCGCCTTTTTTAACGATTCTGGTTTATCTTTTGACGCAAAGCGCTCGACAACCTTCCCTTCACGGTCAACTAAAAATTTCGTGAAGTTCCATTTTACACTTTCGCTACCTAAAAAGCCTTTAGCGGACGATGTCATAAATTTAAATACCGGCTCCGCGTGCTCACCGTTCACATCTGTTAGTTCATGCATTGGAAATGTCACGCCGTAGTCACGACGACAAGCAGTAGCCGCTTCCTGCCCACTGTCTAGTTCCTGCTTAAATTGATTTGATGGAAAACCTAATACGACAAAGCCTTGATCCTTGTACTCTTCATAGAGTTTTTCTAAGCCACCAAATTGTGGTGTGAAGCCGCATTTTGTTGCGGTGTTCACCACTAAAACAACCTGTCCTTTGTATTTCTCAAGTGAATACTGTTCCCCGTTTTCAAGTGTCGCGTTAAAATCATATAAATTTGTCATCAATTCATCCTCCTATTTCGCTAATACTGTTCGTTTTAAATAGCTTGCAACGCGTTCGTAATCTGGATAAATGGTGGATTCATTAATTTCAATTACATCCAACCATTCCTGTAAATCTGCCTTGACGTCTGACGGTAGAATATACCGAACTTTAATACCATTTTTCGCTTCCTCTAATAGCACTTCTAGCATATCGATTAGACGTGGGTTTAAAATATCCTCATAAACTGCTAAAAAGGCTTCAATCGAGCGCACATCATCATTTTCATTTGAAGTACGATAGCGAATTTCCTCAATTTTACGCTCACATTCATTGCGCTCTAATAAGCCGTTAATAATAAAGGCCCCGTGCTGCCGAACGATGCGCGTATTATTTTGAATCGGACGTACGACTAAAATATCAAGCATATCCATCGGGTTAATATTTGATGTATAATTAACGCCCTTTTTACTCATTTCATGGACAAGCTTATGCACCGATGCGTGGCTATTAAAGTCCTCAATCATCGTATCTCGCACTGCTAAAACACTTTTTCGCTTCGAGCTCATTCCATTTACTAAAAAATCATCAATGACTTTGTTGAGGCTCGTCAAAATACATTTAATCGCATGTACTTTGATTTTATTTTTGTCATTGTACGATAGCAGTGGCAGCGTCGCGAGCATTTCAGCTTTATCGCTATCATAATACTCAATACCCCGCTCTTCCTCCGCAAACACTAAAAATTCTCCATCCATGTCAGGTTCCATCTCTGTAGCAAAAAATAATGCGATTAACGGGCTACTCGTTAAATCGAGTAAACGCGTCGGTAGTGAGTAATGTTGCATCGATGCAAGCACCTCAAGTCCTCGACTATACTGTGACAATTCCTCTGAGCATTTAATATGCAAATCACGATACATTTTTTCTTCCGACTCTAGCCATTTCTGCTTCCTATAAATACTTGGTGCTAAGCTATAGTTCGAATCACTATGTCCACGGTACATGAAATGATATTCATCAACCTCATACTCATCATACTGACGTGATTCATCAAATAACCGGCTATAAAACGGTGTAATATGCTGTAGCTTCACGAAGATTTCATTTTGATCGTCATCACTATCTAAAATATTACGCAGTGTATGACTTGATTCAAATTCGCCGAGATGATTTAAAATCCACTCCGATTCTTTGCGATACGCCCTCAGCTGCCATTCATTCGCCTCTTCATGTAAAATCCGTCCATCATATTGCTGCTGCTTGCGATTTTGATTAATAAGCATTTTATTAAAGGCACTCTCATCTTCAATAAACTCAAGCTGATACATCATCGCATTGTACATATAAAGCTTCTTATGATGCGTGGTCGTGCGGAAAATCATAAATTGAAATACTTTTTTCAAGCGCTGCATAAAGTGACTTTTCAGTGCACGGTTGTCCTGCTCAAAGGCATTTAAGTCGCGGTCTAACTCAATTAGTCGCGATTTTAAATTACGAATGCTTTTTGAAATATCATTAATTTTTCGATTTAAGGAGGACCGTTTTCGACGCGATAATTCCAGCTTATCATGCAATTCCTTTTGCGCGAGCTCCTCTGAAAGAATCGCCTGGTCATCTAATGCCTCTTGCTGCTGTATTTCTAAATTAAAACGTTGTAGCATCCGTTCATTCATACGGTCTAGTGCTTGCTGCTGCTTCGCAATCGTTGTTGATAGCGTCGCATATTCCTGCCTACGCTCTGTGTATAATGCAAATAATTCACGTTGCTTTGTATTGTTATCTGAAATCAGTTGTCGCTGTCCTTCTCGCTCGCGCAAATACACTTCATAGTCCGTTTTAAGTAAGGTAACCGCTTCTAATAAGCGTTCAAAATATAGTTTACTAATCCGTTCGCCACTCTTTGTAAAACGTGATTCAATCCACGCTTTCATCTCCTCAATGGAGGTAGCATCTAGGCCATGTGTGCGTAAATAATCATCGACGCACACGTAATTATTCATATCGAGAAAGCTACCAATATGTTCAAAGTATTTTTCAGTATTCATGTAAACGCCTCCTCGCCCTCATTATATAACGATTGCGTTTTTCATACTTCTAAAAACCATTATTTTGTTGCCCACTTGTGAAATCGACAAATAACTGCGCCGAGGCGGTCAACACACCGCCACGTTTCCACGCAAGGCCAATATCACGTGTACAGTCCATATCTGTTATGGTAAAGCGGTGAATAGGTAATGCCTCTAGCCCAGAGTAATACGGTAAAATACTAATGCCAAGATCCGACGAAATAAGCCCCGCAACGGTCGGCACATCTGTCCCTTGGAACACCATTGTTGGCATAAAGCCCGCTTCACGACACCACTTTACAAATTGCTGTTGCATCAGCTGCTCATCCTTAAACCCGACAAAGTCATACGCCGCAAGCTGTGCTAGTGGCCAGCCATCAGACACAGCGAGCTCATGCGCATTTGCACAATAACCATACAATTGCTCACGCTTTAACGGCACCCAATTTTCCGCGTCAAATGTGTGACTAAAATTAGTAATAAGGCATAAATCAATGTCTCCGCGCTCCAATAAATCAAGTGCCTCCTTCGAGCTACACTGCACTAAATCAAAACTCACTGCCGGATAGACTTGTCGAAAATCACGTAAAATTGTCGGTAGAAGCGTTGTACCAATCGATTGTAAAAATGCTAAACGCACCGTCCCTGTCGATGGATTTTTCATTCCTTGTAGTTGTTTCCTTCCTTGCTCTAGCTCCTTTAAGGCACGCTCAACATACGGTAGAAAAGCTCGCCCGTAGCTACTACTATCAATCGAGCGTCCCGTACGATTAAATAATGGCACCTCTAGTTCGTCTTCTAGCTTATGAATGGCCTTCGTCAATGCTGGCTGTGATACATGCAAGCGCTCCGCTGCCTTGCCATAATGTTTTAATTCCGCTATTTCTTTAAAATAGCGTAGTTGATGCATCTCCATTTCAAGCTCTCCTTTATTAACTAAAAGTTATTAATTTAATAATAACTAAGTATTAGACGTTATGAAAGTGTGGGCGTATCATAAAGAACAAGGAGCTGGCATTATGACATCAAAAATCATGTGGGGCATGCTTATCGGTAGCATGGTCACATTCGCAAATTTATATGGTCCACAAACATTTATTCAGCATTTTACAAACGATTTTCACTTAACATCATCACAGGCAAGTTTGGCGTTGTCGATTTCAACGTTTACGCTCGCCTTTAGTATGTTAATTATGGCTGCTATCTCGAATTCTATCGGCCGCAAAAATATTATGGTCTTTTCATTAATTAGTTCGTCACTACTTTATCTCGTCGTTGGCTTCGCGCCCAATTTCGAAACTTTACTCGGGATTCGCGCCTTGCAAGGCATCGCACTCAGTGGCTTTCCGGCCATCGCCGTTACGTATTTAGCAGAAGAGCTTGCGGCAAAAGAGTTTCCAAAAGTACTTGGCATTTACATTACCGGCAGTGGCTTCGGTGGTTTTTTTGGACGTATTGTTTCTAGTACGATGCTCGATTTAACAAACTGGCATATCGCCATTTGGACACTCGGCGCCCTAACAACGCTCTTATCCATCGTCTTTATGCTTTTAATTGCACCTTCTAAAAACTTTCATAAGACGCGCTTTTCATTCCACAACTGGGGACACGGCTTACTTGAAGCATGTAAAGATGCGAAACTACTGTACTTTTACGGCCTAGGCTTTTTAGCACTTGGTGTATATGTCGCAGTCTTTAACTTCGTCGGCTTCCCGTTAATGGCACATTACGGCCTCAGCCAAACGATTGTTGGCTTCGTCTTTGTCTTTCAGCTACTTGGCTCGATTGGTTCGATGACGGTAGGTCGTTTAAGCAGTCGTTTCACACGTGGGCAAATGCTGCGCGTCAGCCTTGTCGTGACCGCGGTTGGTCTCGCCCTTACGATGATGCCCTCACTCATTAGTATGCTAGCTGGGTTATTCATTATTTCATGTGGTTTCTTCGCGTGGCATAATCTTGTCAGCGGCTGGGTTTCAAGCTCTGCAGCACCTGATGTAAAAGCCTATGCATCTTCCCTTTATTTATTGTTTTACTATATCGGCTCAAGTGTCATCGGTACATTAGGTGGTCATTTTTACGACCTATACGACTGGAACGGCGCCGCCTTATTACTTATCGGCTGTACCGCACTTGCCTTCGTATTCGTCGTACTTATAAAATTACGCATTAAGCATACAGCTGTAGCATAAAAAACTCAGACAACATAAAAAGAAAAAGACACGTTCAAGGATTAAAATCTGCTGAAAAATCGTGTCTTTTTCTTTGTCTCACTCACATGGGTCAGTTCCCATGTATTTGCTTTTTTAACGAATACTAAATTCTACACTAGTGCGGTAAGGTCCTATCATTTTTACAAGGCGATACATCCCCGCCGGTAGCGCACCATATGTATGCGCCCAGTCGATGTCTTCGGTAGTATGGCCATGTGCAGGTAATGTAATGGCAAGTAAGATAACCGCAAATGGCCCGGCATCAATCGTGTACCATGTATTCTTTTTAAACACATCAATTTCATAGCCGACGCCATATACAAGCTCTTCGCTTGTATGATTCATTATTGCTAGTTGGAGTGAATGCGCTGTGACAGAATTTTCTACAAGCTGTAGTGACACCTGCGTTTGCTCGAGTAGTTGCTGCGGCGCTACTTTTAGATTCATATGATTCATTGTCCTTCCTACTTAAACAGATGAAAGGGGCATGCTCAGTAGAAAAAATCTTTTTCATGCAAACACACCCCTTTATTTTTATTATAAACAAAAAAATCCCACGCGAATGATCGCGTGGGATTTTTTCAAGCATCGATTGAATAAATCGGCTTAGTATGTTTTCATGTATTGCTCGCGTTCCCATGGGTGTACATTCGTACGGAACATATCGAACTCGATTTCTTTTGCTTCTTTGAAGTTGGCATAAATATGTGAGCCAAGTGCATCTTGGACTACTTTATCTGCTGCTAATTCTTTTAGCGCATCATTTAAGCTTTCTGGTAAGTTGCCAATACCTGCTTCAGCGCGTTCCTCAGCATCCATTACATAGATGTTACGGTCTACTGCTGCTGGTGGTGTTAAATTTTGTTCAATACCGTTAAGACCTGCTTCAAGAATTACGGCCATTGCTAAGTATGGGTTCGCCGTTGGGTCAACTGAGCGTACTTCGATACGAGTTGATAAACCACGTGAAGCTGGTACACGAATTAATGGTGAACGGTTTTGACCAGACCAAGCGATGTAACAAGGTGCTTCGTAGCCAGGAACTAAACGTTTATATGAGTTTACCGTTGGGTTTGTGATTGCTGTGAACCCTTTAACGTGTTTTAATACGCCCGCCATGAATTGCATAGCAGTTTCAGACAATTTCATCTCTGCATTTTCATCGAAGAATGCATTTTCTTTCCCGTTAAATAGTGACACGTTCATGTGCATACCAGAACCGTTGACACCAAATAATGGTTTTGCCATGAATGTGGCATGTAAACCGTGTTTACGTGCAATTGTTTTAACTACTAATTTGAATGTTTGGATGTTATCACAAGCTGTGATGGCATCTGCATATTTAAAGTCGATTTCGTGTTGTCCAGGAGCCACTTCATGGTGAGATGCTTCAATTTCAAAACCCATTTCTTCTAGCTCAAGAACGATATCACGACGACAGTTTTCACCAAGGTCCGTTGGTGCTAAGTCAAAGTAAGCACCGTGGTCATTTAATTCTAAAGTAGGTTCGCCTTTTTCATCTAGTTTGAATAAGAAGAATTCTGGTTCAGGTCCTAAGTTAAATGATGAGAAGCCCATTTTTTCCATACGAGCTAGGATGCGGCGTAAGTTGTTACGTGGATCCCCTTCAAATGGTGTAAGATCTGCTTTGTATACGTCACAGATAAAGCGACATACAGTCCCTTTCCCAGTTGTCCATGGGAATACGATAAATGTATCAAGGTCTGGATATAAGTACATGTCTGATTCTTCGATACGTACGAAACCTTCGATTGAAGAACCATCGAACATCATTTTATTGTCTAATGCTTTTTCTAATTGAGATACAGGAATCTCAACGTTTTTAATTGTACCTAGAATATCTGTGAATTGAAGACGGATGAATTTTACTTCTTTTTCTTCAACCAATTTACGAATATCATCTTTTGTATACTTACCCATTGAAAATCAGCTCCTAATTAATTGTTTTACGTATTATTTACAAACTCATTTTTTTAACGTCTAAAAAAACGAGATAAATCACCTTGTCTGAGCGAAGTGCGTTGCATGGTCTGAGCCTGCTGCATTTCCTCACGAAGTATGCGGCGTAAGTCCGCGTCTGTGATGTCTTTTTTATGTTGGTTCGTTACTACAGGTTCGTTCTTTAATGCAAAAACTTTTTTAATCCCTGCCATATTGATGCCTTGGTCAAGTAAATCTTTAATCTCTAATAAGGCATCTACATCATTGAGTGAAAACATGCGGCGATTGCCTTCTGTTCTCGCAGGCTCGATTAACTCATGCTCTTCATAATAACGAATTTGCCGTGCGGTTAAATCCGTTAACTGCATCACTATACTAATAGGTAGTAGTGGCATCGAGCGTCTTATCTCACGACTCATCTCGCTCACCTCGCCTTTCACAAGTCCTATACTAAACCATGTTAGATTTCATGTCAATTCCATGTTAGGAAAATTAACATATCATTTTTCGAACAATTCAATCGAATCAGAATATAAGAAAATAAGCGAGCACATCTCCGCATAACTGAGGACGTGCTCGCTTATTATTAGTGCATTTGCTGAACAGCGCTTAAGATGGCTGTTTTCACATGCTCGTATGTTAAACCACCTTGCATATAGACCGTGTACGGAGGACGAATCGGACCATCCGCAGAAAATTCGATACTTGCGCCTTGCACAAATGTACCCGCTGCCATAATGACTTCATCTGTATAACCTGGTAGAAGCGATGGCTCCGGTGCAAACTGTGCATTAACAGGCGAATTTTGTTGGACAGCTTGGCAGAACTGAATCATTTGTTGTGCATTATTAAAAGATACAGACTGAATTAAATCCGTACGCTTCGCATCAAAGCGTGGTTCTGGTGTCATACCGACATGTTCTAAAATCGCTGCTGAGAATACCGCGCCTTTTAACGCTTGTGATACAACATGTGGTGATAGGAAGAAACCTTGATACATATCCGTTAATGTATTTAATGACGGACCCGCTTCTGCACCAATGCCTGGCGTCGTCATACGGTACGCGCATTTCTCAACTAAATCCGCGCGCCCTGCAATATAGCCGCCCACTTTTGCTAAGCCACCACCTGGATTTTTAATTAACGAACCGGCCATTAAATCCGCACCTAATTCTGTTGGCTCTTTGTAGTCAACAAATTCGCCATAGCAGTTATCAACGAAAATAATGACATCTTCTTTCATTGCACGTACTTGTTGAATCATTTCTGCGACTTCATCAATCGTAAATGAAGGACGTGTTGCATAACCTTTTGAACGCTGAATGGCCACCACTTTTGTTTTTTCTGAAATCGCTGCTCTTACCGCATCAAAATCCACTTTATTTGCTGCATTTAAATCGATATGCTGATAATCAATACCCCAGTCTTTTAGCGAGCCGGTATCTTTGTCGCCACCATCAACGATTGATTGTAATGTATCATACGGTTGCCCTGTAATATACATTAATTCATCACCAGGACGTAATACGCCAAATAATGATAACGTAATCGCATGTGTGCCCGAGATAATTTGTTGACGTACAAGTGCTGACTCTGCACCAAAAACATCCGCATAAACACGTTCTAAATTGTCACGGCCCTCGTCATCATAGCCATAGCCTGTCGTACCATTAAAATGATTTTCACTTACTTGATTGTTACGAAATGCTGCGAGTACCTTTTGTTGGTTATAAAAAGCAATCTCTTCGATACGCTCAAATTGTGCTGTTATTTTTTGTTCGATTTCTTTTCCTAATTGCTGCGTTTGTGCAGTTAATGTTGATTGGAATGCCATCTAATTCCACTCCTTATTTAAAGTTCTCTTCAATCTTAACAATAAATAACGAATCGTCAAACAAACTTAGTGAAAAACAGACAAGTTTTTGTTACAATTCATTGGATTAAATGAAAGGAGTTGGTCACGCTGGCTTGGGAAGTTTTAAGTATTTTTGGCACAATTGCCTTTGCCATTTCAGGCGCAATTGTTGCAATGGAGGAAGAGTACGATATTTTTGGCGTTTACCTCCTTGGCGTCGTTACCGCTTTTGGTGGCGGTGCCATTCGTAATCTCCTTATCGGTGTCCCTGTATCCGCACTTTGGGAGCAGGAAATGTTTTTTCAAATCGCCCTTGTATCGATTACGATCATGTTTTTATTCCCGCAGCGCCTATTACGTCATTGGCCACTCTGGGGAAACTTTTTTGACGCCATTGGTTTAGCGGCTTTTGCCATCCAAGGCGCTTTATTTGCTGTAAAATTAAATTTACCACTTAGTGCTGCCATCGTTGCCGCTGTGTTAACGGGTGCTGGTGGCGGGATTGTGCGCGACCTATTAGCGAGCCGCAAGCCCACTGTTTTACGGGATGAAGTATACGCCGCCTGGGCGATTTTAATTGGTCTTATTATCGGCTTAAAGCTTGTCACCGGTGATATTGGCCTTTATGTATTATTTGTCGTCATGACGGCTTTGCGTATTATTTCTTATATACGTCGCTGGCGTCTACCCTTTAAAAAATTACGCAATCCTTAATAGAGTAAAAACAGCTATCTCGCTTCGAGATGGCTGTTTTTTTATTTCCTAAAAAAAGGATTAACTGTTTAAACAGTATGCTTTTGGCAATGCTACTAAATAAGGAGGGATGTGATGTATGGAAATTTCGAATGCCTATTCGCATTATTTTTTGCCCATCTCACTTCATAATGTCGATGCGACAGCAATTCAAAATCAACTCATCGAACAGCATTTTTTACTATATGAAAAAGAGACTGCTTCCCTTGTACGCTATGGTGATGAAATAGAAGATAATTTTGAAACACTTAAGCATTATTTTATGCCCTATGTAAGTGAAAAGATTTTTTCTTGCACTCCTGAAAATGGCTTTCAACGTTTTTCAAAAAATAGTCACCTGCATGGTACATTAAATGATTTGCAGCTGTCTTTTTCTATTCCAAGTATCGATGTAATCATATGTCCATTTGCGGTTGCTTTTCTCGTTATTCATGTCTCGTATGGCGAGGCTTCAAAAGAAGATTTAGCAAAAGCATTTAGACAGTTTAAAGAATTTAAAATTAAGCGTTCTTTTACCATAGAAGAAAAACGCTATACCTCATTTGAACAATTTTTAAAGAAAGAGCTTTTTGCACATCTTCCGTATCTCGCAAAAAATGGTGTCTTTCAACGTTTCGAACGTTTTCAAGATGGCGTATTACTAGCAAATCATTTTATTGCGACCTCTGTGGAAGCGACGAATGAAACACTCTTTCAACTAAACGGCGGTCCAGGTGCCTTTTCACTAAATGAACAACTTGCTCCTTACGTTTCTCCTAGCTATATCAATCGCTATATTGAAGAAGGAGAACTTATTCGTCATAGCCCGACAATACGTTATATACAGGCGGAAGAAAGTGGTGTTTTTTGGACTTCACTCTCTCCTAAATCGACACCATATGCGTCTTTACGGCGGTATTTTAATGGCCCATTATTTTATCAAGTAGTGATTCATTATTTCCAAAAGATTGTCTTATTATCTTTTTCAAATGCTTATGCGAAAATCGATTGGAAAAAAGATGCCGCTTTTATTCGTTCACTTATGAAAAAGATGACTCTTTTTGAAGCGCAATATGATTTCCGTGATATATCTGCTTTAAGTGAAGAAAAAAATGTAACTTTATTATTACGACAAGCGCTTGATTTACAACGGATTTATGATGAAGCCTTTCATTCCTTGCAACATCTTTACTCGACACAAGAAAATTTGTCTGATATCAAGCAAAATAATTTGCTCTTTTTCTTAACAATGTCCACCGTAATATCCGGAGCATTTGGCATGAATTTAGTCATTGATGAATTAAAAGATGGCGTAACACTTTCTAAACTCGCCGCACTTACGTTTACAGAAGTATTTGTTTTAATTGTGACACTCATTAGCGTCGTAGTAGCAGTATTTTTCAGTCTATATACCGTTAGCCAACTTATGTATCAAACATATCAAAAGAAACAACGTCAAAAAAATAATGATTAAAGGAGTATTTATATGACAAACAAAGATTATATGAAGCAAGCACCTGCACAAACACAATCACGTCAACCAGGAATGGAACAACAAATGCATCCTGAACCAGTACAGCCTTTTGATTATCAAGGTGCGCAGAAACTAAAAGATAAAGTCGCCATTATTACGGGTGGTGATTCCGGTATTGGCCGCGCTGTTGCAATGGCATTCGCATGTGAAGGCGCCGATATTACGCTAAATTATTTACCAGAAGAACAGCAAGAGGCAGAAAAGGTAGCCGCTTTTGCAAAAGAACAAGGGCGTGACGTCTTATTACTTCCTGCTGATTTAACCGAACCACAGCAATGCAAACAACTCGTGGAGAAAACCATTGCTCATTTTGGTCAATTAAATATTGTTGTCAATAACGCAGGGATTCAATTTCCTGTAGAAGAATTTACAGATATTACGAATGATCAATGGAAACGTACATTTGAGACAAATGTAGATCCAATGTTTTATTTAACTAAAGCTGCTGTTCCTCATCTACAAGAAGGGGACACGATTATTTCAACAACGTCTATTAATGCCTATAAAGGCCACGCGATTTTAATTGATTATACCGCTACGAAAGGCGCGATTGTCGGCTTTACTCGTAGCTTAGCACAAAGTCTCGCACCAAAAGGCATTCGCGTGAACATGGTCGCACCTGGCCCTATTTGGACACCACTTATTCCAGCAACTTTCGATGAACAGCAAGTAAAAGAATTTGGTCAAGATGCGCCGCTCGGTCGTCCTGGACAACCCGAAGAACTTGTAGGAGCCTATGTTTTACTTGCATCTTCTGAAGGAAGTTATATGACGGGGCAATGCATTCACGTAAATGGTGGCGCGATTATGCACTCATAGCTTTAAATATGAACACAGCCGTCCGTTGTTGTTCTTAAATAAAATCGTCAATCTCCATTCAATGAGGGCGTTATCAGCGGGCCTGCTCCTGATAACGCTTTTTTTAATTTGTTAAACAAGTTCATTTTTTCCCTATTAAAAAACACTTCCAATGGCTTTCGCCTTGAAAGTGTTTTTAAGTAGGTCTTAGGTTTTTAGTTAGGTGCAACATCCACCTCTTTTTAGTTAAAAGCGACTTTTGGCTTCGCCTTTATTTAAACCATTTTGAAAGCTTGCCTCTGTTTTTTCCGTTACTTCCTCTAATGTATGACCATCTAATAATTCAATTAACACCATACCCTCCGGTGTAAAATCAAATACCGCTAAATCGGTAATTAAACGGCTAATGACCTGCTGCCCTGTTAGTGGCAAGGTACATGTCTTTTTCACTTTCGATTCCCCATGCTTATTCACATGCTCCATAATAACGATGACACGCTTTGCACCAACGACTAAATCCATTGCACCGCCCATGCCTTTGACCATCTTGCCAGGAATCATCCAGTTCGCTAGGTCTCCTCGCTCTGACACTTCCATACCACCAAGAATCGCTAAATCGATATGACCACCGCGAATCATTGAGAATGACGTCGCACTGTCAAAATACGACGCCCCTTTTGCCGCGGTAATCGTTTCTTTACCAGCATTGATTAAATCCGCATCCTCTGTGCCTTCTACTGGGTACGGTCCAATACCAAGCATACCGTTTTCAGACTGTAATAATACGTCGACACCTTCAGGGAGTGCATCCGCCACAAGCGTTGGCATGCCGATTCCTAAGTTAATATTCATCCCATCCTGAACCTCTTTTACTGCGCGCTGTACAATGACTTCACGAGCTGCCATTACGCTTCGCCTCCTTTTGAACGTACCGTACGTTTTTCGATGCGTTTTTCATAGTCTGTCCCCTTAAGCACATGCTGCACAAAAACAGCTGGTGTATGGATAGCATCTGGTGCTAATGTGCCGAGTTCAACAATTTCCTCAACTTCTGCAATCGTTACTTTTCCAGCCATCGCACATAACGGATTAAAGTTTTGTGCCGTATGACGATAGACGATATTGCCATAGCGGTCTGCTTGATAGCCTTTGACAAACGCGAAGTCCGCGATAATGCCTTGCTCTAATAAATAATCCGTGCCATCAAAATTACGCACTTCCTTCCCTTCTGCAATTGGTGTCCCCGCTCCTGCCGCTGTATAAAACGCTGGAATTCCTGATCCACCTGCACGTAGACGCTCCGCTAATGTTCCTTGTGGTGTGAGCTCTACCTCGATTTCACCATTTAAAAACTGCTGTTCAAACGTTTTATTTTCACCGACATACGATGCGACGATTTTTTTGATCTGCTTTTCTTTTAATAGCAAGCCAAGTCCCCAATCATCGACACCACAGTTATTACTATAAATCGTTAAATCTTTCGTACCCTGTTTCACAAGCGCTAAAATTAATTTTTCAGGAATCCCACTTAATCCAAACCCACCAACAGCAATTGATGCACCATCTGGAATTTGCTTGACGATTTCTTCAAAAGATTGTTTTACTTTATCCATGCTCTTACTCCCCCTGTTCAATGTGTAGCTTTTTTAGCTTTTGATACAATGTCGTGCGATGAATGCCTAACGCTTCTGCGGCTCTCACCTTATTGCCACCATGCTCTTTTAGTACTTGAATAATTAAATCACGCTCATGCGTATGTAGCGTGTCTTTCATATGAGAAGATTGCTGTAGTAAATTATTTTGATGCATTTGATCATAAACATTATAAATTTTCGTAATTTCCTCAAACATTAAAAAGCCAATAGCACCGATTGTGACGCCTTTTTGAATAAGCGGTAGTCGGTGGACTCGCATCTCCTGACCATTGATGAGTTGCTGCTGGTTACGCTCTGCGATGCCCGTTTTTACAACGACATGCATTTGCGTATTTTCAATAATTTCCGTCACATGACGCCCAATGGCATTGGCATGCGGCACACCGGTAAAACGGCTATAGGCATCATTAAATTCGACGATTACCCCGTTGCTGTCTACAACGACGATGCCCTCATAAGCATGCTGCAGCGTCATTGCAAAGGCACGCTTCTCTAACCCATAGCGCTCCATAAAGTCCTTCATTAAGACGTGCATGACGTCCTTTGTTAAAAGACCAATTTGCTGATGCTGATGATTTTCAACAACGACTGGAAAGGCTTGCTCCAATGATACTTTCTCAATCCCTATCGTCTGAACCGGCTGCATAATATCTGACACTAAGCGCTCTAGTTCATCGATATGCGCTAGTATTTGCTCACTTTCTAAAATTCCGACGACGCGACCTCGTTCTACAATGACGACAACGTGAACTTTTTGACTTGAAAAATAACGTGCCGCCTGGCGTAGCGTTGTCGTATGAGCAAGCTGATACGACAGCGGCTGCATATAACTCGCCCATTGTATGTCCATAAACGTCCTCCTACTGTGCCGTATAGCCACCATCAATAATAATTGCTTGCCCCGTCATCCCTTTCGCACTATCGGATGCTAAGAAGAACGCCGTATCCGCAATCTCACTTAAATCAATTAATCGTTTTTGTGGAATAAGTGGATATAATACATCCTCTAGCACCGCTTCACGGCTAATGCCACGCGTTTTTGCTAGATCATCAAATTGATTACGCACAAGCTCTGTATCCGCATAGCCTGGACAAATTGCATTGACTGTAATGCCATGCGCTGCCGTTTCAAGTGCCGCCACCTTCGTGAAGCCAATGACACCGTGCTTCGCCGAATTGTATGCCGCCTTACCCGCAAAGCCAATCACGCCATTGATCGACGACATATTCAAAATGCGACCAGACTGCTGTTTTTTCATATGTGGTAAAACATGCTTTGTCATAACAAATGGTGCCACAAGCATGACATCAATTAGCAATTGAAACTTCTCTGTCGGAAATTCTTCAATCATCGCTACATGTTGTAAACCAGCATTATTAATGAGCACATCAATGCGCCCAAACTCAGACATTACTTGCGCGACCATATCTTTAATTTTTTCTTCATTCGTGACATCACACACAATACCAATTGCGCGCTCACCTAATTTTTTTGCTGCCTCAGCTACTTCTTCGTGTAAATCCACTAACACAACTTTATCTCCCGCTGTGTAAAACTTTTGTGCTAGCTCATAGCCAATCCCCTGAGCGCCACCTGTAATAATTACAACGCGTTCTGTCATCTTATGCATCTCCCTTGTCATTTCGATCCTCTAGTAAAAAGCGCATTAACAATTTTTCACGCTTCGTTGCCACATCATTCATTTCCGCTTCGTTCCATTCATAGTACCCTCGACCACTACGCACACCGACATGCCCGTATGAAACGAGCTCATTTAAACCAGCACCTGCTGCTTTAAGCGTCGATAAATCATCAAATAAATAATCTGAAATATCTTTGAAAATATCTAAGCCACCAAAATCTGCACTCATTAAAGGCCCGGTAATCGGTAAGCGGCGACCGATACTATACGTAACAGCCGCATCAATATCCTCTTTTGTCGCAACACCTGCATCATACAATGCCTGCGCTTCGCGGAATAAGGCGAACTGTAGACGGTTGCCAATAAAACCTGGCACCTCTTGACGTACAACAATCGCTTTTTTATCAATTCCTTCAATCCATTCCTTCGTACGTAAGACTGTCGCCTCGACTGTTTCTGCTCCTGGCACAATTTCCACAAGTGGAATTAAATGTGCTGGATTCCAAAAGTGTGTCACGATAAAGCGTTCTGGATGCTGACTACCAAGCGCTAAATCACTTGGCTTTAGACCAGACGTATTGCTCGCAATAATGACATCTGACGACACAAGCGACTCGATTTTTTGATAGAGCTCATGCTTCATCGTTAATTTTTCTGGAATGGCTTCAATGATAAAGGTTGTATCCGCCAGTGCCTGCTCTAAATCATCGTGATACGAAATTAATGGTGTAATGTCTGATGTTGCTTGAAGTAAGCCCTCCTCGACCATGCGCTCAGCCTTCTCTACAATACCCTGCTGTGCACGCGTTAGCTCCTCTGCTGAAATACCGTATAATACGACTGGCTGTTTCGCCCAAGCTATCGCTAGCGCAATCGAATGCCCCATTGTGCCTGTCCCAATGACTGTTACGTGTTCTGTCATGTAAATTCCTCCTAAATACCAAGTCCAAGTGAGAATAAAATAATCGCTAAAATAAGACCGATAATCGGTACAATGACTGTCACCGCAGCCATTGCTGGATACGCATCTTTATATTCCTCGTTTGCAATCGAGCGAATCGTCGTTACGACGTAGCCGCCTTGCGGTAATGTATCAAGCGAACCAGATGAAATCGCAATCGTTCGGTGAAGTGCATCCGCATTGACACCCATATCTAAATAATGTGGTGCAAGCAGTGGTAGCGCTATCGTTTGACCACCTGAAGAGGAGCCTGTTAGACCAGCAATCACTGCGACCGCAATGGCACCACCAATTAATGGACTACCTGGAATATTTGTCATTAGATCAACTGCTGACTGGAATGAATCCGTCACCTTTACAACGCCGCCAAATCCAACTACTGCGGCCGTATTCGCAATCGCAATAATGGCCCCCATTGTTCCTTCTGATAGTGCGTTACTAATATTTTGGAAATACTTACGATTAATTAAATACGTCGCAACAATGCCACTCGTTAATGCAATAATTAATGCCGATGTGCCTAATTTATCATGGAACACAAACGATAAAATCAATACAATCGCAAGTGGAATCATGCTCATTAATGGATTCGGTAGCGCGCGTGAGGCATCATTAACGGGGTCACTAGCTCGTCCAACAAAGCCTTCACCCTTCGCAACCGCTTTCAAAACTAAATGCTTAATCCAAATGTAACCACCAACTGCCATAAAGATTGCAACAATAATGCTGACCTCCCAGCCTGCATATGGTGATGTGCCTAAATATTCAATCGGAATCCAGTTTTGAATTTCCGGTGAACCCGCTGACGTCATCGTAAATGTAACCGACCCTAGCGCAATAACCCCCGGGATGAATCGACGTGGATAATTGGCTTGACGGAATAAACTAACCGCCATCGGATACACTGAGAAAGCAACGACGAATAAGCTGACGCCGCCATACGTTAAAATCGCACAGGCTGCGACAATAGCTAAAATGGCTTTTTTAACGCCTAGCTTCTCAACAACCCATTTCGCTACTGCATCTGCAGCACCACTATCTTCCATCACCTTACCGAAAATAGCTCCTGCTAAGAACATTAAGTACCATGAACCTACAAATCCGGTAAATCCACTCATATAATTACTAACAAAGTTTGGATCTCCATCTTTTACTAACTGTGGAAAGAGAGGAATGCCATTTAATAACGCCACAAATAATGCCGTTAATGGCGCAGAAATTAATAAATTCACACCGCGCACTGTTAAATAAATAAGAAGTAACAGCCCGCCTACCATACCAATCATGCCAATCATCGATACACCTGCTTCCTTTAATAAACTATTTTTTAAAAAATTTACATTCAGTGAAGCAACAATCCTGTTCAATAAAGTGTTGCCCTCTGTCTTTATTTGTATACAGCGATTGTAGTGTATCAACTATAAAAAAACAATATATTCTCGAAAAAACATCTTTTTTTAAAAATAAACATCAAATTTGTATATTTTATCATACAAATGTGTAGCGTTTAATATACACTACTATTTCCTTTTTTACCATTTTAAAACATAAAAAAAGGAATAATACGATTGTGAGCCCTAAATATCTAAGACAATATCAAAGTAAAAAGACACTTAGAGATGTATCATTTATAGTTACAAGAGTGAAAGGCCCCTCTGAAAAGTAATCAGATGAAGTGACATCACACAAGTATGAACAAGCGGAAAAAAATGGCGTTATCAGGAGCATGTCCCTCAAAGGCACGCTTGCTGATAACGCCATTTTATCTTGAAGTGTTTTGAGAACGACAAATAAGGTTGTCGTTCAAACCGTTAACAATACATCAACTACGATAATCATACGCGAATTTTGGCAAAGTTAAACCACCTTTCTCCAGTTGAATACCGAAAAAAGATGGTTAAACAAGAATTTGACGGCGACTCCTAAGGGGCCCCCAGGAAAGCGTCCATCAAATTCCATTGAAGAATATTGGCCTTTTCTTTGTCTCACTTTCATGAATCAACGCGATTAACCATTCCTTCTACATGCCCTAAAGGCAAATTAGAATTCTAATTCGCCTTCCCAAGCGCTCATGCCGCCTTCCATGTTTGTCACATCAAAGCCTTCGCTATCTAAGTAAGACGCTGCTGTAAAGCTACGACCACCTGCATGACATACGATAATGTATGGTGTTTCTTTATTTAATTCGCCTTGACGATCTGCAATTTGACCTAGTGGAATGTGAATTGCACCTGGGATTACACCATTTGCTACTTCATCATCTTCACGTACATCGATTACATTTAATGCTTCATTTGCATCGAATTTGTCTAATACTTCATTGGCTGTAATGTTTTTTAATGCCATTGTTAATATCCCCCTTTAATGGATTCGTCTTAACTATACAAAAAAAGCCGATACCCCGCAAGGTAATCGGCTTAATTTTATTCTTCCGTTAACTCAACAGACTTCGCTGGTGCGAATGTTGAAATCGCATGCTTATAAATTAAATTTTGTTTTCCCTCTGCTTCTAAAAGTACAGTAAAGTTATCGTATGAACGAATTGTACCTTTCAGTTGGAATCCATTTAATAAAAATACGGTAACGAATACCCCATTTTTACGCAGCTGATTTAAATATGTGTCTTGTAAATTCGCTGGCTTCATGAACTGACATCCCCCTCATCTTCCAATTAATCTATTCTACACAATAGGTATACCCCTATTTATTGGAAAATATCCTTAAAAACCGCTTCTTTTGCAGAAAAAGAATCATACCACGTAATATCCATTTTATTGCGGAAGTAGGTCAATTGTCGTTTAGCATAACGACGAGAGTTTTGTTTTAAGTTTTCAATCGCCTGCTCAAATGTTTCGCGGCCATC
The DNA here is from genome assembly GCF_003991225.1 of Candidatus Kurthia intestinigallinarum. Taxonomy (GTDB): domain Bacteria; phylum Bacillota; class Bacilli; order Bacillales_A; family Planococcaceae; genus Kurthia; species Kurthia populi. The sequence goes on from NZ_JTFC01000031.1 coordinate 283,163, forward strand.
AAAATAGTCATACAGTTCCTTATAACCAATCGCGCGAATTGCCTGTACATCGCGAATATCGCGGTCATATAAGCCACGCACCTCATCGACAAGCCCTTGCTCTAGCATCATATCTACACGTAAGTTAATACGCTCATACAATTTTTCACGGTCCATATTAAGGCCGATAATTAAATGATGATATAATGCCTTTTCCCCTTGATGCTGTGCGTCATTCGATTTTTTGACATCGCTATGCTCAGCCATTTCTAGCGCACGAATGACACGACGTGTATTATTCGGATGAATCGTTTTCGCTGTCTCAGGATCTACTGCAGCAAGGCGCGCATGCATTGCCTCAGGTCCTAGTTGTTCAAGCGCTGTGTAATACGCCTCACGTACGCCTTCATCGATCTTTTCTTCCGTAAAACGAAAATCATATAGCACTGCTTGCACATATAAGCCTGTACCACCAACGATAATTGGCATTTTACCGCGCGCTTGAATTTCTGTAATTTTTTCACGTACAGCCTGTTGATAATCTGCAACAGAAAAACTATCTGTCGGCTCTAAAATATCGAGTAAATGATGCGGCACGCCGTCCATTTCCTCTGGCGTAATTTTTGCGGTACCGATATTTAAATCGCGGTATACTTGCATCGAATCGCCATTAATAATTTCTCCATCGAGCTTTTTCGCAAGCTCGATGCTTAGTGCAGTTTTGCCGACTGCCGTTGGTCCGACAATCGCAATCACATCATAGTTGTTGTTCATAAATCTTTTTCTCCAGCCATTTCAAAATCGTTTGATAGATTAGTTGATTATTTGTTTCGTTTAAAATTTCATGTCGCATACCATCAAAAAGATGCACGCTTAGCTTTGAAATGCCCGCATCATAATATTGACGCGCCACTTTCCAAACGCCTTTGCCATAACCACCAATCGGATCATCACTCCCGCTAATGAGGAGCATAGGCAAGTCCTTACGAATTTTCGCGACTTCTGTTGGACGAGATGCCACTTCAAAGCCTTCCATAAAATCCGCATAAAACTGATTTGTTGACGTATAGTTGCAATACGGATCCTTTAAATAGGCCGCGACTTGCGCTCGATCCGTTGACAACCAGTCCTTGGGTGTTTCGGCATTTTTTATTTTACGATTATTACTTGAGCCGCCTAATCGGTCAATTAGCTTAGCCTCGGTCGCTTCTCCGTCTCGCTTCGCTAAACGTTTCGCCAGTTGCGCAGCTACTTGATGAATTGGTGAATGCACAAGCGTCCCCATAATGATTACCTTTTGAATCGTATCACTATACAGTTCAATAAAACGGCGTGTCACAATCGAGCCCATACTATGCCCTAATAATATCGGCTTCGGCAAATCGTAGCGTGTACGCAACGTCATCATGACGAAATGCACGTCTTCGACTACTTTATTAAAGCCATCTGTCGGGCCATAATAACCGAGTGGTGTATGATTGAGTTCTGCATTTTTCCCATGTCCTCGGTGTGAATGCAAGCCCACGACATAGCCATTTGAAGCAATATAACGCGCAAAATCATCATAACGTCCATGATACTCTGACATCCCATGCAAAATATGCAGATAGCCCTTTTGCTCACCCTCGGGCATATATACAGCGGTTGCTAATTGATAGCCATCCGGTGTTGTCAAAATAAATTCTTCTTTACGCATACGTGCCATCCTTTGCAAAATGTGCGGCATCATGCAGTAACTCTTCTACTTCTAAACGATAACGCTCTTTTTCCGCTTCACTATAATGTAGTAAATCGGCCATCAATTGTTGGACACCGTCTTTGTAGTTGTGCACGCTATCAATATTGAAGAACATACGACCTGTACGACGTACAAGTACATCAGACGGGCGATACGCAAATTCATGCTCCACTGCATACACGACCTCTGCATAAATATCTGCTGGCAATCCAAACGTATCCTCCGGCATTGCAGCGATAATTTTAAATAGCTTACTAACATTCGCACCATATTTTTCGACTAAATGGCGCGCCTGCTTCGTTTCAAGACCTAATCCCTCTCCATCTGCTGTTCGTTTTGCAACAAATGATTCAAACGTTTCTGGCGTTAAGCCCTCTGCACCTGCTAATGGTAAATGCTGCGTTTGACACGCTGCATAATGCTTAAACTGCTTACGCTTCGCTAAACGGTCAACAATGTCCTTTGCCATATGACGATAGCCCGTCAGTTTACCACCCGCAATCGTTAGTAGACCCGTTGGCGCCTCCCAAATTTCATCTTTACGTGAAATTTCAGAAGGGTCCTTACCATCTTCATAAATTAATGGACGTACCCCTGCCCAGCAAGATTCCACGTCTTTTTGTGTCACATGGACATCCGGGAACATATAATGAATCGTATCTAAAATATACGTAATGTCCTCTTGCTCAGCTACAGGCTTTTTCGGATCCTCATCATAAAATGTATCCGTTGTCCCAATATACGCCTTGCCCTCACGTGGAATCGCAAATACCATACGGCCATCTGGTGTATCAAAATATACCGATTGATGGAGTGGGAATACGGATTGATCAATGACAATATGAACTCCTTTGGTCATACGAAGCTTTTTATTATTTGATACGACGTCTTTTTCACGAACTTTATCTGTCCATGGACCCGTTGCATTAATAACCGACAATGCTTCAATATCAATTGTACGTCCTGACACTTCATCTTTCACTTTCGCACCAGCTACACGCCCATTTTTATACGTGAACTCTTCCATTTTTGCATAGTTTAAGCAAATCGCTCCGAGCTCTACCGCTTTTTTCATTACTTCAATCGTCAAGCGTGCATCATCCGTACGGTATTCCACGTACAGACCGCCACCTTGTAGACCATCTGTTTTCAAAAGAGGCTCTTTCGTTAATGTTTCATCCGGTGACAACATGACGCGGCGTTCTTCTTTTTTCACTTGCGCTAATGTATCATACACTTTTAACCCAATCGATGTAGACAACGGACCAAATGTGCCCCCTTTATAAAAAGGTAGCAGCATACCAAGTGGTGTCGTAATATGTGGCCCATTTTCATACACAATCGCGCGTTCACGCCCTGTTTCTGCGACAACATCAATTTGTAATTGTTTTAAATAACGTAGTCCGCCGTGGACAAGCTTTGTTGAGCGGCTTGATGTCCCTGCCGCAAAATCCTGCATTTCCACAAGCGCTACTGAAAAGCCGCGTGATACGGCATCTAATGCAATTCCTGCACCTGTAATTCCACCACCAATAACGAGTAAGTCAAATGAATATTTTTCGAGTGTTTCAATCGTTTCTTGACGCTTTTTAGCTGAAAACATGAAATTCTCTCCCTTCAAATTTACATAACACGTTTAAACATTTTTTCAATTTCATACGTTCTAAAATGCACGACTACCGGACGACCATGTGGACATGTAAATGGATTCACACATTTTTTCAAATCGACTAATAAACGTTCCATTTGCTGTTTATCTAAGTAGTGATTCGCTTTAATCGACTTTTTACAGCTCATCATAATCGCTGCTGCTTCGCGAAGTTTTTTAATATCGGTTTTTCGCACAGTCAGCACTTGTTCGATAAGCTCTTCAATAATTTCCTGCTCCATTCCTTTTGGGAACCATACAGGATGCTCTCTGACGATAAATGAATGCTGCCCAAACTCTTCTAAAAATACACCTACTTCGGTCAATTCATCCATATGCTCAACTAATTTTAATGATTCATCAGCTGAGTAATGGAACGTCAGCGGTAATAATAGCGCCTGGCGTTCACCCGCGTTCACTTCACCAACCATATCCTTGAAAAACTCATATTTAATACGTTCTTGTGCGGCATGTTGGTCAATTAAGTAAAAGCCATCTTCACTTTGCGCAATAATATATGTGCCATGAATTTGCCCGACAATTTCTACCATCGGGAACGGCTCTTTAATCGGTGATGCTTCCGAAAATTCCTGTTCAGGCCAGTCGGTATTTTCCTCTAGCTGCTCCACTTGTTCGGCAGGCATATTGTGATTTTCACGTTCTCTTATCTGTTCCCATGTTTCAGGTTCGCTAAAACCTTTCTCAGCAGGTTCATTTAATTCATAACGCGGATTTTGCGGCGCTTCTAATATCGTTTCTGCCACGTTCTTGTGCGGTAATTCTTTTGGACGTGGCTTATCGCCAAATTGCTCAACAGCCGTTTTTTGATAATCCAAGCCTTTCCAAAAATTAATTTGCTCTGTTTGGGCCGCTTGCTTTTTCGGTTTCTTCATAATTTCAGGTGCTTGCATCGATGCACGAACTGCCTTGTGAAGAGACGTTTCAATAAGTTTCATTAAATCGCCTTCCTTACTCAGACGTATTTGCTGCTTCGATGGATGGACGTTAACATCTGTTAAAAAAGGATCGCCCTCAATATGCAGCACCGCAATTGGAAAACGGCCAATCGGTAAATACGTATGATACGCGTCAATAATCGCCTTTTGCACTGTATAATGACGCACCCAGCGTCCATTCACAAAAATCGATACATAGTTTTTAGAGGCGCGCGTAATTTCTGGAATTGTCGCATAGCCGGTCACTTTATAATCGGCGGTCTCGCCTTCAAAATGGACCATTTTTTTTGCATTCGCCAAACCATAAATCGCTGCTAGTACTTGGCGTAAATCGCCACGACCATTTGTTTTTAATAGTTCGTGGTCGTGATGTACGAGCTTAAAAGCAATTTGCGGGTAGCACAGCGCCAGGCGGTTCATTAAATCAATTGTATGCCCAAGCTCCGTTTGGATCGTCTTCATATATTTTAAGCGCGCAGGTGTATTGTAAAATAACTGCGCCACCGTAATATCGGTTCCTTTACGCAGTGGTCCTGGTCGCTTATTCACGACATGACCACCCTCTAATACAACTTCAATGCCACTATCGCCATTAGATGTAGCGAGCGTTACTTTTGATACCGATGCAATTGACGCCAGCGCTTCACCACGGAACCCGAGTGTACGAATACGGAAAAGGTCATGTTCATTATTGATTTTACTTGTCGCATGACGCTGGAAGGATACTAAAGCATCCTCCTCATCCATGCCACTTCCGTTATCAATGACTTGAATCGACATCAAGCCCGCTTCCTCAAGTAACACTTCAATCGATGTACTGCCTGCATCAATTGCATTTTCTACTAATTCTTTCACAACAGAGGCTGGGCGTTCGACAACTTCCCCTGCCGCAATTTTATTCGATAGAAATTCATCCATAATATGAATCTTGCCCATATCGAATGCACTTCCTTTACGTTATTTTTTTAGCAATTGTTGCTGTAAACGGTAAACCATTTGCAAGGCATCCATCGGTGTCGTTCCAGAGATGTTTATGCCTCGTAATTCCGTTAGTACATCCTGCTCCTCTTGTGTCTGTTCTTCAAATAGCGACAGCTGTGCAGAAGGTTCTGCTACGGCCGTTGCGCTCGCCACTTCGACAACACGCTCGACTGGCACCTCAACGATACGTTCAACCGGTACTTCGACACGCTTTTCAACAATGCGTTCCACTGGTACTTCAATGCGTTTTTCAACGATTTTTACCTCACCCTCATTTTGCGACTCGAATTGTTCAAGTAACACATGCGCACGTTCGATAATTTCCGTTGGTAAATCGGCAAGCTGTGCCACATGAATCCCATATGACTTATCAGCTGGCCCTTCTTTTACTTTATGCAAGAATACAACACGACCATCCTGCTCTGTTGCAGAAACATGTACATTACGTAAATGCGACAGCTGCTCTTCTAGCGACGTTAGTTCGTGATAGTGCGTTGAGAATAATGTATTTGCGCCAATATGGTCATGAATATATTCCATCATGGCCTGTGCTAAGCTCATGCCATCATACGTTGACGTCCCACGACCAATTTCATCAAATAATAATAAACTACGAGACGTAGCATTCATGATGGCATGTTGGGATTCAAGCATTTCCACCATAAATGTCGATTGACCACCTGCTAAGTCATCAGCTGCGCCAATCCGCGTGAAAATCTGGTCGGTAATCGGTAAGACTGCCTCATCCGCTGGTACATAGCAGCCCATTTGTGCCATGACCGTAATAAGTGCTACTTGACGCATATACGTTGATTTACCCGACATATTCGGACCTGTAATTAGCATCATATTTTCCGCTTCATTGAGCACACAGTCATTTGGTACATACGTTGATTTATTCAACATTTTTTCAACAACCGGGTGACGCCCGTTGATGATTTTTAGTGCGCGGTCTGCATGAAATACCGGCTTCACAAAACGATATTTTTCCGATATCGTCGCAAACGCTGCATACACATCTAGCTCACTAATTTGTGCCGCAATTTTTTGCAGACGACCAATGTATTGCTTCATCGTCTCACGGATTTCTGTAAATAATTTATATTCTAAAACAGCACTTTCTTCCTCTGCATTTAAAATAAGCGCTTCTTTTTCTTTTAATTCCTCTGAAATATAACGCTCTGAATTCGTTAACGTTTGCTTGCGCTCATAACGAGATAAATCCGCTAAATGAATATTTGATTTCGTAATTTCAATATAGTAGCCAAATACGCGGTTATAGCCAATTTTTAAGTTTTTAATGCCCGTACGCTCACGTTCTTTTTTCTCTAATTGCGCAATCCAGTCCTTACCATTACGTGAGGCATCACGTAGCTCATCAAGACGTGTATTATAGCCTTCGCGAATAACATCGCCTTCTTTAATTGAAATCGGTGGATTGTCTGTAATCGCTGTTGCAAGATAACGCTCAATATCCTCACATAAATCCAGTGCCTGGCCAAGAGCTACTAAATTATCGCGTCCAGATTCTAGTAATTGCTTTTGAATCGCCGGTAGCTGACGTAGTGAATCACGTAGCTGAGCTAAATCACGACCACCTACACTACCAAAAGCTACACGCCCTACAAGACGCTCTAAATCATAAACATTTGTAAATAACTCTTGTAATTCCATACGTAAAAAATATTCTTCAAGTAATGCTGTCACAACGCCAAGACGTTTTTCAATCGCCTGCTGATTGGCTAGTGGTTGATGGAGCCATTGTTTTAATTTACGACCACCCATTGCTGTGACCGTTTCATCTAGTAGCCATAACAGCGTACCCTTTTGGTCACCACCACGTAATGAGTGGATTAACTCTAGATTACGTTTTGAATGCGTATCAATATTTAAGTATTGCTCGACTTCTTGATAATTAAACGGTTGAATATGTGCGAGCGAGCGCATTTGTGTACGCTCAATATAACGTAATAGCTTGTAAATCGTCGCATGAAGATCATCAGGTGATGCAGTCGTATACATTGCCCCGTTTTCTGCACTCATTGCATCCTCTTCAATTGATAGCACAATCGAATAAACATCTGCGAGTTCCTTTAACTCATCGAAAAAAGCATCGGACACCACGAGCTCACGAATGCCAAGTGACTGTAGTTGCTGCATCAGGTCATCATTTGCACCGTCAACATAGGTTGCTGTTGCTTCACCTGTAGAAATATCTAAATAGCAAAAGCTATAACGTGCGCCAATTTTTTCAGCCGCCGCAATGAATAAATTCGTTTTACCATCCATGCCCTTGCCTTCCATTAACGTCCCTGGTGTCACGACTTGTACCACTTCGCGTCGCACGACACCTTTCGCTTGGCGTGGGTCTTCCGTTTGCTCACAAATGGCTACTTTATAGCCTTTTTGCACAAGCGCCTCAATATAGCCCTGTGCCGAGTGATGTGGGACTCCACACATTGGAATGCGCTCTGGTGCCCCAGCATCTTTCCCCGTTAATGTAATTTCAAGCAACTGCGATGCTTTTGTCGCATCATCAAAAAACAACTCATAGAAATCGCCTAAACGGAAAAAAACAAACGCGTCTTTATAATCTTTTTTTATATTAATGTATTGTTGCATCATAGGTGTATATCCCATAATCAGTTAAAACCTCGCTTCTACTTTCATTGTTCTTTTATTATATCAAAATTAGCAGGTGAAAAAAGGAATACGTGTTATGATGGAATTTGAAGAGGGAGTGAAGAAAATGCTTGTAACAGGTTCAGTTATTGCCATGTTAGCAGTTGTTATTGGTGCATTTGGTGCACACGCGTTAAAGACTCGATTTGAAGGAACAAATTACGGGGAAACGTGGGAGACGGCTGTTAAATATCAAATGTATCATGCACTTGGTCTTATTCTTATCGGCATTCTACAATTCGATACATTACTTGGTACGCAGTCGATTTTTTCAACAGCAAGCTGGCTAATGGTCATCGGGATTATTTTATTCTCAGGTAGCTTATATGTACTCGCACTCACAGGAATTAAAAAACTTGGTGCAATTACACCACTTGGCGGTCTATGCTTGATTGCCGCTTGGCTTTGCGTCGCAATTGGCGTAGCATAATAAAAAAGAGGCGAGGGACGTATCCCTTGCCTCTTTTTTATTGCAGTAAAAGATTATTCAGCTTCTACGTCTGATTCTGCTTCTACATCTGTGTCCGCATATTGTTCTTCAAAATCTGCAATTAAGTTTACAAAGCCTCTAGGTTCTTCTAGCATACCTAAGTGACCTGTGTTTGTTAACATCATTTCTACGTATAAGTTGTCTGTTTCAACAGGCTCTACGATTGTGTCCTCTTTACCTTCGATTACAAGGATTGGTGTTTCCGTTGTATCTAGTAATTGTTGTTGGTTTGGACGTTGTTTCATTGCTTCAAGCGCTGCAACTAAACCTTCTTTTGTAGCACCATTTGCGATTTTTTTAGCAAACTCGACATCAGTAGGTTTTGCATCTTTTTTGAAGAATTTCGTAATTGTGTAATCAACATAGTGCTCAACACCTTGTTTAGTGATGATGGCTTGTTGGTCATTACGTTTTGATTTTGTAAGTTCGCTGTCAGCAGCTGGTGAAGAATAAGCTAATACCGCTTTTGTAATTGGCATTAATTGTTTTTCAAGTGCTGCAAGTGTGATATACCCACCTAGTGAGTGGCCCACCCAAGTTGCTTCCTCGATACCTTCTTCTTTTAACACGTTTACGATTTCTTGTGCATAATCGTATACTGTGTACGCTTCTTTTTCCATTACGCTTTCACCATGTCCCGGTAGATCCACAGCAATCACATCAAAACTTTGTGAAAGTGGTCCAATCACGCGGTCAAAAATGGCTGTGCTTCCTAAAAATCCATGGATTAGAACAAGCGGTGCGCCTGTTCCTTGTCGTGTATAGTGTAACATAGCATAGCTCCCTTCAAACTTCCTATATGCTTGTGTATTCCCTACTTTAATTTTGATGAAAACTAACTCGGGTAAATTTGTATTCTAAATTGCATAACGCAACCATACTATAATATAACAAAATTCATCGTCTAATAGGGAGTTCGAGCAGGATTTCTTCTAATTTTCTTAAAAAACATCTACTTTCATATGTTGAAATTTTCATGGAAAATACATAATTTTGAAATTACCTTATAAAATTGGTTATTTTTTGTATCGTTTACGCACATCTAAAATCGACATTTCTTTTAATACGTCTTGCTCCTGTGCTTTCATCCACGTATAAACGGCGACATGAAGTGGTTTCGTTAATCGGTTTCGTTTCACCTCTTGCTTGCGCTCAATAACTTCCTTCACCGTACGTAGCTCTTTCCACACTGTGTAAAACGGCAACTTTAATTTTGTCATAAAGCCCGTCGCATCTTCTAAAACATAACCTTCCATTTCAAGCGTTAGATCATTTGTCACACGTAAATACCATTCATAGAAGCTTAACCAATCCGCAAATTCAGCCATCACCTGCTTCACTGGTAGCGCAAAGGTTTCCGCAAAGCGTACAACCTCATCATATGGTAGCTTTTCATAGGCGACACTGCGGCGCACGATATCTAATAAAATGAGGCGGTCTGTATCGTAGTCAATAATATGTGGATCTTCTTGAATTTTAATGACCTCAAATACGAGCGCTACATTTTCATCACGCAAAAAGCGTTTTACCGCTTCGCGTTGTTGCGGCTGGACTTGTTTTTCAAATAATTCCTTCACCCATTCGGAATGCATACCATCGATTCGTGATTTCGACGTATAAATGAGCGCATCACTCATCTCGTCATAGCCAACAGTGCCTAGGAAGCCATTCTCTTTTGAGTAAGCGACAACCGGGAATGTTAAATTTTCAGCTAGTGTATCCATTTTCGTGTCTTCTCGCTCGCCAATATTGAAAAATTTATTGTAGGAACGTGCGACAATTTTTTCGTTCTTCGTATTAATAAATAACCCACGTGCTTTGACATTAAGCGCATCCCACGCACGCTCTGTAAATGCCCGTCTCGTAAAGTTAAATGAAGAAATATGACCGTCCATCGGTTTTTCTTGCACAAGCTCATGTGCACGTAAATACGCAATAAATTCATCCTCTGGTACATCCTCTTGAATCGTGGTCACCGTATTGTCTTGCGACAGCTCATACACATCATTTTTTATTTCAAATGTCTCAAAACCGTCTTTAGATAACGTCATTGCACGAAGATACTGTCCCTTTTCTACCTGGCCTTCTAAATTAAATGTATGCGATGTTGCCTGTACTGGTAAATGATATAAATTACGATGACCATGCACCTGATACGTCGTTTCATGCTGCTCCCATAAATGGTCTACATCTAAGCTATAAGAACCAACACCGTATACAAATTGACGTGTCGGCATCAAATGTAAATCCTCTGGCATTTTCGGTATGCCTGCATGGGTAACAAGCACCTCCTGATTATCATACGTATAATATACGACCTGACGCAGACGACGACAAAGCTGGCGCACGTCTTTTTTCGATATATTTGCCGCTTCTAGTTGCTCCTTCGTCGGTCCAAAATTGCCCCCACGGATTTCCTCATCATTCGCCCATGCCTCTAAACTCTTCTCATGGTTACCGCGTAGTAGGACGACATTCGGCTGCTCGTACACTGTTAATAAAAACTGAAGCACCTCCACGTTTTCAAGGCCACGGTCTAAATAATCCCCAACAAAAATATACAACTCATCATCGTGTAGCTCGCTGTTTAAATACTGCTGAAGCGCCGTATAACAGCCATGAATATCCCCAATATGATGAATTTTTTGCCACTTATTATAGTCAGTTGGCGAATAGGTAATGGCCTCACGAAATTCATGTGGCTTCAGTGTTGTAATCCAGTTCGGCAATGGTGTCGTTTGGATTTGATCATAAACAGTCATAACGGCAGCATCCGGCACATGCTTATACGTCGCACGCATTTTATTTTGCTTTAATACTACGTCAAGTGGCACATCTGAAAAATCGACAGCGTATGTACGGTAGCGATAATGCTGTGCTAATTTTTTGTAGCGTGCTAGCGTCTTACTATTGGCATGCGTCGCATTGACGACAACAAACTCGCCTCGCTTCATACGCGTTTCTAATAAATCGAATAATAAATTCCACACACGGTGGTCATTTTTTTGACTAATCGTTAATTCTCCTGCGTCATTCATTAAGGGCCCTTCAAACATTAATCGAATCGTATCTGATGATAATGTATATGGTTCTAGACCTTGCTCGGTAATAAATGTGTCTTTTCCTGCGCCCATTGCTCCGCGCAGTAATACTAATTGCTGCATGCTACGTCCTCCTTTATTTGCTGTTCCAACGTAATCACTTATGTATTGATTAACTTCCTATGATACACCAAAATATCAAAAAAATACAAAAATAATAAAATCGCCATAAAAAAGAGACTGGGACAAAACACGTCATGTTCCTTTTTTAGCGTTCGCAACGAAAAACCGGAACCGCGCCACCGCGCGATTCCGGTTTTTCTGATGCTCCTATGAGAGGTGATTTCTACACGTATGTCAAAGCCTCGTTGTTGCTATTTTTCTAGATGATCTGCCATCGTCTTCGCGACAAGCTGTAGTAATTCGTTCACATCTTTATGAACGCCCTTAAACTGGTCTACAATTGGCATATCATCAATCTCTTGCTGAAGTGCATCAATTTTCGCTTCAACCTCATGCTGTGCAGCATATTTGCCGTAATGTTGTAAATTGACCGCTTGCTTCTGCAGCAGCTTAATTTCCGCAATTTTTTTTTGCACTTTTTTATTATTATTTAACTGCGCTTCTGCACGTTTGAAAAATGCTACTTCTTCGCTCTGTTCGATTTGAGCAGCAATTTGCTGTGCCTTGCGCTTAATGTCCTCGTTTGAAAAACGTTCAGGCATTAAACCTCCACCTTTTCCACAACCTCTACGAACTCACCATTTAATGAATACATTTTTGCGTCTGTCACACGTACAAGTACACGCTTGCCAATCACTTCTTTTGGTGCGCGGAAGTTGACTAATTTATTGCGACGCGTATAGCCCGCTAAGACATCTTTATTTCGTTTACTTTCGCCGTCTACTAACACTTCAACAACTTGGCCCACATAAGGTTTTAACGCCTTTTCGCTATATTCTCCAACGACCGCATTTAAACGCTGTAAACGCTCTTTTTTTACGTCCATCGGTACATTATCTGACATTTTTGCAGCAGGTGTGCCCTCACGCGGAGAATAAATATAGGTGAAGGCCATTTCAAAGCCCACCTCACGATAGAGTGATAACGTTTCTTCAAATTGCTCTTCTGTTTCATTCGGGAAGCCAACGATAATATCCGTCGTTAACGCAACATCCGGAATCGCCTTCTTAATTTTAGCAACTAATTCTAAATAACGCTCGCGTGTATACTTACGCGCCATGATTTTTAGCATACTTGTTGAGCCAGATTGTACAGGTAAATGAATATGCTCGACTAAATTACCTTTTTTCGCTAACACATCAATCAAGTAATCATCAAAATCACGTGGATGACTTGTCGTAAAACGAATACGTGGTACATTAATGGTACGAAGCTCATCCATTAAATGGCCTAAGCCATATTCAAAACCTTCTAAATCCTTACCATACGCATTGACGTTTTGACCAAGCAACGTAATTTCTTGATAGCCCTGTGCGGCTAACTCGCGTACTTCCTGAATAATATCTTGCGGTAAACGACTACGCTCTTTCCCGCGTGTATACGGTACGATGCAGTACGTACAGAACTTATCACAGCCGTACATAATGTTTACCCATGCCTTTGTACCACCATTACGCACTTTTGGCATGTTTTCGATGACATCGCCCTCTTTTGACCATACATCGATGACCATTTCTTTTGACATATACGCTTCATTTAAGATTTCTGGTAGCTTATGAATATTATGGGTACCGAAAATAATATCGACCTGATCATATGTTTTTAAGATTTTATTAACGACCGCTTCCTCCTGTGACATACAGCCACAAACGCCAAGTAATAAATCAGGATTTTTCGTTTTTAATGGTTTTAAATGACCCAGCTCACCAAACACACGATTTTCCGCATTTTCACGAATCGCACATGTATTCAGTAAAATCACATTAGCCTCGTTAACATCCTCTGTTGCTTCGTATCCTAGACTTTCAAAAATTCCTGCCATCACTTCAGTATCATGGACATTCATTTGACAGCCAAAAGTTTGAATCATAAATTTACGGCCATTGCCCATGCCTTTAAATTGCGCATTAATTGAAAATTGCTCATACGCAACCTCTTCTTTACCACGCTTTTTCGCATCTTTTAGTGAAGGTGCTTGAAAATAGGCACTATAGTCCTTTGTCGGTTGTAGTGGTTTGAACGGCTTCGCCTGCTCGTTCATGTTACGTTGTTCTTCGTTCATTATTTTATCCCCCTCAAAATCATCCCTCTTATTATACGGAATTCAGCGAGGTTTGGAAATGATTTACGGCAAGTACAACTGCTTCATACTTTTATAATCAACTTTACCGGTATGCAAATGCGGTAGCTCTTCGACGCTTTCGACCTGTACAGAGTTGGCATGCAAGTTATAGAGCTGGCATAAAAAGCGCTTCACACGTGATGCATCGCCGTGTTCAATTACCGCGACAAGTTGTTGGTCATTACCTACACAGGCGACCGTTACACCAAATTTCTTCGCGACCGTCTTTTCAACATCATGTAAATTAATGCGTAGCCCTTTAATTTTAATAAAACTTTTCATGCGCCCAATTAAGGTCGCATAGCCTTCCTCATCAATTGTTGCTAAATCGCCAGTCGGTAAACAGCCGTCATATTCATCGCCGTTTGCAAGATCTCTCGCCTCTGTTGCATAGCCCATCATGACATTATCGCCGTAATAATATAATTCACCCGTATCCGCTAGCTCAAAGCGGCCGCCGGGCACTGGGATACCAATTGAGCCTAATTTATCCGCAAGGCGCTCATACGGGACGTACGCAATGCGTGGTGCCGCTTCCGTTTGTCCATACATGACATAAAACTTGCGATTCGTTGCAATCGCGTATTGATTAAATTTATCGACTAAATACACATCTAAGTGGCCACCCGCTTGCGTCAATGTTTTTAATGACGGCAACTCCATATCAACAAAGCCTAAACGATTTAATAATTGATACGTAAACGGCACACCTGCAATCGACGTCCCTTTAAATTCATTCACAAAATACCAAAACGACGGTAGTTTCACGCTTTTAGACGTCAATAATAACGTCGCCCCTACTTGTAAATGACTATTCACAATCGAAATGCCGTACGAATATGATAACGGTAAATTAATGACGGGACGCTCGTGCTCGTCTAGTTCTAAATAGTCGACAATCGACTCGGTATTTGCTTGTATATTTTTATACGAGAGGCGCACGTATTTTGGGCTTCCCGTCGTACCCGATGTACTTAATAGTAGCGCTAAATCTTTATGAACCGAATAGGTTGGTTGTTGACGTTTTTTGAAAAACTGCTCGGTAATCTCTTCGTAGGCATCATGCGTCGTTGCACCGAGTAAAAAAGCCGGCTCATAATGCGTCACGATATTTTCAAGCATGGCTACCGCTAAGTCATCATTTATGAGCATCACTGCATGACCCGCTTGAAGTGCCGCTACATAATGGACAATCGTTTTATAATCATTGCGGCAAACAATGCCGACAACTACTTTCTTTGGCGTCTCTAACATCGCGACAATTTGTGCGACATCCTCAGCTAGTTGCTCATACGTGTACGCCGCTGTCGCTTTTTGAACAGCAATTTTTTCCGATGGTTGAATGTCAAAAAACATCGTTCTTCCCCCTTATCACAATTCCTTTGCTTTTATTTTAATGGAAAAATTTTGATTTTCCTATAAAAAAAGAGAAATCACGAAGATTTCTCTTTTTACATGCCTATTCATTGACCGCTACTTTTCTAGCACTTGCCATCTCACGCCATAAAAAGACAATGTAGCGCGCCGTTACATAGAGCACCATGACCGTTGCAAACGTTATTTCAACAACAATCACAGTTGTTACGATAGGACCTGTATAGCCTAAATAATGCACGGCATTTGTCAGTGCTGTCGCACAAATGACCAGTGGGAATGTAAACGCCGCATAACTCGGAAAAAATGGTAGGCGTAATAATTGAGGAAGCTGTGTTAGCACAAGCACATATAATAGCTGTGCAATGATAACTAGTGTTAACACCATCGTCGTTGAAGCCGCTTCAACATGTGCTAAGTAGCCTGCTAATGTCAGAGATACAGGTGCACATAAAATCGTAATTAACGGCAAGGTCGGCACCTCTAAATTACGCATCACGAAAATACGTACGAGCATGAGCGGTACAAGAATAATCACAAACGTAATACAGCTATAAAAAACGATATCCATTAATGCTGGCGCACGTCCACCAGCCGTTAGTGGCATAATGCCCATACCGATATACATAATAAACCAGCTCGGATAAATATGAGAAAGTGTCAACGCCGTACGTAATACGAAGCGATACGTAAAATACAACATCAATACAAAATGCAGCACAAGGGCAAACCACCAAATATTTTCCCATACAACCATTGTATCCATATACAAACTACTTAACACCATTAACGCCATTGTGAATGTCGGTGACACTGCAGCAATTAAAGGGTTTTTCATTTCTTTTAAAACGCGTTCTGGTGCTAATACAATCTTTAATAATAGTCCGCTTAAAAAGACAGCACCCATAAAAATAAGGCCATTGGCAAACCATGTTAGCTCGAATGTTTTTACTAATTTAGCGAGCGAGAATAATGCAAGCATAACACCGCTAATTGGAATCGGTATCGCACGAATAAGTTGTTTCATTGTTCATCACGTCTCCTTGATGCTTTCAGTATACTAAGAACTTTACTATTTTAAAAATACATAATTAAAATTATAATTATTGGTAAATCAAATAATTAGGATGTGATTCCATGCTTGAACAACTTCATGTATTCGTAAAAGTATATGAACAACGAAATTTTACAAAAGCCTCCGCACTATTGTTCATTTCACAACCAACGATTTCAACAAAGATCAAACAACTTGAGCAACAATTAAATACAACATTCTTCATTCGTAAAGGTCCCAAAAGCCTCGTACCAACTGAGGCCGCCCATACCTTTTATCAATATGCGTTACGTACCATTGATGACTACGAACAGACGTTGACACAACTGCATGGTAAAAAGCGTATACGTTGCCATATTGGCTGTTCGAATACGATTGCGGTCCATTACTTCCCGCAAATCTTCCCACAGCTTGTCGCCGCTTTTCCACATATTGATTTCATTTTGTCCTTATCCAATTCCGCGAAAGTAGCCGAAGGCGTGGCACAGCATCGACTAGATATTGGCCTAATCGAAAAGCCACTCGATACGCATCCGCTTCAAAAGACTATACTTGGTACAGATGAGCTCGTACTCGCTGGCAATCTAGAAAGTCCCTACTGGCTGATGCGTGAAAAACAATCAGGTGTTCGCTTTTTTAATGAACTCTATATTTCCGAACAAAATATTCATGCACAAATTATCGATACAAATAGTAATGAAATCATTACCGCACTACTGCAACAAGGCTTTGGTAAAACCATTTTGTCACGCATTAGCTTGCCAGAAAACATTCCCTTTCAGCAACTGTCCACGCATTATCATCGACAACTTTTCCTTATTAATCGCGACGATCAAAATGATTTACAAGCTGTTTCAGCGATGATTGCAAAGCATTTCCAAACATAAAAAAGAGAGAGGGATATACATGAAAAAACAACCGCTCCTAGGAGCATAAGAAAAACCGGAATCGCGCGGTGGCGCGGTTCCGGTTTTTCGTTGCGAACGCTAAAAAAGGAAAATGACGTATTTTGTCTCAGTCTCTTTTTTATTATGATTACATAAATTCTTTCATTAACTCGTCTAATTTTTCTTCGCCTAATTCAAGATTTTCATAAGTTAATGCATTTTCTGAATAGCCTTTTACTTTTTCTTGGTAAGAAGCTGTTTCAGTATCTTGATAAATGATACCTGTTACAAGACCTTCATGCTTCATAACCGTTTGCATTGCTTGCTCACGGTTTGAAGAATCATAATCTTCAATATCACTTAATTTTGTTAAATGTTCTTTAAACCAATCATATGTGTTTACTTTATTATATGTCACACATGGTGAGAATACATTAATGAATGAGAAGCCTTTATGTTTCATCCCTTCTTCAATCATCGCTGTTAATTCTTTTAAATCTGTTGAGAAGCCTTGTGCCACAAATGTTGCACCTGATGATAAGGCTACTTCAAGCGGTTTTAGTGATGGCTCAATCGCGCCACCTGGTGTTGATTTCGTGATAAAACCAGCAGCAGAACGTGGAGATGTTTGTCCTTTTGTTAAGCCATAAATTTGGTTATCCATTACAATGTACGTGACATCAATATTACGACGGATTGAGTGTACAGTGTGACCCATACCGATAGCAAATCCATCACCGTCACCGCCTGTTGCGATAACGTTTAAGTCACGGTTTGCCAGTTTTAGACCTTGTGCGATTGGTAGCGCACGACCGTGGATACCATGTAAGCCATATGCATTAATATAACCTGATAAACGACCTGAACAACCGATACCTGACACGACCGCTAATTCATGTGGTTCGATTTCTAGGTTTGCGGCAGCACGTTGAATCGATGCTTGTACAGAGAAGTCACCGCATCCTGGACACCAGTTCGGTTTGATTGTATTACGAAAATCTTTAAATGTTACCATCTGGTAGCAACTCCTTTACACGACCTAACAATTCGTTTGGTAAGAATGGTGTACCATCGTATTTTGTTAAGTTGATGATTTTATCATGATGACCGACGTTTAACTTAATGATGCTTGCAAGCTGACCAGTCGCATTATTTTCAACAACAATGATTTTTTTCGCTTTTTCCATTAATGGTAGCAATTCTTTTGCTGGGAATGGGTGAATCAAGCGAATATGAGCATGATTGGCTTTGATGCCTTGTTCATCTAACACAGGACGAATTTCTTCGATAGCACCGCGTGTAGAACCGAAACCAACGATTAATACGTCTGCTTCGTCATGTGGCGCATCTGTGTAAACAGGTGTCTCAAAATCAACATACTCTAATTTACGGAAACGTTTATCCATTTGCGCTTGGCGATTTGCCGGTGCTTCAGATGGTGTACCGATTTCAGAGTGCTCAACACCCGTCACATGGTGAATACCATATTTTTGACCAGGTACGACACGTGTCGATACACCGTCCTCTGTCACTTCATAGCGTTTGAAGTAGGCTTTGTCTTCCATTTCCGGTAAATCACCTAATTCCAATTTACCGCGTTTAATCGATACTTTACTATAATCAAATGGTTCCACTGTTTGCTTACCAAGTGATAGCTGTAAATCCGAAAGAACGATTACTGGTAATTGTAATTGATCCGCAATATTGAATGCTTGAATCATATCGTAAAATGCTTCCTCACCTGTTGACGGTGCGATAATCACTTTGGGAATTTCACCATGTGTACCGTAAAGCATTGCAAATAAATCGGATTGTTCTTGTTTCGTTGGGAGACCTGTTGATGGACCACCACGTTGTGTATCAACGACAACAAGTGGAGTTTCTGTCATACCGGCAAGACCTAAACCTTCCATCATTAGTGATAGACCAGGACCTGCTGATGCAGTGAATGCACGTGCACCACCATAAGAAGCGCCAATTGCCATTGTGACAGCTGCGATTTCATCTTCTGTTTGGACAACAAGACCACCGACTGTTGGTAGTTTTTTTGTTAAATATTCCATAATTTCAGAAGCTGGCGTAATTGGGTACGCACTCATCACGCGAGAACCTGCAGCTAATGCACCTAATGCCATTGCTTCATTCCCAATCATAAATAGACGGTGTTGACCATCGCCTGGTTCTAATTCAAATTGACCTTCTGTATTCCCTGCTTCAACTAATAAATCATGCATTAATTGATGCCCTTGTGCGATAGCCTCCATGTTTTTCGCTACGACTTCTTCCCCTTTACGGCCAAAGATTTCGTCGACGACACTTTGGAATACGGTATCTTCTAAATTCATTAATGCCGCTGTAGCACCAATCGCTACCATGTTTTTCATTAATGTTGTTCCTAGCTCTTTTGCAGTCGCTGTGAACGGCACGATATACATTGTTGCCTCACAATCTTCAGGTTTTACTGGCTTAAATTTTGCATCCGCTAAAATAACACCATCTGCATGTAGCTCTTTATAGTTTACATCGATTGTTTCTTGGTCAAATGCAACAAGAATATCGTTATCATCTGGAATCGTATGCACCGTTGTTGTACGTACGTTAATTTTATTATTCGTATGGCCACCTTTAATACGAGAAGAGAAATGACGATAGCCGTATAGGTGGTAGCCTAGACGGTTCATCGCTGTTGAGAAAATCTCACCAGTTGATTCGATCCCTTCACCTTGCTGCCCACCGACTTTCCACGAAAGTTGATGTAACATGTTTAAACATCTCCTTAAAACAGGGTATTTTATATATTTTTATCCTTCATAAGTTTATCACGAAGAAACGACAGAAACTATTGGAAATCCATGAAAAGAGAGAATTTCAGACCTTTGACGGAAAAATTAAGTTTGTTTTACATAAATAAACTTAATTTTCTTGTTTTTCATTCTTTTTATGTGTTTAAATTTCAAAAAAAGGGAATCATACTACTATACGAATAGAAGAACAACAATAAATATTACAAAAAAGCGAGGTGAAAGCTTCTACGCTACGCCGTAGAAGTAGCAATTATGATGAAAATTCTATGGATTCCCATCGCATTGTTTATTTTCTCACTAACAGCATATATGGTAGCTACTTGGGGTACTGACGGTGCAACAACATTGAAAATGCTCATCGGTCAAGGGGTTATGATTCCGTTCTTCTTCTTCGTTCTCTTATTCATTTGGCGATTTAATCAACAGCATAAAAAATCTTACACGGCTTAAACAGTATAAAAAACGCAACGTTAAAAACATGAGTAACAAAAAGAAGGAATCGCGCGTGTGCGTGATTCCTTCTTTTTATTGAGAAATATAATATTAAGTAAGAAAGGATTTACATCAGCTTTCCATTAACCTTTAAATGGATTATCTGGATTAATATAAATACGTTCCATTTGTTTCGCTTGACCTGTTTTATCATCCAGCTCAACAAATACAGCACTTAATACCGCGTCGCCTTTTGTTGGTACTTCAAAACGAACAGGTAAATTTGTTTGGAAACGATAAAGGACACTTTCTTTTTTCATCCCTAATACTTCATTATAAGGACCTGTCATTCCTACATCACTAATATAAGCTGTTCCGCCTGGTAAAATGCGAGAATCAGCTGTTTGAACATGTGTATGCGTGCCGACAACACATGATGCTTCTCCCGCTAGATGCCAGCCAAGCGCAATTTTTTCACTCGTTGTTTCAGCATGGAAATCAACGAAAACAAGTGGTGATACTTTTTTTGCTTCTGCTACAAGCTCTTTCCCCACTTTAAACGGATCTTCATGCGGTGGTAAAAAGACACGGCCATGTAAGTTAATAATTGAAATGGTTTGACCATTTTTTGTTACTGTCGTCATCCCTTTACCTGGCGCATCCTCTGAGAAGTTTGCTGGACGTACTAAATAATCAGCGTCATCGATAAAATCAAAAATTTCGCGTTGATCCCACGTATGGTTCCCCATTGTCATAGCATCGACACCCATCATTAATAAATCTTGATAAATACGACGTGTTAACCCGCGTCCTTTTGCGGCATTTTCTGCATTTGCGATGACAACATCAATAGCATATTTACGCTTTAATTTTGGTAGGTATTTCTCTACAGCATCTAAACCGATGTCCCCTACGATATCGCCGATAAATAAAACTTTCATTGTTTAAGCTCCTTAATAATACAAGTTATCTTTACTTTACCACAATACGCTTCTGCTTTGGAAAATGCATTAAAAAAAGAAGAGATTTGCCTAAGCAATCTCTTCTTCCATTTATTTTGCATATTCAACAGCGCGTGTTTCACGAATGACCGTAATTTTAATATGTCCTGGGTAATCCAGTTCATCTTCAATACGTTTTCGAATATCGCGTGCAAGACGATGTGATGATAAATCATCTACAGCATCTGGACGTACAATAATACGAATTTCACGACCTGCTTGAATCGCATATGATTTTTCGACACCTTCATAAGATTCGGAAATCTCTTCTAGCTTTTCAAGACGTCGAATATAGTTTTCAAGCGTTTCACTACGAGCACCTGGGCGTGCAGCTGATAATGCATCAGCAGCCGCTACAAGCACCGCAATAACAGATGTTGCTTCTGTATCACCGTGGTGAGAAGCAATACTATTAATAACGACTGGATGCTCTTTGTATTTTGTAGCAAGCTCTACGCCGATTTCAACGTGTGAGCCTTCTACTTCATGATCAATTGCTTTACCGATATCGTGCAGTAACCCTGCACGCTTCGCAAGCATCACATCTTCACCAAGTTCAGCAGCAAGTAAACCTGTTAAATGCGCTACTTCGATTGAGTGTTTTAAAACATTTTGACCGTAACTTGTGCGATACTTCATACGACCTAAAATTTTCATTAAATCTGGATGTAAATTGTGAATGCCAAGGTCAAATGTTGTTTGTTCCCCAGTTTCACGAATTTGTTCATCAATTTCACGACGAGATTTTTCCACCATTTCCTCGATACGCGCTGGGTGAATACGGCCGTCTTGTACTAATTTTTCAAGAGCTAGGCGGGCTGTTTCACGGCGAATCGGATCAAAGCCTGAAAGAATAACTGCTTCTGGTGTATCATCGATAATCAAATCAATACCTGTCAATGTTTCAAGTGTACGAATGTTACGACCTTCGCGGCCAATAATACGGCCTTTCATTTCATCGTTTGGTAAATTCACGACCGAAACGGTTGTTTCAGCCACATGATCTGCAGCAAAACGTTGAATTGCTAATGATAAAATTTCGCGCGCTTTCTTATCTGCTGTTTCTTTAGCACCTGATTCCGCTTCCTTTGTCATAACAGCGATATCAGTAGTAAGTTCTGTTTCTACGTCTTTAAGAATAATTTCTTTTGCTTCATCGCGTGTTAGAGCTGAAATACGTTCAAGTTCAGCGCTTTGTTTAGCTACAAGCTCTTCTGCTTTGCCTTCCATCTGTTCAATATGCTGTTGTCTGTCAGCTAGAGACGTTTCCTTACGCTCTAAAGCTGTCTCTCGATTATCGAGAGATTCATCCTTACGATCTAAGTTTTCTTCACGCATTAACAAGCGGTTTTCTTGTTTTTGTAATTCAGAACGACGATCACGGATTTCAGTTTCTGCTTCTGTTCGAAGTTTGTGAGTTTCATCTTTTGCTTCAAGAAGTGCTTCCTTCTTCAGTGCTTCCGCTTCTCTTTTACCATCTTCGATAATCATTTCTGCGGTACTTTTAGCACCTGTCACTTTTGAATCATTCACTTTTTTCATGACGAAATAGATAACAGCGGCACCGACGATGAGTCCAAGCAAAGCGGAGATTATGATTTCAATGCCCATTCGAACACCTCCTCTTGCTATTTTAAAAAAACATTTCAGTCGGCTATACATTGCATATTACAATATACTGCCTATTTCATTTCAGTTTAGAAATAATACAATTTCATTGTATAGATGAAGAAAAGGACTGTCAAGGATTCACAGTATTTGGATATTCTTTTCTTTCGTCATACGAATTATTTTCATATTATAAAAAATGTGTATTTTTTTATTAAAAACACATAAAAAGAGAGCTGTTCTGATAAGAAGATACTTACAGAACAGCTCACTTATAAATCGATAGTCTTATTCTTTGTCTAAACCTAAATCAGCAGCTAATGCTGGATCCATTTTTTCTTCCTCTTCTTCAGGAACAACATATTCTTCGCTAGCAATACCTGCTGCCACACGAATTTTTTGTGCGATTTCTGCGCAAACTTCTGGATTTTCTTTTAAGAATTGTTTTGCATTTTCACGGCCTTGACCTAAACGTTCGTCACCGTAAGCAAACCATGAACCCGATTTTTGAACGATTTCATATTCAACACCAAGGTCAACTACTTCCCCAACGTATGAAATTCCTTCACCATACATAATATCAACTTCTGCTACTTTAAATGGTGGCGCTACTTTATTTTTCACAACTTTAATTTTTGTACGGTTACCGACCATGTCACTACCTTGTTTAATTGTTTCAGCACGACGCACTTCTAAACGAATTGTTGAATAGAATTTAAGTGCACGACCACCTGTAGTTGTTTCAGGGTTACCAAACATAACACCGATTTTTTCACGTACTTGGTTAATGAAAATAGCGATACAGTTCGATTTGTTAATGATACCTGATAATTTACGTAACGCTTGAGACATTAAACGAGCTTGTAGACCCATGTGAGAGTCGCCCATTTCTCCCTCGATTTCAGCTTTCGGTACTAATGCTGCAACAGAGTCAATGATGATAATATCGATAGCTCCACTACGTACTAATGCTTCAGTAATTTCAAGTGCTTGTTCACCTGTATCTGGTTGAGATAGTAATAGTTCGTCGATATTAACGCCTAATTTTTCTGCATATGATGGGTCTAATGCGTGCTCAGCATCGATGAATGCTGCTTGACCACCATTGCGTTGTACTTCAGCAATTGCATGAAGCGCAACCGTTGTTTTACCTGATGATTCGGGTCCATATACTTCAATAATACGACCTTTAGGGAAACCACCAACTCCAAGAGATAAATCAAGTGTTAATGAACCAGTTGATGATGTAGAAATTTTTCTATCTGCTTGTTCCCCTAATTTCATTACTGAACCTTTACCAAATTGTTTTTCAATTTGCTTTAATGCCATATCTAAGGCAGCTTTACGATCGTTCAATGTATTTCCTCCTTCATTACACGTCTGTTGTGTCTATACATACTACTATACTTCAATTTCATAAAATACTCAAGAAAAAAGCGAACATTTATTCGTACTTTTTTCTGCTGTTCTGTAATTATAAGTTGTTTTTTTTGGACGTTCAAACGAAACGTCCCAAATTTATTAGCTATTTTTTAATTTTGAATAACCCTGTTCGCTTAATAATTGAATAATAAAATTTTGACATGCTTTAACAGCTAACAAACGATTCGTATTGCGCTGAGCTGACAACTGAAGCTTATACGTATGCACTGTATCTTTTATCGCAATTCCAATCCATACTGTACCAGCTGGGCTACCATCATGTGCATCAGGACCTGCAGCACCCGTCAAACCAACTCCAATATCCGCATCAAATTTCTCACGGGCACTTAAAGCCATTGCTTCTGCACACTGTGAGCTCACAACCGTATATTCTTCAAGAAGTTCTCGAGAGATATCTAGTTGTTTAATTTTCATTTCTTCATTATAAACAACAACACCACCTTGTAATGCTTCTCCTACTCCAGGAATATCCGCTAATGTTGCCATAAAACGTCCTGCAGTTAAGCTTTCTGCAGCAGCTATTGTTAACTTATTATCGATAAGCATTTCCACTAGCTTAGACGATAGTGAATCGTCATTAATACCGTAAAAGTGTTTCCCAACACGTTGTAAAATTTCTTGTTGAATTGGTTCAATTAACTCACGGGCACGTATTTCACTCTCTGCTTGAGCTGTAATTCGTAGCATGACTTCTCCGTCACTAGCAAGCGGTGCAACCGTTGGATTCGTTAAATCTAACAAATCCGATACTTCTACCTCGAGTGCTGATTCCCCAATACCATAAAAATGAAGCACCTGCGATACGATTTGCTCGCCATCACTAACAATCGATGCTAATAAAGGTTTTGCCTCAAATTGAAACATTGGTTCTAACTCACTCGGTGGTCCAGGTAATAACATATAGAAATGCTTATCTGTTTCATAAAACATCCCGGGCGCCATCCCATGACGATTTGTCAACACCGTCGCACCGTCTAGGACAAGTGCTTGTTTTTTATTATTGTCTGTCATCACGCGATTTCTCACATCAAAAAAATGTTGAATACTCGCCATCGCCTGATCGTTTTGTACAAGATTTACATTTAAATGCTGTGCAATGGTCTCCTTCGTTAAGTCATCCTTTGTTGGGCCCAATCCACCACTAAAAATAATGATATCTGCTCGGCTCTCAGCAATCTCAATCGCTTGCAACAATCGTCTCGGATTATCCCCAACAACTGTATGATGGTAAATATGAATTCCTAATTCCGTTAATTGACTTGAAATAAATCGTGCATTCGTGTTATTGATTTGCCCAAGTAATAGCTCCGAACCTACTGCAATAATTTCTGCATTCATGCGTTTTCTCCTCCAAATAAAAAAATACTTTCTATACATATTTACCATAAAGTATAGAAAGTATTCAAAATTAATTAATTAAATTACATTGAGTCTAATAAAAGACGACGATTTTTCCAGAAATAATCGAGACCTGATAACAATGTAAAGAAGAATGCTACATATAACATGATTTGGTCAAATGGGAAATTCCACATTTCAAAAATGATGTTGTGCAATAGTAAAAACGCTAATGCTACCATTTGAGACCATGTTTTAAGCTTTCCTAAGTTACTTGCAGCAATAATGACATTTTGCTCCGCGCCAATTGAACGAAGGCCTGTAACAGCAAACTCACGCGCTACAATGACGATGATTACCCATGCAGGTGCTACACCCCATTGCACTAAAATAATAAATGCTGCTGTGACTAATAATTTGTCCGCTAATGGGTCTAAAAATTTCCCCATATTCGTTACTAAATTATATTTACGAGCTAAGTGACCATCAAAGAAATCGGTAATTGATGCAATAATAAATACAATCGCACCGACTAAATGTTCAATTGGCATTGTAGCGCCAAGTAACGTAATGTTACCCCATCCAAAATTGACAACCATTAAAATAACGAAAATCGGAATCATCACGACACGAGAAACGGTTATTTTGTTTGGTAAATTCATTTCTTTCACCCTTTTTCAAAGAAAATAGCCATCAAATGATGACTATCTTCTGACATTATTTCATTTCAATAACAATATTTTGCGTTGGACGACTTGAAGCAGGAACTAATAGTTTTACTTCTTTGTTGTTAATAAATACTTTCCCTGCTGAAGCAGCACCTAAACGAATTCGAATGGATTCTTGGTCTTTTGCATTATATTCTAACTTTTGACCACTTGAATACATTTTACCTGTTACAAGATTTGCACCTGCAGCAGTTGTAATACCAACCCAGTTTTCGCCAGTCATTTCAACTCGAACTTTGAAGTTTTTCGTATTAGATAATGTGTATTTCGTTGTTGCACCATCGCCAGCATCTGTACCTTTTGATAACTTACCAGCTTTTTTCTTTTCTTTCGCTGCTTTTTCTTTAGCAGCTTTCTCTTTCGCCGCTTTTTTCTTAGCAGCAGCTTCTTTTTTCGCTGCTTTTTCTTCCGCTTCTTGATCTTTTACTTCTTGTTCTTTCGTTGTATCTACTTTAGTTTCTGTAGATGTAGCTGCTTTTTGTTCTTGCTTCACGTCATCTGTTACATCATTATTTTTAGATTGATGATTCGCTAAGAACCAAATAACTGCAATCACAACAATGACAACGACAGCTACCGCAATTTTTGGCATTAAATCGGTCATTTTACGTTGTTGCTTAGCTGTTTGCTTAATTTTCGCTGCAGGTTGTGCTGTACGTTGATTCGTACCACCTTTTGGTTGCTGAATCGCAGTTGATACTGTTCCAGCCGCCTCTGCTGCTTTATTCGCAGGAATTTCAGATTTATATGTTTCTAAAATTTCATTGGCATCTAATCCGACTGCCTCTGCGTATTGTTTAATAAATGCACGTACATAAAATGCACCGGGCATTACGCTAAAATTGCCTTCCTCGATGGCAGACAAATAGCGTTTTTGGATTTTTGTGATTTCTTGTAAATCTTCCAAACTATACCCTTTGGCCATTCTCGCTTCTTTTAAGCGAGTACCTAGTTCTGCCAAGTTAAACACCTACCTGTTAAAAGTTAAAGTCTCCAAAACCGCCGAAACCACCTGATTCGTTGAAGAAATCATTTTGTTGCTCATGCTTTTCAAGAATCTGATATGTAATTTCTTCCTCTGGATGATGTCTCAATTCGATTATATAATCGAAATCTTCTAGCGTGTATTCCGAATGTTGAACGAAAATATCAGGATGCTCCACTACTTTAATGGATGGTTGTTGCATCATTTCTCGCACTAATTGTTGATGTCGTTCGTCTGACGAACGACGCGTCACTGCTCCGTCAATAATAAATACATTATTACCACCATATTCATCACCATGTAGCTTCTGACGCACCGTCTGTTTAATCATTGTAGACGATAAAAAGAGCCATTTTTTGTTCGCACAAACACTGGCTGCTACAATAGATTCCGTTTTTCCAACACGAGGCATACCACGTACCCCAATTAATTTATGTCCTTCTTTTTTAAATAGTTCGGCCATAAAATCAACTAAAATCCCTAGTTCATCGCGTACAAAACGAAATGTCTTCGTTTCGTCGCCCTCACGTTGAATGTAACGACCATGACGAATTGCTAACCGATCTCGCGTTGTTGGTTTTCTAAACTTTGTCACACGAATCATTTCCATCGTAGAGACAATATTTCGAAATCGTTCAATTTGCTCAGCCTTTTCAGCGCGAATCAACATACCGCGACGCACTAAATCGACACCATTAATTGTAACAATATTGACACGCAGCATACCTAATAGCGACGCAATATCTCCTAATAAACCCGGACGATTTACCTGTATCTCATATTCAAAATACCATTCGTTCATACAAGGTTCTCCCTTCATATATAACGATTAAAACATTTCTATGTTTCATAATAGCGGATTTTGTAACAGATTAAAAGAAAAAAAGGAAAACTACGACAAAACGATGACATTCCTTTCATTTTCAAAATCTATTTCATACTTTTTTTATGTACATTGCCAAATACTTGTTGAATGAAAAAAAGCTGAAATCGTCACCTTGTACGTTTCCAGCTTTTTTCATTAAATATACCAGCCACCATTAACACGCATGATTTGTCCGGTCATATAATCTGCTTTTCCAGATAATAAAAATGATACAAAATGTGCCACTTCTTGTGGTTGGCCTGCTCGTGCCATCGGAATTTCCGATACAACATCCGCAAGCTCTTGCTCGGTTAAATGCCCATTCATCGATGTTTGAATCATCCCCGGTGACACAGCATTTACTTTCATACCATTAAAAGCGACTTCCTGTGCATAGGCTTTTACAAAACTATGCACCGCACCCTTAACCGCTGAATACATCACTTCGCCAGCGCCACCCGCTTCGCCCCAAATTGAGCCAATCATGGCGATATAGCTCGATTCATGACGACGCATTTTAGGTGCTAGTTCTCGAATAATTTCTACAGGCGATTGCACATGCACCATCCAAAGCGACTGCATATCACTCGCAGTTGTATCATCAATTAATTTATATAAGGCTTGCCCACTCGCTACAACAATCGCTTCGATATCAAAGATAGACTGTGCAAGCTTTTCTGCAGCTCCTGGTATACTGAGCTCCGCTTGAATCATCATAAATTCTTGCTCAGGATAACACGCCATTAATTCTTCAGCTAATGCTGTCACGGGATGGCGATTGTATTGTAAGTATAAGCTAAAACCATCCTTCGCAAGCTCACGAGCCGTCGCCGAACCAATTGCACCTGAAGCACCTAACACTAAACAAAAGCGTTTCATTAAGCTTGCGCCTCTTTTGTTAATGGATTAATCGTAAAGACAGATTGTTGGCTTTCACCTGTGATCGATGTTAATGCTTGCTCGACATCCGCTATCGTTAACTCTTCAATAACTGGGACAATATCAAATAGATTCATATCATTGAATTTATAACGTGTAAATTGGTTCGCAATAAATTCAATTGAGTTTAACGCACGTAAATTAAAGCCAATTTTACGACGTTTCACACGGTCTAAATCTTCTTGTGTAAATGGTAGTTGTACTGATGCATCCTCCATAACTTGTTTCATTGCTGCAATCAATTCTGTTGGATAAGCAGTATCTGAACCTACCATTGCAAAACCGAAACCTTCTTCTAATGAGAAGTCATATGAATACGATTCATCAATCCAACCTTGTTGGTACACTTCTTCATAAAATGTTGAAGAGCGACCATATAATAAATCAAGCGCTAACTGGATAGCTAATTCATGCTTCATCATTTCCGCACCCTGTAAGCTCACTTCACGCGCTTTAAATGATACATACGCTTTCGGTTTTAATACGTCCATTTCTAATGTACGTTCTTTTACCGCTACATCCGATGCTTCCTCTACATGAATGCGATTGATTGGTTGTGGCGCTGCAAATGTTTTCGTCTGTTGATTATCACGAATCGTTTGCATCATTTCCTCTGGATCCACATTTCCAATCGCAAATAATAGCATATTTGATGGATGGTAGAATGTGTTGTAGCACGTATATAAATGCTCTGCTGTAATGCCATCAATCGATTCAACAGTACCCGCAATATCAATTTTCACAGGATGCTCGTGGTAAAGATTTTCGATTGAGCCAAAATAAACGCGCCAATCTGGTTGGTCATCGTACATTTGGATTTCTTGTCCAATGATGCCTTTTTCTTTATTAACCGTTTGCTCTGTGAAATAAGGCTGTTGCACGAAATCTAATAATGTATTCGTGCTTTCCTTAATATGGTCCGTTGCTGAGAATAAATACGCTGTACGTGTAAATGACGTAAAGGCATTTGCTGAAGCCCCGTACTCACTAAATTTTTGGAAAATATCGCCCTCTTCTTTTTCAAACATTTTATGCTCTAAGAAATGCGCGATACCATCTGGTACAGTCACTGCCTCTTCCTCACCTAATGGCACGAATGAACGGTCAATTGAACCATATTTTGTTGTAAAGGTAACGAATGTTTTCGAGAAGCCTTTTTTCGGTAAAATATAGACATCTAAACCATTCGGTAATTTTTCATAATGTAATGTTTCTTCTAATTGATCAAAGTGGATTTTTTCCATTACTGTGCATCCTCCCCGCTTAAGAAGTAAACAGTTTCTTTTTTCAATTGTGCTGCCATTGCTACAACATCTTCTTTCGACACTGCATCCCATTTCGCACTCATATTTTCAACTGTAAATTCTTCTGGTAATTCACGATATTGATTGTAAAGCTCGATTTGGCCACGAGCTGAATCTAATGCTTCTTTTAATTGATTTTTCAGCATTGCCTTTGTTTGCATAATTTCTAAATCCGAAATATCACCTTGACGGATTGCTTCTAATTGTTCATCGATTAAACGACGCGCTTTTTCTTCATTTTCTGCTTCAATTCCTGACATCACGTACATTAAACCGTACTGTGCTGAGTATGAGCTTGAGCAGTAGTAAGCAAGACTTTCTTTTTCACGCACATTCATAAATAATTTCGCGTGTGGGTAACCACCAAAAATCCCGTTAAAGATTTGCATTTTCGGGAAATCAGGGCTTGTAAACTGCACCGGCGTTGAATAACCGATATGTAGTTTCCCTTGGCGTGTATCAAATGTTTCTTTTGTGTAGTCCGCTGTTGCGTGTGATTCTGGTAATGCAGGTGCCACTTTTGGTTTACGTGCACTAAATGGGAATACTTCTTTAAGCGATTGAATCATTTGTTGTTCGTCAATGTCACCAATAACAAAAATATCAATTTCATCTTCATTTAGCATCGCTTCGTATGCTTCTTTTAAACTCGCTGGTGTAACAGCTTGAACCGTTTCAACCGTACCATTTACTGATGTTGATACTGGATGATTTGGACGTAAGATTTCTTGCAGACGTTTTTGTGCATAACGTGATTTATCGTCAAATATAGATTGAATACGTTCAACAACCATTTCACGTTCACGTTCGACAATCGTTTGTTGGAAAAGTCCTTGTTCATCAAGATTTGGTTCAAACAGCACCGTATGCATTAATGATAATACTTCATTTAATACATCGCCTGTTTTTAAATAATGGTCATTTACTGTTTCAACATTTAATAAAACGATTTGCTCATTTCCTTGTTTTGTCGTATCTAAGTAAAGCACCGTACCATATAAATCATCTAATTTCATGCGCATCGCTGCCGCTGATTGGAATTTCGCATTACTATGTTGTAATACATTTGTCAGCACTGTACGATTTGCCGCTTCTTCTGTATTTAATGGTCGCTTTAATTTAATTGAAAAATTAACTGTTTTAAATTGCTCTGATTTACGCGTAAAAATTGTAACACCTTCCGCGATTTCCGTTCTGTTAAACATGTGACCCCTCCTAATTCTCCTGGGTAAAACACCATTAGTACCACTATATATGAGTTTTCTTTGCTTTGGCAACTAATGGTGGCTAAAAACACTAAAAAACGAAGCACAACGCAAAAACACTGTGCTTCGTTCTTTATTTTATGCGAAAAACCACTAACGTTTTCCTTTAATATAAGGCTTACCAGACGCCTTTGGTGCATTGGCTTTCCCAATGAATCCTGCAAGCGCTAGAATTGTTAAGACATACGGTAAAATCAATAAGATTACTTCCGGAATATCTTTTACGTACGGAATCGAAGCACCCGCGATACTTAATGACTGCGCTAAACCGAAGAATAACGCCGCACCTAATGCACCTAGTGGATGCCACTTACCAAAGATCATCGCCGCAATGGCCATGAAACCTTGTCCTGAAATCGTTAATGCACTGAAGTTACCAGCGATAGCCTGTGCATAGATTGCGCCACCAATACCACCTAGTGCACCTGAAATCATTACCGCGATATAACGCATTTTCGTTACATTGACACCCATTGTATCTGCGGCAACAGGATGTTCCCCTACTGCACGTAAACGTAAACCAAATGGCGTTTTATAAATAACGAACCATGCAAGAAATGCAACAGCAATTGCTAACACAGATGTCATGTGTAAATCATGGAAGAACATACGGCCAATAACAGGAATATCGCCTAATACCGGCACATCATAACGTCCAAAACGCTCTGAAATCGAATCCGTTTGTCCCTTATCATAAATCATTTTCACAGAGAATACAGCAAGCGCTAACCCTAACATGTTAAGCGCTACCCCAGTTACGGTTTGATCCGCTCGGAATGAAATCGCTGCAACAGCTAATAATAGTGAGAAGATGGCACCGACTACCATGGCAACTACTAAGCCTAACCACGGGGCCCATCCTGCTAGTTTATCTGCAAATGTTAAGTTGAAAATAACACTAATGAAGGCACCGATAATCATAATACCTTCAAGCCCGATATTAACAACACCTGAACGCTCCGTGAATACACCACCGATAGCTGTCATAATAAGCGGGGCCGCATAGAAAATGGCAGAAGGGATGATGAAGTATAACACATCTAAAAAGCTCATGTTATTTTCCCTCCTTTATTTTCTGAGTATCTTTATTTTTCTTGCCGAATTTTTCAAGACCTAATCGAATAAGGTAACCTGATGCGACGAAGAAGATGATTAATGCGATAACAATCGATACGATTTCTGTTGGAATGCCTGCTTCATTTGGCATATTCAAACCACCATTTTTCAGTGCACCGAATAAAATGGCACCTAATAGCACACCAAACGGTTGGTTAGCGCCTAATAAGGCAACGGCGATACCATCAAAACCAATACCTGTTGCAGCGGTCATTTTCATCATGTTGCCGAATGTACCAAGTGCTTCCATCGCACCACCAACACCCGCAAACATACCTGAGATGACCATTGCTAAAATAATATTACGACTAACATTCATCCCTGCATACTCAGAGGCATTCTTGTTGAAACCAACTGATTTCAACTCATAACCTAATGTTGTTTTTTCTAATAAAATCCACATAATAATAACAGCTAAAATTGCGACAACAAAGCCCCAGTGTAAACGAGAGAATTGTGTCATTGATGATAGCCATTCAGATGCAAGTGACGCAGATGGATAAATTTTATCCGTTTTCTCGCCGCCATCGCTAATTGCTGAAATGGCTGCGTTAGCTGTATGAAGGGCAATATAGTTCATCATAATTGTTACGATAACTTCATGCACTTGTAATTTTGCTTTTAATAATCCTGGAATAAAGGCCCAAATACCACCCGCTACTGCAGCTGCTAAAATTGCGACAACAGCATGTAAGCCTGTTGGCATTTCGAAGGCTTGACCAACATACGCTGCTGCAAGCCATCCCATAATTAATTGGCCTTCAACACCGATATTAAACATCCCTGTACGGAATGCAAAAGCGACCGCTAAACCAGAAAAAATATACGGTGTAATCGTACGAACGGTTTCACCTATATTATAAGTGTCACCAAATATCCCATTCCAAAGCGCTGAATACCCTGCCACTGGATTAAATCCTGAAACAAGCATCACAATCGCGCCGACAATTAATCCTAAAATAACTGAAACAACTGGCACGAGAATATTGACCATACGTTGTGACATTATTCTCCACCTACCTTATCTAATGATGGTTTTTTCACTGTTTGACCAGCCATTAATAAACCAAGCTGTTGTTCTGTTGTTTCTTGTGGTTTTACCGTATCAATAATATGTCCGTCATGAATAACTGCAATTGTATCCGATACGTTCATAACCTCGTCTAATTCAAACGAAATCAGTAATACAGCTTTTCCTTTATCACGTTGCTCGATTAGACGGCGGTGAATAAATTCGATTGCCCCTACATCCAACCCACGTGTTGGTAATGCCGCAATCAATAACTCTGGGTCACGATCGATTTCACGACCAATAATTGCTTTTTGTTGGTTACCACCTGATAATGCACGTGCCTCAGTTGATGCACTTGGTGTACGCACATCAAATTCTTGAATGATTTTTTCTGCTAATTTATCGATTTTTTTATAATCGATAATACCACCTTTAGAAATAGGCGATTGATAATAGGTTTGAAGTGCAATATTATGTCCAATTGGGAAATCCAATACCAGACCATGCTTATGACGGTCTTGTGGAATATGCCCCACGCCAGATTCTGTAATCTTACGTGGCTTCAACCCTGTAAGTTCTTGACCTTTTAAGAGTACCTTACCTGAAGATATCTTTCGAAGACCGGTGATTGCTTCGATTAGCTCGGATTGTCCATTACCATCAATACCAGCAATCCCCACAATCTCTCCAGCTCGGACGGTCAAACTTAAATCTTTCACGCGATCGACGCCTCGATTGTCTTTCACATTTAAACCTGTCACTTCTAAAATCGTTTCTTTCGGCGTAGCAGCCGTTTTTTCTGTTTTAAATACTACTTGACGACCTACCATCATCTCAGCTAGTTCATCTGGATTTGTCTGTGCAGTTGTCACAGTACCAATCCCTTGCCCTTTACGAATAATTGTTACACGATCTGAAACTTCCATAATTTCTTTTAGCTTATGCGTAATTAAGATAATCGACTTACCTTCTGAAATTAAGCGCTTCATAATTTGAATTAATTCCGTAATTTCTTGCGGTGTTAACGAAGCGGTTGGTTCATCGAAAATCAAAATCTCTGCACCACGGTAAAGCGTTTTTAGAATTTCCACACGTTGCTGCATACCTACTGAAATATCTTCAATTTTTGCATAGGCATCAACATTCAAACCATATTGTTCTGACAGTTGCTGCACTTTTTTAGCAGCTTTTTTAATATTTACTGTGCCGAGCGCTGTTGGCTCATTTCCCAAAATAATATTTTCCGTCACCGTGAAGTTTTCAACTAACATAAAGTGTTGGTGAACCATGCCGATACCTAAATCATTCGCTTTGTTTGGATCTGAAATCTTCACTTCTTCTCCACGAACTTTAATCGTACCTGCTTCTGGTTGATATAAACCAAACAGAACATTCATCAACGTCGATTTTCCTGCACCATTTTCTCCTAATAATGCATGAATTTCTCCTTTTGCTAATTGAAGGGTGATATTATCATTTGCTACAAAATCCCCAAATTGCTTACGGATATTAAGCATTTCGATCACATATTCCAATGTGCTCACTCCTTCAAAATTCTCTTAAAAATAGTTTGTAATGGATTTATAAGGTTAATTAAATTAACACATGTAAAAATTCGAAATGTTCAAATTTTTACATGTAATAAATTAAAAATTTATTACAAAATAAACATGAGGGCAGACATTTGCCCTCATGAAATACCGGACATAATCGCGGCAATACTACTATTTTTCTGGTTGCTCAGGAACTTCAATTTTACCAGCGATGATATCTTCTTTTGCTGCGTCAACTTCTTTTTGTGTTTTATCAGAAATTGCACCGTGTGAATCAGCAAGACCTACACCATCATCTTTAAGACCGTAAGTTACTGTTTCGCCACCTGGGAAATCACCATCAGCTGAACGTTTGATCATATCTTGCGCAGCAACGTCAACGCGTTTTAATACAGATGTCATCACAATATTTGTTTTATCGTCAACTTTACCTTCATCATATTGGTCACGGTCTACACCGATTGCCCATACGTCATTACCAGATTTTTTCTGAGCAATTGCTTCAGTGAATAAACCTTGACCTGTACCACCAGCTGCATGGAATACGATATCCGCGCCACCGTCATACATACGTTTAGAGATTGCTTGACCTTTCGCTGCGTCACCAAATGAACCAGCATATTGAACGTCAACTTTCACTTTAGGATCAGCTGCTTTAGCACCTGCTACGAAACCTGCTTCAAAACCACCGATGATATTACCTTCCATACCACCTAAGAAGCCAACTTTACCAGTTTTTGATTCTAATGCTGCGGCAACACCCGCTAAGTAAGAAGCTTCGTTTGCTTTAAACATAATTGATGTAACATTATCTAAATCTGGTACTACTGAATCGATAATAGCGATTTTCGCATCTTTTTGTTGAGCGGCTACTTCTTTCACTGAGTCTTCTAATTTAAATCCTACCGCAAATACTAAGTCAAAGTCACGACGAACTAAGTTGTTAATATTTGTTGTAAAATCAGAGTCAGAAGCTGATTGTAAATAATCGTAACCACCATCGCCTTTTTTCAAACCAGCCTCTTTCCCATAAGCTTGTAGACCTTCCCAAGTTGATTGGTTAAATGAACGGTCATCAATACCACCTGTATCCGTTACCATTGCTACTGAGAATGAATCTTTGTTGTCTCCACCTTTAGAATCGTCTTTCGAATCACTTGAACCACAAGCTGCCAATAAAGTACCTGACGCTAATAATGCTGTCAATGCTAAACCAATTTTACGCTTTTTCAATTTGGAGTCCTCCCAAAAAAGTGAAATTTTTATTTTTTGTATTGCTACGATAGCAGAAATGAATACGCTGATTTGTTATACACGCTTACGAACTACATGAAAGCTAAATTTATCAGCTCGGAAATAGTTGCGTGAGTAAAGAACCACTCGATCGTTATCATCATAGTGGAACTGCTTTAATACGAGTAAAGCTTGATCTGCTTTACAATTTAAGATTGGAGATACTTCATTGTGATAGCCAATAGGGTCAATATATGTCACTGCATATGACACGTGAATATCACCTGATTGTTCTAAAGATTGAAAAATCGATGGATTCTCCATCGTTAAAAAATCTGCCGATAGATAACTACTTGGCACTTGGTCTACACAATAGACGACGGGTTCCCCATCCGCTGTACGAACACGTTTAATCGTCATTATAGATTCATCTTCATCGCATTGAAAGCGCTTAATATCTTCTTCAGTCGAAATAGAAGCCGTGGAACTAATATATGTTGTGCCAGGCTCCATGCCTACTTCTTCGATCATTGAAGAAATGCTCGAAAGTTGTTCAATTCCTGATGTGAACACGGGTTTTGGGTTAACGAAAGTACCTACACCATGCCTGCGAACAATGATATTTTCCTCTTCCAACAGTCGCAATGCTTCACGAAGCGTTGC
The DNA here is from genome assembly GCF_003991225.1 of Candidatus Kurthia intestinigallinarum. Classification (GTDB taxonomy): domain Bacteria; phylum Bacillota; class Bacilli; order Bacillales_A; family Planococcaceae; genus Kurthia; species Kurthia populi. Next base: position 320,587 of record NZ_JTFC01000031.1, read on the forward strand.
GCGACTGACTCCTAATGATTTAGAAAGTTCAAATTCTGATGGTAGTTTTTCATTTTCTTTAAAAACACCATTTTCAATATCCGTCTTTAAATGATCAATTACTTGGAGATACAGATGACGATGATCTGATTTTATAGCCATTCAAATCACCACCAATCAGTCATCAGACATCAGACGTAGAACATTTCTGCTAATCAGACAATACTATATCACTTTTAATTTAATAAATAAATAGCTTTAAACAAAAACTGTGTTAAAACAGCGAAAATTTTCTAACATTTATAATTTTTTCGTCAATTGTATAGTAAAAAAATGCAGGGATTCCAAAAACTTCCCTGCATTTATATCAATTTACTTACTTATTAATATTTGACGTGGCTTACTTTTTTCCGCAGGACCTACAACACCATGTTCTTCCATCTGATCCATGATGCGAGCAGCTCTCGCATAGCCAATTTTTAACTTGCGCTGTAAAAATGATACAGATGCATTGTCCTGTTCTACAACAAGGCGCACCGCTTCATTATAAAGCTCATCTGTATCCTCATCTGCCTCAGGTGCAATGTCCTCATCTGTTGGAATCATTTCTTCTTGGTATTGTGCTTTTTGCTGACTAATGACATATGCGACAATATCTTGTACTTCTTCATCTGAAACAAATGCACCTTGAACACGTGTCGGTTTTGATTCACCAGAAGGTAGGAATAGCATATCCCCACGTCCTAGTAAACGCTCTGCCCCGCCCATATCCAAAATAGTACGTGAATCAATTTGTGACGATACAGCGAATGCAATACGAGATGGAATATTCGCCTTAATAACTCCCGTTAACACATTTACAGAAGGTCTTTGAGTGGCAATAATTAAATGAATGCCTGCCGCACGCGCCATTTGTGCTAAACGCATAATCGAATCTTCTACATCGCCTGCTGCTACAAGCATTAAATCAGCAAGTTCATCCACAATCACAACAATAAAAGGTAAATGTGGATGCTTTTCATTATTTTCTTCGTTAAATCGATCTACATGTTTATTATAACCTTCAATATTTCTTGTGCCTGTATGTGAAAATAAATCATAGCGTCGTTCCATCTCACTAACTACTTTCTTTAGGGCTTCAGAAGCTTTGCGTGGGTCCGTTACAACGGGTGCCAATAGATGCGGCACACCATTATAAACACTTAATTCAACCATTTTAGGGTCAATCATCATCATTTTTACTTCATGTGGTTTAGCCCGCATTAAAATACTAATAATAATACTATTAATACAAACTGATTTACCACTACCAGTAGAACCTGCTACTAATAAATGTGGCATTTTGTTTAATTTTGTTAGTTTTGCCTCTCCTGAAATATCGCGACCTAAGCCAACAACCAATTTTTCATCTGGTTTATTACTTGGAGAAGCTTCTAATACAGAACGTAAGCTAACCATTGAAATTTCTTTATTCGGCACTTCAATCCCCACAGCAGATTTACCTGGAATTGGCGCTTCAATACGAATATCTTTTGCAGCTAATGCCAATGCCATATCATCTTGTAAATTAACGATTTTACTAACCTTCACGCCACGTTCAGGTAAAACTTCATATTCTGTAACAGCTGGCCCCAAATGCACTTCTGTCACATTAGCCTGAACACCAAAAGCATCTAATGTTTGCTCAATCGTTCTAGCATTTTGTTCAATAACTTCAAATTCAGCAGACTGATCTTTTACGGGCGGCAAGGCGAGTAAATCCATTTTTGGTAAATCATAAGCCTCATTTTGTACTATACCCGCTTCTGACATAATAGTATCTTGTTGTTTCTGTGAATTTTTGTCTATTTTTTCCTCTTCTTTAACTACTGGTTGTTCTTCTTCGACTGCAATATTTTGCGTATAAGCTGAAATGTTCAACGCTGGTTTTTTTATACTGTCAGATTTACTATCTGCTATAACAGTTTCTTCTTTAGCTTTCTGACTAGTTTTGTGTTGCTTTGACTTATCAGAAATAACTGGCTCTAGCTCTTCTTCCATTTTTTCTTCACGAGCATACATAACCTCGTCACGTCTTTTAGCAATTTCCTCACGCCACTTTGGAATTTGTTCCATTAAATACGGTACAAGTGCTTTCCCTGTCAATAAGATGATGCCAATCGCAATAAATAATACAGCTACTATTTTCGACCCTGTCATGTCCACGAGATTGTGAAATACTGCATACAAAACCGTTCCTAAAAGGCCGCCTCCAAGAAACCCATCTGGTTCTATATACGATTTTTCATGTACAATTAAGCCCCAGCTTTCGCTTAAAATACTTGTATTACGGTCAATCGATTCTCCATTATATAAATCATTAAACATCGCAATATGACTAAACAATGTCACACTACATAATAAACTGATGACACCCCAAATATAGCGATTTTTAAATGCTGGTAGCGTACGTCGCATCATCAAATAAACCGCATACCAAATCATAAAGATTGGTAATAATAAATGCCAATTACCAATTAATAATTTACTGAGTCCTTGAAAAAAACGCCCAATTAAACCAAACTGAAACATTGTAATAAAAGCAACTGCTATTAAAACTAGTCCGACAATTTCATAAGACAAGGAAGGTCGCTTTTTTGCTGTCGCTTGTTTTTTCATCGGTGTTTTACGAGCATTAGGCTTCTTTGAAGACTTACGCTTCGTTGTTGTCGTTTGTTGTTTGCGAGTCGTCGTTTGCTTTGTCTTGTTCGACGCCATGCCGTCACCTACTTTCTTTCTTCATTATACCTTGTAGTAAAAATGAAAAAAAGGATTCCCTGCCAAGAGGCAAGGAATCCCTTTTAGAATAATTAATATTCCATGATAATTGGAATAATCATTGGACGACGTTTTGTTTTTTGGTATAAGTAACCATTTAACGTATCACGAATTTCTTGTTTAATACTTGTCCATTCATAAGAACCTTTTGTTACGTATTTTTCAACAACGCCTCGTACAAGTTTTGCTGATTCATCCATTAGCTCTTCAGATTCACGTACATACACGAACCCACGAGATAAGATTTCTGGACCTGAGGCAATTTTTTTCAATTTACGATTAATTGTTACAACAACGATGAAAATACCATCTTGTGATAGTAATTTACGATCACGCAATACGATGTTACCCACATCGCCGACACCAATACCATCGATTAATACATTACCCGCTGTTACGCGGCCAGCCATACGCATTTTACCATTTTTGTATTCAACAATATCACCTTTATCCGCGATAAAGATTTGTGATTTTTGTAAACCGACATCTTGCGCTAATTTTGAATGCGTAATTAACATACGATATTCACCTTGGATTGGGATAAAGTATTTAGGTTGCATTAGATTTAGCATTAATTTTAAATCTTCTTGTGAACCATGTCCTGATACGTGAACTTTTTTATCTGCTGAGAATACTTTTGCACCTAGCTTAGATAATTCATTCATTGTATCAGCCATTTGCACTTCCATGCTTGGAGATGGTGTAAATGTAATTAAAACCGTATCATTTTGTTTAATGCGTAAATCGCGGTGGTGTTTACGGATAATTTTTTCTAATCCTTCAAGTGGTTCACCTTGATTACCTGTAATAATTGCAACGATTTCATTATCTTCATAATCAGACATTTTATTAACTGGAATGATTTTTTCTGAATCAATTTCTAAATAGCCTAAACGCATACCTACTTCAAAAATTGTTTCTAAGCTGCGACCTACGATTGCTACTTTACGACCTGAAGCAATTGCCTGATCAAATACTTGTTGAATACGAATGAAGTTAGATGCGTATAACGCTACTAGAATACGGCCTTCTGCTTTGTGGAATGTTTTTTCTAAACGAGTTTTTACAACGTTCTCTGATAATGTATAGCCTTCTTTTTCAGCTTCTGTAGAATCTGACATTAAGATGAATACACCTTCATCACCAAGCGCTGCCATTTTAGCGATGTCTGGGCGATATTTACCTTTTGCTGATTGATCAAATTTAAATTCACCTGTATGAACGATAGCACCCTCTGATGTATGGAATACAACACCTAATGAGTCTGGAATACTATGCGTTGTATGGAAGAATGTCACATACGTCGTTTTAAAGTTCATACGGCTTTTGTTTGTTACCTCAAAGAATTTTACTTGATGAGGCGCTGGATTTGCTTTTAAATGTTCTTTTGCTAACGCAATTGTTAAACGAGAGCCATATACTGGTGCATTTACTTTACTTAATAAGTAAGCCACCGAACCGATAGCATCTTCGTGACCATGTGTTAAGAAAATCCCTTTGACACGATCTTTATTTTCTACTAAGTAACTCATATCTGGAATGACATAATCAATCCCTAACATTTCGTCCTCTGGAAACATTAATCCACTATCTACTACGAAAATATCATCGTCGATTTCGACAACGTACATCGCTTTACCGATTTCACTCACGCCACCTAGTGGAATAACGCGAATCGTTTCATTTTTAATTTTTGCCACTTCTTTTCCTCCTAAAATATATCCCGTACAGCAACCACTTACACTCATTATAATTGTTTACCCAATATTACACAATTAAAAAAATGTCAATTCATGCCGTTATATCACGTTTCCAAAAAAAAAGAGTATCTAGATTTTCTCTAGAATACTCTCGGTCAATTAATCTACTTAAACCGTAGCAAAAGATTTTTGTTGTTCAAAATAAGCATCCCATACAATATCAAATGCTGCCTTCTCTTCATCTGTTAACGCTACGATTGGTAAACGTACATTCTCATTACATAAACCTAATTTTGATAACGCATATTTAACTGGTGATGGACTTGGTTGCGCGAATAATGCTCGAATTAACGGTAATAATGCTTGATGAATTTTTGCTGCTTCTGCATGACGGCCCTCTTTAAATAAAGAAATCATCGTTTGCATATCATTCCCAACAACATGTGCCGCTACTGATATAACACCATGTCCACCAACTGCTAATAATGGTAATGTAATGCCGTCATCCCCACTATACACTTTGAAATCATCTGGAGTTGAAGCAAGGATTTCAGACATTTGGTCTAAATCACCACTTGCTTCTTTAATGATTTGGATATTTGGTACTTGTGCCAGTTTGGCAACCGTTTCCGGTGCAATATTAATGCCTGTACGTCCTGGAATATTATAAAGCATTACTGGAATATCTACAGACTGCGCAATATCAACAAAGTGAGCGTAGATTCCGCGTTGATTTGGCTTATTATAGTAAGGTGCTACTAGCATAACACCATCTACCCCAGCAACTTCAGCTTTTTGAGCCATAATTTTTGAGTAGTATGTTTCATTATCACCAACACCTGCAATAACTGGTACACGACCGTTAACGCGGTCTACTGTATATTTTAAAACATCTAATTTTTCTTCCGTTGACAATGTTGGAACTTCTCCTGTTGTGCCTAATACAACAATTGTATCTGTTCCAGTTGAAATTAAATGTTCAATCATACCCGCTAAATGTTTATAGTCTACCATTGCTCCATCTTTCGTAAATGGTGTGACCATTGCTGTTCCAATATTACCTAAATCCATTTTTGCCATCCCCTTAAATTTTATAGTAAGCCGTCTTCAAGCATTGCTTCTGCAATTTGCACTGAGTTAAGTGCTGCACCTTTTAATAGATTGTCTGATACAACCCACAGATGGAAGCCTTTATCATTATTTAAATCTTTACGAATACGACCTACAAACGTTTCACCTTTACCTTCTGCTTCAAGTGGTGTTGGGTATTCTTGGTTTGCTGGATCATCTTGTAATACAACCCCTGGTGCAGCTTTTAAGACATTTTGAATATCTGCAACTGTAACACCTGCTTGTTCTACTTCGATAAAAATTGATTCAGAGTGCCCCGCTACAACAGGAACACGTACACAAGTTGCTGCTACTGGTAGTTCAGGTGCATGCATAATTTTTTTTGTTTCATTAATCATTTTCATTTCTTCGTATGTAAAACCATTATCAGTGAAAACATCGATTTGTGGTAATACATTACGTGCGATTGGGAAGTGACGTTTATCGCCTTTAACTGGTAAAATAGTTGCTTCTACATCTTTCCCTTTTTCCCATTGTACACTTTGCTCATGCAGTTCTTCGATTGCACTCACACCAGAGCCTGATACAGCTTGATATGTTGACACAATTAAATTATTTAAACCGTATGCTTGACGAATTGGCTCAAGTGCTACCATCATTTGAATTGTTGAACAGTTTGGATTTGCAATAATTCCTTTATGTTCTTTAATATCTGCACGATTTACTTCTGGCACAACAAGCGGAACATCGGGGTCCATACGAAATGCACTCGTATTATCAATTACGACCGCGCCTCGTTCTGCTGCAGCATGTGCTAATGCCGTTGATACAGAACCACCTGCTGAAAATAATGCTACATCGACTCCTTCAAATGATTCCGGTGTTGCTTCTTCAAGTACATATGTTTCGCCATTGAATGATAACTCCTTGCCAGCAGAACGCTTTGATGCAAGTAACTTCAATTTACCTACTGGAAACTTTCGCTTTGAAAGTTGCTCCATCATTTTTGTTCCTACCGCTCCTGTAGCACCGACAACTGCTACTGTTAATTGTTTCGTCATCATCCATCTCTCCCTATGTTTATAAAAAACTATAATTGGCGTTATTGTATCACAATAATTCAGTATTGTGTATAATAATCCGACTATTTTGGATATTCTAGCATTTTAAAGCGTTTACATAACGAAATATGACATGAACTGAAGTTTTCATTTAGACAAAAAAAGAAATGAGATGCATTTGACCGCATCTCATTTCTCTATTTTTCTTTATCACTAAAAATAACAGACCTAGCATGTGGTTTCGTTAAAATACGTTCAATTACACGTTCAACACTTGCCTCTGATACCGCAGCCAATTCCGCTAAAGCTTGTTCTACTGTTCGCTCTTCCCCGTATGTTAATTCATTTCGTGCATTACGGTTCATGTAATCAAAACTCGTTTCTAAGCCTAATAATAAACCACTTTCTAATTGAATTTTTGCACGTTGAATTTCTTCTAACGTTACACCATTATTTTTAATATCCTCAATAACCGCAAGAATCGTTTCTTCCATTTGAGCAAGCTGTTTCATCGATGTACCACCATAAATCATCCATGCGCCCATATCTTCATAAGAAGAATAATATGAATAAACACTGTATGCTAATGCTTTTTCTTCACGAACTTTTTGGAATAAACGTGAAGACATCGAATCCCCAATAATATTGTTTAATACAAGTAAGCTAACGATGTCTGGATCCGAAACTGCTAGGCCTTCATACCCTAGTACAAGATGAGCTTGTTCAATCGCCATTTTTCGTTCTACTGCATCTGCATGGAAGATTGGTTTTGTATGATGTACCTGTTCACGTGCCTCATTATCAAATTGATTAAATGTTTCTATAACAAAATCAATGAGTGCATCATCAATATTACCCGCTAATGAAATAATCACTTCACTCGGTGTATAATGTTCATTCATAAATGCTTTAATTTTTTCTTTCGTAAAAGTGCGAAGTGTTTCCTCTGTCCCTAAAATGGGTGCCGCCATTTGTGAACCGGCAAACATTGTTTGCCATAAACGTTCATCTACGCTATCCTCTGGATCATCCTCACTCATCGCAATTTCTTCTAATATAACTTGGCGTTCTTTTTCAATATCTTCTTCACGAAATGCTGAATTAAAAAATAAATCAGCTAAAAGGGCAATCGTTTTTCGTGCCTCGTAATCAAGCGATACAGCATAATAACAAGTCTGGTCCTTTGAAGTAAATGCATTTGTCTGTGCACCTAATCGGTCAAATTCCTCTGCTAGTTGTTTTGCTGTACGTTCAGATGTCCCTTTGAACAACATATGTTCAATAAAATGTGTTAACCCATTGTCTTCAGGTTTTTCATAGCGAGAACCCACATTCACAAAAATACCAATCGCTACCGAGCGCATATGTGGCATTTTTTCTGTAATAATTCTTAAGCCATTAGGGCATACTTGTTTTGTTGTCATATTCGCCTGCTAATTCATTTTTTACAATTAAATTAACAGCTTTCACCTCACTTTTAATCTCCATTTTACTCAGCCTACTATAGCACAACAACACAAAAAAAGCGCAATACATGGCGTATTACACTTTATTTTATAAAAATACTAAATTTCTTCTACAGCTGCTTTCTCTTCTTGAATAACAACTTTGCGTGATAAGTTCACACGATGTTTCGCATCAACTTCAATACATTTCACACGTAATTCATCACCTAATTTTAAAACATCTTCAACATTATTTGTACGTTCTTCTTGGATTTCAGAAATATGAAGCAAGCCGTCTTTACCTGGGAAAATTTCTAAGAAAGCACCGAATTTTTCAATACGTTTTACTTTCCCCATGAAATATTCGCCAACTTGTGCTTCGCGAACAATTCCTTCAATCATTTCTTGCGCTTTTTGAATCATCTCTTGATCAACAGAAGCAATGAAAATCGTACCATTTTGTTCAGTATCAATCTTAACACCCGTTTCATCAATGATTTTATTAATTTGCTTACCCCCAGGTCCAATAACATCACGAATTTTTTCTGGTTTAATTTGCATTTTTTTGATTTTCGGAGCATGTGTTGATAACTCTTCACGAGGACCTGATAATGTTGCAAGCATCGAATCTAAAATAATCATACGACCACGTTTCGCTTGTTCTAATGCTTCTTCTAAAATTGCACGGTTAATGCCATCAATTTTAATATCCATTTGAAGTGCCGTTACACCTTTAGCTGTACCTGCTACTTTAAAGTCCATATCACCAAGATGATCTTCCATACCTTGAATATCTGTTAATACCGCATAGTTGTCACCTTTTTTCACAAGACCCATTGCGATACCTGCTACAGGTGCTTTTAATGGTACACCAGCATCCATCATTGCAAGACAAGAACCACAAATTGATGCTTGTGACGTCGAGCCATTTGATTCAAGCACTTCTGATACACAACGAATTGTGTAAGGGAAATCTTTTTCATCTGGAATGACAGCAAGTAATGCACGTTCACCTAAAGCACCATGCCCAATTTCACGACGACCAGGACCACGCATTGGACCAACTTCACCAACTGAGAATTGAGGGAAGTTGTAATGATGCATGAAACGTTTATTCTCTTCGACACCTAAGCCATCAATTAATTGCACTTCTGATAATGAGCCTAATGTACAAACAGATAACGCTTGTGTTTGACCACGTGTAAATAAGCCTGAACCATGCGCACGAGGAAGTAAATTCACTTCTGAAGAAAGTGGACGAATTTCATCTAATTTACGACCATCAGGACGAATTTTTTCATCCGTAATTAAACGACGTACTTCATCCTTAACCATTTTATCCAATACCTGTGAAACTTGTTTTAATTGCGCTTCTGCATCTGCAACATCGCCAATTTTCTCAGTATAAGCTTCCATTACAAGTGCTTTTACTGCATTAATTGCTTCATCACGTGCATGCTTCTCATATGTTTGAATAGCAGCGATCATTTGAGGTTCATATGCATCATTGATTTCTGCAATAAGCGTAGCATCTAACTCATGTAATTCCACAGCCATTTTTTCTTTTCCACATTCAGCTGCAATTTTTTCTTGGAAAGCGATGACCTTTTTAATTTCTTCGTGACCGAAAAGAATTGCTTCAAGCATTGTTTCTTCAGGAACTTCTAGTGCTCCCGCTTCTACCATGTTGATTGCTTCCTTTGTACCAGCTACTGCTAAGTTAATTAACGATACGGCTTCTTGTTCTGGTGTTGGATTGACAATAAACTCACCATCAATCAAACCAATTTGCACGCCGGCAATTGGTCCATCAAATGGAATGTCGGATACCATAAGCGCTAAAGAAGATCCCAACATAGCAGCCATTTCAGTTGAACAATCTGGATCTGCAGACATAACCATTGAAATAACTTGTACTTCATTACGGAAGCCATCTGGGAATAATGGGCGAATTGGACGATCAATTAAGCGTGACGTTAAGATTGCTTTTTCAGAAGCACGACCTTCACGTTTAATAAAGCCTCCTGGAATTTTACCTGCCGCATACATCTTTTCTTCATAATTCACTGTTAATGGAAAGAAATCTGTTTGCTTTGGTTTCTTTGATGCTGTCGCATTACATAACACAGCTGTATCACCATAGCGAACCATTACTGCACCATTTGCTTGTTTTGCTAATTGACCGACTTCAATTTGAAGTGGACGGCCAGCCCATTCATAGGTATACACCTTTTTTTCGCTCATTGTAAAATGAACTCCTCTCTACGATTATCTAACACCATTTTTTATCTATGTAGTAGTATATTTTATCAAATTTCATCATTTTTAACATCTAGGAAATGTTTGAAAACATAAGAAAAAGCGGGGCTAGCCCGCTTTTGTGTGCTGAATTAAATTCTAGCGACGTAAACCTAATTTTTGAATAGTTTCGCGGTAACGAGTTACATCGTTTTCACGAAGGTATTTTAATAGGTTACGACGACGACCTACCATTTTGAATAAACCGCGACGAGAGTGGTGATCCTTTTTGTGTGTACGTAAGTGATCGTTTAATAAATTGATTTCTGCAGTTAGTACAGCGATTTGTACTTCTGGAGAACCAGTATCACTTTCGTGTGTGCGGAATTCCGCGATGATTTCGTTTTTACGTTCTTTTGTTAGAGCCATGCTCTACACCTCCTAAAATTATAAAAACCCCCATTTACTGAGTTCATCGTTGGAGAATCGATTGACCAAGTAATGGTTGTCCGTGATTAAATCACTTAAAGAAGTGTATCATATAAAGGCTTTATGTTGCAACTATATTCACATCATTTGCAAGTATAGTTCTTTATTTTTAGCCATTACATTCTTATCACGCGTATGGATTATTTTTGTGCCTCAAAATATTCCATACATTGTTGTTTGTCCGCTTGTAATTGTGCAATAAGCGCTTCAATACCATTAAAACGTTGTTCATCGCGCAAACGTTTATACCAATCAATCGCTACTTCTTCTCCGTAAATATTACGATCAAAATCAAAAATATTTACTTCAATTGTTAGTAGTTTTTCATCTGGATTTTTAAATGTTGGTTTAAAACCAATATTACACATACCTTCATACCATTCATCTTGCACACGAATTTTCACAACATAGACGCCATTTGCCGGAATAAATGTTCCTTCAGGTACTTGAACATTTGCTGTTGGGAAACCAATTTGACGACCTCGTTTGTCCCCATGAACGACGACACCTGGTGTTTGATATGGTCGTCCTAATAATGTTTGAACTTCTTCAATATTGCCCTCTTTTAGTAGTCCTCGAATACGTGTTGAACTCACCTTATCGTCACCATCCTCTAATTTTTCTACAACTTGTACGGAAATATCCGTACCACAAAGCTCTCTCATCACATCCATATTACCGCAACCTCGACTACCAAACGTATAATCAAAGCCTGCAGTTACATGAACTACATTTAAATCTCTTACAAATAATTGTACGAAATCTTCTGGACTTAATTTAGCAAAATCAGATGTAAAACGTACGACAAATAATGTATCAACACCTAATTTTTCTAAAACCTCGATTTTTTGTTGAAGCGGTGTAATGTAAAAAATAGCTTCTTTACGTCCCCCTAAAACAAGCGAAGGATGCGGATCAAAGGTCATTACCGCTAACTTTGTATTCGTTTGTTTTGCCTTTTCTTTCGCTGCATTGATTACCTTTTGATGACCTCTATGTACGCCGTCAAAAAAGCCTAATGCGAGTGAATAAGGGCCACTCACTTCTTCTGTGTGAATGTGATGTGGATACATCAATTGAATCACTTGCATTGAACGTTCCTCCTAATCTATGTTTGGAAACATTTTTTCAGGTTTCATTTGATCTTTTTTAGATGGATGTTTCACATATACCGCCACGGCTTTTTGCTGTTCTACAAAGACTAGTTTATCATGTTCTACTAGCTCTGGGTGCATTGGAAGGACCATACCATTTTTCACTTGTTTTTCATTTTGCTCTGTTATTTCTTGTTGAGGAAAATCAGACAGTGCTGTTTCTAATGGACGAATCACTTCATTTAAGCGCTCTTCATCAGCCAGTAACTGTAGTTCTGCTAAAGTTACACATTGCTCGCGTGTATAACTACCTGACATCACACGTGTTAATTGCGCCATGTGAGCAGGGTATCCTAATAACTCGCCGATTTGAACAGCTAATGTACGAATATACGTGCCTTTACCACAATGAATGCGTACAGAAAAAGTTACTTCTTTACCCGAATAGGCATCTTCATTATCAAGTAATTCAATACTATAAATCATCACTTCACGACTTGGACGCTCAACTGTTTCACCTGCACGAGCATATTCATACAATTTACGGCCATTCACTTTAACAGCTGAAAACATCGGGGGGACTTGTGTAATCTTCCCTGTTAACTTTTCAAATACCTTTTCTAATTCTTTACGAGAAAAATGTTTATCCTCAACATTTTCTTCAACCGTATCGCCTTCTGCATCTTCTGTCGTTGTTGATCGTCCGATTGAAATCACCGCTTCATATACCTTTCCCGCATCGGTAATATATTCTGCTAAACGTGTTGCATTACCTAAACAAATCGGTAATACGCCATCAACACCAGGGTCAAGTGTTCCTGTGTGCCCTACTTTTTTCATTCTTAAAATTTTTCTCACTTTAAATACGCAGTCATGTGACGTCATTCCGCGTTCTTTCCATAAAGGTAAAATACCGTGCATGTTCATTCTCCTTTGTTGCTATTCATTCTTTAAGAATAGCTTTTTGCGTGTATGATTTCAATAAAAAAGACTGAGGAGCCGAAGCTTCTCAGTCTTTTAATATTAATAATCTTTTTCAGATTCATGTAGTTGACGCAGTAATTGGTCAATTTTATTACCATATTCAGTTGAAGCATCAAATTCAAATGTTAATTCTGGTGTAATGCGCAAACGAATACGCTTTGCGATTTCTGAACGAATGAAGCCTTTTGCTTTTTCAAGCCCTTTTAATGTAGCTTCTTTCTCACGTTCGTTGCCTAGGCTTGTAATATAAACCGTAGCTTGTTGCAAATCACCTGTTACTTCAACATCTGTGACTGTAATAAAGCCTACACGAGGATCTTTTAACTTTCGACCGATAATGTCGCCTAGCTCTTTTTTCATTTGCTCAGCAACTCGGTTTGAACGTACTTGTGACATACAAGTCTCACCTCTTTGCTATAAATACTCGATGTTGATATTTGTACACTCCCACTCGGAGTTTGTTTCTAAAAATGCAATGGCTCGGTCTAGTTCTCGCCTCGCAGCAACTGTATCTGATGCAACTGCTACAAGTGCAACAACCGTTCTTTGCCATACATTCTGATAATTAATTTCTGCTATAGAAACATTGAAGCGTTGTTTTGCACGCATTGTCATACGTTGTAACACAGCTCTTTTTTCCTTTAGCGAATGCACCGTCGGAATAAAAAATTCACATTCGGCGTAAACAATCATTATCGTTTAATTTCTTCCATTACGAATGCTTCAATAATGTCGCCTACTTGAATATCGTTGTAGTTTGCGATAGTGAAACCACATTCGTAACCTTTTGCAACTTCTTTTGCATCGTCTTTGAAACGTTTTAATGAAGATAATTCACCTTCAAAAATAACGATTGAGTCACGAATAACACGTACGCCAGCATCACGAACAAGTTTACCCTCTGTTACGTAACCACCTGCGATTGTACCCACTTTAGAAACTTTAAATGTTTCACGTACTTCTGCATTACCAATGATTTTTTCTTCGTATTCTGGATCAAGCATACCTTTCATCGCTTGTTCGATTTCTTCGATTACTTTGTAAATAATACGATGTAAACGAATATCTACGCCTTCTTCTTCAGCAGCGCGTTTTGCGTTTGTATCTGGACGTACGTTGAAACCGATAACGATTGCATTAGAAGCAGCTGCTAATGCGATATCTGATTCAGTAATTGCACCAGCACCAGTGTGAATGATTTTAACATTTACACCTTCAACATCAATCTTCATAAGTGATGCAGCCATAGCTTCTACTGTACCTTGAACGTCGGCTTTAACGATTAAGTTTAACTCTTTCATTTCGCCTTGTTTCATTTGTTCGAATAAGTTATCTAATGTTACACGAGAACCTTCGTTACGGTGTTCTTGGATAGCTAATGTTTGACGAGCTTCACCAACTTGGCGTGCGCGTTTTTCGTCTTCAAATACAACGAATAAGTCACCAGCTTGAGGGACGTCGTTTAAACCTGTAATTTCAACTGGAGTTGAAGGACCTGCAGATTTAACACGACGACCAAGATCATTCACCATAGCACGTACACGACCAAATGTGTTACCTACTACGATTGGATCCCCAACGTTTAATGTACCGTTTTGAACTAATAGTGTTGCAACAGAACCACGACCTTTATCAAGTTGTGCTTCAATTACTGTACCCATAGCTAAACGTTTTTCATTTGCTTTTAATTCTCCTACTTCAGAAACTAAAAGAATCATTTCTAAAAGTTGGTCAATTCCGTCACCTTTAAGTGCTGAGATTGGTACGAAGATTGTATCGCCGCCCCAATCTTCTGGAATTAAACCATGTTCTGTTAATTCTTGCATTACACGATCAGGGTTTGCAGAAGGTTTATCCATTTTGTTTACTGCTACGATAATTGGCACTTCTGCCGCTTTCGCATGGTTGATTGCTTCTACTGTTTGAGGCATGACACCATCATCAGCTGCAACAACTAAGATTGTTAAATCCGTGATTTTTGCACCACGAGCACGCATTGTTGTGAAAGCTGCGTGTCCAGGTGTATCAAGGAATGTGATTTTTTTGTCGTTAACTTTTACTTGGTAAGCACCGATATGTTGTGTGATACCGCCTGCTTCACCTTCCGTAACCTTTGTATTACGAATTGAGTCAAGTAATGTTGTTTTACCATGATCGACGTGACCCATGATTGTTACAACTGGTGGGCGTTCTTTAATATCTTCTGGGTGCTCTTCTTCGTCTTCGAAGTACGTACCTAAGTCCGTACGGTCAATACGAATTTCTTCTTCAACTTCTACACCATAATCAGCACAAATTAATTCGATGGCATCTTTATCAAGTTCGTTGTTGATTGTAGCCATGATACCTAACATGAATAATTTTTTAATGATTTCAGAAGGTTCGCGACCTAATTTTTTCGCTAACTCCCCAACAGATAATGATTCATAGAACGTAATTTGTTCTGGCAATTCTTTTTTCACTGGTGGTGGAGGTGTTGGACGGTTTTTACGACGTTGTCCGCCATGAATACCTGGTCGACGGCGTTGGTTTGGACGTCCACCTTGACCTGGACGTCCACCACCGCGGTTATTATTGTTGCGAGAGTTACTATTGTTAGTGTTACTATTGCTATTATTGTTTTTAGATGATGAATTATTAGTCATAGTACTTCCTTACTTGTTGTTTAGTTTTGTCTTTTTACGATAAACGACATTAGATCGCCATCCCGTTTATCGTAGGACGAGTTCCTGGCTGTCCTTCGGCTGTAATGATGGCCTTTCTGAAGTGGTCAACACCAGTATCTCATAGACAGACAACTTACGCTAACTCATTGAAGTACTGCGATAGCTTTTTAGCAAAGCCGTTATCCATAATTGCTAGAGATACACGCGTTTCACGTCCTGTCGCATGACCTAATTGCTCACGCGAACCAAAGACATAAATCGGCACATTATAATATGCACATTTATCGTGCAATTTTTTTGTTGTGTTTTGTGAAGCATCTGCTGAGATAATGACAAGTTTGGCGTCATTCCCACGTACTTCTTTTACCACTTGTTCTTCGCCTGATACGACTTTTCTTGCACTGGCAGCGATTCCCAATAAATTAAAAATGGCTTGTTCTGTTGTCATTTTACGATTCCTTTCGAATAACTGCTAGTAAGTCTTCATAAATTTGTTCTGGAATTTCTACTTCAAGCTGATGCTTTAATACATTTTTACGTTTTGCTTCATTAACAGCATATTCTGTTTTTGAAACATAAGCACCCCGTCCTGATTTTTTGCCTGTTACATCTACTGATACTTCGCCTTCTTTTGAGCGTACAACACGAATCATCTCTTTTTTAGGATGCATTTCATTTGTTGCAACACAACGGCGCAGTGGCACTTTACGATTTGTTGGCATACTTTTCACCCTCCAAATTGATTCGGACGATTATGCTTCTTCGCCGTCTTGGTATAAATCGATTTCTACTTCTTCAGAAGCAACTGTTTCATCTTCTACTGCTACAAATGTAGAATTTTCGTTAGGGTAAATACCTAATTCGCGTGCATCCGTTTCTGATTTAATATCGATTTTCCAACCAGTTAATTTTGCAGCAAGACGAGCATTTTGACCGCGTTTACCGATTGCTAATGATAATTGATAATCCGGTACAACAACTGTTGTTGATTTTTCTTCTTCATTTACTTGAACATCAAGAACTTTTGATGGGCTAAGTGCGTTCGCAACGAATTCGATTGGATCTTCTGACCATTCAACAATATCGATTTTTTCACCGTTTAATTCATTAACGATTGTTTGAACACGTGCACCTTTAGCACCTACACAAGCACCTACAGGATCTACTTCTTCATTATGAGCTACTACAGAGATTTTAGAACGATCGCCCGCTTCACGTGAAATCGATTTAATTTCTACAGTACCTTCAAAGATTTCTGGTACTTCAAGTTCGAATAAACGACGAAGTAAGCCAGGGTGAGTACGTGATACGAATACTTGTGGACCACGAGTAGAACGTTCTACTTTTGTGATATAAACTTTGATACGATCATGTGGTTCGTACGTTTCGCCTTGAATTTGTTCGTTTTGCGGTAATACAGCTTCGATTTTGCCAATACCTACATAAATATTGCGAGCATCCATACGTTCAACAACACCATTAATGATATCATCTGCACGGTCTACGTATTCTTCATAGATAAGACCACGCTCTGCTTCACGGAAACGTTGTGTAACGATTTGTTTAGCAGTTGTTGCTGCGATACGACCGAAATCACGAGGAACTTCTTCTTTTTCTACAACATCGCCAAGTTCGTATGATGGGTTCACTTCTTTAGCATCTTCTAATGAAATTTGTAAACGTTCATCTTCTACGATACCGACTACATCTTTACGTGAATAAAGGCGCATTGTTCCTTTTTCTAGGTTTAAGTCAACGCGTACATTGGCAGCTTGATCATAATTTTTTTTATAAGCATTGATTAATGCCGCTTCAATTGCATCTACGATAATTTCACGAGAAATCCCTTTTTGTTCTAGTGCTTTTAATGCACCAACTAATTCCTTACTCATTTTATTTTTTCACTCCTACAATATTTAAAATTCTTTGTGTTTCGAAAAGTCGATTGCTAACCTAGCATTGGCAATTTTATCTTTTGGAATAAGAACTTTCACTTTTCTAGTTTTAATTAGCATATCAATTTCGGCGCCTTCATCGGTAAATGATTTTAAATATCCTTCAAAGACTTTCATTCCATTGACTGCCTCATATGTTTTCATGTGAACGAATTGGCCGATTGCTTTAATGTAATCTGCTTCCTTTTTCAGAGGACGTTCTGCTCCTGGTGAAGATACTTCAAGGAAATAGTTTTGCGAAATAGGATCCGATTCGTCTAACTTCTCGCTCAGTTTTTCACTAACTTGGGCACATTGATCAATATCAATATTTCCTTCAGGAGTATCTACATAGACGCGTAAAAACCAATCGCGCCCTTCTTTCACAAACTCTACATCGACAAGTTCTAGTTTTAACTCTTCAACGATTGGCATTGCGAGCTGTTCAATTTCAGACGTAACTTTACTCATACTCTCCTCCTGACTAGTTATTGTCATAGACAAACAGAAAAGAGCGGGAAATCCCACTCTTTTGCCGTCGTACTATCAACAAATAATTACTTAAATCCTATCACAAATAGCGCTACAATGCAATAGAATAGGCTAGAACAGTGATAATTGGTTCGCTTCTGGTAATCCTTCAAGACAACCTAAGCGGTCCATATACTCGATTAATGATTTTGAAACACGCCCACGAATTTGTAAATCTTCTTTTGATAAGAATTCACCTTGTTCCCGCGCTTTGACAATCATCTCTGCTACACTATTCCCTAAACCAGGAATCGCATTAAATGGTGGAATTAAACTTTGCCCATCAATTACAAATTCTGTTGCCTTTGAACGATACAAGTCAACCTTTTGGAAATGCATGCCACGTTCACACATTTCTAGTGATAATTCAAGTACTGTTAATAAACTTTTTTCTTTAACAGAAGCATCTAAGCCTTTATCACTCACTTCTTTCATTTGTGCTTTAATCATTTCTGGTCCATTGACCATCGCGATTAAATCAAAATCCGAAGCACGTACAGTGAAATAAGCACAATAATAAAGAATTGGTAAATGCACTTTGAAGTACGCAATACGAATCGCCATCAATACATAGGCTGCCGCATGGGCTTTCGGGAACATGTATTTGATTTTTTTACATGATTCGATATACCATTTTGGTACATTTTCAGCCATCATCGCTGCTTCCATTTCTTCAGTTAAACCTTTCCCTTTACGCACATGCTCCATAATTTTGAAGGCTAATGAAGGCTCCAAACCTTGATAAATTAAATACACCATAATATCATCACGACAACCAATTACTTCAGATAACACACATGTACCATCGGCAATTAAATCACTTGCGTTCCCTAGCCATACATCCGTTCCATGAGACAATCCCGAAATTTGCACAAGCTCAGAAAACGTCGATGGCTTCGTTTCTTCTAACATACCACGTACAAACTTCGTACCAAATTCCGGAATTCCTAGCGTACCTGTTTTACACATAATTTGATCAGCCGTTACTCCAAGAACTTCTGGACCAGTAAAGATTTTCATTACTTCTGTATCATCGGTTGGAATCGTTTTTGGATCGATACCCGATAAGTCCTGTAGCATACGGATAACGGTCGGATCATCATGTCCTAGAATATCGAGTTTTAAAATATTATCGTGAATCGAGTGGAAATCAAAGTGTGTGGTACGCCATTCTGCATTTTGATCATCTGCAGGATATTGAATTGGCGTAAAATCATAAATATCCATATAGCTTGGTACAACAATAATCCCACCTGGGTGCTGCCCGGTTGTACGTTTAACACCCGTACAACCTTGTACAAGACGATCCACCTCAGCACCACGGAAGTTAATGTTATGGTCTTGACCATATCCTTTTACATAACCGTAAGCTGTTTTTTCTGCTACCGTACCAATTGTTCCTGCACGGAAAGCATAATCTTCACCGAATAAAATTTTTGTATAATTATGTGCCTGCGGTTGATATTCACCAGAGAAGTTCAAATCAATATCGGGTACCTTATCCCCTTTAAATCCTAAGAACGTTTCAAACGGTATGTCTTGCCCATCTTTTTTATAAGCCGTACCACATTCTGGACAATCCTTATTCGGTAAGTCATAACCCGAAGCAACCGAACCATCCTCGAAGAATTCCGAGTGCTTACAGTTTGGACAAATATAATGAGGTGCTAATGGATTTACTTCTGTAATCTCCATAAATGTTGCAACAAGGGAAGACCCTACAGAACCACGTGAACCTACTAGATAACCATCAGATAATGATTTTTTTACGAGCTTCGCAGAAATTAAATAAATAACGCCAAATCCATGTCCTAAAATAGACTTCAATTCTTTTTCAATTCGTTTTTCTACGATTTCCGGTAGTATCTCACCGTAGATTTCATGTGCCATTTTGTATGTTCGTCGAGTTACTTCTTCATCCGACCCTTCAATTTTAGGTGTATATAAATCATCTTTAATTGGCACTACCTTATCAATCGATTCAGCTAAAGCTTGTGAGTTTGTCACAACAATTTCTTTCGCTAAATCTTCGCCTAAGAAAGCAAAGTCTTCTAGCATTTCATCGGTTGTACGGAAGTGACTCTCAGGCAGTTCCGCACGATTTAATGGATTCGCTCCACCTTGTGAACGAATCAGAATTTTACGGAAAATCGAATCCTCTTTGTGGAGGTAATGTACATTTCCTGTCGCAATAACCGGCTTGTCCAGCTTTTTACCGATTTTCACAACTTTACGCACAATATCCTCCATATTCCATTCATCTTTAATTAATTCACGTTCTAATAAAGGCTTATATACGCCCTTGGGATGTACTTCTAAATAATCGTAAAATTTTGCTACTTCCATCGCTTCATCAACGGATTTCTGCATAACAGCTGTAAAAAATTCACCATCTGAACAACCAGAACCCACTAATAATCCTTCGCGATATTTTTGTAATGATGAACGCTTGATACGAGGGACGCGATAAAAAGTTTCGGTATGCGCCTCACTAATTAGTTTAAACATATTTTTCAAACCGTCTTGTGTTTGCGCTAAAATCGTACAATGCGTTGGGCGAGAACGTTTATAAGAATCTCCGCCGCCAACATATTTATTAAAATCATCATGGAATGCGATGTCTTTTTCTTTCACAGCATCCTTTAATAGATGAAGTAATAAATAACCTGTCGCTTCTGTATCATAAATCGCACGGTGATGTTGCGTTAGTTCGATATTTAGCTTTTTACACAATGTATTTAAACGATGATTTTTCATCGTTGGATATAGCATGCGAGCTAATTCCAGTGTATCGATTACAGAGTGATCAAAATGGTCGATCCCCGCTTTTTTATATGCTTCATATAAAAAACCAATATCAAATGAAGCGTTATGTGCGACGACAATTCCATCTCCAATAAAATCGTGGAATTTTGCAATCATCTCTTCTACTTCTGGTGCATCACGAACCATGTCATCTGTAATTCCTGTTAATTCAATTGTTGTAGCAGATAATGGGTGATGTGGATTTGAAAAACTTTCAAATGTATCAATCACTTCACCGTCTACAATCTTCACAGCAGCCAATTCAATAATTGTATCGTATGCAGCTGATAAACCTGTCGTTTCTACATCAAAAACAACGAATGTTGCATGCTCAAGCTCAATATGACGAGGTTCATAAGCAATCGGCACCCCATCATCCACTAAGTTAGCTTCAACGCCAAAAATCGCTTTAATGCCATTTTTCTCTGCAGCGCCATAAGCTTCTGGAAATGCTTGTGCTCCACCGTGATCTGTAATCGCTACTGCTGGATGTCCCCATTTAGCTGCCTGTGTCACAAGCTCTGCCGCTGAAGATGTCGCATCCATTTGGCTCATTGATGAGTGCATATGGAGCTCTACACGACGTTCTCCTTCTGGCGCTTTATCCGAACGAATTTGCGGACGAATTTCTTGCATGTCTTGTGCCATCATCACTAAATCACGTACAAAAGTATCATTTTGGATCGACCCACGTGCGCGTACCCACATGCCTTTTTTTGCTTTTTGCATAATTGATACATCATCTTTATCACGTGAAAACATCTTCACTAAAATAGAATCCGTGTAGTCACTGACTTTCATCGTTAAGAGCGAACGACCACTACGTAGCTCTTTCACTTCCACATCAAATACAAATCCTTCAATTGTCACACGACGTTCTTCATCTTGAATTTGTTGAATTTCCATTAATGTATCATCAGGCTTCATTGCAATACCAAGTTGGAATGGACGATCATCGTCTTCGTCTCCACCATTCGCTTTTTCTTGCTCACGTTTTTGCATATCTTCTACAGCTTTTTTCGCAAATTGTTCTTCTTCAATACGACGCTGCTCTAAAAATTTCTGTTGTTCCTCTACCAATTCTTCTGTAGCTTCACTTAAAGCAAACTCTACAGGCAAATTTGGAAATCCATAATAACCATAATTCATTGAGATTTTATCAGTATATTTATGTTTATAGGCTTCAAGTTCAAAATCACGTTTACATGTTAACGAAAGTTTTTGACCATTCCATTGCGGTATTTGCTCTGCTAAACCTTTTCGTAATGGTGGTGAAATCTCTTCTAAATCATTAACAACTGTCATCCAATAATCTTGAATTAATTGTTCTGTCACTTGTGGTTGTTCTGTCGTAAATTGCAGTTGTACTTGTGCAATTTGTGAAAATGCTTTTTCCACATTCATTTTAAATAATTGATACACACGATACGGTAAAATATTTGGTGTTTTCAAAGTAAACTTCCAAACACGTTGCTGTTTATGCACCGTCATTCGTGTCATTTCTGCCGCTTCAAAAAACGGCATGTAAACATCATCTGTCAGACCAATTTGTTGTAATAAGATCTGAAAACGTTGTTTTGCTTCATGTTCATTAGACATGCTTGCACCTACTTTCTTTAAACGTTCATCTTCTATTGTACGTGAAATCGTAGCATCATACAAAGGCTCATACTTCCAATTTAGACAAAAGAAAAAAGCTTGATTGCTCAAGCTTTTTTCAGGCTATCTATAAATTAGTTTGTTGTTTTTAATAGATTATTTAAACGATCAATTAATTCTTCTTTTGCCCATTCAAATGTTTCGCCTGTTTGACGAACTTTTACTTCAACAATACCGTCAACAGCTTTTTTACCTACTGTTACACGCACTGGTAACCCAATTAAATCTGAATCTGCGAATTTAACGCCCGCGCGTTCTTTACGGTCATCATGAAGTACATCATAACGATAAGAAGTTAATAGTTTATAAAGATCTTCTGATAATTCATTTTGTGCATCATCTTTTGTATTCACTGTAATTAAGTGCACATCATACGGTGTTACTTGTTGAGGCCATGTGAAACCATATGCATCTTGATATTGTTCTGCCACTGCAGCCATTACACGTGATACACCGATACCATAGCAACCCATGATAAATGGTTGATTACGACCATTCTCATCTAAGAACATGCCATTTAATGCTTCAGAATATTTTGTGCCTAGTTTAAATACGTGGCCTACTTCAATTCCTTCAGCAAATTTAATTGTACCTTCACCATCTGGAGAAGGATCGCCTACTTGAATGAAGCGAATATCTTCATATGCATCAACAGCAAAGTCACGACCTGGGTTAACCCCTGTATAATGATAGCCATCTTCATTTGCGCCGGCTACACCATTACGAATCGATTTAATTGCATGATCTGCTACTACTTTAACGCCAACTGGTAATTTAATTGGGCCAAGTGAACCTATATGGCTACCTAATAATTCAACGATTTCTTCATCTGTTGCTAATTCTGCTGTTTCTGCATCTAGTGCATGTTTTAATTTAATATCATTTACTTCATGATCGCCACGAGCAAGAACAACTACTAATTCTTCATCTACTTTAAATACTAATGTTTTCACAATATTACTAGCAGGTACTTCTAGGAATGCTGCAACATCTTCAATTGTTTTTTGATCTAGTGTTTCTACTTTTTGAAGTTCTGTCATATCAACATCTGGTGCTGAATAATCTACTTTTACTTCTGCCATTTCAATGTTGGCTGCATAATCAGATGTATCAGAGTAGGCAATTGTATCTTCACCAATTTCAGATAACACCATGAATTCATGTGTATCTTTACCACCAATTGAACCTGAGTCAGCAATAACTGCACGGAAGTTCAAGCCTAGACGTGTGAAAATGTTTTTATATGCTTGAACCATATCATCATATGTTTCATCAAGGCTTTCTTGTGTTGCATGGAAAGAATAAGCATCCTTCATAATGAATTCGCGACCACGTAATAATCCGAAGCGAGGACGTTTTTCATCACGGAATTTTGTTTGAATTTGATAAAGTGTTAATGGTAATTTTTTATATGATTTCACTTCATCGCGAACTAATGCTGTAATAACTTCTTCATGAGTTGGTCCTAATGCAAAATCACGGTTATGACGATCTTTTAAACGCATTAATTCTGGGCCGTAATGTTCCCAACGACCAGATTCTTGCCATAATTCAGCTTGTTGTAGTGCTGGAAGTAATACTTCGTTACCACCTACTGCATCCATTTCTTCACGAACGATTTTTTCAATGTTTGCAAGCACTTTTTTACCTAATGGTAGATATGAATAAACGCCTGATGTACTTTGGCGAATAAATCCTGCGCGAAGTAATAATTGATGTGACTTTACATCAGCATCTGCTGGTACTTCACGTAAAGTTGGGATAAATGTTTTAGATTGTTTCATGTTTAACCTCACCTTTGAATATAGTTGACTCTATTATACAAGACAAAGAGCCTTTTGTTATGTTTTTAAGCAATAAAAGTTCATTTGCTGTGCAAATGAACTTTTTTCTCACTATCTAAAAGAAGAATCTCTGAATGTCGTTCCATGTTACCGCGACCATTAAGACCATCAGACATGCAAAGCCAACAAACGTAATAATACCTTCTTTATTTTTATCAAGTGGTTTACCACGTACTAATTCATAGAAAAATAATGCAAGTCGTCCACCATCTAGTGCGGGGAATGGTAATAGGTTCATAATACCAAGATTTACACTAAGTGCGGCAGCCCAACTTAATAATGTTACGAAACCATATTTAGCCACTTCAGATGTTGCCTCATAAATACCTACAGGACCAGATAAAGCGTCTAGCGTAAATCCACCTGTTACGAGCACAACTAAAATTTTCACAATTTGAACAAGCCAAGTCCATGTTTGTTCAAATCCATATGGAATTGCTTTAAGTGGATTTTTATCATACGTATTCGCATACTGAATACCAATTTGCCCCACTTTTTCTTTATTTACTTCCACTTCTTTTGGCGTTACCTTCAAGGTTTTATCTTGCCCATCACGTACGACACCAATCGTAATTTCCTTACCAGGGCTTCCTTGAATAACTGCTGATAAATCCTGGAATTTATCAACTTCTTTACCGTTAACAGACGTGATTAAATCTTTTTCTTCAAAGCCTGCTACAGCAGCCGGACTATCATCTACTACTTTAGCAATTAAAGGTTCATTCGTCGGAATCCCTTGCACGAAACCAATGATGACGAAAATCACAATCGCTAAAATAAAGTTAAATAACGGCCCTGCAAAAATTGTAATCGCACGTTTACCCAGTGATTTTGCATTAAATGTGCGGTCATATGGTGCAATTTGTGTTTCTTGACCATTTTCCTCAATGATACAGTCACGCGCGACATTGTAACGTACGAGCTGCTCATCTTCATCATAGCCTTCCACCCATAATTCTTTTTGAAGTTCTGCTTTCTCAACTTCTAAAAAAAGCATATCGGGCAATTGCTTGTTTTGATTCATGACAAGACGAGTAATTTCATCATTTTCATTTAGTGTAAACCCGATACGATAACCTGGCTGTAATTCAACATTATCTAAATCATCGCCAGCCATCCGTACATAACCACCCATTGGTAGCAGACGAATTGTATATAGTGTTTCACCCTTTTTAATGCCTAATAATTTCGGTCCAAAACCGATTGCAAATTCACGTACCATAATGCCAGAGCGTTTTGCAAAAATAAAGTGTCCTAACTCATGGAAAAAAACGATCATACCAAATACGAATATAAATGCAATTGCTGATTGCATCAAATCCCACCTTTAATAATAAAGTTGACTTTCACGCAAGATTGCACGCCCCGTCATCTGTATGCTATTTTAGCATGCCTTCAACAATTTTTCTTGTTTCCTTATCTACAGCTAAAATTGTTTCTAAATCTGGATTTTGAACATTGTCATGTGTTTGCATCACACGTTCAATAACATCTTCAATTTGAAGGAATGTAATTTTTTCTTGTAAAAACGAACCAACAGCTGCTTCATTAGCTGCATTCATTGCTGTTAAAATCGTACCGCCCATACGTCCTGCTTCATATGCAAAGTCTAGGCAACGGAAACGATTAAAATCAACATTTTCAAAATGTAATTGACCAATCTTCGCTAAATCTAATCGTTCAGCTGTTGAACGTGGTAAACGTTCTGGATAACTTAAAGCGTATTGAATCGGTGTACGCATATCCGCTGTACCAAGCTGTGCCATAACACTTGAATCGTGATATTCAACCATCGAATGAATAATTGATTCGCGATGAATTAAAACATCAATTTTATCATATGACATACCATACAATACAGCAGCTTCAATTACTTCCAGCCCTTTATTCATTAATGTCGCTGAATCAATTGTGATTTTTGCACCCATTGACCAATTCGGGTGATTCAATGCTTGTTTGACTGTCACACCTTCAAGCTCTTCACGTGTTTTATCACGGAAACTACCACCTGATGCAGTTAAAATCAAGCGTTCTGCAGATTTTGGATTTTCGCCATTCATTGATTGCCAAAGTGCTGAGTGCTCACTATCCACTGGTAAAATAGGTGCTCCATATTTTTTTGCTTCCGCCATTACGAGATGCCCTGCTGTCACAAGGGTTTCTTTATTTGCAATTGCAATAGCTTTCTTTTGACGAATTGCAGCCAGGGTAGACTCCAATCCAATACTACCTAATACAGCATTTAATAACACATTTGAATCACTATATGTCGCAACATCAATTAATCCTTGTGACCCATGTGTTACTTCTAATCCCGGAAATTCTTTTGATAAAGCTCGTGCATCTTCTTCTGATTGCATAGAAACAAGTTTTGGAGAAAATTCACGAATAATTTCCTTCGTTTTTTCAATATTTTTCCCTGATGCTAATGCAGCAATTTCAAATTCTTCTTGATGATCTTTTACAATATCAAGTGTTTGCTGTCCAATTGAACCTGTTGCACCTAACAAACTAATCGACTTCATAATGATGATCTCCTATCCAACAAAATGTAAAAAATGTAGCAGTGGTAATACAAACAATAGACTATCAAAACGATCTAAAATACCACCATGTCCGGGTAAGATTTTCCCTGAATCTTTTACCCCATAATGACGTTTAATAGCTGATTCTACTAAATCACCCATTTGCCCAACAATAGAAGCAATAATTGTTACAACAATTAATTTCCACCACTGTACTTCAAGATGTGTAATCATTTCAAAAATAAAAACAGCAATGATAGCGATAATAATACCACCCACAAAACCTTCAACTGTTTTTTTCGGTGAAATTTCTGGCCAAAGTTTATTTTTACCAAGTTTGCGCCCTACAAAATAGGCTCCTGAGTCAGTTGACCATACAACAACTAATGCAAAGACAATATATAACAGGCCATCTGATGCATCTCGTGTTGCCATAAAGTAATAAAACCCTACACCAACATAAAATACAGATATAAGTAAAAAACCAACATCGTCAAATGTAAATTTATTTTTCTTTAATACAACATAAATTAATAATAATGCTGTAACAAGGACAAGCCATTCCAATTTTGAATAACTTGTTGCGTCGATAATAGCACTTTCCCATCCTTCAGGCATTAACATAGCAAATAAGCCAACTAATGCTAATATACCTGGTACAGAGAATAGTGATAGATTGCGCATTTTAAGCATTTCAAAAAGCCCTACTGCTGCGATTATATAAATAACGATTGTTAATGGCGTTCCGCCATATACAACAAACGGTACAAATAATAATGCCGCAATAATGGCTGTAATAATACGCTGTTTCACGATTTATTCTCCTTTCAATCCACCATAACGGCGATTGCGCGATTGATAACTTTCTACTGCTTCTAGCAAATCTTTATCGCTAAATTCAGGCCAATGCACTTCTGTAAACCAAAATTCACTATAAGCAAGCTGCCATAATAGGAAGTTACTTAAGCGAAGCTCTCCACTGGTACGAATAAGCAAATCTGGATCTGGTAGCTGTGATGTCATTAAATGATTCGAAATTGTTTCTTCTGAAATGTCTTCCAAGCTTAACGTTCCATTTTGAACTTGGGTAACAATTTCTTGAACAGATAAAACCATTTCACGACGACTACCATAATTTAATGCAAAATTAAGTATCATACCTGTATTACTTGCAGTCGTATTCATCGCATTTTGAACAGCTTTTTGCGTATGTGTAGGTAATGCATCTATTTCGCCAATCATTCGAACACGAATATTTAACTCCATTAGTTCAGGTAAAAATGAAGTTAAAAATTCTTCTGGTAAGCGCATTAAAAATTCTACTTCTTTACGTGGACGTTTCCAGTTTTCTGTTGAGAAAGCATACAATGTCAACGCACCAATACCTACTTTATTTGCACAGCGCGTAATTGTACGTATATTTTTCATCCCTTCATGATGTCCTGCTACACGCGGTAGAGCACGCTTTTGTGCCCAACGACCATTGCCATCCATAATAATCGCAATGTGTTGTGGTACGCTCTCACTACGCACTTTTAACATGCGTTCTTGTAATGTAGCGTCCTTTTTATCTGTTTTTCTCCATCCGAGTTTATCTAACATTTAAAATCCTCCACTAGCTTGCATATCGGAACGTATACTTCATCTATCATAACAAAAATAACATTCTTTTTCCTCTATATCACTAAAAAAGACGTCCCTATTATATAGAGGACGTCTTTTTATTTTGGAAAGTTCTATTAAACTGATAGAATTTCTTTTTCTTTTTCAGCAGCTAGTTCATCAATTTCTTTGATGTGATCATCAGTTAATTTTTGAACATCATCGCTATATCCACGTAAATCATCTTCTGTAATTTCGCCAGCTTTTTCAGCTTTTTTGAAATCATCATTTACATCACGACGGATATTACGAACAGCAACTTTCGCTTCTTCAGCTTCTTTTTTCACCACTTTTACAAGATCTTTACGACGTTCTTCTGTAAGCGCTGGGATTGTTAAGCGAATTACTGAACCATCATTTGTTGGTGTAATACCAAGATCTGATTTTAAGATTGCTTTTTCAATATCGCCTAAAATTGTTTTATCATATGGTTGGATGACTAAAAGTCGAGCTTCAGGAACTGAAATACCTGCCATTTGATTTAATGGTGTTGGAGCTCCGTAATAGTCAACAGAAATACGGTCTAATAGTGAAGCATTTGCACGACCTGCGCGGATTGCCGCAAGTGCACGAGAAAATGCATCAATTGCTTTAGACATACGATCTGTTGCTTGATCGATAACTTGTTTTGACATGCTTAATCCTCCTGAGTTTTATTTATGCACTGTAGTACCGATTTTTTCGCCCATTACAGCACGTTTGATGTTTCCATCTTCTAATAATGAGAATACTACTAAATCGATATCATTGTCCATGCATAACGTTGAAGCAGTTGAATCCATTACTTGTAATCCTTTTTGAATAACATCTAAATATGTCAATTCTTCGTACTTAACAGCATTTTCATCAACTTGTGGATCTGCAGAGTATACACCATCTACATTATTTTTCGCCATTAAAATGACATCTGCGCCAATTTCAGCTGCACGCAATGAAGCCGTTGTATCAGTAGAGAAGTATGGGTTACCTGTACCGGCAGCAAAGATTACTACACGTTTTTTCTCTAAATGACGAACTGCTTTACGACGAATGTAAGGTTCAGCAACTTGTGTCATCACAATTGAAGATTGTACACGAGTTGGTACACCTAGGTTTTCTAATGAATCTTGTAAAGCTAAAGCATTCATAACAGTCGCTAACATGCCCATATAATCTGCATTGGCACGCTCCATACCCATTTCTGCTCCAATTTTACCTCTCCAAATGTTCCCGCCACCTACTACTAAGGCAACTTCCACTCCTAAGTCTACTACGTCTTTAATTTGCGCTGCTACTGATTTAACAACTTTTGGTGCTAGGCCGAAACCTGCTTCACCAGCTAGTGCTTCCCCACTTAATTTAATGACTACGCGTTTATATTGTTCTGGCATAAGCTCTTTAGACCTCCATATTTTTTTCTTGAAAAATAGGGAACACGGTGTTACTGTGCTCCCTACTTTAATAAAACTATTTGATTGAAAAAATTAGTTACCTTTAACTTGGTTCATAACTTCTTCTGCAAAGTTATCTTCACGTTTTTCGATACCTTCGCCTACTTCGTAACGTACAAATTCAGTTACTTTAGCGTCGCCTAAGAATTTAGCAACAGTTTCATCTGGATTTTTAACGAATGGTTGGTCAAGTAAGCAAATTTCTTTGAAGTATTTGTTTAAACGGCCTTCTACCATTTTAGCAACGATGTTTTCAGGTTTACCTTCATTTAAAGCTTGTTCAGTTAAAACTTTACGTTCGTGTTCAACTTCTTCAGAAGAAATTTGGTCGTGAGAAACATATTTAGGGTTGATTGCAGCAATATGCATAGCTACATCTTTCGCTTTAGCAGCGTCAGTAGTGCCTTCAACAACAGTTAATACACCAATACGACCGCCCATGTGTAAATAAGCGCCGAAAGCATCAGCATCTGTTTTAGTTTCGATTACGAAACGACGAAGAGTAATTTTTTCACCGATAGTAGCGATTGCTGATGAAATATGTTCAGCAACAGTTGCGCCACTTTCCATTTTAGATTCTAAAGCTGCTTCAACATTTTCAGGTTTTGCAGATAATAATTGTTCAGCTAATTCTTTAACTAAAGTTTGGAAACCTTCGTTTTTAGCAACGAAATCAGTTTCAGCATTTACTTCTAAAAGTACAGCTTCATTACCTTTTTCGGCGATGAAAGTAGTACCTTCTGCCGCGATACGGTCAGCTTTTTTACCAGCTGCAGCTAAGCCTTTTTCGCGTAAGAAATCTACAGCCGCTTGGATATCTCCATCAGTTTGTACTAATGCTTTTTTACAATCCATCATTCCAGCACCAGTTTTTTCACGTAATTCTTTAACCATTTTAGCAGTTACTGCCATTGATAGTTCCTCCTATACAATTGAAAAGTTTATTTTTCTCAAAAAAAGGTGATAAGAGGGATTATCCGCTTATCACCTGTCTCTAAAATAAGAAATTACTCAGCTGAAGCTGCTTCTGTAGCTTCAACTTGCGCTTCTTCTTCACCTTGTTTAGACTCGATTAAAGCATCAGCCATTTTAGAAGTGATTAATTTTACAGCGCGGATTGCGTCATCGTTTGATGGAATAACGTAATCAATTT
Organism: Candidatus Kurthia intestinigallinarum; assembly: GCF_003991225.1. Lineage (GTDB taxonomy): Bacteria > Bacillota > Bacilli > Bacillales_A > Planococcaceae > Kurthia > Kurthia populi. Next base: position 351,674 of record NZ_JTFC01000031.1, read on the forward strand.
CATCTGGATCACAGTTAGTATCAACCATAGCCACGATTGGAATGTTTAATTTGTGTGCTTCTGCAACAGCAATACGTTCTTTGCGAGGATCAACAACAAACATTACATCTGGAATAGCTTGCATATCACGGATACCGCCTAAGAAGCGTACAAGACGTTCATGTTGTTTTTTAAGTTGAACAACTTCTTTTTTAGGAAGTACTTCGAAAGTACCGTCTTCTTCCATACGTTCGATTTCTTTTAAACGAGCGATACGTTTTTGAATAGTACCAAAGTTAGTTAATGTACCACCTAACCAGCGTTGGTTGATGTAGTAGTTACCTGAACGTTCAGCTTCTTCTTTAATAGCTTCTTGAGCTTGTTTTTTAGTACCAACAAAAAGAACTTTACCGCCTTCTTCGCCAACTTGACGCATGAAGTTATAAGCTTCTTCTAATTTTTTAACTGTTTTTTGTAAATCGATAATGTAGATACCGTTACGTTCAACAAAGATGAATTTTTTCATTTTTGGATTCCAACGGCGAGTTTGGTGACCGAAGTGTACACCAGCTTCTAGTAATTGTTTCATTGAAATTACTGACATGATTTGGTTCCTCCTAAAGGTTTTTGATTTAATTTTCCTCCGCATTCATCATTTATATAGAGAACTTTAATTATTCAAAGCACCACCCTATATATCAGAATGCGTGTGTAATAATAACACCAATTGTTAATATACCATAGTCCCTATTCACTAGCAACTATTTTTATTTAGTTATTGTTGAAATTTTAGTAATAATTCAATTTCTGTTTTACCTCTATTTACTCTTTTAGCAATGTCTGAAATAGAAAGTCCTTTTTTATACATTTGAATTACTTGCTCTTCAACTGTAAGTTTATTTTCATCAGATTTTTTGGTTTGATATGCTTTTTTAACATAGGCTTTAGGGACCTTGAAGTTGTTTTGTATTGTTTCTATTTCATCGTCACGATCAGCTGTATTTTTTGTATACACTGAGCTATCTTGCTTATTAATAAACGATGATAAGTTATTCGTAGATTGTTTTTTTATCGTTTTCATCTCTTGAATCAAACGATTATTTTCATCTTTCATTTCAGCTAAATAAGCTCCTATGGCATCATCCATATCGTCTTTCATGCGCTGTTGTTTTTCTTCTACTTCTTTTAAAGAAGAAATCTTGAGGTTTAAAAGAACGATAAAATAAAAACTTAGACACTGAGCAATGACAAGAAAAATAATAATTATGCTGAGCATCATTGTATCTCCTAACCACTAAAATCAAAAAAATTACCCTTAAATGGATGTTGCGTTGAATGTTCTTTTGATTGGTATTTTTCTTTTTTTGAATGTGATGATTCATTAGATTTTTTTCGTTTATCTGGGTGTTCATCTCCGACTTTCGATGTATCTTCTGACTTTAAAACAGTCGTCCGATTTTTCAACGTCTGTTTTTCTGTAGCCATTTGAGCCATTGATTGATTACCATTAACATATTGCTGCGCATTATCAGCCATCTTACCAGCTTCAAACGTTTTAGGTAACGCAATTTGAAGTTCAATACTTTTTAATGACATTACATTCCCCCCATTAAATTATAAGTTTCTCATTTCTTCTGTTAGTAAGTTACGTAATTTAAATAAGGCTTTTGAATGTATTTGTGAAATTCTGGAAGTTGATAATTCTAACATTTCACCTATTTCTGTTAGCGTCATTTCTTCTGTGTAAAAAAGACTTAATACTAATTGCTCTTTATCATTTAATTTTAAAATACTTGCAGATAAATCTTGTATTAACTCTGCTTGCATTGCTTCTTGTTCCGGTGTTTTGATTGAATCATCTCGAATTGAAAAAGTTTTATTATCTGATTCATCATCCTGTAATTGTTCATCCATTGATAAAATATTTGAAGCAAAATGTTCTCGAACCGTTTGAAACACTTCATCAACCGTTATATTTAATTCAATCGCTACTTCCTCAGGTGTCACATGCCTTTGCAATCTTTGTTCCATTTCTTCAATAAGCATATCCATTTTCTTTGTTTTCTCACGCGCTGAACGTGGTAGCCAATCTTCTTTTCTAAGTCCATCAATAATAGCACCGCGCACTCGAAATGAAGCATACGTATCAAATTTCAAATCCCGTGTAGGATCAAATTTATTTAAAGCATCAAATAATCCCATCATACCTAAACTATTTAGTTCATCACGCGACACACTTTTAGGTAATCCAACAGCAATTCTTTGCACATGGTAAGATACTAATGGCTTATACTTTCGCATTAGTACGTCTCCTGCATGAGGATCTCGATTGGCCTTCCAACTTTGCCATAGTTTTTGCTCTTCTACTGAAGTTGTTTGCATCAAATTACCCTCCTCACTCTATCTACATTCCCTTCAATTATTATAGCAAATCTCACCTATATTTTGGAATGTATATACAACAGAATATGCGTAAATAAAAGGATTACCCCTAATAAATTTACTTACCATTTAAGAATTTGTAGAATTCAGAGAAAAATCTTCTAATAAAATTTCCCTTTACAATTTTCAGATTCTTAAGGTGATTAGAAATAGGGATAATCCTTCTTTTTTAGCTTTCTTGGGCCATTAACGTTTTCACTACTTTTGCTACTTCTTTTGCCTGTGTTTCTTCTATATCATTTTTCTCTATAGTTATTGACTGGTTTGTTACTTGATTTTGTTCTTGTTGTTCAGCTACTTGTTCTTCTATTAAAATTTCTTCTGATTTTGGATTATAGAAAGCATAACCTATTAAGAATCGAACAACGAACGTTGTAATAAATACAACAAATGCTACAGTGAAAGATTGAATAAGAATCTCACCTGGTGTGCGAGCTGTTTGAAATATTAATAAAAAGTAAATGGCAAAAGATCCAAGTGCTGCCCAACAATTAATATAAAATGAGCCTGCCATTAAATATCTTTCACTCCTTGATTTACAGTACGTATTTGTAATTTTGAGGTTTGAGGATTAAATTCAATCGTACGACCACTATTACCCCCAGTATCCTCAGAAACAATTGGAATACCAAACTTTCGTAGTTGATTTTTTACGGCTTCTACATTACGTGGTCCTATACGCATAGAATCTTGATTTGATGTGAATTTAAACATTTGCGCGCCACCAGCAATTTTAGCTTTCAACTTAACTGCATTAGCGCCCTTCAATTTCATTGCATCAATTAAAGCGGGAACACCTGTGTCAGCAAATTTCGCAACGGTCAGCTGATCACCTCTACTCAAAGATGAATCTGGCAACATAACATGGACAAGACCTGCTACTTGCTTTACCTCATCATATATAACAACACCTACACAAGAACCTAATCCTGATGTTCGAATCGTCTGCTTTTGCGTTGCCACATCTAATTGTGCAATCCCTACTTTAACAACATCTAGACTTGTAAACATATTATCCAACACCTAATGATGTAAAAATTGTAGAAAATGAATTTGGGTCTGGAATCAAGAAAAAGTGACCGCTGACTTCTTCTTTAGCATTTTCTTCATGTTCAATAATTGATGTATCTATTACAATTACATAATCACTAATTTGAGATACTTCTATTAATCCGATACTAATAATTGCACCAAACATATCGCTCGCTAACGCAGGAGGAGTTGGATATAATTTTAGCTTTGTAAAGTCCGAAAGTGCAGATAAATACGAACCCGATAAAATATTTCCCATTTCTTGCATAGCTGAGAGTCCTAATTCTGAAGGTGATTGCGCAAAATCAAAAGATTTTTCATGGATTAATTTTCGAATTAATTGGTTCGCTTGTTCTACTGGCATGATAAAAAACATTCCTCCAGCTACATCCCCCTCGATTCTCAAATAAATTCCGGTAACAAAAGTTTCTGCTCCGCCTACACGTTCCATCATATCGTTGAATGATACCATTTCTACTTGAGGTACATGCATATCTATCTTCGTATTAAGTAATGTAGATAAAGCTGTTGCCGCGTGTGCAGCTCCGATATTCCCAATTTCTTTCAGGACATCTAAATGAAAAGAGGTAATATTTTGTTGAATATCCATCTAAAAATCCTCTCTTATTTTAACGTACTTAGTACTTTTTCTAAGTTTAATAGAATCAATAGACGATTTCCTATGTTTGCGACACCTGAAATAAATTCTTCTTCTAATGAACCAACGACTTCTGGTTGTGGTTCAATTGTCTCTTTTTGAATATCCATTACATCGTTCGCTGCATCTACAATAAATCCAACTTCCATATCTTCTTCAGAAATTATAATAATACGCGTATTTTCGCTGCTCACAGTTGTTGTAACACCAAAACGATCACGTAAATCAATAATTGGTGTTACAACTCCACGTAAATTAATGACGCCTTTTACATAATGCGCTGTACGTGGTACACGCGTAATATGCATCATTTTTTCAATTCCTTGAACTTGTTCAACAGGTAATGCATATTCCTTGTCTCCTAATTGAAAAACAATTACTTTCATTACTTCGACGTCCATTGCTACATTTTCTGTCATTTCTAACACCTCTCTTATTTAATAAGTGAATTACAATCAATAATTAGTGCTACTTGACCATTCCCTAAAATTGTTGCTCCTGAAATCGCAAAAACATTTGTCAAATAATTCCCTAGAGACTTAAGAACAATCTCTTGTTGACCAATAAATGAACCAACAACTAATCCTGCCATTTTGTCCCCTTTTCGTACAATAACAACAGAGTGGAAATCATCTCCTGGATCATCAGTGCGTGGAACTTCAAAAATTTCTTCTAAAAATACAAGTGGTACTACTTTCCCACGGAAATCAATCACTTTCTGATTATGAGCATTCATTATATCTGCCTTACGAATAATTGACGTTTCAATAATTGACGTTAAAGGAATTGCATAAATTTCTTGTTCAATTTCAATTAACATAACCGAGATGATTGATAAAGTCAGCGGTAATTGAACAGAAAATAACGAACCTTTTCCTTCTTCCGATTCAATTGTAATGGTTCCTCCCAATGATTCAATTGTTGATTTTACAACATCAAGGCCAACACCTCTACCAGAAATATCCGATAATACTTCAGCTGTTGAGAATCCTGAAGCTAAGATTAATTCATTAATTTGAGTATCTGTTAGTTTTGATGCTAACTCTGAGGTAACGACGCCTTTTTCTAATGCTTTACTTAAAACACGTTCTTTATTGATACCGGCACCATCATCTTCAATTTCAATAAACACATGATTCCCACTATGATAAGCACGTAGTTCAACACGTCCTTCTTCAGGTTTTCCAGCTGCTACTCGAACCTCTGGACTTTCAATACCATGATCAAGTGAGTTTCGAATTAAATGAACAAGAGGATCTCCGATTTCATCAATAACTGTTCGATCTAATTCAGTTTCTGCACCAATAATATCTAATTTGATTTTTTTATTTAAATCACGTGATAATTGTCTAACCATTTTAGGAAAGCGATTAAAGACCGTTTCTACTGGTACCATACGCATATTCAAAATAATATTTTGTAAGTCGCTCGAAACGCGCGACATGCGTTCAACTGATTCATTTAATTCATTATGATTAAGCTCTGCTGCAATTGATTGTAAACGTCCTCGGTCAATTACTAATTCTTCGAATAAATTCATCAGTATATCCAGTCTTTCAATATTTACTCGAATTGTTTTACTTGTGGCATGAGAAGATTTAACTGGCTTTTCAGATTGCTTAGCAGTTGAGTTGGTTACGACTTTTGTTGCTTCTTGGGAAATCACTTCCACATCAATACTTTTGGCTGTTGAAGAAGCAACAACAGGTTCTAAAACATTTTCCTCTACTAAATCAAAGAACATTTTTTTAACAACTACTTCTTTTACTTCTGACACTTTTTTAATAGCTTCTTCTACAGTCTCAATAGCTTCTTTTGTAACAAAAGCAATTGAAAAATCTGTATCAAACTGTTCTGCTTCTAATTGTTCTACTGCAGGGACAGATTTAATTACATCTCCGCATTTTTCAAGAACTTCAAATACCATAAATACTCGTGCTGCTTTTAGTAAGCAATCATCGCGTAGAGTAATTGCGATTTCATATGTGCCAAAACCTTGTTCATTAGATTGTTCAATAATTGTACGTTCAAAATCATCATAAGTAAGTGCTGTTACTGAAACCAATCTATCTTCACTGCTATCCTCTACAACAGCTTTGGCATTTGAACCATCAATTAGTTCTCCATTTTCAATACGCTTTAATTTTTCAACAGTCTCGCTAACATTTCTTTTTCCATCTCCACCCTCAGAAATATCTCCAATCATGGCTTCAAGGTGATCAATAGACTCAAAAACAACATCTAAAATCTCAGGTGAAACTTCGATTTTTTCATTACGAATCCCATCTAAAACATTCTCCATTTTATGCGTCAAATCCGCCAAATCTTCAAATCCCATTGTTGCAGACATGCCTTTTAATGTATGTGCATTACGAAAAATCTCGTTTACAATTGATAAATCATGTGGATTTTGCTCCAGTGCTAATAAATTTTCGTTACATGATTGTAAATGTTCCGTACTTTCATCAATGAATACTTCTAAGTATTGGTTTGTATCCATATTTTAAGCCTCCTCTTATGGAATATATTTCATAATTGTTTGTGCAATATCATCAACATCTTCAACATTATCGACTAACCCGGTTTCAAATGCCGCTTTAGGCATACCATATACAACACATGTATTAGCAGATTCTGAAATAGCTTTAACATTTCCTGTGGTTTTTAAAATTTTAAGCCCCTTAGTTCCATCTGAACCCATACCTGTCATAATAACAGCTAATTTATCATATTCTTCTAACTTACTAGCACTTTCATACATAACATCAACAGCTGGCCTGTGACCTCCTCTAGGAGCTTCTATATTATCTAATTTAATTCCAACTGACATTCCAACTTTTTGTAATTTCATATGATATCCACCAGGAGCAATATATGCTACTCCAGATTGTAAAATATCTCCATTTTCTGCTTCTTTAACAGTTATCTCAGACAAATTATCTAACCGTGTTGCTAAAGATTTAGTGAACCCTGCTGGCATGTGCTGAACGATTAAAATTGGTGCCATAATGTTTTGCGGTATTTTAGTAATGACTTCCTGTAAAGCTCTTGGACCACCGGTAGATGTTCCTATTAATACCAATTTTTTCTTTCCATGTAAATTCCAATTATTCGTATTAATCACTGAACGTTCAAGTGGTTTAGATGGAGTAGTTATTTCTTTAGTAGAAATATCTTTATTAAAAAATGTATTTGCTGCTTTAGAAAGAGTTGCTGGCTTACGTAATTTTGTCACCGACACATTCGTTGCTTGAATGACTTTATGAACAAGTTCATCCTTAATCTTATGTAGATCTAAAGAAATTGTTCCACTCGGTTTAGCAATAAAATCTACTGCTCCATTTGCCATTGCTTCTACAGTAATTTCTGCGCCGGCTTTAGTCGTACTAGAAAGCATGACTACGGGAGTTGGACAATCTACCATGATTAGTTTCAAAGCCTCTAATCCATTTAATTGAGGCATTTCAACATCCAACGTCACAACATCTGGTTTTAAAGCTTTAATTTTTTCAAGTGCATCTTGTCCATTTCGTGCAGTACCTATTACTTCAATATTTGGAACATCTACAAAAAAATCTCCAATCAGTTTTCTCATAAATGCTGAATCATCAACAATTAATAATTTTTTTATTACTGTCATGTTATCCACGCCCTTTACTAAAAATACTTTTTAATGCATTTATAAAACGATTTGTGTCTAGTTCATTCAAATTTTTTGATTGACCTGATGTGTAAGTAGTAGTAATTTTTTGAACTGCTTTTGTAGCAGGAGCACGTTCATATAAAATTGAAAACAATTTTTGTTGCTGTACAGCTTTCCTTACATGAATATCTTCTGGAATAGAACCCAAAATATTTAAATTTTTGTTTAAAAACTGCTGTGCTGTACTTTTTAAACGATGTAGTGTTTGATTTGCTTCGTCTGTTGTCAATGCTCGATTACACACAATATGCATATTTTTAAGTGGGTTTCTTGTGTTCACATATTTCATCATTGAATATGCATCCATAACTGCTGTTGGTTCTGTAGTAGAAATAACGATTATATCGTCTAAAGCCTCAAGTAATTGCAATGACCATTCTGTAGCTCCCGCACCCATGTCAAAAATAATATAGTCATAGCGCTGTTGAAGTAGTTCAAAAGCAGATAGTAAACGATCAAACATTGAATCATTCCATTCAATTACTTTCGCCATTGCAGAGCCACCACTTAAATAGTCAATATTACTTAAAAAAGATTCTATTACATCTTCTAAAATATATTCTCCACTTAAATAATCGATTAAAGAATATCTAGACTTTTCTCCTAATAATATATGAATATTCCCCATCCCGATATCCATATCCACTATAACTATCTCATATCCTTTTTCTGCTAAATTGAACGAGAAATTAGTAGAAAAGTTACTTTTTCCAACGCCTCCTTTACCACTTATTACCCCTATAGATGTGGAAATACGTTTATTTTCCATTTTTAATCGCAATTTTTCTGCTTGATTTCCCATTGACTATTCTCCTTGGAAAATTAATTCAACTATTTTATCAAGAGTTGCTTCCACAATATCTTCTGGTACTTCTTGTCCATTAGTATAGTAAGCAAGTCCTTTATTATATTTAATCATTAAATTGACTATAGGGCCAATAGAATTTGTTTCATCTAGCTTTGTAAAAATTAACTTTGTAATTGGAAGTCTTTCAAACTGCTCGATAATCACTTCTAGATCACGCTGTTTTGCTGTAAGTGCTAAAACTAAATAATTTTCAGTTTCTTTATTAATATCGATTAATTCAACTAAATCATTAATATATTTACTTTCGTTGTAATTTCGTCCTGCAGTATCAATAAAAATCAAATCACAATGTTTTAAATTATCAATTGCTTTTACATAATCCTCATGTGAGTAGACAACTTCTACAGGTGCTTGTAGCAAATTAGCATATGTTTTCAATTGCTCAATCGCTCCAATTCGATATGTATCCGCCGTAATAAATCCAATCTTCTTACGTTTTTCCAATACTGCACGAGCAGCCATTTTAGCAATAGTTGTTGTTTTTCCAACACCTGTAGGACCAACCACATTAATAAATCGTTTATCAAAAGATTGATTTCCTATTGAAAACTGATCTAGCTCTTGACGTAATGCCATTTTAGCAAATCGTATTAATTGTTGTGTTGTTAACTCTTCACGACTATTTTTATACATGTCAAAAAGCTCATCACTAATTGATGTGATGAGCTTTTTGTCTAATTCTTGATGTTCCATTTGCTCAATAATAGATGTGAAAATAACCGGATACTTTGTAGTTGCTGTTTGCTGTTTCTTTATTAAATCTTTTAATGTCACTAACTCATGTCGAATTTCTTCAACATGCGTTGGTTGTAGAGTAATAGAATTTTTTTCTATTACATCATTTGATTTTAATTCTATATTTTCTATAGATGACATTGTCGTACGTTCGATTCCAATGACAACTTCAAAGTATTTCTTTTTAAACAAACCTAGAAACCCTTTTGAATATATAGGCTTTGAACTAATAATAATCGCTTCATCACCAAAATCTTTTTGTACTTTTTTCATTGCTTCTGCCATTGTAGAAGCTGTATATTTTTTCATCTTCATTCTACATTCACCACTCCAACACTTTGAATTTCAATTGATGCTTCTAGCTCATTATACGAAAGAATTGGAATTTGTGGGAAGTAGCGTTCTGTTAATTGTCGTACATACATGCGCACAGCAGGTGAACATAAAATTACAGGTGATTGTTCAAAAAATGCTATGCGTTCCACTTCTTTAGAAATGGCTTCTAAAATCATTTGAGACATTTGTGGATCTATTGCTAAATAATTACCATGCTCTGTTTGCTGAATACTATCTGCTACTATTTTTTCTACTTTAGCAGATACCGTTAACACTTTTAATTCAGGTTGATTACCAACATATTGAGTAGTAATTTGACGAGCTAGGCCTTGTCGAACATATTCTGTTAGCACATCTACATCTGATGTTAGTTTTGAATAATCAGCTAATGTTTCAAAAATAATTGGTAAATTACGTACAGATACGTTTTCTCTTAGTAAATTAGCTAATACTTTTTGTATTTCACCTATCGCCATTGGTGTAGGTGTTAATTCTTCTACAAGAATAGGGGATGTTTCGTGTAAGTGGTCAATCAATTGTTTTGTCTCTTGACGTCCCAATAACTCTGATGCATTTGCGCGAATAATTTCTGTTAAATGCGTAGAAACTACACTTGGTGGATCCACAACAGTGTATCCCAGCATTTCAGCTTCTTCTTTCACTAATTCAGTAATCCATTTTGCAGGAAGGCCAAATGACGGCTCAACAGTATCAATACCATCAATTGAATTCTCCTCACCAGGACTCATCGCCAAATAATGATCTAACAAGAGCTCTCCATTAGCCATTTCATTCCCTTTAATTTTGATACGATATTCATTAGGTTGCAGTTGAATATTGTCTCTAATACGTACTACCGGTATAACAATACCTAATTCTAAAGCTAATTGACGACGAATCATAACTACTCGGTCAAGTAAATCTCCACCTTGAGCTGCATCAACTAGAGGAATTAATCCATATCCAAATTCAAATTCAATCGGATCAACATTTAATAAATTCACAACATTTTCTGGACTCTTCAGATTATCTGTAACAACCTCTTCTTCGATTTCTTCTTGTTCTTCAACAGTTTCTTTTGTAGAACGTTTTTGTTGATATGCTAGTAATGCAATAATTGCTGCCACAGGAATTGTCACAAAATCACTAACAGGTGTTAGTAATCCTAATAAAAAGATTGTACCAGCTGCTACATATAATACTTTTGCATCTCCAAATAATTGACGCATAATATCCGTACTCAAATTACCATCTGATCCAGCACGTGTCACGACAATACCTGTAGCTGTAGAAATAATTAATGCAGGAATTTGTGAAACTAATCCATCCCCGACTGTCAATGTAGTAAATCGACTAATAGCGTCTGCAAATTCCATTTCCATTTGCACAACACCAATAACAATACCGAACAAAATATTAATAATAACAATAATGATACCAGCTATTGCATCACCTTTAACAAATTTCGTTGCCCCATCCATTGCTCCATAAAAATCGGCTTCTCCTGAAACTTTCTCACGACGTTCGCGCGCTTGCGTTTCAGAAATCAAACCTGCATTTAAGTCTGCATCAATAGCCATTTGTTTACCTGGCATGGCATCTAATGTGAATCGAGCAGCAACTTCAGATACACGTTCAGAACCTTTTGTAATAACAAGGAAGTTTATAATTACTAAAATAATAAATACTACTAATCCTACTACAAGATTTCCGCCAACAACAAATGTACCAAATGTTTCTACAACATTCCCTGCTTCACCACCACTTAAAATAGCTCGTGTAGTTGAAACATTTAAGCCTAATCTAAATAATGTTAAAAGCAAAAGAATTGTGGGAAAAATAGAAAACTCAAGTGCTTCTTTCATATTCATAGCAATTAATAAAACAAGAATTGCCAATGCAATATTCATGATAATTAAAAAGCTTAATAGCCATGTTGGCAGAGGGATAATCAGCATCGCTACAATCATAATAACGGCTGCTAAAACACCTATGTCGCGAAATTTCATGTTTGTCCCTCCCTAACTAAATCTTACGTTTAATGCGATATACATACGCAAGTACTTCTGCAACTGCTTTAAAAAATTCTTCTGGTATACGGTCATTAATTTTAACTTGGTCATACATAGCTCTGGCAAGGGGCCGATTTTCTACCATGACAACCTTATTTTCTTTTGCAATTAATTTTATCTTTTGTGCAACAAAATCTGTTCCTTTAGCAACGACTTTGGGTGCATCCATAGCATCCTCATCGTATTTTAAAGCAATTGCATAATGCGTTGGATTTGTAATGACTACATCTGCTTGAGGTACTTCCTGCATCATTCTACGCATTGACATTTCTCTTTGCCTTTGTTTAATTTTTGATTTGATTAAAGGGTCACCTTCAACATTTTTGTATTCATCTTTAATATCTTGTTTAGACATTCGAAGGTTTTTTTCATAATCATATTTTTGATACATGTAATCTAAAATCGCAATAACCATCAATACAATAGAAGCTGCTATACCCATGTATGCCACAAGTTTTGAAACTGTTATCAAGGCTGCTCCTGGGGTTTTATGTGCTAAGCTTAAAACTTCCTCAATGTTAATATATAATACTAAAAATGTTGTGGTACCTATAAAAGATATTTTCAAAATTGATTTTAATAACTCAACAATTGCTTTGAGCGAAACAATTCGTTTTAACCCCTTTATCGGGTCAATTTTTTTTAAATCAAATTTTAACGTTTCAGTTGTAAATAGTAATCCGAACTGCATAAAATTAGCCACAATTGCTGCAACAACTGCAACTATAAAAATTGGCACTACAATCATAGCTAATTCTTTTAGTATATCCCAATACATTTCCATAATGGAAGAAATAGTAATCGTTTTAACAGTCATATTATGTACAATAATTTCTCTGAAAAAAGACATCATTTCTTCTTTCATAGATCCTGCCACAAAAGTTAAATATAAAAATATCGCTAATAGGACTATTGCGCTTGTTACGTCTTGACTTTTTAATACCTGCCCTTTTTTTCTAGAGTCTTGACGTTTTTTTGGTGTTGCTTTTTCAGTTTTCTCACCTGCAAAAAACTGTATATTTAATTGAACTAACATATTCATTTTAGCCAATACCTATCAACTCCATGTATTGCCGCATCGAGACAAACATAAATTTAAATAACTGCTGCATCACCTCAGACATTACTGTAAACATAACAACCATTGTGACAAACGCCACAAAAATCTTCACTGGAAAACCGATTACAAAAATATTAAGTTGTGGCACAGTTTTTGCAACAATTCCTAAGGCTAAATCAGTCAAAAATACAGTAGCTACAATAGGAATAGCTAATTGAAACGCAATAATAAACATTCCAGCGAACATTTGTATTACAAACATAACTGTATTTTCTGTTGCAAGTTTCGGCCATGTCTGTGCAACAGGTACAAATTCATAACTATAATAAATTGCATCTAATAAAAGATGATGGCCATTAGCACTCAATAATAATAATAAAGCTATAACATTAAAAAATTGTCCAGTTAAAGGACTTTGTGTTCCCGTTTGTGGATCAATAACATTGGCAATAGCAAATCCTATTTGGAAGTCAATAAAACCTCCAGCTATTTGCACTGCTGACATTACAATATACGCTAACAAACCTAATGTTAGTCCCACAAGTGCTTCTTTAATAATCAATAAAGCATAATTACCATCAACTTCAATCATTTCAGCATCCATAGGAAGTGCAATAATTACTGAAAATAAAACTGCTAATCCAATCTTTACTTGATTTGGAATTGTTCGATATGAAAAAAAAGGCACTGTTGCTAAAAAAGCACTTAATCGGACAAGAATCAATATGATTAATGGAATTTTTGCTACCAATATTTCCATTCTCTCACCCTATATACCTTGTTAAGTTTTCAAAAATATCTTTTGTGTATGTAACAACCTTTGTTAGCATCCAAGGGCCAAAAAATACGATGGCTAATAATACAGCGATAATTTTTGGAACAAAAGATAATGTTTGCTCTTGAATTTGAGTCGTTGCTTGAAAGATACTCACAAGTAAACCAACTACTAATGCTACAAGTAAAAGGGGCCCTGAAGCCATAATCACAACAGTAATTGCACGTTCGGCAATTGATATAACTAGTTCTTGTGACATTTTTATTCATCCCCTAAAAGCTTTGTAATAGTGACTTCATCACGAGTGACCAGCCATCTACTAATACAAATAATAAAATTTTAAAAGGTAGCGAAATCATTACTGGCGGTAGCATCATCATCCCCATAGACATTAAAACACTAGCTACAATCATATCAATGACTAAAAATGGTATAAAAATCATAAATCCCATTTGAAATGCTGTTTTTAATTCACTTATGGTGTATGCCGGTACTAATGTCGTTAATGGTATATCCTCTACTTTTTCAGGCATTTCTTGATTTCTATAACTTAGAAATAAATCTAAGTCATTTTGGCGTGTATGTTTAGCCATAAACTCTTTAAAAGGTGTAGCTGCATTATCATATGCCTCATCTAAAGTTATTTCTTCATTAAACAATGGTTGTAAAGCGCCTTTATTCACTTCTTGTAGAGTTGGTGACATAATAAAAAATGTTAAGAACATTGCTAAGCCTATAATTACCTGATTAGGCGGCATTGTATTCGTTGCAAGAGCTGTTCTTACAAACGACAAAACAATGACGACTCGAGTAAAACAAGTCATCAAAATCAAAATACTTGGTGCAATAGAGAGTACTGTCAACAATAGCATTAGCTTCACAGAAGTCGAAACATTGGCAGCACTACTATCAGAAAAATAATTTATAAAATCACTCATCTTTCAGGCTGCTCTCCTTCTGTTTCAACACTTGTAATTCTTCATTACGTTGTTGTTTAATTTGATCTAAACGGCTTACAAATTCCGTTTTAAAATCATCCTTACCATCTATTTCTACCGTTTTTTTCTTTTTTAATAATTTTAAAAAAGGTGTTCCTTGAATTGGTTGAATTTGCTTTTCATTGTATAGAGCAATAAGTGAATTACGTTCTTGCTCATCTGTAATTTCTTTTAGCATATTTACATCTTCGCCTACACCAACTAGATAAAGAGAATTTCCTACTTTAACTAGTTGTACGGATTTTTGTGATCCTACAGAGATTCCGCCTAAATTTTGCATCATTTTAGTATGTTGATATTTTGTATTACGTTTGTTTAAAAACCGTAATACAAAATAAAGTAATCCAATAACAAAAATTAAAGCAAAAATCATCTTAATGTATTCTCCAGCAGACACACCAACAGCTGTCGATTCTTTATCATTATCGACAGCTGCCTCTGTATCCTCTTTGCAGGCTTCATCTTTCTTGTTTCCTATACAGTCATCTACCATAATATTAGATGATGCATAACCTACTTCAGAAAAAGGTACCGTTTCAGTAAATGGCAAAGCATTACACAATACAAAGAAAAGCAATATAAAGCATACTTTTCTAAACATCACCTTACCCCAAAGCTTTTTGAATAGCTTCAATAACTCGATCTGCTTGGAATGGTTTTACGATAAAGTCTTTAGCTCCTGCTTGAATAGCATCAATTACCATTGCTTGTTGTCCCATTGCAGAACACATAATAATTGTTGCGTTCGGACTTGTCTTTTTAATTTCTTTCAAAGCTGCAATACCATCCATTTCTGGCATTGTAATATCCATTGTCACTAAATCTGGTTGCAATTCATTATATTTTTCAACAGCTTGAGCACCATCTGCTGCTTCTCCTACTACTTCAAATCCATTTTTCGTTAAAATATCCTTAATCATCATACGCATAAATGCTGCATCATCTACGATTAAAATTTTCTTTGCCATAATTAGATTCCTCCAAACGATTATCGTAAGTTATTTAGTCTATCTGCCTTACTTAAGATATCTGTAATTCGCACACCAAAATTCTCATCAATAACAACTACTTCACCTTTTGCTATTAAACGACTATTTACTAAAATATCAACCGGTTCACCAGCTAATTTATCTAATTCAATAATTGAACCGCTTACTAATTCTAATACGTCTTTTACTGAACGTTTTGTACGACCTAATTCAACTGTTACCTGCAAAGGTATATCTAGAAGCATATTTAAATTACGTGCTTCTGTTTGTTTTAATGATGGTTGTGTAAATTCTGTAAATTGTGCCTGTTGAACATTCATTGGTTGTTGTTGATATTGTTGAGGTGGTGCATACATCGGCTGTTGCATTGTAATTGCTTCCTGGTGTTGCATCATAGGCTGTTGCATTGTTTTTTCTTGTGAAGTCACTGGTTCAGAAACACTTTCTTTCTCTATTGAAATTTCTTCTACTGGTTCTGGATTCAATAGTTGTTGAACTAAGGATTGACTAAATTCCAAGGGTAATAACTGCATAATATTCGAATCAATTAATTCACCTATACGTAAACGGAAAGATACACGTACCAGCAAATCCTCTTCTGGAATATTTTCAGAACCTTCATCTTCACGAATATTCATTAGATCAATTGATGGAGGAGAAATATCTACTTTTTTATTAAATATTGTAGACATCGAAGTAGCTGCAGAGCCCATCATCTGATTCATTGCTTCTTGAACAGCACTTAAATGTATTTCACCTAATTCCTCTGATGGATTCAATCCATCTCCACCTAGCATCAAATCTGCAATAATAGCCGCATCGGATTGTTTGATTACAAGTAAATTCATTCCTGTTAAACCAATCGTATATTCTACTTGAATAGCAACATACGGATGGGGAAATTCCTCCTCCAGTTTGTCACGATTAATCATTGAAATAGTTGGTGTGGTAATATCAACTTTTTGACCCAGTAAAGAAGATAGTGCAGTTGCAGAACTGCCAAATGAAATATTACCTATCTCTCCTAAGGCATCCTGAGACATTTCATCTAAATAGTCTCCTACATTATACTGTTCTTTTTGAGCAGACGCATCATCATTTTTATCATCACCTTTATCAATTGATTCACCACGAAGTAGTGCCTCAATTTCTTCTTGTGATAACATATCATCACTCATCATCATCGTCTCCTCCTCTCAAAGACTCAATTACTTGAACAGCCATTTTTTTCTTCACTTTACCTGGCTGAGCAGTAAATTTTGGAATATTGTCTACTTTAATTGTTAATGGATTGGTAATGTTTTGATCTAACTGAATAACATCACCCTGTTGTAAAAATAAGAAATCTTCAATACTAATGTTTGTAGAACCTAATTCAGCTGTAACATCCACCTCAGATCGACGAATATTTTGCTCAATTCGAGCTTTTTGTTCTGGTGAATTTTCCCTAGTATTCGATTGCATCCAATATCGGACAGATAAATTTGGAACAATTGGTTCTAATACAACATGTGGAATGCAAATATTTATCATTCCACTAGTTTCACCAATGATAGAATTGAACGAAATAACGACTACCGTTTCATTTGGTGATATCATTTGTAAAAATTGAGGATTCACTTCTAACTCTGTTAAAATCGGGTCAATATCAGCAATATTTGCCCATGCTTCACGTAAATTATCAAATGATCTCTCAAAGAGATTTGTCATTATTTTTTGTTCGATTTCCGTCAAATTATCTACATTACTATGACTTGTTCCTGCTCCACCCATCAAACGATCCAACATTGAATAAGCAATATTTGGATTAATTTCCATTAGAATATTGCCATCTAAAGGTGGCACATCAAATACATTGATTAATGTAATATTAGGTATGGAACGAATAAATTCTTCAAATGGTATCTGATCCACCGAGGCTACGGTGATTTGAACATAGCTGCGCAGCTGGGCAGAAAAATATGTTGTTAATAGGCGTGCAAAGTTTTCATGAATTCGCGTTAAGCTACGGATTTGATCTTTAGAAAATCGTAATGCTCGTTTAAAGTCATATACTTTTACTTTTTTCGTTTCTTCTTCTTTTTTCATATCTTCCGCTGACATTTCACCTGTTGATAACGCTGATAACAATGCATCAATTTCGGATTGTGATAACACATCTCCGGCCATTTGCCCACCTCCTTAAAAATTCATTTCTTTTTTATTGAATAATACATGATGTAATATACACACGTTGAATTTGACCTTCTTGCATTAATCCATTAAATTTTGTTTTTAATGTGTTTTGTAAAACCGCTTTTCCTTTTTTTCCTTCTAAATTCTCTTTTGATAACTCTGAAAGTTCTTCAATTAAAATATCTTTCATTTGAAAATCACGTTTTGTTAATTCTTCTGCAGCATCCTTACTATCCGTTTGTACTTTCAAAGAAATTTTAACAAAATTACTGCCTTTTAAGTTTGTAGTTAATTCTTCTACATCAACAGAAGACTCTAGCACTGTATCAATATCTGGCTCCGCATTTGCCGTATCTTTCCCACCAATTTGGGTAATAACTACGGTGGCTACAACACCGATTAAAGTTAGCGAAACCAACACAATAAGCATAATTGTTAGCACTTTATTTTTATTCATCTTCTTCACCTCTTAAATGCGGATTGGATAGGAGTTGAACACTTTTATAAAACTTTGTAACTCGATTTAATACTTCGTTCCCAGATTCTAATACAACATATTTTCTTCCAGTCGTTAATGTAATGGTCGTATCTGGAAACTCTTCGACTGTTTCTATGTATAATGCATTAAGCGAGAACGCCTTGCCATTTAACTTTGTTAAAGAAATCATAAAATGGATAGGACTAAGAAATTAACTTAGTCCTTCCTCCCTTCTTATAAAAAGGTTTAAAATTATCGTTTTAAATTTACTAATTCTTGTAAAATCTCATCAGATGTCGTAATAATGCGTGAGTTTGCTTGGAAGGCACGCTGCGCAATAATCATTTCGGTAAATTCTTCTGACATATCAACATTTGACATTTCAAGGAATCCTGATTGAATGACGCCATTTCCCTCTACACCTGGAGTTTTTTCCTCACTTGGTGCTCCTGAGTTAGCAGATGGTTTAAAGAAGTTTGCTCCTACTTTTGTTAGACCACCTGGATTAATAAATTTAGTAACTCCTATTTGACCTAACGGAGTTAACTGTCCTCCAACAATGGCATTAACTGTTCCATCTTGTGAAATAGATACTTCAGTGGCTTCGGCGGGGATATTAATATTACCACTACCAGCTGCTTGAATATAAGCTCCATCACTTGTTACTAGAGCCCCATTGCTATCTAAATAAAAATTACCTGAACGCGTATACATCGTTTCACCATTTTTTGTAACTTCAAAATAGCCATCTCCTTCAATAGCTAAGTCAAGCACGCGATTGGTTGTCTGTAATGATGATTGATCTGCAATTGTATCAATTGAAGCTACTGCAGAACCTAATCCAATTTGTTTTGGGTTTGTACCACCCATTGTATCTGTAGCGCCGCCAGCACCTGCAGAAGTTTGTGAGATTAAATCTTTAAATGTCGTACGGCCTTTTTTGAAGCCATACGTATTAACATTGGCGATGTTATTACCAATAACATCTAACTTCGTTTGAAAATTTCGTAAACCACTAACACCTGAATACATTGAACGTAACATAATAAATTTTCTCCCTTCGATTTTAAAAAATATATTACCTCTGTCAATCGGTAATACGAAGGCACCCTTTTACAGGTCCTGCCTATGATAAAATAATTGTTCCATCAATATTAGTAAACAATTGATTTTCAGATTCTTCTCTACTCATTGCTGTAATGACTGTCATATTTTTAGCGCTAACAATCATTGTTGTTTTGGGTGTTACAACAAGCGGTTCCTGAACTCCTTTTTCTTTCGCCTCTAGTACTTTACTTGTGATTTTCTGCCATTCTACTTCATTTATTTTTATATTTCGCTGTGCCAAACGTTGTGATGCATGTTTACTTATTTTCAACGAATTATGTTGATTTAAAACATCTTGAAAGTTTTGTGTAGGTACCTTTTTATAGGGCACTACATTTGGTGATTGCTTAACAGTGTTTGCTGGTTGTAGTGGTTGAATATATCGCAATAAATTTATGCTTTCTGAGTAATTGATACAATTTGATCTGCTGTTGTTTGAAGACCGCCTGATAAATTGAAAACAATTGAGTTGTCTTTTCTAGATACCGATTCAACCATCGCTGTTTGCTCTTCACCTTGTTCGTTTTTGAATGTAACATTTTTCCCAATTAACATGCTTGAGTCTACAAGAGAATTACCTGCACTACTTGAAGAACTTCCAGATAATACTTCTGATATATTAGATGCTTGAATGGTTTTTCCATTATCTAATACAAATTTTGCTGTTGAGCCGTCGTATTTGACACTTACGATTGTTCCAGTACCACTTTCAACACCTGCTGTAGATTGCGTTATCGAATCTTTAGCAGACTCTACAACTTCTCCAGTTTCTTTTCCAGTTGTCGTTGTTGTAATATGATACTTTACCGTTTTACCAACAAAAGAATTAAATTGAATCATCTGTGTTTGCTGTGTGACTGCTGTTAATTCTTCAATTGATGACGAAACATTTTGCATTTGTTCTAAAGAAGAGAACTGCGCCATTTGTGAAATAAATTGTGAGTTATCCATCGGACTAGATGGATCTTGATATTGTAGTTGTGTTACTAATAACTTTAAAAATGCGTCTTTACCTAAAGAAGTATTTTCACCTTCTGCAACTACTTTAACGCCATTACTTGGCATACCATATTGTTTTTGAATAGTCGTTGTCATAACTTACACCTCTAATTCTGCTAATAGTTCTTCAAACGTCAATCCATCATCATCTTGTCTATTTTCTTTTTGATTGCTATGATTCTGCTGATTCATAGACGATTGTTGATTAAATTGTTGTTGGCGCTGCTCGCTACGTGACGGTTCAGATAATGCTTGTGAAATATCAATTCGATCCAATTGAATATTTTGATTCACTAGCCCTGTTTTTAATTGATGTAATTGGCTTTCTATCATTTGCTTACCAGTAGCTGTTGATGTCAAAATACGTGCACTCATTATTCCATTTTGCTGTGAAAACTCTATACGTATTGAACCCAAATGCTCTGGATATAGTTTAATCAATAAGCGTTGTCCTTGAGCATTAGTTGCTAATTGGCTACGATTCATAATTTGTTCAAATTGTTTTACAAAGTTTTCAGATTGTGAAGTTGGCGTTGTTTGCGGTAAAGAAATTGTTATAGTTGTTGTCTGTGGAGTGACTTTTGTAATCGCGTTACCTACCAATTCAGGCGTCACTGATTTTGTTGTTGAAATTTCTTGCTGAACGACTGGTTTCACCACCCCAATAATTTCTTGTTCCTTCATATTGGGTGACAATTCTTTTTGACCTATAGTCGGTGCTTGTACTTCTGCCACTTTTATGTTCACAAGTGCCTTGTTAATCATTTCTTTAACATCTTGTTGCGTTTGTGCAGTTTCAATAACTCTTGAAGCAATTGTAGTCATCCAGTTTTTAACTTGTGAACTCTGCATTTCTTGTTGTAATGTTAAATCTGTTGTTGGAGCCGCCAATTCAACAAATTTTAACATTTTAACAACATCCGAAATTTCTTCTTTTGTAAGTGGTCCTTTTCCTTCTAATGAAGTCGTTACATTTTGAATAAATTTGAATGCACTCATATCAAGTTGGGCTAAAATATCCCAAAGGTTATCCCCCGTTACTTCTTCTGCAATTAGTTCACTAAATGCTTTTTTCAATTGATCTATATCCACCTCAAGTACTTCTGCTAATTGATTTAATGAAATCTGTTTTGTCATTAGCTCTGTATCAGATATATCAATTCCTAATTCTTTCAAATTCGAAGCGTTCAATAAACTTTTTATATCTATATCAACTGTTTCAACTTTTGTCTGATTATTACCCAACAATGCACCTAATCCTAAATTCATTTGAAATTTTTTAGATGTATTTCCATCATCAAGTGTTTTTTGCTGATTTGGTACTACTGAATTTGTATCATTAATAGTTGCGGCATTTAGTCTTTCATTAAATGATACACCTTGATCATTTACAGAAGCATTTGTTGTATTTACTGTATTCATTGATTGTTGCATTGTGTTTGCTAATTGCATCGTTGCAAGATTCATTTGTTCACCTCCTTTCAATTTTTTAATTTGTTGAAGTTTTTGTTACATTTTTATTGTCGACTTTTTTTACAGATAATAAAGTAGTAAATCGAGCAGCTTCATCTGGAGACATTTTTTCTAAAATGGCGGCTAATGTTTCTGTTTTTAATTTACTCATGATTGCAATAGCTTCTTCATCCTTAAGCGCAACTAAAGCTGGCGCAGCAGATTTCGGTCGCATTTGTTCATATGTAGCAATAAGCGAATCAATACTTGCTGTTTCATCTTCAGAACCTGACTTTAATTTTTTTATTTCTTTTTTCAAACGACGTTTTTCTATTCGTTCTTTTTTCGCAGTTATTTTTTGTTGATCAATTTGATCTTGCAAACTCTTAATTTCAGCTTCTTTTTCTTGTTGCTGAGCTTTCAAATTCACAATTTGTTCTTCGTAATTTTTATTATTAATTTCATTGTTTTCTTCATTTTGAGAAACACCTGCAATATCTTTTGCCTTTTCAAAAATATTTGTACCTGTCACTTCAAAAACAATTAATAAAATTGCTGAAGCGAATAGTAACGGTATAATAATCCAGAAAAAAGCTTTTTGGAATTTTCCCGGTGTTTTTTTTTCTTCTCCCAAATCTTCACGGCCCTTAGGTGGTCTTTTACCTTTTACAGGTCGTTTTTTTGGTTGTGCCACTAGAATCACCTAATTTCTTTATTGTAATAAGCGATTTGCGAGAGCTCATCTAATTGAAGCATTTCTAATCGATTTTTTTCTAATTTAAATAATTCATAATCTTTCTCTCGCATTTTTTCATATTTTCTACACTCTAATGTTTGCTCAAGTAATTTTCCTTCAAACCATTCCATTTTAGAACGTGCTTGAATTACCTTATTTTGAATATCAACAATCGCTTTTTCTATGCTATCTAAAAACTGTGCATTACTATGCATTTCTTGGATGCTCATACCTATTTTCATTTGTTGCTCTTGATAGCTAATTAAATCTTCTTTTCTTTTTAAGGAATCATATAAGTTTTGAGCAACTGCTTCAAAATCTTGTACAGCTTTTTTATAAGCCATTTCAACTTCATTCTTTTCTTGTTCTTTTACAACAATAATGGAATCAAATCGATATTTATACTTTGGCATCTATTATCCTCCTCGATTTGCTAAGTGAATAAGTTGATTAACGCTTTCTTCTAAAGAAACCGGGTCTAGATACCCCTGTTTTAAAAAATTCGTAATCAATGGTTCATAAAAAATAGCTTCATCAATTTCTTTTGATGTTCCTTTTTTATAAGCTCCTATATTAATCAAATCTTCGGATTTACTATAAGTGAAATAAAGTTCTCTTAATTTTTCTGCGGCAATTTTATGATCGTTTGTAACAATATGATTCATTAGTCGACTTACACTTTTCAAAACATTTATTGCAGGGTATTGCCCTTTATTAGCCAAGACACGGTCTAAAACAATATGACCATCTAATATTCCACGTACAGTATCTGCAATTGGTTCATTCATATCGTCCCCATCTACTAGTACTGTATAAAAAGCTGTAATAGAGCCATATTCATTTGTTCCTGTACGCTCTAATAGTTTAGGTAAAATAGCGAATACTGAAGGCGTATAGCCTTTTTGTGCAGGCGGTTCTCCTGTAGCAAGACCTACTTCTCGTTGTGCCATAGCCACTCGTGTTACCGAGTCCATCATTAACATGACATTTAATCCCTTATTACGGAAATATTCTGCTATAGCTGTAGCTGTAAAAGCACCTTTTATACGCATTAATGCAGGTTGATCAGAAGTAGCAGCAACAATTATCGAGCGTTTCAGCCCCTCGGGTCCTAAATCTCGTTCTATAAACTCTCTTACTTCTCTACCACGTTCTCCGATTAATGCTATGACATTTAAATCTGCAGTAGTATTTCTAGCAATCATTCCTAATAATGTTGATTTACCTACACCCGAACCGGCAAAGATACCAAGACGCTGCCCTTTTCCGACTGTTAACATACCGTCAATTGCTTTAACACCAACCTCTAATTTTTCTTCTATAGGTGGTCTAGTTAATGGGTTCGGTGGTTCTCCTTCAGTATCTACAACTGCTAATCCTTTAGGTAATATCGAGCCATCTAAAGGATTTCCCATTGAATCTAAAATTTTCCCAATTAATTCTGGCCCAATTTTAATTTCAAGTGGCTTATTTGTACTTTCAACAAGACAACCAATAGAGATATCTCTCAATGAAGTAAAAGGCATTAAGACAACCGTTTCATCTCTAAAACCCACTACTTCTGCTAAAATTTTTTGATGCCCTGTATGCGCAGAGAAAACATGTATTTTACATACATCACCTATTGAACTTTCAGGGCCTTGCGCCTCAATCATTAATCCAACAACTTTTGTCACTCGACCATATTTTTTAAATGTAGGTACGGCATGTAATTGTTCTAATAATTCCACAGCCTTCATTCCAAATCACTCCGCACTCTCTAATATTTCACTTAGGTGGTGACGTAACTCATTTAACTGTTCATCGATACTAGCTATAAGGCGACCATGATTTGTATCTATATAGCATTCTTGAATTGATAATGTATCGTCAATAAAAATCATAAATGGCATATCTACTGGGAACATCGCTACTAATTCTGCTCTATTTTTTGTAAGCAATGCATGATTTTCTGCAGAAACATACACTTTGACAAATTCACTTTCACGAACTTCTTTCAATGCTCGTTTAACAATTGGCATATATTTTGTAGCATTTTCTTCTAACTCTAAATTTAAAATCCGCTCTGCTGAACGCATAGCCAATTCTAAAATAACGCCCTCTTGACTTTCTAGATATGCATAGGCATTTTGCTCTGATTGAGCCATTGTTTCATTAGCTATTTGAATATCAGATGCCATATTCGATAACGCTTTATTTCTTCCCTCATCTATACCTTGAGAAAAACCTTCATCATATGCTTGTTGCTGCAATTGGATTTTTTCATCTTCCCATTGTTGCTTGGACTTTTTTAATGAAGTTTCTTTTTCTATGCAAAATACTTCAAACTGCTTTTTTTTCAATTCAATTTCTTGCCGAGCTTCTTCTAATAATCGATCTCGCTCAGCATACAATTGTTCTAGTGAAATATCTGGAACGACGTCATTATCTTCATCGACAGTAGGAATCATGAATTCTCGAATTTCAATCGTGCGAATATTTGGTTGGTCCATACCTGTGCCTGGGCGATAAATTCTAGACAATAATGTCATCTCCTCCACCACGAGCAATAATAATTTCTCCGGCATCTTCTAAACGACGAGTTACTGCGACAATACGTGATTGTGCTTCTTCAACATCACGTAAGCGAACTGGTCCCATAACTGCCATGTCTTCTTTGAAAGTTTCTGCCATACGTTGAGACATATTTTTGAATAAGATTTCTTTGACATCTTCGCTCGAAACTTTCATAGATAATAATAGATCTTCGTTTTCGACATCGCGTATAACACGTTGAATTGAACGGTTGTCCAATGTAACCAAGTCTTCGAAAACAAACATACGTTTTTTGATTTCTTCTGCAAGTTCTGGATCCTGAATTTCGAGTGCATCGAGAATTGTTTTTTCTGTTTGACGGTCTACCCCATTCAGTACTTCTACAACTGCATCTACACCGCCCGTTTCTGTATAATCCTGTGTTACTGTAGAAGATAATTTTCTTTCTAATACAGATTCAATTTCACTAATAACTTCAGGTGATGTTGATTCCATTGTTGCTATACGTTTTGCGATATCTGCCTGTACTTCTTGTGGCAGTGACGATAAAATTGTTCCTGCCTGCTGAGGCTCAAGATACGATAAAATAAGTGCAATTGTTTGTGGATGCTCATTTTGAATAAAGTTGAAAATTTGAGCTGGATCTGTTCGGCGCGCAAAATCGAATGGTCTTACTTGTAATGATGATGTCAAACGATTAATAATTTGCTGTGCTTGATCATTTCCTAATGCTTTTTCAAGAACTGTTTTTGCATATCCAATACCCCCTTGCACAATATAATCTTGTGCAAGGGCAATATTATGAAATTCTTCAATTATCTCTTCTTTTACTTCTGGGTCTACTTTTTTCACGCCTGAAATTTCTAGAGTTAAACGTTCAATTTCCTCTTCGGATAGATGTTTATATACTGCAGCAGAAACTTCAGGTCCTAATGAGATTAATAGGAGTGCGGCTTTTTGTTTACCAGAAAGCTCTTTATCTTTTTTTGCTACCAACGCATTTCCCTCCCATTAGTCTTCTGAAATCCATGTACGTAATAATTTTGCAAAGTCTTCTGGCTTATCTTTCGCCATTTTCTCTAACTGTTTACGACGAACTGTTGATTCAGAATCTTTTTCGTCTGCTATGTCTTCAATTTCCATTTCCTCATCATAATAGTCTTCTTCATCATAATAATCTTCTTCATTTTGACGACGTGAACGGATAATAAAGAATGTTAATAATCCAATGGCTACAACTAGAACACCACCAATGACCCAAATCCACCAAGGAATTGTTGTACCTGTTGCTGTTGCTGTTGTGGCTTTACCATTTAATTTTTGAACGGAAACATTAATTTTTTGTGATACATCTGCATTTGATAAGTTTCCTGCTGAGTTTTTATCGATTGATGTACGTACAATTGATGTCAACATATCTTGAACAGCCGTTTCTGTATCTGCTGGTAGAGATGTTGGGTCATCTGATGTTGGTGGTTCTAAAACGACTTGAATCCCTAAATCACGTACACGATATGGACTTTCAGTAATTTGGCGTTTAATACGATTCACTTCATTATTAACAGTATCTTCTGTTCTTTCATAATCTCCAGAACCCGTATCTCCAGCAGCTTGATAATCTGTAAAATTATCTGTAGCTCCATCTGCCTCTGACGTTCCTGCTGCTGCAGCTCCAGTACCTGAGTACGTTTCAGAGATCTTTTGAGCACTAATTGTAATACCCGCCATATTTTCTTTATCAACTGGTTCTACTAGTTTCTCAGTTCTTTGTTCTTGTGTGAAATCAATATCAGAAGTCACTGTAACAACGGCTTTTCCAGCGCCCATAATATTACTTAATAATGATTGAACTTGTCTTTGTAAATCACGTTCAATTTGTTTTTTTACGGCTAATTGACTCGCTGCATTCCCAGCTCCATTCGCTCCTGCAATTGAATCTGATGTCAAATCAAAATATTCATTATATTGATTTGTAATAACGATATTATCTGTATTCAAATTGGGTACTGATTTTGCCACTAAATTGTATAATGTTTTAATTTGCTCATCAGAAAATTGTTGTCCTGCCTGTGTATCTAACACAATAGAAGCACTAGATTCTTCTGCATTCTCACTACTTGTTACAAATGTGCTTTTTTCAGGTATAGATAACATAACTTTTGCATCTTTAATTCCATCCATTTGTTTTAATAATTTTGCTAATTCAGTTTGAACTGATGCAACTTTTAGCACATTAAATTCGTTGTCAGTCATACCAAATCCTGCGTTTTCAGAGAAGAAAGAGTAGTCAATTTCACCCGATTGTGGATAGCCTTGTGAAGCTAAACTTACGAGTAAATCATCTGCTTGATTTTCTGGAACTAATATTGTGGTTCCACCTTCTTCAATTTGATACTTAACCCCTTCAGCATCTAATTGTTCTTTAATTTGTCCAACTTCACTAGCTGTTAAATTTGAATACAAAGGTTTGTAAGTAACGCGGGTTGCAAAATATGTAATAATTGCTGCTAACGCAATAATTGCTACGATGCTACTAATTAATGCAATCTTTTGCTTTTTTGAACGACTTCCCCAAAATCCAGAGAACTTCGTTTTAATATTATTTACTCTTTCGTTCATTTTATGCCTCCGGGTACTTGTAAATGCAGCGATTCAAAGGTTTAAGCTTATACTGACATACGCATAACTTCTTGATAAGCTTCGACTGCTTTATTACGAATCGATAGAGCCGTATTCAATGTAACATTTGCTTTTTGTGCAGCAATCATTACATCATGCAACTCCACATCTTGCCCATTCACTAATTTATTTGTATACACATCTGATGTTGCTTGTGTGTCATTTACTTCATTAATTGCATCTTTTAACATCGTGCTAAACGATGTGTCTGTTTTAATGTTATCTGTTGCTGCTGTTTGCGTCACAGCAGGAGTAACAGGTTGAGTTAGCGCCACAGAAGATATGGCCATCATTAACAGCTCCTTCTAATTCATTTATTTACCTATTTCTAAAGCTTTTGACAGCATTGATTTATTTGCGTTAAATGCAGTTACATTCGCTTCATAAGATCTTGTTGCCGAAATCAAGTTTGTCATTTCTTTTAATGAATCCACATTTGATGTTTGAACATACCCTTCATCATTTGCATCCGGATCAGTTGGATCGTAAATTAATTTAAACGGTGTTTCTGTATCTTCATTAATTTGAGTTACTTTTACACCTTTACCTGTGGACTGATCACTTCGACCAATTGCTGCACTTAAATAGTTGGAAAAAGCAGGTCCTGATTGTTGAGAAGCTAATGTTACCGTTTTACGACGGTATGGTTCCCATTCTCCATTAACTTGTTTTGCTCTTGTTGTATCTATGTTTGCTAAGTTTGATGAAACAACATCCATTCTTAATCGTTGCGCAGTCAATGCACTTCCTGTTGTTTCCATACTACTAAAAATCGACATGGTTAACTTCCTCCCTTAGCAACTGTTAACAATGAATTAAGCTTTCCACTTACACGATCAATTAATGCATTGTAATAAATTGTATTTTCCGCTAAACTTGCCTGTTCTTTATCCATATCAACACCATTACCATTTTGGCGATAACTTAAATTTGTATAACTATATATACCTGGTGTTTTTGTTGAACTGGTAGTGAAATTAATATGCTTATTATCTGTTCTATAAGCTGATACAGATGATGTTTTCGCATCTTCTAACATTTTGGCAAAACTAACATCTTTTGCTTTATAATTAGGTGTATCACTATTTGCTATATTTTGTGCAACTACTTTATTCTTAGTTGAAGCATATGATAGACCATATTCTAAATTACTAATTGTCCCACTAAATAACCCCACTTTTTTCACCTCAGTTCAATATTCGCTGTAAACAAAGCCCTATAATATCAATATGTTAATTGTAATAAATAAGCGACAGTGTGTCTATTGATTCTACAGCTTTTTTAATGATTCTAAGGTCCTATCTTTAGTTCTATAATACTTTCAACTCAATGTTATATTCACTATATTATATTGTTTTTAGGCTGTTTATTCACACTATCAATACAGTGTAAACCTTAAAAATAGGGATTTTGAAGCTGTTTCGAATTTTACTTTTTATTGAAATAAAATATTACTTTTATCCTTTGTAATATTTTATACCTAAATTTGTATTTAAAGAAAATTAATTACATAAAGATACATGAATTTATTTTTAAGAAGTTTAATTTGTATCTTTATGATAATTCTTTAGTTTTTTATTAGCAGTTATTTTTTCAGCAAATAAAAAAGAAGAGGCTGGGACATATGTATAAAAACAACCGTTCATATGAGCATAAGAAAAACCGGAATCGCGCTGTAGCGCGGTTCCGGTTTTTCGTTGCGAACGCTCAAAAAGGAAAATGACGTGTTTTGTCCCAGCATCTTCTTTCAATTTAATAATTAACGCATTTTGATTTCTTCTAAAGCAGTAAGGAATTTATTGTTTAAAACTTTAATATAAGTTCCTTTCATACCTAGAGAACGTGATTCAATAACCCCAGCAGATTCTAGTTTACGTAAAGCATTTACAATCACAGAACGTGTAATACCAACACGGTCAGCAATTTTAGAAGCAACTAATAGACCCTCTGAACCATCTAATTCTTCAAAGATATGTTCAATTGCTTCAAGTTCTGAATAAGAAAGTGAATTGATAGCCATTTGTACAACTGCTTTTGAACGTGCTTCTTCTTCAATTTCTTCCGCTTTTTCACGTAGAATTTCCATACCTACTACTGTTGCGCCATATTCAGCTAATACTAAATCTTCATCTTCAAATGAGTTTCCGATACGACCAAGTACTAATGTACCTAAACGTTCTCCACCACCAACGATTGGAACGATAGTTGTTAAACCATCTTTGAATGTATCTTTATTTTCTACAGGGAATACTGTATGTTCATCATCGATACCTATGTTTGCGACTGTTTCTTGAAAATCATATAAATTTTTAGTATATGCTTCTGGGAAACGACGTTCTTCAAACATTTTTTTAATACGTTCGTTTTCGATTTGTTGATTAATTGTAAGACCTAATAGTTTACCTTTACGACTTACGATATATACATTACTATCAATTACTTCGCCAAGTGTTTCTGACATTTCTTTAAAGTTCACAGGCTTACCAGCTGACGCTTGAAGCATTGAGTTAATTTTACGAATTTTTGCTAATAAATTCATTTTAAAAGTGTTCCTCCTGATTGAATTGTCCTTTATTTACGGAATATTCAAAAGTTTTTATACATTTCAATTATAAACTATAAAATAAACTCTGACAAATCTTTGTTCTTAACGATTTTTCCGAGCTTACTGTTCACATACTGAGGTGTAATATCAATATGTGCTGGTGCGATATCAGAAGCCTCAAATGATAGGTCTTCTAATAGTTTTTCTAAAATAGTGTGCAAACGACGAGCACCGATGTTATCAGTATTCAGATTTACTTCCATCGCGATATCTGCTAAACAATCGATGGCTTCGTCGGTAAATGCAATTGCAATACCCTCTGTTTCAAGTAATGCTTGATATTGTAAAATTAATGAATGATCTGGTTCTTTCAAAATTCGTACAAAGTCTTCTTTCGTTAATTTTTCTAATTCAACACGAATTGGAAAACGACCTTGTAATTCTGGAATTAAATCAGATGGTTTTGACATATGGAAAGCACCTGCTGCAATAAACAGCATAAAATCTGTGCGTACAGTACCATATTTCGTATTTACTGTTGAACCTTCTACAATTGGTAAAATATCTCGCTGTACACCTTCTCTAGATACACCAGGTTGACCACCATTATTACCTCTAACTGCGATTTTGTCGATTTCATCAATGAAAATAATACCCATTTGTTCAGAACGACGAACAGCTTCTTCAGCTACCTCATCACTATCAATAAGTTTATTCGCTTCTTCAATCGTTAATACGCGGCGCGCTTCTTTTACTTGTAAGCGGCGTTTTTTCTTTTTCTTTGGCATCATACTAGACAATAAATCGCCCATACCTGTGCCATTCATATCCATACCAGGCATTCCTGGCATCATCATCATGCTCATTTGTTCTTCAACTTCAACAGTGACCCATTCGTTTTCAAGTTTTCCGGCAGCTAAATCTTCAGCAATTTGGGAACGTTTAACACGGACTTGTGTATCTTCCGTTGTGTCTTCATCCTCCTCTTGTTGATTGCCAAAAAACATTTCAAAAGGATTCGCCATATTTGGTTGTTTATTTTTGCGCATGCTTGGAACTAAAAGTTTAACAATTTGTTCATTCGCTAATTTCTCAGCTTGATCATGAACTTCTTCTTGTTTTTCTTCTTTTACAAGACGATTCGCAACTTCTACTAAATCTCTGACCATTGATTCTACATCTCGCCCTACATAACCAACTTCAGTAAATTTTGTTGCTTCCACTTTTAAAAATGGCGCTTTTACTAACTTAGCGATACGACGTGCAATTTCAGTTTTACCAACACCCGTTGGTCCAATCATTAAAATATTTTTAGGAATCACTTCTTCGCGCATTTCTTCTGATAAACGTTGGCGACGATAGCGGTTGCGTAAGGCTACTGCTACAGATTTTTTTGCCTCTGTTTGGCCAACAATATAGCGATTTAAGTATTCAGTCATTTGTTTTGGTGTTTGTTGTATTGTCATACGTCTAAATCCTCCACAATGATATTATGATTTGTAAAAACACAAATATCTGAAGCTGTTTCTAAAGAAGCTTTTGCAATTTCTTTAGCAGTCATATACTCTCCAGCGTGTTTTTGCAATGCTCTACCTGCTGCAAGTGCGTAGTTCCCACCTGAACCAATTGCTAAAATCCCATCATCTGGCTCAATAACTTCTCCTGAACCAGAAACAAGAAGTAACGTTTCTTTATTCATGACAAGTAATAATGCTTCAAGCTTCTGAAGCATTTTATCTCCACGCCATTGTTTCGCTACCTCTACAGCAGCTCGCTGTAAATTTCCATTATACTCTGTTAATTTGCCTTCAAACATTTCAAATAATGTAAAAGCATCTGCCACAGAACCAGCAAAACCTGCTAGTACTTGACCATTGTATAAACGACGAACCTTACGAGCAGTATTTTTCATAATAACTGATTGGCCTAATGTTACTTGACCATCACCAGCCATTGCACTTTGGCCTTTATGTTGAACTGCAAAAATAGTTGTTGCGTGCATTTGCATATCCACAATCTTCACTCCTCTTTATCATTACGCTCTCGGATGAGCATTCATATAAGTATTTCGAAGATGTTCTTTCGTTACATGTGTGTAAATTTGCGTAGAAGATAACGAAGAGTGTCCAAGTAATTCTTGGACTGTTCTTAAGTCCGCTCCATTATTCAACAAATGCGTAGCAAATGTATGACGTAACATATGCGGATATATCACCCCGTGCATCTCTGCCTTTTTCAGCATTTCGTTTAAAATATAACGAACGCCACGTGATGTTAGTTCCCCACCACGCATATTTACAAATAATTTACTATGTGGCTGATTCATCAATGGTGTGCGCACTTCATTTATATAACGCACAATAGCTTCATGAGCATAATGACCAAACGGTACATACCGTTCCTTTCTCCCTTTCCCCATGACACGTACAATATCCAATGATAAATCAACATCTTTTACTGTTAATGATGTAAGTTCACTCACGCGAATCCCCGTTGCATATAGCAATTCTAAAAGTGCTATATTCCGCAACGACTTTACATCATCCCCTTCATTTCTCTCAAACAAATTCGTTAATTCTTCCTCATAGAAAAAGCGCGGTAAGCGGCTTTCTTTTTTCGGATGATATAACGCTTGGAATGCAGCATCATCCAATTGATACTCTTTATTTAAAAAGCGGAAAAACGAACGAATCGCAGAAATCTTTCGTGAAATCGTCGCACGCGCTTTTTGCTCATCATATAACTGTGTTACATATAATCGCGCATGAAGATACGCTACTCTTTCTAAATCTTCGACACCTTCTTGTTTTAAAAATTCAAAAAAGTAATATAAATCTTTTTCGTAATTTAAAACAGTTGAAGACGCGTAATTTTTCTCAAGTTTAATATATGCTATAAAATCATTAAGCGCTTGAATCTTCTGAATCTCCATTCGAACACCTCACATCGAGCAATCTATCTTTATTCTCTCATTGTCTCACTATTAAATAAAGCGAGAAGGCTCTAAGCAAAACATAGATTGTACTTATTTTCTGTCAATCCGTGACGATTTTTTGAACAACCTATTACTAAGTGAAGGTATCTTACTTGAAGCATTAAAAAAGCCCTTCAAAGTATAACAACTTTAAAGGACCGAATCAAATTTATTTCTAGAGAATACAATTGTGTACCATAGAAAGATTATCGAATTAAAGTACAGTTGAATCTTTAAATTGCTTTAATGCAGCTAACGCACGAGCTGCATGACGTTCGCCACGTTCTTGTTTTGATTTAATGCGTTCTCCTAGTTCAGGGAATAAACCAAAATTCACATTCATTGGTTGGAAATGTTTTGCATCTGCTTCAGTAATATAGCGCGCCATACTACCAAGAGCCGTCTCTTTAGGGAAGATTACAAGTTCTTGCTCTAATGCCATATGTGCTGCATTAATCCCTGCCACTAACCCTGCTCCAGCTGATTCTACGTAACCTTCAACGCCTGTCATTTGACCTGCAAAGAATACAGTTGGTTGTGCCTTTAGTTGATATGTTGGAGCTAATACTTTGGGTGAGTTAATGAATGTGTTACGATGCATAACACCATAACGTACAATTTCAACATTTTCTAAACCTGGGATCATTCTAAATACACGTTTTTGTTCGCCCCATTTTAGATGTGTTTGGAAGCCTACAATATTATAAAGTGTGCCAGCTGCATCATCTTGACGAAGTTGAATTACTGCATATGGACGTTTGTCTGTTTTAGGATCTTCAAGACCTACTGGTTTCATTGGTCCGAATAACATTGTTTTTTCGCCACGTTCAGCCATTACTTCAATCGGCATACAACCTTCGAAGTATTTTTCTTTTTCAAATTCTTTTAGTGGAGCTTTCTCCGCTCCGATTAGTGCTTCACGGAAAGCATAGAACTCTTCTTTATTCATTGGGCAATTTAAATATGCTGCTTCGCCTTTGTCATAACGTGATTTTAAATATACTTTATCCATATCAATTGAATCTTTTTCAATAATTGGTGCTGCTGCATCATAGAAGTATAAATAATCTTGACCTGTTGCTTCACGTACTTTTTCAGCTAATGCCGGTGATGTTAATGGACCTGTTGCAATAACCGTAATACCTTCTGGAATTTCTGTTACTTCTTCGTTAATCACTTCAACATTTGGATGATTTTTTACCTTTTCAGTAATATATCCTGAGAATTCGTGACGATCAACTGCTAATGCGCCACCTGCTGGTACTGAACAATTATCTGCTGCATCAATAATTACCGAATCTAATTGGCGCATTTCTTCTTTAATTACGCCAACAGCATTTGTTAAAGAGTTTGCACGTAATGAGTTTGAACATACAAGCTCTGCGAATTTATCTGTATGGTGCGCTGGAGTTTGTTTTACTGGACGCATTTCATATAAGCGTACCTTTACGCCACGTTTTGCGATTTGCCATGCTGCTTCACTACCAGCAAGACCTGCTCCGATTACATTTACGATTGGTGTCATGTTACATACCTGCCTTTTTTTCTTTTGCGTTTTTCGCAATATAAAATTCATTTTAACAGTACACTAAATAAAACGCTACTATGTTTTACCAAGAGAATCATTGTTTAGGATAGAACTGTTTTATCACATAGTAGCAGTTGCTCACTTTTTTTCATAATTAAAAAAGCGACTGAAACACAATTGTAGCTCATTTCAGTTTATTGGTGCACAAAAAAAGGAATCACGCGTCAGCACGATTCCCTCTTTTATTATGCTTATATGTTTAAGCTGAGCTTTCCCTTTTGGCCTAGCTTCTTACATAGCACTCTTATTTTTCAACTGTTTCTTCTTTATAATCACATTCTGTACATTGTACTTGTGTGCCTTTTTTAACTTTCTTCTCAACTAATAAATGGTCACCTTTTGGACATTTACGAGCAATTGGTTTATCCCATGATACGAAATCACATTCTGGATAACGATTACAGCCATAAAAGACACGTTTCGTTTTGCTCTTACGTTCAACAATTTCGCCTTCATGACAAGTCGGACATTTCACACCGATTTCTTTTACAATCGCTTTTGTGTTGCGACATTCTGGGAAATTACTACATGCCATAAACTTACCGTAACGACCAAGTTTGAATACCATTGGATGGCCGCACAGTTCACAATCTTCACCAGCAGGTTCATCTTTGATTTCAACTTTTTCCATTGCAACTTCAGCATGTTTTAAACTTTTTTCAAAATCTTGATAAAAGGCATCAATGATTTTAACCCATTCTATTTTGCCTTCTTCAATACTATCCAAATCTCGTTCCATTTTTGCCGTAAATTCAATATTAATAATTTCTGGGAAAAATTCATTTACTAATGAATGAACGATTTCACCAAGCTCTGTTGGTACAAAACGCTTCGTTTCAAGCGTCACATAGCCACGCTTTTGAATCGTATCTAGCGTTGGCGCATAAGTTGATGGTCGACCTATACCTAGCTCTTCTAAGGTTTTTACTAACCGCGCTTCAGAAAAACGTGGTGGTGGTTGTGTAAAATGTTGTTTCGGCGCAATTTCAAGGCTTTTAACAATATCGCCTTCTTGCATCGGTGGTAACAATTTATCTTTTGATTTATCTTCTTTCGAATCGTCATTACCTTCAATATAGACTTTCATAAAGCCTGAAAATTTTACATGTGATCCTGTTGCACGGAATGTAATATCTCCATTAATTAAATCAGCTGTTACGGTATCTAATACCGCTGGTGCCATTTGGCTCGCAATAAAACGTTCCCAAATTAGACGATACAGACGCAATTGATCACGTGATAACACTGCTTTTAATTGATCTGGATGACGTAATGTAGATGTTGGACGAATCGCTTCGTGCGCATCTTGTGCTTTCTCAGATTTTTTAGCTTGTTGTGAAACAGGCGTTGTATATTCTTCACCATATGTTTGCTCAATATAACTAAATGCTTCTTTTTTTGCTGTTTCTGAAATACGCGTAGAATCCGTACGCATATAAGTAATTAAACCTGTAATACCTTCTTTTTTACCTAGGTCAATCCCTTCATAAAGTTGCTGCGCTAACATCATTGTTTTCTTTGCGCGGAAATTTAACTTACGCGCAGCTTCTTGTTGAAGAGAAGAGGTTGTAAATGCCGCCGCAGCATTACGCTTACGTTCACGTTTTACAATTTTTGTAACTTTGAAATCTTCACCGTCTATTTGTTTTAAGATTGCATTTACTTCTTCTTCATTTGTTAATTTTACTTTGTCAGTGCCTGTGCCATAAAATAATGCATCAAATTGTTTTTTGTCCTTTTCAAATTGTGCATCGATTGTCCAATATTCTTCTGGTTTAAAATTATTGATTTCATTTTCACGGTCAATAATTAAACGTAAAGCAATAGATTGAACGCGACCTGCAGATAACCCTTTTTTGACTTTCTTCCATAGTAATGGGCTAATGTTATAACCTACTAAACGGTCTAAAATACGGCGAGCTTGCTGTGCATCAACTAAATCCATATCAATTGGACGTGGATGTTTAAAAGATTCTTTAATCGCATCTTTTGTAATCTCATTAAAGACGACACGACAATCCGAATCTTTATCAATATTTAATGCTGTAGCTAAGTGCCAAGCAATTGCTTCCCCTTCACGATCTGGA
Organism: Candidatus Kurthia intestinigallinarum; assembly: GCF_003991225.1. GTDB lineage: Bacteria > Bacillota > Bacilli > Bacillales_A > Planococcaceae > Kurthia > Kurthia populi. The sequence continues at coordinate 388,676 of NZ_JTFC01000031.1, forward strand.
TCGGCTGCGAGAAAGATTTTTTTCGCTTTTTTTGCTGCGTTTTTTAAATCTTGTAAGACAGGGCCTTTACCACGAATCGTAATATATTTCGGTTCGTAGTTATTTTCCGTATCAATACCCGTTTGACTTTTCGGTAAGTCACGAACATGACCTATAGAAGCTTTTACCTTATATTTTTTTCCTAAATATCGCTCGATTGTTTTGGCTTTCGCGGGCGATTCTACAATAACTAGATAATCTGACATGTGATTTCCCCCTTATGAGAGGTGAAGTTTCTTATTGAAAACAAATACCTGTTGCAAAATGTATAACAGAAATCCAAGTTTTGCAACCATTTTTCATTTCAAAAATAAAAAATCGGCCATTTCTTCAAGGATTTGAGAGCCATTCCATACAAGCGTAGCACCCTCTGAGGCCAATTTATGGGGTAATTCAGAGAGTGGTGACAAAATATTTCCAGGAAGCACAAAAATTGAGCGTCCGTGCTCTAATCCATAGTCAACTGTCGATAAAGTGCCACTCTTTTTTTGAGCTTCTGTCACAAGAATTCCCCAACTTATCCCACTAATCAATCGATTTCTCATTGGAAATTGCCATTTTTTTGGCCCCATATACGGTGGATATTCGCTAATCAGTAATTGTGTTTGACTCATCACTTTTATTAATCCCTCATGTTCCTTAGGATAAACATGTTGAAATCCATAGCCTAATACACCAATTGTAGCCCCTCCAAGCGTAATTGTCACATCATGAGCCATTTTATCAGCTCCTCTTGCCAAACCGCTTACAACGACAAATTCTTCGTTTAAAAGTGGTGGCAGTAAATGTTCTAGCGCATCTTTTGAATATTGAGTTGCTTTTCGAGATCCTACAACGGCAATTCTCCGTTCATTTTGTAAAATATTTATGTTTCCCTTTGTATAAATAACACTCGGTGGATCATAAATATGGCGCAAATTTTTAGGATAGGCTGCATCAAAAAAAGTAATCGGGATGATTTTTTGTTGTTTATAATATGAAGAAAAAGAAAAATGTCTATGTGCATTTAAAAATTGTTGTAATTTTAAGGCTTTTTGAGGTGTAATTTTGAGGAGTTTTGATAGTTGCATAGAAGAAATTTTTTCTAATGATTCGCATGATAACAAGGGCCATAAACGATTGATAGAAGCAGGCATAACATAATGTAATGCTAGTAAAAATTCTCTTAGTGATTGTTCGAACATACTTTTCATCCTCTCTTAAAAACACAAAAAGGACCGCGTATATAACGCGATCCCGATTTATTTATTTTAAAAATTAAACATGTTGTTTTTCAGCATGTGTTTTTACTTGATCGTAAAGACCTTGCTCTTTTACAACTTTAATAAATGTTTCACCAATTGTTGATGGTGTAGGAGCAACTTCAATACCTGCTGCGTTCAGTGCTGCGATTTTATCCGCTGCTGTACCTTTACCACCTGAAATAATTGCACCAGCATGACCCATTCGTTTGCCTGGAGGTGCTGTTTGACCAGCGATAAATGCAACAACTGGTTTTGTCATATTGTTTTTTACGTATTCAGCTGCTTCTTCTTCCGCTGTACCACCAATTTCACCAATCATAACAACTCCTAATGTTTCTGGATCAGCTTCAAATTCTTTTAATACATCGATGAAATTTGTACCATTTACAGGGTCTCCACCAATACCAACTGCTGTTGTTTGACCAATACCTGCTGTTGATAATTGATGTACCGCTTCATAAGTTAATGTACCAGAACGTGATACAACACCTACATGGCCTTTTGTATGAATATATCCTGGCATAATACCAATTTTACATTCATCTGCTGTAATAACACCTGGGCAGTTCGGTCCGATTAAACGTGTTTTCTTGCCTTCCATATAACGTTTTACACGAACCATATCTAATACAGGAATATGTTCTGTAATACAGATAACCATATCTAATTCGGCTTCTACAGCTTCTAAAATTGAGTCAGCTGCAAAACGTGCTGGTACATAAATTACTGATACATTACATCCCGTTGCGTCAACAGCATCTTTTACAGTATTAAATACTGGAACACCTTCAACCTCAGTGCCGCCTTTACCTGGTGTAACGCCCGCTACGATTTTTGTACCATATTCAAGCATTTGTTTTGTATGGAAAAGTGCAGTTGAACCAGTAATACCTTGAACAAGCACTTTTGTATCTTTATTAATGAAAATACTCATGTTTATTCCACCCCTTCTTAGCCTACAAGCTCTACGATTTTTTGTGCGCCGTCTGCAAGTGATGCTGCTGCTACGATATTTAATGTTGAATTTCGTAGAATTTCTTTACCTAACTCAACATTTGTACCTTCTAAACGAACAACAAGTGGCACTTCTAAACCTAGTTCGCCTGCTGCTGCTACAACACCTTCTGCAATAACATCACATTTCATAATGCCACCAAAAATATTAACGAAAATACCTTTTACATGTGCATCTGAAAGGATGATTTTAAATGCTTCTTTAACTTTCTCTGCTGTCGCGCTACCACCAACATCTAAAAAGTTTGCTGGACTGCCGCCGTAGTAACCGATTGTATCCATAGTTGCCATCGCAAGTCCGGCACCATTTACTAAACAACCAATTGAACCTTCTAGTGGAATATAGCTTAAATCATGTTTTGATGCTTCAATTTCTTTCGGATCTTCTTCATCGTAGTCCCGTAGTTCTACTACATCTGCATGACGATATAGACTATTACCATCAAAGTTGAATTTCGCATCTAATGCGATAACTTCATCCCCATTTGTTACAACAAGTGGATTAATTTCAACAATAGATGCATCTTTTTCGATGAATGTTTTATATAAACCTAGGAAAAGGTCTGCTGCTTTATTTATCAAATTATTCGGAATATTAATATTAAATGCAAGACGTCGTGCTTGGAAAGCTGTAAGGCCGACAATCGGATCCACCACTTCTGTGAAGATTTTTTCAGGTGTTTCTTCCGCAACCTCTTCGATATTCATACCGCCTTCTTCAGATCCCATTAATGTGACACGAGAAGTAGCACGGTCAACGAGTAAACTTACATAATACTCTTTTTTAATATCTGAGCCTTCTTCTATGTAAAGGCGCTTGATTTCTTTACCTTCTGGACCAGTTTGGTGTGTCACCAATACTTTACCTAAAAGTTCTTTTGCATATTGTTCTACTTCGTCTAGTGATTTTGCGATTTTAACACCGCCTGCTTTACCACGCCCCCCAGCATGGATTTGAGCTTTCACTACTACTACCTCGGTGCCTAATTCTTTAGCTGCTTTCACCGCTTCTTTTGGTGAAAATGCAACGATACCTTTAGGAACCTTTACCCCATTTTGACGAAGAATCTCTTTCCCTTGATACTCATGGATATTCATGAAACTTCCTCCCATCTCTTTGTAAAACTTTCTGTTACCTATTTCATTGTATATAAAATATTCTGAACTGTCTATGTTTTATACTACAATATCTTTTATATTTTCTATAAAATTCTTCTTTAGACACAAAATCCGCTAAATTTCGCACCACGAAATTTAGCGGATTTTTTTTTGAACACCATCATATGTACGATCTAATCGATAAATAAAAGCAAAAACCTCTGCAACTGCTTGGTACAATTCTTCAGGTATCGATTCATTTAAGTCCAATTGTCCAAGTAATTGAACAAGTGAGCGGTCCTCTTGAATTGGAATGTCATGCATTTTTGCCTGTTCTAAAATATTTTCAGCAATTTTCCCTTTACCTTTTGCCAGGACTTTTGGTGCTCCACCATCAGTTGGATCAAAACTTAATGCAACTGCCTCATGTCTTTTTTCATATTGTTCCGTCATATGCGCAAATCAACACCGCCTTCTCCATTAGTTGTTGTTGCATGAAAAATTGGTTTCACTTCTTTTTCCACACGTTCAAATGATTTTATTAAAACACCTGATAACTTATAATCATGTGTTTGTAATCCTTTTTCTAATGACTCACGTAGCGGTTCTGCAAATAATGCTAGATCTTGTTTTTCATTATACACAGTTACAGTAACTACGCGACTTTGAACTTGCATATCAATAATTGTTTCCTCTAGTGAAGCTAAATCTAAATAGAACATAACACGTGCATAATCCGTATCAATTTTACCATTCTTTTTCATACGTCCATTCCATTGCAAAGTTGCATCAGTTTGTCTACCAAATAATTCAAGAGGTACTTGCATAATCAATTGATGTTGTGGTCCATTCTCACCCGATAAAAAATGCATTCCATTCATACGAGATATGATATTTTCCGCTGCTTGACGTGTTGCAGAATGCGCTGATTCATCTTGTAATAGCGCCATTAATTGCGGTTTTAATTGTTGCTGCAATTGTTCTAAATTTGTCTCTTTATTATTTAAATTTGCTTCATAATTAAGTCCTAAATTTTGTAAGGTATGCCGTAAGATCGTTTCAAACGCTTTTCCATTCAGCTGCTGTTGTAATTGTAATTCAGTATTTTGCAATAGTTGCTGTGCTGTAGCATTTACATTTTTTGTTGTTTGATACGTTAGTGCTTCTAATGCTTCATCCATTAGCTTCGGTTGAACACCTAATAATTGCATCAATTGTGTTTTAGTTTGTTGTGACGCATTTTGTTGAAAAGGCTGTTGCTGTAGTTGGCCACTATAGTCTTTTACTAATTCTTGCTGAACTAGTTTAGCCAAATTTTGAATAGATTGTGCCGTTGCTGGCGTCGTATTAAATTTTTGGACCAATGTTTGGATAGCTTCTTTTGTAGCTACAGATAATTGCGTATCTTGATTCACAGATTGTGTTAATTGTGTTAAAACAGGTGCTATATTTGTTGATTTTGTTTGTACTACAGCCGTTAATAATTGTGCTGGCGTTAAAGAATCTGCTGTTTTCATTGCATTCGTCGTCGCTGTATTTAATTGAGCCGTATACGTATTCGTCGGTGAAATCTGCACCCGATTTAATGCTGTTATAATCGCTTCTTTGGAAGCTGTATTTAATCCTGTGTGATTTAAAACAGCCTGCTGTAATCCTATTCTAGCTTCTACATTTTGTGGACTTTGTTGAACAAGTTGTAACGCATTTTGTAGCGTCTGTGTTGGATTAGCATCAACTTTCCCTAAGGCGCCTGATAAGAAATTCATCATATTGGCATTTTGAGGTAATACGCCTGCTTGACGAAGCATAGATAACATCGCTTGTTTTGTTGACGCATTGGTTGCAGTAGAAATTAGACTATCTAGCATTTTCGCTAGCATTATACTACCTGTTTCAATCGCTAATGGTTTCTCCAAACGCAATAAACTATTTAATAATGTATCTTTAAGTGTCGTACTTAATGTTGCATCATTTTGAATCAATTGTTGCAAGTTATTTAATGCTGCCTGGAATCCTGTTTTAGCACCACCTTGAACAATCGCTTGCAATGAACTTTCTGTCATCGGTAGTTTTAATTGAACAATTTTGGATAAAGCATCTAGCGCTTGTGTCGTTGGAATCGTTGTGGCTCTCAACACTTGCTCTGCTTGAATAAGTTGTTCGCGTGACATTGGTACATCATTTTTCAAAAATTGCTTTACAATTTGCTGCATTTCTTTTGAATCCGGTAAATCCATGCTATTTATTAATTGTAGTGCCTGTTGTGACGCTGATTGTGACGTTAAGGGCCCTGAAACTACTTTTAAGGATAAATTAGGTGAAATAACCGTCACTTGAAAGAAATGCGCGTCACCGGCTTTTAATGGCGTTTCAAGTTGTGCCATCATTTTTTGATTCCCTACTTGAATTTCAACTTTCTGGTCCGGGTACAATTTTGTAATTGTGCCATGTAACACTTGTCCTTCTTTTACAACAACAGCTTGTTGTGTTGTTTGCATTTGTGACTGCTGTACATTTACACCTGTTAAATTCATCGTCTCATCCTTTCAAAAGCATTGTTTTTATCGGTTCAAATGTTTTACGGTGAATCGGTGTGACCCCAAGATGTTCCAACGCTTCTAAGTGTTGTTTTGTTCCATATCCTGCATGTTTTGCAAAACCATAACCAGGATATTTTTCATCCATCTCTTCCATATAATGATCTCGTGCAGTTTTGGCCAAAATAGAGGCTGCTGCAATAGCTAAGCTTTTTGCATCTCCTTTGATAATTGAACTTTGTGCTATTTCGATATCTAGCTTCATAGCATCGGCCAATACATAATCGGGCTTTACTGCCAAACGCTCAATAGATGTCTTCATTGATTCACGTGTTGCTTCATAAATATTAATATCATCAATCACTTCGACTGATTGAAAATGAACGGCGGTTGCTATTGCAGTTTGCATAATCTTCTCAATAAATTCTTCACGTTTATCATATGATAATTGTTTCGAGTCGTTTAACCCAAGCAATTCTTCACATGCATTATTCGGTAAAATCACAGCAGCTGTCACAACGGGGCCGGCTAGTGGTCCTCTACCCGCTTCATCAGTCCCGGCTATAAGAGAAGAACTGTTCTCACGAAATGATTGATCAAATGCTAACTTCGACTGGTGCTCATCTATTAATTTTTGCTGTTTCTCTTGTGCACGTTTCCATGATTTTAATGCATTTTGAGCGCCTGTACGTTCATCTTTGGCTAATTCATCCATCCAACTTTGCCATACTGTCTCTGTTGATAATTTCTCTTTAATTTCTTTAATCGTTGTCATCTACACTTACTCCTTTTATCGGTTAACATTGTCACGATATAATGAAAAAATCGACAATGCCTAAAAGACATTGTCGATAAAGTGGCATTTACTCGTAATCTTCTACAAAATCAAATGTTAATTTTCCTAAATGTTCATTTCGAATGTCACGAACGATTAATTCAGATACCATTGAATAATCAATATCGCCACCTGACATTTTAATGTTGCGTAGTTTACCGATGTGATCAAATGTGCCAACAATTGGATCTGTTAAACCTTCAATTTGATAACGTTCATGTAAACGTTGAGGGTAATATGTTTCTAAAAAGTTTAGCCCAAAAATCGCTAAATCATCCATATTCATAATTGCATCTTTAATGGCACCCGTTACCGCTAATTTAGCTCCTACACGCTGATCTTCAAATTTTGGCCATAAAATCCCTGGTGTATCAAGTAATTCTAACTCTTTCCCAACCTTGATCCATTGCTGAGATTTTGTTACCCCTGGCATGTTACCTGTTCGTGCGATATTTTTTTTCGCTAAGCGGTTAATCATTGTCGATTTTCCAACGTTTGGAATCCCCACAATCATCGCGCGAATGGCACGCGGTTTTAAACCTTTTTTACGCATACGATCCCATTTTTCTGCCAACACATCTTCCGCAGCTTTTGTAACGCGTTTTAATCCTTTACTATCAAGTGAGTTTACAGCTACTGCTTTATGTCCTTTTTCTTCAAAAAATTGAATCCAACGCTTAGTTTGCGTTTCATCTGCCATATCGGCTTTATTTAAAATGAGTAATCGTTTTTTTTGATGAATAATATCATCTAGCATGGGGTTACGAGATGACATTGGTAAACGTGCATCAATTAACTCAAAAACAATATCTACTAACTTTAAATTTTCTGTAACTTGTCGGCGGGCTTTAGCCATATGCCCTGGAAACCATTGAATTGTCATAATATCTCTCCTCTTAATCTATCGTACCAAAGTTTTCAATTGGCCAGAAGACAACGCTTGCCTTCCCTACAATTTTTTCTTCTGATACTAGTCCAATATGTCGACTGTCTTTACTATTTCGTCGATTATCACCCATTACAAAATAATATCCTTTTGGAATTATTTTCTTACCTGTGTAATCTAATAGGCTAAAATCTTCGGTTAGTGTACCACCATCAACAATTTGGTTTTTATAATCTTGTAAATACGTTTCATTTACTTTCTTGTCGTTAATGTATAGTTGATCATTTTTATATTCAAGTGTATCACCAGGAACCCCTATCACTCGTTTAATATAATCTTTCTTTTCAGGTGCGTGGAAAACAACAATATCAAAACGCTGAATATCTCCAACTTTATAATTTAGTTTATTTACAATCATACGTTCGCCACTTTCAAGAGTAGGCATCATGGACTCACCATCAACAACAATTGGTGTAAAGAGTACAAAGCGGATCAATGCTGCTAATAAAAAAGCAATAATAAGCGCTTTAATCCATTCCCATAAGTCGCTTTTTTCTTTTTTTAATTTTTCCTCTTCCATACAATCACCCCTCACTCTACATTATTTATTGTACAAGTATTTCTAAAAGCAGGCAAAAAGATTCTCTCTTTTAGACATGAAAAAAGTGTAGAGCAAATTGCTCTACACTCTTTTTTGCTAGTAAAAAGAAATTAGCGAATTTCTTTGATACGAGCAGCTTTACCACGTAAGTTACGTAGGTAGTATAATTTAGCACGACGTACTTTACCACGACGAGTAACTTTAAGTGCTGCGATTTTTGGTGTGTTAACTGGGAATGTACGTTCAACGCCTACACCGTAAGAGATTTTACGAACAGTGAAAGTTTCGCTGATACCGCCACCACGACGTTTGATTACAACACCTTCGAATTTTTGGATACGTTCGCGAGTACCTTCGACAACTTTAACGTCGATAGATACTGTGTCACCAGGACGGAAAGCTGGCATATCAGTACGTAATTGTTCTTTTGTGATTTCTGTAATAATGTTTGACATTTTATTTTCTCCTTTGACAGATGCTCATATAGTTCGCTTAATGGTTGCTACAGCGGAACACCGTAATACGGCATTTCTTTAAGAAATGCACTTTAAATACTAACATATCTATACGTTTGTTTCAAGTCCATTTCCTTGTCACAGATGATTATTTTTCATACCCAAGTGAACGTAAATAGCTCTTTTGTTTTGGTGTAAGATTAATATTCTCTAATAAATCAGGTCGACGTTCGAATGTACGTTTTAATGATTGTTCTTCACGCCATTCTGCAATTTTCGCATGATTTCCAGACATTAAAACATCCGGAACTTTCATCCCACGAAAGTCTGCTGGGCGTGTGTAATGTGGATGCTCCAATAAACCTGTAGAGAATGAATCATTAATATGTGAAGCTTCTTGTCCCAATACACCTGGTAAAAGGCGCACTACACTATCAATGATTGTCATGGCAGCAAGCTCACCACCTGTTAACACAAAATCACCAATTGAAATTTCATCGGTAACAAGGTGCTCACGAATACGCTCATCGTACCCTTCATAATGACCACAAAGGAAAATCAAATCTTCTTCTAAAGATAGTTCTTCTGCTTTCTTTTGAGAATATCGTTCACCTTGAGGACACATTAAAATAATACGAGGTTTTTTGCCTTGTGCTTGCAATGCTTCTACAGCATTAAATAATGGCTCAGGTTTCAATACCATACCCGCGCCACCGCCGTAAGGGTAGTCATCTACTTGATTATGTTTATTGTTTGAAAACGAGCGAAAATCCGTTACATCAAATGTTACAGCACCTTTATCTTGTGCTTTTTTCATAATAGATGCATTAAAAACACCATCGAACATATCTGGAAACAATGATAAAACTTGAATATTCATCATGATAATAAACCTTCCATTAATTCAATTGTGACGCGTTTATTTTCAACATCTACTTCCTTAATTACTTCAAAAATAACCGGTAAATAATGCTCTTTACCATCTATGCCTGTAACAGTCCAAACATCATTGGCACCCGTTTCAAAAATTTCTTTAATTTTACCAATTTCATTGCCATTTTCATCAAACACGTCACAACCAACGATTTCATGATAATAAAATTCATCTTCTTCTAATTCTTCAAGGAAGTTTTCATTTACTTTTAGCATGCTTCCTTTGAATTTTTCAACATCATTAATATTTGGATAACCTTCAAATGAAAGAAGAATGAAGTTTTTATGTTTTCGAGCAGTTTTAATAATAACTGTTGTAGGACGTTTTTCACCCGGCGCAAAAATACCAAGTTTTGCACCTACTTCATAACGATCTTCTGGAAAATCTGTTTGTGAAATCACACGAATTTCACCACGAATACCATGTGTATTAACAATTTTACCAACGTTGTACCATTTCATACTAGGACACCTCTTTTTTATACTTATATACAACAAAAAAGGAAGGAACCAATGCTCCCTCCTTTTACGCTAATCTATGATGTCGACATATGTCTTCTTCATATGGTGACTGCTTGCAGCAGAATAAACAATTGTTCGAATCGCTTTCGCGACACTTCCTTGTTTACCTATGACTTTGCCGACATCTTGAGGATGGACAGCAAGTTTATAAACGACACGATTTTCTGATTCATTCACCGTAATGCGAACATCATCTGGAAAATCGACTAGTGGTTGTACAATTGTTTTAATCAGCTGTTCCACAACGTCACCCCCGATTATTTATAAGGCAAAATTATTTACCTTGTTTTGATTCATGGAATTTAGCCATGATACCTTGTTTCGAGAACAAGTTACGTACAGTATCAGATGGTTTTGCACCATTAGCTAACCAAGATAATGCTTTTTCTTCATCAATTTTAACTTCTTCTGGAGAAGTTAATGGATTGAATGTACCGATTGTTTCAATAGAACGACCGTCACGTGGAGAACGTGAATCAGCAACTACGATACGGTAGAAAGGAGCTTTTTTAGCACCAATACGTTTTAAGCGAATTTTTACTGCCATGTTTCTTTGCACCTCCGAATAAGTTTCACACAAGATAGTATAATATCAAGCTTTCGATTGTTTGTAAAGTGTTTTTTCTTAACACAAGTTATTCTACAGGATTCTGAGTAAGATTACAAGTGTTTGTAAAGTATTTTTTCTTAACAACTAAAAACAATTAATTCTACGAATTTTTTAAGCTATTTAGCATACGAAAAACTCTACAAATGCAGAGCTTTTGTATTACATTTTAAATAATGAATCCATACCTGGTAATTTCAGCTTTTTCTTTTTACCTGCACCAGGTGCACCGGCTAATCCAGACATTTGTTTCATCATTTTTTTCATTTCATCAAATTGCTTAATCAAACGGTTAACTTCTTGTACTGAACGCCCAGATCCTTTAGAAATACGTTTACGACGGCTCGCATTAATAATTTCTGGATTTGTGCGCTCTGCAATCGTCATTGATTGAATAATCGCTTCAATATGATTAATTTGTTTATCATCAAAGTTCATTTTATCTAACCCTTTGACTTTGTTCATACCAGGAATCATTTTAATAATATCTTCCAATGGACCCATTTTCTTCACTTGACTCATTTGATCAAGGAAATCGTCAAAAGTAAAACTTTGTGTTTTGAATTTTTCTTCTAACTCTTTTGCTTTGTCCGCATCAACCGTTGCTTGCGCTTTTTCAATAAGTGATAATACATCACCCATACCTAAAATGCGCTGTGCCATACGTTCTGGGTGGAATGGTTCAAGTGCATCCATTTTTTCACCCATACCAACAAATTTGATTGGTTTCTCTGTAACTGAGCGAATTGATAATGCCGCACCACCACGAGTGTCCCCATCTAATTTAGTTAATACGACACCTGTAATTCCGACAGCTTCATTAAAGCTTTCCGCTACGTTTACAGCATCTTGACCTGTCATTGCATCAACAACTAAGAATACTTCATCCGGCTCTTTAAGTGCTCGAATATCTTTTAATTCTTGCATTAATGCTTCATCGATGTGTAATCGACCAGCTGTATCGATGATCACAACATCGTGATGCTCTTCTTTAGCCAATTCAATTGCTTCACGAGCAATCTCTACTGGTGAAACATCCGTTCCTTTGTCAAACACTGGGATTGACAATTGTTTTCCTAGTGTTTGTAGTTGTTGTACAGCTGCTGGACGATAAACATCGGCTGCTACAAGTAATGGCTTTTTATTGTATTTTTTACGTAATACATTTGCTAGTTTCCCTGTAGTAGTCGTTTTACCGGCACCTTGTAAACCTACCATCATAATAACAGTCGGCGGACGAGTCGAGAATTTAACAGGTGATTGTTCGCCACCCATTAATTGTGTTAATTCTTCTTGAACAATTTTAATAACTTGTTGACCCGGCGTTAAGCTTTGCATAACGTCAGAACCTACTGCACGTTCACTAACTGATTTTACGAATTTTTTTACTACTTTTAAGTTAACATCGGCTTCGATTAAAGCAAATCGAACTTCACGCATCATTAATTTAACGTCTTGTTCTGTTACTTTACCTTTACCTTTAATTTTGGCAATTGTACCTTGGAGTCGCTCTGATAAGCCTTCAAATGCCATAGTGGTCGCCCCCTAATCCCATTCTTTCAATTGTTCAATATAACGTAATGCATCCTCTTTTGGCGCATTTTCTTCAATTGCTGCAATTAATGCCAGCGCAATTTGCTGTCTTTTTTGAAACTTTGTAAAAAGTTGAAGTTTTTCTTCATATTCTTCAAGCATTGCTTCCGTACGTCGGATATTATCATAAACTGCTTGGCGTGATACTTTATATGATTCTGCAATTTCTCCTAATGACAAATCATCTAAATAATAAAGTTGCATATAGCTTCTTTGTTTATCCGTTAGAAGTGCTTGATAAAAGTCAAAGAGAAAGTTCATACGTGTTGTTTTTTCTAATAACATACATAACCTCTCCTTTACATACATATTCCATCGTATCATATAAGAAAAGCGAGGACTCTGTCAAGGTAAACCCCTTGTCCAAAACCTCGCTTTTTATTGATATATCAACGTTTATCGTTGCTTATACGTCTTTGTGTTATTCATCCAATTCATCGATTTGTTTATCTAATGAATCTGCGAATAAACCATACACATAACGTTCCGCATCAAATGGTTGTAAGTCATCCATTTTTTCACCAAGACCAACAAATTTAACTGGAATATGCAATTGATTACGAATGGCTAATACAATACCACCTTTTGCAGTACCATCTAATTTCGTTAATACAATCCCTGTTACTTTTGTAGCTTCCTTGAATGTTTTCGCTTGTACAAGTGCATTTTGTCCAGTTGTAGCATCTAAAGCTAATAAGACTTCATGCGGTGCACCTGGTACTTCACGTTCGATAACACGATGTACTTTTTGAAGTTCATTCATTAAGTTAACTTTATTTTGTAAGCGACCCGCTGTATCACAAATTAAAATATCTGCTCCGCGGTTCTTGGCTGCATTGATTGCGTCATACATAACAGCTGCTGGATCCGAGCCTTCTGATTGTTTGATCACTTCAACACCCACTCGGTCGCCCCAAACTTGCAATTGGTCAATTGCACCAGCACGGAATGTATCACCAGCTGCCAGCATAACTTTTTTACCTTGTTGTTCAAAACGATGCGCTAATTTGCCAATTGTTGTTGTTTTACCAACACCATTTACACCAACAAATAAAATAACTGTTAATTCACCATCTGGTTGCATATTTAAATCAGTAATATCAGCTTCACCTTGCTCATAAATTTCCACTAATTTTTCCGAGATAACTGCTTGAATACCATCTGTTGATTTAATATTTTTGCGTTTTACTTCCATTTCAAGTTCATCGATTAATTGCATTACTGTTTCAAATCCAACATCGGCTTGTAGTAATAATTCTTCTAATTCCTCGAAAAACTCTTCATCTACTGTACGGTAACGTGCTACTAAATCATTTACTTTTGAAGAAAATGAATTACGTGTTTTTTCAAGACCATGCTTGAATTTTTCAGTAATTGCTGCTGGAGAAAACCAATGACGCTTTTGCTCTGATTCTTCTTTAGTTTCTGACTCTTCTTCAACAATCGTTGGTAGTTCTTCTAAAGCCTCTTCAACGACTGGTTCTTTGATTACTTCAGGTTCTTCCACAATTTCTTTGACAGGCTTTTCTACCGATTCAATTACTTTTGTTGTTTCCTCTGCTTGGCTTTCTTCGATTTCAGCATTGTCCTCTATGGCATCTGCTTCATTTGTTTCTTCTAGTTGTTCTAACTGTTCTTCATCTTTTTTACCAGTTAGCTTTTCTTTCATACGTTGTAAAAAGCCCATACTTCATTCCGCTCCTTTAGGACATCTCTTGTTCTAATTTTACTGATACGAGTTTTGAAACGCCGGATTCTTGCATCGTAATACCATACAACACATCGGCGCCTTCCATCGTACCTTTACGGTGCGTGATCACGATAAATTGTGTATCATCGCTGAATTTTTTCAAGTATTGACTATAGCGACTAACATTCGCTTCGTCAAGCGCTGCTTCGACTTCATCCAAAATACAGAAGGGTACTGGACGAGTTTTTAAGATTGCAAATAATAAAGCAATTGCTGTCAATGCACGTTCCCCACCAGATAATAAACTCAAGCTTTGCAATTTCTTACCAGGTGGTTGCGCAACAATTTCAATACCCGTTTCTAATAAGTTTTCTGGGTCTAACAAAATTAAATCTGCTTTACCACCACCAAATAATTCACGGAAAACTTCTTGGAAATGTGTGCGAATAGACATAAATGTCTCACTAAAACGAGCTGTCATTTCTTCATCCATTTCACGAATGGCTTCATGCAACGTATCTTTCGCCTCCAATAAATCATTGCGTTGATTTGTTAAGAATTCATGACGTTCAGACACGGTTTTGTATTCTTCAATAGCGTGTACATTCACATCGCCAAGCTCATCAATTGACTGACGTAATAACTTCACTTTACGCCGTGCTGTATCAATATCAACATCAACAGCTTCCTCAAGCAATGCTTCTTGGAATGTTAAGTCGTATTCTGTTAACAATTGATTTTCTTGATTGCTACGGTTTGCATCAATACGATTCATTTTCACATCGATGTCACGAATAGCGTTTAGCACGCCTTGGTGAACACGTTGTGCTTCTGTAAGCAATGTATCGACGTTTTGAATCGTTTTTTGCAATTCTGCACGTTTTACTTTTGCCTTAGCAATAGAAGTGTTTAAAGTATCTCTACGCGCTTTCAATGATACAGTATGCTCTGTCAATTCTTCCTCAGAAAGGCCTTCTTCTCCTTCGCTTGTTAATAACCATTCACGTTCTTGTTGTTGAGCATGCAAATGCTGTTTACTTGTCATTAATTTATTTGTTAAGTCTTCTACTTGCATACGAAGTTGTAGTACTTGCTCAGCTTTTACAGCCTGCTGTGCTTTTGCATCAGCTAAATCACTTTGCAATTGATCACGTTCGGTTATACTTTGTGCTTTTAATGACTCTAAGCGCTCTACATCTTTATTTAATGTAGCTGTCTCTTCATCTAAAGATACTAAACGTTTTTCAAGGGTGATTTTTGAATCTTCCAATGAACCTAAACGACTTGTGACATCTTGCTGTTCAGAATCAAATAAAGAAACACGTTGTGATAAGCGCTTAACCGTCGCTGAAATGGTTTCTAGTGCGATATTTTGGCGATATTCACGTTGTTTTAATGTATCCCCTCTTTGACGCTGTTGCTCCAACTCTGCTTCTTTTAAACCGACACGTTTTTCTAGTTCTTTCACTGTTTGTTCTGCTGCTAAGATAGAGACTTGCAATTTATCTACATTGTCTGTTAACTGTTCTAATTCTGCTTTACGACTAAATACAGGGTTTTGTTTATTTGTCGATCCACCCGTCATTGAACCACCAGCATTTACGACATCGCCTTCTAATGTAACGATACGGTAGCGATAATGACATGCGTTTGCGATAGCTTTAGCGCCGTCCAAATCTTTGGCGATAATAACATGCCCTAATAAATGAGCAACAATCGTATCAAACGTTTCTTCTGCTTCAACAAGTTTGTCAGCTGTGTTGATAAATGATGGATGTCCCGCTACACGCGCTAATACATCTGTTGGAATTTGACGCGATTTCATAATATTCTTCGGTAAGAACGTAGCACGTCCACCGTTATGATTACGTAAATAATGAATCGCTTGGCTCGCATGTTTATCCGTTTCCGTAATAATATGCTGTGCTGTTGCACCAAGCGTTGTTTCAATAGCAGTTGCATAAGGAGCCGGCACTTGCAACATTTCGGCTACAGCGCCATGAATACCTGTTAAACGATTTTCATAACGAGCTTGTAAAATCATTTTAGGACCTTTATAAAAGCCTTCAAAATTTGATGATAGCTCTTCTAACGTTTCTTTACGTCCTTGCATGGTTTTCAATTGATTATAGCCTTGATAAAGCATGTCTCGTTTTTTCGAATACATGTCACGTAATTTTTTATACGTCTCTTGTGATTCTTTATAACGTGCTAATTGCTCAGCTAATTCAATCGAAATGGCTTCTAGTGATGCCGCAGCTTGTTCTTTTTCTGCGTTATGACGACGTAACTCTTCAATTGTTTCTCCAGAAGCGGATGACATTTTTGTTGTCTCTGCTTGCTCTTGTTCCAATTGACGAATAATATTTTTTAATTCGTTATTTGTGGCAGCACGCTCACTTAAACGATCAACATAAACATTTTTAAGTTGTTCAATTTCACGCTCAATTTCAGATGTAGAACGTTCCAAAGTTTGTGTCATCTGCTTTACTTCTTGACAAATCTCTTTAAACGCAACGTCATACTCTGCTAGTTGTTGTGCCTTTACTTCTTTCAAAGCAGCATCTTGTTCATATTGTATTTTGGCAGTTTGAATTGATTTTTCTAAACTTGCTAGTTGTTGTGAAATATTTTGACGTTTTTGTAATAAGACCGCTTTACGTCCTTCATAGCGTTCTACATCTGTACTAACATCTACAAGTTCTGCTTGCTCTAAATCCAATGTTGTATCAATTGTTTGAAGTGCTTCGCGATGCATACGTTGCTCTTTTTGAAGCGCTTCGATCTCTAATTGTTGTGCATTTCCTTTTTCGGAAAGAGTACTTTTTTGCACAGCCAATTGTTTGAAAGAAGTTTCTAACATTTCGATATCATGGATTAAGACAGCAATATCAATGCCTCGTAGTTCTTTTGTCATCGACACGTAGTCTTCTGCGGCAGATGCCTGAATACGCAACGGTTCAATACGTCCGTCTAATTCATGTAAAATATCGAGCACACGATTTAAATTATCATCTGTTTCAAATAGTTTATGCTCTGCTTTTTTACGTCGTTTTTTATATTTTAAAACACCAGCAGCTTCTTCAAAAATCGCACGACGGTCGTCTGGTTTACTGTTTAAAATTTCATCAACACGACCTTGTGAAATAATTGAAAAAGCTTCTTTTCCTAGTCCAGAGTCTAAAAATAAATCTGTAATATCTTTCAAGCGACAGCTTTGTTTATTTAATAAATATTCGCTTTCACCCGAACGATAGACACGACGAGAAACGCTCACCTCATTATAAGAAAGTGGCAAGCGTTCATCTTCGTTATCTAGGATGAGCGTTACTTCTGCAAAGTTAAGCGGTTTGCGTGAGTCACTACCCGCAAAAATAATATCTTCCATTTTTGCACCACGTAGCGATTTCGCTGATTGTTCGCCAAGTACCCATCGAATGGCATCTATGACGTTACTTTTACCACTACCATTTGGACCGACTACCGCCGTCACTCCTGGCACAAAGTCAATTCCGATTCGATCGGCAAAAGATTTAAAACCAATCACTTCAAGCCGTTTAAGGAACAAAATAATACCCCCTACTAATCTTTTGCCTCATTAGTCTATACTGTTGTACATTCACGTACGTTCTGTTTGCTATTGGGCTTCGTTGTTATTTTTATTCATTTGTTGTTTTTTAAAAGCAACCATAGCACTTTGAGCAGCTCGTTGCTCAGCTTCTTTTTTCGATTTACCATTCCCGACACCTAACTCTGCACCACTTAACATGACTTGAGATACGAAAGTACGGTTATGCGCTGGACCATTTTCTTTAATAATAGTGTATTGAAGCGCACCTGAGTTTGCTTGTTGCACCATTTCTTGTAATTGACTTTTAAAGTCCATTACATGTGAAAACATACCGAGCTCTACTTTTGGAAAAACGACTTTTTCCAAGAAGCCAACAACTGTTTCTAAACCTTGGTCTAAATATAAAGCACCGACAAATGCTTCGAAGCAGTCCGCAAGTAATGCTGGACGTTCACGACCGCCTGTAATTTCTTCCCCTTTACCTAGTAACACAAATTGTCCAAAATTTAGTTCGTTTGCAAAGATAACAAGTGACGGTTCGCAAACAATCGCTGCGCGAAGTTTTGTTAATTCGCCTTCTGTCATTTTAGGGAATTTCAGGAATAAAAACTTAGAAACAGTTAGCTCTAACACTGCGTCACCTAAAAATTCAAGACGTTCATTGTCTTCATATTGTTTGCGGCGATGCTCGTTTACATAAGATGAGTGTGTAAACGCATTGTATAATAAATTTTTATTACCAAAGTGTAAGCCTAAAATATTTTGTAATTTTTCAAATTTAGCGCGAGCCTGTTCAGGGATTGCACCGTTTTTTTGTGATAATTCTTCGATTTCCATCGTTCATCAACCTTCTTAGTTTACTAAATTAGTACTCTTTGATAGTGTACCTTTTTCTTACGCAATGTGCAAAACATTAAAAAATTTGTCACAAAAACATAACTTCCCTTGCAGCAAGCTACAAGGGAAGTTTAAGTATTTATTCAAAACAGCTTATGTGATTAAGCTTGTGCTTTCTCGATGAATGACACTGCATCACCAACTGTTTGGATTTTTTCAGCATCTTCATCTTCGATTTGCATATCGAATTCTTCTTCAAATTCCATTACTAATTCAACAACGTCTAGTGAATCAGCACCTAAATCTTCACGGAATGATGCTTCCGGTTTTACTTCGCTTTCGTCAACACCTAAACGATCAACGACAACTTTGCTTACGCGTTCTAAAACTGTAGCCACAAAATACACCTCCTCTCAAAGACTAACTGGTATGACCAGTTTATGATTTCTAGCATAGTATAGCATTTTTCATCGGTGAATAAAAATAATATTTATTACATCACCATGCCGCCATCAACATGTAGTACTTGACCTGTCATGTAGCGGCTTGCATCGCCTGCTAAGAACGATACCACATCTGCGATATCTTCAGGCTGTCCTAATTTTGCTAATGGAATTTGAGCTTCCATACCTGCTTTTGCCTCTGCTGGCATAGCATCTGTCATTTCCGTTTCGATAAAGCCTGGTGCAACAGCATTTACTAAAATATTACGTGCTGCTAATTCTTTTGCAGATGTTTTTGTTAAACCAATGACCCCCGCTTTAGACGCTGTGTAATTCGCTTGCCCAGCATTCCCAACAATTCCGACAACTGACGCCATGTTAATGATGCGCCCTACACGTTGTTTCATCATTGGACGTGCTACAGCCTTCGTACATAAAAAGACTGATTTTAAGTTTGTATCGATTACTGCATCCCAATCGTCTTCTTTAAGACGCATTAATAAGTTATCGCGCGTAATGCCCGCATTATTTACTAGCACATCAATTGTGTCAAATGTTTCAAGCGTTGTATCGATTAACTTTTTAACATCGTCCGCTTCTGCAACATTTGCCTGAACGATAAGTGCTTCTACGTTAAATGCTTGTACTTCTTTAGCGACTGCTTCTGCACGTTCTTGAGAACCACTATAGTTGACAACAATATTGTAGCCGTCTTTTGCTAATTTCAAGGCAATTGCACGACCAATTCCGCGGGAAGCACCTGTTACGATTGCTGTTTTAGACATGAGACCACTCCTTTGCTTGTGTTAACACATCTTGTAATGATGCTTCATCATAAATACAGTACGTTGTTGCTTTACGATCCACTTTCTTCACTAAACCGCTTAATACTTTTCCCGGGCCACATTCAATAAATGTATCGACACCTTGTGCTAATAATTCACGAATTGACTCTTCAAAACGTACTGGTGAATACAACTGTTCCACTAATAATTTTTCAATCTCTTCAGGTCGCGTAACAGGCTTTGCCGTTACATTCGCAATAACCGGAATTTGCGCTTCGTGTAATTCAATCGCATCTAAGGCTGCTTTTAATCGTTCTGCCGCAGGTTTCATCAACGCCGAGTGGAAT
The DNA here is from genome assembly GCF_003991225.1 of Candidatus Kurthia intestinigallinarum. GTDB lineage: Bacteria > Bacillota > Bacilli > Bacillales_A > Planococcaceae > Kurthia > Kurthia populi. The sequence continues at coordinate 408,713 of NZ_JTFC01000031.1, forward strand.
GGTCCACTAACGTTTAACGGTAATGCACGACGTGCGCCTGCTTCTTTTGCACGTTCACATGCTACTTCTACTGCATGTTTTGTACCAGAAATAACAATTTGACCTGGACAATTTAAGTTCGCCATTTGGACAACTTCACCAAGTTCTGACGATACTGCTTCCGTGACAGCGCCAAGTTGTTCTGAATCTAACGCTAAAATAGCGGCCATAGTTCCTTCACCTGCAGGAACTGCCTCATTCATTAATACACCGCGCTTATGAACGATTTTCACAGCATCTTCAAAACTCATTACTCCTGAAGCTACTAACGCTGCATATTCACCTAAGCTATGACCAATTGTGAAATCCGCTTTAATACCTGCATCTGCTAGTTGTTTTGCTACAAGTACACCAGTTGTTAAAAGTGCAGGTTGTGCATTGTATGTAAGTGTTAATTGATCTTCTGGGCCTTCTAACATAAGTGATGATAAATCATATGCTACAAGCGAATCCGCATCTTTATAGAAATTTGCGTAAGCACCTGTTAAGAGTTCAGCACCCATACCTACTTTTTGAGAGCCTTGTCCTGGGAAAAGAAAAGCAATTTTTGTCATGTTAATTCTCCTTTGAAATCGTAGAATCAATCGTTGCGCAGACATTATGTTTCACCATTTTCCGTGCTTGACGAATTGCACTGTAAAAACCTTGTGCATCTGATGAGCCATGCGCTTTAATAACTGGGGCCTTCAATCCAAATAATACCGCTCCACCATATTCTTTATAATCCATTTTATTTTTAATGGTTTTCAAGCTTGGTTTCATTAAAACCGCGGCTACTTTCGTTTTTGTTGATGACATAAAGCCCTCTTTTAATAAAGAGAACAATGCCCCAACAGACCCCTCGATTGTTTTTAATACCATGTTGCCAGTGAACCCATCTGTCACAACAACATCAGCGGCGTGATTTAATAATTCACGCGCTTCGACGTTACCGATAAAATTAATCGGTGCTTCTTTTAATAAATCAAAAGCATGTTTTGTTAAATCATTACCTTTTTTATCTTCTGTACCAATATTTAATAAACCTACAGTTGGGTTTTTTACGCCGCGCACTTGTTGCGCATAAATGCTGCCCATAATCGCATATTGTACAAGATTTTCTGGTTTAGCATCTGCATTCGCACCTAAATCAAGCATATCAAAACCAGCATCATCCAATGTTGGTAATGTTGTTGATAATGCGGGGCGGTCAATGCCGTCAATACGACGAACAATAAATAAACCAGCTGCCATTAAAGCACCTGTATTCCCAGCAGATACACATGCTTCTACTTCACCATCAGCAACAGCTTGCGCCGCACGCACCATTGAAGCATCTTTTTTACGACGAACAGAGCGCACTGGCTCATCTGTTCCTTCGATTACTTCTGTACAATGAATTACTTCTAAACGATTATGCTGTTTTAAAAAAGGTTTCATTTTCTCTTCGTCGCCATAAAGAACGATTTCTAAATCAGAAAAATCTTCAAGCGCTTTGTAGACACCTTCAATAATTTCTTTTGGCGCATTGTCGCCACCCATACCATCAATTGCAAATTTCATTTTATTCACCTTTACCTTTCGTACGGTACATTTCAAAATCTCCCGTAAACACTGTCGTACCATTTACTGTTGATGTCACACTTACAAATGTACGATTATTGTCATCACGACTTGTTACAGTTGCTTTTGCAATAACGCGATCTCCTGCATGTACAGGGCGCGTGAATGATAACGTTGATTTAACAGTTAACGCTAAATCGTCATCAATGACAGCGACCGCCAATGAATTTGCTTGTGCAAATAAATGGTGTCCTCGCGCAATATTATTACGCTGGAAAACATGATCCTCTGTCACATCAAAAATAGACAATGCTCGTTCATCTAACTCGATATCAATAATCTCACCAATGATTTCATCGAGAGGTAAAGTTTTTACTTCATTTTCAAAATTATGTGCTGCTACGTCTTTAATGCGTTCGCGTAACTCGGGGATAGATAATTCCATACGGTCTAATCGGATTGTTTGAACACTAACATTAAATTTTGTTGCCAGTTGATCATCCGTAATAAAAGGATTATCTTCAATAGTCTGTTTTAACAACTTTTGTCGTTCTTTTTTTGAATACTTCATCGTTTCAATATGCCGCTCCCTTTGTATTAGCACTTGGTACTAATATCAGTATATAAATATAAAAAGGAGAATGCAAGTATAAATTGCACTCTCCGCTTCTAATCAATGCGCTCACCCGTCATAACACCAGATTTTTCAAGTGATTCACGCAGTGGACCATACTCCTCGTCATGCCAAAATTCATCGGTATACAAAAGGTTGTTCGCATCGCGTCGTGCTGTTTCTAATGCTCGATAATCATGAACTAAATCAGCCATTTTAAATTGTGGTATACCACTTTGTTTACGCCCAAAAAAGTCGCCCGGACCGCGAAGTTCTAAATCTTTTTCAGCAAGGCGGAATCCATCATTCGTTTCGGTCATAGAAATCATGCGTTCTTTTCCTTCTTCGCTTTTAGGATCCGCTACTAGTACACAATAAGATTGATGCTCCCCGCGCCCTACACGTCCTCTTAACTGGTGTAACTGTGCGAGGCCAAAACGCTCTGCATCATAAATAACCATAAACGTGGCATTTGGTACATTCACACCAACTTCGACAACGGTTGTTGATACGAGTACATTGATAGCACCTTCGCTAAATGACCGCATAACCGCATCTTTTTCATCGGCTGGTAAACGACCATGCATAAGTCCTACTGTAAATTTATCAGCAAAAATAGTTTGTAGCTGCGCATGAAGCTCCACTGCATTTTGGACATCTAATTTATCCGACTCCTCAATCAATGGACAAATCAAATAAGCTTGACGTCCTGCTGCCAATTCCTGCTCCATACGTTGTAAGACTAGATTGAACTGCTCCGCTTTCAGCCAATTTGTTTCAATTACTTTTCGCCCTGCTGGCATCTCATCAATAATGGATACATCCATTTCGCCAAAAGCTGTAATCGATAATGTACGTGGAATAGGTGTCGCCGTCATAAACAACTGATCAGGACTTTCTCCTTTTTCACGTAACACGCGCCGTTGGTTGACACCAAAGCGATGCTGTTCATCGGTAATCACAAGCCCTAATTTATGAAACGCAACATCTGGTTGGATCAATGCATGTGTACCAATTAACACATCAATGTCGCCAGTTGCTAAATCTGCTAATAATGCCCGACGTGCTTTTGCTTTCGTAGAACCAGATAATAACTCAACACGAACATCAAATGGCTCTAGCCAGCTTCGTAAATTTTCTAAATGCTGTTCTGCTAAAATTTCAGTAGGAGCCATTAAAGCACCTTGAAATCCTGCTGTCACTACTGCATAAAGGCCACTCGCTGCAACGACGGTTTTACCCGAACCTACATCACCTTGTAGTAAACGGTTCATTCGTTGTGGTGTTAGCAAGTCCTTACAAATTTCATTAACAACACGTTTTTGCGCCCCTGTTAAATCATATGGTAGAGCCGCAAAAAATGTGCGTAATTTTTCAACATCATAGTGAATCGCTAAGCCAGCCTCGTCTTCACGACGTACTTTACGAAGCGCCTGCATCTTTAGCTGAAAGACGAGTAATTCCTCGTATACAAAGCGTCTACGTGCTTGCTTTGCATGCATCGCATTTTGAGGGAAATGCACGCCTTCTAATGCTTCATGAATTCCTAATAGCTTATATGACTCTCGCAATTTTCCTGGCAAAGTTTCCGGTATCATGAATGCTACTTCATCTAATGCTTGTCTCATAAAATGACGGTATTTTTTTTGTGTTAATTTCCCTTTTAAGCTATAAACGGGTTCAAAATCTGCCTGTGCATCTTTCGGTCCAAAGTGAACTTGTGAACCACTAATTTGCTGACGGCCTTGATCCCATTTGCCAGTTACAGTAATAATCGCACCCGGCTTTAATTTATTTTTTAAATATGCTTGATTAAAAAAAGATACGCGAATCAAATGGTTGCCTACAAGCATTTTAAATTGTAAGCGTGAACGACCTTTGCCCATAAACATGACATTTGGTACACTTTCAACGCGTCCTTCCACTGTCACACGCTCATTGTGAGGGGTTTGTGCTAAATCTTTCAGTCGAAAATCTTCATGGCGAAACGGAAATGTCATAATTAGTTCTTCTATTGTATGGACACCCATCTGTTCTAAATTTTCGGCAGCTGTCTTCCCAACACCCTTAAGCTCTGTAACAGGGCTTTTTAAATCAATTGCCACTGTTCGCTACAGCTCCTCCAAAAATACGTTTTTCTAACCAGCGACCGGTTGGTGTAGCAGCCAATCCGCCTTGTGCCGTTTCACGTAGTGCAGAAGGCATCGTTTGACCAATTCGATACATGGCATCGATTACTTCATCTGTTGGAATGCGACTTTCAATCCCTGCTAATGCCATATCAGCAGCTACCATTGCATTCGCTGCACCCATTGCATTACGCTTTACACAAGGTACTTCAACTAGCCCAGCTACAGGGTCACATACTAAGCCTAGCATATTTTTTAGTGAAATGGAGAATGCATGTGCAGATTGTTGCGGTGTTCCACCTGCCATTTCAACAATTGATGCTGCCGCCATTGCAGCTGCTGAACCTACTTCCGCTTGGCAACCACCCGCCGCACCTGAAATAGACGCATTATTTGCGACAACAAAACCAAATGCACCTGCTGTAAATAAAAAACGTACCATTTGTTCATGCGTAGGATTTAATTTATTTTTAACCGCAAATAACACACCCGGTACAACCCCTGCTGAGCCTGCTGTTGGTGTGGCGCAAATCATGCCCATCGCGGCGTTTACTTCGTTCGTTGCAACAGCTTTGCTAACAGCATCTAATAAGAAATCTCCGCTCAATCCTTTACCAGACTGAATGTATTTTTGCATTAATACAGCATCGCCACCTGTTAGACCAGTAACCGATGTGACACCTTTTAATCCACGTTCAATTGCTTGGTCCATAACTTCTAAGTTACGTTCCATTTGGGTAAAAATTTCTTCACGCGTACGTTCAGACATCCCCATCTCTTGCTCAATCATAATCTCTGATAATAATTTATTTTCATTTTCTGCGCGTTCGACTAATTCACGAACGTTACGAAATAACACTTCCATCTTCATTCCTCCTAGCTATTTTTGATACGTGATACTTGCGTAATATTCGGTAGTCTTTCTAGCTCATTTAAAATATCTTCATGTAGATTTTGATCGACTTCAATGACCATTAAAGCCATCGTACCGCGTTCTTTCCGTGACACTTCCATATGTCCAATATTAATCTGATGGCTCGCTAGACATACAGCCACATGTGCGACAACACCTGCACGGTCATTATGCACGACTAAAATAGCGGGCATACCACCTGACATACGTAAACGGAAACCATTTAATTCCGTAATTTCAATGGCACCACCACCAATTGAAATTCCGCACATCGACATTTCGTTTCCTTCTTCATCTCCTAAAATAATACGTGCTGTATTCGGATGCTCTGAAGCACCTGTTTCAGGAATAAATTCAAATGTTAAACCAACCTTTTCTGCTTCGTCAAAAGATGTTTTAATGCGCTCATCGTATGTTTCATAGTCTAATAAGCCACCAATAATTGCGACATCGGTACCATGACCCTTATACGTTTCCGCAAATGAGCCATATAAATGTATTTTTGCCCATGTTGGTTGTTTACCAAATAAATCTCGTGCTACGCGACCAATTCGCGCTGCTCCTGCTGTATGGGACGAAGAAGGCCCAATCATAACAGGACCAATAATGTCAAAAACGGATGAAAACTTCATTCGTAGTCCCCCTTTAGTAAATAAGTAATTGTAGTATCATTTTATCCTATTCAAGTCATAAACCCAACATTTATGCAATTGGGAACGATTGCATTTTACTATTTTGTCCGACTAAATAAGACATGCCAGAAAAAAAACGCAAAATAGTGTTGTACAAGGCGTGTAAGATGCGTTTTCACGGTGTACATTACGAGGAAAATTTTTCATAAAAAAGAGGCTGGGACAAAACGTTGCATTTTCCTTTTTTAGTGTTCGCAACGAAAAACCGGAACCGCGCCACAGCACGATTCCGGTTTTTCTTATGCTCCTATGAGAGGTTGTTTTACATGTATGTCCTAGCCTCTTCAATAGTTACTCGATTATTCAACTGAGATGATGTAAGGATATACCGGTTGTTTACCGTTATGTACTTCCACTTCTACATCTTCATAATTTGCTTCAATAAATCCTGTTAGTTGAGCTAATTGTTGTTGTGTCGTATTTTGACCATAAAGGATTGTAACGATTTCAGAATCTTCATCGATTACTTTTTTCACTGCTTCTTCTGCAGCTTCCTCTAATGTTTTAACAGACGCCACAATTTTACCTTCAACCATTGCCATGAAATCATCTGTGTGAATTTCAACGCCATCGATTGATGTATCACGAACTGCTGTTGTAATTTGTGCGGTTGAAACGCCCGCAAATGCGCGTGTCATTGCTTCAGCATTTTCTTCTACTGATGCCTCTGGGTTAAATGCTAAAATAGCGCTCATACCTTGAGGGATTGTTTTCGTTGCAACAACAGCAGCTGGAATATCTAATAATTCAACCGCTTGTTCTGCAGCCATCACAATGTTTTTATTATTTGGTAAAATTAATACTTTTTCAGCGCCAACTTCTTTAATTGCATTAACGATATCTTCTGTAGATGGGTTCATTGTTTGACCACCCTCGATAACATATGATGCACCAACGCTTTCAAGTAATTCTTTTACCCCTTCACCTAGTGCTACTGTAACGATTGCATAAGGTACTTTTTTCACTTCTTTTGCTGCTGTAGGTTTTTCGTCACCTACGATAGCTGTATGTTGTAAACGCATGTTATCTACTTTGATCTTCACAAGGCTACCATATTGGTGACCGTATGAAATAACGTCACCTGGTGTTTCAGAGTGAACGTGAATTTTAACGACTTCATCATCGGCAATCACTAATAATGAATCCCCAAATTTGCTCATTTCTTCACGGAATTGTTCTTCGTTGAATGGACGTTTGTCTTCCTCGAAGCGTACCATGAACTCTGTGCAATAACCGTAAACGATTGCTGAAGTATCCATGAAATCTTGTACACGATGGTGCTCAGCATTTACTAAATCATCTAAAGAAGATTCAATTTTCGCTGGTAACTCTTCGCCTTTTAAACTAGCAACAAAGCCTTCATATACAAATACTAGACCTTGGCCGCCACTATCGACAACACCAACTTCTTTTAAGACTGGTAACAGGTCTGGTGTTTTGTCTAAAGCGACTTTAGCAGCTGCTAAAACTTCTTCCATTAACACAATAATATCGTCTTCTGTTTCAGCTACTTCAACAGCTTTTTCACCTGCTAAACGGGCAACCGTTAAAATTGTCCCTTCTGCAGGTTTCATCACTGCTTTATAGGCTGTTTGAACACCATAGTTTAATGCATTTGCAAATGTCTTTGTTGTTAATGTTTCTTCTTTCTCAACCGCTTTACCGAATCCTCGGAATAATTGTGAAAGAATAACGCCTGAATTTCCGCGTGCGCCCATTAATAAACCTTTTGATAAGGCTTGTGATACTGCACCAATATTTTCTGTGACATTGTTTGCTACTTCTTTAGCACCTGATGTCATCGAAAGATTCATATTTGTACCTGTATCACCATCTGGTACTGGGAATACATTTAGTGAATCTACGTAATCTGCGTTTTGAGATAAATGATGTGCTCCAAGTTGCACCATTTCCGCAAATTTAATGCCGTCTAATGACTTCATTGATTTAGTTCCTCCTCTTAATCGTTCGCTACTCGAACACCTTGCACATAAACATTTACTGAATTAACAGCCATGCCTAATGTTGTATCAAGTGTATATTTTACTTTTGATTGGACTTGATAAGCTACTTCTGAAATTTTTGTACCATAGCTAACGATTACATACATGTCTATATGTAAATTTTTATTTTCATCTTCGCCGTCTTGACGTACTAGTACGCCACGTGCAAAGTTTTCTTTACGTAAAATATCTGTTAATCCATCACGAATTTGATGCTTACTTGCCATGCCGACAATTCCGTAACATTCGATTGCAGCTCCTCCAGCAATTTGTGCTACAACATCATTTGCGATATCAATATGACCGAATTCATTTGTAATTTCTACTGACATGATATGGCCCCCTGTCTAAAATTAACTTCACTTTATTGTACTATACAAAATCTTATTATAAAAGATTCCGCTGTATTCGTCCATTTTTGCACAAAACATAGTGTAAAGGTTTTTTTCTTGAAAGTCTAGGATTTAGTTATTGCAAAGTGCCAATCTGTATGTTAAATTATTATAGTATGTGAAATACCGAAGTGAAACACACTCTTTCAACTTCTTAAATGAGGAGGAAATTAATATGCCTAAACAATGCGTAATTACTGGACGTAAATCTCGTTCTGGTAACAACCGTTCACACGCTATGAACGCTTCTAAACGTACTTGGGGTGCAAACTTACAAAAAGTTCGTATCTTAGTAAACGGCAAACCTAAACGTGTTTGGGTTTCTGCACGTGCACTTAAATCAGGTAAAGTTGAACGCGTATAATTTTTAGCGCTGTCGAGACACCTTGCTATAGCAAGGTGTTTTTTTGTACAAACAAAAAGAAGAGGCTGGGACAAAACACGTCATTTTCCTTTTTTAGCGTTCGCAACGAAAAACCGGAACCGTGCCACAGCGCGATTCCGGTTTTTCTTATGCTCCTATGAGAGGTGATTTCTACACGTATGTCAAAGCATCTTTTCTTATACTCATCAATTTTAATTAGATTTCTTTTTGTTTAGTCGTTGCTACGAATCATCAATAAAGCGCCCTCTGAAAAGCTAACAGTCGCGGACGCACTGATAACCTCATTACTCGTAAAACGCGTTGTACCCATTTGTACCAGCTCTGAATGTGTTTCATAGGCTACTCCCTTTAATGTTACGTCCGGAACATCTCGTCCAAAGGCAAAAAAGGACATATATTTATAGCGTTGATCATAAGGTAAACGTGATGTCCCTGGTAAAATAAAGCGCACTTCATTTGTTTTATTCATTAAACGGATCGAACAGTTAGGTGCTTCCTTTTGTAAACGATACACTAAATGTAAATTTGATTCATAATGATCTAAGCGACCACCTGTAGCACCTGTTACGGTAATTTTTTGTGGTTTCATTTCTAAAGCGCGGATAATGGCAAGTTCAGTATCCGTTTCATCTTTCTCTGGTTCATGGCGCTCAATAGTCTTGACTTCTCGTTCTACTCGCTGCCACTCTTCAATTGTTAATGAATCAAAATCACCGACTGCCATTGTAGGTATAATTCCTTTATCTAATAAATAAATCGTGCCGTGGTCCGCTCCAATAAAGACGGCATCATCAAAAGAAAGGAGGACGTCGCGTTCTGCGACCTCCTCCTCTGGACCTCCTGCACAAATAATAACGTGCATTAAAGCGCCGCTTCTCCGGCTTCTTTAATTGCTTTTAAAGCAGCGGTACGATCTTCTTTACCGAAGATAGCGGAACCTGCAACAAAAATTGTTGCACCTGCTTGTGCACAAGGTACGATTGTTTCGGCGTTGACGCCTCCGTCGATTTCAATCGCAACATCTAAATTTTTCTCTTTAATAATATCTGATAGCTCTTTAATTTTTGGTACAACAGAATGAATGAATTTTTGACCACCAAAGCCTGGATTTACTGTCATAAATAGCACCATATCAATATCTTCTAAAACATGCTTAATTGTTTCAATGGGTGTATGTGGGTTTAAAACAACACCTGGTTTTACGCCATATGAGCGAATCAATTGAATCGTACGATGTAAATGACGGCAAGCTTCTACATGGACCGTAATATACGCCGCGCCTGCTTTCGCAAATTGCTCGATGTATTGGTCTGGATTTTCAATCATTAAATGAACATCTAATGGTAACTCTGTATGTGGACGAATCGCATCCATAGCAATTGAACCAAATGAAATATTTGGCACGAAATGGCCATCCATTACATCAACGTGAATTAAATCCGCGCCTGCTTTTTCGACATCTTTCACTTCTTCAACAAGTTTACCAAAATTTGCTGCTAGAATTGATGGTGCAATTTTAATCATAATATTAGTACCTCGGCTTTCTATCTGTTATCTCTTGTAGGAATTGTAGATAATGATCATAGCGATATTGCTGTAAATCACCTGCTTCTAGTGCTGCTTTAACGGCACATTTAGGCTCTTTCACGTGTAAACAACCACGGAATTTGCAGTTTTCTGAGAGACGCGCTAAATCTGGGAAGCAGTATGTTAATTCCTCTTTCTCTATTGTATCAAAATCAAATGAACTAAAACCAGGTGTATCTGCAATTAATCCACCTGCTACTTCGATTAATTCAACATGGCGTGTCGTATGTTTACCACGACCAAGTGCATCAGAAATAACACCCGTTTTTAAATTCAATTGTGGCATTAACGTATTCAATAGTGTTGATTTACCAACACCTGATTGTCCAGCAAGCACAGACGTTTTCCCTGCTAATAGCGGCGTTAATTTCCCTAAAATAGAAGCATCGTCTTTAAACGTTTCAATAACCGTGTAGCCAATCCCCTCATAATCCGCAATATAGCGTGCCATATCTTCACGTTTTTCTGCTGGGAGTAAATCCATTTTCGTTAAGCAAATAAGCGGTTGAATATGGAATGATTCGAGTACAACTAAAAAGCGGTCCAATAAAATCGTATTAAAATCAGGTTCTACGACAGAGAACACTAAAATTGCTTGATCAATATTTGCAATCGGTGGTCGCACAAGTTCATTCTTTCGCTCTGCAATCTTTGTCAACGTGCCATCATTATTTCCTTCCACCTCATACTCTACAAAATCTCCAACGAGTGGTGTAATGCCACGTTTACGAAAGACCCCACGTCCTCTCGTTTGAATAAGTTGTTCTCCATCTTGTACATAATAAAAGCCACTTAATGCTTTTCGAATTTGGCCTGTTGCCATATACTGCCTCCTATAAATCGTCGTAAAGGATTGTTTCATCATAAATCGTCTCACCATCACGCGTAATGCGATAAATGCCTTCTTCATCCTCTTCAATTACTAATTTTAATCGTTTTGTTGTTGTTTCCGTAATCGAGAATGTTTGATATACATCCTCTATAGAATGATCTTTATCTTGAATATAAATATCAATTTTTTGTGGTATAGGCTCTTCTTGTTCCGTATCTGACTCTTCTTCAGTTGCCGGTTCTTCAGTAGTTGCTTCATCGTACGGAATTTCAATCGTACGAATTAACGTTTTAGATGTTTTTTCAGCTGGACCTTTTGATAAAACGACTGTCACATCACTACCAGCACTTAGTTGTGTGCCAGCAGCAGGTGATTGTGATAGCACTTGCTCCTTCTCAAAAGTTTCTGAGTACTCTTCTCCGGTAATCCGAATGTTCACACCTGTCTGTGCTGCATAATCCTGAAGCTGTGATTTAGAATAGCCAAGTAAATTCGTTAGCTCAAATGTCTCAATACCTTTACTCACTGTCAATGTTACAGTCGTTTCTTCTGGTACGACTGATTTTCCAGCAGCTGGCTTTTGGCTTAAAATCTCATCGACTTCTTTAGAAGAATATTTTCGCTTCACCTTCACCTCAAAGCCTTGTTGTTCAAGTAATTGTTGTACTTGCCCAACATCACGCGCTACATAATCATTTAATGTCACCTGACGTTTACCGTTTGAAATCACTAGATCAATTTCGGTATTTTTATCAACTTTTTTCCCAGCCGATGGTGTAGTCGTAATAATATTGCCATCCACGATATCATCAGAAGACTGATTTTTTCGTTCGCCAATCGTTAAGCCTGCATTTTGAATTTCTGTTAGTGCTTTTTCAAGTGAAATATCGGTTACATCTGGCACTTCTACTTGCTGTGCTTTAAATAAACTCGGGAATAAAATAAGTGCTGCTAAAAATAAAATCATCAACATCCCTAATATGCCCAATGTGATAAGCCACTTATTACGTTTTTTCTTCTTCGGTGTTTCTTCGACTGGTTTTGGCGTAGGCTTTTGCTCTACTTCCATCACACGCGTCGCCTCATCATCTTCAGGACTTGGTGTGAAGTCACGAATAACTGGTAGCGCCTTTGTCTTATCCATATCTTCTGGCACGACAAATTTCGGTTCATTACTACGCGTATCATCAAGCACCGTTTCTAAATCTTCACGCATCGCTTCAACTGATAGATAGCGGTATTTGGGATCTTTAGCTGTTGCCTTTAAAACTACATTTTCTAAGCTCTGTGGAATAGATGGTACGATTTTTCGAACAGATGGCGTTTCAGCCTGTAAATGTTTCAGTGCAATTGATACCGCTGATTCACCGGAAAATGGCAACTGCCCAGTTAATAATTCATACAGGACAATGCCTAACGCATACATATCCGATTTAACAGTGGCAATACCGCCACGTGCCTGTTCTGGCGATAAATAATGCACCGTTCCTAGCACAGAATTTGTCTTCGTAAAGGACGTCGCCGACAACGCCATTGCAATACCAAAATCGGTAATTTTCACCGTACCATGTTCATCCATCAAAATATTTTGCGGCTTAATGTCTCGATGAATAATTTGATTTTGGTGCGCATGTGCAATAGCAGATGTTAATTGCAGCATAATCGTTACGGCACGCTTTGGCGATACAGGTGCATGTTGCTGAATATATTGCTTCAATGTTTGACCCTTTACATGCTCCATTACGAGATAATGCATATCAGCTTCTTCCCCTACATCATAAATCGATACGATATTAGGATGCGTTAAGCTTGTAGCAGATGATGCTTCCCGCTGAAAACGACGATGTAGTTCATCTTCATCAGTAAAATTATAACGTAATACTTTAATAGCAACGTCACGGTCTAAAATCACATCATGTGCTAAATAGACATTGGACATACCGCCGCCACCAATGAGTTCTAGGATTTTATAGCGGCCGCCAATACTCTTGCCAATAAGCATGCGCTACACCTCCTCTCGATCAGCTTCTAGTAGGATAAACGAAATATTATCTTCGCCGCCATACTCATTTGCTAACCTAACCAATGTTTGACCTTTTTGTTGAAGAAGCTCATCTTCCACGACGATGCTATGTAATTCAGAAGGTGTTAGCTTATTACTAAGACCATCTGAACAAATTAATAGATAGGAATAAGGCAACAATTGGACCTCATAGTAGTCTGGTTCAATTGTTGCCTCAGTGCCTAAAGATTTAATGATGTAGTTTTTCTGTGGATGCGTTTTTGCTTCTTCTTCACTAATTTGGCCGGTTTCTACAAGAACATTCACAAAGGAATGATCTCGTGTGATTTGTTCTATTTGATTTGCTTGAATAAAATAAGCGCGACTATCACCCACATGACAAATTGTCACATGTTGCTGCTCAATTAACGCGGCGATAATCGTTGTTCCCATACCTTGGCATTCTTCATGTGTCAGCGAATAACGATAAATTTCTTTATTAACGCGCTTCACAGTTGCTGCAAGCCATTGTTTCTTCGCTTCTCTATCGAGTGTCTCTAATTGCTCAAATGCTTGCTTAAATCCTTCAACTGCCATTGTACTTGCGACATCACCGGCATTATGACCGCCCATGCCATCTGCAACAACTGCTAATTGAAGGTTTCCTCGCGATAAGAGTAGCGTCCGATCTTCATTTACCGAGCGCTTTTTTCCAATATCACTTTCAACCGTAAATCTCAAGGGCACTTCACCTCTTTAACAATTAGTGTGCTGTTTCTTCTTCACGTTCTTGTGCACGTAATTGACCACAAGCAGCCGCGATGTCAGAACCTTGCTCACGACGAATTGTTACGTTAATACCACGGTCTTTTAATGTGCGCTCAAAAGCAAAAATACTGCTACGTGATGTACGAACATAATCACGTTCTGGCACGTAGTTAATCGGAATTAAATTGACATGACATTTAATGTCTTTAATTAAGTCCGCTAACTCATTTGCCACGTCTGTCGAATCATTTTGACCAGACATTAAGCCATATTCAAAACTTACACGACGACCTGTTTTTTCTGTATAATATTTAACCGCATCAAGCAATTCGTTTAATTTATATGCTTTTGCGATTGGCATTAATTTTTGACGTGCTTCTTGGTTTGGTGCATGTAATGATACGGCGAAGTTGATTTGTAATTCTTCATCCGCAAATTTATAAATTTTTGGCACAATACCAGAAGTTGATACTGTAATATGACGCGCACCGATATTTAATGATTGGTCATGGTTGATAATACGCAAGAATTGCATCATGTTGTCATAGTTATCGAACGGTTCCCCGATACCCATAATAACGACGCTTGATACACGTTCGTCTAATTCATCTAATTGACGTTGTACTTTCACAACTTGTTCCACGATTTCACCTGCTAATAAGTGACGTTTTAAACCACCTAATGTTGAGGCACAGAATGTACAACCGATACGACAACCTACTTGTGTTGTGACACAAATAGAATTTCCGTAGTCATGGCGCATTAATACCGTTTCAATTGAATAGCCATCTTGTAATTGGAATAAAAATTTAATCGTACCATCTTTTGATTCTTGTTTTACAAGTGTTGATAATGTACTTAGCGCAAAGCTAGCTGCTAATTTATCGCGTAAGCCTTTTGATAGATTGCTCATTTCTTCGAATGAACCAACACGTTTTACATAAAGCCAATCGAAAATTTGTTTTGCACGAAATGATTTTTCGCCATTATCTTTTAACCACTGCTCTAAATCTTTTGGTAGTAAAGAGTAAATTGATTCTTGTAAGACTGGCTTTTCTTTTTTGATACGTTTTTTTTCAGTTACTGGTTTTAAAATTTCTTGTTCCACGTTGGAATCTCCTTATTACTGTGGCTTAGAGGCCGTAGCCTGTTCAGCACTTAGTTATTTCACTTAGCCTTGTTTCACGAATGATGCGACAAAGAAACCGTCGCTATTAAAATCTTGTGGAAATACTTGCATCATACCACTGTCGCGTAATTCTTGCGCAGCTTCAGGTGCATTAGAGACAGGTGAAAGCTTCATATCTGGATGCTTCGCTAAAAATGCCTCCACCGTTCCGTTGTTCTCCATTTTATCAATTGTACACGTACTGTAAACCATTTTGCCTTGAGGTTTTAATAATTCATAGGCAGAATCCAATAAATCAAGCTGAATTGCATGTAATGAAGCAAAGTCTGATTCTGATTTTGTGTACTTAATATCTGGCTTACGACGAATCACGCCTAAGCCACTACATGGTGCATCGACTAAAACACGGTCAAATGACTGTTTTTCAAATTGTTCTTGTGCTTTACGACCATCTAACAATTGTGGCTTGATAATTGATAAACCTAAACGATCTGCATTTTCTTGAATCAATTTAATTTTATGTTTGTGAAGGTCTGTTGCAATTAACTCGCCTTCATTATTCATTTTTTCAGCGATATGCGTTGTTTTACCACCAGGGGCTGCACACATATCATAGACGCGCATACCAGGCGCTACATCTAATGCATACGCAGGTAGCATTGAGCTTTCATCTTGAATAGTAATAATCCCCTCAGCAAAAGCATTTGAACGTGCTGGTTGACCTTCTAGGACATGCAAACATTCTGGAATGTTTTCGCTACGACGCACAGAAAATTTTTCATCCCATAACGCTTCTAGACCACCGCGCGTATCCGCCTTGATTGAATTGACACGTACAGTTTGAAGTGGTGGTAGATTATTTTCGATTAACATATCTTCTGTTGCTTCAATACCAAATCCCTCAATATAGCGACGAACAAGCCACTCTGGGTGACTTGTTTCTACAGAAATACGTACAGCTGGATCTTTGATGGCTGTTGTTTCACGTAAGCCTTCACGTAAAATCGAGCGTAAAATACCATTTACAGTCGCGCTAACGCCACGGTGACGCGCACGATGTTTTGCGATTTCTACCGCTTCATTTACTGCCGCATGGTCTGGAATTTTATCAAGATATGCAATTTGATAAAGTGCTAGACGTAATAGCCAGCGTACCCATGTATCTAATTTTCCGCGTACATACGGCTCTAAATAATAATCTAATGTTAATTTATATTGTAATGTGCCATAAGTTAATTCCGTTAATAAACCACGGTCTTTTGCTGAAATATTATATTTCTCAATTGTTTTATGAAGCAATAAATTACTGTAGGCTTGCTTTTCATCAACGGCTAATAAAATCGTTAAGGCTGCGTCACGTACATTTCCGTCCCAAATGACGGCTTTCTTTTTACTCATTCAAATAGATCCCCAATCGCTAATTTTGAGCCTACACCGTTTAAATAGTTCACAGCTGGCATCGCTTTTTTTCCTGCTGGTTGAATTTCTAGCACATCAACCGCTGTTCCTTCACCACACGCTACAGTAAAGAATTTTTTTGCTTTGGCAACGACTGTGCCTGGTGCGGCTGTTGTTGTTTCTGCCGACTCACGTACAGCCCATATTTTGACGTTTTCATCCGCGAATGTTGTATAGGCAACTGGCCAAGAGTTTAAGCCACGTACTTGATTAAATACGGTACGCGCTGATTTTGTCCAATCAATGCGCTCTTGCTCGCGTGAAATATTATGTGCAAATGTCACAAGTGATTCGTCTTGTGGTGTGCGGCTATTTGTTCCTGCCACAATCGCTGGAATTGTTTCTTTTAGTAGGTCACGACCAATGATGCTTAATTCATCGAATAATTGACCCGTTGTATGATGGTCTTCGATTGTGATAGCACGTTGTGAAATAATATCACCTGCATCTAATTTTTCAGCCATATACATAATCGTAACACCTGTTTCAGCTTCTCCATCTAAGACAGCTTGGTGAATTGGTGCACCCCCGCGGTATTTAGGTAGTAGCGATGCGTGGACATTAACACAACCTAATTTTGGTGTATCAAGTAACGATTTCGGTAAAATTTGACCAAAAGCAGCAGTTACAACTAAATCTGGATTTAGTGCAATAATTTGTTGTAACTCTTCTGAGCCACGTAATTTTTCAGGTTGAATAACTGGTAAGCCTAACTCAAGCGCTGCCGCTTTTACTGGTGGTGGCGTTAAGATACGTTTACGGCCTACTGGACGGTCTGGCTGTGTGACAACAGCTAATACGTCATAGCCTTCCTCAACTAACATTTGAAGAACAGGTACTGAAAAATTCGGTGTACCCATAAATACGATAGACGTCATTATTCTTCCTCCCCAAACATATCAGCCATTTCTTCTGGCGTATACATTTTTGATGCTTTTGTTGTGAACAATACCCCGTGTAAATGGTCAATTTCATGTTGAATAACACGCGCATCATAGCCGATTGCTTCTAATTTATATGTTTTACCGAAGCGGTCTTCAAATTCCACACGCACACCATTAGCACGCTCTACATCACCAAATTGCTCTGGAATGCTTAGGCAACCTTCTAAATCGACATTCGTATCTGTTGAATATTGGACAATTTCTGGATTGATTAATTCTAAGATTTCTTCCTCTTCTTCAGAATCAATATTCATTAAAACGATAACGGCTTGTAATGATTGGTTGACTTGTGGTGCGGCAATTCCAACACCCTCACTTTCAACCATTGTTTCATACATATCATCTAATAATTTATGCAGTTTTGCATCAAATTTTGTGACAGGTTTTGCTTCTGCTAACAAGATGTCAGCTGGTTCTGTTACTACGTTTAAAATAGCCATAAAATCCTCTTTTCTATATGGACGATGGGTCGAGATCGACGAATAATTGTACGCCGTCTTTTATCCAATCCGTACGATACATTCTAATTAATTGTTTCAATGCCTCAATCAAATTAGGCTCTACTTTATATTTTATCAAACATTGATAGCGATATCTATTTTGGATTCGGCTAATTGATGCTGGTGTTGGACCAATTAAGCCAACTTGTGGCGATAAATTCGCTTGAATGAAGCGCATCGCTTGGTGTGCATAGTCCGACGCCTTCATAGCATTTTCATGACTAATTTGAATAAGGACAACAAAAAAGTACGGCGGATAGCTAAAACGATGGCGCATTTTCATTTCACGTTTATAAAATGGTTCATAATCTTGTGATTGTGCAAGCTCAATTGCATAATGTTCTGGCGTATACGTTTGAATAACGACCTGTCCCGGCAGTTCATGACGTCCGGCACGACCACTGACCTGTGTTAGTAGCTGGAATGTCTTCTCTGCTGCTCGGAAGTCTGGTAAGTTCAGCGACGTATCAGCACTCATAACACCAACAAGCGTAATATTCGGGAAATCAAGTCCCTTCGCAATCATTTGTGTACCGAGTAAAATATCCGCTTCACCACGACCAAAAGCATCTAAAATACGCTCGTGTGCCCCTTTTTGACGTGTTGTATCCACATCCATTCGTAGTACACGCGCTTCTGGGAATACTTTATGCAATTCCTCTTCAATCTTTTGCGTCCCTGTACCAAAGAAGCGAATATGCTCACTTTGACAGCTTGGACACGTGGTTGGCATCGGTTCTTCATAGCCACAATAATGACAGCGTAAGGAATGCGATGTTTTATGATACGTTAATGAAATATCACAGTTTTTACATTGCACAACCGTTCCACAATCTCGACATAACACGAACGATGAAAAGCCACGGCGATTTAAAAACAACACCATTTGTTCACCGCGCTCCAGACGCTCACGAATCCCTTGTGCTAATGCAGTAGAAAACATCGAACGATTCCCTTTATGTAGCTCATTACGCATATCAACAATTTCAACGCTTGGTAATGCTTGATGCTTCGCACGTTCAGTTAGTTTTAATAACGTATATCGTCCTTTTTGTGCACGAGCGGATGACTCTAGTGCTGGTGTGGCACTCCCTAAAATAACCGGACAGTTATAAAACTGACTTCGCCAAATAGCTGCATCTCGTGCATGGTAACGCGGTGTGTCTTCTTGCTTGTATGTGGATTCATGCTCTTCATCTAAAATAATTAAGCCAATATTCGTAAATGGTGCAAAAACGGCCGAGCGCGCACCAACGACAACGCTCACTTCACCACGCTGTACTTTTCGCCACTCATCGTATTTTTCACCCATCGATAAGGCACTATGCATCACGGCTACCTTATCTCCAAAACGTGCACGGAATCGTTCCGTCATTTGTGGCGTTAATGAAATCTCAGGAACGAGTACAATCGACTGTTTTCCTTCGTTCATCACATGCTGGATAGCTTGTAAATAAACTTCCGTTTTCCCGCTTCCGGTAACACCTTGCAGGAGAAATGTTTCCGCACGTTTCGCATCATAAGCAGCGTTAATGGACGTTAGTGCCTGTTGTTGCTCCTCTGTAAGCGTTAAAGCATTTGTTGCTTGCACTTCTTTTGAAAAAGGATCACGGTACGTTTCTTCATCTGTAAAGGTTGCCGCACCACGTTCTACAACACCCTTTAATACCGCATCTGACACGTCTAATAATGCTGCTAGTTCTGCTGGCACAAATTCTTCGCCTGCATGCTCAGACATCCACTGCACAACATGCAATTGCTTTTTCGCACGCGCACCCATTGACTCTGCAAGCTCTTGTAAGAAAAATTTATCGTCATGTACTTTAATTTTACGAACCGTCTTCGCTTTCCCTTGCTGCTTTACAGCGGTAATCACTTCGACTTGGCCATCTCGAATCGCACGCTTTAAAGGTGCCAGTAAACCTTCTTTTTCAAATAGTTTATACGTTGAAATTTGTCGCTTCCCAAATACACGTTGAAGCGACTCATCTAGAGTTGTCACAGCCACGTTTAAAACGACTTTTTTCTCATATTTTGCACGCAATGCATTCGGTAGCATTACTTGTAGTGCATCAATTTCATAACATAATGTTTTTTGCGTCATCCACTTCGCCATCTCAAGCATTTCAGCAGTTAAAACAGGTGTTAAATCTAGTAGCTCCGCAATGTCTTTTAGCTTCCCTGCTGGCACATCCGTCGTATCACTAAAGCCCACGATAAAGCCGAGGACATTGCGCCGGCCAAAAGGTACTTTGACACGACTGCCTGCCTCGACTAAATGGACTAACTGTTTTGGGACACCATAATCAAACGGACGGTCAACTGGATAAGCGGACACGTCAACAATTACTTTTGCAATCATTTCGCAACACCTGACTGTGCAATGATTGTTTCTAATAATTGCGTTGCTAAGGCTCGTTTAGATGTGGACGGGAAATGCTGTACAAAATCATGGCCATATAAGGTCACTGTATTTTGGTCCGCGCCAAAGCCGCGATCTGTTTTTGACACATCATTGGCGATAATATAATCTGCATTTTTACGTGTTAATTTATCAAGTGCATACGTTTCCACATCATTTGTTTCAGCAGCAAAGCCGATTAACAGTTGATGTGTCTTTTGAGCGCCAAGCGTCGCTAAAATATCTGGTGTTCGCTCAAGCTCCATCTGTGTATCACCCTGCTGTTTTTTTACTTTCTGTTGTGCTGCCTGCTTTGGACGATAATCTGCTACTGCAGCTGCTTTAATGACATAATCTGCTGCGTCATAGCGCGATAAAATCGCTTCTAGCATCTGTTCGGCACTTTCAATCGCAATAACGGTCATACCACTTGGATCTGGTAGCGCTACGGGCCCATGTACAAGCGTCACAGCAGCACCTAAATCACGTGCTGCTTCCGCCATTGCATAGCCCATTTTGCCACTTGAGAAATTCGATAAGTAACGTACCGGATCGATTCTTTCTAGCGTAGGTCCAGCAGAAACAATCACTTGCTTGCCTTTTAGTGGTAAATTTTGTGGTTCAAAAAATTTACTCACTAGCGCTGTAATTTTTTCAGGCTCCTCTAAGCGGCCTTTCCCTACATAACCACATGCAAGATACCCAGCTGACGGCTCGATAAAACGAATACCATCTGCATAAAGACGGTCAATATTACGTAATACTGCTGGGTGGTCATACATATGGACGTTCATTGCTGGTGCAATCCAAACAGGTGCTGTTGTCGCAAGCAATGTTGTCGTCACCATATCGTCGGCAATGCCATTTGCTAGTTTCCCAATGACATTCGCTGTTGCTGGTGCTACAAGTACTAAATCCGCCCAGTCTGCTAAATCAATGTGAGCAATGACATGCGAATCTTTTTCATCAAATGTATCGTAAAATACATCATTTTTAGACATCACTTGAAAACTTAATGGGTTCACAAATTGACGTGCTGATTCTGTCATAATCACTTTCACATGTGCGCCAGCTTGCGTCAATTTACTAACAAGCGCAACGGCCTTATAGACAGCAATCCCACCAGACACACAAAGTAAAATCTTTTTATTCACAAGCATTCGTATTCCTCCCCAATAAAATAGAAAGCTCCCAAGAATCATACCTGGGAGCTTCTTCGATTCTCATCGAGTAATTGTTGTTGATGGCGAAATTAAACTTCGTCTTCGTATACTTTTGATTCGTCTTGTTTTTCTTTTGTTAAAACGCCTGCAGCTACTTCTTCAAGTGCTTTACCAACGTTTTTCACAGATTTATAATTGCTTAAAAGTTCAGCAGAACCCTCTTGCATAGTGCGCGCGCGTTTTGCAGCAAGGCTCACTAAAGAATATTTTGAATCAATTTTTGTTTTTAATACGTCAACTGATGGATAGATCATCGGTTATTTTTCCCCTTTCAACATAGCTAAATATTGTTTTTCTACACGTTCACGACGGCAGTGTTCAGCTAAAATAATAGCATTAATGCGCTCACATGCAAGCTCGACTTCATCATTTTCGACTACATAATCGTAAAGATTCATCATTTCAAGCTCTTCGTTTGCAGCAGCAATACGATTTTGAATAACTTCTTGCGATTCTGTACCGCGGCCGATTAAACGGTCTTGCAGTTCAGAAAGGCTCGGTGGCGCAAGGAAGATAAATAAAGCATGAGGTGCTTTTTCACGAATTTGTGTAGCGCCTTGTACTTCAATTTCTAAGAAAACGTCGCGACCAGCATCTAAAGTTTCATTAACATAGTCAATTGGCGTGCCATAGTAGTTGCCTACATATTCCGCATACTCTAGTAATTTGCCTTCTTCAATTAATTTTTCAAAGCCTTCTCGTTCTTTAAAGAAGTAGTCTACTCCATCTACTTCGCCTTCGCGCGGTTTACGCGTCGTCATTGAGATTGAGTATTCATAGTTCGTATCCGGTTGTGAGAATAATTCTTTACGTACAGTACCTTTACCGACACCAGACGGACCAGATAGGACAATTAATAATCCACGTTCTTTTATCATTTGTTCTCCCTCATCGTTCCAAATTAATTATTTTACATTTTTTTCAGTGATTATTCAATATTTTGAACTTGTTCTCGCATTTTTTCAAGAACCGATTTCATTTGCACCACTGCGACAAATGCTTCAGATGATTGATTTTTTGAACCAATCGTATTTGTTTCGCGATGAATCTCTTGCAAAAGGAAATCAAGCTTACGCCCAATTGAAATGTCCTCTGCTAGCGTTTCATCTAATTGTTTTAGGTGACTATTTAATCGATCTAGCTCTTCTGCTATATCAATTTTTTCCGCAAACACAGCAACTTCTGTTAACACACGTTCATCGACACTTGTACTTTCCGTTACTTCTTTGATTCGTAATAATAGCTTTTCGCGATACTTCACAACCGCATCATCTGATACGGCGCGAATGCAGTCGATTTGCTCGACAAGCTCTTGCTTAAAGCCACACATGACTTCATACAATACAGCACCCTCGCGCTCACGCATCGCAATTAAATTGTTTAGCGCCTCTGTCAAAGCATCACGAACTGCCTCAATCACTTCTTCATGCGGTAGTTGCGCGGTCTCTACTGTTAAAGCACCCTCTAGCTTTAGCAACTCCGTCATATCCCATTCTTCCTTTAAGGGAACCTCTGCTGCTAACTCTTTTCGCGCTGCTTTATACGCATTGACAAGTGGCCAATTAATAACCATTGTTTGTTCATGCTGATGATTTTCATTCACAAAGACAGAAACGTCTAATTTTCCGCGTGATACTTTTGATTGAATCAATTTTTTTGCGGCGAGTTCAGCTTCCATCCATTCTTTAGGAAAGCGGCTAGAAATCTCCAAGAAACGATGATTAACGGAACGGACCTCTACCGTTAATTGGAAATGTTCCGTCTGTGTGACACCCCTGCCAAATCCAGTCATGCTACGAACCAAGGTCAGTCACATCCTTCTTTGCATAATAGTATAAGTATAGCATAGCAACGAATATTTTTGCTTGTCGATTTAAAAAAATCAATGAATCGTTAAAAAGACACAGCACCCTTAAGAAATGGTAAAATAAAAGGACGTTAAAAATGAAAGAGGTTTTCGATTATGGCTTATGATGGCTTATTTACTGTCGCAATGACAAAAGAGCTTCAACAATTTGTCACAGGACGTATTGCTCGCGTCCATCAACCAAACTCACAAGAAATTATTTTAACCGTCCGTGCAAATGGACGTAATGATAAATTATTATTTTCGATTCATCCATCTTACGCACGTGTACATCTAACAGAAAAAGCGATTGATAACCCACCTGAGCCGCCGATGTTTTGTACATTACTACGCAAGCATATCGAGGGTGGCTTTATCGAATCGATTGAACAGCTTGGTGCTGACCGCGTAATTGTCTTAACGATTACAGCAACTAATGAAATTGGTGACCCAATCACGCGTAAACTATATGCTGAAATTATGGGTCGCCATAGTAATTTAATTCTCGTGGAAGAGCAAGGAAAAATCGTCGATAGCTTGAAACATTTACCACCGAGTGTCAATAGTTATCGTACAGTGCTGCCGGGCTTTGAATATATCGAGCCACCGAAGCAAGATAAAGAGAATCCACTAACGATTTCATTAAATGAATTAGATGATTTCTTTGGTATGCCACGTGAGCCGCAGGAAATCGTCCAAGAATTTGTTGGCTTTAGTCCACTGCATGCGAAGGAATTTGTACATCGTGTCAATACGGAAGGTTTATCGATGGCCGATGCCTTTCAACCGTTTATTCAACAGTTTAAAGAGGGTGGCAATGAACCAACCTATATTGAGATTGGCAATAAAGTCTACTTCTCTCCAATCGCACTAACACATATCGATGAAAAGAAAACCGTCTACCCTAACTTAAGTAAACTGCTAGACCGTACATTCTTTGCACGTGCTGAGCGTGACCGCGTGAAGCAGCAAGCTGGTGATTTGGAGCGCTGGATTCATAGCGAATTAAGCAAATTACGCTTAAAACTTAAAAAATTAGACAAAGATTTAAAACGTGCGCAAACCCTAGATAAATATCAATTATACGGCGAACTTTTAATGGCCAATCTATATGCCTTTGAAAAAGGCCCTACAGAAGTAACTGTCACAAATTATTATACAAATGAGCCGATTACGATTCCAATTAGCGTGCGTAAAACACCGATTGAAAATGCGAAAAGCTATTATGCAAAATATAATAAGTACAAAAACGCACTTATCATGGTTCAAGAGCAGATCGATAAAACAAATGATGACATTCAATACTTTGAAATCATTATGCAACAAGTCGAGCAAGCTTCCCCTGCTGATATTGAAGAAATTCGTGAGGAATTAGCAGACCAAGGGTATTTGAAGTTAAAAAAATCAAAACGTCGAAAAAAACCGACACGTCCAAAGCCTGAGGAATATATTTCATCGACTGGGACGCGTATCTCCGTTGGGAAAAATAATAAGCAAAATGATTATTTAACATTTAAAATTGCCCGTAAAAATGAAATTTGGATGCATACAAAAGATATTCCAGGTTCCCATGTGGTCATTCACGAAGAAGAACCTGATGAACCAACAATGCGTGAAGCTGCAAATTTAGCAGCCTACTTTAGTAAGGCACGTGCATCAGGCTCTGTACCAGTAGATTATACGCAAGCACGTCATGTCAAAAAACCAAGCGGCGCAAAACCTGGCTTCGTCAATTATTTTGAACAAAAAACCATTTTTATCGATCCAGATGAAGATCAAATTATGAAATTAGAGCATCGCTAATAAAAAATACCCCTGACTTGTTCGCCCAAGTCAGGGGTATTTTTATAGACAAAGAAATGATGAGTGGTCTCCCTTTTCTAATCAAAATCACCACCTTCAATTGTCATTTTTACCCAATAAAATATTACAAAACATATATTCCTTATTTTTATTTATTACTTTTTAAATGATAAGAATGCCAAATTCCTACAAGAATCTACAGTTATCTAGACTAAAAATAAAAATCATTACTTTAGAGCCTTAGTGAAATGTACTGTACCTACTGCTTGATAACAATTCGATTACCACTTGGATCCGTTACAATAAATGTATCATCTAAATCTTGGAATGGAATTTGCTGCTTCACATGATTTTTCAATGCTTCATAGGCTTCACTAGATGACAATTTAATATGTACCTCTTTTAAGCCATTATGACGTTCTAATGGTTGTGCTGGATTATCACCAGACCATGTATTCCCAGCGATATGGTGATGATAGCCACCCGCACCTACGAAAAATACATCATCATATACTTCTTGCTTTTCAAAGCCTAATACATCATGGTAAAAAGCTAGCGTTTCTGCGAGTTGGTTTACGCGTAAATGCACATGTCCGATAATTGTATCTGCGGGTAGCTTACCATCCGTATCAAAATCTGCAAGCTGCGCTAATTCTTTAAAATCTAGCGGGTTACTGCCCCCTGGACGCGTAGCCCATTCCTCACGTGGACGGTCTGCGTAAATTTCGATGCCGTTGCCTTCAATATCTGATAAATAAAAAGCTTCGCTATAGCCGTGGTCACTTGCACTATCCAATTTTGCAATGGGTATGATACGTTCAAAATGTGGGAAACGATTTTCTTGTTCGCGTGGACTATCCACCGTTTCTTTATTGCGTAAAATCTCAAAGAATTTTGTCGCAAACGCAGCTCTTGTTGGTAATAAAAAAGCGGTATGGAATAAGCCTGTTGATAGAGCTGGCTGCAATTTTTCTGCTGTTTTTTGTAATGTAAAGAAAGCCGGAGCTCCTTTTGCTGCTGAGAAGCTAGCGGTTGTTGCGCTTTTTTTGACTACATATAAACCGACAACTTGCTCATAAAAAGCAGTTTGTCGCTCTAAGTCTATTACTTTTAATACTACGTTATCAATTTTAAGATTTGAATCGATTTCAAATGTTGTCATATTTAATCCCTCACAAATTCCTAGTTAACAACTAAGTTTTATCATATTTTAACAAGCGATGCAAGTTTCGCACGAAAAAGAGGAATCGCAATCATATGCAATTCCTCTTTTCTATTCAGATAAATTTATCTACATATATGTCGCAATTATTTTAAGTTACCTGCTTTTAAGTCTTCGTACCAGCTTAGTAACCCTGGGATATCTGCTTCTTCGATTGCACCTGTTTCTTTTGCTGCTTCAATTAATGCTTCGAAATTAGACAGGCTATAATATGGCACGCCTGCTTTTTCAAAGTTTTCAAGTGCAGCTGGTAATAAGTATGAGTACACAGAGACAACGCCTAGTACATCAGCACCTTCACGATTTAATGCTTCTACTGCATTGATTGAAGAGCCACCTGTTGAAACGATGTCTTCAATCACAACTGTTTTAGCACCCGCTTGGAATTTCCCTTCCGTTTGTTTACCACGGCCATGGTCTTTTGGTTTTGAACGAACATATACCATTGCTAAGTCTAAAATCTCCGCTACCCATGCAGCATGTGGAATGCCTGCTGTCGCTGTGCCTGCTACAAGCTCAGTGCCTGGGAATTTTTCGTTGATTAAGTCTGCTAAGCCTTGTGCGATTACTTTACGTACTTTTGGAAATGAAATCGTTAGACGTGTATCGCAGTAAATGGGTGATTTAATACCTGATGCCCATGTGAATAAATCATTTGGACTTAACTCTACTGCGCCTACTTCTAACATACCTTTTGCTACATCGTGTTGAATTGCCATCTTTAATTGTCCTCCCATAATTGTACCACTGTATGATACGCTTCTACTGGATTTTGTGCCTTTGTAATCGCGCGTCCTACAACGATTTGTGTTGAGCCTTCTGCGCGCGCTACTTGCGGTGTTGCAACACGTTTTTGATCATGTGTCGCCCCCCCTGCTAAGCGAATACCAGGTGTTACTTTCAAGAAGGCTTTACCGCATGCTTCTTCAATCATTTTCGCTTCGAGAACCGAACAGACAACACCATCTAATCCCGCATCTTTTGCGAGTTTCGCATAATGGACGACGGATTCAAAAATGGCTCCAGGGATTTTTTGTTCATTGTTCATTTGCTCTTCAGAAGTCGAAGTTAATTGCGTAACAGCAATTAATGCGGGACGTTCTTTGCCTTCTGGTGTTCCTTCAATCAGTCCTTCTAGCGCTGCTTTCATCATCAGCGAGCCGCCTGCTGCGTGAACATTTACTAAATCAATATCTAGCTTCGCTAAGCCTTTCATTGCTGATTTCACCGTATTTGGAATATCATGCAGTTTTAAATCTAAGAAAATGTCGTGACCTAATGCTTTGATGGCACGAATAATGGATGGACCATTTTGTAAATAAAGTTCCATGCCTACCTTTACAAATAGTGGCTCATCAAATTGGGATAAAAAGGTTGTTACATCTTCAGGTGTTGGAAAATCAAGTGCAATAATTGGCTTTGTGTTCATCGTTAGCGATGGCTCCTTCCGATTAAGTCTTGGACGTTTTCAACGCCAAGTTCGTCTAATTTTTGTGGTAGTGCGTCGATTAGGTTCGGGCAAATGAATGGCTCAACAAAGTTTGCTGTTCCGACTGCTACTGCTGAAGCACCTGCAGATAAGAAGTCGATGACATCCTCTACTGTTGATACCCCACCCATACCGATAATCGGAATATTGACTGCTTTATATACTTCATAGACCATACGAATGGCTACTGGTTTAATACCCGGGCCTGACAGACCGCCTGTACCATTTGCGATAACTGGCTTCCCCGTACGTTGATCTAAACGCATACCTACTAATGTATTAATCATCGTAATGGCATCCGCACCACCGCGTTCAACAGCTTTTGCCATATCGACAATGCTCGTCACATTTGGTGATAATTTCACGTAAACTGGCACACCCGCTGCTTCTTTTACAGCGCGTACGAGTGCTTCTGCAACATCTGGGTCTGTACCGAACTGAATGCCGCCGCATTTCACGTTTGGACAAGAAATGTTTAGCTCAAGTGCATACACATTTGGTGCCTTACTAATTTCACGCGCGACTTGCACATAATCCTCTGTTTCAGAACCCGCAACATTAGCGATAATTGGTACATCGTATTTTTCAAGCCATGGTAGCTCATGCGCAAGCACATGCTCTAGACCAGGGTTTTGAAGACCGATGGCATTTAACATGCCCGCAGCCGTTTCTGCAACACGTGGCGTTGGATTACCGCGACGTTGTTCTGCTGTTGTAGCTTTAATCATAATTGCACCTAGCTTTGATAGATCATAAAGCTGCGCATATTCTTGGCCGAAGCCGAAGCAACCTGATGCAGGCATAATTGGATTCTTTAATGTTACTCCTGGTAATGCGATTTCTAAGCGGTTCACAGTGCTACGACTCCTTTCGCGAATACAGGGCCATCTGAACATACTTTTTTATAGCCACCGTCGGTTGTATCGCATACGCAAGCGTAGCAAGCCCCGATTCCGCAACCCATACGTTCTTCAAATGATAAGAACCCTTTTTTACCTGGGAATGCTTGATCTACTGCTCGTAACATCGGCGTTGGCCCGCATGTGTAGAACGTATCAAACGCTGGATTTTTTTCATTAATTAATGTTGTAACAAAGCCTTGATGACCACTTGAGCCATCTTCTGTCACGATATATGTTTCACCTAATTGATTGAATTCTTCTTCGTAGAAAACATCTTTAGCTCCACGGAAACCTAACACATGAATGGTTTTCACACCGCGTTCATTTAAGCGTTTTGATAGCTCATATAGGGGCGGTACACCAATACCACCACCTACTAATAGCGCTGTTTCGCCTGGTTGGGTTTCCTCAACTGGGAAACCATGTCCTAGAGGACCTAGTACATCGACAACGTCTCCCACTTGTTTTTTAGAAAGAACGTCCGTACCACGTCCGCCAGCACGATAAAGCATCGTAAACTGCTTGTTGTCGTGATCGATATTCGCAATGGAAATCGGACGGCGTAAGCTAGGTTCATAACTATCCGCAACGCGTAAGTGAACGAATTGTCCGGGTTCTTGCATTTGGTCTGTAAGCTGGCCTTCTAGCGTAATCTCGAAAATACTATCCGCGACTTGCTGTTGACGCACTACTTTCATTTTTTCTTGTTGGATCATTAGATGCGCACCTCTACTTGAGCTTTTGGCATTGGCATTGCTGTGAATGTCATTGATTCGATAACTTTTAAAATTGCATCTGCTGTATCAAGTGAAGTTAAGCAAGCGATACCGTTCTCTACTGCTTCACGACGGATACGGAAACCATCACGTGCTGGTTGTTGACCTTTTGTAAGCGTGTTGATGATTAGCTGTGCTTCACCTTTTTGGATGACATCAAGTAATGTTGGGCCATTTGAGCCGATTTTATCAACGATTGTTGTTTGAATTCCTGCTTGTGCTAATGCTTTCGCTGTTCCTGGTGTTGCGAAGATTGAGTAGCCGATTTCTACAAAACGTTTTGCAAGCTCTGTTGCTTCTGCTTTATCTTTGTCTGCTACAGTCATTAATACTGAACCGTGATCTTCGATTTTTGTACCTGCTGCAACGAAGCCTTTGTAAAGTGCTTTTTCAAGCGTTGCATCTTTACCCATTACTTCACCAGTTGATTTCATTTCAGGTCCTAATGTTGTATCGACACGACGTAGTTTCGCGAAGCTGAATACTGGTACTTTAACGAAGACACCTTCTTGAATTGGTGCTAATCCTGTTGGATACCCTTGGTCAACGATTGATGTACCAAGGATGGCTTTTGTTGCTACATTGGCCATTGGGATATTTGTAATTTTACTTAAGAATGGTACGGTACGTGATGCACGTGGGTTTACTTCAATTACATACACTTCATCATTTGAGATAACGTATTGGATGTTCATTAATCCTTTAATACCAAGACCTAATGCTAGGCGTGTTGTGTAATCCACTAATGTATCAATATGTTTTTGAGATAAGTTTTGTGGTGGGTAAACCGCGATTGAGTCACCTGAGTGAACCCCTGCACGTTCAATATGTTCCATGATCCCTGGGATACATACATTTGTACCATCACAAATTGCATCTACTTCGATTTCTTTACCAGTTAAGTAGCGGTCGAT
The DNA here is from genome assembly GCF_003991225.1 of Candidatus Kurthia intestinigallinarum. Classification (GTDB taxonomy): domain Bacteria; phylum Bacillota; class Bacilli; order Bacillales_A; family Planococcaceae; genus Kurthia; species Kurthia populi. The sequence goes on from NZ_JTFC01000031.1 coordinate 439,217, forward strand.
TAATACTGGGTGCTCTGGTGATGCTTCAACCGCAGTTTCCATATAGTGTTTGATTTCGTCTGTGCTATAAACAATTTGCATTGCGCGTCCACCAAGTACATATGAAGGACGTACAAGCACTGGGTAACCGATTGATTCCGCAATTTTCACCGCGTCTTCTGTGTTTGTTGCTGTTTTACCAAGTGGTTGTGGAATATTTAATTCGTGAAGTGCTTCTTCGAAACGGTCACGAGATTCTGCACGGTCGATTGAGTCTAGTGATGTACCTAGAATTTTTACGCCACGTGCTTCTAATTTATCTGCTAAGTTGATGGCTGTTTGACCACCGAATTGGACAACCACACCTTTTGGTTGCTCTAAATCGATAATGTGCATCACGTCTTCGATTGTTAATGGCTCGAAGTATAATTTATCTGAGATTGAGAAGTCAGTCGATACCGTTTCTGGGTTTGAGTTGATGATGATTGCTTCGTAACCTGCTTCTTGGATTGCCCATACTGAGTGTACTGTCGCATAGTCAAACTCAACCCCTTGACCGATACGAATTGGACCAGAGCCTAATACGATCACTGATTCACGATCTGTTTTGATTGACTCATTTTCATCTTCGTATGTGCCATAGAAGTACGGTGTTTCTGATTCGAATTCTGCTGCACAAGTATCAACCATTTTGTACACTGGGATGATGCCATTTGCTTTACGGAAGTCGTATACATCACTTTCACTCATGCCCCATAGTTTACCGATTGTTTCATCGGCGAAACCAATTTTCTTCGCATGACGTAATACTTCAACGTCTTGAACATTGTCTTTTAATGTTGTTTCGTAATCGATGATGTTTTTGAATTTATTTAAGAAGAATAAGTCAATTTTTGACCATTCATGGATTTCTTCGATTGTTACGCCGCGACGTAATGCTTCACCTAGGAAGAATAAACGTTCATCGCCCGCTTTTGTGACACGTTTTTTAATCCATTCATCTGAAAGATCTTCCGCGTGCTTCATTTCAAGATGCTTGTGACCTGTTTCTAATGAACGTACGGCTTTTAGCATCGCTTCTTCAAAGTTACGACCGATAGCCATTACTTCACCAGTTGCTTTCATTTGTGTACCAAGGTTACGTTTTGCACCTTCGAATTTATCAAATGGCCAGCGTGGGATTTTTGCAACAATGTAGTCAAGTGCTGGCTCGAAGCAAGCGTATGTTTTACCTGTTACAGGGTTGATCATTTCATCAAGTGTTAGGCCAACAGCAATTTTTGCTGCAAGCTTCGCGATTGGGTAACCCGTTGCTTTTGATGCAAGTGCTGATGAACGTGATACACGTGGGTTTACTTCAATGATGTAGTAGTTGAAGCTGTCTGGGTCAAGTGCTAGCTGTACGTTACAGCCACCTTCGATGCCTAGTGCACGGATGATTTTTAATGATACGTTACGTAGCATATGGTATTCGCGGTCAGATAATGTTTGTGATGGTGCTACAACGATTGAGTCACCTGTGTGAATGCCGACTGGGTCAACGTTCTCCATGTTACAAACAACGATGGCATTGTCTTTTGAGTCACGCATTACTTCGTACTCAACCTCTTTGTAGCCAGCGATTGATTTTTCTACTAAACATTGTGTTACTGGAGAGTATTTTAAGCCAGATGCAACGATTTCGTGAAGGTCTTGGTCATTTTCACAAATACCACCGCCCGTACCGCCTAGTGTAAAGGCTGGACGTACGATAATTGGATAACCGATTTTTTTTACGAATTCTTCTGCTTCTTCTACTGTGTGTACGATTTCTGATTCTGGTGTTGGGACATCTAGTTCGTACATTAAGTTACGGAATAAATCACGGTCCTCTGCTTGGTTAATGGCATCTAATTTTGTACCTAAGATTTCTACATTTAGCTCATCTAAAATACCTGAGTTATGAAGCTCGATTGCCATATTTAAACCTGTTTGACCACCTAGAGTTGGTAAAATCGCGTCTGGGCGTTCTTTACGGATAATACGAGATACGAACTCAAGGCTAATTGGCTCGATGTATACTTTGTCAGCGATTTGTGTATCTGTCATGATTGTTGCTGGGTTTGAGTTAATAAGAATAACACGGTACCCTTCCTCTTTAAGTGAAAGGCAGGCTTGTGTACCTGCGTAGTCGAATTCTGCGGCTTGACCGATGATGATTGGACCAGAACCGATTACTAAAATGGATTTGATATCTTGGCGTTTAGGCATGTTGTTGTTGCTCCTCTCTAGTATTGTTATTCATTAACTCGATAAATTCGTCGAATAGATGGTTCGGATCTTCCGGACCAGGTGATGCTTCTGGGTGATATTGTACCGTGAAGGCTGCTGCTGTTTTGTGGCGTAGTCCTTCACATGTGCTGTCATTTAAAGCAACATGTGTTACTTCTAGGTCTGTTGCAGCAAGTGAATCCATATCTACTGCGTAACCATGGTTTTGAGATGTTAATTCTGTACGACCTGTACGTAAGTCTTTTACTGGGTGGTTCGCACCGCGGTGACCGAATTTTAATTTAAATGTTTGTGCACCGCTTGCTAATGCGAATAGTTGGTGACCTAAGCAAATACCGAATAGTGGAACTTTTCCGATTAAAGTTTTAATCGTTTCAATTGCTTCTGGTACATCAAGTGGATCCCCAGGTCCGTTTGATAGCATGATGCCATCTGGGTGGTAAGCTAGCACTTCTTCTGCGGTTGTGTTGTAAGGGACAACGACTACATCACAGTTACGTTTATTTAATTCGCGTAAAATCCCGTGCTTCATACCGAAGTCCATTAGGACAACGCGTTTGCCACGTCCTGGAGATGGATATGCGCTTTTTGTTGAAACTTGTTCTACTTGGTTTGTTGGGAAAGTTGTGCCTTGTAAGCGTGCCACAACTTCTTCTACATTGACGTCTTCATTTGTCGCTGTTAAGTATCCTTTAACAGAACCTTCGTTACGAATAAGGCGTGTTAGTTTACGTGTGTCGATGCCTTCAATCCCTGGAATGTCTTTCATTTTGAAGTATTCATCCACTGTGCCTTCGTTACGGAAGTTTGATGGTGTTTTTGCTAGTTCATGTACGACGAACCCTTTAATTGCTGGTGAAATCGTTTCGAAATCATCACGGTTCATCCCGTAGTTACCAATTAGTGGGTAGGTCATTGTTACGATTTGTCCGCAGAAAGATGGATCAGATAATGTTTCTTGATATCCTGTCATCCCCGTTGTGAATACGACTTCACCGTCCGAACCTTTGTCACTACCAAATGCTTGCCCTTCAAATACTTCCCCTGTTTCTAAAATGAGTTTTCTTGTTGTCATTATGCTTCCTCCCATACGATCTCACCATTGTAGATTGTTTTTTGTGGCCATCCATACGCTTTCCAGCCATTGAATGGTGTGTTTTTCCCTTTTGATTCAAAATTCTCAACGTCGACTGCTTGTTCATTATCTAAGTCAATCAGTACGATGTCTGCAGATTCGCCGACATTTAATGTACCGTATGGCAATTTGAATAGTTGTGCCGGTTTAACCGTCATCCAATCAATTAGTTGGCGCAGTGTCCATTTTCCTGTTTTCACAAATTGTGTATACAGTAATGGGAACGCTGTTTCAAAACCGACAATGCCGAATGGTGCGCCAACCATACCGCAGCATTTTTCATCATGCGTATGTGGTGCATGATCCGTTGCGATACAGTCGATTGTGCCATCAAGTAACCCTTCATGTAATGCTTCCCAGTCATCCTTCGCACGTAATGGTGGATTCATTTTCCAGTTTGCATCATCTGAAGGGATGTCCATTTCCTCTAAAATTAGATGGTGTGGACAAACTTCAGCAGTTACACGAATGCCTGCTTTTTTCGCATCGCGTACGGCGCGTACCGATTCTTTTGTTGAAACGTGGCAGACATGATAATGTGCACCAGCTGCTTCAGCAAGTAGTACGTCACGTGCGATTTGAACAGATTCACAAATTGATGGAATCCCAGGCAAGCCTAGTTCGTGATTACGTTTCCCTTCGTGCATAACACCGTCGTAGATAAGTGAATTATCTTCACAGTGTGCAACGACCGCTACCCCAAGCTCCGCTGCATCTTTCATTTGCTCGTACATTGTTGAAGCTAATTGTACGCCGACACCGTCATCAGAGAAGGCAACTGCGCCATTGTCTTTTAAATCTTTAATGCTTGTACGTGCGTCACCTGATTGGGCGACTGTTAGTGAACCGTACGGTAGCACACGGATTTTAGCGCTTTTCTCGATAAGACGATTAATTAATTGTAAGTTTTCAACTGAGTCTGGAACTGGCTTTGTGTTTGGCATTGCGCAAATGGTTGTGAACCCACCTTTTGCAGCAGATGCTGTTCCTGTTTCAATTGTTTCTTTATGTTCAAAGCCTGGCTCACGAAGGTGAACATGGACGTCAACAAAACCCGGCGAGGCCATGCAGCCTTTACCATCGATTGTTTCGTCTGCTGCTTGTGATACTTTTGCCGCAACTTCTGCGATGTTACCATCATTGTCGATTAAAATTTCACCTGCTGATAAGTTCCCTGCTGCATCTACTAACTGGATGTTTGTGATTAATTTTGACATTAGTTTCTCCCCTTTAAGATCGTTTCTACGATAGCCATGCGAACGAATACGCCGTTGCGTACTTGCTCGAAGATTCGCGAGCGGTCACACTCAACGAGATCGGAGTCAATTTCTACTCCGCGATTCACTGGTGCCGGGTGCATGATGATGGCGCCATCTTTCATTTGCTGTTCACGTTCTTTCGTTAAGCCGAATTGTGCGTGATATCCTTCTGTTGTAAAACCGTCGTATGCGGCATCACGTTCATGTTGAACGCGAAGTAACATGACGACATCACTTGTATGTAGTAACTCATCCCAATCGTGACGTGCCTCGCTGTAGTCGCCTTGCCATTCTTTCGGGCAAACAAAGTGAACGTTTGCGCCAAGTCTTTGTAGTGCGGATGCGTTTGATTTTGCAACGCGGCTATGGGACACATCCCCCACGATTGTAACATTTAATCCTTCGAATTTGCCGAACTCTTTGAAAATTGTGAATAAATCGAGTAGACATTGTGACGGATGCTGGCCTGCACCGTCACCTGCATTGATTACGGAGACGTTGATGCCTTCTAGTAATTCCTTGTAGTAGGCATCATCTTTATGGCGAATGACTACTGCGTCCATGCCGATCATCTCTAACGTTTTCACTGTGTCATACAGTGTTTCGCCTTTTAATGTACTTGAAAATCCTGCTTCAAAGGGAATGACTGTAGCGCCAACTTTGCGCTCAGCCGTTTCAAAGCTTGTTTTCGTACGTGTACTTGGTTCAAAAAATAGGTTTGCAACTAAGTAGTCTTGTTCTAGTTGTGTGGGCTCGCCTGCTTCAAACGCTGCGGCTCTTTTTAAAATCGCATAGATTTCTTCGTTAGATACTTCTTCAATTGACAGTAAATTTTTCATCATAGTGCCTCCAAATTTATTCTCGCTCACAGTCGAGATTTTAATAAAAAAGCCTCCTTAGTTATTTTAAGGAGGCGGAGGAAGGATATTACAGTAGAGGTATGCGAGTACGCCCCTCTTAGCTGTAGTATTGACCCTTCTGTGCCTCTCTGGGCAACCCTTAAAAGGTAATGCTGTTTAATTCTTATTAAGTTGTTGTTCTTTTTTTTCGTCTGCTAACAGCTCAAGGTCTGGCTGCGCTTTACCCGGTAAGATGATGTTTAGTAGGACACCGACGATTGCCGCTAGTGCCATACCTTCGATTGCAAAGTCATATCCTTTAATACCGAATGCGTTTTCCCATAAGAGCTTACCGCCGCCGATACCTAAGATTAGAATAACTGATGCAATCACAAGGTTACGACTGTGGTCGAAATCAATCTTGTTTTCGACTAGCATGCGTAGCCCGCTTGATGCGATGATACCGAATAGTAAGATCGATACGCCCCCAAGCACTGGTGTTGGAATTGTACTTACTAAAGCCATTAGCTTTCCTGAGAAGGACAGTAAGACGGCAAACACTGCTGCACCACCGATTACCCATACGCTGAAGACGCGTGTTAAAACAAGTACGCCGATATTTTCACCGTACGTTGTTTTTGGTGGACCACCGATTAGAGATGAAATTAGTGTACCGAAGCCATCACCTAGTAATGAACGGTGAAGCCCTGGACTTTTAATGAAATTGCGGTGTACGACTTTCCCTAAAACAAGTTGGTGTCCAATATGCTCTGAGATTGTCACGATGACGATTGGTACCATTGCAAGTAGCAACGTCGACGTTACCTTGAAGTCATAATCTATACCAGGAATTAAGAAGTCTGGTGAAGCAATCCACGCTGCTTCTGTTACTGCAGTGAAGTTAATAAAACTTGTACCTGCAATTTGGTCTGAAATAAGGGCCGCAATATAGCCGACAATCAAGCCGATTAAGATTGGCATCGTGCTGACAACACCTTTTACAAAGTTGTTGACGATAATCGCTGCTGCTAGTGTAATGAGTGCGATAACAAAGTACGATGCATGATATACTTTCGTGCCGTTATCTAGTGTTTCATTCATTGCCATGTCAACTGCTGTGCCCGCTAACGCTAAGCCGATAACCATAATAACAGGGGCTACGACGATTGGCGGTAAAATGCGTAAAATCCATTTATAACCTGTTTTCCAGATTAATAGCGACACAATCCCGTATACGATCCCGACTGCCATTGCGCCAATCATTGCTCCACCAGGGCCACCCGCAGCTTTCGTTGCTACTAAGATAGGAGCAATAAAGGCAAATGATGAGCCTAAATAGGCTGGCACTTGAAAACGTGTTATTAATAAGAAAAATAATGTTGCGATACCACTCGTTAAAAGGGCGATAGCTGGTGAGAGCCCTGTCAATGTTGGCACTAAAATCGTTGATCCAAACATTGCGAACATATGTTGTAAACTTAATGTAATTAATTGACTGCCTTTTGGTTTGTCATTGATATCTAAAACAGTTTGATTTGACATATCTTTCAACTTCCTTCTTTGCTTCTACCTACTCGTAAATTGCTACTAAATCTTCGTCGTCTACTTCTACCATGTGGACAACGACGCGTTCGTGGCTTGCCGTCGGGATGTTTTTCCCTACGAAGTCCGCGCGAATTGGTAACTCGCGGTGGCCTCGGTCAACTAGTACGGCTAGTTGAATTTGTGACGGACGTCCAATATCCATAACCGCATCCATTCCTGCGCGAACTGTACGACCTGTGTACAGTACATCATCAACTAGTACGACGGTTTGGTTTGTCAAATCGTGTGTAATATCGACCTGCTGTACTGTCGCTTCACCATTCAATGTTTTTGTTGAAAGATCATCGCGGTACAGAGAAATGTCTAACTCTCCTGCACGAATTTCCTTTTTCTCAATCGTATTGATTTTTTGTGACAGGCGCTTCGCTAAGTATGCACCGCGCGTTTTAATTCCTACTAAAATGACGTTATCGATTCCTTCGTTGCGTTCGATAATTTCATGTGCGATACGAGTTAGCGCTCTGTTCATCGCTGCTTCATCTAAAATGTCGGCCTTCTTTGTCAACTGGAACTGCCTCCTTTCTTTCAATAAAAAAACCTCTTGAGCATAAGGCCCAAGAGGTTGTATAGGTATACTGATAGATATGTCAAATAAACTGCATAACTCGACGCAGTAATCCCACATTCTTCGCATCCCTTCTCAGCCTCTCTGGACTGTCTTTAAAAGGTGAATATTAAGATTTTCACTGACACAATTATAGACCTTCATGACTTAAAGTGTCAACAGCCTATTTGTTAATTTTCGTATTCGCTGCCTAAACGAGCTAATAACGCTTCAAAATCAGCAGGTATTGGTGCAGAGAACTCTAAGTACTCATTTGTGCGTGGGTGCACAAAACCTAAAACGCCCGCATGTAGTGCTTGGCCACCAATATCCATTGTTTTCTTCGGTCCGTATTTTGGATCCCCAACAAGTGGATAGCCAATATAGTTCATATGCACACGAATTTGGTGTGTACGGCCTGTTTCAAGACGGCATTCAATTACTGTGTAATCTACACCAAAGCGGCCTGTTACTTGGAAGTGTGTCACAGCGTGCTTACCGTTATCGACAACGGCTTGTCTTTGACGATTTTTTTGGTCACGACCGATTGGTGCATCGATTGTTCCTTTGTCATGTGGAATATGACCATGTACAAGTGCTGTGTAGCGACGTGTTACTGTTTTATCAACAAGTTGTTGAACAAGTTTTTCATGCGCCATATCATTTTTAGCGACCATTAATAGACCCGATGTATCTTTATCGATACGGTGAACGATACCAGGGCGCATGACACCATTAATGCCTGATAGGTCGTTACAGTGATGCATTAAACCATTTACTAATGTGCCTGTTGCATGGCCTGGTGCTGGGTGTACAACCATACCTTTTGGTTTGTTAACAACTAAAACATCTTCATCTTCATAAACGATTTCTAACGCTAAATCTTCTGCGATGATTTCAAGTGGTTCAGCTTCTGGCTCATCCACGCTAATATGGTCATGCTCTTTTACTTTATATGTTTTTTTTACTTTTTCTCCGTTAACGAGTAAATGTCCCTCTTCAACAAAGTTTTGAATTTGCGTACGAGACCACTTTTCTTGCATTGATGCTATTGCTTTATCAATGCGGTTTCCGGCAGTATCTGCTTGTACTATAAAATTTTCAGTCATAAAATTATTTCTTCACCTTTCCTTGTTTTCCTTCAAAAAATAATACATAAATAATCATTAAAATTACGCCAAATGTCAGCGCCATATCTGCAATATTAAAGATTGGGAAATCGTAGTCGATTACTGGAATCCAAAAGCTTGCAAAGTCCACTACTTCGCCGCGCGTTAAGCGGTCGATGAAGTTCCCAATTGCGCCGCCTAGAAGCAGCATTAGGCTCGTCGCAAATAGCGGCTTGCCTTTTCCTTCTTTGTGGAAGTAATAAATGATCGCGATAATCACAACCACCGTAATGATTGTAAATAAACCTATTTTGCCTTGCATCATACCCCATGCTGCGCCTTGGTTACGATGTGAGTAAAGTGAAAAAATAGGGTCCCAAACAACGATTTCTTGGCCCTCTGTCATGTTTTTCACAATGCCCCATTTCGTCAGCTGGTCAACAATAATGACAAAGAGTGCAATTAAATAATATTTAAACACGTGACGTATCCTCCGTTTTCCATGAATCTAACCTATTTTACCACATATTGATACGAGAACAAATTGAACGATTAGCGAATTCCATAAGCATAAAAAAAGAACCGTACAATGTACGATTCTTTTTTGTAAAGATAAAAAATTATTTTGCTTCTAAATCAACGTCTGCAAAGTTTTCTTCCACAACGCTTGCACAGCGTTCGCAAAGGTCTGGATGTTTTTCGTTGTGACCAACTGTTTCATCAATTGTCCAGCAACGTGCACATTTTTCGCCTTCAGCTTTAACAACCGCTACGGCTACAGTTTCTGTTTTCACACATTCTTCTGTTGCGTTTGCAAGGTCATCTAACACAAATTCAGATACAATCATCATTTGTGCGAAATCGATTGATGCATCAGAAAGAACAGCTTTTGTTGCTGCATCTGCGTAAACGGTTGCTTTTGCTTCTAATGATTTACCGATAACTTTTGCTGTACGTGCTTCTTCTAATGATTTTAGAACTACATCACGAACAGCCATGATTTTTGTCCATTTTTCAGTTAATGCAGCGAAGTTTTCTTTTTCAACAGCATCTGGCATATCTGTTAATTGTACAGATTCCTCTGTTGTCCAAGCCATATAACCAAACATTTCATCCGCTGTGTGAGGAATGATTGGTGCAAGTAATTTCACTAATGCATTTAATGTATCGTACATAACGGATTGCATTGCACGACGCGCGTGGCTATTTGGTGCTTCTACATAGACAACATCTTTCGCAATGTCTAAGTAGAATGAGCTTAGTTCTGTTGCGATAAAGTTGTTTACTGCTTTATAAACTGTTGCGAATTCATATGAATCATATGCTACGCGCACTGTTTTGATTAATTTTTGAAGTTCCATATACATGTATTGATCTACTTCACGTAAATCTTCGTATGCAACATAGTCTGTTTCTGCATTGAAATCTTCTAAGTTACCATGAACGAATTTTAAAGTGTTACGTACTTTACGGTACATTTCAGAAACTTGTTTTAACATATCCATTGAGATACGAACATCTGCAGTATAGTCTACTGAAGCTACCCACATACGTAAGATATCTGCACCGTATTGTTGCATGATTTTCGCTGGTGCGATGATGTTACCAAGTGATTTCGACATTTTACGGCCATCGCCATCTAATACGAAACCATGTGATAATAAACCTTTGTATGGTGCATAGCCATTAACCGCTACTGATGTGATTAATGATGAGTTGAACCAACCACGGTATTGGTCAGAACCTTCTAAGTAAAGGTCTGCAGGGTAGCTCATACCACGTTCAGCTAATACACCTTGGTGAGAAGAACCTGAGTCGAACCATACGTCCATGATGTCGTTTTCTTTAGAGAATTCGCCATTTGGAGAGCCCGCATGTGTAAATCCTTCAGGAAGTAATTCTTTAGCTGTTTTTTGGAACCAGATATTTGAACCGTGTTCACGGAATAATTGTTGTACGTGCGCGATTGTTTCTTCTGTAATGATTTCTTCGCCGTTTTCAGCGTAGAATACAGGGATTGGAACACCCCATGCACGTTGACGAGAGATACACCAGTCACCACGGTCACGAATCATATTGAATAGACGTGTTTCGCCCCATTCAGGTGTGAAGTTCGTGTCGCGGATTGCTTGTAATAATTCTGGACGGAATGAATCAATTGATGCAAACCATTGTGGTGTTGCGCGGAAGATAACTGGTTTTTTCGTACGCCAATCATGTGGGTATGAGTGTTCGAAGAATGTTAGGCTTAGTAATGCGCCAAGTTCTTCTAATTTTTCACAGATTGGTTTATTTGCTTTGTCATAAAATTGACCAGCGAATTCGCCAGCAGCTTCTGTTAATACACCACGGTTATCTACAACTGAAAGGATTTCTAAGCCGTAACGTTTCCCAACTTGGTAATCATCCTCACCATGTCCAGGTGCTGTGTGTACGCAGCCGGTACCAGCTTCAAGTGTTACGTGATCGCCAAGCATCACAAGAGATGTACGATCGAATAATGGGTGTTTTGCTGTGATGTTTTCTAATTCCGCACCGTTGATTTCACGGTCGATTTGTACATCTTCCCAGCCGATTTTTTCTGCTACTGAATTTAGTAAATCTTTTGCAACAACGAATTTGCGGTCGTTTACTTTTACTACAACATATGTGAATTCAGGATTTACAGAAATACCTAAGTTCGCTGGTAATGTCCAAGGCGTTGTTGTCCAGATAACGATTTCTTCGTCATTATTTAAAACACCTTTACCATCTTCTACTTTAAATGCTACGAAGATTGATGGTGATTTGATGTCTTTGTATTCGATTTCTGCTTCTGCTAATGCAGATTCAGAAGATGGAGACCAATAAACTGGTTTTAATCCTTTGTAGATATAGCCTTTTTTCGCCATATCGCCGAATACGCCAATTTGACGTGCTTCAAATTCTGGACGTAATGTGATGTATGGGTTTTCCCAGTCACCGCGTACGCCGATACGTTTGAATTGTTCACGTTGGTTACTAACTTGCTCTAATGCATAATCTTTACAAAGTTCGCGGAATTCTGCGATCGACATTTTTTTACGGTCATGTCCTTTATTTGTTAATGCTTGTTCAATTGGTAGACCATGTGTATCCCAACCTGGAACATATGGTACATAGTAGCCTGTCATTGAACGATGGCGGTTAATCATATCTTTTAATACTTTGTTTAATGCGTGACCCATGTGGATATCACCGTTTGCATATGGAGGTCCATCATGTAACACAAATGGTGTGCGGTCTTTTGTACGTTCAAGCACTTTCGCATTGATATCCATTTCTGCCCATTTCTCTTGCATTTTTGGTTCCATATTTGGTAAGTTTCCGCGCATTGGGAAATCTGTTTTCGGCATTAATAACGTTTTTTTGTATTCAGCCATTCGTAATTCCTCCTCAAAATTAATCCATAAAAAAACTCCTCGCCCCAAACAAGGGACGAGGAGAAGTTAACTCGCGGTACCACCCTAATTGCATAGTTAGACCATGCCACTTAAGAACACCTTAACGCGGTGGTAACGAGACGGCTTACTAAAGTTCAGCAATCTAGCTCAAGAGTGATCTTCAACCTTATCTGTACCGTTCGAGCTCTCACCATCCTCGAATCGCTATACTGCAGCATAAAGTTTACTGTCTCTATCAGTGCTTTTCATTCATATGTTGCAATTATAGAAAATTGCGACCAGAACGTCAAGCGGTTATTCTTCGTCTGGTAATTCAATCGCTTCGACATTATCGACATCAGGCACTTTAATTTCATATTCCATTAAGTGATCCCAGTCTTCTGACTCGATTAAATCCAGTTGTGCTTCCACAATCATTTTGAAACGATTACGGAATACTTTTGAATGTTTTTTCAGTTCTTCGATTTCAAGTGCCACTGTACGTGCTTTCGCTAATGCTTCATTAACGATACGGTCTGCGTTTTTTTCAGCCTCTTTCACGATTAGTTTTGCTTCTTTTTGTGAATTGCGACGGACTTCTTCTGCCGCCTCTTGTGCGACAATAATTGATTTTTGAAGTGTATCCTCTAGTGAGCTATAATGGCCTAACTGATCATGCGCTGATGCAAGACGGGCTTCTAGCTCACTTTTTTCTTTTAACACAAGATCCATATCTTTCATTACTTGTTCCATAAATTCATTAACCTGGTCCTCGTTGTATCCACGGAATGAGCGGTCAAATTCTTTATTATGTATATCAAGTGGTGATAACGGCATACTATCTCTCCTTTTATCTGCAAGTTCAACTTATTCATTATTATACCGTTCTTTTGACAGAACTTCATCTGTAAAACGGCAAAACAAAGTTATTTCCGTTCCATTTTACCAATTTTTAGGCGTAGTTTTTCTTTCTTTGTGCGACCTTCTATCGATTCAATAAATAAACGACCGACACCACGAATCGAAATTAAATCTGCCTCATGTAATTCAAAGGACGTTTGTTCACGCACTGCATAGTTTACTTTCACTTTGCCAGACTCAATATATAACGCGGCTTTTTGACGTGAAATGGCTGGATAGCTTGAGGCAATGACTGTATCAAGGCGGAGTGATGAAGCCGTGATTACGGACTCCTGCCATTCTTCTGTTGCAGGAAGTAGTGTTGTTGAGGAATCTACTTCTTGCACAGTCACCTTGCTTTTCGCGATTGATGTTAAATTGGCACGTACATAGTCTGCTACCTCGCGTGCTACAACAAACTGCACAATGTCCGTCCCCACTCTTATATCCCCGAATTTTGCGCGTTCTAACCCTAAGCTAAGTAATGCGCCTAGAACATCAGGATGTTTTAGTTGCACAAATTTAGATGGATAGCGTACAGAAAGCATCGCAAACTGAAACTCATCTGCCACTGGCTCCACATAGCTCGGGTATATTAATGCACGCTGACGCTCTGAATAATCACTAAAGCCACCATGAAACGCTACTTGTGTATCGCCATTTGTACCAATAAGAGATTGTACAATCGTTCGCTGACGTGGATCTAAAAAAGGTGTTGTTTTTGGCGCATAAAAATCTTCCACTTGACGCTTCCATTCAAGCACTTGCTCAATAAACTCATGCTCATCGGGTCTAAAATGTTGTAGTAGATGATCCATTTTTTCTTCCTTTCTAAAAAACAAAAACTCCTTACGCCAATGCGCGAGGAGCCTTATTTAGTACATAATGATAGACTGACTAGTTTATAAAATATAGCTCAACACACGGTATAAGCCTATTTGAATAAAGTTCAATGCTAATAACGCAATGATTGGTGAAATATCAATCATACCAATCGGTGGAATAATCTTACGGAAAATCGATAAATACGGTTCTACGATTTTTGATAAAATTTCACCAAACTTTGATTCTTGCAACCCTGGAAGCCAGCTCATTAAAATGTAAATAATAATGGCGAATGAATAAACTTGAAATGCTAAAGCAATAATATCCATGCGTGTACTTTTCTCTCCTTAGTGGTAGCCTAGTACTTATCTTCTTCGTAATAGTATTCTGAAATCGCACCATCGATTTCAACATTATCTGGCGTACATAAGAAAATATCGATACCAATTTTTTTTATTTCACCGTCTAGTGCGAATACTGTACCACTTAGAAAATCAATAATACGCTTCCCATTTTCTTTATCAATACGTTGTAAATTAACAACCGCAGATTTTTTATTGCGAATGCAATCCGCAATATTTTGCGCTTCTGAATACATACGAGGCTCAAATAAATTGACCTTTGTTGTACGATTCATGCTCACGACATTATTAGCTTTTTTTTCCACAACTTGCATTTGTGCTACTTGTTGAGGTGGTAGATTTGATGCTACTTGCTGTGTTTTACGTTGTACAGGCTGTTGCACCTTACGTGGTGTTGCCATTTGTTGAGGTACAGGCTGCTGTTTTAGCTGCTGTACTTGTTGTGGACGCTGTTGCTGCTGTGGTTGTTGCTGTTGTGGTCTTGCTTGTTGTTTCGGCTGTGCTACTTCTTCTTCATCAAATTCATCATCGCGATTATCTAAATAGAAAAAGTCTTTTAAAAAGTTTTTCATTGCGGAATCCTCCTATCAGTCGAGTCCAACTAAAGCTGTACCAATACGAACGTATGTAGATCCCTCTTCGACGGCGATTGCATAGTCGTGTGACATGCCCATCGACAATTCGGTGCAAGGCGCATGCTCATATTGTTTTGCAGCGAGTGATAATTGAAGCTCTTTTAGTCCTTTAAATGTATTTCGAATGATTGTGTCGTCTTCTGTATTCGGCGCCATTGTCATTAAACCGACAACGCGAATATGGTCATATGCTTTCAGTTGTTCAATAAAAGGCTCAACTTCTTGTACCGCTAAGCCATGCTTAGAATCTTCGCCCGATACGTTTACTTGGACGAAGCAATTTACTGTTTTGGTTGCACGTTTATTAATTTCTTCCGCTAAACTTAATCGATCTAATGAATGGATGAAATCAACAGTATCTAATACTTTACGTACTTTACGTGTCTGTAATGAGCCAATATAATGCCAAACTGCACCATCTGTAATGGTTTCTTGCTTTTCAAGTAATGGTTCAGGGCGATTTTCACCTAGATGATGAATCCCTGCCGCAAGTGCTTCCTCGGCACGCGCTGTTGTGACTTGTTTTGTAACCGCAATAATCGTTACTTCTTCAGGATTGCGCCCTACTTTCGCGCAAGCTGCATCGATATTTTGTTGTATACGTTGTAAGTTATCAATAATTCGTGTCATGATTAATCCCAGCTTTTCAAGTTACTTGTTTATCATATTATTTTCATTTTATCAAGCACAGCCATATTAATCAATAAATTCCCATGAACCACGAAGATTTAAGCAAAATCTATTCATACTATCGTCTATTCCCGATGGCAATTCATCAAAAACATTAAAATTGTGTAACAAAATTTTAACAGATAAAAAAGCAGGAATCGCAATAGACACGATTCCTGCTTTTTTTATTAAATCCCTTGAAGGAAATAAGCTAACACTCATTCCACTCAAAACATTCTAGCGATTACGACGGTTACGATTACGTAAGAATGTTGGGATTTCTAATTCGTCTTGTTGAGACTGTTGTTGTTGTGTTTGTTGAGGCTGTGTTTGTTGCATAGGTTGCTCATATTGATGCTGTACAGGTTGTTGCGTTTGTTGTACAGGTTGTTGGTGCGTTTGTTGTGGAGCTGGGCGTGATGGTTGCACTGGACGTTGGCTACCACCTTGACCATTTGGATACGCATTATGTGTTTCAGAGAAATCTGTCGCGATAACTGTCACGATGATTTCATCTTTTAAGTTATCATTGATTACGGCACCGAAGATGATATTTTCATCGTCGTCTGGTGCAGCAGCACTTGAGATGATGTCCGCTGCTTCTTGGACTTCAAATAAGCTTAGGCTTGAGCCACCAGTGATGTTTAATAATACACCTTTCGCTCCGGCAATGGATGTTTCAAGTAATGGACTTGAAATGGCTTTTTTCGCTGCTTCTTCTGCGCGTTTTTCACCCGTTGCAATCCCAATACCCATCAGTGCTGAACCTTTGTTAGACATGATTGTTTTCACATCGGCAAAGTCAAGGTTGATTAAACCAGGTACAGCGATTAAATCTGAAATACCTTGGACACCTTGGCGTAATACGTTATCCGCTTCACGGAATGCTTCAAGCATTGGTGTATTTTTATCAACGATTTCTAATAGACGGTCGTTTGGAATAACGATTAATGTATCTACAGCTTCTTTCATCGTTGCAGTACCCGCTAATGCTTGAGATTGACGTTTACGGCCTTCGAATGAGAATGGGCGTGTAACAACACCTACTGTTAATGCGCCTAAATCACGAGCAATTTGAGCGATAACAGGGGCTGCCCCAGTACCAGTACCGCCACCCATACCTGCAGTGACGAATACCATATCAGCGCCTTGTAGTGTTTCTTCTAGTTGTTCTTTGCTTTCTTCAGCAGCTTTTTTACCTACTTCAGGGTTGGCACCTGCGCCTAAACCACGAGTTAGTTTATCCCCGATTTGTAATTTAATATCTGCTTGTGATGTTAATAATGCTTGTGCGTCGGTATTAACTGCGATAAATTCTACACCTTGTACCCCATGTTCAATCATTCGGTTTACTGCGTTGTTACCGCCGCCACCAACACCAATAACTTTAATTACTGCTAGTGGGTTTTCGTTCTGTTCGAAACCAATCATCTCTATTCCTCCTATTTCTTCAGTCACTATCTATCGTTATGAAACGTTAATTAGTCTAAAATCCCTTTGAAGATTTTCTTTACTTTATCGCTGAATTTTTCTTTTGGTTGATGATTTGTTTCTTCATAATCATCTCGTGGTGCTGGTTGTTGGTACTCCATTTGCTCTTGTTCATGCGATGGTTGTGCTGTACCTAACATCATATCATTTGAAGGTTGATTGAAATCACCTTCGTATTTATTGTAAAACTGATTATCAGCGTGTGCATAACGAATTAAATTCACAGCTGATGTGTATTCAGGGTCACGAACGCCAATATATTGAGGTGCTGCAATACGGACACGCGTTTGTAGACAATCACGTGCGAGTTGTGCGATACCTTCTAATTTAGCAACGCCACCTGTTAATACGACACCACCTGGTAAGCCTGAAAGATTTTGACGATAGAATTCATCTAAAATCAATTCGAACAGCTCTTCAAGACGCATACTAATAATTTCAGAAATATAGCGTTGGCTAAATTGTTCTTTTGCATCTGCCCCAATGACAGGCACATCGAAAACTTCATTATCCGATGCTTCATTGAAATAAGCATGACCATATTCTAGTTTGATTTTTTCAGCTTGCTCCGTCGATGTGCGCAGTACGAGTGATAAATCCTTCGTAATATTTTCGCCACCTACTGGAATAACCGATGCATGTAGTAATTGATCGTCTTTAAAGACTGCGATTGTCGTTGTTTCGCCACCGATATCAATCAATGTCGTTCCACGATTTCGTTCATCTTTTGTTAACGCAAATGTGCCCGATGCTAACGGTTGCAAGTAAATTTCTTGGATATCTAAGCCTGCTTTTTCTACACAACGTAAGACATTGTGTAACACCGTTTTAGATGTTGTAATCATCGTTGCATCTACTTCAAGTCGAATGCCTAGCATGCCGCGAGGATCTTTAATTTCTGATACGCTATCTACTGTGTAATAGCGAGGTACTAAATTAATATGCTCACGATCTGGTGAAAGAGACATCATCTGAGCAGCGTCTAATACGCGGTTTACATCATCAGACGTAATCTCACGATTTTCATCGTTCTTCACGACAGCTACGACGCCCTTTGTATCTTGAAGCATCACATGAGCTGCTGGAATTCCTAAAATGACCTTATGTATAGACATACCGATCATTCGTTCAGCTTGGTCCACTGCACGTTTTATCGATTGTACTGTCGCATCAATATCCACAATGCTTCCTTTACGAATGCCTGTAGATTTCGCATTTCCTACACCAATAATGTGTACGGCCTCATCACTGACTTCGCCAATAATACATTTTACAGATGTAGAACCAATATCTAATGATACATATACTTCTGGTTCACCCATTAAGGCACCTCCTTATAAAATGATTTTTTATTACCTTATAGTTTATTGCAAAACTTTTTTATTGTCTAAAGATAGTATGAAAAACAACTTTTTAGTATGAAATTCGCTATACCTTTTCCCTACATTTCTTATATAGAAACACTGTATACTCCGTATTATTTCATATTTTTCAAAAGATTACACGCCACAGCAGGAAATATTCACAAATTCATTATTTTTAATACTTCTTAAATGAATTGGCAACCTCCATGTTATAGACGCCTTTTTGAGTGCCACCTTTTTTCGCACGTTGCACCATTGCCGGATAGTACTGGAGCTTATATGCTAAATTTTTAACATCGATGTAGACGATATTACCATCCGTCATATAAAGCTTCGCATATTCACCATATTTCTTTTCAGTATTTGGTGAGATTTCCGAAATGGAATGAAGCAACTCAGCATCTAGTTGACTCAATTGTTTCACCGCATTTTGACGCTTTTCTTCATTGCTGAAACCCGTCATAATCGGCATATCAATTTCAGTAATATCTTTTGGTGTCGGTAAAATCACTCCATTTTCCAATACATATTCAATACGGTTCGTACTATCACGGACATATGCAACTGGCTTATACTCCGTAATTTTTACATGAATATCACTTGGCCACACACGACTGACAACTGCTTTTTTTACTGTTTTTTCTTGTGACAATCGTTTTTCAATAACACGATTTTTATAACCCCAAAGCGAGTCCCCAGCATGTAAATCACTTTGCTGCTCATAATACTCCGCTGACTTTAACGTTGCGCCTTTCACCGTTACGTTGTCGATATGGCTAATCGGCAATTGTAAGTAAAGAAGTGCGAGCAGACACACCGCAAGGATACTCATAATGATGGCAAACTTTTTCGTATGCTTGTTCATCTTTTTGGGTGGACGCTTTTTTTTCTTCGGCTTGTTTGACGAAGTCGTATCATTAGCGGCCTCTTGCAACTTAGAAAATTCGATAATTTTCTCCATGTGCTACTCACTTCTTTCTTCGTTTATTGCTGTAACGCCTCTACTGCTTTGACGAAGCGCTCGCCACGTACTTCAAAGCGAGAATATTGATCCCAACTTGCACATGCTGGTGATAGTAAAATAACATCACCTTCGTTTGAAACGGCATATGCTTTTTCTACAGCATCTTCAATCCACTCAGCACGTTCAATTGTTTCAATACCACAAGACTTCGCAAATTCTGCAAAACGTTCCGCTGTTTCACCTGATACGACAACGGCATGAACATTTGGCATAAATTCACGCAATTCTTCGAATGAATGTCCGCGATCCAAACCACCTGCTAGTAACACAATTGGTTGTTTGAAGGCTGACAAGGCACTGCGTGTTGCAAGTGTATTTGTCGCTTTTGAGTCATTGTAAAATTTACGACCATTCCACGTTGTCACAAATTGTGTACGGTGTTCTACGCCCGCAAATGTCGCTAGAACGTGTTCCATCGCTTGTTGTGGTGTATCAAGTAATTTTGCTGCTGCAATCGCACACATCGCATTTTCAACATTATGCTTACCTGGTAGCGCAATCATGTCGCGCGCCATTAGCACTTCTCCATTCCAGTAAATATTGTCAGCATCACAGCTAATCCCTTGTTCAAGGATGCGTGTTGATGAAAATGGAATTTTTTGTGCTTTTGATTTCGCCGCATATGATGATACGATTTCTTGGTCTGCATTATAGATTAAGAAGTCTTGCTCATCTTGGTTACGCGTTACATTGAATTTTGCTTTCGCATATTCTTCCATTGTGCCGTGGTAATCGATATGTGCTTCAAATAAATTCGTCCAAATCGCAATATGCGGTTTAAATTCATTTGTGCCCATTAGTTGGAATGATGATAATTCCGTGACGATGACATTGTCTTGCTGTGCTTTTTCAGCAACGCCACAAGCGACCGTACCGATATTGCCAGCGATTAATGGTTTTTTATTACCTTCGTTCAAAATATTAAATAACAATGTTGTTGTCGTTGTTTTACCATTTGAACCAGTAATCCCAATCATTGGTGCTTCACTTACTAGATAAGCTAATTCCACCTCGGTCCATACCGGAATGCCACGTTCAATTGCATCTTTAACGATGATATTTGAATAAGGAATCCCTGGGTTTTTGACAACGACTTCGAAGCCCTCATCAAGTAAATCTTCTGGGTGACGACCACAAATCACATGCATACCTTGCTCTAAAAGACGTTTTGCATCGTCATTGTCCTCAAATGGTTTTGAGTCATTGACCGTTACAAATGCGCCTAATTTGTGTAATAATTCCGCTGCTGCCACGCCACTTTTTGCTAAGCCTAATACTAATACTTTTTTATGTTCGAACATTGTTATTTTTTTCATCCTATAAAACCTCCGCAACCACTGCAATCACTGCTACGATTACTCCAACGCCCCAGAATGTAAGCACAACGCGCCACTCTGACCAGCCAGATAATTCGAAGTGGTGATGAATTGGGGTCATTTTAAATACACGTTTCCCTGTTTTTTTAAATACCGCTACTTGGATCATAACAGAAGCTGTTTCTACTACGAATACAAGGCCGATAATTAATAATAAAATTTCTTGATGCGTTAAAATTGATAACGTCGCTAAAGCGCCACCAAGTGCTAATGAGCCTGTATCCCCCATGAAGACTTTCGCTGGGTTTTTGTTGAAGATAAGGAAACCTAATAATGAACCTGCTACCGCAAAGGCGAAAACAGCTAAATCATACTGTTCTTGTACGAATGCGATAATGGCATACGCTAAGAAAGCAACAGCTCCTGTACCTGATACGAGACCATCTAGACCATCTGTTAAGTTCACAGCGTTTGAGAAGCCAACTAACCAGAAAATCATGAATAATACATATACCCATCCTAAATGAATTGAGCTATCTGTGAATGGAATGTGTAGTGCATTTTCAAAACCACCAACATTCGTAATTAAGAAGTACGCTACGATTGAAATGATGATTTGTAAAATTAATTTTTGAATCGACGTTAGTCCTAAATTACGTTTGAAAAATACTTTCATTCCGTCATCTAGGAAACCAACGATACCAAAGCCAAGAAGAACGATTAATAATGCAACAGATTCTGCTGAAATTAAGCCCTTCCCTGCCCCGATAATTAATGTTGTTAAAATAATTGAAATTAAGAAGATGATACCACCCATTGTAGGTGTACCTGCTTTTTTCATGTGAGATTTTGGACCTTCCTCACGAATGCTTTGACCAAATTTCAAGCGGTGTAATGCAGGGATTAACATCGGTGCAAGAATCGCTGAAATGGCGAATGCGACGATTAACGTCAAGAAAACTAATGATGCTGACATGTTTTTATTGCTCCTTTTAAACTTTTAAATACGTTATCTATCATAGTAGTTTCACTTTAAAATTAAAAGGTTTTTTCTAGAAAAGCCCTTTACAAATTCATCACAATTATGACTAAGCGATAACATTGTTCATTTTCAATATGAAACAGGAAAAAACCGAGCGTGGGCACGGTTTTAAATTTCCTGACATATAACTGTCGCCTAAACGACTATTTTTTTGTTTTTTTTGTACTTTTTGCATCCGTTTGCTTTAACGTAAGGGTTAGTTTTGAATCGGCATCTAATGTTGTGCCTTCTGGCAGTGACTGTGTTGTCACAAAGCCTTCTCCTTTTATCGTAAACTGATGACCACTAAGTGACTGATAGGTTAATACATCACGCAGTGACCAGCCTTTAAACGAAGGTAGCTGAATGATATCGCTATCTGTTTTCAAGAACAGACGTGCACCCTCTAATACTATTTCGCCTTTTTCTGGATATTGTTGCACAATTTGCGTACCATTCTCACCGAGTATAATTGGTGTTAATTTTTGAGCTGCTAATTCCTGTGTCGCATCTTCAACGCCTAATGCTACATAGTCGCTCACTTCTACATCCTCTGCACGTTCTACTTCTTCCGGCTCAACATTTAAATATTTTAAACTACGGTCCATGACGGAATTAAATACTTCTGACGTTGGATCTGAGCCAACATATTTTTCGCCGAGCTTCGGTTTCTTAACAGCAATGTACATCACTAGTTCTGGATCATCTGCCGGGGCACTACCTAAGAAGGAATACAGGAATTGATTTTTCCCCCATGAATAGCCGCCACCCGCTTTAGGAATTTGTGCGGTACCCGTTTTACCGGTTACTGTATAATCTTCACTCGCAAATTTTTGAGCCGTTCCGTGTTCGGATGTAACGGTTGTTGCTAATGTCTCACGTACTTCTTTAGCCGTTTCTGCTGAAATTGGCTGGCCTTTAACAGTCGGTTCATGTTGCTCAACCGTTTTACCAGTGTTAGGGTCGACAATTTTTTCAATGACATACGGCTGCATCATTTTGCCATCATTCGCAATGGCTGAATAGGCTTGAATCATTTGAATTGGCGTCACCGTTGACCCTTGACCATAGGCCGTTGTGACAACATTGATTGGGTATTGATTTAACAATTTACCCGACACTTCACCAGGTAAATCAATTCCCGTCTTCGTACCAAAACCAAATGTTTTCAATGAATCCATAAATTTTTCAGGACCAATTCGTTTTAGTAAGTTCGCCATCCCTACATTTGAAGAGCGTTGAATCCCTTCTAAATAAGTAATGCGACCCCAACCACGCTGATTACTATCACGAATCGTCGCATCATATACTTTGTATTGACCTGATTGGAATGTGGCATTTGGCTCCCAGTTACCATTTTCGATTGCTGTTGCAAGTGTAAAAGTTTTCATTGTCGAGCCCGGTTCAATCGTTTGTTCTGTTAAATAGTTCGCCCAGCTATTTTCTAAGCCTTCACGCGTTTTTAAGTTAAACGTTGGGCGCTGTGACATTGCTAAAATACGACCTGTTTTAGGATCGGCTACAATGGCCATCATCGATTCAGGATTGTATTTCTTTTGCACCTCTGACATAGAATCTTCTAAAAAGCTTTGAATCATTTTATCAAGCGTTAGATAAATATTTTGACCGTCTTTGGCCGGTACGATTGTTTCATCCTTCATCGGTAATAAACGACCCCAGAAGTCACTTTCATATTCAAGTTTTCCGTTCGTACCCGATAATTCATCGTTGTACGTGCGTTCAATGCCCATCTCTCCACTTACTTTACGTGTAAATAACTGTGTCTCTTTATCACGAACTTCCTCTTCCTTGACAATCCCTACTAAATTGGATGCGAAAATGCCATTCGGATAAAAGCGAACAAGTTGCGTCTCGAAATTAATGCCTGGTAACTCTTCTGCTTCAATTTTCTTTTTTACACTATTCGGCAGATTGCGTCCTGCCTTATTAAACTCAACTTGATATCGATCAGCCTTTTGAGCCTTCACGATAATTTCACGAATTTCAGCTGGCGATAAATCAATATATTTTGAAAGCACGCGTGCTGTCTTATCGACATCTACGACGTGATAATCTTCTTTTAAATCTTTTGAAATCTCGGGCGTAATAATGGCATACATTTTATAGCGTTGTTCATCTTCCGCAATAATCGAGCCATTACGGTCCATAATCTTTCCGCGTGTCGCAGATAAATTTTCCTGCTTTGTATGTTTTTTCGCTACCGAGGCGGCCAAATCACGGCCTTCCGCTGAACCTGTCGCTTGGATTAAGGCAATCCTTACAAACATCAATAGAAAAAGGAGCCCAAAAATGCCTAGCATTAAAAAGGCTCCCCATCGATTTCCGAATACACTTTGTCGTTTACGTTTTGTCATTCTCCTGACACTACCTTCACTTTCGAATCAGATGTTAAGCCTAAAGCTTTTGCCTTCTTCATAATGCGCTCCGGTGTCGATAAGCTACTTACCTCATTTGATAATTCGCTATTTTCTAATTTAATCGAGTCAATTTTCTTTTCTGTTTGACTCATCTTTACAGACGTCGATTGGATTGACGATAGAGTGTTTAAATTCATCACAGCAAAAATAGCAATAATACTCATCATCACTACAAAACTCAACTTTTCTGCTTTTGACCATTTGAAAATTGAAATTTTACGACGGGTCTGAGGCTTTTTCTTCGGTTGTGGGGTAGGATTAAAATCTGGTTGTTGTTCAATATACGGTTGTTGTATGTAATCCTGCTTTGGTTTTGCTAATGCCATCTAAACGACTCCTCTCTAAGCTTTAATACGTTCGATAATACGTAATTTCGCTGAACGTGAGCGATTGTTTTCTTCTAATTCTTCATCACTTGGTAAAATCGGTTTGCGTGTTACCAATTTAAAGTCTGGTTTTAAATGCTCCGGAATAACCGGTAAACCTGGTGGTAAATCTGGTAACGATGATTTTTCTTTAAACAATGTTTTACATAAACGGTCCTCTAATGAGTGGAATGTAATCACACTCACGCGGCCCTCAACATCGATTAAATCAAGTGCTTGTTGTAATGAATCCTCGGCTGCCCCTAGCTCATCATTTACGGCAATACGGATTGCTTGGAATACGCGTTTTGCCGGGTGCCCACCTTTACGGCGAGCTGCTGCTGGAATACCATCTTTAATTAGTTCAACAAGTTGGCTTGTCGTTTCGATTGGCGCTTTTGCACGCGCTTCCTCAATTTTACGAGCAATTTGTTTTGAAAATTTTTCTTCGCCATAACGATAGAAAATACGAACAAGATCTGAATACTCCCATTCGTTTACGACGTGGAATGCTGTGAGTGCAGCGGTTTGGTCCATACGCATATCTAGTGGCGCATCTTGGTGATAACTAAAGCCGCGCTCCGCCACATCAAGTTGTGGTGAAGATACCCCTAAGTCATATAGAATGCCATCAACCGTTGTGATACCTAGTGCTGATAATTCCTGCTGAATATAGCGGAAGTTTGAGTGCACAAAAGTCACACGGTCTAAATATGGTGCTAGTCTTTCTTTTGCATTGTCGATTGCAATTTGGTCTTGGTCAAAACAAATTAACCTACCTTCGTCCGACAGCTGACTTACGAGATATTCACTGTGTCCAGCGCCGCCGAGCGTACAATCTACATAAATGCCATCAGGACGAATGTTCAAACCATCGACTGTTTCTTTTAATAATACGGTTGTGTGATTGAACATTTTAAGTCCTCCAAAATCAAAATATCTTATTATACGCGTTTACTAACCTAGTACCGCACGTACTGAAAAAGTAAACGCGTATAATGAATAAGTGAAACATCGTACAGCAGTATATTCCCCAATAGCCCTATTTTCAAAAGCTATTTTGAAAAAATATACCGTTAACCCTATAAACTATCCCACTTTATACAGTAAATGTACCACATTCGTCGTTTTTACTCTACAAAATCCTGTATAATTGTGCAAAATTCCAAAAAAATAAGCATTTAATCCCTATTAAAAGATTATAATATGATAAATTTCACATTGATACCTTAAAAAAGTAATTAATATTATGCTTTTATGCCTTTTAGGACGTTAAAAATTAAAAAAAGATGCTATCAAAGCATCTTTTTTAGTGTTATAAATAAACAATTTGATGACGACCATCAATTGTATACGGTAATGTCAGTAAATCATCTACTAATGTCATACCATAGTCATTTAAATATGGATACGGTGTATACGTACGTTCCTGGAAGCCTCCAAGTGGTAATAAGTCCCGTTCGATATCTCCAAAGCGACGCATCGCCACATCATGTTTCATTAATACTTCTTGCTCAATCTTACGCATCATAAAATCAAGCTGTGATTTATGGAAGTTTAAGTTTTTATCAACGAGCGTATTAACATGTAAATCATTCGCAATTAAATGCTCATGCAATGCTGCATATTGTTTTTCAATTAAACGTTTTGTTGTTTCAAGCGTTTGCTGTGCCTCTTTGTCATATACTTGCGCTTTAAAGCTTTCGCGTAAGTCGTCTACTTTTCCTTCTAACGCGTCTTTCACCGTTAACTGTAAATCCTCAAGTAGCGCCTGTGTATGCGATGTCACCATCGTAATATTTAGACGTGGTGTGAATACCGGTACTTTCATGCCTAATGTCTCAAAGCCCTCTTTCAGCGTTGACCAATAAGCAAGCTCACCAGGCCCCCCGACAAATGATAGTACGGGAAGCACCATATCTTGCATCATTGGACGTGTCACCACATTATTACTGAAGTGGCCCGCCGCTGCTTGTTGTTTCATTTCATCTACTGTGAAATGAACATTCGCCGCATGATTTAAAAACTTACCATCCTTACGCACTAATAAGTAGCGTGCGCCGTCCTCTGTGTAAAATAAGTTTGCCGCATCTTCTGTAGCACCGATTGGCATTGGATAGCCTAGTTCGACTAAATGCGCTTCACGTGCTGTAACAACTTTGGCAATTTCTTCTGAATGGTCGATTAATCGTTCAAAATAGGGTGCTTCGTATGCGCGTAGCTTTTCATCCGCCGCATCCAGCATTAATAAGCCATACTCTTTAAATAACCCGTGCATTAAGCGTACAAAGAAGTCTGTAAATGTCGTTGTTTGCTCAACTTCCGCTAACACGCTCGCTAATAAATCTTTCGTGTACGCTGTTTCGCCAAAGGATGCAAAAATTTCTTTCACCCATTCCGTTAATGCCACGCGGTCAAGCACTGTATACGATGCCTGTTTTTTATGCTTCGTTTTTTCACCAAAATTCACTTTATGTAATGTGCTTGTGAATGTATGGTTAATTTCATCGATATCATGATCTTCCCCAGCAATCCAAAAGACTGGTACAACAGGTACACCGAGTTTTTCACGCTGCTCATTAGCTAAGACGATGACCGTAATCGCTTTATGTACAGAATAAAGCGGTCCTGTTAATAACCCAGCTTGCTGTCCACCAACAACGGCTACCGCATTCTCTTCTAATTCTTTTAAATGTTGCTCATCTTTTGGTGATAAGCCATATGGCGCCATAAAGTCGCGGATAATGTCGGCTAACTCCTGACGACGCACGGGATGATTTTTTAAATCATTCAGACGTTGTTCAAACGCTTCTTGTGTTTGTTCATAATGGAAAAAGGCTGCTACATCCCCTTGTTGTTGATAACTATTTAATAAAGGGTTTGTTGCCTTTAACTCAACTTGTTCCAATCTCATAGTCGCTCTTACTCCTCTTCGAATGTTTCACTCCTAGTAGCAGTATATCATTTCCTACTTTGTGAAATATATAAATGTGCTTACGGCATAAACAAATGCATGACCCATAACACAATATAGATAAAGCTATATAATAAAAAGACGATGCGCCAAGTGCGCTTTAATACGCCTAAAAATTTCAGTTCTTCTTTCATGCGCCATTCAAGCGTTGTCATAAGCATTAACAACACAACAGCAACAATCCATGTGAGAACACCTAAATCGACATCAAAATAATTTTTTGCGAGCTGCGGTATGGAAAAAAGCAACACAAATGTTGTAATATCTGCTGCTGCACCAAATGCGCGATGGCCTTTTTTGATTAGTTTCATAAACAGAAAAACGATTAAAAAGATGCCCCATGGAAATTGGGCGCATAATTCAAAAATTGTCGACAATATGCCCATTCCATCCACCCCCCTTTTTTTACCTTATGCAAGTATAATAATGTTTGAAGCTAAAATGCAAATCGAATTCAATTTTACAACATAAAAAAACGAAGACCTCTCTTGCTAAAACACGAGAAATCTTCGTTTAAAACCATGCATTATTTTTTGTTTTTTGATAGAAAACGATCGACTGCTGCTAAATGCGGCTCTTGCTCCCAAAGTAGTGAACATGTGGCCACCTCTTGTTGGATGCGTGTATAAAGTCCGGCATTTTTCCACTTACGAATCTCCATCTCTTTGTACGCCTTATGGACACCTGGCTCCACTTTACGCATATCCTCAATAAATTCTTCAAGAGCATTTCGAGGCTCCCCCTCAAAGACGCGCATTGCCCAGCCAATATCATATAGTTGCTGTGCAGGATATGTTTTCGCATCTACTAGCATTTTGAGTGCGCGGTCATGACGCAGCCCGCGCTCAAATAAGTACGTTCCGCCACCCCAACCGGTCGTAATGGCGAGTGTCCCTTGAATAAAGCCACATTTCGCTTCGGCAGCCACGAGACGGAAATCACAAGCTGTAGCAATCTCACAGCCGCCCCCTACTGCTGTGCCATTAATTAATGCGATTGTCGGTACAGGAAGTGTTGCCCATTCATATAATAGTTCTGCCATCTTCGACAACATGCTTGACGCTTGTTCTGCCGTCGTCAGCGTATGAAACTCAGATAAATCCCCACCTGAGCAAAATGCGCGGTCTCCCGTGCCTGTAATGACTAAAAAACGTACTGTATCATGTGTATGTACATAATCAATTACTTCACGGAAGCCATCCATCACGTCATCATTAATTGCATTACGACGTTCTGGACGGTCAATTGTAAACGTTAAAACGCCATCTACTTCCTCAAAAAAATACCCCTTTGTCATCTCTATCACCCTTTGTTTATTTTTTCGGAAACATACCTGTATAATAGCAATTTAATAAGAAAGTTGGCAATAGTGGAAAATTTTTACGTCCTATGATAAAAAAAGAACGTAGTACCGATTAACAGATACTACGCTCTTTTATGTGTGTGTGAAACTAGATTTTTTCCATGAATTACCGGGTCAGACCCGATATTAAAAAGGCCGCCAAAGAGCCATGGTCTCTCTAGCGGTCTCTCTCAGTTGAAAACTGAAATTATTTGCTGATAACTTCTTTACCTTTGTATGAACCACAAGCTTTACATACGTGGTGAGCAAGTTTTAGTTCGCCACAGTTAGGGCAAGCTACCATACCCGGTACAGCTAATTTGATGTGCGTACGACGTTGACGTTTCGCAGTTTTAGAAGTTCTTCTAAATGGTACAGCCATGAATGGCACCTCCTTACAGATTCTTATTCATCTGTTTGATCAAAAAATTTAGCTAAATTAGCTAATCTTGGATCTACTTTTTTTTCGTCATTTTGTTTCTGACGAGTCAAATCTTCTTCCGACATAATCGACCAATGATCGTTTTTCGGATTCATAATTTGTGCATCTTCCTTATACACTTGCATTGGAATCTCTAATAAAATTAGTTCTTCCAATACAGGGTCGACATGGATAACATCGCCCTCTACAGGGTGAATATTATCTTGTTCATCATGACCAGCCATATCTCCCCAGCGGAAAATTTCCACCATGTCGATGTCGATTGGGTAAATGACGTCTTCCCAAGTTCGCGCACAAGGAAGCGTTAGCGTCGTCGTCACGCGAAAATGACAATTCATTTGCTCTGAACCGAAAGTCGCTAAACCTTCGACATGTACAGGAGCAATTGCGCGAATGTCGCTATTGCGTTCCATTACGCTATCCAGTTGAACATCAGCGTTCACTGGCATCCCGCTTTGGCGATATTTCGATAATTGTGGGATTGCCCATTTCATATATATTATCACCTCAAGACAACAAAATTGATTATATAATGTGAATAAATAGATGTCAAGATATTTTCTTGTCACTACTCTCAAAGTCGGCTTATAATCATTAATAGTTAGTATAAACGGAGTGATTCTATGAATGCAACAGGTATAATTGTTGAATATAACCCTTTTCATAACGGGCACCTACATCATATCAAACAATCGCGTAATTTAACAGATGCAGATATCGTAATTGCCGTGATGAGTGGCCACTTTTTACAACGTGGCGAACCAAGCTTTGCAGACAAGTGGCTACGAACAGAAATGGCGCTTCAAAATGGCGCAGATATCGTCGTTGAATTGCCCTATGCGTTTGCGACAGCACCAGCAGTCGATTTTGCAAAAGGTGGCGTGGCACTTTTAGCGGCCTTAAAATGTCGTGCCCTGGCATTTGGTAGCGAACAAGGGCAAATCGAGCCTTTTTTAGCCACTTACGACGCGATAGAGGGCGACAATGCCACTTTCCAGAAAAATGTACAGCACGCCGTCAAAAGCGGTCTAAGCTATCCTAAAGCCTTAAATTCAGCCTACAGCCAAATGACCACAAAAAATAACGGTTCATTTGCCGATTTGACACAGCCAAATAATATTTTAGGCTATCACTATGTCGAACAAATTTTCAAACAAAAAAGTGCCATGCAAGCCGTGACCATTCCACGTATTGCATCGGGCTATCACGATCATATTTTAGCCGGCACGACGATTCAAAGCGCTACAGGCATTCGAGAAGCTGTTTTTGACGGCAGCTTACAAGATGTCGAAGCATTTATGCCGGCCAGTAATTTTTCATTATTACAGCAGGCAACGCTTATGAACTGGGATGTTCTTTATCCTACGCTGCGTTATATGCTACTGCGTTTAAGTCCTTCTGAAATCGCGGCCCATGCCGAGGTCACAGAGGGCATTGAATATTTATTGCAAAAAGCTGCGCGCACAAGCGACACCTTTACGCAGTTTATGACACGTATTAAATCAAAGCGCTACACATGGACGCGCCTACAACGGATGCTCACACATATTTACACCGGCTTTACGAAAGCACAGCTAATCGAGGCAAGTATGCCACACTACATTCGCCTACTCGGCATGACGGAAAATGGTCAGCGCTATATTTCAGCACATAAAAAAGAATTTACGTTACCACTTGTCAGCCGCGTTGCCGCGTTTGATGATCCGATGCTTTCGCAAGATTGTAAGGCAACAGATTTATATTACCTTGCACAACAGCGCGCACCGGGTGAAGATTTTAGACGTCCACCCATTCGAATTTAACGATGTTAAAGAGGCTTTGATATACGTGTAAAAAACCGCTCCTATGAGCATAAGAAAAACCGGAACCGCGTTTTAGTGCGGTTCCGGTTTTTCGCTGCGAACGCGGCAAAAAGAAAATGATATGTTTTGTCCGAGTCTCTTTTTAATTAGCTTCTTTTAAATTTTTTAAATAGTTAAGTGCATCCGCAGCCGTTTTCACCGGAACAATTTTCATGTCCGTATTAATTTTTTCGGCTTCTGCTTTTGCTTCATCGTAATTTGATTCGATTTTAAGCTTTGGTGCGACTTTTTTATACACCGAAATATCATCATCTGGTGCAAAGAAAATATCAGCGCCCGCTTTATCTGCCGCAATGACTTTTTTATCGATGCCACCGATGCGACCAACCGTGCCATCCTCATTCATCGAGCCCGTCCCTGCGATATCATGTCCTTTCGCTAAGTCACCAGGTGTTAATTGATCGATAATTTCAAGTGTAAACATCAGGCCCGCCGATGGACCCCCAATGCTCTCAGAATCGATTTTTACTTTTGGATTTGTCGTAATGGATTTACTATCTGTAAACGAAATGCCGACCCCAATGCGACCATCTGCATCCGGAATTTCTTTTAATGTGACATTCTTTTTCATTATTTTACCATCACGCTTAAAAGTTAACTTCACCTGGTCACCTTTGTCTTTTTTCGCAATGTAATCCGATAACTCGCCACTTTTCACTAATTTTTTATGGTCGATTTTCATCACTTCATCGCCAACTTCTAAAATGCCATCTGCGGCACCTTTTTTAACGACCGATGCCACGTAAATGCCATCATAATTCACTTTATAATCTTTTCCTGTTTCTTTAAAAGCAACATACTTCGCATTAAACTGGGAATCGCTCATTAAATGGAGCTGACGTTCATTGTATTCCTTATTGGATTCATTATCGCCAAGCACTTCTTTTTCTGTCATGATTTCCTGCGTATCATTCAGTTTGGCATACACATATGTAAACGGTGTTGCAACTGCCATCGATACCGTCATCATATTCAATTTACCAGGGCCCGGCTCATCGCCGTTCTCTACTTTTACATAATCTGATAACTCATAGGCATTTCCCGGCTTCATGATGTAATAATGTAGTGGGTACATAAAGCCAAATGCCAAAATCGCAATGACTACAAGCCACGCGAAAAAACGTTTTTTATTCATTTGATGGCCCCCTCTCTGTCGTGTAAGACGTCTAATCTGTCATTATGTTACCGCTTTTTCATACTTTTCTACAACAAAAAAGACTACCACGTTCACAGCAGTAGCCTCATCGCTTTATTTCGTTATGTTGAATTTTTCAAGAAGTGCATCTTCAATAATTTGTGGCACAAGCCCATGGATATTCCCACCGTACTGCGCCACCTCTTTGACAATGCTTGAGCTTAAGAATGAGTACTCATTCTTTGTCATAATGAAAAATGTCTCGATATGTTTATCTAAGAATCGGTTCATTGATGTAATTTGCATTTCATACTCAAAATCAGATACTGCGCGTAAACCCCTCACAATCGCACTTGCATTTTTGCTTTGTGCATAGTCTACAAGTAACCCCGCCGATTGTTCAATGCGTACATTCGGAATCTCCTTTGTCACTTCACCAATTAACGCCATACGCTCATCCACTGTGAAAAGCGGTTTTTTTGATGAATTGTTTAATACCGCAACATAGACAATATCAAATACTTCTGCTGCTCGTTTAATAATATCTAAGTGGCCGTTTGTGACCGGATCAAAACTTCCAGGTACAACTGCAATTTTCTCCAACCTATTCCCCTTCTTCCTCTAAGCGATAAAACGAAATAATCGTACTACCGTATTTTTCTTCACGATATTTCGTAAACGTCGCCATTTGGTCTGGCAAAACGAGTTGATTATCGTGTTCACACACTATAATACCATCTTTTGTCACGACATTGTTTGCAATAATGTCCTCGACCATTTTGTAATAGCTA
Organism: Candidatus Kurthia intestinigallinarum; assembly: GCF_003991225.1. Lineage (GTDB taxonomy): Bacteria > Bacillota > Bacilli > Bacillales_A > Planococcaceae > Kurthia > Kurthia populi. The sequence goes on from NZ_JTFC01000031.1 coordinate 472,315, forward strand.
TGCTTTGCGTAAGGTGGGTCTAAAAAGATTAAATCGGCTTGGATTTCACGTTTAATTAGGAGTTTTAAAGCGCGTGTTGCATCATTACGATACGCTTCTGTGACATCCTCATAGCGGCATTTCTCAATATTTTCTTTTAAGTTTTGGTAGGCTTTGCTATCTTTTTCGATAAAGATGGCTTTATCCATACCACGGCTTAATGCCTCGATGCCTAAACCACCGCTACCAGCAAATAGGTCTAGCACCGTACCGCCATCAAAAAATGGACCTAAAATGTTAAATAGTGATTCTTTTACTTTATCTGTTGTTGGACGCGTTGTATTGCCGTTGACAGCTTTTAACGGCATACCTTTGCGTTCTCCTGCGATTACTCTCATAAATTTGATCCCTCATTATTTCAGCGCGTCATCGGAAATCGTAATATCAATTCGCTTGTCTGCCTTTTGAATATCTGCTCCAAATAGACGTAGTAGCCAAGTTTCTTCGATATAATAATGACCGTTAATTACCTCAAATGGTTGTGAGGCAATGTCGTAGCGCTTGTTGTTATATACATAAAATGCAGACGACATCGGGAAGCGATAATGTTGTGATTTATTGCTCACATAATAACCGTTGTTCCCCTTCTTCGCTGTATACCCTAGTGTATCAAATAATGCCTCTGCAGCATATAACACGCGACCATCTTTTAAAATAACTTGCATATTTTTTTGTTCGACTTTGTTGACATAAATCGTTCGACTATCCTCAAACAACAGTGGTGCAACCTTTTTCGACTGGGCATTCATCGTGAAATAACTCGTCGCAGAGTCTAATGTTTGGCCAAGTAGCTTATCAAGCTTCGATGTCGAAATCTTTTCGCCTTCTAAACTTTCTAGACCATTTTTCCACGTATTTTTCTGCGCATCTGTCATGAAGTCATCTAATGTTGTCACCATTTCCTTCGTCTTTTGGTCCCCGTACTTATCACCCGTTAAAAACGATGCAACAACTGCCGGTAACCACGATGTGCCGGTAAACGTATAGTTCTGCTTCACTTGATTGACCGCAATTTGCTCAGCTAAGCGCATATCTGTAATGTTTTTCACAAATAAAATTCGGTAACCATCTTGTAAATTATTTGTTTGAATAATATCTAAATGATTCGAATTATTCATGGCTGTATTGCTAAGTGCTTTTTGCATCTTCTCCGTCACGATACCACGACCATAAATCGTCACTTCATCGCTTGTAAAGGCTTTTTTCATCGGTTTTTTTTGCCAGTACAGCTCATAAACGGCACCCTTTCCGCTAAAATACGAATAATCAATTAATGTCATCTTTTTCGTTGCAATATTGGGTAAACCTGTAAACCATTGACCCCCGATACGCTTCTCATCCGTAATATGGACTTGCGTTTGCATCACAATACCACGCTTTAACGTCGCGAAAATATTCGTTAATAACTTTTCAGATGTCATGCCTTTTTTTAGTGGAATCGTATATTGAATTTGCTGTGTCGCTGATTCTCCTTTTTTAAATTGTGTCATCGTCTTATCAAGACGCTCACAATTCACGGCATCTCCTGCTGCATCTTTCACACATTTTTTGCCGGTGCTAGCATGTTTAGGCCAGGAAATCGATACAGGCGACTTTGGTAAATTTGTAAAGGTTTGCTTGATGACTAATTTATTTCCTTGGTATGTCACATCAATCACCTGGTTATAACGAAAGGACTGTGCGACATCATCGAGCTTATCCGAATAGACGTGATATTGAAACGTCAGCATAATGCCATTTACAAATACCAATAATGCAAATAAAATAATGGCTACTTTTTTCATGTGCTAATCCCCCTGCATCATGATAATATTTATAGGAAAGGATGTGTATTTATAATGATCGAACGCTTTATTGAATTAGGACAAGGTTATGGCGATCTGTATGAAATGTTAGAAATTATGAAAACAAATCAAGAGCGCATTCACAATACCTTCGTCTTCGTTTCCGAAAAAGACGGCAAAAAAGTAGCATCATTTGCGGTTGCAATGAAACCAGTTGGTGACAGCAAATTTATGCCAATCTATATTTGTCGCGAAGGAATCCCTTACAATGCTGAAAAAACATCACAGCGCTATGACCTTTTCAAAGAAGGCATTGAAGCTGCTAATAAAATATTGATCACATTAGAAGTTAAACACTCTTCTGCCTATGTAGAAACAACACTTTATTATCAATATTTAATCGGGTTGCTACGTCTGTACCATTACATTCCAAACCTAGGTTAATTTTTTGCTACATGCATTCGTATAGAAAATAAAACCGCGCTTTTGGCGCGGTTTTATTTTTCCCGGTCTAAACTCTTCCAATAAGGATAAAAGAATTATACGCGCAGTTGCATTTTATAGACTAAAAAGCCTATTTGCATTATTATCGACAGCTAGCCGTCTTTTTTTATCATTTTTATAATAATTTATAAACCAGCTTTATAATCATATTCTTTTGCTTTATCTGGTTTTGCGTTTTCATACTCTGTTTTTACAAATGGACGGAAAGATGGCACTATTTTTTTAACGAATGGTAAGCGTGTTAATTTATTCGTAACAGCCTCAATATTGTCCATATCACAATAAAGCACAACATATTTTTGACGACGTGATATGTAATGTACGTGTCCGTAACGTCGTAAAGACTTCGCTTGTTTTAAATGATGTACATAAACGATTAGCCCTTGTCTCTCTCTCACGAAAATCCCCTCATTTCTAATTCAAAGCATACCATAGCGTGAATTTTCTCCGCAACCTGCGAAGGCTGACAGGAGTCCTATCTTTCGAGTATAATGAACAAAAGTAGTCTGCAAACTTGGAGGAGGATTTATTTATGGGTAAAAAAACAAAAATCGCCGTAGCAATCGCAGCAGCAGGTGCCGCCGCTTGGGCAAGTACAAAAGCTATCGCCACACCACAACGTCGTGACAGTAAAACAGCACTTGAATATGATCGTCCAATTGTATTAGCACATCGCGGGGGCTCTCATTTAGCACCTGAGCAAACGATGGCTGCCTTTAAAAATGCCGCAGCACTTGGCGTAGATGGTTTTGAAATCGATATTCGCTTAACGAAAGATGAAGAAATCGTCGTTTTTCACGATGAATATGTAGACCGTACAAGTGAAGGTAGTGGCCGTATTGCAGACATGACACTTGCACAACTGCAAGAGCTTAACTTCGGCCATCAATTCGTTGATTTAGAAGGACAATTCGCTTATCGTGACACGCCAGAGCGTATCGTCACATTAAAAGAATTATTTACTGCATTCCCATCACTATTTATCAATATCGATATGAAAGATGCACCTGATACATATGAAGGTGGTCTGATGCCGTCAAAACTATGGCGCTTATTAGAAGAATGTGATGCAAAGGAACGCGTTGTTATTACAAGCTTCCATGATGAACAAATTGACCGCTTCAATTTATATGCACAAAACAGTGTGGCACTTGGCGCTGGTAAAAACGAAGTGACAAAAGCCTATACAGCATTCACAAGTCAATTCAAGCATCTATACAATCCTAAAGTCGATGTCTTCCAAATCCCACGTAATTTTGGTAACGTCATCGCGCTTGATACAAAGAGTTTTATTCATTTCTTAGACCAATTAAATATTCCAGCACATTACTGGACAATTAATGATCCACTTGAAATGAAAGAATTAATTAATCGCGGCGCACGTGGTATCGTGACAGATCGTCCTGATATTGCGATGCAAATTATTAACGAAGCCTAAAACGCATAATTTTCTATTAATAAAAAGCCTCTTCAAAGACAAAATTCTTTGAAGAGGCTTTTCTTTTACACAATAGTCATATGTGTTGCGTCTGTTAAATGACTTTTTGCTTGCTCGATTAAGTTCGTTAGCACGAGCCCATCGCGCTTTTTAAAGCAAATTGCGCTAGCGACAATACGGACAGACATTTGCGTTAAAATTTGCTGCACCTGCGTTACTAATTGTTGATTCATTGCGGCATCACCTGATACTACACCACAAAATAAATCTTTTTCATAACGTGCGAATAATCCACCGTGCGCTACAAAAACATCACTCACACGTTTCGCTAATGTTTTTAGTACATCATCACCTGCTAAATGACCATGTGCCTCTTTATATCGTTCAAATGCTACAATATTTATATAACAAAATAAATGTTGCTCGCCTTTTAAATAGCCATAATAGGAGCGCTCAAAATATTTTCGATTATGTATTTTCGTCAACGGATCTATCGACGTACGATAATCTATATGAAGACTATTTAAGCGTTCATTTTGAATTAAGTGAGATTTCCATGCATGCTTCTGTGATTTTTCGAGTACGTCAATATACATTGCTTGCGTCATAATAATTTGTTCAAAATCATCATTTGCCTTATAAATTTTAATTAATTCCTTTAAAATTTCAATACTATTGACCGTAAACGTATGTTGCAAAGAAATATCTCGCGCTTCTAGTAAGATTGCTAATTGGTCTTCTAGACGCTGTTGTTTTTTACGAACCTTACTTAAAGTAAACATTAAATTTAATTTTGAAATCAGACGCGTTGCGGGTAAAATCTCAAAGCCTTGTTGAATAACTTTTTCGCATTCTTCTAAACGATTTTGATGTTCTAAAATCATCGCGTAATTGATTGTCGGTGATATATATTCTGTTACTGCTGTTGTCACGCCAGTTGAAAATTCTTCTTTCAATAATTGTTGCGTTTCAAGTGCGTACTCTTCTGCTTTTTCAAAATGACCTTGCATAATATTAAAGGCCGTCAAGTTGTTCAATATTTTACGTAATAACGGCTTGTCATTTTCTTGTCGCACTAAAGGTAATGCTTCGTAAAGAAATGTTCCAGCATACTCTTTATCCGTTGTCTCATCCCAATAAATGAAAGATAAATTTAGAAAATTAATATAATCTGCTTTTGAGCCATATTCATCTACTAATTTTTTTAATGGGGCAAGCTTTTCGATGGCAATATCGACATGGCCAAGTTGATAATAGCATTCCGAGATGTGACGCATAATGAGCATGATTTCTTCAAACAGTTGAAGTTCCAAACCGATATCAATAACCGGCTCACATAGTTCTAAATATTCAATATATTTAGCCTCAGCCATTAGTGCATCCAATGTTCGGACGAGTTCTTTGAATTCCTCTTTGTCCATAATTCTCCACCTAATTTATCCTTATTTCCTATTTATTCTATCAAACTAACCCGGTAGTGGCAATAAATGCCTTCTTATAAAAAGAAAAAGATTATCGACATTTTTCTCATTAAAAAAAGAGAAGTTACTCAAATGGTTAACTTCTCCTTCTTTTTATTAAGCACTACATGAACAGCTACCACCGCTGCCACAGCCACCTGTTGAGCAACCTGATTCTTTTGCGAAAAACGGATTGCTGACTGGTACTTTCACCGATTCCGAAACCGTTTTGGCAATAATCAACGTCACTTCATCCACTAAATCTTGATAACTATTTTCGGCAATGCGAAGTGTTCCTATGCGGTCATCCATATCTAATTCACGCTTCATCCGGCGAATATCTTTCATAACTGTTTGATAGTCTGGATGATATTTGCCAAAGCGTTGCACTTCCTCATACTGCTCTTTCATGTGATTGAATGCGTCAATCTGTGCTACAAGCGCTGCGTCACTATAGACGGCTTTATGTGCACGCTGTACTTCCTCGTAGGCTTCTGACTGGCGCAACATCGAGCTTAAATCATCGACTTCATCAAGGATCATCGCCCATTCAGATGTCATCATCATACGCATTCCCTCCTAGCTTGTTTATCATAGCAAATCTTACTCAGAATCGCTCGCAGATTTGCTCGATTCAATAAAAATTTGTACATAATTTTTTGAATATGTTCCTGTACCAAGTACCGTAAAGGCTTCATCTAGCATTGTCGTACGGTGCTTATCTGAATTCATAAAACTATGAATTGCTTCCGGTGCATCGACATAATCCTCTGCTGCATTTTCAGCAGCACCGTCAAATTCGATACCTGCATTTTTTAAATTTTGTTTAAGCCCTACATCCTCTTCGCCATCACCACGTGCAAAAAGACTACTTTGGCTAGCCGCAAGCGTATTCACCTGCTCATCAAATGTGAGCGTCGGTAACCCATGATGTGTTCTAAAAATATTCGTAAGCTCTGCTAGTTGCAGCGCATTTTCTTCATTGATTTTTTGTTGTACAAATGATGATGGCGTTTTTGGCTCTAACATATCGCCAACATAGGTCATATCATACGGTTGCATTTTCACAAGCGTTTTGCCATCTAAATAGCGGACCGCCTCAAGCTCTCCTTCAATACCATCAAAGAAGAGCTGTGCATAGACACCATCATACATCACGAGTAGACGCGTATATAAATCGGCTTCACTCAGCATAAATGTGTACGTGCTATCGTCAATTTTCACATGCACCTCAGTATCTGTAATTGTATTACGATATAAATCTTCAATCGTTTGACCAACTTCAAATGGGGCCGCATCCACTTGTTCACCCGTTAAAAATACTTGCACAACTTTCCCTTTTTCCACACCAACTAATAAATACTGCTGGTCTTTTTGATTGTACACCCACCATTTAAAGCCATATGCAGAGGGTGCCTTACGGTCGGGCTTACCGTATTTCTCTTCAAACTCACTGACCTTTTTTCCGACATATGTTGAAAACCCTGTTTTCGGACGAGGCATCACATCATTATTCGTCTGCGGTGCCGTCTGCTCAGGATAGGTTTTATTCGGTGACTTCAATACTTCATTTTCTTTTACTGGCGTATTCGTATAAAAAAATACGACGAGTAAAATCGCAAATACAAATAAAATTTTATACAATGCTTTCAAATCATTTCTCTCCATCATCTATAGTACTTTTCATTATAGCTCAAGACGAAAAAAATCCAAAACGCTTGATACGCTTTGGATTTTTTATTATGGATTTAGAATCGCTTTAAATACAGACGTTGTTACGCCGCCTTCGTAAAATACATAGAGTAATAAGTAAACAATAACCCCTGTAATCGCTGTGAAGAACCAAATGATGCTTGTTACAGGACCGATTTTACGGTGTTTCTTGTAGTTTTCCTTAAAGCCAAGCCACAATGTGACAAGGCCAAATACCCCACCAGATGTTGCTAAAATGATATGGAATACAAGGAATGTTGTATAGTATTTTTTCAATTCATCTGGGCCACCAAACGCTGTATTGCCAATGAAAATTGTACGTGATGCATAAATAATAAAGAATGTTAGTGCTGCGATAGCACCTGCGATCATTACTTTTTTATGTGCTTCAATTTTACGTTGTTTAATTAAAATCCAACCAATTGCAATCAATACTGCACTTAGCACGATAAAGAAAGTACTAATCGTCGGTAAAATAGGTAAATTCATGCGTTCGAACTCCTTATCTATTAATAGAACTGTCGATTAATTCTTCCCCATTATAACAATACTCCCTAGAAAATGGCATGGATAAATCGTGAACAAAAAAACGAGGACAGCCATTTAGGCCTGCCCTCGCTTTAGAAACGGCTAATCTTCCATTTCAATTAGTAAATCACCTGTTGAAATCGCATCGCCTGCTGCTACGTAAATTTCTTTAATCGTACCATCTTTTGGCGCCTGAACCGTCGTTTCCATTTTCATCGCTTCTGTAATTAGTAAATGCTCCCCGCGTTTTACTGGGCTGCCTTTTGACACAACTACTTTTAGAACAGTCCCTGGCATCGTCGCCCCGATTTGATTGGCATCTGTCGGATCTGTTTTACGCTTCGCATCACCTGATACTTCCACCGTTAAATCTTGTACTGTAATTTCACGTGGCTGACCGTTCAGCTCAAAGTACACGACACGCGTACCATTATGCTGTGGCTCACCAATCGCCACTAATTTAATAATTAATGTTTTCCCTTTTTCAATCACAACTTCGATTTCTTCGCCTAGACGCAAACCATGTAAAAACGTCGGCGTGTCGAGTACAGAGACATTTTCAAATAAATCAAATGTCGTCATATACTCTTCAAATACTTTCGGATATAACACATGAGCAAGTGCATCCTGCGTCGTCATCATGCGGTCGTATTTTTTGCTTAATTCATTACGACGTGCCTCGATATCAATATCTTCTAGTAATTCACCTGGGCGTACTGTAATCGCTTCACGATCTTTTAAGACAACTTTTTGAAGTTCTTTCGGGAAACCACCATATGGCTGACCTAAATAGCCTTGGAAGAACTCAATCACAGAATCAGGGAAGCTTAATGTTTCCCCGCGCGTAATCACTGTTTGCTCATCCAAATCATTTTGTACCATGAATAGCGCCATATCTCCAACAACTTTTGATGAAGGCGTTACTTTGATGATGTCACCAAATAGCATGTTGACGCGTGAATACATCGTTTTCACTTCTTCCCAGCGGTCGCCAAGACCTACACCTTTTGCCTGCTGTTGAAGATTTGAATACTGGCCACCTGGCATCTCATGCACATAAATTTCTGAATGTGGACTATTCATGCCACTTTCGAAATCTTTATAGTATTTACGAATATCTTCCCAGTAGTATGAAATTTTTTCGACACCATCAATATCCATACGAAGATTACGCTCACTGCCTTTTAATGCGTAGTATAAGCTGTTCGCACTCGGTTGAGAAGTTAAGCCTGACATCGAGCCGACAGCCGTATCGATAATATCGACACCCGCTTCAATGGCCTTCGCATATAAGTAAATCCCATTGCCACTCGTATCATGCGTATGCAAGTGAATTGGAAGGTCTGTCGCCTCTTTTAATTCACTTACAAGCGCATAGGCTGCATTCGGTTTTAAAAGACCCGCCATATCTTTAATCGCGATAATATTGGCACCAGCATTTTCTAATTCCTTCGCCATTTTCTTGTAGTATGCTAGCGTATATTTTGAACGGCTATCATCTAAAATATCACCTGCATAGCATAGCGTTGCCTCTGCGACCTTTCCTGCATCACGCGCCGCATCAATCGCTACTTGCATCCCTGGTAACCAGTTTAGGCTATCGAAAATACGGAACACATCGATGCCCTCTTTTGCTGCCTCACGAACGAACTCTTTAATGACGCTATCTGGGTAGTTCGTGTAACCGACTGCATTGGCACCGCGTAGAAGCATTTGGAATAATGTATTAGGAATCAACTGACGTAGGAAGCGTAGACGCTGCCACGGGTCCTCTTTTAAGAAGCGATACGCCACGTCAAACGTTGCGCCACCCCACATTTCAAGTGAGAAGAAATCGCCCCCCATAATTTTCGCTGTGGCGTCTGCAATCTCGTACATATCATGTGAACGAACACGCGTCGCAAGTAGTGATTGATGGGCATCACGCATTGTTGTATCCGTTAATAGCACATCGTCTTGCTCGGTAATCCATTTCGCTAAACCTTCTGGGCCACGTTCATCTAAAATTTGCTTCGTACCCGCCGGAATTGACTGATACACTTTTAAATCCGGCTTATGTGGCTTCGGATAAATCGGCTTCGTTTGTGATTCGATACCTGGGAAGCCATTCACCGTTACGTTACCAATATAGCTCAGTAATTTCGTACCACGGTCACGCGGCACACGGAATTTTAATAGCTCTGGATTGGCATCGATAAAGCTCGTATTAAAGTCACCACTAATGAAGTCCTTATGACGCACGACATTTTCAAGGAATGGAATATTCGTTTTCACACCACGAATACGGAATTCCTGTAAGTTACGGTCCATTTTTTGAGCCGATTCCTCAAATGTATTGCCCCACGTACATAACTTCACAAGCAATGAATCATAGTGAGGCGAAATGACTGCACCCTGGAAGCCATTACCGGCATCCAAACGTACCCCAAAGCCACCACTTGAACGATAGACACTTAACCGGCCGGTATCAGGCATGAAATCATTTGCCGGGTCTTCCGTCGTAATACGTGATTGAATCGCAAAGCCATCTAATGGAATATTTTCCTGTAATGGAATATTTGTTATCTCATCATGTAAGGTATGACCTGCTGCGATATTAATTTGTGCGTGCACAATATCAATACCAGTCACCATCTCGGTAATTGTATGCTCTACTTGCACACGTGGATTTACTTCAATAAAGTAAAACGCATCGTCTGCTACTAAAAACTCGACCGTACCAGCATTAACGTATGCAACATTTTTCATTAATTTTACGGCAGCATCACAAATGCGACCACGTAGCTCTGCTGATAATGCATTTGATGGTGCAATTTCAACGACCTTTTGGTGACGACGTTGAATCGAGCAATCACGCTCATAGAGATGTACAAGATTCCCTTGTGTATCCCCTAAAATTTGCACCTCAATATGCTTTGGTTTATCAACGAATTTTTCAACGTACACTTCATCAGAACCGAACGCAGCTTTTGCTTCTGACTTCGCACGTTCATATGCTGACTGCACTTCCTCTGCATTATGTACTACTCGCATCCCACGGCCGCCGCCACCAAGTGCTGCTTTGATCATCAATGGATAGCCGTGCGTTTCCCCAAACGCCTTCACTTCATCAAGTGAATCGACTGGCCCGTCCGTTCCTGGAATGACTGGAATATTCGCTAAAATAGCCTGTTCGCGTGCTTTTACCTTATCACCGAACATATCTAAATGCTGTGGCTTAGGACCAATAAAAATAATGCCCTCTTCCTCACAACGCTTCGCAAATTCCAAATTTTCTGATAAAAAACCGTAGCCAGGGTGAATAGCATCTGCCCCTGACTCTTTTGCAATACGCAAAATATCTTCTATATCTAAATAAGCATCAATCGGCTTCTTCCCGTCCCCAACGAGATAAGCTTCATCTGCTTTATAGCGGTGATAAGAACCGCTATCTTCACGTGAATAAATCGCAACAGTGTGTATCTTCATTTCTGTACATGCACGGAACACGCGGATTGCAATCTCTCCGCGGTTCGCTACTAAAATTTTGTTTATTGACATAAACAAATTCCCCCTAAGCTTGTCGTTTTAAATGCTTGGATTTTACATTTTTTGAAATATTGGCGACAACACCTAACGCAATGGATAACAGTAGAATCGATGTCCCACCATAACTAATGAATGGAATCGGCACCCCTGTTAACGGGATCAGCCCTGCAAGTCCGCCAATATTGACGAATGTTTGAAGGCCAATCCATGTTGCCACACCTGTGCAAATCATACGAGCCATACTGTCTGAAGAACGAATACCAATGATTAAAATACGTGCGATTAAAAAGAATAACCCACCTAGGACAATCATGACGCCAATAATCCCAAGCTCTTCTGCAATAATCGGTACGATGAAATCCGTTTGGGGCTCTGGCAAATACCCGAGCTTTTGAACGGAATTCCCAAGACCTACACCTTTTAGACCACCTGCACCAATGGCATAATAACCGTTAACGATTTGATAGCCGTAGTTTTGCTCATCCTCAAACGGATTTAAAAATGCAGAAATACGACCAATACGCTTCCCACTGACAAATAGTTCTGGGAATTTTAATACCATTACGACAAAAATCGCCCCTAGTGCAAATAACGGTGCCGCAATGCGGAAAAAAGTCTTTGGTCGAATACCACTCGTTACGACAACAGACAATGCGATACAAAGTACCATCATCCCATTACCAAAATCAGGCTCGCCTAAAATAAGAATAACTGCGGCCCCTAACGCAAGAAACGGTGGTAAATAGCCTGCGGTGAAGCTATTTAATAATTTCTGTTCTTCTTTGCGTTTTAAAATTCCGGCAAAGTAAATGATAAAGGCAAGCTTTGCAACTTCCGATGGTTGAACATTCATAAAGCCTAAACTAATCCAACTTTTCGCGCCTGAATTCCCTGGCGCAACCCCAATAACTTTTACAAGAAGTAAAAGCGCAAATGTAACGAATAAAATAATCGTGTACCACTTCTTCTTCTTATAATGCTGATAAGGAATCGCCGTCACAACAAAAAATGCTGCAAAGGCAATCAATAGATTAATTAGTTGACGCACAAAATAATAATTTGGTGCTGCATGAAGCTTTTCAACTGCCCAAACCATGCTCGCACTATAAATCATAACAAGTCCAAACAAACATAGCAAAGTATATGTAACAAATAATGGATAATCGAAATTTTTAAAGATATTTTTTACCATTTTTTTCATTTTACCAACCCTCGCTGACCAATTAAGCAAAAAAACTCAAACAAAGTGTTTGAGTTTTTCGTCTTATTTCTTCGTGAACGCATCATGTAACGCCGATAATTCTTTCTCTAATGAATCAAGAATTTCACGGCCTTTTTCGCGCTCTAAAAGACCCAATTTAACAGCAAAATCGATTTCTCGAGATAAGCCGAACATTTGAGTATCTAAAACTTCCTCGTACAATGGACACTGTGGCATTGTTAAGTTTTCCATTTGTACTCGAATAAGTTGTGCAATTTTATCCGCATCGGCAATTAGGAGTTCTAATGCCTTCTCCTGATACGAACTTTGAGATTTTGTATCCATGAGGACGCCCCCATTACCTGATATTTCTTATCGTTCTATCATATAGATTTTAGCTTTTACAATGGAAAAATGCAAGCATCTACTAGCAAATTTACGATTCAATCAAAATCTTTCCTCAACAATTAGAAAAAAGGTTATACTGTTAGGTGGAACGTTATGTCAAGGAGGCAACAACAATGGACACTATTATCCAAGTTACAGGGAACGTCAATTTTGCGATTACACTCGATGCCAGCACATGGATTTTCGACGACCGTAAACTTGATTTAAACACATACTTTACAGCAGAACACATCGAGATTGATCCTGATGAAAAATATGTGAAAGAAGCGAGCAAATTCTGGTCTCGCGAAATCATGGAAGGCGCCGTATTCCCTCCAACACTTCAAACAGAAAAAAAATATACGCATAAAGATATGCGCACAGGGACTTTTGCGATGCCCGTAAGCTTATTCTTAAACAATGCAGAGCCAAAAGCAGCAGCTTCTCAAGTCGCTTTTATCGATGCACAAGGTACTGAATACGTTTATTCATTAGATGAAGCGAATACATTGCTATTCAAATTTAGCCAAGATGGTAGCATGCTTGAAAATGGTCCTGTATACATCTTAGACGCCGATGGTAAAAACGAGCCAATTCAAGGAATCGTTCGCATCGACGTACGTTAGGAGGAAGTTGCATGCGCGTCCAATGCGTTATTTGTGATGAAATCCATGAAATTCCGGACTTTTCACCGGAAGCAAAAAAGTTACGCAATCGTCCAATTCATACCTATATGTGTGATGAGTGCTACGAGCGCGTAACGGAAAAAACATTAGAACGCCTTGAAACAGGTAATTTCGAATTCCGCCGGGGCAATCATAGCGTCGAAGAGGAGTTTTAATGCATAAAGAGGCTGTGACATACGTGTAACAACACCCTCTTATATGAGCATAAGAAAAACCGGAATCGCGCGGTGGCGCGGTTCCGGTTTTTCGTTGCGAACGCTAAAAAAGGACAATAAAGTGTTTTGTCCCAGCCTCGTTTTTATGCAACAAAAAAGGATCTAGCAATTGCTAGATCCTTTTTAATGCGACAAATTATTTATCTGACGCGCGGTGTTTTTTAGAAACTTTTTCACGTTCGTTTTTGTTTAAGATTTGTTTACGTAAACGAATAGATTCAGGAGTTACTTCTAAGTACTCATCTTCATCTAAGAATTCTAACGCTTCTTCAAGAGTTAGGATTTTTGGCGCTTTGATAACGTTTGTTTGGTCTTTGTTAGAAGAACGAACATTCGTTTTAGCTTTCATTTTCGTAATGTTTACAGTGATATCATTGTCACGAGTATTTTGACCAACAATCATACCTTCGTAAATTTCAGCACCTGGTTCTAAGAATAGAGTACCACGGTCTTCAATTTGCATCATACCGTAAGTAGTAGCTTTACCAGTTTCCATAGAAACTAAAGCACCGTTACGACGGCCACCTACACGGCCAGCTACTGCTGGTTGGTAAGAGTCGAATGTGTGGTTGATGATACCGAAACCTTTAGTTAGAGACATGAATTCAGTTGTATAACCGATTAATCCACGAGCAGGTACCATGAAGATTAAGCGAACTTGACCAGTACCATCGTTGATCATATCAACCATTTCACCTTTACGTTCGTTTAATGATTCGATGATTGAACCTAGTGAATCTTCAGGAACGTCGATTTGAACGCGTTCTACTGGTTCACATTTTTTACCGTCGATTTCGCGGATGATAACTTTTGGTTTAGAAACTTGTAGTTCGTAACCTTCACGACGCATGTTTTCAACTAAGATTGAAAGGTGAAGTTCACCACGACCAGATACAGTCCATGCATCTGGAGAATCAGTTGGTTCTACACGTAAAGATACGTCCGTTTGTAATTGCGCTGTTAAACGTTCTTCAATTTTACGAGAAGTAACCCATTTACCTTCGCGACCTGCGAATGGAGAGTTATTTACTAAGAATGTCATTTGAAGAGTTGGTTCGTCAATACGCATTGGTGGTAGTGGATCGATGTGGTCTTGTGGACACACAGTTTCACCAACGTTGATTTCTTCCATACCTGAAACGGCGATTAAATCACCAGATACAGCTTCTTGGATTTCTTCACGTTTTAAACCGAAGAAACCGAAGATTTTTGTTACACGGAAGTTTTTGATTGTGCCATCTAATTTAGAAAGAGCTACCGATTGACCAACAGAGATTTTACCGCGGAATACACGGCCAATACCGATACGGCCTAAGAAGTCATTATAATCAAGTAATGCTACTTGGAATTGTAATGGTTCGTCGCGAGTATCTTCTGGTGCTGGAATGTGTTCGATAATTTTTTCGAATAAGCATTTCATGTTTTCTTCTTGGTTCGCTGGGTTTGGATCAAGAGATGCAGTACCGTTTACGCCTGAAGCGTATACTACTGGGAAGTCTAATTGATCTTCGTCTGCGCCAAGTTCGATTAATAAGTCTAACACTTCATCAACTACTTCTTCTGGGCGAGCTGAATCTTTATCGACTTTGTTTACTACTACGATTGGTGTTAAGCCTTGTTCTAAAGCTTTTTTCAGTACGAAACGAGTTTGAGGCATACAACCTTCATATGCATCGACAACTAGTAATACGCCATCAACCATTTTTAAGATACGTTCTACTTCACCACCGAAATCGGCGTGTCCAGGTGTATCAAGGATGTTGATTTTTGTATCGCCATAGTGTACAGCAGTATTTTTAGCTAAGATTGTAATACCACGTTCACGTTCGATATCATTAGAGTCCATTGCGCGTTCTTCAACATGTTCGTTTGAACGGAATGTACCTGATTGTTTTAATAATTGGTCGACTAAAGTTGTTTTACCATGGTCGACGTGGGCAATAATTGCAATGTTTCTTAAATCTTCACGTAAGTTAGTCATTGTTCCACTCCACTTTTTTTTATTTCGAGTCCATAACTGTGTTATTATAGCACAACTCGTTCTATTTGGCGATTTTTTATGGCTCGTATCAATTTTTTTTGTAGATTATAATTCGAAAACCTTGCGAAAAAACGTATTTCGTTCCACAATAAAGGAAGAATCCACAATTGGAGGTTTCACTAATAATGAATAAAGCAAAATTAGTTATGATGGTCCTAGCACTTGCAGGTGTTCTTTCTATGTGCTCAATTGGCGTCGCAGTTGCCGAGAAAAGCGTTTTCGGCACTATCCTAGGCATCGTGCTTGTAGTCGCAGTGTTCGGATATGCATTTAGCTTAAAACGCAAATTCCGTGAACGCGGTCTACTATAATCTTTTAAAAAGATGCACATTCAAGCGAATGTGCATTTTTTTAATACATTATAGGTCGCCAACATTTTTCACAAGTTTTATAGTAGCACTGACAAGCCTTTTTATACAATAGAGTTGCTCAATTTTTTACAAAAAAATATAAAAGACAGCGCTGGTAATAATTACCAAACACGCTGTCTTTCCTTTATTTTAGCGTAATGTAATCGCCTACAAGTTCTTTATGAATGCTTGGATTTGCAACAATAAATGTATCCTGATTTAAAAGGTTTACGGCATTCAAATCGAGTGTTGATGAAACGGCACCGACCTCCTGCGCAATAATAATGCCCGCTGCAATGTCCCAAGGTGATAAGCGAAAAGATAGATAGGCATCCATTCTCCCTGTTGCCACTGCAACGATTTCAAGCGTTGCTGAGCCAAGGGAACGCGTGCCACGTAATGTATGAATTAGCTTAATAATTCCTTCATGCTCAACGCGTGGATTTGGTGTCGCCCATACAGCATTAATACCAACAATGGCTTCATTTAATGGCAAGGCTTCAAGGGGGCTTAGACGCTGCCCGTTCATGTATGCACCTTGTCCTTTTAGTGCAAAATAAAGCTCATCCGCTACAACATCATATATGTATCCTGCCTGTCCGACACCATCGACATAAATCGCAATCGAAATCGCAAAGTTACGACGTTGACGTACAAAATTCATCGTGCCATCAATCGGGTCAACCATCCAGACAACCCCTTCAAGCGATGAAATCTCTTCCTCTGCCATCCCTTCTTCACCTAAAATACGGAAAGATTCATCATACGCATGAATTTTTTTAACGATAAATGCTTCTGTTTCTTTATCAATATTCGTTACTAAATCATTGGCATCTGATTTCGTTTCGATGTACATCGTTTCAAAAAACGACTTACGAATTCGTTCCCCTGCCTCTTTAATGATTGTTAACGTATAGTCGTGCAAGGCCTGTCTATCCATCAACGCCACCCCTTCTCACTTTTTTCTTAGTATAACAAAAAAACACCCGCTACTCACTTCGTTAGCTAGGTGTCTTATAGGTCAATTTTCAGACGAGTTCTAAGCCAGCGCATGCAGGGCCTCCAATTCTGAGTGGATTTCACTCAAGCGTGCCTTACTAGCCGCTATTTTTTGCTCGTCGTGGTCATTCATCGCATCAAATAACGTCGCTAATTCATAGTCTAACTCGAGCTTTAAGCCATTCACATATTTACGTTCATAATCCGTTTTACGTACAATATTCATAACTTGTTTCATCTTGATCATCTCCTTATTAATAGGCGGTCATCAAGAACTTTTTTAAGTTTTGCATGTTCTAAACGTTGCTAAGCTCTTGTACAAGAAATTTTCCCACATTTACTCTAAAATAAACATATAATTATTTTTGAAGGAGTTTTTTTATGACAACTGTTCAATGGACAACAAAAGATTTTGACGTTTTTACAATCGATGGTTTAGAACCTCGAATGGAAGCATTAATCGAGCAAGTTCGCCCAAAATTTAATGAGCTTGGTGAGGAATTCTCACATTATTTCACCGTCGAGCTTGGCGAAGAATTTTTTGCGCATGTCGCAAAGCACGCACGTCGTACAGTCAACCCACCGCATGATAGCTGGGTGGCATTTGCGCCAAATAAACGCGGCTATAAAGCGATGCCTCATTTCCAAATTGGTTTATTTGAAAGCCATCTATTCATCAACTTAGCTGTGATTTACGAGGCACCACAAAAAGATGCTATGGCTGCACGTCTTTTAGCGAAGCCAGAACTTTTTGATGCATTACCAGAGAATTTCTACGTTGCCGGTGATCATATGTCTCCTGTGACGCAAAATATTAGTGAAGCCATCGCAAATGGCGATGTAGAAAAATTATTAACACGTCTACAAAATGTGAAAAAAGGTGAATTCATCGTTGGGCGCACATTATCACGTGAGGAAACCGTCGCATTATTACCAAAAGCATTTCATCAAGTCGTAGAAGATACATTCAATGCTCTACTACCAATTTATAAAACCATGTTAAATCGTTAATAAATTATAAGCCGTAACACATTCTATTTTTCAATGTGTCACGGCTTTTTCATTTTTAAAAATACGTCATTCGCCCAAGAAGCGTCTTTTAGATACGACATATTTTTGAATATGTGTCATCTGTAAGACAGAAGCCTTAGTCAGTTATTAATTATGTATGCCCAAGTTCATTTTTCAAAAATGATTACTAAAACATGAACTGATTTTTATAAAATTTTAGTAAGCCTTATGTTCAAAAACGAACAAAAAATGCCCTTTAGCGATTCATTTTGAACGATTTGACGCTACACTGCTTTTTTTATCTTTCTCGCTGCCAGCTTCTTATTTCAAGCCGGAAAAATGATGAATCGGGTGAAAAATCGACCTCTAACGGTTAGTTTTCACCCGCTTTTTTAGAATTGCTATGCAAAAGTATCGTATTTTTTTAAGATTTCTTTGCTAACTATTTGTCACGACGTTCTATTGAGCGCAAAAAAATGAAATTCAGTCAGCCTATTCACTTAGTGTTGTCGCTTAATGAAAAATATGTCGTATCCAAAACACGCTTTCTGGCATGATTAGCGATTTCTGATAACATAAAAAAATTCGACGTCGCATCAAAAAATGATGGGCGTCGAATTTTTTTGTCGTTATTTACGTTTATTTCCTTTTGGTTCGCCTTTAATAATCGCTTTTGCTGGTGCCTCTTTTGCTTTTTTCACAATTGTATAAGCGGTATAGCCACTATCTTTTTCAAATTCGCGACAATATGTTTTTTCTTCAGACATTGCCGGTACAATTTCTTTGAAGCGACGATACGTTGCAAGAACGACCTCGCGCTTTACGCCCGTTTCGTATGCTTTTTCAATTGCTTGGAAAAAAGCGATGACGTCGACGATTTCTTGTGATGACCATTCGAGTGAAAATGGATATGAATATTCCATAAAGTTCCCTACCTTTTTTAACGTTGTACCGCTATTGTACACGTTAAAATAGCAACCAAGCAACAAACGGACAAAGAACCGCACCTAAAATGGCACTCAGCGTCATCGATACCGAGCCAATCGAGAGCGTTTGCTCACCGTATTCTGTCAGCTTACTCACACCAATGCCGTGCGAGGCACTCCCCATCGATACACCGCGACTAACAGGTGTATCAATGTTAAACAGTCGGTAACAAAGTGGGCCACAAATCGCGCCTACAATGCCGGCCACAATAACGAAAAATACCGTAAACTGTGGAA
This sequence comes from Candidatus Kurthia intestinigallinarum, assembly GCF_003991225.1. GTDB lineage: Bacteria > Bacillota > Bacilli > Bacillales_A > Planococcaceae > Kurthia > Kurthia populi. Next base: position 491,422 of record NZ_JTFC01000031.1, read on the forward strand.
TGCCACCAATCATCGCACTAATTTGTAGTGCCACTGGTGATGTAATGGATTTTGGTAAATAGCTAAGCATTACCGCATCTTCTAATTTCATAATCCACGCCATGAGTAGCACTGTCAGCATCCCAGCTAGCATTGCAACGCCTACACAACTTAAAATGATTTTTCGATTTTTCATAATCGTATCCCACTGTGTATATAGTGGATAAGCCATCGCGACAACAGCTGGCCCGAGCAGCCAATTAATAAACTTGCCGCCTTCCATATACGTATCATACGGAATATGTGCCAGTGCGAGCAAAACAATTAATACAATCGTCGATGTTAAAATCGGAAATAAAAATGAAATACCTGAACGCTTGTAGAGCCACGTCATCAACATAAAAATCCCAACTGTCAGTGCAATAAAACTAATCGCGACCATGTGCATTCCCCTCCATTTTCCGTGCAAGCTTACCGGTTAATACGAGCGTAATAAGCGTACTAATGGTCACAATCACAATGAGAATGACACCGTAGCCAGATAACAGCTCTGGATAATTCATAATACCAACTGTTACCGGGATAAAGAGTAATGTCAAAATCGGCAGTAAAAAGCCCGCGCCCTCTTTGACAAATTTGGCGGGCATAATGCCACTTAGTAAGCATCCTAACAATAAAAGTAAGCCAATGATGCTCCCAGGTAACGGGATATGTAGCCACTCGACGAGTACCGTACCAATCCAACAAAATGCATACAGTACAAAAATTTGAATGATGATTTTTAAATATTTCATTTTCCCACCACCTTTTCCAACAATTGTATAATCAAACGATTGCACTCGTCAAAGGAAAATGAATAACATCTCATTTCAACGTAAAAAAAGAGGCTAGGATTTCCCTAACCTCTTTTTTAGAAATTAAATATCTTTGTTTTCGTGTGCACGATCTTTTTTCAGTAATTTAGATAGCAGTTCGTAAACAAGTGGTACGACGATTAATGTTAAGACCGTCGAACTAATTAAACCACCGATTACCGTAATCCCCATCCCTTTTGAAATAAGACCAGCGCCCTCGCCACCAATTGCTAGTGGCACTAATGCAGCAATCGTTGCAATGGCTGTCATCAGAATCGGACGTAGACGTGTCGCACCCGCTTCAAGAATCGCTTCTCGTAGTGATAAACCGTCATGTTCCATATGGATAATACGGTCGACCAGCACGATGGCGTTCGTGACAACGATACCGACGAGCATCAGTACCCCGATTAATGAAGATACACTGATTGTTTCACCAGCAATCCATAATGCGACAAGCGCACCGATTACAGTGAATGGTAATGAGAATAAAATCGAGAATGGTGCAAGACCTTCACCAAATGTTACAACAAGTACGAAGTAAACAATCGCAATGGCTGCCGCAATCGCAAGACCAAGTTGAGAGAATGTGCTTGCGATGTCTTCTGTCACACCACCAGCATCAATTGTCACACCGTTTGGTACATCGATTTTATCGATTTCTTTTTGTACAACTGAACCAACGCCAGAAATATCTTTATCCGTTACAGTAGCTGTTACTGTCGCATAATATTTACCGCCGCTACGTGTGATTTCTGTTTGCGTTTTGTCTTTTTTAACATCGACTACTTCGCTTAGTTTCACTTTTTCGCCAGTTGGTGTTGTAATTTTTTCAGCTAATACTTTTTCAAATGTATCAGGACTTGTTGCCGCTGTTTTCAACTGAACATCGATTGTTTTACCGTCTTCTTTAATCGTTGTTAGCGTTGTTGCCTGCACATTTGGGTTAATCGCCATTGCGATTTGGCCGGTAGTTAAACCAAGCTCATTGGCGCGTTTTTGATCTACGACTAATGTTTTTTCATCATACTCTTCAGATAATGACGATTTCACATCTTTTAAATCGTTATTTTTTTTCATCACTGCTTCCATGTCTTTAATGACTGGGCGCATGTCCTCGATTGTATTACCGTGGACAGAGTATGATAATTCGCTATTTGATGAGCCCGTGAAGTTTTGCTCTTTCCATTCACCTGGTACATCAACTGCTTGGATTTTCTTCACTAATGCCGTTTTCTTATCCGCAAAGTTTTCTGTATCTGAATCGTAAATGATGTATACTAAACCACCATTACCACCGCCACCCATCATTGGGTTTGAGCCACCGATTGATGTTTGGATTGTGTCAACATCTGGTGCATCCTTAATGATTTTTTCAGCTTTATCAATGTCTTTAATGACTTGGTCACGTGTTTGACCAGGCTCTGGTGTATACGTCACATAGGCCATTTTTTGCTCATCATCTGGTAAGAAGCTAAAGCCAACAAGTGGTGCTAAGAATAAGCTACCTACTAGTAAAAGAATCGCGCCAATTGATGTTACCCATTTATGATCTAAAATCCATTTTAATGCGCGTTTGTAGCCACGTGCCATTTTGCCATGCTCTTCTTTTTTATGCGCACGTTCAGCAGGCTCTTTATATAGTTCCTTTTTGAATAGTGAATGCGCAAGTACGGGAACGACGGTAATCGCTACAAGTAATGATGCGAATAACGCAAAGCCCATTGTAAGAGCGAATGGTAAGAATAATTCGCCGACCATGCCGCCTACTAAACCGATTGGTAGGAATACAGCTACCGTTACAATTGTTGACGCTAGGATTGGGCGGAACATTTCAAGTGTTGCCGAACGGATTAATGCACGACCACTTAATTTTTCGTCTTTTGAATACAGACGACGATAAATATTTTCGACGACGACAATCGAGTCATCAATAACCCGACCGATTGCAACGGTCATTGCACCAAGCGTCATCATATTTAGCGTAATATCTAGCTCTTTTAAGAAGATAACTGCAATTAATAATGACAGTGGAATCGAGATAATCGAAATAATTGTTGAACGGATGTTACGCAGGAATAGCATAATAATAACTACGGCTGCTAATGCCCCAAATAACGCTTTTTCAAGCATTGTGTTCACTGATTTTTCGATTGGGTCCCCTTGGTCTAAGGTAACGTCGATTTTGACATCTGGATTTTCTTTTTCAAATGCTTTTGCTGCGTCTTTCACTTCTTGCACAACATCAACTGTGTTGGCATCTTGTGCTTTTACGACTTGAACAGCAATCGCATCTTTCCCGTTTGTACGTGAAACCGACTCTACTTCACCGACTAATTCCATTTTCGCAATGTCTTTTAGTTTTACAGTAGATGGTTTTGCTGCCTCAGCTTGAGCCGCTGCAGCTGCTGCCGCTTGTACTTCCGCACCAGCCGCTTGTTGCGCTTGACCTTGAGAAGCCGCTTGTGCTGCGCTAGCTTGTGTAGAAGCTGCGCTTTGCTGTACAGGGATTTCTAAGTTTTTCAATTTCTTTAATGTTGTCATTTTACCGTCGACAACAACTGATTGCTCTGAATCTTTAAATTCAAACATACCTAGCGGTGCTGTTGTATCCATCGCTTGGATAAATTGCTTCACAGAATCCTCTGTTAAGCCATTCGCCGCTAATTTTTTGTCATCAAACTCAAGCTCTACTTTCTTCACTTGTTGGCCTGATAATGACACCGAAGAAACGCCATCTAATTGTTCCATTTTTGGCTGTAAATAATCTTCTGCTGTTTTTGTTAATTCGGTAATATCTTGATCTGTTGAAGACACACTAAGTGCCACAACGGGGAATGCATTTAATGATAAACGGTCAATCGTTGGACTTTCCGCTGTCTCAGGCAGTTCGACCTTTTCTAATGCTTCCTTGATGTTTTGGCGCGCCTCTTTCATATCCGTACTGTAGTCGAATTCTACTTGGATATTCGACATATTTGAATAAGAAGTAGACTGAACTGTTTTCACGCCCTCTAAGTTTGCTACAGCTTTTTCATAGGGGGTCGATATATCTTCCTCCACTTGTTCTGGAGTAGCACCCGGATAAACTGTCGCTACCGAAATAATCGGTACCGAAATATCCGGAATCGATTCACTCTTCATATTTAGACCTGAATAAACGCCTGCACATGCTAGAATAATCGTCATGAGCCATACTGCTAGCTTATTTTTCAGGACAAATTTGACAAAGCCATTCAAAGTAAAACACCGCCTCTTTCACATAATTGACTAAGCGGTCATCATTCATTATAATAATGACCAGCTAGTCATTACTTTAATAGTAATGACCGTATAGTCAAAAGTCAATTTTAAAGGGAGGTTGCTACGACCATGTCGAAAAAAGAGCTGATTATCCAAAAATCAAAAGAATTATTCTCGACAAAAGGGATCGAACAAACTTCCATCGAAGATATTACAAAAGCTTGTAAAATATCAAAAGGTGCCTTTTATTTGTCATTCAAATCAAAGGATGCATTGATGCTTGCGATTGTCGATAGTATTATTCGTGAGGTCATTGTTCATATCCAACAATTAAATGATGAAGAGATCTCTTCGCATGAACGGCTTGAGCGATACTGTGCTTATAATTTTTCAATATTAGAACAGCATGCTCCACTTGTTATTATGTATTTACAAAATCAACCTATTTCAAACGATGATTTATTGGCCCATATTTCGCAGTTTGGGCTACAGATTGAAAAATATGTTTTAATTTTTTTAGAGGATGCCTATCCGTTCGTACCGAAAGAAAAAGTATATGATTTAGCAATTTATTTAAACGGACTCATTAAAGGCTTCGGTGAATTTTTCTTTAATAAGCAAATTCCGTATCAATTTGCTGACGTGGCGTCGCATATTATGCACTGTCTAGATGCTCTAGCACAGGCAGAACTAGCCGTTTTTGTGAACGCGGAATTATATGAAAGTAATCGTAAATCCCCCTTCCACTTTAAGCCTGAGGAAATGACGATCATCGAATTAGAAGAAATTGAGCGGTGTCTTGTCTTATATGATGACCACCCATTTTATAAGGAGACCTTACTTGTATTAAAAGAGGAATTACAGCGCGACGAGCCGCGTAAAGCTCTGTTAGCAGGCATGACGAATAATTTAATGCAGGAAAAAGAATTACAATGGCTCGCTACCTTACTTAAGCAAACACTTTAAAAAAAGAGAAATCGCGCAATTGCACGATTTCTCTTTTTTAGTTAACTGCGTACTTTTTTAAACACTGTGTACCCAAAACCAACAGCAACAATTAGTAACCAGACTAATAGAATACCTGTGTTTTGGAATTTAGCTGTTAAAAACGTTACGACAAATGTTACCACTGCAATGATGATAAACATAAGCCATAGTTTGCCTGTATTCACAAAATCTCCTCCTATAATGAAGGTGCCTTCCCACCATCAATATTGACGGCGGTACCTGACACGTATGAGGCCGCATCTGAAACGAGGAAGGTAATGACATTTGCTGCCTCTTCCGTTTTTCCAATACGCCCTAAAGGAATGTCTTCGCCCATTTTAGCAGAAAATTCGTCCCACGTTAACGATGGATGCGATTGTTTCCAAATTTGTTCGATTTGTGCGCTACGAATGAGCCCAATGCACACCGTATTGACACGAATGTTATATTTTCCTAAGTCCTTGCTCGCTGCATTGACAAGCGCTTGTCCTGCAGCACGACTCATCGACGTTGGAAGAGAGTTTGCACCTGGGGTTTTGCCGGCGATAGCGGTGACATTCACAATCGCTCCGCCACGTGTTTTCATATGCGGCAAGGCCATACGCATCGTATAAATGGCAGCGAATACTTTTAGTGCGACATCTTGCTCCCAAAGCTCCTCTGACACATCATCAAAAGCCTTTGCAGCCGCGGTACCTGCATTATTAATCAAAATATCGAGCTGTCCAAAATGCGTTACCGTTTCTGCGACAAAGCGCGCACAATCTGCCTTATTTGTCATATCTGCAACAACGGTAAACACCTCTTGACCTGTTTCATTGAAAAGATAGCGTTTCGCTTTTTCAAGACCTGCTGCATCGCGCGCACAAATGGCCACGCGTACACCTTCTTGTGATAACTGTAGTGCGGTTTGAAGTCCAATGCCTTTACTGCCACCTGTAATCATGGCGACCTTACCAGCTAAACCTAGTTGCATAACAGTCTCCTCCTTCGTTTCCTATTATTATAGCAAATGAACATGGAGAAGTTGTGAAGGAACCTTGTAGGAACTACGACGAAATCATGCGGACGGCTGAACAAATGCCCATAATTTTTCAGCAACTTCCTGTGCATAGTCCTCTGCACGAACCGTACTGCCTATATCCCAGTCTGCATACGCACCATACATACCCCAGCTCAGCACAATGGCATCGAGCTTTTGCCCATGCAGTAAATTGGCAAAAATACGCTCTAGTTGGCCCTTCACTTTTTCCTCAATCATTTGTGTAAACGTATTATACCCTCGTCTACAGTGTGTATTCATCGATTCATGAATCTCTACAATTGATAAAAACATGCGCTTCATTAAATCCTTACTCAGCTGCTCCTGGCATGTAAAATACGTTTTCATGACGGCACCTGTTTGTTCCGTTAATACACTATCTAATAGCTCATACTTATCAACAAAATGCGCATAAAACGTCGCGCGATTAATCGTCGCAAGCTCTGTGATGTCCTTCACCGAGATTTGGTCAAAATTTTTCATTTTAATTAATTGATTAAAAGCATCAATAATGAGCTGGCGTGTACGAATCGCACGTGGGTCGGTTGTTTGCGTTGTCATAATCGTCATCCTTTCAGCAACAATTTTTCAAAAGTGTTGTGTAAGCGACAAAATTTGGTAATTGTTTATTGTAGCATTTGCCACTTCGCTTTATAGTATAACTATACAACAGCTGTTGCTTATAAAACAACTGTTTGAAACATTCAAGGGAGGCAATCACTATGTTACCAATTCATACAATTCAATCCATCACATTACAACGTGGAGACGGTCGTAATTTACGCTATGTTTTGCAATTACGCGACCCAATGGACAATGATCCATTCATCATCTTAGCAGATGACAAATTTGCGCATAACACGTTTGCCGATCACCCACATAAAGGGATGCAAACAGTGACATACGTTTTAGAAGGCAGCTTAACACATTATGATAGTAAAACAGGCGGCGGTGTTAGATTAGCAGAAGGCGACTTCCAAATTATGACCGCAGGACGTGGCATTATTCATAATGAAAATCCAGACCCAGGCGAAGAAGTTCGCGTGCTACAACTTTGGGTGAATCTTTCATCTGACAATAAAAAACAACCAAGTAACTATCAAGACTTACCACATGACAGCGCGCCCGTAAAAGCAATTGATGGCGGTCAAGTAACGGTCTTTGCTGGTGACGTGGATGGCACTACTTCTCCACTTGCGTTATTAACACCATTTATCTTTGCAGAAGTAAAACTTGAAAAAGGTGCTCGCTACGAGTTCCCTGTTAATGCCGGCTTTAATACGTATTTATACGGACTTGATGGTGAATTCAGTATTAACGGCGAAGCATTAAAAGCATTTGATACCGTTCACTTTGACATTACTGAAAATGAGGATGTCATTGTCATCGAAGCAACAGAAGATGCAACGATTGTCGTCTTTAGCGGCGAGCCAATTAAAGAGCCAGTCATCGCCCAAGGTCCATTCGTTATGAACACACAGGAAGAAATAAATGAAGCATTTGCAAGCTATCGCAACGGGACGTTTTTAGAAGGCGTACCTTACTAGGAGGAACTGAAAATGAAAATTGAATTTTATGCAGATTTTACTTGTCCATTTAGCTATATGGGAAAACGTCGTTTAGATGAGGTCATCGAAGCAAGTGACGAGCCGATTGAGTTTGAATTGAAAGCATTCCAGCTAACACCGGAGGCACCAACTGAAAATACGATGCGTACCGTTGATTTATTAGCGAAAAAATTCGGCAAAACACCAGCGGAAACAATGGCAACAACTGCACGCCTTCGTGATCAAGCCGCTCAGGAATACGGTCTTGAATACAATTACGACACGATGCTTGCACCAAATACGAAAAATGCACATCGCCTTGCAAAATGGAGTGCACAGTTCGGCAAAGCACAAGATATGACAGAACGCTTCTTCGCTGCGATTTTCACACGCGGCTTAGATTTAAATAAAGAAAGTGACTTACTACAAATTGTCGAAGAAGCAGGTCTTGATGTCGCTGCTGCAAAAGAGGTCCTTCATTCAGATGCCTATGCACAAGAAGTTGATGCAGACCGCCAAGAAGCTGCACAAAACGGCATTCACAGTGTGCCGAGCTATGTATTCGACAATAAACTTGTAACAGGTGCTCAACCACTTTCTGTATTCTTACAAGCCATTAAAGCATAATTAAAAAACACTTCCGATATGGAGATGTTTTTTTATTGGGTAACATGTGATGAGGAACTGATTCATGCTAAAGCCTCCTCGCTCGTAAGCTCACTACTCGTTGTAGCATCTTCTTCCGGTATGCCACTCGCATGAACTTTGCCAAAATCCACGTATTAGATAGTAGTTGAACGGTTTGCACTTTAAGCTAAATTTCATGTCCGTTCAAACGCTCTTTTCATTAACAACACAAAAAGCCCCCGACCGAAGTCGAGGGCTTTTACTTAGTTAAAATTATTTTTTACCTAAGATATGGATTGGGTTACCAAGTGCTACTTCTGCAGCTTCCATAGTGATTTCACCTAAAGTTGGGTGAGCGTGGATTGTCATCGCGATATCTTCTAACGTCATGCCGCCTTCAATAGCAGTTGCCATTTCAGCGATCATATCAGAAGCACCAACACCAACGATTTGAGCACCGATTAATAAGCCATCTTCTTTACGACCTACTAATTTTACGAAGCCTTCCGTTTCGTTAAGTGCTAACGCACGACCGTTTGCGCCGAATGGGAATTTACCTGTTACAACTTCGAAGCCTTCAGCTTTCGCTTCTTCTTCGTTTAAGCCAACAGTTGCCATTTCAGGATCTGTGAAGCAAACAGCAGGAATTGCTAAGTAATCTACGATTGATGTTTCGCCAGCGATTGCTTCAGCAGCAACTTTACCTTCGTAAGATGCTTTGTGAGCTAATTGTAAGCCAGGTACGATATCACCGATAGCATAAATATTTGGTACTGATGTACGACCTTGGTTATCAACTTTTAATAAACCGCGTTCGCCGAATTCGATACCCGCTTCTTCAAGACCCATTTCGTCTGTGTTTGGACGACGACCTACAGTTACTAATACGTAATCAGCTTCAACAGATTTTGCTTCGCCGTTTACTTCGTAGTTTACTGTAACGCCAGTTTCTGTTTCTTCAACGCCTTGTGCAAGAGCGCCAACTTCAACAGTAACACCTTTCTTTTTAAGGCCTTTTTTCACGATTTGAGTCATCGCTTTTTCGAAACCAGCTAAGATGTCTTTGCCGCCTTCAAGGATTGTTACTTCAGAACCTAGGTTAGCGTATGCTGAACCAAGCTCAGTACCGATGTAACCACCACCGATTACTACTAGTTTACCTGGTAGTTCAGTAAGGTTAAGAGCACCTGTAGAGTTAAGAACACGTTTAGAGAATTTGAACGTTGGGATTTCAACTGGACGTGAACCTGTAGCAAGGATTAAGTTTTTGAAGTTATAGTGTTGTGAACCAGTTTCAGTTGCAACTGTTAATGAGTTAGCAGAGTTTAAGTAAGCTTCACCCATAACTACTTCGATACCATTACCTTTTAATAAACCAGACACACCGCCTGTTAATTTCTTAACAACGCTTTCTTTGAATGCTTGTGCTTTAGCGAAGTCAAGTTGTACTTCTGGCACGACAACACCCATGTCTGCTGATTCTTTAGCATGTACATAGCGGTGACCTACAGAGATCATTGCTTTAGATGGGATACAACCTACGTTTAAGCAAACGCCACCTACATATTCTTTTTCAATAACTGTTACTTTTTGTCCTAGTTGTGCTGCGCGAATCGCTGCAACATACCCACCAGGGCCTGCACCAATTACAATTGTGTCTGTTTCGATTGGGAAATCTCCTACTACCATTTGTTTTACGCCTCCATTAATAATAATTCAGGATCGCTCAATAAGCGTTTGATTAGATTCATAGCATTTTGAGCTGTAACCCCGTCAATCATGCGATGATCGAAGCTCAATGATAATGCTAACACAGGTGCTGCTACAATTTCACCATCTTTGATAACTGGTTTTTCCGCAATGCGGCCAACACCAAGAATAGCAACTTCGGGATGGTTGATTACCGGAGTAAACCATTGACCACCTGCAGAACCGATATTAGAAATTGAGCATGATGCACCTTTCATCTCATTCGATGCTAGTTTACCATTTCTCGCTTTGTCTGCCAATTCGTTAATTTCATTTGAAATAGCGAAAACAGATTTGCGATCCGCATTTTTTACGACCGGAACGAGTAAGCCACGCTCTGTGTCTGCTGCGATACCTATATTATAATAATGTTTCGTAATAATTTCCTCTGTTTCGTCATCAAACGAGCAATTTAATGCCGGGAATTCGCGTAAAGCGCTCACAAGGGCTTTAACCACATAAGGAAGGTATGTTAACTTAATTCCTTTTTCTGCCGCTACTGCTTTAAATTTCTTACGGTGTGCAACAAGTTCTGTCACATCGACTTCATCCATTAATGTTACATGCGGTGCTGTATGTTTTGAGTTAACCATTGCTTTTGCGATAACGCGACGCATCGCTGAAATTTTCTCGCGTGTTTCTGGGAATTCACCTTCTGAAACAACTGGTGCTTGTTTTGTTTCAGTAGCTGGTGCTTCTGTTGTTACTGCTTCTTCAGCTGGTGCTTCGGCTGCTTGTTGACCACCATTTTTAAATGCTTCGATATCTTCTTTTAACACGCGACCGTTTTTGCCAGAGCCTGTTACTTGTGTGATATCAACGTCGTTTTGACGCGCAAATTTACGAACAGAAGGCATTGCGATAACGCGGTTTGTGCCAGCAGGTTTTACAGTTTCTGCTTCAGATGCTTCTTTAGAAACTTCTTTCTTCGGTGCTTCTTCTTTTGGCGCTTCTTCTGTTTTTGGTGCTGCTTGTTCAGCTGATTGTTGAACTTGCTCTTCCGTTGCTTCCTCGTCATCTTTATGACCGTGAAGCTCTAAATCTTCATATCCTGGTGCGTCAATTTCAAGTAAAATTGTACCTACTGTTGTTAGTGTACCTTCTTCTACAAGAACTTTTTCGATTGTACCTTCTACTGGAGATGGGATTTCTACGACTGCCTTGTCGTTTTGTACTTCGGCTAAGATTGTATCCTCTTCAATTTTGTCTCCTGGTTTAACGAACCATTTAACGATTTCTCCCTCGTGAATACCTTCACCGATGTCTGGTAAGCGGAATTTATATGACATGTGCAATTCACCCTCCTAATATCTATTTTCAAAAAACGTTTATTTTCATGATAATAGAGAAGCATTTACACAATTTGCGCAAATGCTCTCTTTAATTTTATTAGAATTCTAAAACTTTTTTAGCTGTAGCTAACACATCTTTGTAGTTTGGTAACCAAACTGACTCAGCTTGTGGGAATGGATAGATTGTGTCAGGTGCTGCGACACGTAATACAGGTGCTTCTAATGAAAGAATGGCACGTTCGTTAATTTCAGCAATTACTTGTGCTGCGACACCTGCTTGTTTTTGTGCTTCTTGTACAACGATTGCGCGGTTTGTTTTTTCAACAGATGCCACGATTGTTTCAATATCAAGTGGTTGAATCGTACGTAAGTCGATTACTTCTACTGAATGACCTTCTTTTTCTAACTCTTCTGCCGCTTTTAATGATTCGTGAACCATTGCGCCGTAAGTGATGATTGAAAGGTCTGTACCTTCACGTTTCACATCTGCTTTACCAAGCTCGATTGTGTATGATTCTTCCGGAACTTCTTCACGGAATGAACGGTATAATTTTAAATGCTCTAAAAATACAACAGGGTCATTGTCGCGAATTGAAGCGATTAATAAACCTTTTGCATCGTATGGTGTTGAGGGTACAACTACTTTAATACCTGGTTGTTGTGCAATTAAACCTTCTAAACTATCTGAGTGCATTTCTGGTGTATGCACGCCGCCACCGAATGGCGAACGGATTGTTACAGGTGCGCTTAAGTTGCCACCTGAACGGTAACGTAAACGCGCTAATTGACCAGAGATTGAATCCATTACTTCATATACGAAGCCGAAGAATTGAATTTCAGGAACAGGACGGAAGCCTTCAAGTGCTAAACCGATTGCTAAACCACCAATACCTGATTCTGCAAGTGGTGTATCGAATACGCGACCCTCGCCGAATTCTTTTTGTAAACCTTCAGTAGCTCGGAATACACCGCCGTTTACGCCGACGTCTTCACCGAATACTAATACGTTTTCGTCGTCTTTTAACTCACAACGTAGAGCATCTGTAATTGCTTGAATCATTGTCATTTGTGCCATCGGTTATTTCGACTCCTTCTCTGCGTAAATTTCATATTGTTCTTTTAAGTTAGCAGGCATGCTGTTTTCATCATGCATGATTGAAATTAAGTCTGTTACTTTTTGTTTTGGAACACTATCTGCTTCTTTAATTGCTGCTTTGATTTGCTCTTTCGCATCTTCAATCACAGCCTCTTCTTTTGATTGATCCCATAAGCCTTTTGCTTCTAGGTATTTGCGGAAACGGATGATTGGGTCTTTTTTGCCCCATTCTTCGTCTGTTTCAGAAGTACGGTAACGAGTTGGATCATCACCAGCCATTGTATGTGGACCGTAACGGTAACATACTGTTTCGATTAATGATGGGCCTTCGCCTCTTACTGCACGGTCGCGCGCTTCTTTCGTTGCCATGTACACCGCTAATGGGTCCATACCGTCAACTTGGATGCTTGGAATACCAGCTGCAATCCCTTTTTGTGCTAATGTTTTCGCACCTGTTTGTAAGTGACGAGGTGTTGAAATCGCAAATTGGTTGTTTTGGATAATGAATACAGCAGGTGATTTGAATGCACTTGCAAAGTTAATTCCTTCGTAGAAGTCCCCTTGTGAAGAACCGCCATCGCCTGTGTATGTTACAGCAACTGCTTCTTTACCACGTTTTTGTAAGCCTAATGCCACACCAGCAGTTTGTACATATTGTGCACCAATAATGATTTGTGGTGATAATACGTTTACGCCCTCAGGTGATTGACCGCCTGCAAAGTGACCGCGTGACCATAAGAATGCTTGTGATAACGGAACACCGTGCCAAACGATTTGTGGTACGTCACGGTAGCCTGGTAAAATCCAGTCCGCTTTCTCTAATGCGTAGTGAGAAGCGATTTGTGATGCTTCTTGACCTGCTGTTGGTGCGTAGAATCCTAGGCGACCTTGGCGGTTTAATGAGATTGAGCGTTGGTCTAAAATACGCGTGAAGACCATACGGCGCATTAATTCGACTAATTTTTCATCTGATAGTTGTGGATCTAAATCCGGACTAACGATTTCCCCTTCTTCGTTCAAAATTTGAACCATTTCAAACTTTTCTTCGATTTCTTGTAAGTTTTTTACGGCATCGAAAATTGATTTGTTTGCTGACATTCTCTCACATCTCCTTTGAAACTGTATTATATTTAATGTTGTTTTTTATTAGTACAACTAATTCATGAACTTAGTATACATAATAGAATTTCGTTCGTCAATCATATAGTTAGCTTGATTTTTAAACTTTTTTCTTACTACACCATTAAAAAATCGTCTGTGCTGTATTACATTAATTTATAATACTGTACTATATCAGGGTCATTTTTTGTCCCAAAAATGGTAATACAGCATTAGTACACATTTCACGAAGCTTCCGTTATTGCACGATACGCTTAGTCATGTATACTAAAAACATAGCGAAACGAAAGGAAGAACTGAACGATGATTTTAATGAAAGACATTATTCGCGAAGGTCACCCGACTTTACGTGAAAAAGCTACAGAATTAGCATTCCCTCTTACAAACGACGAAAAACAATTAGGCGAAGACTTATTACAATTCCTTATTAATAGTCAGGACCCTGAATTAATGGAAAAATACGATTTACGCTCGGGTATCGGCATTGCCGCCCCACAAGTAAATGTTAGTAAACGTATTTTTGCACTTCACCTACCAGATGATAAAGGTAATTTAATTAGCATGGTTGTTGTAAATCCAAAAATCGTTAGTCATTCAGTGGAAAAAGCGTATTTACCAACTGGTGAGGGCTGTCTATCTGTTGACCGCGAAGTACCAGGCTATGTACCTCGCCCACAACGTATTACGGCGAAATTTTTTGATTTAGATGGTAATGAACATAAAATGCGTCTTAAAAATCTACCAGCGATCGCATTCCAGCACGAATTAGATCACTTAAATGGTGTGATGTTCTATGACCATATCAACAAAGAAAATCCATTCTTTGAAGCACAAGATTCACATCCACTTGATTAAGTTTTATCTATATAAAAGGAGGACACCTACAATAGGCGTCCTCCTTTTTTTAAATTAATCCGATTTTTTTCATCGCTTTTGATAAGCCATCATGGTCGACATGGTCCGTCACAAATGTCGCGGCGCGCTTCGCTTCATCTACACCGTTGCCCATCGCCACACTAATGCCGCGCTCTGAAAAGGCCTCAAGCATTTCTTTATCATTTAAGCCGTCACCAAAAACGACGACATCTTTTGCTTCAAAATCCGTATGTTTTAAAAACTGCTCAATGCCATACGCCTTTGAAACGCCTTTATTAATAACATCTAATGAATATTCGTGCCAGCGGATAAAATGCAGCTCAGGAAACGCCTTACGATAATCCGCTTCAACCGCCGCATCACCGTAAAGTAAAATTTGATAAATTGGTTTTAGGCTATACGCTTTTGGCGCTACGGTCGGCATCGGATAAAATAATGAATCCATGCTAACTTGTACTTCATGCGTATTAATAGTAGAAGACATTTTTTCGTCGTCTAAAAAGACAAGCGGACTATCTTCTTTATATGCCATGTCCACCATGCGCTCCATCGTTTCAAGCGGCAGTGGACTTCCTGAAATTAATTTTCCTTTGTGTACAACATACTGTCCATTAAAACTCACATACGAATCTACAGCGAGCTCTTTCGCTACTTCTTCTAAAAAGTAAGGTGAACGACCCGTTGCAATCGCCACCTCATGACCATTCGCACGTGCTGCATCAATCGCTTCACGCGTTGCTTGTGGTAGCTCCTTGTTTGAATTGTATAGTGTTCCGTCGATATCAAAAAATAAAATTTTCTTTTCCATCTGGCACGCTCCTTCTATGTCGATATGCTCTTTACATCAAAAAAATTTTTCTGTAAAATATTTTACTGAATTATTAGCACAAAATGGCTAATAAAATTGAGCAAACGTTTCATGCGCCCTGGCCATTTTTATGGAGGGCTTTTCTTTATTTTAAAGGACTAACATGATAATATAAAGGAAATGCAATTATTTTGAACGTATTAAAGGAGACAATAACACAATGATTTACAAAGTTTATTACCAAGAAAACAAGCTTGAGGTACCAGTTCGCGAAAATACTAAAAGCCTATATCTTGAAGCGGTTGACGTGCGTGAAGTACGTGAAAAACTTCAAGATCGTAACTACAACATCGAATTAATTCAATTGCTTGAAGGTAACTACCTAGAATATGAACAAGCAAGTGAAAACTACCGTTTGGAGAAATTTGACTAGATGAAATTTGTCAAAAACGACCAAACTGCTGTTTTCGCACTCGGCGGACTGGGCGAAATCGGCAAAAATACGTATGCAATTCAATTCCAAGATGAAATTATCTTAATTGATGCAGGAATTAAATTCCCAGAAGATGATCTTCTAGGAATCGATTATGTAATCCCTGATTACACGTATCTAAAACGCAATGTAGACAAAATCAAAGGTTTATTCGTAACACATGGCCACGAAGATCACATCGGTGGTATTCCTTATTTATTACGCCAAATTAACATTCCTGTTTATGGTGGTAAATTAGCACTTGGTCTTTTACGTAACAAGCTTGACGAGCATGGTCTACTACGCACAACAAAATTAATTGAAGTGGCAGAGGAAGATGTGATTAAATTCCGTAAAACATCGGTTAGCTTCTTCCGCACAACGCACAGTATTCCAGACGCATTAGGTGTTGTTGTTAAAACACCGCCTGGTAATATCGTGCATACAGGTGACTTCAAGTTTGACTTTACGCCAGTTGGTGAACCTGCTAACTTAACAAAAATGGCTGAAATCGGGAAAGAAGGCGTTCTTTGCCTACTATCTGATAGTACGAATGCTGAACGTCCTGAATTCACCATGTCTGAACGTAAAGTTGGCGAGTCAATTGACGAAATCTTACGTAAAGTAGAAGGTCGTATTATCTTTGCGACATTCGCATCAAATATTCACCGCTTAAAACAAGTAACAGATGCTGCTGCAGCTCACGGTCGTAAAGTTGCAGTATTTGGTCGTAGTATGGACAACGCGATTACAATCGGTCGCGAACTTGGCTATATTACAGCACCAAAAGAAACATTTGTTGATGCGCAAACAATTAACCGTTTGCCAGCGAACGAAGTCATGATTTTATGTACGGGTTCGCAAGGTGAGCCAATGGCAGCACTTTCTCGTATTGCTAATGGTACGCACCGTCAAATCCAAATCCAACCAGATGATACAGTCGTATTCTCTTCTTCACCAATTCCAGGGAATACAACAAGCGTGAACAAAATCATCAACCTGCTATTCCGTGCAGGTGCTGACGTTATTCACGGTGCGATTAATAATATCCACACATCTGGTCACGGCTCTCAACAAGAGCAAAAATTAATGCTTCGCCTAATTAAACCTAAATTCTTCATGCCAATCCATGGTGAATACCGCATGCAAAGCATGCACAAACAATTAGGGATTGATTGTGATGTTCCTGAAGATAATATCTTCGTTATGGAAAACGGTGAAGTATTAGCATTAAGCTCAGACTCTGCACATGTTGCAGGTCGTATTCCATCAGGTGATGTATACATCGATGGTAACGGTATCGGTGATATCGGTAACATCGTTTTACGTGACCGTCGCATTCTTTCAGAAGAAGGCTTAGTTATCGTTGTTGTAAGCATCGATATGGAAACAAAACGCCTTGTGTCTGGCCCTGACATTATTTCACGTGGTTTCGTTTACATGCGTGAATCAGGCTCAATGATTAATGAGGCGCAGCAAATGCTGAACCGCAACTTGCAACAATCACTGCAAGATAAATCACCACAATGGTCTGAACTTAAAAACGAAATTACGGATATCTTAACACCGTACTTATTCGAAAAAACAAAACGTCGTCCAATGGTCTTACCGATCATCATGGAAGTCTGATTATAATAAAAAGGCTTGGAATGTACATTCCAAGCCTTTTTTGTTGCGAAAAAAACTTATAATTATTCTTTATTTTGCAAAATATATGGTCACAGATGTTTAGGTCAGTTCTTTTTTTCATCCTCTTTTTACACGCGCGTGGTAATTTGTACATGTTGTGCAATATAAGTAGCCTGATGTGCGATACGTTCACGTGCCGCTGCATCCACCTCGTAATGACCATCCGCTAGCTTTGTCACTTGCTTGTCTACTACAAAGACGGTATGCGCAATATGTGTTGCACCAAGCACTGTCACAACGGGCTTCAGTGCATAATCAATCGCTAGTAAATGCCCAATAGAGCCGCCAATCGCAATCGGCCACACTAGCTTTCCTTCTAAGCCCTTTTGCGGAATCAAATCCAGGAAGGTTTTTAAAATCCCTGTGTAAGCTGCTTTATAAATCGGTGTTAAAATGACGACAATATCTGCCGCTTCGACCTTTGCAGTCGCCGTTTTAATCGCCTCACTACCAAAATTCGCTAAAATTAAATCCTCTGCCGGTAGCTGATGGACATATAAGATTTCTGTGTCAATGCCCTGTGCCTGCAAAGCCTGTTCCGCCTGCTGCTGCACCCCGGTTAAACGTGAATAAACTGTATTGCTGCCATTAATTAAAATTGCTTTTGTCATGTATAGCCCTCCTATTGTGTAACTGCACCTAAAACATCAGATGCAGTCGGTGTTTTCAAGCCTAAGTTTCCACGTAATGTCGTGCTCTCATACTCTGTACGGAATAGTCCGCGGCGCTGTAATTCTGGAATAACAAGGTTAATAATATCGGTAAAACCTTCTGGGAAATGAGGTGGCATAATATTAAAGCCATCCGCCGCACCATTTACAAACCATTCCTCTAGCTGATCGACAATTTGCGTTGGCGTTCCGACAATTTCTCGGTGTCCACGAGCACCAGCTACGCGCTCATATACCTCACGAATCGTCACAAGATTTTCTCGAACGGCTAAATCTCGAATGACATGATAGCGCGTCTGTGGATTAGATGGGTCCGCATTCGGTGCATCAAGTGGAAAGGCATCATCAATGTCATACTGTGAAAAATCAGAATCGGTCACACCAGACAAATACTTTAAGCCGACCTCTGGCAAAATATACGAGCTGAGCTGCTGTTGCTTAGCTCGCGCCTCTTCTTCCGTTTTCGCTACTGTAATAAACACACCCGGCATCACTTTTAAATCATCCGCATGACGGCCATATTTTCTGAGGCGTCCTTTCACATCTGCATAAAATTGCTGCCCCGCTTCAAGTGTTTGCCAAGCTGTAAAGATGACTTCTGCGGTTTTTGCGGCAAACTCTTTTCCTGCTTCTGATGAACCCGCCTGCACAAGCACTGGATGCCCTTGCGGTGTTTCCGTCTGATCCAAATAGCCCTCCACATCAAACCATTCGCCATGATGCTCGACGCAATGCGTTTTTGCTTTATTTAAAAATTGGCCACTTTCTTTATCTAAAACGAGCGCTTCTTTTTCAACAGAATGCCAAAGCTTTTTGGTCACTTCTACAAACTCTTCTGCACGTTCATAGCGACGCGCATGTTCTAAATGATGGTCTTTACCAAATAAGGAAGCTTCTTTGCCATTCGATGATGTGACGATATTCCATGCGGCGCGACCACCCGATAAGTGATCAATGGAGCCAAATTTGCGCGCAAGATGGAAGGGCTCATTATAAGTTGTCGTTGCCGTTGAAACGAAGCCAATATTTTTTGTCACAGCTTGCAGCGCTGAAATTAATACAATCGGGTCAAACTTCAAGCCTGAGCGATCATTTTCAACAATTTCTTCACCAAAAACATCGGCGAAAAACACCATATCAAATTTCGCCTTTTCGGCTAATTGCGCCTGCTCTTTAATAAAATCAAACGTAAACGCTTCGTTTGTTTTAGCTGATGGATAGCGCCATGACGCCAAATGATGTCCTGGTAAAAAAAAGAATGCCCCTAGCTTCATTTGTTTGGTATTCCTCATATACAACATCTCCAATTCATTTACTTGGTATTTAAACATACTTAATACGGATTAAATTCATTCGTATACATCGATTTCGTATCAATGTCTCCTGCTGGTAAATCATCTACACGCTGTAATGGCTCGATCCAGCGACTGAAGTCCTCGTCCGTAAATGTACCACCCTTTGTCGCAATACCTGTGCCACTCCAATATTGTAAATTTTCAATTGGCTCATCACGATCACGTTTTTCCATAATCGATTCTAAGCGCTCGACCACTTTATCGCGCTCAGTCGTATTCATCCACTCGATGGCCTTCGCCACACCTTGTGTAAAATCTTTTACCTCATCTGGATTCTCTTTAATAAACTCGGTCGTAAAGAAGTAGCTACCGGCATTATAAGCCTTTGAAAAAGCATCCATATCACGGAAAATGAGTTGCGTTTTTTTACGTTCTACAGCCTTATCACGAAATACACCATTCAGTGCGGCGACATCGACCTGCCCGTTAATAACAGCCTGCTCCGCATTCACTTGTGGCATCGTCACGAACTCAATTTTTTCAATATCCGCATCACTAACGCCCGATGTATGTAAGTATTCTCGAATGGCCATCTCATAATGCGCTCCCCGAATATTAACGGCCACTTTTTTACCAATCAAATCTTCGGGCTCTTTAATCGTTGTGCCCTTTTTGCCGAAGAAGCCAAGAAAGACTTTTTCATTACTACCATACGATGTCACGACCGATTTCACTTTGACACCCTTGGCGATGGATTTTAAAATCGCGCCGTTAAAGGACATCCCGTAATCTAACTGCTTCGTCGCCACAAATTGAATGCTTTCCGGTCCACCCGTATAAGCTCCCTGATAATCGAGCGACACTTTTTTAAAGTAGCCTAAATCCTGCGCCACCTCTGCTGGGTTTACAATGCCTGTCTCTCCTTGATAACGCAGTGGATATTTACCATCCGCCGCCTTTGATGTAGCGTCCTCTGTCTTGTCACCACAAGCGCTAAGTGACACCGCCACTACTGCTGCGCTCAGCAATGCTGCAAATTTTTTCATTATTGATTCCCCCTATTTCACTGGTTGTTTCCATTTTGAAAAATGCTTTTCGATTGCCAGTAATGTTTGGTTAATGACAATTCCTAAAAGTGAGATTGTTAAAATTCCCGCATACATCTCAGGAATTTGGAAATTGTATTGTGTGAAGGTGATATAATAGCCAAGCCCCGCCTTTGCGCCAATCATCTCTGCGGCGATTAGTACGAGGATGGCCCCTGTCCCTGCCATGCGAATGCCCGTAAAAATCGTTGGCACAGAGGCTGGTAAAATGACTTTTTTAAATAACTGAAAATCCGATAAATTCATCGATTTTGCTGACTTTATATACAGCGGGTCGACATCACGTACCGCCGCAATCGTATTTAATAAAATCGGCCAAATACATGCGAAAATAATAATGCCCACTTTTGATACTTCACCGATGCCAAGTAATAAAATAAAGACCGGTAATAGCGCAAGTGCTGCCGTATTACGGAAAAGCTCAAGCACTGGATTAAAAAGCTCGCGTGCTAGTGGATACCAACCAATAAGTAGCCCAAGTGGTACCGCAACTGCAATTGCTATAAAGAAGCCAAGTGCTGAACGCACAATACTCGCGCTAAAATGCTTCCATAATTCGCCGCTGACAAGCAACTGCCACCACGTTTTTGCGATTTCTGAAAATGGCGGGAAAAACACGCGGTCCACTAAACCAATACGCGGTGCAATCTCCCATAAAGCAAGTAGTACAACTAATACAATGGATTGCTTAAATAGCTTTGTGCCTATCGTAAATCCGCTCGTTTCCTGCGCTGGTTTTGCGATAGCTTTTTTAATCGTAACCATCCAATTCCTCCTTTAAATATAAGCCCCCTGGTATTCCTTCTCATGCAGCTCACTCCATACCTGATGACGAATGCTTGAAAATTCACTGCTTGAACGAAAATCAGCATCTTGTAGTCGGTGCTTCGTATCATTATCGATTATCGTTTTGACCTTTCCTGGATTCGCTGACAGCACCGCAATTCGCTGACCTAAATACACGGCCTCATCAATGCCATGTGTAATAAAGACAATCGTTTTTCCAGTCTTTTGCCAAATACGCACAAGCTCCTCCTGTAGATTTTCACGCGTTTGTGCATCAAGTGCCGCAAACGGTTCATCCATTAATAGCACCTCCGGATCATAGGCGAGGCTTCTCGCAATCGCGACGCGCTGCTTCATACCGCCTGATAATTCATTTGGATAATGATCATAAAATTGCTGAAGACCGACTAAATCCATATAATATTTTGCCTGCTGTAGCCGTTCTTTTTTCGAAATACCCTTTGCCTCTAAGCCAAACGCCACATTTTGTAGTGCCGTACGCCATGGATACAAAGCATATTGCTGAAAAACGATAGCACGGTCTAAACCCGGTCCTGTAATTTCCTGCTCGTTAATTAAAATGCGTCCTTTCGTTAGCTTCGTTAAACCACCTAACATATCTAACAATGTCGACTTCCCACAACCCGAAGGCCCTACTACTGTTAAAAATTCACCTTCGCGAACCTTTAAGTTTACATCTGACACTGCTGTGAATGGTGGTTTGCCGTTTCGTGCTGGAAATGTTTTTTCGACAAACTCAAACGAGATTTTATTTTTCATCGACATCGCCTTCCTTATAATTCATAGTGGTTTAATAGGTATTGAGGTGTAAAAAAAGGCTTCCGTGCCCGAAGAAATTATTCTTCCTGTACGAAAGCCTCTGGTTGTCCAGTGAGCATTTTTTAAACGCTAAAGCCTATTAACTTGATAGGAATACTTTAACAGCTATTCCTTTTTTGCGCAAGTAGTTTTCTGAATATTTTAAATTCGTATTAAAAAAGTGATTGGGCCAGAATACGTTATTTTCCTTTTTTAGCGTTCGCAACGAAAAACCGGAACCGCACCACAGCGCGATTCCGGTTTTTCTTATGCTCATATGAACGGTTGTTTTTATACATATGTCCCAGCCTCTTTTAATGCATCATTTTTTTCTCAAAACGATTAATATCTGCATCTGCACCAATAACGATTAAAATATCGCCTTCATGAATTTCCTCTTCCGCCTGTGGTGACACGATAACATCATTACCTCGCTTGATGGCCATAATGTTAATACCATAGCGTGCACGGATATCCATACCAATAATTGTATGACCCTCTAAATGATGGGTCGCCTGAATTTCGACGATTGAGTGCTCATCCGATACTTCTAAATAATCTAATACATTATTTGATAGCATATTATTTGCGACACGAATCCCCATATCACGCTCTGGGTGGACAACATGGTCAGCACCAATTTTACGTAGCACTTTTTCATGATAATCATTTTGTGCCTTCACCGTAATTTTTGGTACACCGATTTCTTTTAAAATAATCGTCGTTAAAATACTCGCCTGAATATCATCACCAATGGCAACAATCACATGCTCAAAATTACGAATACCTAATTGTTTTAATACCGTTTCATCCGTTGTATCCGCTGTTACGGCTTCGGTTGCAATTTGCGCAAATTCATTGACGCGCTCCGATGACTTATCAATCGCCATTACATCGGCGCCTTGACTAACAAGCTCATTTACAATACTTCCGCCAAAGCGGCCTAGGCCAATGACAACAAATTCCTTTTCCATGAAAATACCTCGATTCTATTTTTTCACTGTCGACACGTTATTCAGCACTTCGATGTCGTTCATTGCCACACTCATCTAAAGGCTTTTCTGGACGACGCTCGCATGCTTCACATGTCGGGTCATCGCATGTTACCTCTACCCATTCATTACAAGTAGCACAGTACAATGCGTCATAGTCATCCGAAAAGCGCAGTAGCTGTATACACATTGGACAATAATCGCGTAAATCCTCTACGTCAATGAGACGACGGTCCATCGCTAAAAAAGTCCCTTCAATCGCTGCACGATCCAACGCTAACTCCCCCTTATTCGTCAGTATAGTATAGCATACAAAAAAGCAAGAAGTTGTCTAAAAGCCTGAAATAATCAGGTACTAGACAACTCCTTGCTGACGTTAGGAAAGGGTTAATTTTTTATATGAAAGCACTACGATTGGTGTTCATCATCTCGACCAATACAGCGCTCACACTGCGTATGAATTGACTCTACTTTTTCTCGGATTTCACTACCACATTCACAACAAATTTTTGGTTCTCTTTGACGATTTTCCATCAAAATCCCTCCATTTTTTGTTAAGCTAGTTGTTTGTATCCCGAAAGCGTAAGGAACTCTTCAAATTCATCTTGCTGCACTAAATCCTTAAAGATTTGTACGGCTTCATTAAATTTCGATGCATTGTACGCCGCTTCACCAAATTGGTCTTTTAGCTTTTGCATCTCTTCTTCAATCGTTTGCTCGACTAACTCAAGCGTAATGTCGCGTCCATCATCGAGCTTACCAGCCTCCATGCGAATCCACTGCCACACTTGTGTACGCGAAATCTCTGCAGTTGCTGCATCTTCCATTAGATTATGAATCGGTGCTGCCCCTTGACCACGAAGCCACGACGCGATGTACTGAATGCCCACACTACAGTTAATACGTAAACCTTCTTCTGTAATTGTGCCCTCTGGTACTTCTAATAAATCTTCTGCTGACACCTGTACATCCTCACGTTTTTTATCGATTTGATTGGCATTTGGCATGTATTGATCGAATTGTTCCATCGCAACTGGTACTAAGCCTGGATGCGCTACCCATGTGCCGTCATGCCCGTCCATCGCTTCACGTTTTTTATCCTCACGTACTTTAGCGAACGCAATGTCATTTGCCGCCGGGTCATCTTTAATTGGAATTTGAGCCGCCATCCCACCAATTGCCGGAGCATTACGTTTATGACAGGTTTGAATACATAGCGATGTGTACGCACGCATAAACGGCGATGTCATTGTCACTTGACCACGGTCTGGTAAAATAACCCCTTCTTGATTACGAAGGCGTTTGATGTAGCTAAAAATATAATCCCATCGACCACAGTTAAGACCTGCCGAATGCTCGCGTAATTCATAAAGAATTTCATCCATTTGGAACGCGCCTGTAATCGTTTCAATTAATACCGTCGCTTTAATTGTCCCACGAGGAATATCAAGTGCATCCTGTGCAAAATTGAAGACATCATTCCACCAGCGCGCTTCTAAATGATGCTCTAGTTTCGGCAAATAGAAGTATGGGCCTGTGCCATGCTCGAGTGCAGCTTTTGCATTATGGAAAAAATACAGACCGAAGTCGAATAAGCTCCCTGACATTGGCTCGCCGTCGATTTCAATATGCTTTTCGATATAATGTAGCCCACGAGGACGTACAAGTAAGGTTGCATGCTCACTGTTTAAGCGATATTCTTTTCCCGCATCATTCGTAAATGAAATCGTTTCACGAATCGCATCGGCCATATTAATTTGACCATCAATCATATTTTCCCACGTTGGGCTTGTCGCATCCTCGAAGCAAGCCATAAACATCTTCGCACCAGAATTTAATGCATTGATAACCATTTTACGATCAACAGGTCCTGTAATTTCTACACGACGGTCCTGTAAGTCCGCTGGTAGTGGTGCAATCGTCCAATCTCCTTCACGAATGCTCTTCGTTTCTTCTAAAAAATGTAGCTGCTCCCCAGCATCTAGACGCGCTTGTTGCTCTTCACGCGCCTTTACTAATGCCATACGGCGCTCATTAAAGTTTTTTTGAAGTGACGCTAAAAACTGTAATGCCTCCGGTGTCAGTACGCGTGCTGTATGGTCATTTTGTTCCCCTGTAATACGGATATGTGCAGTCGTTTGTTGTTGCATGTGAATTCCCCTTCCCCAGTGTAAGATATAAAAATAATCTATACTGCGGCTGTAAGCGATTTCCTTCATTGCATGAACCTATCGGATACGGAGGCGCCCATATCGTCTATGCTCACGGTCAAAAAATTTAATCCCGCAGTATAGATTGCTTATGAAAAATTAGAATTGTGCTGTTTCTGTTGAGCCAGCCATTGCTGTTGTAGAAGATGTACCACCTGAAATAATTTGTGATACTTCATCAAAGTAACCTGTACCTACTTCACGTTGGTGCTTCGTTGCTGTATAGCCTTTTGACTCTGAAGCGAACTCAGCTTGTTGCAGTTTTGAGTATGCTGCCATGCCATTATCTTTGTAGTCATTCGCAAGTTCAAACATTGAGTGATTTAATGCATGGAAGCCAGCTAATGTCACGAATTGGAATTTGTAGCCAAGCTTACCTAATTCGCGTTGGTATTCAGCAATTTCATCTTGTGATAAATTCGCTTCCCAGTTGAATGAAGGCGAGCAGTTATATGCTAGCATTTTTCCTGGGTATTGTTCATGAATGGCATTAGCGAATTGACGCGCTTCTTCTAATGAAGGTTTTGATGTTTCACACCATACTAGGTCTGCATAAGGTGCGTACGCTAGGCCGCGAGAAATCGCTTGCTCAATACCTGGATTTGTACGGTAGAAACCTTCTGGTGTACGTTCACCTGTTAAGAACGGTGCATCGTATGGATCAATGTCAGATGTAACCATATCTGCTGCGTCTGCATCTGTACGTGCGATGATAATCGTATCAACGCCCATTACGTCTGCTGCTAAACGAGCTGCTACTAAGTTACGTACCGCTGTTTGTGTTGGTTGTAATACTTTACCACCTAAGTGACCGCATTTTTTCTCAGAAGCTAATTGGTCTTCTAAATGGATACCTGCTGCGCCCGCTTCGATCATGCCTTTTACTAACTCGAATACGTTTAGTGGGCCACCGAAGCCTGCTTCAGCATCTGCTACGATTGGTGCGAACCAGTCGAATTCACCGCCGCGACCTTCTGCTGTATCGATTTGATCAGCACGTTGTAGCGTTTGGTTAATGCGTTTTACAACTTGTGGTACAGAGTTTGCTGGGTATAATGATTGGTCTGGATACATTTGGCCCGCAATGTTTGCATCCGCTGCTACTTGCCAGCCTGATAAGTAAATCGCTTGTAAACCTGCTTTTACTTGTTGCATTGCTTGGTTACCAGTTAAAGCACCTAAGGCATTGATGAAAGGCTCTGTGTGTAATGAGTTCCATAAGCGAGCTGCGCCACGTGTTGCGAGTGTTTGTTCAACTAATACAGAACCACGTAATTTTAAAACGTCTTCCCCAGTGTACGGACGCTCTACACCTTCGAAACGAGCCTCTTTCCATTGTTGCTCTAATTGCTGTGCTGTTTGATTTGTCATTATAAATCCTCTCCCTCTATCTGATAAAGTTAACAACGATGTTCTGTTCTCGTGTTGCATAACAGTTATCATTTGTTGTAAACTACTATATAACAAAGATTAAAAATTTGTATCATTTTTTGGATAAAATACCCATTATTCATGATAAAACGGTATAATGCTAGATGAAACCGTTTTAATTCTACTTTAGGAGGTAAGGAAATGACTGTAACAGATATGCAACTGCAGGATGTATTAGTACAATATCAGGTTCTATGGGAAGATTGGATGCCAAAGGATGCGACCATTGCGCTCGCATATGAAGAACAATATATTTATTACGCACCCAAGCATTACGACATTCGTATACAAATTGGGACACAACCAGCTGAGACAAGTATTGCCTATCAAACCATTACGAAAAAACAAAAAGTCGCACAGCTTATCGAAGATCAAGAGACAAAAACTTCTTACTACGGTGTGGGCTATCCGATTACCATTCAAGAGCGCGATGCTGCTTTAGTCGTCGTCTTACCTCCATCTTATGCAAAACATCAAAGCCCGACGCTAAAATTTGTGACAGGTCGCCTCGAAGACGAATGGATGCCTGTAGCTGTCTCAACCATTGCCTATTTTGAAAGCTACAATAAGAAAAACTGGTTTTATATAGAAGGACAGCAATACCAGGTGTCCTTAACAATGAAGGAATTGTCCGAGCGCTTACCTGAAGAATTTATTCGGATACACCGTTCATTCATCGTAAATATTCATAATATTTCAAAAATTTCACGTGATATTACATCCAATCTCGTTATCGTGACACGTGATGGTACGCATTTACCGGTAAGTCAAAGTTATGTTGCCGACTTACGAAAAGCACTCGAATTTTAACTAAAGCGAAAAACCTTGCTACGGCGCGGTTTTTCGCTTTAGTTTTTTTCATGTTTACATATTTTTATTTGTGTAATACAACTGTTAGATTCTTTTTTTCATAAAGGAGTTGAAAATTTACGTCAATTTTGTATAATAAATAACGTTTGAGTAAACTTTAAGTTTTGTTAAAGTAAACTTTCTTTACTAAAAGTATGGTTAAAGTAAACTTTATCTACTAGAAGTTTACCTATAGTAAATGACGAGGAGCAACGACATGCAAATCGGTAAAAAAATAAAACGTCTGCGCCTAAAAAAAGGCCTCACGCAAGAGGAACTTGGTGAACGCACAGATTTAAGTAAAGGATATATTTCGCAGCTTGAACGCGATTTAAACTCCCCATCAATTGAAACACTCTTTTCATTATTAGAAGTACTTGGTTCAACACCAAAGGAATTTTTTGATGATGATGTGACAGAGCAAAAAGTTGTTTATATGGAAGAAGATCAAACACTTTATACCGATGAAGAAAAACATTTTCATCTTCAGTGGCTGATTCCAACATCAAATGAAAAAGAAATGGAGCCAGTGCTTTTAACATTGGAAGCACATGGTGAGTTCAAGCACTTTGAGCCATCCCAATCGGAAACATTTATTTATGTCGTCGAAGGTCGTCTACGCCTCCAACTTGGTAAAGAGCATTATATCGCTACAAAAGGGAATGCCCTTTACTTTGAGGCTTCTGACCATCACCAATTATTTAATGACCATGACGGACAAACAAAAATTTTACTCGTCGCAACAGACTCATATTTGTAATTAGGAGGCTCTCTTATGGACACGATTATTCGTTTTGACAACGTATCAAAAACATATGACGACGGTACAGTCGTTTTAAAGGACATCAGCTTCGAAATGGAGCGTGGAAAGTTCTACACATTACTAGGTCCCTCTGGCTGTGGTAAAACAACCATTCTACGCTTAATTGCAGGCTTTATGGAACCCTCACAAGGCACAATTTATTTTAACGGCAATAAAATCAACAATGTGCCCGCCAATGAACGTCAAGTAAATACGGTTTTCCAGGACTATGCACTTTTCCCTCATTTAAATGTTTTTGAAAATGTCGCATTCGGCTTGCGCATTCAAAAGTTAAAAGAGAAAGTGATTAAGGAACGCGTAGAAGAAGCACTTCGCTTCGTAAACTTAGCTGGCTATGGCTCACGCGAAATCCAAGAAATGTCAGGTGGTCAGCGCCAACGTGTTGCAATTGCACGCGCCATCGTCAATGACCCTGAAATTATTTTATTAGATGAGCCATTATCAGCACTTGATTTAAAACTACGTACAGAAATGCAATATGAGTTACGTGAATTACAACAACGCCTTGGTAAAACATTTGTTTTCGTTACCCACGACCAAGAGGAAGCACTTGCGATGAGTGATGAAATCTTCGTGTTAAACCAAGGAACGATCCAGCAAAGTGGCTCTCCTGTCGATATTTACGATGAACCAATCAACCGCTTCGTTGCGGATTTCATTGGCGAATCAAATATTGTCGAAGGCATTATGGAGCGAGACTTTGAAGTATCGTTTATCGGCAAAACATTTGAATGTGTCGACCAAGGGCTAAATCCACATGAAAAAGTAGACGTTGTTATTCGCCCAGAGGATTTAGAAATTACAACGGTCGAAAATGGGAAAATCCCGGTAACCGTTGATACACAATTATTCCGCGGTGTTCACTACGAGCTATCTACTTATGACGACAATGGCAATGAATGGCTTATCCACTCGCTGAAAAAAGCTGATGTTGGTGCAAAAATCGGCTTAGACTTCGAACCAGATGCCATTCATATTATGCGTCCAAATGAAACTGAAGAAGAGTTTGACGCACGCCTAGAATCATACGGGGACGAAGAACATGCAAAATAAGCGTAGCGGTAGCTTAACGCTCGTACCTTATTATGTATGGATTGCCTTATTTGTTATCGCACCAATCATTTTAGTAGGCTACTATTCCCTACTCGATTTAGAAGGCAACTTCACATTCGAAAACTATAAAAACTTTTTAACACCTGTTTATTTAAAAATGACATTGAGTTCCTTCTGGTATGCCTTCTTAATTACCTTGTTCTGTCTAGTTGTGTCGTACCCAGCTGCATTCATTATTTCGCGTCTTAAAAATAAACAACTCTGGCTCATGCTAATTATTATTCCATCATGGATTAACTTATTATTAAAAACATATGCATTTATCGGTATCCTCGGTCAAAGCGGTCCAATTAATGCATTCTTATCAGCAATCGGACTTGAAAAACAACAAATGCTATTTACGAGTGCAAGCTTTGTATTCGTATCCGTTTATATTTTCATTCCATTTATGATTTTACCGATTTTTAACTCAATTGATAAACTAAGCCCTGCCCTATTAGACGCCTCTCGTGATTTAGGTGCTTCTCGCCTTTATACACTACGCCGCGTCATGATTCCACTAACAATGGATGGCATTAAAGCAGGCATTCAGGCAGTCTTTATCCCTGCATTATCCCTGTTTATGATTACGCGTCTAATCGCTGGTAACCATGTGATTACACTGGGTACCGCCATTGAGCAGCAATTCCTTGTGACGCAAAACTGGGGTATGGGTTCGACAATCGCCGTATTCTTAATTATCTTTATGTTTATCATCATGGCCTTCACTGGCGAAAAGAGAAAGAAAGGAGCGTCTCGTCGTGACAAAAATTAATACAGGCTCTAAAGTCTATCTAGCACTTGTTTTTATCGTGCTATACGCGCCGATTTTCTTCTTAATTTTCTATTCGTTTAATAGTGGTGACTCGATGACAAACTTTAAATCATTTACACTCGATCATTATAAAGATGTCTTTGCGGATTCGCGCCTTGTCGTTATTTTATTAAATACCGTTGTTGTAGCGCTCTTGTCTGCATTAATCGCTACAATTATTGGTACAATGGGTGCTATTGGCATTCAAACGATGCGTAACCGCAAGCTACGCAATACTGTATTATCACTAAACAATATTTTAATCGTTAGCCCAGATGTTATTATCGGGGCATCTTTCTTAATTTTATTCACAATGGTTGGTATCAAGCTTGGTTTTATCTCTGTACTACTTAGCCATATCGCCTTTAGTATTCCAATTGTTGTAATTATGGTATTACCAAAAATGCAAGAAATGTCGAATACCTTAATCGATGCAGCACTTGATTTAGGTGCTTCGAAAAAAGAAGTACTAACGCGCGTCATCTTACCATATATTCAACCGGGTATTTTCGCTGGATTCTTTATGGCATTGACGTATTCACTCGATGATTTCGCCGTAACATTCTTCGTTACAGGGAATGGCTTCTCGACGCTGTCTGTTGAAATTTATTCAATGGCACGTGCCGGTGTTTCATTAACGGTCAATGCATTAAGCGGTATCGTCTTCGCTGTAACGATGCTCCTTGTACTTGGTTATTACTTCGTCACAACACGTAAAGTGAAAGGAGTGCGCAAATAATGAAAAATCTTGTGAAAGCAATCATTGCGATTGCCGTTGTATGCGCCGCACTCATGTATCTCGTCAATTCACTTGATAAAACATCCTCACAAGGCGGAACAGATATTTTAACGGTTTATAACTGGGGCGAATATATCGACCCTGCATTACTGAAGAAGTTTGAAAAAGAAACAGGCATTCAAGTTATTTACGAAACATTTGATTCAAATGAGGCGATGATTACGAAAGTAGATCAAGGCGGTACAAATTACGATATCGCCATTCCATCTGAATATACGATTGAACAAATGAAACAAAAAGATTTACTGCTACCAGTAGATCACAGTAAAATACCGAATTTAAAAAATATTGATGAGGATTTTTTAGATTTAGATTTCGATAAAAAAAATGAATACTCTATCCCCTACTTCTGGGGAACAGTCGGTATTGTATACAATCCAAAAATGCTGAAAAAAGACTTAGATTTCACATCGTGGGATCAATTATGGGACCCTTCCTTAAAAGGCGAAGTATTGCTTGTTGATAGTGCACGTGAAGTCATGGGGATGAGCTTAAACAGCATGAATTTATCACTTAACTCAACGGATTCTACAGAATTAAATAAGGCGACAGATAAATTAATCAAATTATCACCAAATGTAAAAGCAGTTATTGGCGATGAAGTGACACAGCTAATGGTCAACGGCGATGCGCCTGCTGCTCTTACATGGTCAGGACAAGCCGCAGATATGATGTATGATAATGAAGACTTAACATACAGCGTTCCAAATGAAGGCTCTAACTTATGGTTTGATAATATGGTTATTCCAAAAACGTCTAAAAACGTTGAAGGCGCACATAAATTTATTAACTTTATGCTAGACCCTGAAAATGCAGCACAAAATGCCGATTATGTCGGCTATTCAACACCAAATAAAGCAGCACTGAAATTATTAGACCCTGAAGTCATTCATGATGAGCGCTACTACCCATCAGCGGAAGTACGCAAAAATCTACACGTTTATAAAGACTTAGGAAAAGAAAAAATTGGTGAATACAATGAATTGTTCTTAAAATTCAAAATGTCGCTTCAATAATCAACGAAAAAGCACCGCAATTGTGGTGCTTTTTTTGTTGCATACAGAAGCAAAAATCCATATCAATAAAAGAAAATAAAAGTTCAAAATACGATATTTTAAATTAAAATAGATTTTTTTGCATTTTTCGTTTTACTTTTATACCAAATTCTTATAGAATCAAAATTGATAGTGACACTATCAATTTTGAATTTTAAGAGGTGTTTTTAATGACGACGCATCCAACAAATTGGGATCAAACAGTAGATGTTATTGTTCTTGGTACAGGAGGTGCCGCTTTATCTGCAGCTTTATCTGCAGCCGAAGAAGGCGCTAGTGTTTTAGCACTTGAAAAAACGAATCAAATTGGTGGTTCTACCGCTTTCTCTGGTGGTGTGCCATGGATTCCAAATAATCCTTACATGAAAGAGGCTGGCTATGAAGATTCAGCAGAAGCAGCCGCTACTTTTATTAAACGTTTAGCACTAGGTCGCGCAGATGACCATATGATTGATGTTTTTGTAGACAATGCACCAAAAGTGATTGAATTTTTACGTGAGCATACGCCGGTTAAATTTAAAACGCCTGCTGGCTATCCAGAATATTATGCGCATATGCCTGAAGGACTTAAAAATGGGACGCGCTCATTAGACCCCCTACCATTTGACTTAAATGAAATTGGCGAATGGGGCGACGTCTTACGTCAAAATCCTATTTTCCCGCCACTGACATTAGAAGAAGGTGGCGCTGTTGGTGGCATTGACTTTGAAGTCGTAGCTGACCGCATGGAGAACAATATCGTAACGATGGGGCGCGCATTAATCGCTTCACTACTAAAAGGTTGTTTAGACCGCGGTGTCACTGTACAAACAGAGATTGCTGGTAAAGAGCTCATTGCTGATGAAGATGGCACAATTATTGGTCTTGTAGCCGAAACAGTGAATGGTGATAAAAAATACATTCGTGCAAACAAAGGGATTGTTTTAGCTTCAGGTGGTTTCGAGTGGAATAAACAGCTTGTTAAGTCATTCTTGAAAGCAGAAATTTCAACCCCAGTTACACCTCCTGGCAACGAAGGCGATGCGCTTTTAATGTCAATGAAGGCTGGTGCAGCACTGGATAATATGAGTGAGGCTTGGTGGTATCCTGCAATGGTCGACCCAACGTTCGAGTACGAGGACAATGTGATGGCACAGTTAGGTGGCGGTCGTGAAGGTCCAAACTCAATTATCGTTAACAAATACGGCAAACGTTTCGTGCACGAGGCAACGACATACAATGATATGCCACGTGCGATGTTCGAGTATGATCCAGTAGCAGTAGAATTCCCGAACAAAGGTCCTGTTTGGATGGTTTTTGACCAACAACTAAAAGATTCAAAATTGATTATTACGATGTCACCTGGCGATCCAATTCCAGACTGGCTTGACCAAGCACCTACGATTCGTGAGTTAGCAGAAAAAATCGGTGTCGACCCGGATGGCTTAGAAGCGGAAGTAGAAAAATGGAATGGCTTCTGTGAACAAAAAGAAGACACAGACTTCCACCGCGGTACAATCCAATTCGAAGGCCTCACAACTGGTGGCGGTAGCCCTGAAAATAACTTAGGAAAAATCGAGCAAGCACCATTTTACGCCGTGCCTGTTTACTTAAGTGCCCTTGGAACGAATGGTGGCCCGCGCATTAATGAGCATGGTCAAGTCATGACATATGCGAACGAGCCGATTAAAGGCTTATACGCGGCCGGCAATGCTTCTGCCAATCCATTAGGCCCTATTTATCCAAGTGCTGGCGGTACAATCGGTCCTGCTTTAACATTCGGTTTCTTAGCCGGCAAACATGCCGCAACACACTAACACGCGAAAGAAGGAATCAGCATGCCACAAGGAACATATACAGTAAACGTACCATTAAATATCGAACAAATTTGGGATTTCGTACAAGATATGAATAACTGGGCACCACTTGTACCCGGCTATATCGCACACGAAATTAAAAGTGAGCGCGAATCAACATGGGAATTTAAAGGCGACCTTGGCTTTATGAAGAAAAAAGTAAAACTAGGCGTCGACATTAAAGAATGGAATGAACCTTCAGAAGTTATTTTTGACTTAACAGGGTTATCGGATAATTTTAATGGTGGCGGTTACTTCAAAGCAGAGCGCATCGATGATTACAACACAACGATGACAGGTCATTTAGACATTACTGCTGGCGGTAAAATGGGCGCGATGATTAACCAAATTCTTAAAAAATTCGTGCCAACAACAACGGAAGAGCTAACAAATGCTATCGTTGAAAAAATGCTAGAAATCAATAAAGTTCACTTATAGATGCAAAAAGAGACTGGGACAAACCACGTCATTTTCTTTTTTTAGCGTTCGAAACGAAAAACCGGAACCACGCCACAGCGTGATTCCGGTTTTTTTTATGCTCATAGGAGAGGTTGTTTTTACACTTATGTCTCAGCCTCTTTTTCATTATTTTTAATAACATGCTCAATTAAAAAATCTTTTACCGTATAGAGCTCTTCAACAGCTGGCATATAGCTCGCTATGCTTTTTGTTGAGGCATGCAGTGAATACTTTTTAATCGCGGTCCCAAATAAATTAATAATCGTCGTGACAATTTTAGGGCTTTCTAGATTTCTTCGAATGCTACCGTCCTGCTGCCCTTGCTCTAATATTCTCGTAATGAGTGCAGGTATTAAGCGAAAGACGCGCTGAATTTGTGCGAGCACTTCATCCTCTACATCATAAAATGCCACATATAACTCAAATGTTTCAAGAATTTTCGTCATTTCAAAATTTTCCTCTGATAGATAATCTATGTATGCCTCTAAAATCAAATTCAGTTTTTCAAGCGGTGAAATGCCTAAGTTTTCAATATGTTCAAAACGTGGTATTTGATCTTTATAAAGCTGTGAGACGATTTCAAAAAGAATGAGCTCTTTGCGCGGAAAATGACGAAAAACAGTCGCGACACCAATTTCCGCTTCATCTGCTATATTTTGCATCGTCGTTTGTTCAAAGCCCTGCGTCGCAAATAGTATCCTGCCCGCATCCACAATCTTTTGTCGTCGTTCAATTTTTTTCATAATGTCTCTCCTCCTTATTCTAAGGTATCCTTCCTTACTATACCCGTCATCTACGACTTTATACTGAATTAATTCGCACTCCTTGCGGCAATGGTTCCAGCAAGGATATAATCGAATTAGATGAAAAGCTTGAATTCAAGAAATAGTAAGGAGACGCGTATGAACAAACATAATCGCTTTGCACTCTTCCTACTCATGTTTATTATGTTTATTACTATGAGTAGTATCGGATTAATTATTCCGATCATGCCTGCTTATTTAAAAACATTTGGCGCGGCCGGTCAAGTACTCGGCTTTCTAATCGCTATCATTGCCTTTGCGCAATTTATTTTTTCTCCACTAGCCGGCAATCTTTCTGATCGTATTGGTCGTAAAAAACTAATTGTCTTTGGCTTAGTGATGACGGGGATCGCACAAATTGGCTTTGCACTATCAGGCCATTTAGTTGAATTATTTTTATGGCGCTTCTTAACAGGTGTTGGGTCAGCCTTTATTATGCCATCCGTTATGGCCTATGCAGCCGACATTACAACGCTTGAAGAACGGGGAAAAGCGATGGGACTGATTGGCGCTGCTATCTCATTTGGCTTTATGATTGGACCTGGTATCGGTGGTGCCTTATCGAATGTTAATATCCATTTTCCGTTTTATTTCGCGGGTGGCGCAGCCATTGTAACAGCCATTTTGTCTGTGATTTTCTTACCGAAAACCGCACTGACTGTTGCAGCAGCATCAGAAGCCTCTAATAATATCGTAAAAGAAATTATGCGCTCCGTTAAAAAGCCTTATTTTATTATGCTTGTCATTGTCTTTATTTTCTCATTTGGGATTTCAAACTTCCAAGCAACCCTATCAATTTATTTAACATACAAATTTGATTACTCACCGAATGATATTGCCATTTTAATGACTATTGGTGGTTTTGCTGGGGTTATTATTCAAGGTGTACTACTTAGCCGACTGTTCAAACGATTTGGTGAACTACGCATTGTGCTCTGGAGCCTTGTAGTTGCAGCCATTTCCTTTATTTTAATGATTTTTGTCAGCGGCTACTTTATTATTATGCTTGTCGCAACCATCTTCCAAATCGCGACGACACTTATTCGCCCAGCAATCAATACACTCGTATCAAAATCTGCTGGCAATGAGCAAGGCTATGCAGCCGGCATGAATACCGCCTATATGTCTCTTGGAAACGTCATTGGGCCAGCACTTGCTGGTACACTCGTTGACTGGAAGCTAGACTCACCATTTGTATTAGGCGCTATTATTTTATTTATAGGCTACCTTGTTTTATATAGCTGGTCACGAAAACAACCAGCACTTTAACAAATTAAAAAAGAGACTGGGACAAAACATGTCATTTTCCTTTTTTAGCGTTCGCAACGAAAAACCGGAATCGCGCCACCGCGCGATTCCGGTTTTTCTTATGCTCTTATGAGAGGTGATTTCTACACGTATGTCAAAACCTCTTTCTATCGATTCTTTTATGCTTTCCCGTTAAATTGACGTAAAAATCCGGCAACATACGCGACATTCGTATCAAGTAATGCTTCATCTGGACTCATCTGAGCATCATGTAAGCCATATGGCGTGTTGGCACCTGCCCAGAACATTGCGCCTGGTAATTCTTTTAAGAAGAAGCCAAAATCTTCCCCCGTCATGGCCGCATCACATTCATAGGCCTCTACACCGTCACACTGTGCTGCGTAATCAAGTAATGCACGTGCACAATCCTCATCATTGGACACCTGGTAATAGCCAGAGCCCCAGTCAATTGTCACCTCACAATCATAAGCAATCTCGGTTGCCTTACATAGCTTTACTATACGTTCTTTAATTAACGTCATCGATTCCGCTGACATTGTACGAATAGTGCCTTCAAGGCGCGCATTTTCAGCAATAATATTTTGCACAACACCACTCGTCATTTTACCAATCGTTACAACACCACTATCAAGTGGATCGACATTACGGCTAACAATCGTCTGCAATTGTAAAATTAAATTGGCTGCAACAACCGTCATATCCTTCGTTAAATGTGGACGTGCCGCATGACCGCCCTGACCTTTTAAGTCGATAAACAGCTCGGATGTATTCGCAAACAGCATCCCTGGACGCGTCGCAACAGTTCCCACTGGATACTCTGGTGCAACATGGCATGCAAATAAATAATCGGGTAATAAATCGGGGCGCTCTGCCTTCATAAATTCAAGCATTGGTTTCGCACCACCCGGACTCTCCTCTGCAGGCTGGAAGTAAATAATAATCGTATTATCCGGTTGCTGCTTCGCAAAATCTTGTACAAGACCGAGCGCAATCGTCATATGACAATCATGTCCACAAGCATGCATAAACCCTGGATGTGTCGATGCAAATTCAAGTCCTGTCTCTTCTGTAATAGCGAGTGCGTCAATATCCGTGCGCCAGCCAATTTTTAGCTGTGGGTTTTTCCCATCAATCGTCAAAATAATCCCTGTACGCCATGTATCCACATGAAAATAGGGTTGCATATATTCATTAATTACTTCTAATAAATATGCCTGTGTTTTAAATTCCTGAAAGCCAATCTCAGGAATTTGATGTAATGCGCGTCGAATTTCTCGTAGTTCCTTCATGTTCTCATCCCCATTATTAAAAAAAGCCATCTCAAAAAACCATTGAGACAGCTTTTATTTATTAGATTTTACGTAAATCTTGCATAATTTCTGTTTTTGATTTTGTTTTTTCATCGATTTCTTTAATGACTTTTGCTGGAACACCTGCAACAACTGTATAAGCTGGTACATCTTGTGTCACAATCGCGCCAGCCGCAACAACTGCACCTTCGCCTACTTGTACACCTTCTAAAAGAACGGCATTTGCGCCAACCATTACATTGTTGCCAAGCACAACCGGATCTGCACTTGGTGGTTCAATAACGCCTGCTAACACAGCGCCTGCTCCAACGTGACAATCTTCCCCAACTGTTGCACGACCACCTAATACAGCATTCATATCGATCATTGTACGTGCGCCGATTTCTGCACCAATATTAATTACTGCACCCATCATAATAACTGCATTGTCACCGATAGCTACTTCGTCACGAATAATTGCACCTGGTTCGATGCGCGCATTGATTCCTTTTAAATCAAGTGTTGGTACTGCTGAGTTACGACGATCATTTTCAATAACATAATCTTCGATAATGTTGTTGTTCGCCTCTAACACTGCTTCGATTTCTTTCCAGTTACCGAATACAACAGCTGTATTCCCTTCACCGAAAACTTGGCTATCTGTACCAAAATCAAGTGCCGCTACACCTTCACCTTTTACATAAACTTTTACGGGTGTTGCTTTTTCTGCATTTGCTAAGTATGCAATAATTTCTTGTGCATTTAATTTTTCCATCGTGACAAATTCCTCCTATGTAATGAAATATATTTCATTGTACATGATTTCAGGAGAAATTTCATTCTAAATTGTTCGAAAAATCATATTATTTGCTATTTATTATTCGAATAATCATATAAACACTGTGCTTGTTGCTTCACAATGTTGGTAAATGCTTGCACTTGGCGTAATTGAAGTGATGATTCATAGCCAATTAACCATGTATCACGTGTAAGCTCAAAATCCTTTGAATCCGCATTTAAGTTAATACGATTAATATTTTCCGTACCACTTAGTGTGATCGACGGTAAAATCGCATAGCCAATGCCGTTAAGGGCCATTTGCTTACATGTCTCAATTTGGTCGACTAAAATTTGATGTTTTGGATTTGACGTAAAATGCCGTTGCCACCATTGTTGAATCTCCTGAAAGTAATTCGAGTCACTTTTAAATTGAATAAATGGGCGCTCTGTTTCAAATACTTCCTCAAGCGTTTCAATCTCCGTATCAACTAAATAGAGCGTATCGCGGAATAAATGCTCTTTCGGACCCTTCCAATCCGTATTACCACGAATAATACCAATATGTGCTTCTCCTTCATAAATCGCGCGCAAAATTTCAGAGCTCCACCCTGTAATAAGCGATACTTTCGCATCTGGATACTGCGTCACAAATTCCT
This sequence comes from Candidatus Kurthia intestinigallinarum, assembly GCF_003991225.1. Taxonomy (GTDB): domain Bacteria; phylum Bacillota; class Bacilli; order Bacillales_A; family Planococcaceae; genus Kurthia; species Kurthia populi. The sequence continues at coordinate 530,635 of NZ_JTFC01000031.1, forward strand.
TTAACACTTTCGGTAGCCACGTATGGCCCACAATCGAGGCACAGGCGATTTTTAGCGTACCATGTACTTTTGAATTCAGTGCCTGAAGGGTTTCAAATACTTCCTCGCGACGCATAATCATTTCATTTGCATATTGAATCACAAGCTCTCCTGCAGGCGTTGCAGTTAGCCCCTTTTGTGAACGTAAAAATAATTTAGCGCCCCAATCCTTTTCAATTGTTTGTAGACGCTGTGACAGTGCTGGTTGCGATAAGAAAAGTCGCTCTGCAGCGCGGCGCATATTGCCTTCTTCAGCGAGGATTTTCATAATTTCTGCTTCAGATGTAGTCATGCTTAAATTCCTCCTTGCTTCATGACTTCATTTTAACAGAGTACAAAAAAAGAGGCATCAATTGATGCCTCTGATCGTTACGATTGATATACATATTTTTTTAATTGTTTTAAAATGACACGTCTCGTCATAATGCCAACAAATCGCCCTGCATCATCTACAACGCATAAAAATGCATGGTTGATAACAAGCTCCAATGCTTTACTGAATGTCTCATGTACATTTAACGTCGCAATATTTTCATCCATGACTTCATCAACTACTTTGTCAGCTAATTTATCGTATTCGATGCGCTCTAAACCTAAGATGGAATCCATAATCATGCGCGCACTGATTAGGCCACAAAAACGGTATGTTGGATCGAGTACGGGAATTGCTGAGTAACCACTCTTTGTTAAAACAAGTAGTGCATGCTCGACATTATTACCGAGCTGCACATGCGCTACTTTCTCAGCAGGAATGATAAACTCTTCTACGGGCATTTCTAAAAATTCTTTCTTACTTAAAGAAATCATATCCCTCTACCCCTTCTATCTATTCTAGGAAGTTTTACAACCTATCTTCTAATTTATCATATCATACAATAAGACATTTATACTAACTAAAACGTTTTCAAGCAGCCTTTTTATACAGTTATTAGATTTTTTATGCATATCTATACACTATAGGAATTTCCAAATAATCATGTAAAAAAGAAGCTAAGGCATATGCTTCTATGCCCTAACTTCCTTTTTATTTACATGCTATTCCTCATCATTTAATACACGGTATGCCTGTTTTAAAAATGTTTCTTGACTATTAATTAATTTGTCATTTGCGGAAGCTCTCTTATAATGATAAACACCATTCGCATCTTGAATACGTGCTTTCATATTGTCCGAAAGCTCTAAATCAATCGTATCTAAAATACGTTGCTTAATTCCCTTGTCATAAATCGGGAATAAAATCTCCACACGCTTAATCATATTACGCGTCATCATATCAGCAGAAGATAAATACAGCTTATTTTCACCATTATGATGGAATAAATAAATGCGCGAGTGCTCTAAGAAGCGTCCGACAATACTCGTTACCGTAATGTTGTCGCTTATTCCTGGAATTCCTGGGCGTAGGCAGCAAATGCCTCGAATAATTAAATCAACTTTCACCCCAGCCACCGAGGCCTCATACAATTTCATAATTAAATCCTTATCTGTTAACGAGTTCATTTTCGCACGAATTTGGCCGTTGCCATATTGTTGCTGGAAGGCAATCTCTTCATCAATTAATGCTAAAAATTCATCACGAATATCGAATGGTGATACGACTAGATGTTCAAAATTCGGTTTTTCTGTATAGCCACTTAAATAATTAAAGAAATTCGTCGCATCCGCACCGATTTTTTTATTTGTCGTAATGATGCCCATATCCGTATAAATTTTTGCCGTCGCATCATTATAGTTTCCGGTACCAAGATGGACGAAACGTTCGATATGTCCTTGGCGCTTACGAACAACTAATGTAATTTTAGAATGCGTTTTTAAATTATGCATACCATAAATTACGAGACAACCTGCCTGCTCAAGCTCCTTGGCCCAGTGAACATTATTTTCCTCGTCAAAACGAGCCTTCAATTCTACTAACACCGTCACTTGCTTGCCATTCTCTGCGGCCTGCTTTAATGCACGAATAACCGGCGAATTTCCACTAACACGATACAAGGTTTGCTTAATGGCTAGTACATCGGGATCCTCTGCCGCTTCCGTAACAAAATCAACAATCGGCTGGAATGATTCATATGGATGGTGGAAAAATAAATCTTCTTTTAATGCCTTTTCAAATAAATCTTCATCTGATTCAAGTGATAGCGGCACCTGTGGAATAAAACTTTCGTATTCAAGCTGCTCACGACCCTCTGCGATTTTTTTACAGAAACTAAATAAAAACGTTAGATCAAGCGGTCCATCTAAACGGAAAACCTGCGCATCCCAGTCCTCTAGCTCTTCTAGAAGATATTTCAGCATATCGTCATCCATCTCGCCTGAGCGCACTTCAATACGTGTTGTTGCGCCCCATTTACGTTTTTTTAATTCCTTTTCAATTTCCACAAGTAAATCACGTGCGCCCTCTTCATGAATTGTTAAATCGGCATTACGTGTTAGGCGGAATCCTTGCACAGACTTCACCTTATAACCTCGAAACATTTCATCGATATTTTGAACGATTACGTCTTCTAACAGCACGCCATGAATTTCATGCTGTGCACTCGGTAATTGAATGAAACGATCAAGAACAGATGGCACTTGCACAATCGCCATTTTTTTACGCAATTCCTCGTCCTCTTCCTCTTCGCGCTCTAATAGTACAATTAAATTCTGTGTTTTATTTAATAGCGTCGGAAATGGACGATACGCATCAACCGCAATCGGTGTTAGTACCGGAAAAATGGTTTCATCAAAATAGTTTTGGATAAATTCATGTTGTTCTACCGTTAACGAATCCATCTTTCGAATAAATACTTGCTCACGTGGTAGCTGCTGAAAAACTAGCTCTTTATACACATCAATTTGACGTGTAATTAATTGTCGTGTGCGCGCTTCAATACGCGCGAGCTGTTCTTTCGGTGTTAAGCCTGCTTTATTTTCAGGCTTATGAAATCCGGCCTTTACCTGGTCCTGTAACCCTGCAACACGTACCATGAAAAATTCATCTAAATTCGAGCTAAAAATAGCTAGAAAACGTAGACGCTCAAGTAATGGATTTCGTTCATCCTCCGCTTCCTCTAAAACACGTTCATTAAATGCTAACCAACTTAGTTCACGATTATTATAATATTTTGGTTGCGCAATCTCTTGTAATGTAGCTAACTTTTGGTCCATATTATCCTTCCTCTTCTATAAAGTGTAGTTCAATCGTTTTTTTGATCAATCGCTCTAAATGCTTGGCCTGGCGATTTGCACGGTATTGCTCAGCTAACGAATTGCTGTTTGTGTAAATATGCATCTCAACGACTTCCCCTTTGTCGAACAGACGCACCTTACGTACAACATTACGTTTTGTCGCATCGAGCGCATACGTAAATTTTAAAATCGAGCCTAGCTCAAATAATACCTTCAATTCATCTTCCGAGAACCATTGCTCAAAAGGCGCCGCATAGCGCTTGAAATTATCTTTATTTTTATACGAGGCCATCAGCGCTAGACGCACGCGCTCCTTATGATTTAAGCCATCGATAGCGCGATTCGATAAAATGTAAAAGGTATGCTGACTTGCCGCGTCTTTATCAATGTATTCGCCTAAGAAATATACTTTTGCAGCATTTGATAATAAACGTAAATTTTGGCGTTCAAAATCAACAGCGCCAATATCACCTAGTTGCTTGTACAACATTTCCGCTAAGTATTCATGATGCTTGATTTGCCCTTGATCTTTACCAAACTCTGCACATAAAAATTTGGCCGTCGTCGAGAAAACATCATAGCGATCAAAGGCATGTGGATTTTGCTTTAGGATGCGGTGAATGACAAGACCTTCACGCAGTCCTTTGCGACTGAACTGAAATTTTTGTGCCCCCACTATATCCATTAACGCATGGAACACCTCAATAACCGGGCCGATAATATCCGCACGGTCACTAGATAAGCCATCTAATTTTTGAAGTTGCTCTAGTGGCATTGATGTAAGTGTTTCAGCAATTTCTAAAAAGTCTTTTCGTGTAATACGATACTGATGAACACCCGACAGCGGATAGTTATTACGATGTTGATCAAAAGTGGCCATATTACGCGCACTACCGCCGATTCCAATGACTGGTAAATTTAAATCCTTCAGCCACGGAATCGTACTGAACTGCGCGATGGCAAAATCATACACACTTTGGCGTTCATCCGCCGTCAGTACCTCCCCTGCAACGAACTGTTGCTTCAGTGATACCGAACCAAATGGTAAGCTAATTGACTGCATCAATTCTTTCTCATCAAAATACGTTAGCTCCGTACTACCGCCGCCCATATCAATCGTCACACCAGATGGAGTAGAAGTTGTATACACAACCGCAAAGTAGCCATAAAAAGCTTCTTGGCGTTCCGATAAAAGCTCAATATCCACGCCAACAACTTCTTTCATGCGTGCTAATATCGCCGCCCCATTTTGTGCTTGGCGAATAGATGCTGTCGCAATTGCGCGAACATGCTCCACATTATAATCCTCTAATATTTCATTAAATGAATGTAAAATTCCTTCTAACCGTTCAATGCCCTCTTCTACTAAAATACCTGTATCATCAATAAAACTTCGTAATCGCGCAACCGCTTTTACGTTTTCAATTTCCTTTAATCCTCTAAGCTGTTCATAGTGATAGATAACTAGACGAACAGTGTTCGAACCGATGTCGATAATGGCTGTTTTATACTCTGTCATGTTGGCACGTCCTTTACTGTAATAGCTGCTATTCTCTCTATACTATATACTGTATACTTTTTCTATAAACATTGATATGATGGATATTGACTATTAAATTGAATGCTCTGAATTTTCTCAGTTATTTCCCGATGAGAAAGGTGGGCTTTTCATGACGAATTTATTTAGCAATAATGACTTAGCTTTAGCTGTTTTCACCGTCAATAAACATGCCAAAACAGCAATTGATAACCGAGGACTTTACGCTTTAAAACGTAACGCCATTTGTGAATTACTTCGCACAAAACGCGCAAAGAAAATAGGGTTACATTTTGTAGAAAACCCAAAATTCAGCAAACAACAATCTACCGTATTAATTCAATGTGCAGATTATTATTTTCATACACCGCCGAAAAAAGAGGATTTTCGGCAGTTGCCCCATCTTGGACAATTAGATCGACAATACCGAAATCCTAAGCGTCAAATGAGCCTGAACGAGGCAAAGCGTATTCTTCACTTATTTACAAAAACCTCACCAGAAATGATACCAAAACAACCGCAAAAAACGAGAATGACTAATTCTTCTAGTTATTTTTACGGGTATTAACATCCTATACGCATACAAAAACCCGCACTTCGGTGCGGGTTTTTGTATGTGCCGAACCTGATAACGAAACATTACACAGCCGTTCTTATTTCGTTCTACCGTAACTCATTTTTATAGAATGTATTGATCGATTTTTAAAATAAGTTCAGCAATTTCAGGTTTACTAATTTGCTCTTCTGCACCAACTTCAAGACCCTTATGTCGCAAGTCATCTGTGATTAAACTTGAGAAAATAATAACCGGTAACTTTTGTAATTGTGCACTTGATTTAATTTTTTTCGTTAAATGATGGCCATCCATTTGTGGCATCTCAATATCCGTTACAATTAATTGGACATAATCCGCAATATCACCACGCGTCGCACTAAACTCTAAAAATTCATAAGCATCTTTACCATTTTCAAAGAACTCAATATTCGTATACCCCGCTTCTACAAGCGTATCATTTAGAAGTTTACGTAATAGCGGTGAATCTTCCGCGACAATAATTTTCTTATCGCTACGCTCACGCTCGCCTAATTTTTTCACAGACTCAATTTGAATACCTGATTCAGGATTAATATCTACCATAATGCGCTCAAAATCTAGTAATAATAACATACCATCTTCACGCTTAATAACACCAATTACCTGTGAGCCACCACCTTGATACATATCAGACGGTTTTTCAATTTGATCCCATGAAATACGATGGATTTTTGTGACATTATCGACATGGAAAACAACTTTTTGTTTATTAAATTCCGCGACAATATACTTTTGTTGCTCACTATAATTTTGTGTTGGAACGCCGAGTACTTTTTGCATATCAACAACCGGTAACACTTCTCCGCGTAGCTGCACAATACCTTCTACATGTGGGTGTGCGTGCGGAATAAATGTTACTTCAATCGGTTGAATAATTTCTTTTACTTTAATAACATTAATCCCGAATTTGTTAGAAGCCACTTCAAATTCGACAATTTCAAGCTCATTTGTACCACTCTCTAACAAAATACCTTTGTTACTTTCCATTGAAAAATCGCCCCCTCAGGCATAATTTATTACACCCATTGTATCATATGGCACATAGACAACATAGCCAAATATCACGATTAACCTCTAAATAAACACATCGTATTTACCATATATTTTTATCTATTACCCGATTTCGGATAATAAATATGCGTCTTCTGTAAATTTCAAATATTTCCTAAGGGACTTTTTAATAATAGCGTAAATCCACAAAAAGAATGGTCCTTCCAAATGACTTTTACAAAACATTTACATTTCATAGTAATCAATTAATGCCTGTGTACCATTTTGGTCATACCCTTTTGCTGAAAGCTCATCATACATCGCTTTCGCCATTGCTAAGCCGGGAAGCTTAAGCTCCATTCGCGAAGCTTCATCCAGCGCAATGCCCATATCCTTAATCATATGCCTAATATAAAAGCCTGGCTCCTTATCACCTTGCAACATACGCGGTGCTAAGTTACTTAGTGACCATGAGCCCGCTGCACCTGTCGCAATCGATTGTAAAACCCGTTCCATATCAAGACCGGCCTTTTTACCATAAGCAAGCGCCTCACAAACGCCAATCATATTTGTCGCAATAGCAATTTGATTACACATTTTTGTATGCTGTCCTGCACCCGCCTCGCCTTGTAGCACAATATTTTGACCAATAACTTCAAATAATGGTGTTACTTTCTCAAAAGCTTGTTTTGAGCCCCCTACCATAATGGATAAGGTGCCATTTTGCGCGCCAATATCGCCACCTGACACGGGTGCATCTAGTGCCTCCATGCCAAATGCTTGTGCAGCATCGGCAATTTTCTTCGCCAGTGCGGGCTGAGAGGTTGTCATATCAACAACGATTTTCCCTTGCTGTGCCGCTTTAAAAATACCATGATCACCAAAATAAACTTCCTCTACATCTTTCGGATAACCTACTACTGTAAAAATAACATCCCCCTGCTCTGCTGCTGCTTGTGCGGTATCATACCATGTAGCACCTAGCTCCACTAGCGGCAGTGCACGCTCCTTTGTACGCGTATACAAATGAACCGTATGCCCCGCCTTTAAAAAATTCTTAATCATGCCTTGACCCATAACCCCTGTACCAATAAACGCAATATTTGTCATCATCATTTCCCCCTTTTGCATTTATTGTATCAAAAAAGAGCAGCTGCCTAATAGCGCTGCTCTTTCATAAAAAAATTTAGAATGGACCGTAATTAATAAAGTGTGCCACAACTAAAATGATAATGCTGACAATCACTTGGATAACGAAGAATGGGAAATACCAGCGTACCCATTTATTCCACGGAATACCGGCAACTGCAAGTGCGGCGATTAAAGCACCGTTTGTAGGGAATAATAAAGCAGCAATCCCGTCCCCTAATTGGAACGCAAGTACAGCTGTTTGACGCGTCACATCGACTAAATCTGCAAGTGGTGCCATGATTGGCATCGTTAATGCTGCTTGACCACTTTGTGATGGTACAAGGAAGTTGATAATCATTTGAATGAACATCATCGCCACAGCAGTTAACGCAGATGGCACACCTTGTAATAAATCACTCATATAATGAAGCATCGTATCAAGTAAGCCACCATTTTGGAACACAACTAATACCGCTTGTGCTAAACCGATAATTAACGCACCACCGATTAATTCACTCGCACCTTTCACAAAATTATCTGCGATGCCTGATGGACTTAAACCACCAACAATACCCATGATAATACCTGCTAATAAGAATAACCCTGCTAGCTCTGGAATGTACCAATCATACAGTTTCACACCTAAAATTAACACAACAAAGTTTAATAAAAAGACGATTAGTACAAGCTTATGACGACCTGTCATTTTAATATCTTTATCTTTATCTTTTGGACTAAATTTTTCGAACTTGCCATAAATACCAAGTTCCGGATTTTTTTGAACTTTTGACGCATGACGGTAAATGAAAATCGACGCCATAATGACAAAAATCGCAAATACGACTAAACGTAAGCCCATGCCTGAGAAGGTTGGTAATTCTGCAATACCCTGTGCTACAGCTGTTGAGAATGGGTTAAGGAAACCAGCTGTAAAGCCCATCCAAGCCCCCATGACAACAATCGCAAAACCAGTCACTGCATCAAAGCCTAATGCAATTGTTAATGGCACGATTAATGCCACATACACCGCTACTTCATCACTCATACCCATTGTTGAACCACAAACTGCAAAGAATAATACGAACACTGGAATCATCAGTTTTTCTTTACGTTTCATTTTTTCAGCAAATGTCACGATAAACGTATCCAGTGCACCAGTTGCATTCATAATACCGAATACACCACCGATGATTAATACGAAGAAAATCGTACCGGCACCGTTCACCATACCCTGGTGAATACTTGTAAAAATATCTAAGAATCCTACCGGGGTATTTTCTATAAATTTAAATGACTCTGCAATAATGACGCTATGGCCATCTTGATCTTTTGTATCATAATGACCTGCTGGTACGATGTACGTTAAAATAGCTGAAATCACAAGTAATGCAAAAATTAATACATATGCATTGACGCCACCAGCAAGGCCTTTCTTTTCTTTTTTATTCATATGTTATTGTTCTCCTCTTAATACACCTTTTCAAAAGACGTAAACTATCTTAAAAACAGAAATAATTATACACAACACTATATTTTTATACAAGCCTTTCAACTCATTTGTCATAAATTAAATTTACATTACAGGAGGACTGCGCATGCTTACATTTACTGACTATGAATCACACTATTTCGAGGAAGTTTTTTCATTATATAAGGAAAATACCCAATATTTCTTATTATCTGGTGGCCAGGAAGCGACGCTTGAGGATGTGCATGCAGACCTCAACACCCGTCCAGAAGGAGTGGCACCTTGGCAGCATCATTACATATTAATACATTTTCAGGAAGAACTTGTTGGTGTGCTCGTATATGTTGACGATTACCCAACAGTAAACACCATCTATATTGGCTTATTGCTACTATCCCCGCGCATTCAGGGACAAGGAATAGGCTCCTTTATTATGCAGCAATTAAAAGAAGAGCTAGCCCCTGGATACAAATTCCGCCTAAGCGTACTCGCGGAAAATACACAGGCTCTGCAATTTTGGAAGCACCATGACTTTAAGAAGGTTGATGAAAAGCCATTCACACTGCATGCAAAAACACAGCAAAGTTTTATTTTAGAATTCCAAAAATAAATGAAGATTTCCTTCTTGACTCTCTAGTTACTCTAGGGTTTATAGTTACGCTTAGAACTTTTAAAAAAGGAGGAATCTTCATATGAAGAAAAAGCTGGCATTAAGCCTTGTATTAATGAATTTATTTTTAGCCTTCGTTGGCATCGGATTGGTTATTCCCGTCATGCCAACCATTATGAACGAGCTTGGCATCACCGGCTCTACTGTCGGATTGATGGTTGCAGCATTTGCGATTGCCCAGCTCATCTTCTCGCCAATCGCTGGTAAATGGACGGACACGATTGGTCGTAAAAAAATGATTGTTGTTGGCTTAATCATTTTTGCTATCTCTGAATTTTTCTTTGCTATCGGGACAAACGTTGAAATGCTTTTCATATCACGTATTTTAGGCGGGATTAGCGGTGCCTTTATTATGCCTGCTGTCACAGCCTTTATTGCTGACATTACAACAGTGACAGAACGCCCACGTGCACTTGGATTAATGTCTGCCGCGATTTCAACAGGCTTTATCATCGGCCCTGGCGTTGGTGGTTTCCTTGCAGCATTTGGTACACGCGTGCCATTTTTCGTTGCGACAATGATGGCCTTAATCGCTGCCGTATTATCATTTATTACATTAAGAGAGCCAGAGCGCCGACAAAATGCGGCGCCAATCGCACAAAAGCATGATGATAAAAGTATTAAACGTGTATTCTCAAAAGTGTATTTCATTCCATTTGCGGTATTATTTATTTCAACATTTGGACTAGCCGCATTTGATTCATTCTTTAGCTTATTTACAAATCATAAATTTAATTTCACACCAACGGATATTGCGATTTCGATTACAGTTGGTGCCATCTTTGGCGCAATTGCTCAAGGTATTTTATTTGCACCACTGACACGAAAACTTGGCGAAATCCGCCTTGTACGCTGGTGCCTCGGTATTTCAGCCGTTGTCGTTTTGTTAATGACCCTTGCACCAACGCATTTCACTGTCATGCTTGTGACATTTTTTGCGTTTATCGGCTTTGATTTGATTCGCCCGGCCATTACTACGTATTTATCAAAAATTGCGGGGCATGAGCAAGGTTTTGTTGGAGGGATGAACTCGATGTTCACGAGTCTCGGTAATATTATTGGCCCATTACTTGGTGGGATGCTATTTGATTTAAATGTTAATTTACCATTCCAATTTGCCGCAGTTGTACTTATCCTTGCTTTATTGATAACATTTAAATGGGTAATGCCAAAATTTGTACAACAAACTGTAGGTGAGGTAATTGAAGAAAGATAATCTTTATACAATTGGTGATGTCGCAAAATTAATGAATATTTCGATTTACACATTGCGTTATTACGATCAAATCGACTTATTTAAGCCTGCTTTCACAGACCCCAAAACGAATTATCGCTACTATGAAGATACACAGCTTTTTCAGCTTGATTGGATTAAGTCACTACGTTCAATAGGAACGCCGCTTGAAAAAATCCATGAAACATATCAAATTTCAACCGCAGAACAGCTTCATTTCTTAGATGAGCAAGAGCAAGTCGTCAATGAGCAGCTAAGTGAGCTTACTGCCGTACAAAAAAATATCGCACAGGTACGTCAATATTTAACACAGCAGCTTGATGACCATCAGTTGAATGAGGTCTATGTGCTAGAGGCACCTGTTACACGTATTTTAGTAAAGCCACTGACGAAAAAAGGCATTAATCCTCGCGCTATTGAAAATAGCTCCTATAGCGATATGAAACATTTTCTAGAAGAGCAGCATCTTGGCATTCATGGTGGATATGGTGGCATCTTTCCTTACCGTGCAGATTACGCGTCCGTTGAGGAGATGGATTACCATACATTATTCACGCCGCTTTTTAGCGACAAATGGGTAACAGAGATTGCAGAAGGAATGGACATCGGCAAAATTCCAGGTGGGCGCTACGTTGCAATTCGTTTTGAATTCAGTCCATCCGCCTATGTAATAAACTATCAAAAACTATGTGCTTATATAGAAGAAAGGCATTTAAAGCCTAAAAGTATTTACGAATTTTTCACGATGACACAGTATGCACCCGAAGCAAAATCCGTTTTCATTATCGAGCTACGTATTCGTTTAGATAAAGCATAACTGCATTAAAAAAGGTCGAAACCCCTTTAGAACGGGATTTCGGCCTTTTTAGCATAAAAAATAGGCAGCGTATGCTACGGTGCCTATCGTTTATCATCATTAATCTAATTTATCGTAATCGTTTACATCATTTGTTGTATGGAATTGATAAAGATTTAGAAGTTGATCAAGTTTTTCGCTTAAGCGGATGGTTTCATCATTCAAAAATCCTTTTTCCAGGCCTGACTGAATCATTTTTTCACGAGTGATTTCTAATTTTCTTAAAAGCGTATCAGACATCATTTGTCCATCCTCCCTCTATATACTTCGTTAAAATAGTTTACGTAACGTTCATTATTATACTATTATTTCCACATTTTCGGAGATGAAATTTACGACAAAATTCGACAAATCAGCTTCTACCTTCAACAGAATACACATAAGAAACATTGCCACCCTGCTTGGCAATCCCTCTAAAATGTTTAAAATCTTCTCTTTTAATGACAATTTCTCTAATTTCATAGAATTCATTTTTATCTACATCAATCGAAGCGATTTTGCCATTTTTCAAGTCATCTAGCATAGAATTATAATCCTTCATTGTAAATTACTTCCTTTTTTGTTTTTTTTAATAGTTTTTATTTTACTTTTTCTAGAAATTCATGCACAATATTTACAATATTATTGCAAAGGGGGCTGTTGAATATGACAGAAAGAGTAGAACTGGGAAATATCATTGAGTTTGGTGATGGCTTACAAGGTATTGTAGAAAAAGTAAATGAGAACTCTGTAATTGTTAATTTAACATATATGAGCAATTTTAGTAGCCTTGATTTAGAAGAGCGTACTGTAATCAATCATAAGCGCTATAAAGTCATTGCAGAGCACGCAGCTAAATAATTTCTTGCTATCGGTATCATTTAATCCTACAATAGCTGTAATGAAGTACCGTCCTTATGAGACGGTACTATTTTTTTAGGAGGACTTTATATGTTACGGCGCTATCATCTTGTTTTTATATTGTCATTGATTGCTGTTTTTGCACTAATGACAGTTAGCTTTCAAAATCCCGCACTCTTTTGGTTTACATATACGTTTTCAATGCTGTTATGTGTCGCATTTAGTAAAACGTTTTCGGAAGTTTTTGATGAGCTATCAACTGCTAACTATTTAGTATTAGGCATTCCAAGTGGTATTATCGGTTACTTTATTATTTTAGGGTTTTATCAACTTCTACCCCATACTGCGGCGACAAACGTACAGACATTTCTTGTGACGTTTTCCCCACATTCTCTTTTTGAATATATTTTGCTTATTCTGATTATTGCTGTAGCTGAAGAGCTCTACTGGCGTGGCTTTGTTCAACAATACTTAAAACAGTTTATGCGTGATGTATTCGCTATTATTGTGGCTTCATTCGCATTTGCTATTCCACTCGCAATCAATGGCTTTTATATGCCTAGTGTTGCCGCCTTCTTTAGTGGTATTGTAATCGGCTTTCTTTATGAACGCACTAAAAGTATGCCGGTCATTATCATCATTCACATTGTGATGCTAACACTTCTTTTCTTATTATTACCACTATATTAAGATGCTAACCTACATCATTTTTACTATTTTATGGAATTTATTCAACAGAATTTTATTTTCTACTTAAAAAGGAGAAATCGCATTTTATCGCGATTTCTCCTTTTTGCTATCCATAAAACTTAGTACGATAAATCTTTAATCGATAAGCCTAATTTTTTTAGCAATTGAATCGCTTGGTTTTTTTCCTCTTCATCAAGAGAGCTCACTAAATGATTTAGTTGCACTTCATGACGTGGGAAAAGTTCGGCCATAAAATCACTGCCCTTTTCTGAGATTTCTGCGTATGTGACGCGGCGATCATTTGGGCATGCAAGACGGTATAAAAAACCTCGCTTTTCAAGTTTATCAATCACGTACGTAATCGAACCACTTGCTAATAAAATTTTATTGCCGATTTGCTGTAATGGTTGGCGGCCTTTATGGTAAAGCAACTCTAGTACCGCAAATTCTGTTGGGTTTAAACCATTCTCTTGGAAAAACTGGTTTGTCACTTCATTGATTGCTTTATTTGCTCGTGACAGCACAATATATAATTTAAGAGATTGTTTGATTTCTTCTGAAGAAGTCATTCGTATCATCCTTTATTTTTTCACATTAAATTTATTATAGCGATTATTAAATTGCTTTGTCAAAACGAGTTTGTAACAATCCCCTATTGTTGATACACTAAGCATATCTCTCACACTAATTTAAAGGAGTTTCTACAATTGAAAACTGTACTCGCAACATTGAATGCCAAATATATTCATACGAATATTGCCATTCGTTATTTAAAAGCTTACGCTAGACCAGAATTTGACCCAGAGCTAGCTGAATATACGATTAAGGACCCTTCGTTTAATATCGTTTCAGATTTGTATCAAAAGAAGCCTGATATCGTCGGCTTCAGCTGTTATATTTGGAACATTGAAGAGACGATTCATGTAATCCGTATGCTACGCAAAGTAAGTCCACATACGAAAATTATCTTAGGCGGTCCTGAGGTGTCTTATGACGTTCATGATTGGTTACGCCGTTTAGATGGTCTAGTTGACTACATTTTAATGGGTGAAGGCGAAATTTCATTCAAAAAATTACTACAACACTTACATGGCGAAATCTTACTTGAGGAAGTTCCAGGGGTTTGTTATTTAGAAGATGGTAAAGTAAAAATTCATGCTGCCGCGCCAAAAGCAGATTTACGTACAATGCCTAGTATTTATCGTTTTGACGAAGACAAACGCCATATCCCAGGTCGCGTTGCGTATATTGAGACGAGTCGCGGATGTCCATTTAATTGCCAGTTTTGCCTTTCTTCTATTGAAGTAGGGGTTCGTTACTTTAACCGTGAAAATGTGAAGGCAGATATTCGATATTTAATGGAAAATGGTGCACGTACGATTAAATTCGTCGACCGTACATTTAATATTAGCCGTAGTTATGCGATGGAAATGTTCCAATTTTTAATTGATGAGCATAAGCCAGGGGTTGTTTTCCAATTTGAAATTACAGCAGACATTATGCGCCCTGAAGTCATTGAATTCTTAAACGCCAATGCGCCAGCTGGCCTATTCCGTTTTGAAATTGGTGTGCAATCAACAAATGATGAAACAAATGATCTCGTAAAACGTCGTCAAAACTTCGAGAAATTAAAGCGTACCGTGACGATGGTTAAAGATGGTGGCAAAATCGATCAACATCTTGATTTAATTGCTGGTCTCCCTGAAGAAGACTATATGAGCTTCCGTAAAACCTTCAATGATGTCTTTGCCATGCGTCCAGAGGAATTACAGCTGGGCTTCTTGAAATTACTGCGTGGTACAGGTCTACGAATCGATGCCGAAAAATATGGTTACGACTATATCGACCTAGCACCCTACGAAATTTTCTCAAACAATGTTCTCACATTTGATGAAATTTTACGCATTAAACAAACCGAAGATATTTTAGAGAAATATTGGAATGACCATCGTATGAATCGTACAATCGAATATTTAGTAAAAGAAGTATTTGATTCACCATTCGATTTCTTCCAAGAATTCGGCACGTACTGGGATGAGCAGGGCTGGTCAAAAATAGGTCACCAACTAGAAGACCTATTTACCCGCCTATTAGGATTCCTCGAAAAACGTGGTGGTGTGGATACACGTATCGTCGAAAACTTTATGCAGCTAGATTACTTCGATGCACAGCGCTTCTTCCCACGCAAGATTTGGTGGCAAAATGCACTCGCAAAAGAGGATGCTCGTCCACTTTACGACCAATTGCTACAAGCAGAAGATAAAGTACAGCGCTTTAACCTGTCTGAAAAAGATTTATTTAAACACACATTAATCGTGCCTTGTCACATTGATGTGGAGGCTGCACATAATGGCGACTTTATTGCGAAGGAAAGTTACTTATTAACGTACTTCGAGCCATCAGGTAAAACGCACTTCCGCATGATTGAAAAACAATTAGGTTAAATAAAAAACAGGAACCCAGTTGGATTCCTGTTTTTTATTTAACCAATAATCACACGCTCTTTTGGGTAATGGAATTTTGGTTTTTCTGATTTGCCTCCAAGTGAATACAAGAAGGAAATCAAGCCAACTCGTCCTATAAACATGAGTAACATAATAATGATTTTCCCAAAGGAGGACAGGTCTTCGGTCAGTCCGAGAGACATTCCACATGTACCGAACGCAGAAGTGATTTCAAAAACAATTTGAATCAAGGTTGCACTCTTTTCAGACAATGCAAGTATCATTGTTGAAATGAGCACCATCATACACGCTAATAAAATAACGGCAAACGATCGATATACATCAATTAAATAAATTTCACGTTTGAAGATTTTAATATCTTCCTTACCACGCGCAAAGTTGTATAAAAATAATGCAGCAATCGCAAAAGTTGTCGTGCGAATACCACCACCTACTGAACTAGGAGAGGCCCCAATAAACATGAGGAAGCTTAAAAACATATCCGTTGATTCATGGAATTGCGTAACATCTACCGTTGTCAAGCCAGCTGAGCGTGTCGAATTCGACTGAAACATTGCGGCAAATAAAGCCTCATGCCAACTCATCCCTTTGAATGAATGGAATGATTCAATTAATAATACGACAAGTGTTCCCACTACAAATAGCACGCCATATGTAACCGTTGTGATTTTTGCAAATAATGAAAAGCGGAACACCTCATTATGCTTACGCTTTAAAAATGCTTTTACTTCCACTAATACTGGAAAGCCAATCGCGCCAAGTGTAATTAAAATCATATGCACAACTTGTACAAAATAATCATTACGAAACGGTGCCATCGATGTTCCTGTAATATCAAACCCACCATTTGTCGTCGCAGACACAGCACCAAAAATACCATGTAGTAACGCTTGTCCAAATGTATCATGGTACGGAGTGAAATAAAAATAACATGTTAAAATTATCGCACCTACTGCTTCAATACTTAATAAAATTTTAATAATTTCTTTAATTAAATGCACAACACCAGATAAATTATATTGATTGTGATCGACCATAATCAGCTGGCGCTCTCGCAAGCCAATTTTTTTCCCGACAACGAGCCATAAAAATGTACCCGCTGACATAATACCAATCGCGCCGAGTTGTAAAACAACGAGCAACATGATAATGCCAAATAATGAATACGTTTCAGAAACATTAATCGTCGTGAGTCCGGTTACGCTAACCGCACTAACAGCTGTAAATAAGCTATCAAGCCAGGATACATGAACACCTGGCTTATGTACGCCCGGTAAACTCAATAGGATAAAGGAAACTGTCATCGCCGCAAAATAATATAAAACGATTACTTGGAAAGGTGTTGCACGTTTTTTTATCTTTTTTATACTTCCCATAAAATCGAGTCCTTTCAATTAGTTAACGTCATAATATCCTATTGTAGGAGAAAAGTTTGTAAAAAGATAGACTGTCTTATCCGAAAGAATTGTCAATATATTATTCCCTATAGTTACATATACAACCATAAAAAAATACTAGAATAAAATGTATCGGTTCATAAAAAAAAAGGAATCGCGCCCGCGCAATTCCTTCTTCACTTATGCTTATTATTTATTTTTAGTGTTGTTCTTTTTTCGCACTACGAACACCCATAATATAACCACCAACAGCTAATAACACAAGTACTGTCCAGAAGATAGCTTTCCATGTAAATGAATGTGGGAAATGCTCATCTAATACACCAATGTCTTTATGTGCTAATGTCATCACTGTTAATTTTACACCAACCCAACCTACGATTAAGAAAGCAGCTGTTTCAAGTTGTGGGTATTTTTGAAGTAATTTAACGAATGCTTGTGCAGCGAAACGCATAATGACAAGCCCGATAATACCACCTAAGAACATAACGGTGAATTGACCACCATTAATACCGCCAATTTCCCACTCACCCCAATGAGGAAGTGTGACAGCTAATGCTACTGCTGCAAGCATTGAGTCAATTGCGAATGCTAAATCGGCTGCTTCTACTTTTACAACCGTCATCCAGAAGCCAGAGCCTTTTTTCACTGACTTTCCTTCTTCATCTACATGCTCATCATCGTCATGCCCTTTCCGCAGATCATATAAATTCTTCGCGCTAATGAATAGTAGATACGCAGCACCGATTGCTTGTACCCACCATAATTCGACGATTAATGTAATCATGAATAATGCAGCGAAACGCATAACGAATGCACCTAGTAAGCCGTAAAATAATGCTTTTTTCTGTTGTGCTGGTGGTAAGTGTTTTACCATTACAGCCATTACAACGGCGTTATCAGCTGCTAATAACCCTTCTAATGCAACTAGCACAAGTAGTACCCAACCATATTCCAATAATAGTTCCATTTGGATTTCTCCTCCTTTTTTGAACAAACAAAAAGAGACCCATGCCTAAATAAAGGCAAAGGTCTCACTTAGCAAAAAAGTTTTGCTCTTATAACCGATGATCTCTCTATAGATCATGTACTGACGATTATAAGGATAGGAACACGTCCTATAGCTACTCCCCCTTGACCGAAGTCAAAAGTTTATTCTGTTTGTTGTTACTGTTATTATAACAACATCTATTTCAAAAAGTAAATAAAAAAATACCGCTTTTGAAAATTTACATTTTTTTCAATTAAATTAAGTCCCGATACTATATAATTGTAACCATTTAACATATAAATACCTATCATCTAAAAACAATTATCATATTTTATTGATGTCATTACTAAATTTGTTATACTTAATTATAAGAAAATGATTCAGGAGGATTTTATGAGTGACATCCCTTTATTAACAAAAAATATGGACATGACATTAGAATTTTTTTTCTCGCAAAAAACAAGTTTATTTGTCATAAGCGATTGTCATTACAATCATTTTAAGGCGCAAGTATTTCACTATGCCCCTTTATTAACAACAATCGACTATGAAGCAATTAGCCATATTCAAACATGGGATATACTTCGAGATACTTACTTCATGTTAATGATTCCAAAAGATCAATACTTTGAAGAACCACTTACTAGCATGATTTTTAATGTCCGCCACCTGATTTTAAAACATGTACGAGAAAACGTAATATTCCCAACAATATTTGAAGCCATTCAACAACAACCTTCACGTGCTTATATCGCAGCAATTTCCATAACACGCTATTTAACGTATTGGTTAAGCGATATTTTCAAAAACTCATCATTACCGAATGAAGTACTACAAAATGAAGCATTACGTAATATGGATATTCGTCCACTCTTTGAAGAAAAATATAGTGCAATCGAACCTGTGCCTTCTGCAATCACAAATCTACAGGGGCGTATGTTGCGAAAAATCATTCAGTATTCGAATACACATGAGGAAGCATTAACAGTTCAATTACAGCAAGCTTTAGTAGATGCTCGTACACAATGGTCTATTTTTGAAAATCATCATGTTTAAAGAAAGTAGGGATTATATGCAAACGAAAGAGTATGAAAAAATCATTCAATCCCTTGAGCAACTGTTCTGTGAAGGTGCCTATGAACAGGCAAAAAACCAAGCATGTCATTATTATCAACTCGCTGCTGAAGAAAAAAATGATTTTGTTGAGCTTCACATGCTGCGCTACATGATGATGGCTAGTTCCAATTTAGGACAATATGAAATTTTATTGCACTTCTTTGAACGCTACGAATACCTCTGTCATGAGCTAGATGATGAGCAAAGCAAATTATTTTTAAATTTATATTTAACGTTTATTTATAACTATCAAGGCTATTACGAACAATCAATGTATGTACTAAAACGAGCATGTCGAATGGCCCTGAAAAAAAAGAACCAGCTCGCAATCGTCGAATCATTTAGTAACGCGTGTCATACAGCAACACTATTAAAAGATTATTCCCATGCGATTCAATATGCACTCATTGGTATGGCCCATCTTAGCGATGATATCAAGCATCCTATTTTGGCGATGCGGATTGAAATGAATTTAAGTGAAGCACTTATTTATGACGGACAACTTACGTTAGCACAGCGCTATATACAGCGTAATCGAACCATTATTGAAGAACCTTGCTATACGCCATTTGCGAGTGACCAAGCAACATACTATCGTCTAAAAGCGCTACTAGCACAACAAGACCAGCAGCTACTTGCAGCAAAGGTGTATTTAAAGCAAGCATTAGCGATTTTATTACGTAACTCACATATGGCTGATTTAGTTAACGTGATCCACGCAAATCTGCTATTAGCAAAAACATGTGCAGATGATACGTACGCCAGTGCAATGGATCATGTCCTCACAACACTAACGACGAACACATATCATCAGCGCATTGATGATATTACAACATTGAATGTTCAGCGCCATGTAAAGCGCGATAAGATGGCTACCCAACTATTTGATGATGCCATGGGCTCATACCGTGCTAAAGGTGTATTTCAAATTGTCAATGATTGGTTAGCACAACACGATCATGTCGATTGTGCTGTGATGACCATTGATACGCTCGATGAGAAGGATGCACGCTTTCAACAACTGATACAGCAAATCCATCTACTCATGGCGAATCAGCATAGTATGGTCGGCTTTAATTACCAACAAATTTTACTGTTCTGGCGTAATCAGCCCCGTACACATATTACAGCTCAGCTTTTGCAAATTGAACAACTTATTCAGAGCAATGGCTTAGTCGCAACAATTGGTCAAAGCTCAAGTAATAATGATACGATTTATGCGAAAGAGCTGCATAACTTTGCCTATGCGCAGCTCTATTATATGCGTGAATTAAATACACAAATTAATATGGAACAAAATTAAAATGAGATTGGGACAAAACATGTCATGTTCCTTTTTTAGCGTTCGCAACGAAAAACCGGAACCGCGCTTTTACGCGATTCCGGTTTTTCTTATGATCATAGGAGAGATTGTTTTTAGACGTATCTCCTAGCCTCTTTTTAGTTATTCTTTTCAACGAATTCAACAAAGTTTGTTGTCACCATGTCTAAAAAATTCACCGTGTTATCATCCGTTAAATTGCCTTGTTCATCAAATTTTGTATGCGCTGCACCAACAACCACTTGGTTTGCACCAGCTAAAAATGGGGAGTCAATACCAGGTGAGCGTAAGACATCATATAAATGTGCTTGTGCTTTTACAGTGCCTAATGCACCCATTGAAGCCCCCATTACTAATGATGGCTTTCCGACCATTACACGATTAACACGTGATAGCCAGTCAATAGCATTTACCAAAACGCCTGGCATCGTACCATTATACTCAGGTGTGAACCAAATCACTGCATCTGCTGCCGCTACTTTTTCTTTAAAGCTTTTTACTTCTTGAGGTGCATCATTTTCAATATCTTGATTATACAAAGGAATATTTTCCAATGTCAGTACTTCCATTTCAAATTTATGCTCAAATTGTTTTGCTACAAAATTTGCGAGTGCTTTATTTAATGAATCTTTGCGAACTGAACCTACAATACCTACTACTTTCATACTTTACGACCTCCATTTTATCTCAATTTCAAGATGATTGTATCGCTTCATGTAATATTTTTCAATTATTTTGACTTATAAAAGTCAAAATACCATAAAAAAAGATACTTTCCTAAGTAGGAAAGCACCTTCTTTTACTTATAGTAAGCTATATAGCTCAACTTCTGGATATTTATCTTCGAACCAACGCATCGCGAATTGGTTTTCAAATAAGAATACTTTATTGCCAAAACGATCATTTACTAAAATTGATCGTGGACCAGTCATTGAATCTTTGATTACTTCTTCATTACGAATCCAGCGCGCCATTTTTTGGCCGATATGTTCCATAATAACATCCACATTGTATTCATTTTTCATTCGGTTTTCAAATACTTCAAATTGTAATTGACCAACCGCACCAAGAATGATGTCTTCTGTAAATAATGTTTTATAGTACTGAATTGCACCCTCTTGTACAAGCTGGTCAATCCCTTTATGGAAGTGTTTTTGTTTCATAACGTTTTTCGCACTTACACGTACGAATAACTCTGGTGTGAATTGTGGTAGTTTTTCGAATTGGAATTTCTTTTTACCACCAACGATTGTATCACCAATTTGGTAGTTCCCTGTATCATATAAACCGATAATATCCCCTGCTACGGCTTCATTTGCTGTTTCACGATCATCCGCTAAAAATGTTGTTGCTTGTGTTACTTTAAATGATTTGCCTGTGCGGTTCATCGTAATATTCATACCGCGTGTAAACTTACCAGAAACGATACGTACAAAGGCAATACGGTCACGGTGAGCTGGATTCATATTTGCTTGAATTTTAAATACAAAACCTGAGAAGTCTTTATCTGTTGGCTCTACAATTGTTTCTTGTTCTGTTAAACGAGGTTGTGGCCCTGGCGCAAATTTTAAGTATGTTTCTAAAAATGTTTGCACACCAAAGTTTGTTAACGCAGAACCGAAGAATACAGGTGTTAATTGACCTTTTTCAATCGCTTCTTCAGAGAAGTCATTTCCTGCTTCGTCTAATAATAAAATGTCATCTAATGCTTGTGTATAATAAGACGTTTTTGTCATATCATTTTCAACATCAATTGTTCCTTCATCATTTAATGGAATAAAGCGGTCTTCTTCTTCCGTACGGAATTGTTCAATACGACGATTATAACGATCGTAAATTCCTAAGAATTCTTTACCCATACCGATTGGCCAGTTCATTGGATATGCATTGATACCTAATACTTCTTCTAAGTCTTCAATTAGTTCCAATGGTTCTCTACCTTGACGGTCTAATTTGTTAATGAATGTGAAAATAGGAATACCACGCATACGACAAACTTGGAAAAGTTTTTTCGTTTGTGCTTCAATCCCTTTCGCAGCATCAATAACCATGACTGCACTATCGACAGCCATTAACGTACGATACGTATCCTCAGAAAAGTCTTGGTGCCCTGGTGTATCTAAAATGTTAACTCGGCAACCATCGTAATCAAATTGCATTACAGAAGATGTTACTGAGATACCACGTTGTTTTTCGATTTCCATCCAGTCAGATGTCGCAAATTTCCCTGTTTTTTTACCTTTTACAGTACCCGCATCGCGAATTGCGCCACCGAAGTATAAAAGTTTTTCTGTAATTGTCGTTTTACCAGCATCGGGGTGAGAGATAATGGCAAAGGTACGACGTGAAAGAATATCTTGTTCTAAATTCGTAGTCATGTTGTTCTCCTTTATTTTAAATCAATATACGATTAATCATTCAATTTATAACTGCTACTTGTACACCTACATAAGATATCACCTATTAGTTTAAATTCAAATGCTCGTGTTCTATTACTTAACTTATCAAGTATATCAAAAATGAAAGCATGAAAAAAGAGGATGTGCTTCGAATACACTATCCTCTTTCATACAATTACGCTTTTGTAACATTTAGCACTTGGCCAATTTTAATCGTTGATGATTTTAAACCGTTCCATTTTTTTAAATTCGTTACAGTCGTACCATACTTTTTCGCAATTTTTGTTAACGTGTCGCCTTTTACTACTTTGTATGTCATGTTTGCTTTTGCTGTTAATTTTAATTTTTGACCAATTTTAATCGTTGATGATTTTAAACCATTCCATTTTTTTAAATTTGTTACAGTCGTACCATACTTTTTCGCAATTTTTGTTAACGTATCGCCTTTTTTCACTGTATGAATTGTCGCTTTTTTAGACGTTTCTGTCACATTAATTGATGTATCTTTACCTGCTGGTGTTACAGTCGTATTTGTCGATGACGTATCTTTTTCATCCACTGTAGGTACTGTTTTTGAAACATATAAGGTTTGACCAACAAAAATCGTTGTCGTTTTTAATGAATTCCAGCTTGTTAGATTTTTCACTGTTGTACCATATTTTTTTGCGATTTTCGTTAACGTATCACCTTTTTTCACAACATAGGTTGTACCTTTTGAAATCGAATTCCCTGTTTGTGTCACGGTCGTATTTGAGCTAGTAGAACCTGTTGTTAATGGTGCATCGAATTGTGTTAAATCATAGCGTGCGATTAAGTCGTTTAATTTTGTGTTGTAACGAGTATCTGTTGCATATGTACCTGTTAAGGCTTTCGTTGCGTCTTTATATGTTTTTGCGTTTTCACGCCACGCTTTACTATAATATTTTGCGTTCCAGCTAACACCGTAACGTAATTTTTTTGCATTATCTTCTAATGATTCTTTGTAAGAAGGATATTTACGGAATTTTGCTGTGATTGTGTAGTACTGCCCCTTACCGTTATCTTCTAATGTTTTCATATTCACATATTGCCCGTTATAGTCACCTTTAATGCCGAATAAGTTATAATTTGGTGCTGAAGCTAGCGCGCTTCGACCATAACTACTTTCTAAAATCGCCTGTGCCATCATAACCGAGCCATAAATGCCATATTGTTGAGAAAGCGTCACAACATCTGGTGAAACTTGATCAATAAAACTTTCGACAGTGGCTGTTGCACTTTTCGCTTTTGCTAAAACTTTTGTGTTTTCCTCAGCTGTATTTGCCGTTAAGTTGCTTACTGTTGATTCTTTTTGCACAGCTGTTGTTGCCTGAACAGTTGAAGCAAGTGTTGCGGTAGTCACAACGGTTGCCATTGCTGCTGCAAGCCATTTGCCTTTTTGATTCATGTAACTATTCCCTTCTCTATAACCTTTTTCTGTTACTATTAGATAACATTAGAATACCATTAATGTTTCAAATTGGGTAGGACACTAAAAAAATGACATAAACATCACATAATTGTAATGTTTATGTCATTTTTCGACAATAATTATTTAGCGTATTTTTTTGCCGCTTCATCTAAAGCGATTTGGGCATCGCTATGCGGATACTTTGTGTTTTCAATGATTTGATAATCTTCATGGCCTTTACCTGCAAAGAGGATTAAATCCCCAGGTTCAGACATTTGTACAGCATGACGCACCGCTTCTTCACGGTCCCCGATACATGTATAATTTTTATGTTCCATCCCTTTTTCAAGGTCGCCCATAATTGAATCATACGCTTCGTAACGTGGATCATCTGTTGTTAATATAACATATTCAGCTTTTGACGCTTTACGTGCCATGTCTGGACGTTTCGATTTATCACGGTTACCACCTGTACCAATCACAAAAATCATCTTGTTCTTTTTGTATGGCATTGCGGCATCGATTGCTTTCTCAATTGCGTCTGGTGTATGTGCATAGTCAACGAAAATATCGATTGGTAAATCACCTGTTGGTACACGTTCCATACGACCTTTAATCGCTGTTAAGCTTTCTAATTGCTCGATAACATCATCGATTGGATAGCCTTTTGCGTAAAGTGCTGCAACGGCTGCAAGTGCATTGTAGACGTTAAATTCACCTAATAATTTTAATTCCACATGGCGTTCGCCTTCAGGAGTTAACATCGTGAATTCTGTATGTTCATTATGATACGTAATATCCACACCACGGAAGTCTGCTGTCTCATCGTGAAGTGCATAGCGCCAAATCGGGAATGGTGTTAGCGTTTCGTATTTTTCGCTCCAAGCATCGTCTGAGTTTAACACGACATGTTTATCTTTTGTTAAATCTTGGCCAAGTTGTGAGAATAACATGCCTTTTGCATTCCCGTAGTTTTCCATTGTTCCATGGAAATCTAAATGGTCCTGCGTGAGGTTTGTAAAAATCGCGACATCAAAGTCAATACCTGTTACACGTCCTAATACAAGACCGTGTGAGGAGACTTCCATAATCATCGCACGACAATGCTCTGATTTTGCACGGAAAATCATTTGTTGGGTAGAAAGTGCATCACTTGTTGTATTTGAAGATTGATATAATGTGCCATTAATATCAAAACCAATTGTTCCTTTTAATGCTGATTTAATACCTAATCCAAGAAGCATTTTTTCAATCATATTCGATACAGTCGTTTTACCGTTCGTACCTGTAACACCAATCATTGTTAAATCTTGTGATGGGTAGTCAAAGAATTTCGCCGCTAAAATACCTAGCGTACGATCTGTACTGCGGACGATAACTTGCGCCACATCACCTGTTAAATCTAGTTCGCGCTCGGTAACAACGACTGTTGCGCCGCTATCAACAGCTTGTTGTGCATAATCATGCCCATCTACTGTATAGCCCTTAATACAAATAAAAATTGTTTTTTCTTCTACTGCACGTGAATCAATCGCCATATTACGCACTTCTTCTGGAAGTGTACCGACGATACGTTTTTGCGCTAAGCGATGTAATAGTTCTGTAGTTTGCATAAAATTAGTCCTCCTCATCGATCATTGGAGAAGTAACATAAGCGTATAATAAAGCAGCTGTATGGCGTAAAGAGTCTACATGTGTACGTTCAAAAGCATGTGATGATTCAATGCCTGCACCGAATAATGCATGGCGCACATCAAAGCCTGCGCGAATTGCTGCCGATGCATCCGAACCATAATGTGGATAAATATCGAGCTTATACTCAATATTATTGGCATTAGCAAGAGCTACTAACTGACGAG
Source organism: Candidatus Kurthia intestinigallinarum (assembly GCF_003991225.1). Classification (GTDB taxonomy): domain Bacteria; phylum Bacillota; class Bacilli; order Bacillales_A; family Planococcaceae; genus Kurthia; species Kurthia populi. The sequence goes on from NZ_JTFC01000031.1 coordinate 556,833, forward strand.
TCAATTCATAATGGTAAGGACCACTAGAATCTTTCGCACAAATTGAAACCGTATATTCATCAGATTGTTGGCCATCGCCAATTGCACCCATATCGACTGCAATATACTCTACGGTTTGCTCTGGTACGCTTGCATTTCCCCCGTAACCGATTTCTTCGTTGTTTGAAATATAAAAGTGAGTTGTGTAAGGGAGTTCAATTGACTCGTTTTTAATCAATTTTAATAATTGAATAAGAAGTGTTGTACTCGCTTTGTCATCTAAATGGCGAGATTTAACAAAGCCTGATTCCGTAAACTCAAAACGGTTATCAAATGAAATAAAGTCGCCTACTTCAATACCTAATGCACGCGTATCTTCTGCTGATGTTGTCTTCGCATCAACACGTACTTCAATATGCTTTTCGTCGCGTGGTAACGTGCCCATTTCACTGTAAACATGGACAGATGTTTCGTGCATTAATATAGTACCACGAATTGCTTCACCTCGTGCGGTATGAATTGTACAATATTCACCTTCTACCGCATTCCAGCGGAAACCACCTACCATTGATAATGCAAGGCGACCAGAAGATTTTACTTCCTTCACCATGGCACCTAATGTATCCGTGTGCGCTGTTAATAAACGATGACGGTCATCATTTTTCCCTTTAACAGTCGCAATAAGCGCACCTTTATTTGTTTGTACATATGATACACCAATGTCATCTAGCATACTCGCCATCAATTTCATGATTTTGGTCGTATAACCCGATGGACTTGGTGTATTTGTTAACGTTTCTAATAGTTGAATGGTTTCTTTTTCATTAAAAATTTGCACAGTAGAAAATCTCCTTTATTTTTAAATAGTAGAAAGGCGTAAATATATTCTTCCATCATATCAAAATATGCCTTTTTCCGACAGAGAGAAATCATGGTATGATAGTATCATCAAGTATTCGAGGTGTCTTTATGAAGAACTCTACTAGTTTACGTAGAAGAAATCAATTCTTGCTATTTCTTTATACACTTGGCATGTTTTTATTTACATTTCTATGTATGATTCGTGGACTAGATTATCCACTTGCCGCTCCAATTATTTTTGTTATAATCGGCGGTATTTTTTCGATTATTTTTGCAACAAAAAAATTAAGCGAGCCTTTAAATGCTGCTCTTATCATTCTTTTATTAAATATAACGGGTGTCGTGACACTAATTAATACCGATAATCCTTTTTACGTTTTATTCCTAATTTTTGACTTATTGCTTATTTCGCTTTATTTTTCATTCATACTCAACGTTGTCATGCTCATTGTGACGTTTCTTGAAACTGGTTTGTTAACGTATTGGTTATTTCCAGAGCTATGGCGCGCCTTATCTAGCGAGCAACTCTTTTGGCTCCTCATCTCAATTTTATTTCTTATTACGTTTAGCCTCGTTCAAGCACTGTATTTACACGCATCAAATCGATCAATCGAACGAAAAAATGTTTCAATGGAAAAAGAGTTTGAATCAAAAGAAGGCTATTTAAAATTGTTTTTTGAGAACGCAAAAGATAGCATTGCTGTTTTTGATTTAGATAATAAAGTCATTGCCGCCAATCCCGCTTTTGTAAAGCTCTATGGCTGGTCCTTAGAAGAAAGCATCGGTCAACAAATTCCGATGGTTCCGCCAGATTATTATGAAGCTTCGAAAAAACGTATTACGAATATGGTCGCTGGTGAAAGCTTTGACTTACTCCAAACAAAAGATATGAAAAAAGATGGCACTATTTTTGATGCTGAAGTAACATTGTCACCTATTTTCGATGCAAATGGACAAGTTATTGCGACGTCCGTTATTACACGTGATGTTTCGTATCGTAAGGAAGCGGAGGAATTACGTGTGCAGTCTGAAAAATTAAAAGTGGCGGGTGAAATTGCAGCGGGTGTTGCGCATGAAGTGAAAAATCCACTATCCGTTATTTCAGGCTTCGTTCAAATGATGAATGAAGATGTCAATTCGCCCTATACTTACTATACGAAATTAATTAAATCTGAGATTGACCGTATTAATTTAATTATTAGCGAATTCTTAGTGCTATCTAAACCACATGCCCAAGATGCAAAAGATTTTAATATTGAGCATATACTACAAGATATGCTTGCGCTCTTTAAACTTGAAATGGATGTTAAAAACATTACAATTCATGAGGTTTGGGATGCACCAAATGCTATTATCAAAGGGGATGCTAACCAAATTAAACAGGTGTTTATTAATATTTTCAAAAATGCGATTGAAGCCATTGAAGCAGAAGGTCATATCGATTTTGCGATGACAACCACTACTACGCACGTCGTTGTAAAAATTTCAGACAACGGCATTGGTATGAAAAAAGACGTTGTTGATAACATTTTCCAACCATTCTATACAACGAAAGAAAAAGGAACAGGTCTTGGCATGATGATTACTGAAAAAATCATTCATGAGCATAAAGGAGATATTAAAATTAAAAGCACATATGGTGTAGGTACGGAATTTACAATTCTATTACCACTCAGCACAATTTTTTATAACAATTAAAAAAACACTTCCAGGTAGTATTCTCTGGAAGTGTTTTTTAGTTAGCGCATAATTGTTTTTACTAATGCGACTTTCTTTTTATACGGTGGGAATAATACATTATTTGCGAGTTTTGTTGAACGTTTCAAAATTGATTTTGGATGTGTGAAACAGTCAAAGCTTGCGCGGCCATGATAATTTCCCATACCCGATTCACCTACCCCACCAAATGGTAAATGTAGTGAGCCAACATGTGTAATCGTATCATTAATGCAACCGCCACCAAATGGTAAGTTTTCTAAGAAATAATCAACAGCCTTATCAGACTCAGAGAATAGGTACGCTGCAAGTGGTTTTGGTTTCTTTTTAATTAAACGGATTGCCGTTTCTAAATCTTCGTACACTAAAATCGGCATAATCGGGCCAAAAATTTCATCTTCCATAATCGGACTATTCCATTTTACATCTTGTAAAACAGTAGGAGCGATGTACAGGTCTTCAGGATCTTGTTGGCCACCAATCAATACCTCACTCTGCATTTGCTGTAGCAATGCGCTTAATCGGTCAAATTGACGTGTGTTAATAATCCGACCGAAGTCTTTTGAATTTTGGGGGTCTTTGCCGTAAAATTTTGTCAGCGTTTTTTTCAATTGACGTAAAAATGGTACCTTTACTGATTCATGCACAAGCACATAATCTGGTGCCACACATGTTTGACCGGCATTTGTGAATTTACCCCATGCAAGACGTTTTGCAGCCACCTCTAAATTAGCTGTTTGATCAACGATAGCCGGACTTTTACCACCTAACTCAAGGGCATATGGCGTCAGGCGCTCTGCACAGGCAGCAGCGACAATTTTGCCGACTGCGACGCTCCCAGTAAAGAAAATAAAGTCAAATTCTGCATGAATTAATCCTTGCACTACTTCTTTCTCACCTTCTACAACAGCCACATATTCACGGTCAAATGTTTCCTCTAAAATTTGGCGAACGATCATCGCTGTGTATGGCGCTGTTTCAGCCGGCTTCACAATCGCTGTATTGCCGCCCATAATTGCGCCTACTAACGGCTCCATGACTAATTGGAATGGATAGTTAAATGGCCCAATAATACAGGTCACGCCATATGGTTCGCGTACGATAAAGCTTTTCCCTGGTTGAAATTGAATTGGTGTAGATGCTGTTACAGGATGCATCCATTCCTCTAAGTTTTTCAGTGCGAAACTAATCGAATCGTAAAGAATACCAATTTCTGTTGCAAAAGCTTCAAAGTCACTTTTGTGTAAATCTCGATATAACGCTTCGGTAATCTTTTTCTCATTACTAGAAATGGCCTTCTTCAGTTTTTTCAATTGGTCTTTTCGAAAAGCTAATGAACGCGTTGCACCACTATCAAAATATCGGCGTTGTTCGTCAATTAAATGTTCAATATGTTCCACGTGTTGTTTCCCCCTTCACTTCACTATTAGTTGAATTGTATCACTTTTCCACGCTTCTCTTCCATTCGTACCTTCTCAAATTATTCCAAATAAAACGGTTTAAGACATCCCAAAAGGAGGAAAGCTAATAAATAACGACGAGAAAGGATGATGAATGATGACAGTATTCTTTACTTCACAAGCAACAGCGAAAAATGGACGAGAAGGTCATGTTGAATCAAATACCGGTTCAATTAACATCGACCTCACAAATCCAGCGAAAGATAAAGATCCTTCAAAAACAAATCCTGAAGAACTATTTGCAGCAGGTTATGCAGCCTGCTATGATGGTGCGCTCAACTTAGCAGCGAAAAAAGCCGGCCATAAAATCGACTCTACCGTCACAGCAAAAGTTAGCCTACAATCAGATGAAAATGATGGTGGTTTTAAAATTGGTGTCATTCTAGTTGTTGATATTCAAGGTGTATCCCAAGAAGTTGGTGAGGAACTTACGGCTACTGCCCATCAAAATTGTCCATACTCTAAAGCAACACGTGACAATATCGATGTAGAAATTATTACACAAGCACAAATTTAATGTTGCATTTTTTTAAAACATCTGTATAATTAAATACTAGGTGCCAAACCTATTGCTATTCTTTTTTGAATAGCAGACTTACTCGCTCATAACAGCCGGATGCTGGAGCGAGTTTGTTTTTTTCGGCGGGAAGATGAGCTCCCGCCATTTTATTTTGTCTAAAATCGTATGCACATATATAAAAAGGACGTTCACACTGTAATTTCAATGTGAACGTCCTTATTTTATTTAGACAAATAAATTTAATAGCAAGTAAATTAATCCTGCTAATGTTGCTGAGATTGGTAATGTAATAATCCATGTTAAGACGATTTTACGAGCAACGCCCCATTTTACGCCTTTCACACGTTGTGCTGCACCAACACCCATGATAGCTGAAGAAATAACATGTGTCGTTGATACTGGCAAATGAATCAATGTCGCACCGAAAATGATTGAAGCAGATGAAAGGTCAGCTGCTACACCATTTACTGGACGAATTTTCATGATTTTACCACCAACTGTTTTGATGATTTTATAACCACCAATTGACGTACCTAGACCCATTGCAAGCGCACAGGCAAAACGTACCCATTCCTGTACCTCATCATCTGATTGCATACCTGCAGCAATTAAAGCCATTGTAATGATACCCATTGCTTTTTGCGCATCGTTTGTACCATGCGTGAAAGCTTGTAATGCTGCCGTACCAATTTGTACTGTACGGAAGCCTTTATTCGTTTTATATAAATTAAAGCCCTTAAATATAACTTTAAAGAGTGACATCATCAAGAATCCGACCGCAATCGCGATAAACGGAGATAGAAGTAACGCTTGTAAAATTTTAATGAAGCCTTCGTAGTTTAAAATACCAAAACCTGCTGCGGCAATTGCGGCACCCGCAATCGAACCGATAATTGCATGAGATGAACTTGATGGAATCCCGAAGTACCATGTAATTAAGTTCCATGCAATTGCGGCAATTAATGCTGCTAAAATAACGAGCGTCCCATTTTGAAGAGCAAATGGGTCAACAATATCTTTCGTAATCGCCTTCGCTACACCTGTGAATGTAATCGCACCAACAAAGTTCATGATTGCTGCCATAATTACAGCTGTTTTTGGTGGTAACGCACGTGTTGAAACCGATGTAGCAATGGCATTTGCTGTGTCATGGAAGCCGTTAATGAAGTCAAATGCAAGTGCAAAGACAACGACCAAAAGCGTTAAAAGTATTAGTGTATCCATCTAATCAGCCTGCCTCTTATGCATTTCGCATGATGATTGTTTCCATAGTATTGGCTACTGTTTGGCAATCATCCGCGATATCTTCAAGTTGTTCGTAAATATCCTTATACTGAATAATACGAATTGGATCTGTTTCGTGTAAGAACAGTTGCTTGATTGATTTTCGTAATACTTCATCACATTTTGATTCGTAATCTTTAATTTTAATAGCATTTTCGCGCATCTCAACTAATTTTTTGTTTTGCAATTTCTCCATTGCTAACACAATTTCATCTGAGCTTGCTACGATATTTTCTACGAATCTGTTCATCGAATCATCTGCTTCAACAATACCAAACATGTCAAAGTGGGCGATACATTCTTCCATACCGTCTAATACATCATCCATGCTGTTCGCAAGTTGTAAAATATCTTCACGCTCGATTGGCGTCATAAATGATTTGTTTAACATCACGATTAATTCATGAATTAACTTATCACCATCTGTTTCATATTGTTTCATCTGCTTGCTAATCTCAGCTAGATCTTCTTTGTTATGGATGTGGAAATCATTTGCGAAGTGTAAACCTTTTTGAACATTCACTGCAATTTCCGCTAATTTGTTAAAGAATGGATCGTCTTTTTTTCGATTAAACATAAGTTCCTCCTAGAGCTTGTGTGTTTTCTTTTTTATAAAAATGAAGCTGTTTACAGCCTCGTATTTCCTAGTTCAACGGCGTAGCCCTCTAGCTTTTGTCGCTTGCCTTAGTCATCTTAACAATTTTTTAATTCCGTTGCTTTGAAATTTACATTACTTAATGCAATATTTACAATTCTGTAATATTACCGTTCATTTTTTGGAAAAAATGTTGGTAAATTTAGTATTATTCCTCACAAAATAGCTGAATAAGACTTTAAAAAGATAATATGAATGTCTTTTCAAACAGTATACCCGTTTTTTCATGACATTTCGCCTTTTACAATTTACAAACTAATTTTCAACAAAAAAAGCAGCTCACATTGCTCATGAGACTGCTCTTTTTAAGGAGTTATACCATTAAATGATGGGTTTCATTGTACTTTCCAAGCCACCACTTGCTATCTTTTGTATACATCGTACTAATGCCTCCATTAGATAGCCTTGCATTTTGCGGGAACAGATCATCGTTTTCAACAATTTGAAATAAATTATGAATAACTGCACCATGTGCCACTAAAATAACAGCATCGTTCGGATATTGCTGTTCGATAATACGTAAACCTTCTTTTAAGCGTGCAATAAAATGTGAAAATGATTCCTGGCCCGGATAATTTTTTCTAGGATACACTTTTGAACGTTCTTCATACGTCATCCCCTCCGCTTGGCCAAATGCACGCTCTTGAAACGCTGATAATTGGGTAATTGGTAACTGAAATGGCTCATTTATAATCGCGGCCGTATCCGAAGCACGTTTCAGGGGGCTCGTAAAAATAGCGACTGCTTTATTGTCATGAAAATAATTTCTACATGCGGTCGCCTGAGCAATGCCACTCGTATTTAATGGTATATCTGTTGCCCCTTGTAAGCGGCCTTGGCGATTCCAATCCGTCTCGCCATGTCGTACTACATAGACCTTTGTCATCGCTTTCCACCCCATTTGTTTAGTCACTTCATAGTAACACAAAAATTGGAATTCAGGCATCTTTTCATATGAAAATAGCGCTCTCTAAAGAGAACGCTATTTGTTGATTATGAGCCTTTTTTAAATCCTGCTTTTTGTGCTTCTTCTTCGCTACAAAACATTTTTTCTTCTTGTACATTATCGTAATTATTTGTGCCTGGAAGGAAGTAATTTTTATTACCCTTGGCATTAATATTTCCTTTAATTGTACAAGCCTCATCTGATTTCGTTGATGAATTATTTGTTGAAGATGTTGTTTTAGATTGTGCTTGAGTTGCTTTATTTGTTGATACAGATTTTTCTAATGAGCCATTTTTATCTGGATTTTGTCCTGCTGACCAGCCTGGCACTTTTGATTTTACAAAGCCGCGATTTGTAACATAGCCTGGATATTGCCAAATCCCGCGATTCGCTGCTTTCGCTTCATCCTGCGCCTTATAATAATCATCTAAATGTGCAGCTTGTTTGTTGTAAACATAGCCTACACGTACAAGTCCCTCTTTAATTAACTGCTCCTGTACACTTTTACCGTCCACATAAACATATGCTAATAAACGACCGTATTTATCTTTTTTGTCACCCGTTTTATCAAACTCAAGTGACACTACTTCCGCGTTATTAATTAAATCACGATTTCGCTTTTGGGCTTCTTTCCCAAACGGCTGTTCTCCGAGCTGTTTATGATACATTTCTGGTGCATCAATTAATAAAAAACGCACGCTCGATACTTTACCATCATACTTTACCTTCATTGTGTCGCCATCCATGACACTAACAACTTCCACTTGTTCGCCTACTATTTTTTGTTCGTTTGAACCCGTAGTTGATGATGTCAACGTGTTCGGTTCTGTACAACCTGCTAATACAAATAGCGCAGCTGCCACGAATAATCCTATTATTTTTTTCATATAACGTCCTCCCTCTCACTCCGTTTATTTTAACGAATAAAAAAAGGGCTGACAATGCAACCCTTGCGTTTTAAACGAATTCATATTGTGGCAATGTCTCGCCACGTTCTTCTAAATCACGAATTTGGTGTGCTAAACGTGATGATGCCGCCGCTGCAATACTACCGACTAAATCATCTAAAAATGTATGAACCTTATCACCATCTTTGACATCTAATTTATTAATGATACCGATTTTTTCTTTATCTAAATGGCCATATGTCGTCAGTGAAATACTACCATATGATTGTGCTGCTCCAACCGCAATCGTTTCATCGATTCCAAATAAACTTTCATCTGAAACAATTAGTTGCTGTAATGGCTGTGATAATAAGCCTTTTTCCGCTAATTCATCTAGTTCAATGCCGACTAAAACAGCGTGCTGAATTTCACGTTTCCCTAATACTTTATGCACCGATTGATCACAGTGCTCGATTGTCAGGCCTTTACTATACGGTGCTTGCACAGTATAGACAATTTCGGCGATATCCCGTACAGTCACACCACGACGTTCAAGCGCCTTATATGTGGCTTCTGTTACTTCTTTAGACGGTACTTTTAACGCGCGATTAAACATAAATTAATTCCTTCTTTCTATGTTGCATTTATCTCAATGCTTCCTATTATAACTTACTATGATTGTATGATACAATTCTCCTACAATTGATAAAGGAGGTTTCTTTCGTGGAAACTGGTACCATCAAAGAATTTTCATTTTACAGCGATTCGTTAGCTGAAGAACTAACAATTTATATTTATTTACCTGCAGACTACACCCCAATGATGAGCTATCCTGTCATTATTGCTGCAGATGGCAAAGATTATATCCAGCTTGGTCGTGTTTCAGGAGTCATGAACGAATTGATTGAAAATGGTGATATCGAAGACACCATTTTTGTCGCAATTCCTTATAAAAGTGTCCAAGACCGCCGCGATAAATATTTACCTAGTGGCATTAAACATGAGGCCTATCTAACATTTCTAACAAAGGAGCTCATTCCTTATTTAGACGACAATTATTCAACCGAAGATGCGCCAGAAGCTCGTACATTAATAGGCGATTCACAAGCCGCAACCATTTCACTACTTGCAGCACTTCGTCATCCTGAAACATTCCACCATGTCATTATGCATTCTCCTTATGTCAATGAAGAAGTAATGGAAATTGTTCGGAATGTACAAAACGTTCAGGACTATACAATCTATCATGCAATTGGCAAAAAAGAAACAGAAGTGCGCACAACTGACCATAAAATAAAAGATTTTCTAACGCCTAACCGCGAGCTACATGCACTAATGGTGGCACGTGAATTTAATTTGTATTATATCGAATTAGAAGGTGACCATACGTGGAAAACGTGGCAGCCTGACCTACACCGCGCCTTCATACAAAACTTTTTGCTGTAATTCCCTATGCTCTCGCTAAATTTTTCGCCGTTTTTCTGTTATACTAAAAATTACGATAACTGTTATTTTAAGGAGGCTTTTTTCATGAATTATGGTATTGTTGCTTTTCCATCAAAAGAATTACAAGATTTTGCGAACTCTTATCGCAAACGTTATGACTCACACTACGCACAGATTCCGCCGCATATTACATTGCGCTCAGCTGGTGAGGCCAACGACACAACGTTACAAGAGCTTGCAGAACAACTGCATGAATCAGCTAGTCAGTTAAAACCGTTTGAAATTCATATTGGAAAAGCGAGTTCATTCTCACCTGTTACAAATGCGATTTATCTAAAAATCGATCCAACACCTGAGCTAGAAAACATCCATGAACTGCTATATAAAGAGCCTTTTGGTGGTCAACCACCACATAAATTTGTGCCACATATTACATTAGCACAAGGGCTATCTGCTAGTGAGCACGATGACATTTTCGGTCAAATTGGGATGGGAAATATCGATTTCACAGAAACAATTAGCCGCATTCATTTACTTTACCAACTAGAAAATGGTTCTTGGTCAGTTTACGAAACGTACCGTTTACGAGGTGAGTAATTTGCAAGATGTCATTGTCAAAATCGCACAATCTGAGCAAGAAAAAGAAGATGCCTTTTTTATTCGAAAAGAGGTATTCGTTAAAGAACAAGGACTTCCATTGCCACTTGAAATGGATGACCTCGATAAAATTGCGACACATATTGTTGCTTATTATAATGAGTCACCAATCGCAGCAAGTCGAATTATCGTTGATGAGAAATCATACAGCGTAAAAGTCGAACGTCTTTCGGTACTACCGAAATTTAGACGTAAGCAAATTGGTGTCCAAATGATGCAGACAATCGAAGCATTTATCCGTGAAAATTTCCCGAATGTCTCTTTAATTAAAATCCATGCACAAATTCATGCGATTCCCTTTTATGAAAAGCAAGGATTTCGCGTCACATCGCCCGAGTTTATGGATAATTATATTCCGCATCGTGCGATTGAAAAAGAAATTTAAACATGCAAAGGCAGAAATCGTTTAGTAACGATTCCTGCCTTTTTTGCGCATAGAAAAACCTGTAGCAACCCGCTACAGGCATATATAATTATGCATATGCATTGATAACAAAGCCTTTGCCAACAATTTCTGCCGTCGACATTGGTTTTGGTCGATACCTGACTACTTCTTCTGTAGAGGTAGCAGTAGGAACGGGAATATGCTGACGGCGTTTTTCACGCTCTTGCTTCATCAACAAGCGCTCTTGCTGTCTGCGTACCTCCGCATGAAAACGCTGCTGTGCCTCTACTGCTTGCACCCCTTCAATATAAGTAAAACGCTGATCTTTCAAAGCTAAACGATTAGCATAATCCGCATACTGCAACGGTGTGGTCGGTAAAATATAGCCCATACTAACTACCTCCTTTCTGTAATTTATTATTCCTTCTGAAGAGGTTTTACAAACTAGGTCTATGTTCCATTTTTCATTATTAGTTCTAAGGAAATAAAAAAACACAGGAAAGTATATTTCTCAATACTTTCCTGTGTTTTTTATCACATCAACTTATCTATGAATAAAGTTGCGATACCTAAATAAATTAAAATACTTGTAATATCATTTAATGTCGTAATAAATGGACCGGATGCAACAGCAGGGTCAATTTTCATGCGGTCCATCACTAATGGAATCAATGTTCCCGCAACGGTTGCAACAACAATCGAGCAGCAAATGGCAACACCGACAAGCGCGCCAAGAAGTAGCTCATGTTGCCAGAAGAATACGATACCAAGCGCAATGACACCACATACAAGCCCCATAATAATACCCGTAAGCAGCTCTCGAATGACAAGTTTCATTTTACTTTCTTCTTCGACATCCCCTGTCGCAATACCACGAACAGCAACGGCTAGTGCCTGCGTACCACTATTTCCGGATGTACCGCCAATCAGTGGAATAAATGCTGCAAGTAACGCGACTTTTGCTAAAGTGCCGGTAAATAAATCGATTAAATTGGCCGTAATCATGCCTAAAAATAATAAACAAACAAGCCAAGGCAATCGTTTTTTTGCCGCTGAAAAAGGACTTTTATCGAAGGTTTCCATATCAGATACCCCGGCAAGTTTTGAGTAATCCTCGCCCGCTTCTTCATCGATAACATCGATAATATCATCGACGGTAATAATCCCTAAAATTTCATTGCGTGAATTAACAACTGGTAACGCCACAAAGTTATAATCACGCATCACTTGTGCGACATCCTCTTGGTCATCTGTTACTTGTGCGCTCACGACACGCTCGTTTCGAATGTCTCGAATAAGCGTATCTTCTGACGCCACAATTAAATCTCTTAATGACAAAACGCCCGTCAATCGATTGCGGTCGTCTACCACGAAAATATAATAAATCATTTCTGCATCAGGTGCGGCATTACGCAAAATCGTCATCGCTGAGCGAACGGTCGAGTTCTCTGCAACGGCAACATATTCTGTCGTCATTAAGGCACCTGCTGTATCTTCTTCATAATGTAATAATTCTCGAATGTCTTGTGCAGATTCTGAGTCCATCATTTTTAAAAAATGACTTGTTTGGTCTTGGTCCAGCTCATTTAATACGTCGACAGCATCATCGGTATACATTTCCGATAGCATTTCTGCCGCATAGCTTGGCTCCATTTCTGCGATAAAGATTGGGTATTCCTCATCATCTAACTCAATCGCCTCAAAAATCGTTGCCAATTCTTTTGGGGACAAATATTGATAGATGATCTGACGTATATCAGGCTCCACCCTTTCATAAAATTGACCTTGATCGTATGGGTGAAGGTCTAAAAATTCTTCGCGAAACAGCACAATTTCTCCTTCTGTCAAAAGTGAAATCAAGCGCGCTTCATCAAATGCTTCTTCTTGACGGTCCTTTAGCTCTTCTACCATATTGTCCCCTCCTTTCGGATAACACGTTTCTTTGAACAAGGCTAATACTAACATTTTCCTCCTCGTTTGTTAACTCCCTAAAAATACGCGTTTTTGGATTTCTACACAAAAAAGAGGCACGTATAAACGGCCTCTTTCATTTCTATACTAATAATGACTGCATATCTGCTGGCAATGTTGTATGCCATTCGAGTGATTGCTTTGTTAAGGGATGCTTTAAGTGTAAACATACACAATGAAGCGCCTGGCGAGGTATCGCATCTCGCTTACCTCCATATAAGTCATCGCCAACAAGCGGGTGACCGATATGCTTCATATGCACACGGATTTGATGTGTACGTCCGGTATGTAGGCGTAGGCGGACATGCGTCATCGGCTCACCTTCATGCACGAAACGACGTAACACGCGGTAATCGGTATGCGCATGCTGCCCATCCTCGCGTACCATTCGTTCAATGATGCTATTCTCTACACGACCAATTGGCGCAATAATAGAGGCCTCATCTTCTGTGACGTGCCCGTGTACAATCGCCTCATACTCACGAAAAATCTCATGTGCCTGCTGTTGTGCGCTCATTATATGATGAATATGACGATGCTTTGCAACACACATCAGACCCGATGTATCACGATCTAGCCGGTTGACAACATGTACAGTTGAAGGAATATTTTTCGCTTTGAAGTAGCCTGCGACAATCGCCGCGGTGCTACCCTCTAAATGCACATGTGATGGAATCGTACTTTGATAAGGTGCTTTATTTAAAATTAACAGTTCATTATCTTCATAAATGATGTCTAAATCACCTTGTTGAGGCACTAAGCCTTCACTCAGCTCCTCGCGAGGAAACTTTACAACAACCGTATCGTTCGCCTCTAAACGATAGCGCACGTTTTGCTCCTGACCATTCACAGTTATTTCGCCACCATGAAATTTAATCGCTGTTAATGCTTTTTTTGAAATGCCATATCCCTGCAGTGCACTTCTTAGTAAGACTGGTTCTTTTACTGTAAATGTAATCGTATATCGGTTATCCATAATTAGTCCTTTAAATCACTGTCGATAAATGAATCATGTACACGTTGCCAGAATGGAAATGCCTTGTAGCGCGCAAAACGAACTTTTTCTTTTGCGACACGATACTCGATGGATTTCACATTTTTATGTAGCAATTGCACGTGGTCAACGGTTACCATGAAATCTTCCGCTTTAACGGGCTTTAATAGGCAATGATGATGTGATGGCAATACAAGTGAAGAGCCGACTGTACGGAATACACGGTTATTAATTGAGGCCATTTCTGTTAGTTGTAATGCCTCAAGAGATGGATGCAAAATCGCCCCACCAAGTGCCTTATTATACGCCGTACTGCCAGATGGCGTTGATACACATAAACCATCACCACGGAAGCGTTCAAAGCGACGTCCATTTAAAACAACGTCCATCACAAGAGTTACTTCTGATGATTTAACCGTTGATTCATTTAACGCTAAATACGTAAAACTTTCTTCTGAGTCACGGTAATTCACCGTTACTTCAAGTAATGGATACTCGCTAATGCGGTATTCACCTTTTGCGATTGAAATAACAAGCTTCTCAATATCATTTGGCTGCCAATCCGCATAAAAGCCTAGGTGCCCTGTATGAATGCCGACAAACGCAACTTCTGACAACATATGCGTATAGCGGTGGAACGCGTGTAATAGCGTGCCATCACCCCCGATGGATAGCACGATATCTGGTTTTTCTTCATCTAGTTCTAAGCCAAAATCGGTTAAATAACCAATCGCTCGCTCCATTAACTCATTTGATTGTGGATCATTGCGTGATTGTACGGCAAACTTCATACATTTTCCCCCTTATCCTGACCACTCTCGCCACGAACAACTGGCTTAGAGGCCTCCTTGTATTCTGTAAAATAGGCTTGTGCTTCATGAATTTCGTCGCGAATTTGCGACATCTCTTCATCGAGGCGAAAAGCCGCTTCAGCAGCACTTTGTAGACGTTCGGAAATCTCCGATGGAAAAACGCCCTTATATTTATAGTTTAATGAATGCTCAATAGATGCCCAGAAATTCATCGACAATGTACGAATTTGAATTTCTGCTAAAATAATCATTTCCCCCTGAATCGTCGCCACTGGGTACTCGACTACAATATGATACGAGCGATAACCACTCGGCTTAGCATTCGTAATATAATCTTTTTCTTCAACGATTTTTAAATCGTGACGCTGACGCAGTAACTCCAGTACAGTCGGAATATCATCGACAAACTGACACATTACACGAACGCCCGCAATGTCTTGCAGCTCATGTGCTAATCGTTCTGATGGCTCAAACACCAAGCCCTTCGATAACGTTTTATCGTAAATACTCGCTAGTGGTTTCACGCGTCCCGTTACGAACTCAATTGGTGACGTTTCGTTATTACGCTGAAACTGTGTACGAATACCTTTTAGCTTAATCTTTAACTCATCAACGGCTTGTTTATAGGGCTGTAAAAACCGATCCCATTGTCCCATGACAAGTCCCCCTAATTCTTAGGCCTCGCTTAAAATGCTCGCAAAGGCTTCCTCAACAGCATGTGAAAAAGCTTCGCCATAATTCGAGTTGCCTTCAATATTGTATACTAATCCTTCTAATTCATCTCGGAAATTTGTCAGAACAGCTTGTTGAGTTCCCCACGATAAGATAGGGTCTTCATCTGAAGCTAATACTTCGACGAGTTGAGGCCACACGTCTTCGTCAAATAATACATAGCTATAGCCTTCACCATCATCCATTAAATAAATGAATGTCATATTATCTGAATCTGTAATCATTTGTCCAGCTGGAGTCAGCTGTCCTTGTGGCAATGTGTTTAAGTTAAAGTGTACAACTGAGTTTTCTGTTGCTGCAGACGCAGCCTTTAATAAATTACGCAAATGCCTATCTTCCCTTCCATGAATATCCTAATTTATTTTACCATATTCTAAAGGCCTTTTTCACAAGAAAGAGTGGGTTTTGGCATTTTCCAAATTTGAAAAAGAACGTATAATTAATTTTTAACGAGAGGATGATGTGAAATGTCAAAGGAATTAGAAATTGAATTTAAAAATATGCTAACAAAAGAGGAATTTGAAGCATTGAAAAACGCTTTTCAATTAACAAAGGAAAATTTTCATACACAGGCTAATCATTATTTTGATACGGCAGATTTTGCCTTACGCAATCAAAAATGTGGCTTGCGTATTCGTGAGGTGGCAGACCGCTTTGAATGTACATTAAAAGAGCCTGCTGGTGGTATCGGCTTATTAGAGACTACCGACTTATTAGCTGAAGCTCACGTCCGTGCAGTGCTAGCGGGTAATGCCGTCATCGATGCAAAAGAAGTGCATGAACGACTTGCAGAACGTAGTGTGAATGAAGAAAATTTACAACTTCTAGGTACACTTTCAACAACTCGTGCCGAAATAAACTATAAAGGTGGGTTACTCGTACTCGATCACTCAATTTATGCTGATACAGAAGATTATGAGCTTGAGTATGAAGTAATCGATGAAGCAGCTGGTAAAGTAATTTTTACCGAGCTGCTAAAAGAATACGGCATTGCAACACGTCACGCACAAAAGAAAGTTGCGCGCTTCGTCGGTGCAATGAATCGAAAGAGAGGGATTTAATCTTTGGACGTTTCTGCCATTCAATCACTGATTCAAGCTCAGGCCCTGCAATCAGTTGGTAGTGCTTACGGAAGTTCATCTGACACGTCATCAACGAATACAACGGACTTTTCTGCACTCCTTAGCCAGGCGCTTGGAACAACTTCATCACGCAATACATCACAGTCACTTGGGCTAACAAGTAGCCTTAGTAATACTGCATCACAAACAGGCGATGTTACTACCGCATTAACGCAATTATTATCAGCAGCAAATCATTTCGCAACGACCGCACAGCAGTCCGGCATTGATTTATCGTCACTTGCTAACGTGCTAGGCTCAACCGCTGCACTGTATAACGGCTCAACCGCTGCCTATACACCTGCTAGCGTTCAAGCCACAGCTACGAATTCTGTAGCTACACAAGCAACGACACCGTCAACGACCGATTCCGTTGCATCAACATCTACAGGCCCTACAACGCAATACGATGCTATCATTCAAAAGGCTTCCCTTACATACGGAATTCCTGAGAAAATGATTAAAGCGGTTATTAAACAAGAGTCGAATTTCAATACAAACGCGACAAGCTCTGTTGGCGCAGCAGGTCTAATGCAATTAATGCCCGCGACAGCACAGTATCTTGGCGTAACGAATACACGTGATGCAGAACAAAACATTATGGCTGGCACAAAATACTTAAAACAAATGTATGATAAATTTGGTAGCTATGAGCTGATGCTCGCTGGCTACAATGCCGGCCCGGGTAATGTTTCAAAGTATGGTGGTATTCCTCCATTCAATGAAACACAAAACTACGTCTCAAAAATCATGACAAATTACAACGCTTAAAAACGAAGGAAAAGCTACCTTATCGGTTCTTTTCCTTCGTTTTTTCTTATTTTCCATCAACAAGCAATTGTCTATGTTTTATAGAAAATACCATTTGTTTGAGAAATTATGTACCTGTTGATAAAATAGAATTACAGCTAAAGCAAAGGAGCATCCCATATGATTCAAAAACCGATTATTCCATATGAGGAGATTGGTGCCGAAAAGCTTTCGGATTTAATCGATTCTTTTTATTCGAAAGTAGCGAAAAATCCAAAGCTAAAGCCAATATTCCCTGATGATTTAACAGAAACTGCCCGCAAGCAAAAACAATTTCAAACACAATACTTAGGTGGGCCTAATATATATACTGAAGAACACGGACATCCAATGATGCGCGCACGTCACATGAATTTCGAAATTACACCTGAACGCGCACAGGCATGGCTTGAATGCATGTATGAGGCAATGGACGAGGTAGGTTTAGACGGTAAATTCCGCGAAATCTACTACAAGCGTCTTGTTTTAACTGCACACCATATGATCAACGCTGAGGATCCAAACGAGGAGGTATAAATCGTGGCAAATGTACAATTTGTGACTGAGCAAGTAGCACCATCAACTACTTCCTTTAATAAACCAATCGAACTTTATGTATTTGTGGACTTATTACATCCTGGCAGCTGGCACTTACAATCGACAATCCGTCGCTTACAAGTGCGCTACGGTCATTATTTTACACTCCGTTTTATTTTAAGCACGGAGCTTGCATCGTTGAATACTGCTTGCCAACAACTTAATAGCTCTCCATCAGATTCTGACTTAATCGATGTTTCACATCCTGTCTTGCCGTCAATTGCTGTGAAAGCAGCCGAATTACAAGGAAAAAAAGCAGGCTATCGTTTCTTAATGAAACTACAGGAATATGCGATGATCAATGCAAAAAATGTCTGCTCTTGTTCCACATTAAATGAAATTGCTGAACAATGTCGTTTAGATATGATGGAGTTTAAGTCCGACTTCCGTTCGATGGAAGCAACACGCGCATTCCAAAGTGATTTATGTGTGACGCGTGAAATGGAAGTAAATGAAGTGCCTAGTTTTGTCTTTTTCAATGAAAATATTGAAGATGAAGGATTAAAAGTATCTGGCTCTTATGACTTTGAAGTGTATGAGCATATTTTAGAGGAAATGGTGGACGAACAATTAATTCCAACGAATCCTCCAGAACTAGAAATTTTATTTAAACAGTATCAAACATTATCTACTGAAGAAGTAGCAGCGATTTATAATATTCCTGAAAAACTGGCTGAGCGCGAACTAAAAAAACGTATGCTACAGCAAAAGATTTCACGCCTTGCCTGTGATAGTATGTCACTGTGGCAACTCAAATAAAAAACCTCGAGAGACAAAGCTCTCGAGGTTTTTTTATATTTTATAGCGATTTTTTACTAAAAAATAAAATGAGTGACTCTACGAGAGACACTCATTTTCACAAAGGGGATGGGAGAAATGTTCACGTTCAAACAAAGGGGTGTATGTTTGTTGTGATTTATTTCACGTCTATTACTTTAGCATGGAATCCTTGTTATAGCAACGTTTTTAAGGCATGTTCATAATTCAGACACAAAGAAACCGTTTACATTACATGGACATTATCCAATCATTACTGCTATAAATCATTCATATTTAATATAAGAGGAAGTTATACATAAAATTGTCAATAAGTTAATTTTCACAATTTTCCTGTTCTTTATTTTAACTAATTTTCATAGGACTTAAATCGTCACACTGTTATATTCCCCTGTGTTATTTTTATTAAACACCTTAGCTAGATTTCTGCTAATTTAAATGAATGGATAGCGAGTAAACAATAAGCTTCGGCATAACTTCATGCTATTTCATGTGTTTTCTCACCAAAAAACACGTGCCACCTAAAAAAGTTAGCACGTGTTTTCGTTACGTTAGGAAACGATTATTTTAGTAATAATTTTTCTAATTCTGCTAAACGTTCTTCAAATAAATCAAATGCTGCTTGAATTGGCGCTGCTGATTCCATATCAACACCTGCTGCACGTAAAACATTAATTGGCGTATCTGAGCAACCTGCTTTTAAGAAGTTATTAATATAACGCTCGACAGCTGGTTGACCTTCTTCAAGAATTTGTTTACTAAGAGCAATTGCCGCAGATTTACCAGTCGCATATTGGTAAACATAGTAGTTGTAATAGAAGTGAGGGATTCGTGCCCATTCGCGGCCGATTTCTTCGTCTACTACCATATCGTCACCGAAGTATTGTTTATTTAATTCATAATAAACCGTTGTCATCGATTCAGCTGTTAGCGCTTCTCCGCGTGCATCCATTTCATGAATAACATGCTCAAACTCCGCAAACATTGCTTGGCGAATAATCGTGCTACGAACGCCTTCTAACCAGTGATTTAATACATAAATGCGAAGTTTTTCATCTTCCACTGTTTGTAGTAAATACTCTGTTAATAATTCTTCGTTACATGTAGAGGCAACTTCTGCTACGAAGATGGAATAATCACCATAGACGAATGGTTGATTATTACGTGTGAAGTAGCTATGCACACTATGCCCAAACTCATGCACTAATGTGTAAAGATTGTCCAAGTTGTTTTGCCAGTTCATTAAAATATAAGGGTTTGTGCCGTATGTGCCTGAAGAATAAGCCCCGCTACGTTTCCCTTTTGTTTCAACTACGTCAACCCAGCGATCTTCTAATGCTTTCTTTAAGATGGCTGTATATTCCTCACCCATTGTACCAAGTGCCTTCACCATTGTTTGTGTCGCATCTTCATACGTAAGCTCAAATTTTGCTTCCTTCACAAGTGGTGTGTAAATATCCCACATATGCAGCTCATCGACGTCTAAAACTTTTTTGCGCAGGCCGATGTATTTATGAAGAAGCGGTAAGTTTTTGTGTACGGTATCTAACAATTGATCATACACTTTTTCAGGAATTTGGTTGTTGCTAAGCGCTGAATGACGTGCAGAATCATATTTACGAATACGTGCAGAGACATTATGACGCTTCACGTTCCCTGTTAATGTTGTCGCAAATGTATTTAAAAATTTGCCATATGTTTCGTACATTGCACGGAAGCCACGTTCGCGTGTTGCGCGGTCATCACTATCAAGGAATTGAATGTAGTTGCCATGCGTTAATTGTACTTTCTCACCGTTTTCATCTTCAATTACCGGGAACTCTAAATCGGCATTATTTAACATACCAAATGTATTGGCAGAAGCACCTGTTACTTCACTCATTTGTGCAAGTAACGCTTCTTGCTCCGCTGGTAAAACATGCGGACGCTGTGCTTTTAATTCATCAAGTTCTACTTTATATAAACGAAGCGCTTCATTTTCTGCTAAGTAGCCATCTACTACCGACTCGTCTAATGCTAAAATTTCAGGTGTTAAATATGCGATGCTTGTTGACGCTTTCGCTAATAATGTTTTACCGCGGCTATCCATCGCTTGGTAGAAGCTATTTGTTGTATCTTGATCGTAACGCATATGAGAATACGCATATAGGCGGCTTAATCGTGCATATAGTTCATCGCGGTAGTTAAATGCCGCAAGCATTGCCTCTGCACCGTCTTTTAATGTACCTTGAAAGTCGCTCGCTTTGTCACTTAATGCTTCAACTTCTTTATACTCTGCATCCCACGCATCATCCGTCGCAAAAATATCTTCAAGACGCCATGTTTTTTCAACCGGCACCTCGTCACGCGTAGGAATTTTCTTCGTTTCTGTCATAATAAAAGCCCTCCTATTATTTCGCATTCCTAAATAAATTTAGTTAGCTATATTTTCTCAATTATACCCCTTAAATGCAATGAATTGACTATACAACAGCTCATTTTGTGATACTTTTCGTGTATATAGCTGTTGAAGGAACTGCTCATAGGCTTCTACTTTTACTCTAGATATGTCATGCTGAACCAAAAAAGCATCAACGCCTTGTGGAAAATAATCGTAATAATAAATGATTTGCCAGTCGATAGCAGGCTGCACTTCAACATCAAAATCTGTTGGGACCCCGATTGCCTCTGGGAGCGCAAGCAAAGCAAGACGGCGTTCATAAACAAAACGTAGTAACATATCCTGCGTACCTCTACGATAACGCATATAATGCTGAATTAATTTACGCCGCTGCTCATACCATAGCTGCATAAACAGCTCAAATTCATCCCGTGTCAGCAGTCGCGGCGTGCGAAATGGCCACGTCTGATGTTGCTTTGGCAAAACGGTAATTTTGACCAAAAATTGTGTCGCAGTCATACTAATAAGCGCACTATAATAAATGAATTGTTCAGTATTGGGATTATAAGTGAGTAAGGTGTCATTGTGGCGATATTTTTGAATATCGTGGGATAAGGAGACGATGGCTAAGCCGTTTTCCTTTGATGGACTATAAGGTAGCCAAAGTGGCGTGAGATTGATAGAGGCATAGCCGGCGTTGCGCTCTAAAAAGCGTTCATGCGTCAATCGACTATATTGGAATTCAATTGCTGTGCGCTCATATAAAATGTCTGGACGCTGTTGGATTTGTGGAAGATAGGCTTCTAATTGCGGGGCACCAAGTTGTGAAAAGAAATCATACAGTTGCTGCTTGCCCGCAATATGCGTGGTCGTCTCATTTTCTGAAAAATAATGACTGCAGGCACTTTGCTTGTGATGAGCGAAATGAGGGGTGTTTTTCGTACCGATTTTAAGTTGTAGTGCTTGATGACATGCGGGGCAATAATAATGTTGTGTTTTACGTGCTTGTCGTAACTGCTCGCGATTCATTGTCGTATCTAGTATGATGAATTGTCGTTTTTCATCATAGGCAACTAACATAAGCATCACCTCTTCATAATTGTAAAAAATTGGTTCTTGAAATGCAATAAAAAAAGAAGCCTTAGGACTGTAATTTGTCCAAAGCTTCTTTTTTATTAGAAATATTTACGCACCGTATTAAAGGCATCTGCTGCAATAATAACGTTCGCATATTCTTCTAGTACATGGATAGTCGTATTCGCTTCTTTCGCGCACTCTGTTACGACGCTTAAGAAGTCTAAACGATCATCCTTGTCCCCTTCTTCATCGAAGTGGATATATAGATAATATTTGCCGTCTTGTTCAAATAACCGATTGTCGACGTCCTCTGTGTGCTCTAAGCGCTCAGATAGATGAATTAAATCATCGAAATCTTTTAATTCAAACACAAACTCAAATGTTGAATCGCCAAAATTTTCTTCCAAGAAGTTATCTAGCTCTTTTGCATTTTGTTGATCTAAATCAAACAAGCCTGGTAAGCCAGGTGGTAATTTTCCTGGGCCAAATGGTAAGTCTTCTAAGCCCTCTTGTGTAAGCTTCGCTGTTGTGACTGTCAGCTCAAGGCCGATTTCCTTTGCCACAACTTGAATCCAAAGTGGGCCATCAATTTCAAATTGATCTTCTTCACTAATCTCATCCATCATAACCCAAAAGAGTTCCTCACCTTTATCGCGGTTATACCAGATTTCATCCTTCGTAAAACCTCGCTCTTCAATGTCTGTATAAGAAATGAAAAGTTTCAGTGTGTTTTCGTTAATACGTTCAATATCCATATTACACAACTCCTTTCGGTTACTTCTATAAGAAGATGTTGCATCAAATATCTGCTTTCGAAGTATAGCTACTACTATTGTAATTCCTTTTCCTTAAAAAAGAAAAGAAAAAGTTTCAAAGCACCTTTTAAAGAAAAAGCAGCTAGGAGCTGTTTCTCCTAGCTGCATGTTTAAATACGCTTAGTTGACCATTTTTTGTGCTTCTTGTAATTGATAAGCACGTACTTTACGAGGTAAGAAACGACGAATTTCATCTTCGTTATAGCCAACTTGTAAACGTTTTTCATCTAAAATAATCGGACGACGTAATAGTCCTGGATTTTCTTGAATTAATTCGTACAGTTTATTTAGAGGCAATGTTTCTAAATCAACATTTAATTTTTGGAAGATTTTTGAGCGCGTTGAAATGATTTCATCGGTGCCATCTTCTGTCATACGTAAAATCTCTTTGATTTCACTAATGCTTAGTGGTTCTGCGAAAATATTACGTTCTGTATATGGAATTTCATGTTCTTCTAACCATGCTTTTGCTTTACGACATGAAGTACAACTTGGTGATGTAAATAATGTTACCATCATGTTCAAACACATCCTTTCAAAATGTGTAACCGAATTATTAAATTAGAATGACTCTAATAAAGAGGTCTAACTTCATTATACAACAACTTCATTACTTTGAATATAGGATATTTTAAATTATTTTATAATCATTTTCTAAAGCTACATTTTAGTAAAAAAAGTTTCTTTTTACCATTTTTTAGTTGGAATAAAAATAATCTACCTTACTAATGTTCCCTAGTTAGTAAGCCTTTAAACCTAATTTTAAAGATTCTTCATTCTCAATTAGATTACTATCAATGAAAATAAGTAATTTATTTTACTCTTTCTATTATACGTTTAGACCATCATTTTGGTTTCATTTTTCTTATTGTACCGAATGAATTTAAAAAATTAATCCGTCAAAGGACTGAACTATCTACATGTTGTAATTTAAAAAAAGCTGTATTATAATGGCTCTACAGCACAACGCTGACATATGAAGACGAAGACGAAGAGTAGTATATATAATGAGCATACCTAGAGAGTCTGTGGTTGGTGTAAACAGATTATGCATTGTATAGAATGGACTTCCGAGTTAACTTAGTGAAATGAATAAGTACCTAAGTTCGTTCCTCGCGTTAAGAGGTAGAGTGGTCGATTTATCGACAAGCTTGGGTGGTACCGCGGATTTTAAACATCATTCGTCCCTATTGATAGGGAGCATGATGTTTTTTTATTTTGAGGAGGAAACCACAATGGCAAAACGTATTTTTTCAGGTGTACAACCAACAGGCGTCATCACATTAGGTAACTATATTGGCGCAATCAAACAATTCCCAGAGCTTCAAGATCAGGGCGATGCAATCTACTGTATCGTCGACCAACATGCAATTACGATTCAACAAGACCCGAAAGAGCTTCGTTCAAACATTCGTAGCTTAGCAGCAATGTATATTGCTGTTGGTATTGATCCAGAGAAATCGATTTTATTCATCCAATCAGAAGTTCCAGCACATGCGCAAGCCGGCTGGATGCTACAATGTGTTACTTCTATTGGTGAATTAGAGCGCATGACACAATTTAAAGATAAATCAGCAAAAGCCGCTGGTACAAACGAAACTGTTTTAGCAGCACTTTTAACATACCCACCATTAATGGCTGGCGATATTCTTCTATATAATACAGACATCGTACCAGTCGGTGATGATCAAAAACAACATATCGAATTAACACGCGATATAGCGGAACGATTCAACAAACGTTATAAAAAAACATTCAAAATTCCCGATATCGCATTATCTAAAGCAGGCCGTCGTATTAAATCATTACAAGACCCTACGAAGAAAATGTCTAAATCAGATGCGAATGCAAAAGCGACAATTCGTTTATTAGATACACCAAAACAAATCGAGAAGAAAATTAAATCAGCTGTAACAGATTCTGAAGGTATCGTACGCTATGACAAAGAAAATAAACCAGGCGTATCAAACTTAATCGATATCGAAGCAGCATTAACAAATAGCTCAACAGAAGACGTTGTCGCTAAATATGACGGTAAAGGCTACGGTGATTTTAAAGCCGGCGTCGCACAAGTGGTCATCGATCATTTAGCACCGATTCAAGCGCGTTACAATGAATTAATCGATTCAGAAGAATTAGATCGTATTTTAGATGAAGGCGCTGAAAAAGCCAATGCCATCGCAAATGCAACGATCCAACGAATGGAAGATGCTATGGGCTTAGGCCGCGGCA
The DNA here is from genome assembly GCF_003991225.1 of Candidatus Kurthia intestinigallinarum. Lineage (GTDB taxonomy): Bacteria > Bacillota > Bacilli > Bacillales_A > Planococcaceae > Kurthia > Kurthia populi. Next base: position 581,926 of record NZ_JTFC01000031.1, read on the forward strand.
GCCGTCACTAATAGACCATTCAAAAGAGGCTACGAAAATTTCGTAGCCTTTTTTTTACGCAAAAAAACTCGTCACCAAGAGATGACGAGTTGATAATAAGAAGTCGCTTACGCTTCGTATTTTTTAAATAATAATGTGGCATTATGTCCACCAAAACCAAATGAATTGCTTAGTGCATAGTCTACGTTCATTTCACGCGCTTCGTTTGGCACGTAATCAAGATCGCATTCTTCCGCTTGGTTCACAAGGTTAATTGTTGGAGGCACGATGCTTTCTTTAATGGCTAATGCAGAGAAAATGGCTTCAATACCGCCAGCTGCGCCAAGCATATGACCTGTCATTGATTTTGTTGAGCTAACCGCTAATTTTTTCGCGTGGTCACCAAAGACATTGTTAATCGCTAATGTTTCAAGCATATCATTATAATATGTACTTGTACCATGTGCGTTAATATAATCAACTGCTGAAGGCTCAACGCCTGCATCTTTCAATGCTTGTTGCATTGAACGCATTGCGCCACTACCATCTTGTGCAGGTGCTGTAATATGGTAAGCATCCCCTGATGCACCGTAACCAACAACTTCTGCATAAATTTTTGCACCACGTGCCAGCGCATGTTCAAGCTCTTCAAGGACAACGACACCTGCACCCTCTGCGATAACGAAGCCATCGCGGTCTTTATCAAATGGACGGCTTGCTGTTTGTGGGTCCGGATTTGTCGATAACGCTGTATTTGAGCAGAAGCCCGCAACCGCTAGTTCGGTAATTGGCGCTTCTGTACCACCTGTAATCATCGCAACAGCATCACCACGCTGGATAACTTTGAAGGCATCACCAATGGAGTTAGTCCCTGTTGCACAAGCAGTTACAGTACATGTGTTAATGCCTTTCGCACCTAGTAAAATCGATACTTGTCCTGCTGCCATATCCGGAATCATCATTGGTACGAAGAATGGACTCACACGACGTGGCCCTTTTTCAGTTAGGTTTTTGTATTGTTGTTCGAATGTTTCCATACCGCCAATACCTGAGCCTAGCCATACGCCGATATCTGCTGCATTATCATCATTGATTTCAAGTGCTGCATCGTCTACTGCTTCTTTTGCTGCGGCAATCGCATAATGTGTAAAGCGGTCCATTTTACGCGCATCTTTTTTTGAAATATATTGTTCAATATCAAAATCTTTTACTTGTGCCGCTACTTTTGCGTTAAATTTATCTGCATCAATACGTGTAAGTGGTCCCACACCTGATTGACCATTTTTCACTGCATTCCAGCTATCTGCTACATTATTACCTACCGGTGTAATTGCACCCATTCCTGTAATTACTACGCGCTTCTTCGTCATTTCGTTCCCCACTTTCATATTATTTCCCCCATCTTAGTGCGATTGCGCCCCATGTTAGGCCGCCACCGAAACCTACTAAAACAAGTAAATCATCGTCTTTAATTTTACCATTTTCTAATTCTTCAACTAAAGCATTACCAATGGAAGCCGCTGATGTATTCCCATATTTCGCAATAACAGATGACATTTTTTCTTCTGGTAAGCCAAGGCGTTCACGTGCTGAGTTCATAATGCGAATATTCGCTTGGTGTGGAATTAATAAATCAACATCTTCTTTTTGTAAGCCTGCTTGCTCAACAACCTTTAGTGCAGATTCACCCATTTGACGTACTGCAAACTTGAAGACTTCGCGACCATTCATAATGATATGCTTATTTTCATCTTCATATAAATATTTACCGCCAGCACCTTTTGCGCCTAAATCAAATGATAAAATCCCGCGGCCTTCTGATACTTTGCCCATTACAGCAGCACAAGCACCATCACCGAATAAGACAGCTGTATTACGGTCTGACCAGTCTGTGATTTTTGATAGTTTCTCCACACCTATCACTAACACATAATCATATGTATTTGTTGCGATAAATTGTTGTGCTGTGATAGCCCCATACATGAAACCAGCACATGCCGCTGAAATATCCATTGCTGCTGCATTTGTGGCACCCAATTTATCTTGTAACATACATGCCACAGATGGGAAAGGCTGATCTGGCGTTACCGTCGCAACTAAAATCAAGCCAATTTGCTCTGGAGAAATCCCCGCATGGTCAATTGCTTGTTTTGCTGCCTCGTAGGCCATATCTGACGTATCCACATCATCGCCCGCAATACGGCGTTCTTCAATGCCTGTACGTGTACGAATCCATTCATCATTTGTATCAACGATTTTTTCTAAGTCAAAGTTCGTCACGACTTTTTCTGGTACATAACGCCCTACACCAATAAACCCTGCGTTCATAACGTAACCACCTTTATAATCAAATATTAGTATCTGGTCATAATTATAGATAATAAGACTAAAAATTGCAACTATAGAAATACGAACAATGGAAAATCGCCTTTATTTATTCAAAAACAGTATTTCAATGCTTAATGTAGTTATGGTATGATAAGACAGATAGAATAGTAACTTAGAGGTGAAAACAAAATCATGAGATACATTTTCTTAGTAATCTGGTCAGTCATCTTAGTATCTGTATTGAACTACGTAGTTAGCGCAATCAACCAAGGTACTCCAGACTGGAACCAAGGCTTAATCATGTCATTAGTATTCGCTGTATTATTAATCATCATTGATGCCGTAATTCCAAGCGAATCGCCAAAAGCAATCGGTCGCGAAGACCACTAATCAGAAGTCTCGACATTTGTCGAGGCTTTTTACTTTTAAAAAGGACGGACCCGCCATCATAGCGAATCCGTCCTTTTTTATTGTCGTAGCGCTAATGCCACATCTGGCGCATCGGTCATAATGGTATCGACGCCTAACGCGAGAAATTCTTCGATCTGTGCGGCATCATTGACCGTCCAGACACGTAATGTTGGCAATAAATCTTGCCATTGTTCTTGATATTTTAATACGAGCTTTTTACTAATATGGAGCGCATCCAATTGGAAATGGCGCTTATAATCAGATAGAAGCGCAATGTCATCCTCGATTAGCCAGGCAATTTTTGCGGCTGGTGCTATGTCACGAATGCGTAAAATTGTCGGCAAATGAAACGATGAGTAAATGACGTGTGGCGTCTTTAGCTCATCAACTAATGCCAGTACCTTCTGTTCAATGCCATCATATGCGTAAACATTTGTTTTCAGCTCAATATTCACGATTACTTGCGGATACTTTTGATGAAGCGTTAAGACTTGTCGAAGCGTCGGAATGCGCTCCGCCTCCCATGTGCCGTCATAATTTTTATGCTCACGGAAAGCCGCGGCTGCACGAAATTTTTTAAGTTCCGCATACGTATAATCAATCACTTCTCCGTCTACCCCAGTCGTTCGCTTCAGCGATTCATCATGAATGGCGACTAACTCACCATCACGCGTCATATGAACATCAAGTTCAATGCCATCGACCCCTAACTCAAATGCCTTTTGAAAACTTAATAATGTGTTTTCTGGATACATCGCGCGAAATCCACGATGGGCAAAAATTTTCGTCATCGTCTCCCCCCTTTTTTCATTTAGTGTAGCACGAAAAAAAGAGAACTGTATGCTTTTACAGTTCTCTCAATAGATTATTGTGCTACATTGTCAACGCGAATATTCGCTTCACCGTTATCCAAGTAAACCGTTAATGTTGCACCAGGTAATGTATCGCCGCGTAACAATTCACGTGCGACAACCGTTTCAACATGACGTTGGATAAAGCGACGTAATGGACGTGCACCAAATGCTGGGTCCACCCCTTCACTCGCAATCCAATCTAACACTTCTGGCTCAATCACTAGATTTATTTCTTGAGAAGCTAAACGTTTACGTAATGAATTCAAATATTTGTCAGCAATTTTCACAAAATGCTCACCTGATAATGAATGGAACATCACGATATCATCCAGACGGTTTAATAGCTCTGGTTTGAAATGACGTTTCAATTCAGCCATCACTAAGTCTTCAGTTGCGTGTTCATTTGAATCATTCATTTCAAGTAAATAATGTGAGCCTAAGTTCGATGTCATAATAACCACTGTATTTGTGAAGTTGACCGTACGTCCCTGACCATCTGTAATGCGGCCATCATCTAAAATTTGTAGTAAAATGTTAGCCACATCTGGATGAGCTTTTTCGATTTCATCAAGTAACACAACCGCATATGGATTGCGACGAATTTGCTCAGTTAATTGACCGCCTTCTTCATAGCCGATATAGCCTGGAGGTGCTCCGACTAAACGAGAAACGCTATGTTTTTCCATGTATTCACTCATATCAATACGGACAAAATGATCCTCTGAATCGAATAATTGCTCAGCTAATGCTTTCGCAAGCTCTGTTTTACCGACACCTGTTGGACCTAAGAAGAGGAATGAGCCAATTGGTTTATTCGGATCTTGGATGCCTGCACGTGCACGCCATACTGCTTCTGTTACTAACTTCACTGCATCATCTTGCCCAACGACACGTTTGTGTAACGTATCGCCAAGTGCGAGTAATTTTTCGCGTTCACTTTGAAGCATTTTCGTTACCGGTACACCTGTCCAGCGCGATACAATGGCCGCGATTTCATCTGATGTCACGTCTTCACGAAGTAAGCGTGTGTCGCCTGTTTCTGTTAATTTTTGCTCTAATTCTTCTAATTCTTTTTTCAATTGTGGAATTTCACCATGACGCAATACAGCGGCTTTATTTAAATCATACTCTGATTCCGCTTTTTCAAGTTCATTCCGTTTTTGGTCTAAAAGCTCACGTTTCGCCTGAATTTCTTGCAAGGCATGTTTTTCGTTGTCCCACTGAGTTTTCATTGACGCAGAAGAATCTTTTAATTGCTGTAATTCCTCACGTAAATTTTTCAAGCGTTTTTCAGAAGCCGCATCCGTTTCTTTCATTAATGCTTGCTCTTCAATTTCAAGCTGCATTTGACGACGTGTCACTTCATCTAGCTCTTGTGGCATCGAATCGATTTCCGTACGAATCATCGCACATGCCTCGTCAATTAAATCAATCGCTTTATCGGGTAAGAAGCGCTCTGTTAAATAGCGATTTGATAATTCAGCAGCTGCTACGATGGCACGGTCATGAATTTTCACCGCATGATGGAGTTCAAAGCGTTCTTTTAAGCCACGTAAAATTGAAATCGTATCTTCAACAGATGGCTCGCGTACAAGCACTTGTTGGAAGCGACGTTCAAGTGCTGGGTCTTTTTCAATATTTGTACGGTACTCATCTAGCGTTGTTGCACCGATACAGTGAAGTTCACCACGTGCGAGCATTGGTTTTAGCATATTACCAGCATCCATTGAACCCTCTGTTTTACCGGCGCCAACAATCGTATGGATTTCATCAATGAATAAAATGATGCGTCCTTCCGCTTCCTTCACTTGTTTTAACACGCCTTGTAAACGTTCCTCAAATTGACCACGGTAGCTCGCACCCGCAATTAATGCGCTCATATCAAGCTCATAAATTTCATGGTCTTTTAAGCCTTCCGGTACGTCACCTTTCACAATACGCTGTGCAAGACCTTCGACGATGGCTGTTTTACCAACACCAGGCTCGCCAATTAATACGGGGTTATTTTTCGTTTTACGAGAAAGGATACGGATGACATTACGAATTTCTTCGTCTCGGCCAATGACCGGATCTAGCTTCCCTTCTTTAACCGTTTCATTTAAGTTACGTCCATATGTTTCTAACGGATTTTTATCTTGTTCATTATTCATTTTCATTTGCATATCGAGTCCCACTCCTTCATCGGATGTAGTTCGTCAAAGAATAGTTTGACCTTCTTTGACCTTTTGATTAATTTCATTATAGTCTCGTTTGCTCCATAATTCAACTGATATGTTTGACCTTTTTTGACTTTTTCTTTCTGTCTTATTCTACGGCTTTGCAGGCATTTGGTTTCACTTTTCTATTCCCTATTTTGCGAGGAATTGTATGAACTTTTTTCAAAACAAAAAAGGCTCGGCCATTGCCGAACCTCATTGATTATTTAATCGTATTAAATTTCTTGTTTTTCAATTCTAATACGACATCGCAAGCATTTGCGATGTCACGCTCATGCGTAATGACGATAACGCATTTTTGCTGTTCATGTGCGAGCTCTGCAAATAGCTTAATGATTTCTTGTGAGTTTTGCTCATCTAAGTTCCCTGTTGGTTCATCAGCTACAACGAGCTGTGCGTCACAGCACATCGCACGAACGATTGCAACGCGCTGCTGCTGACCACCTGACAGATGCTGTACATTTTTCTTCGCCATGTCTTCTGTAATACCGACACGCGCTAGCATTTCAAGCGCATAGGTTTTGCGGTCTTTACGCTGTGAATTGGTAATTTCAAGTGCTGCTAAAATATTATCCACCGCAGACATATACGGCAATAAGTTGTATGACTGAAAAACGATTGAGACATATTTATTACGATAAGCCGTTAAACCAATTTTTTTCATCGATTTGCCGTCGTATAAAATATCCCCTTTCTTCGGAACATCAAGGCCAGCGATGAGTGATAAGAACGTTGTTTTACCAGAGCCTGATGAGCCGAGTATGCCATATAATTTGCCGCTATCAAACGTTAAATTGATGTCGTCATAGAGCACATCATTTTTAGATTGATACCAATAATTAACGTCTTTTACTTCTAACATATTCGATTCCTCCTATGAGATTAAAATTTTCTTTGGTTTCATACGCATGATGCTAATTGAGGCAATGATGACAGCAAGGAAACTAATGCCTAAGCCAAAGCCACCAAGCTCGATTAATTCCTTCATTGATAATGTAATATCTAAATCACTAATTTGCTCCTGTACATCAGCAGCTTGTGGCATATTGCCGCCCATTGTAGGACCACCTTGGCCACCGCCACTTGGCATCCCTGATGGAGCTCCGCCACCTTGACCGCCACCCATTCCAGGGCCGCCTTGTGCATTTGAAGCGGTATCCGTTGTTTGTGTCGTCGTTTGCTGTTCAATCAATTGCTTACCGACAGCGTTGCCGACAAACTGACCGCTCACACCCGCTACTACTAGCGCAATAACAAGTACAAAGACAAGCTCTGTAAAGAACTGTGCGATGATTTTACTGCGTTTTTCACCTAGAGACATGAGGACACCAATTTCATATTTACGTTCACGAATGGTTAGCATCACGATTAACGCTAGGATAACGGTACCGGCTACTGCTACTAAAATGACAATTTTATTCGCGAAGCTTTTCACGTTATCAAGCGGCTGCACCATTTGTTGATACACTTGGTCATTTGTTGTTAATGCATACGTATCTGTATCTAAGCCCGTTGCTTCTGCTGCTTTCACAAAGTCATCCATTTTTTCTGGATCTGTTACGTTAAAGACAACGGAATCTGCCGTATTTTTATAGTCGCTACCTTTGACTTTATTCGCAAATGTGTATGATGTATAAATCGTGTTGTACGGATTTAATGACGCCATTTGCATACTACGTGAGTCTGTTGCTTCGGTTGATTTATAAATACCGACAACGCTTAATTTATACGTTTTGTCGTCACCTTTAACTTTAATTGTATCGCCAACAGCAATATCATTCGCTTCTGCTAGATTTGTTTCAATGACGGCTTTATTGGAGTCTGCATCGGCTTCTGTAATGCCTACACCATCAATGATTTCCGCTGTGCCACCTGTAAACGATGAGGCCTTTGCTGTTGCATTTGTACCTGAGATTGAAATATCACCTTGTGATGCCATCTCAGGCATTTGCATACCACCTGGGCCACCTTGTTGCTCAGTGTCGCTATCATCAGATGAATCTTCTGATGAAATAGCATCAAATGATTTTGCGTTCACAGTCGTTGTTGATGACAATGAATACGACGACAAGTTATCGAGTGCGGTAATTTTTTCAACATCATCTAAATCGATTGGTGTAATGCTGAAGCTACTAGGGTCTGGTCGCTCACCATCACGAGTATTCTCCTGCATCTCCTTCATCGCATTTTCCATATTGGCTGAAAGGGTTACTGTAGCCCCCATACTTTTCTTAGCGTTTTCTGCGGCTGTAAGTGAGGCGCTTTGAATCGTCAAACCCGCAAGAATGAAAATTAAAATAGCTGAGAATACAAATGTCAGTAGTAGTGAACGACCGACTTTTGCTTTTGTGCTATAAAAAGCACGTTTTAAAAAGTTCATATTATTTCCTCCTATAAGTAAAATGTATGACCATTGAGTGATTAAAATGGCTCGTGCTGTTGTTTACATTTGTTAGTATAGGAAGGTTGTGCGTCAGAAATATGTCAGCATTTAATTTTTTCCAAAATAAAAAAAGAAGCCACCCTTATGTGACTTCTTTTAAAAATTACTTTTCTATAATAGGTTTGCTTCTTTTTTTAATAAGGAAACAAGTTCCGTTGCAGACAGTACACGAATAGCTGAAAAATTCTTGCCAGCCCACATCGCTAATAAATCTGGACGATCTAATTCGCCCGCTTTTTTTCGTAGCGGCTGTGTCACATAATGTAGCTCCGGATACGCTTGCGGGGCATCATTGTAGCGCAGCATAAAGTCATTTTCTAACCCGCGTGCTAAGCGCCCGGTATAGGCGCGCGTCAATGCTGTCGTCGTAAAATACCCATCTAATAATGCCTTAATATGCGTTGGCTTCGTTCCGCTCTCCGGACAGCATAGAAAAGCGGTACCAAGCTGCGCAGCACGTGCTCCGGCATCTAGTACTTCGCGAATACTAGCACCATCCATCATGCCACCTGCTGCAATCACCGGAATATCAATAGCCGCCACCACATCTTTTACAAGCTGCACAAGCGGTGGTGTTTCTACTGGGTCTCTATCGTCAAAAGCCGCACGATGACCACCCGCTTCAATTCCTTGCACACATACCTCATCTACACCGAGCTTTTCGGCTTGCTGTGCCTCTTCTACTGAGGTAACCGTTTGAACCGTTTGAATGCCGGCTTCTTTTAATTGCAACACGTGCGCTGGTGTCGGCATATTAAACGTGAAACTTACGACCGGCACTTTTTCCTCTAGCATAAGCTGAAATTTTGCTGACCACTCATCATCTGAATAGGTATAGTCCCCAATTGTTGTATCAATTAACTCTGCTTCAATTGCGAGTTTTTCACAATAATTTTTCGTGAGCGCTGTTTGTCCATTCGGCTGTGCTGGCACGAATAAATTGACGCCAAAATAATCCGTTCCAAGTGCTCGTAACGAATGAATTTCCTCCTTTAGCGCAGCAACCGTTTTATAGCCGCCTGCTAAATAACCAAATCCACCGGCCTGTGCAACTGCATGTACGAGCGCAGGTGTCGCATTGCCACCCGCCATTGGTGCTTGAATAATTTCATACATTCTATTCCCCCCTATCTGCTTTAAGCATACCCTATTTTTCGGCATAAAAAAAAGAGGTGGGCTAAGCCCGACCTCTTATAAATTAGCGTACACCTAATGCCATTTTTGCGTAACGTGACATATGTTCCTTAGACCAAGGTGGATTCCATACGATATTTACGTCTACATCTTTTACTTCAGGAAGTTCGAAAAGCGCTGTACGAATTTGATCAACGATAACAGGACCTAATGGGCAGCCCATTGATGTCAGTGTCATCGTAATCATCGCAGTGCCTTCGTCATTCATATCAACATCATATACTAAACCAAGGTTAACGATGTCGATACCTAGTTCAGGGTCGATGACATTTTCTAGTGCACCTAGAATGCTATCTTTTAAATCTGCTTCAATTGCCATGAGAACGTAACTCCTCTCTCTATAGTAGATACCTCTATCATACAATTAACGCAAATGCTCTGCAAGCCAAGCAACTCCGGCAAGCATCCCGCTACGATTTACTTTATGTCCCTCATTCTTCGCAATATCAAAACGAATCAACTCTGGATTGTTTTCATATAAAGGCTGGAACTTTGCGACATACGTATCGTAGGCCAAATTAAATGGTACGGTTTTATCTTGCTTCCCATGCCAGAAATAAACAGGACGATTGTTTAGTTTTTCAGGTGTTAAGCTTAAATCAAGCGATGTTAGGGTATTCATTAAATCCGTAAGTTCTTGCTCTGTCAGCTGTAAGTCAAAGCCTTGCGCTTCAATTTGTGCTAATTGTCCTTTTGCTAATGTCACGTATGTAGCGGTACCCATGTAAACAGCGGCCGTTTCAACAAAGTCGAAAACCTTTAAGCAACCCAGTGTTGTAATGCCGCCCATCGATGTACCAGCTAAGCCAAAGCGACCTGTAAAGCCTTTGCGACGTAGCTCTTCATAAAGGAATTTTACTTCTTGAATATTTGTTAGCACCGTTTCCCAAAAACGTAAGCTCATTTCAATGGTATTCAATCCTTGTGAGCGCTCACCGTGTAAAATAGCATCCGGCATCAGCACACGCATTCCTTGCTGTACTAAATTATATGCGTAGTGCAGATTATGCTCTTTCGCACTTTGAAAACCATGAATGAAAAGTACGATTGGTGTATCAGCAGTCGCCTTTTCTTCATCATAAACGTGTAACAAAGGGATATTTCCCCATTTTTCATTAGCTACTATCATGTATTTTCAGCTCCTATTCATTCCTATCCTATCAAAAATGCCATTTCATGACAAAACTTTGACGCAGTACAAAAGAAAAAGTAAACTTATTTCGATAGTATTTACGATTTAGTAAGAAAGGGGTAAAAATATAATGAAGCCTCATTTAATTGTGTTAGACTTAGATGGTACGCTATTAACTGATGACAAAATAATTTCTGCACATACAAAGCATGCACTCAAAATAGCACGTGCTGAGGGACATCAGGTCATGATTGCGACAGGACGTCCTTATCGTGCTAGTAAATTATATTATAATGAATTAGATTTAATGACACCGATTGTTAATTTCAACGGTGCCTATGTTCATCATCCGAGAGCCGCAGCCTTTCATGCGATGCACACACCGATTGGCTTGCCTGATGTGCATGACATCGTAGATTCGCTTGCACCGTTTCAGCTTGATAATATTTTAGCCGAGGTGAAAGATGACGTGTATATCCAAAATCACGATGCGCGTCTACTCGATATTTTAAGCATGGGGAATCCCGTTATTACAGAGGGGCCTTTAGCTCAAACGCTTAAATCTTCACCTACTAGTATTTTATTGCAAGCAAAAGAAAATGATGTAGCAGTGATTCGTAAGCATTTAGCGGATACAAAAGCTGATTTGATAGACCATCGTCGCTGGGGAGACCCGTGGCATGTTATAGAAATCGTGCATCGTGGTATTCATAAAGCAAAAGGTGTTGCGCATGTATCGCGTGAATTAGGTATTCCACGCGAACGCATTATTGCTTTTGGTGACGAGGATAATGATTTAGAAATGATTGATTATGTAGGTCTTGGTGTTGCAATGGACAATGCCATTCCTCAATTAAAAAACATAGCGAATGAAATAACAGCCAGCAATAACGAGGACGGGATTGCGGCGCTTTTAGCTGATCGATTACAGCTGAAATTATAGGAGGTTTTTTTTATGAAAATTTTTACCGATAGTGCCTGTGACTTACCAAAGGCATATTTTACTGAGCATGATGTCCATTTATTCCCACTACGTGTTGAAATTAGTGGTCAAGAATTTGACGACGTAGTAGGCATCGAACCAATCGAAATTTACAATCAAATTCGTAACGGCAATCGCCCGAAAACATCCCAAGTATCACCTGAAGCATTCTTAACGGCTTTTACAGAGCTTGCAAAATCAGGCGAACAAGGCTTATACATTGCCTTTTCTTCTAATTTATCAGGCACGTATTCAACAGCAATGATGCTGCGTGAGCAAGTACGCGAAGAGTATCCTGATTTACAGCTTGAAATTATCGATACGAAGTGTGCATCACTTGGTATGGGACTTGTTGTTGAAGAAGCCGTGCGTTTACGTGATGAAAACTTCTCATATGAAGAAGTAATCAACCGCACACGTTTCCAAGCGGAGCATATGGAGCACCTCTTTACAGTAGAAGATTTAGATTTCCTAGCAAAAGGTGGTCGCGTGTCAAAATCTAGCGCATTTATCGGGGGCTTATTAAACATTAAACCACTAATGCATATGGAAGATGGCAAACTTGTGCCGATTGAAAAAATTCGTGGCCGTAAAAAAGTCTTTAAACGCATTATCGACGTAATGGCTGAACGCGGTGAAAACTTATCAGACCAAGTGATTGGTATTTCACACGGCGATGATATGGATGCTGCAAATGAAATGAAACGTATGATTGTTGATGCTTTCCATCCAAAAGCCGTTCAAATCGAGATTGTTGGTTCAACGATTGCGTCTCATACGGGTCCAAGTGTTATTGCAATTTTCTTCTTAAATCGCCAATTTAACGCATAAAAAAACAGGGGTCGCGACTGCGACTCCTGTTTTTTTATGCTCATTAGTTACCGAATAAATTAATACCTACTGGTAAATAGCTACCTACTAGGAATGTGATAATAAAAACAACGATAAAGCCAATCATAAAGCCTTTGCCATTTTTACCTTTTTGACTCTTCACTAATGCCATTTCCATTAAGCCAATTGTGACAACACCTAAAACAAGCTTGATACCATACATCATATCGTTGATGCCATGGTAATTTAAGAATAATAATAGGCCTGAAACAATAATGAAAATGTAGAACAAGCGTAAAATCATATGTGTTACTTTACGACCTTTTGCATCTGGTTTTGAGAAATAAGCAACGAAAAATAAAATGATGCCGACTGCCCAAGCCGCGATGTGCAAATGCGTCGTACTAGATAATGCGTCCATCATAATGATGTCCCCCTCAAAAATTTAAATTTGTGCACTTTTATCGTATCAAAGCCGTTTTAACTATACAACTGATAAAAACCCCCTGGACCAAAGTTCAGGGGGTTTTGTGCCGAATTCGACAATTATTCGAAACGATTCACTAAAGTACCGATACCTTCGATTGATACTTTCACTGTATCGCCTGCTTTTAAAAATTGTGGTGGTGTCATCCCTTTACCAACACCGGCTGGCGTACCTGTTAAAATAACATCTCCTGGCTCTAATGTGACAAGGCTTGAGATTTCAACGATCAAGTCTTCAACTGTGTGCATCATTTGGGCAGTTGTGCCATTTTGACGTACTTCGTCATTTACTTTTGTTACGACCGTTAATTTTTGTGGATCAGGAATTTCATCTTTCGTTACAAGGTATGGACCCATTGGGCAAGAACCATCTAATGATTTCCCTAAGAAATATTGTTTATGTTTATCTTGTAGGTTACGTGCTGTAATGTCGTTGGCAATTGTATAACCAAATACATAGTCGAACGCTAAACCTTTCGGAATATTTTTCCCTTTTTTACCGATAACTACGGCTAATTCACCTTCGTAATCAAGTGAATCCGTTACATCTGCATGCACAGATAATGTTTCTTCATCTGCTGCAATGGCAGTTGGCGCTTTAGTGAATACGACGATATCTTGAGGTGCTTCGCCGCCCATTTCTTTCGCATGCTCACTGTAGTTTTTACCGACGCAGATAATATTTTTCGTCGTACGTGGAATCGGTGCTAACCATTCAATTTCTGTAAATGCACGTTTGAAATCTGCTGGATTTTCTGATTTCTCCGCAGCTTCCACTAACTTACGTGCAGCTTCAACGAATTCAAAGCCAAATGTCATCCCTTCAACGATTGTTTTAGCGAATGATGGTAATACTTGTAGTTGTTCTTGGATTGCTAGCACGTCCCAAACGGCTTCCTCTTTTTTTACTTTAGGTCCGAAGCTAACAACATCGTTATAGCGAAATGATAAAATTTTCATGAATAGTAGCACTCCTTCTTCTTTTTTCCATCATACATCATTTTCTAAATAATTTCCTCCATTTTCGTGCGAATTTTCGGTAAGTTATGAATTTCCACACAATTTGTTGAAATTTCTCTAAAAATGGACATGAAGATGAAAAGAATAACATGGTGACAACGCATTTTCTAACGAATCATTGCGACTTCATCATGTTTTTACAATAATATTCTACAGTACCACTGTTTCGCTACTATCAAACGCATAAATTACTTTTTCTGCAATTTTTATTCCTAAAATACATTCGATTGCCTCTGTGTAAAGTGCCAGCTGAACCTCATATCGTTCACGAAGTGCTTGCTCTGGATTCGCATGATTTTTTAAACGGTCGGTCTTGTAATCAAGCAGAATCCACTCCCCTGTCGGCATTTCAAGTAAGCAGTCAATAATCCCTTGGACGATTTGCTCATCACCATCTGCATCGGCTCTGCGATACGTAAATGGTAACTCACGATGAATTGCTTTTGCCTCTTTGAAACGCGTACCAATGGAAGAGTCGAAAAAGGCTAAAATATTTTTATAATAAATTGTTTTTGCTTCTGCTTCTGTTAACAGTTCATTTTCTACAAGCTGTTCAACGAATGCAGCTACTTGTGGAATCGTCGCAAAGCCTTGCTGTGGTGCATGCTGCATAACGGTATGCATCGCTGTCCCCGCTTCTGCTGCTGTCATCTTCTTCTCCTGCATAAAACGCGGACGTGTTGCAACGCGCTGTGCGGATGGCTTAGTCGTCGCAAAAATTTCTGGTAGTTCCTGCTGCTCAAGCGTTTGCAGACGCTTCAATTCACTAACAGAGGCCTTTGAGCGTTTATGCAAGCGATTTTTATGCGGATACGGGGTATCAAAGCGTTGTTCAATGCGTGCTAGTAACGCTTTATCCACTGGTGTATCCGCTACTTCTACGACTTCATCTTCGACTGTTGCCGCCTGGAATGTCGTCGCATCAACGATTTGAACATCAAAGCGCGACGGCTCATCAGGTCGTGCAGACAATACCATATCAAGCGTCTGTTGGTAATCTGCATGACGCGCAATAGCTGGACCAACCCAGTCAAAATAATTTGAGGCGGTTCGGCGTATATACGGCGGTAGTGGCTCATCGAGAGAAAGCTGTTGCATCTCATGCCACGTAATCGCGGTGTTTTCCCAGTTTTTCACTGTACCGACTAAAAATAGCTTTTCTTTTGCACGTGTCATGGCTACATAAAGGACACGCATTTCCTCCGCTTTCATTTCAAGTAACTTTTTCTCCTTCACTGCTAAAAATGGCAGTGAGGTATATTGCAATCTTTTTTCTGGATCAATCATCTTCACCGCTAGGCCAAAGTTTTGGTCAAATAAATACGGTAAATTGAAATCCATTTTATTAAATGGGCGCCCCATTCCTGCCACAAAAACATAGGGGAATTCGAGCCCCTTTGAGCCATGAATCGTCATCAAGCGTACCACGTTTTCTGATTGGCTAATTGCTTTTGCAGTTCCTAAATCTTCACCGCGTAAACGAATACGGTCAACAAAACGTAGGAACCGGAATAGCCCACGGAATGCTGTTTTTTCATATGCAATCGCCCGGTCATAAAGCGCACGTAAATTCGCTTGACGCTGCTTACCATTCGACATGGCCCCCGCCATTTCATAATAATTCGTATCCATATACACTTGCCAGATTAATTCTGCAAGTGAACCACGGCGGGCTAAATCTCGCCAATCATCAAACTGTAGTAAAAAGCGCTGTAATTTCTCAGCTGTTCCTGCATGAAGACCGCTACGCTCTTTTAGTACAAATGATTTCAGTGCATCATAAAACGATGCTTTCGGTTCGGCTAAACGAATCGCCGCCAACTCATTTTCCGTCATGCCCACAAATGGCGCACGCAATACAGATGCGAGTGGAATATCCTGATATGGATTATCGATAATACGTAATGTATTCATCATAATCATCACTTCAAGCTCTTCAAAATAACCTGCTGATAGCTCCGCATACAACGGGATACCGGCCAATTTAAATTCTTCCACAAAGTCATTTGACCATGTCATAGAACGCATTAAAATAACAATGTCACGGTACTCCATATCACGCTTCATCGGATTACCCGCCGCATCTTTTTCGTACGCATCATACACCTGTGCACCCGTATCAATGAGCTGTTTAATTTGCCCAATAATATACCGCGCCTCAAGTTGTGATTTCTTCATTTCCTCTTCTGCCTGAAGCTCTGGCGTTTCTGCCTCTTCCTCAAGCTCGGGTGTATGCAGTACTGCGAGTGTAATCGGCATATCAAGTTCTGCGTACGGTGCTTGTGGTTTCAATGCAGCCGCATCGTCATAATCGATTTCGCCGACTTCCTCACTCATAATTTGTTTAAAAATATAGTTCGTGCCATCTAATACTTCGTGACGACTACGGAAGTTCGCATTTAAATCAATTTTCATACCCGTATTTTCTGCCTGCTCGGTAAAGCGCGCATACTTATCTAAAAATAGTCCCGGCTCTGCTAATCGGAAGCGATAGATCGACTGCTTCACATCGCCGACCATAAATAGATTCCCATCTGCCTCAGCACCTGCTTTTACTAATTGTAAAATGGTCTCCTGTAGGCGGTTTGTATCCTGGTATTCATCGACAAGTACTTCTTTAAAGCGTGCTTCATACGCTTTGGCGACGTCCGATGCCACAATCTTGCCATCAACTTCCTGTGTTAAAATTGCCAGCGCAAAATGCTCTAAATCGGAGAAATCAACGATGCCTTTTTTATTTTTTGCGGCACTATACGCCACAGTAAATTGTTTCGTTAATTCAACAAGCGTTTGCATTAAAGGATACATATGCTGCATTTCCTCTAATAAGCGCTCTGGACTGCGGCTGAAAAATTGCTCGGTCGCATCAGTCAGTACCTTTTTCGCATCATTACGCTTGGCCTTCGCACGGTCTAGTAGTAATTCGTCGCAAGTCCCTTTTTTCTGGGCCTTCAGTTTGCCCCATTTAAACACTGTGAAAAAGGCATAGGCCTCCTCCCATGAGCGTTCGTTTAGGAATGCTCGAGCTTCGTGTAACAAAATTAAATCTGCCTGCGCGGTTTCACCGTAAGCATCTGGGCCATCGGGTGTATTCGCTAACGCACGTACTTCTAAAATAAGCGCAATGGCCTCGTCGACACTATGCACCATTGTTTGACGAATTGATTGAACAAAATCAAGCTCATCAAGTGACGTCACACCGTCCATATTGTAGCGCTCTGGTAAGTCATCCAACCAGCGGAAAGGCTCTGGATTTACGCGAGCCATATCATACAATTTTTCAATTAACACTTCAATGTCCTGGTCATTACGGTCTGATGTAAAGGCATCCACTAGGCGATACATCTCACTTGGATCTGCGACATCATATGCCGCCTCTAATACTTCTGCCATCGTGTCATCTTTTAAAAGTGCCGCTTCATTTTCATTGGCAATACGGAAGCCGGGGTCGATATTTAGTAAATATGCATACTGCTTCACAATCGCTAAACAGAATGAATGCAGTGTTGAGATTTGTGCCTTATTCACAAGCGTTAATTGGCGGCGTAAGTGCTGTGATTCTGGATTCGCCTTTACGGCCTTTTCGAGTGCTGTTGCCATTCGTTGACGCATTTCAGCGGCAGAGGCATTTGTAAACGTCACAACTAATAATTCGTCGACATTAATTGGATTGACTTCATCAATGACCTTTTGTATAAGACGCTCAATCAAAACCGCCGTTTTACCTGAGCCGGCTGCTGCAGAGACGAGTGTATCCTGCCCCTTCGCCCAAATTGCCTTCCACTGGTCATCCGTCCATGTGACGTCCTGCGGTTTAATCGGTAATGTTGTCATCTGCCACCGCCTCCTTACGAATTTTCTCAATTACAACTTCTGGCTTGTCGATTGGCAATGCGCGGTATTGTTGATGCGCGTCATTGACATCAAACTGACAAACCGATTTATAGGAACAATATTCACATGCTGTTTTTTGTTTCATACGATACGGACTAATCGACGTATCACCTTTTAAAATGCCTTGTCCCGCTATTTTATGCTTTTGACGGACGAATTTTTGAAGGTCACCCATATCCTTTTCATTAATGACTGAGCTCCAGCTTGCGGATGTCGAGCCATCCTTTTTTAAGTAAGCCGGGATAATATGAGAACGCCCACCATTGTCCGCTAAGTTTTCATCCATTTCAACGAGCACATCTCGATTATCAAGCAGTAGGCCCTTCATTTTGAAGTCCTTCAATACTTCCTGCTCCTGCGCGTCATTACTCAGTACGGCATCCGCTTTTAACATGGGATTGTGGACGTGAATATATAATACACCGCCTGCCTCCGCATGAAGTGGTAGCCATTCACTTGAATTTGTCATCGCAACATCTAAATACGTCAGCATTTGTAGCGATAGCCCATGATAGACATCATTTAAGTCTAATTTTTGCGCAGAAGATTTATAGTCAATCACACGAATATACGGCTTATTATTCACTTCTGTCGCATCAATACGGTCGATTCGTCCACGCATTTGTAGCTTATGCTCATTATCAAGCTGAATAACAAGCGGTGGGAGCATATCGCCCTGTCCTGGACCAAAGGCAGCTTCAATAGCAATTGGCTTAAAGCCCGTCGTTTTAGCATGATTCGCTAGCGACAGCATCGTACGCTCAACGATTTGTGTCAGTTTACGCATAATATAACGATAGCGCGCCGTGCTAAGTAAAATTTTGTGATACAGCATCGGTACGATTTCCGCCACCGCTTCTTGCGAAAGTTTACGGCATTCCTCAACAGACAACTGTCCCCATGTCAGACCGAGTGCCTCTGTTTTTTCTGAAATGTATTTAAGCGCCGCATGGAATAAATCACCGATAGTTGGCGTTTCGAGGCGGTATTCTTTACGTTCCTCTAAATGCAGTCCATAGGTCGTGAAATGGGAGAATGGACAGCTATAATATTTTTCAATACGCGATACACTCGAAATAATGTCTTTTCCATATAATTCACGTGTATATTCTGGTGTTAGATTTTCAGCGCGATTATGCGTAATAAGTGGCCGCATCAAACGCTTCAGTACATCTTCCCAGTAGGGATCATTCTGATAATATTCCTTCAGCGCAGCCCATGCCGGTGTCAGCGCATCTTGGTCATAGTACTGCTTACGAAGCTGAATCATTAAATACGCGAGTGCCGTACGTGGGTGTGCGATATAATGCCAGTCATCCTCGGTATCAAGCGATTCCTCGGGGCTCATATAAATATAGCGCTCCTCTAAGCCCGGTACGAGATCATGAATTTTCTTCAAATAGGTCGACGGCAAGACACTTTTCCCTTCACTATCTGCCATCGTATAGCTAATAAATAGTTCATGTGATGCTACGGTAAATGCACGGTAGGCGATAAAATTTTCCTCAAGTAAACGCTCACGAGAGGTTGGTGCAATCTCATTCCCCGTGCGCTCAAACCACTCGCGCTCTGTATCTGCTAGCAGGCCTTCACGGTCGATACGCTGCGGGTAAACTCCTTCATTCATGCCAATGACAAATACTGCTTTCATATTCATTAAACGCGCTAAATCTGCCGTTACGACTGTCACCTCATCAATTGACGGTGGAATGCGTGAAAACTCGAGTGAATCCAGCCCCTCATCTAAAATTTCAATGAATTCATCAAGCGTTAATTCCACATCGCCAAACATTTCGACGAATTGGTCGAGCACATTCACCCATTCATTCCATGCCTGCTCATGCTCGGTCGCCGCAAGGAGCTTGCCATGCGCATTTTCATAATCTTTTAGCTCTTGTAGCTTCGCAAAAATTGCTAATTCATCAATGAACGTGTATAAAATTTCTGCATAGGCCCGACCCGTATGTGCTTGCTCTAATTGCTGCTGTAGCTGTTGCAGCGGTTCACGTACAAGTACACGTACCGCTTCAATTTCTTGCTGGAATGCACGCTCTTCATCGGTTTGCTTTGTTGTGAAAAATTCTAAGCCACGGTATTTTTTATACACCCAGCGAATATCATCAAACCAGCGCTCTCCATAAATCCCTTGTGCCATCACAAAGTTTTCTAACCGATCTGCACGCTCGCGCCAAATTTTCTTATCTGCATGTAATGGGAAAAATAAATCCGTCTTAATCGCACGGAAAATCGGCTCATACTTCCAATCCGTTTGAATGCTCTCTAAAATCGAGCGACTAAATTCAATGAGCGGGTGATGCAGCATTGGTTTCTTTTGGCTAATGAAAAACGGAATGTCATATTGCGGAAAAATGGTGGATAGCAGTGGATCATACTGCTCTGCCTGACGGTAAATAATCGCCATTTCATTGTAGGCAATGCCCTCATGTGACAGCGTCCGAATTTTTCGCGCGACCTCATGGATTTCCGCATGAGGATTAACGGCTGCCGCAATATCGAGATGCGCCGTCGTTTTCGCCTGCTTCGGATGATAGTGCTCAAACTGCGATTCAATCGTTTGAAGCGTATCATTACTATAGCGCATCGTCTGCGTTAAATGGACATCTGGTTTCACTTCAATACCGTTTGAAAACGCGACATCTTTTAAGCGACGTGCTGTATTTGCCGGCTCATAAAATAACGCCTGCTCATCATCTGCATCAAACTCCTGCTCAAATGGTAGTGCTATCGTGACATTTTTTGCGGTCGCAAGAAGCTCTTGCACAAGCTCAAACTCCTGCGTGGTAAACGACATAAAGCCATCAATATAAATTGATGCCTCGCGAATCATCGTCGAATGGACTAATTTTTGTTGAAGTAGTGGTAAATAACCCTCGCTATCGACATAGGTCGTCCCCAGTCGCTCCTCAACTGCTGCCTGAATTAATTGAATATCATGCACCTTATCTTGCAACGTGCGCGGTGCGTCTAATTGGTCGAACTCACGTTGAATCAATGCCATCTTGTCGCCATTGACGCTATAGCGGCTTAATTCCTTTAATAATTGCTCCATTTCTTCTGTAAAGCCACGTTTATCCGCAGCTTTCCCGAAAAGACGTAGCTTATCTTTATTTTCTTCTAGGATACTTTTTAGTAGCATGCGGTAACCAAAGCCATTGAGCTCCTGACGGCTAATCCCACCTGCCTCCTGTAAAATGCGCCATGCTAATCGCTTAAATGATGTGACCTGCACGCGAATTGTTCCGCGTGACTCCCCAGCCATCCACGTTAAATTGCGTTCACTTGAAAATGACATTTGGTCTGGAACAACCATAAATATCGGCGCCCCAAGTGGTTCTTTATTGACTGCATCCATGATTTCGCGTTCCATGAAATGTGTTTTGCCAACGCCTGCTCGCCCTGAAATGACACGTAAAGCCATCGTACTCCCCCTCTAAAACGTAATTACCTTTATTATACATGGACTTGCCTGTATTCGCACAAAATAAGAACGTATATTCGCTTATTTCTCAAAATAAAAAAACCTTCTAGTCATCAGAAGGTTTTTTCTGTTTATTATTCAAGTCCTGTATCATCTTCGCATTCATTCGCTTTTCAGCATATTTACCGCCGCCCCACATAATCAAAATGACGAGCACGACAATAATCGAGCGTTCGGGCTGCGTAATTAACGCACGTAAATCCGAACCAATCCAGCTAATAACAAGGAGCTGGATGATTTTTGCTAACAAAATCGTAACGAAATAATGCTTCTTTTTTAATTTTGATAAGCCGGCCACAACATTGACAATAGACGTTGGTGTAAACGGAAAGCATAGCAACACAAAAAGCGGTGTAAAGCCATGATATTCCACCCATTTAATAAGTTTTGTAACGGCTTTACGCTCTGTAATAAAACGAAAAACCTTGGCGTGACCAAATCGTCTTACAAGTAAGAAAACGCAGTACGCTCCGGCTACAGAACCTGTCCAAGATAATAAAAAGCCCATCCACATACCATATGCAGACGCATTTGCAACGACAAATGCCGCAAGTGGTAGTACCGGTAAAAATGCTTCAAAAAATGGCAATAAGAATGCCAGCAGCATCCCGATAAATTGATGTTGCTGGGCAACGGCTTGAAAATTTTCTACAGTCAACCACGCTGGCATAGCCTTGCCCCCTTCGTACATAACCTCTAATCATAGAGCGTTTTACATCGTTAAAAGTTTCTACATTATTTATTTTA
Organism: Candidatus Kurthia intestinigallinarum; assembly: GCF_003991225.1. Taxonomy (GTDB): domain Bacteria; phylum Bacillota; class Bacilli; order Bacillales_A; family Planococcaceae; genus Kurthia; species Kurthia populi. Next base: position 603,942 of record NZ_JTFC01000031.1, read on the forward strand.
TTATAGCGGGAACCCTTCTTTATTTTCAAAAAATAGAGGTGATTCCATAAAAAAAGAAAGGCGTTGGAATAGCCTCTCCACCGATATTATTTCAGCACAATTAAGCCAATTCGGAAATGATCATGGCGGAAAATAACATGCTGACGAATACGAATTTCATTTTGCGCATCTAGCACTTCAATACGACAATGTGCCGCATTGATTTGCAATGCCTCATAAAGCTCCGTCTCTGTTTTTACAGGTATGCCATTGACGCGGCGAATAATTTCACCGACCTCGATGCCCATCGCTTCAGCTGGTGACTCTGGTAAGACAGCTGCAACTACAACGCCTGCATCTTGAGGCGTCACCGCAAATTGTCCTTTACGCTCACGTACAGAATAAATAATCGAAATTAACGCGCGACCAACAAATGCGACCGCAACTGCCGCAATGCCCATAATCGGGAAGAAAATTGCCAAAATCGCTTCAATCAATACGAGTACACCAAGCAACTGAATCGTCGCACCGACTTGCGGATAAAAAGCCTTCGCAAGCATTTTACGGGCACGTTGCTGGAAGCCAATAACGACTGGGAATAACACAAGTCCATACGTTTCGCCACCTAATGACAGTTGTGGCCAAAACGGGGCCCAATCTGGAATCGCGCCACCCGGAATAAAGAATACGACAGGTAAAATCCAAATACGCTTCGATAAATACGTCACTGCACGCAAGCCACGTGCTGTCGTTTGTAGACGAGGCGACGCATTATTCGCTGCATATTTTCGTACAAGCTGCCCTTCAATCAGCAATACAAGTGCGATAATCAGTGGCACTGAAATCAATAAATTTTTATGCATCACTGTCGCATCAAATTGCCAGCCCAAAATCGACCATGACCAATCGTACATATACGTTAGCCAAATCGCGATAAATGCGACCGCAAAGCCGTATGCCGCAGATGCTAAATGATAATAAAATGAAATAACACCGACTAGCATCACAAGCGTTACAAGCACTATGTATTCAACCGGTAAAACGATGCCTACGATGATACTAATGAGTGAGAAAATGAGCGCCATTGCCCATCCTTCTTTTAATAAATAAACAGCCTCATACATGCCCCAGTGAATACGTCGATTAAACGATTTTCGTTCATTAATCACACGACGATACCCAATAAGGATACAAAATAAAATCGCCACATACAGTAGCGGATTCATGAAGAGTCTGCCGATACCTTTTGCTATCTCCACAACGATATCCAGTGTGATTCACCTCGCCTTAATGTAAATTATTAACTGTTTCTATTGTAACAAAGTGAACCTCTTTAGGCGAACGAACTTAGCGCATTTCGTTAAATATCTGTTGTAATTGCGCTGAACTTACGCCACCTTCAACTTTTTTATGAATGATTCCGTCCGCATCAATGAAATATGACGTTGGAACCGCTGCGATTTGGTACACTTTACTTACTTCATCCATCGCATCTAGCACCGTCTTAAATGGCATCTCATATTTTTCAACAAATGCTTCCACTGGTGCGCTCCCAGTCTCTGTTGACGTTAAATTAACCGATAAAATCTCGATACCTTCTTTTTGATGTGCCTTATAGTAAGCGACCATATCCGGCGTTTCCTTGATACATGGTGGACACCACGTCGCCCAAAAATTCACGAGCACGCGTTTCCCTTCGTAATCACTTAAGTTCACCACATCCCCTTCTAGCGTACGCAGTTTAAAATCTGGCGCCTTATCGCCGATTTTAATGCCCTCTGCTACAGAAGGTTCTTTCATCCAAGTAGTATAGATCGTCACGCCAATTAATAGCGCAACAAGTGCCACCCCTAGCCATTTTTTCATGTTCCCACATCCTTTCCATTATCTTAACATGCAAAAAGGGAATGCCCTATACTAGACATTCCCTCTTTTCGCTTATTTCACAGCTAAATATTTTCGGATAGACATTGCACTTCCAAATATCCCAATAACGACGCCCATCGCTAATAAAATGACACTTAGACGCAGCAGGAAATTCGTTGGTTCAAGGAAGCTAAATACTTCATTTTGCACGATAGGTGACAGTCGCTCATAAAGACTCATATAGCCGGCAGCTACAGCGATAATCGGCAGCACCGCACCGAATAAGCCCAGCCACATTCCCTCTAGCATAAACGGCACACGCACATAATTATTTGTTGCGCCGACAAGCTTCATAATTTCAATTTCGTGCTGACGTGCAGCAATTGTTAGCTTAATGGTATTTGAAATTAAAAATACCGCCATCAATACTAATGCAACGATAAATACGAGCCCAATCGTTCGTGTTGTATCGACCATTTGAAAGAACTTATCTATCTTCCCTTTTCCGTATAAGACTTCAGATGTCCCTTTTAGCGCATCAATTTGACGGGCCACATCCGCTGTCTTTTGCGGCTCTGTCGCTTTGACATAGAGCACATTATGTAATGGATTTTCTTGGTCCACTAAGCTTAAATCTTCACCAAAATCATCGATTACTTTTTGTAATTCATCCTCCTTGGATGAATAGCGCACCTCCGCAACATCTGGTAGCTTCTTAACCTTTTGCGCGAGCGCGAGTGCCTTCGTTTCCTTCATTGTCGTATCAATGAGCACTTTCACTTCAACATCCTTTTCAAAATCAGAAGCGATTTTATTAACGTTTAAAATCAGCGCTACAAAGACACCAACAAGGAGCAGCGTCACCGTTACAGCCCCAACAGAAGCAAGCGACATCCAGCGATTACGCCAAATGGATATAAAGCTATCTCGTAGATGACGAATCCATGTTTTAATAGCCATCATAGTCACCTCCAGCTCGGTCACTGACGATGCGCCCTTTTTCAATGCGAACGACACGATGACGCATGCCGTCGACCACTTCTCGATTATGCGTCGCCATAATAACCGTCGTGCCCTGCGCATTAATCGCTTCAAGCACCTTCATGACCTCCCACGTTGTCGTCGGGTCCAAATTTCCCGTTGGCTCATCCGCTATAACAATTTTCGGTTGATTGACGATGGCCCTCGCAATCGCGACACGCTGCTGCTCGCCACCCGACAATTCATGTGGAAAACGCTTTGCCTTCGTCGCAAGACCAACGAGCTTTAGCACCTCCGTGACACGTTGCTTAATAAACTTTTGATCCTTTTCAATAACTTCAAGCGCATAAGCCACATTTTCATAGACGCTTTTTTTCGGCAATAGCTTATAATCTTGAAAAACTACGCCAAGCTGTCGACGTAAAAAGGGTACCTTACGTGCAGATAACTTTGTCACGTCTACTTGATTAACGAGCACCTTCCCGGCCGATGCGCGCTCCTCTGCATATAACATTTTTATAAATGTCGATTTCCCTGCGCCACTTGGACCGACCACATAAACAAATTCGCCTTGTGCAATCGACACATTTAAGCCCTGTAGCGCCTTACTGCCACCAGGATATTTTTTGAAAACCTGCTTCATTTCAATCATTGTGTCGCCTCACCTTTATACTATTCTCTGCTAGTTATAATACCACATATTAAGACGTTCGCATCCTGTAAAATGGCATAAAAAAAGGAGGCTAGCGCATTCGCTAAACCTCCGAAAATATTTATTTATAGAGCATAGCGTACGACTACGGTGCCAGTACGTGCTTCTGCTTCTAATACAAGTGGTGCATTGTCATCCACTTTTTTCTCAAAGCGTACAGATTTCGATAAAAATTGTTCCTGTGATTGCAATAGTTCGACATCGTGTAGCTGTACATCGATTTTACCGAAGTTTGAGCTCGCCTCACCACGAATGCCAACCGTATCAGGCACTTGGACTTCAATTGTACCGGCCGTTGTTTGCGCTTTAATTTTTTCAGCATGTGGATCCGTTGTTTTTACTTTAATGGTCCCGTTCGCAGAATGCGCTTCGATTTCGCGGAATGCGCCGTCAATTGATACAAGGCCATTAATCGTTTCCGCATCAACCTCTGTTGCTGCTACCCCTCGAATTTCGATGGCACCATTTGATGTTTCAGCATCAATTTTGCGGAATATTGCGCGTTCTACATTGATTTTGCCATTCATCGTTTGTACATCTAATTCATCTGCATTAATATTCGCTAGCGTAAAGCCGCCGTTAAATAGCTCTGCATGAATTTTTTGATATGTTGCTGCTGGTAAATAAAGCGTTGTATTCACATGGAAGCCGCGGTTATCACTTGTAATGCGGATGGTACCATTGTCATTTTCAGCAGTGAATTTCTTTAAGAATTCTTCCTCTACCTCTTCGTTACGCACCATAAATGTCGGAGAGACAGCCACTTCTACATAGGCTGTACCATTTGTAGATTGCTCAACTTGCACATGGCCATTTGGAATTTTCACGCTAATGTCTTGAATATGGCCTGCACCTAAATCAAAGCGATGCGTGAAGCTGCGTTTCTCACCTGTCAAATCCATGTCGCGTACTTTTGAAAATGTATTCGTTAAAATATCCATAAATTTCGTACTAAATTGTGAAAAGTCTTGCTTCAAATCATCAATAAATTCTTTGTCGGTCTTTTCATCAAAGTTTTTTTGGTCGAAATAATCATCGCCCTTTGCTTCCTCATGCTTCGGTTGCTCTTTTGGCGCTTCTTTTTCTGTTGTATGTTGCTTGAATGGTTCTTGTGGAATGTCAGAAGTTGGTGTCGTTTGCCCTGATTTCTCGTCAGCGATTTTCTCCAGTAAATCTAGTGCTTCTGCTGCAGAGATTACACCCTTCTCAACCAAATCCAAAATGCGTTTACGTTCATCTTGCATACGAACAGCTCCTTTAAAAGTTAGTACTACTATTTACGAATCCATTAGTAAAAAGTTTCATTTCGAATGAATTTTTTTACAAAAGCAGCGATTCGCTCTGGCTGTAGCGGCACCGTATTGTCATATTCGAGAACGACATTTTGCTCAAATAACGCCCCATCTGAATAGACCGGAAAGCGCGTGGCCACGTGCTCTGCCCAGTTGATTGCTGCATATAATGTTGGATTGTGCGCCGCTAATTGGGCACGTTCCATTTCAACTGGCAAAGTTATTTCGACATGCCGTACCTTTATATCTGTATCTTCTACAATATGGGCATCACTATAATACGTCGATAGCTCAATCACGGTATCAACGCCATTTTCTTCATTATCAACGACGATTTTGCGTAGCACATCTACCGCCTTATCTGTTTCTAAACGCTTTTTCATGACCGTTTGAAAATTATGGCCATCAATTCCTTTTGCGCTGAGCACTTCATCCATCAAGCGCTCGATGGTCGCTGGTCCATTAATAAAGGCGGCATGCATCTCCTTTGCAATAGCCTTTGCGATCGTTGTTTTGCCCACACTGGCATACCCCGAAACGATTACTAACATCCTCATCACTCCAAAAAAAGAGAGCCTGTCTAACAAGCTCTCAGCATTACATTATTTATCGGCTGCTTCTGCCAATTTTGACGCCATTCGCGCACGTTCACGCGATAAAATCGGTTTTAAATACTGTCCGGTATATGAACCTTCGACCTCTGCCACCTCTTCTGGTGTCCCTGTTGCGACGATCTGACCGCCGCGGAAACCACCCTCAGGCCCTAAGTCGATAATATGGTCTACTGCTTTAATAACATCTAGATTATGCTCAATCACAAGCACCGTATCGCCATTTTCGACAAGTCGCTGCAGCACTTCGAGTAAGCGCGCAATATCGTCTACATGAAGACCTGTTGTTGGTTCATCTAAAATGTAAATCGACTTACCTGTTGAGCGCTTATGTAGCTCGGAAGCTAATTTCACACGCTGTGCCTCACCACCTGATAGCGTCGTTGCTGGCTGCCCAAGCTTCATGTAGCCAAGTCCAACATCGACAAGTGTTTGCAGCTTACGTTTGATTTTCGGAATGTTTTTGAAAAATTCCGTGCCGTCCTCAATCGTCATATTAAGGACATCTGCAATGCTTTTCTCTTTATATTTCACTTCAAGTGTTTCACGATTGTAGCGCTTACCATGACATACTTCACATGGCACATAAACGTCTGGTAAGAAGTGCATTTCAATTTTAATAATACCATCGCCCTTACAAGCCTCACAGCGCCCACCTTTCACATTAAAGCTAAAGCGACCTTTTTTATAGCCACGTACCTTCGCTTCATTTGTCGTCGCATAGACATCACGAATATCGTCAAAAACGCCTGTATACGTCGCTGGATTTGAGCGTGGTGTACGGCCAATTGGCGATTGGTCAATATCGATTACTTTCTCAAGTTGCTCGATGCCTTCAATCCCTTTTGAGTGACCCGGCTTCGATTTCGCACGATTAATTTTTTGTGCCAACGTTTTGTAGAGCACTTCATTAATTAGCGTACTTTTCCCAGAGCCTGAGACACCCGTTACCGCTGTAAATACACCAATTGGAATCTCAACTGTTACGTCTTTTAAGTTATTTTCGGTTGCGCCCTTAATTTTCAGCACACGTCCGTCACCCTTACGACGCTCGATAGGTAGTGGAATAAATTTATCGCCACTTAAATAACGACCCGTAATCGATTTTTTATTTTTCATGACTTCTTCAGGTGTTCCCGCCGCAATAATTTCGCCGCCGTGATCCCCTGCACCAGGTCCAACATCAATTAAATAATCGGCCGCAAGCATCGTATCCTCATCATGCTCAACAACAATTAATGTGTTGCCGAGGTCACGCATCGATTGCAGTGTGCCAATTAAGCGCTCATTATCACGCTGATGCAGCCCAATAGAAGGCTCATCTAAAATGTAGAGAACCCCCGTTAAGCGCGAGCCAATTTGTGTGGCGAGGCGAATACGCTGCGCTTCGCCGCCTGATAAGGTCCCAGATGCACGGTTCAATGTTAAGTAATCGAGGCCGACATTATTTAAAAACGATAAGCGTTCGTTAATTTCTCGGAGCACTAAGCGTGCGATTTGGAAGTCTTTTTCGGATAGTTCTAACCCATTAAAGAATGCCTGTGCTTCTTGAATCGCGTACTGCGTCACTTCTCCGATATGCTTGCCATCGATTTTCACCGCTAAAGTTTCACGTTTTAAACGATGTCCATGACAGCTTGGACATGGTAGCTCTGTCATATATTTCTCCATTTGCTCACGAATCCAATCCGAATTCGTCTCACGGAAACGACGATCGACATTCGGTAGCACACCTTCAAATGGTGCTGTTTTTTCCCGTGTATTGCCAAACTCATTCGTATAAACGAAATGAATATCCTTTTTACCTGAGCCATTTAAAATGATGTCCATTTGTTCTTTTGGTAAATCCTTCACCGGCGTATCCATATCAATATTAAACGTGTTACATACGGTTTTTAATAACGTTGGGTAGTACGCAGAGCTCGTCGGAATCCACGGTACAATGGCATCCTCATTCAGTGATAAATCCCAGTTTGGAATGACTAAATCCTTATCGACTTTTAGCTGTGCGCCTAGACCATCACAAGTTGGACAAGCACCAAAGGGACTGTTGAATGAAAACATACGCGGCTCTAGCTCACCAATCGAAAAGCCACAAATCGGGCAGGCATGATGTTCACTAAATAATAACTCCTCAACGCCCATCACATCGACCTTCACGCGACCCTCTGCTAAGCGAAGCGCCGTTTCAAGTGAATCACTTAGGCGTGTTTCTACGCCCTCTTTCACGATGACACGGTCTACTACTGCATCAATATCATGCTTTTTATTTTTTTCAAGCTCAATGGAATCGTCTAAATCAAGCACTTCTCCGTCGATACGTACACGAACGAAGCCCTGCTTTTTCAAATCCTCTAAAATTTTCACATGCTGTCCCTTACGCCCTGACACAATCGGTGCTAATAATTGTAGCTTTGTGCGCTCTGGATATTCCATAATGCGGTCCACCATTTGCTCGACCGTTTGGGATGTGATTTCAATCCCATCATTCGGACAAATCGGCTTACCAACACGGGCAAATAATAGACGTAAATAATCGTAAATTTCCGTTACTGTCCCGACCGTCGAACGCGGATTTTTACTCGTTGTTTTTTGGTCAATCGAAATCGCGGGTGATAAGCCCTCGATTAAATCGACATCCGGCTTATCCATTTGGCCTAAAAATTGACGTGCATAAGCAGACAACGACTCTACATAGCGGCGCTGTCCCTCTGCATAAATCGTATCAAATGCGAGGGATGATTTCCCTGAACCTGACAACCCCGTCATGACGACTAATTGGTCGCGTGGAATTGTCACATCAATATTTTTTAAGTTATTTGCACGTGCCCCTTGCACGACAATCTCTGTATTTTTCAACGTAGTCATCCTTCCGCCTTTAGCTCTAAAATCGTATCCCGAAGCTCTGCTGCGCGCTCGAAATCGAGTGCCCTTGCGGCTTCGCTCATCTCTACCTCAAGCGACGCAATTAACTCGCCGCGTTCTTTTTTCGTTAATTTTTTATTTGACATATATTTATCGACCTCTTCGGCCACTTTCGTCGCGCGAATCGCATCACGAATTTCCTTATGAATTGTCGTTGGTGTCACACCATGCTCGTCATTGTAAGCCATCTGAATCGTACGACGACGTGCTGTTTCATCCATTGCCTTTTGCATCGAATCTGTTATTTTATCTGCATACATAATGACATGTCCGTTGGAATTACGCGCTGCGCGACCAATCGTTTGGATAAGAGAGCGCTCAGAACGTAGGAAGCCCTCTTTATCAGCATCTAAAATGGCGATAAGCGACACTTCTGGAATGTCGAGCCCTTCACGTAATAAGTTAATGCCGACTAACACGTCAAACGTACCTAGTCGCAGGTCACGAATAATCTCTGTACGCTCTAATGTTTTAACCTCAGAGTGTAAATACTGTACTTTGATGCCCATTTCTTTTAAATAATCCGTTAAATCCTCAGACATTTTTTTCGTTAATGTCGTAATTAATACACGTTCATTTTTCGCGATACGCTCTTGAATTTCATCAATTAAATCATCAATCTGGCCTTCAATTGGACGCACTTCGATTTCTGGGTCTAGTAAGCCTGTTGGACGAATAATTTGCTGTGCCATCTCTGGTGTATGCTCTAGTTCAAATGGGCCTGGCGTTGCTGAAACGAAAATCGCATTGTGAATATGCTTCTCAAATTCCTCAAAGCGTAGGGGACGGTTATCCATCGCAGATGGCAAACGGAAGCCGTGATCGACAAGCATTTTTTTACGCGCCTGGTCACCATTATACATACCTCGAATTTGCGGTAATGTAACATGACTTTCATCGACAATGAGTAAAAAATCATCCGGGAAGTAGTCGAGTAATGTGTACGGCGTCGCCCCTGCCTCGCGTAATGTTAAATGACGAGAATAGTTTTCGATTCCTGAGCAAAAGCCCATTTCACGCATCATTTCCAAATCGTAATTTGTACGTTGCTCAAGACGCTGTGCCTCTAATAATTTCCCTTCTTCGCGCATTGTCGCTAGCTGACCTTCAAGCTCTACCTCGATATTTTTAATCGCTTTTTGTAACTTTTCATCACGCGTAACGAAGTGAGATGCTGGGAAAATAGCGATATGCTCACGGTCGCCAAGTACTTCACCTGTCAATGCGTCAATTTCTCGAATACGGTCAATCTCGTCACCGAAAAATTCCACACGAATGCATTGTTCATCACGTGACACCGGAAAAATCTCGATAACATCGCCGCGCACACGGAATTTTCCGCGCGAAAAATCGATATCATTGCGCTCATATTGAATGTCTACGAGCTTGCGCAATAGTTGATTACGCTCGATTTCCATGCCAGGGCGCAGTGATAGCACCATTTCCTTATACTCCTCTGGTGACCCTAAGCCGTAAATACACGACACCGATGCGATAATGATGACATCCTCACGTTCAAATAAAGAAGATGTTGCAGAGTGACGTAATTTATCAATCTCATCATTAATGCTCGCATCTTTTTCGATATACGTATCCGTTTGGGGCATATACGCTTCCGGCTGATAGTAGTCATAGTAACTAACAAAATACTCCACCGCATTATTTGGGAAAAATTCTTTAAACTCACTGTAAAGCTGCCCAGCTAACGTTTTATTATGCGCAATAATAAGCGTTGGCTTTTTAATTTCTTGAATAACATTCGATACAGTAAACGTCTTCCCTGTACCCGTCGCACCTAACAATGTTTGATAGCGTTTATTCTCATGAACACCTTCTACTAATTCCGCGATAGCTTGTGGCTGGTCACCACTCGGTTTATAAGGCGCTTGTAAATCAAATTCCATCGATGTCCCTCCTCGTCAAAATCTCGTACGTACAGTGTATCATATTTCTTCCGAAAAAGCCGAACATACGTTTTCAAAGTAATCAAATAAAAGCACCCATACGAGATGGATGCTTTTATTATTTATACGGACGCACGTAGCGCATTTAATTCAGTTGTTAATTGCATAAACAGTTCCTCATCACGAGCATCTAATGCGTCATCGATTTTCTGCATATAGTATTCCTCGTATTGATCTGCATGTACATGGTTTAAAAATAAATCTAAGTAAATGTCGTTCAGTAATTCCTTACCTTGCAACCCCTGGCCTAAGTGATTTGAATCGTTTGATTTAATAGAACGGTATTCCATATGTCATCACCTCTATACCTTTTTTTCATTATATACCATCTGACATTCACATTTCAACATAAAATTTCTGAATATTTCGTATAAATATAAGGTATTTTATGTAAAAAACATAAATATATAGTATTGAAAACGTTACCATTTCCCGTATATAATGGAATTAGCTCGTAGAAGGAAGGAGTTTTGCTCATAATGAATTTAAAAATTATGGAGTTACAACATTACACTGTGTCAAAAGACTTAATGTTACTCGAACCTCGTCTCTGGAAAGGTCAGCGCTGTACCGTGGTGCATGAGCGTCACCGAAAATATGTCGTGCACGCCTCTGTCAAACGTGTCGTATCCCGTGCCTGTGCGCTATATGGTACATCCATTCAGTCCTCTACTTTATTATCGAAAGAAATTACAAAAGGAACGAAAAAGCTGCCCATCGGTTTAGGTGCCGTGCAGCCGATGATTTTAATTCCAACGGCATCTCCTTCCAATAGTCACACACAATGGGTCGTCTTTGATGCCATTCAAAACTATACCCCGGCCATCTTCAATGAATGTGACATTCAGCTCTCCAACGGCGAAACACATACCCTCAATCTCTCTTATCACAGCTTACGTACACAAATTTCACATGCTCATGCCATCGACAAATACTTTCGAACGTTAAACTTTGAACAACTCAATTCGATGTACTCCCCATTATTTTACGGTGAAGTAGCGCTTCATATGCTACTGCCCGTCGACCAATGAAAAAAGGCTTGGAACCTAGTTCGTTCCAAGCCTTTTTACTACTAGTTAAGCCATTTGCATACGTAAATACGCATTAATAAATTGATCGATGTCGCCATCCATTACCGCTTGTACATTCCCTGTCTCCACATTTGTACGGTGATCTTTCACCATCGAATATGGGTGGAAGACATACGAGCGAATTTGGCTTGACCAGCCAATTTCTTTTTGTTCGCCACGAATTTCGTCAAGATGCTCTTGTTTTTCTTCTAGCTTTAATTGATATAATTTCGCCTGCAGCATACTCATTGCTTTTGCGCGGTTTTTAATTTGTGAGCGCTCTGCCTGACAAGAAACAACTGTATTTGTTGGAATATGTGTAATACGCACAGCTGATTCTGTTTTGTTAATATGCTGACCACCGGCACCTGATGCACGGTAAGTATCAATTTTCAAATCTTCCGTACGAATATCCACGACCACTTCATCTGTAAATTCTGGCATCACATCACATGACACGAATGACGTATGACGACGACCTGCTGAATCAAACGGCGAAATACGTACAAGACGATGCACGCCTTTTTCCGCTTTTAAATAGCCATATGCATTATGACCGCGGATTGCGAGCGTTACAGATTTCAGTCCCGCCTCATCCCCTGGTAAATAATCCAATGTTTCCACTTTAAAATCATGCTGCTCTGCCCAGCGCGTATACATGCGCAGTAGCATCGTTCCCCAGTCCTGAGACTCTGTACCACCAGCACCTGGATGTAATTCTAAAATCGCATTATTTTTATCATATGGATCACTTAAAAGCATTTGTAGTTCAAATTCATCCACACGATTTTTGAAGGTATCAAGGGATTCACCAGCTTCAGCCAATAGCTCCTCATCTGGCTCCTCCTTTAATAATTCCAAGGTCATCTCTAACTCTTCCTGGTCAGATTCAAGTGAGTAAAATTCATTTACTACTTCCTTTAAGCCCTTTGATTCGTTAATAATAGCTTGCGCTTTTTGTTGGTCATTCCAAAAGGATGGGTCCAACATAATTTCATCCATTTCTTGAATACGGAACTCTTTGTTTTCTAAGTCAAAGAGACCCCCTAAAGTCTTCAATTTTTGTTGCAGTGGCATCTAGCGCATTTCGGATATCTGATAATTCTAGCATGTCGTTGTCCTCCCGTTTGTAAAATCACAAATAGGACTGTGGTCAATGGAACGCACAGCCCTATTTCTGACGATCTTTTATTCTTCAACTGCACCGTGACAGTTTTTATATTTTTTACCGCTACCACATGGGCATAAATCATTGCGGCCGATTTCTTGTTTTTTGCGAACAGGCTGACGTTTTTTCTTTTTGCCTTGGCTTTCCTCTTTCGGATTTACCGCTTGGCCTTTCGCTACTTCTTCGCGCTCTAAGTTCGAGCGAATTTCCGCTTTCATTGCGAAACGTGCAACATCTTCCTTGATTGCTTCAAGCATTAAGTTGAACATACGGAAGCCCTCTTGCTCGTATTCGTGAAGTGGATCTGTTTGCGCATACGCACGTAAATGAATCCCTTGACGTAATTGTTCCATTGCATCGATGTGGTCGATCCATTTTGAATCAATCGCGCGAAGTAAAATAACTTTTTCAAATTCACGCATACGTTCTGGTGTCATTTCCGCTTCTTTTTCGTCGTATTGCTCTTTTACAAGCGCACGTACCATGTCGATGATTTCATCTGATGTTTTACCATGTAACTCATCAATTGTCACCGAATCATCGCGTAGTAAGTTTGTATTTAAGAATGTAAGCATTGACTCGTAGTTCCAGTCATCTGGATTTTCAGCGACTGTGAATGATTGAATAGTTGATACTAATACATCATCAATCATTGATTCTACTAAGTGACGCATATCTTCTGTTTCCAATACTTCGTAGCGCTCTTTGTAAATGATTTCACGTTGTTGACGTGAGACATCATCATATTGTAATAAACGTTTACGTGCATCGAAGTTATTCCCCTCAACACGTTTTTGTGCAGATTCAACCGCTTTTGAAACCATACCTGATTGGATAGGTTGTGAATCGTCCATACCTAGACGCGTCATCATCGCTTTCATGCTGTCTGAACCGAAACGTTTCATTAAGTCATCTTCAAGTGATAGGTAGAATTGAGATACACCTGGGTCACCTTGACGACCAGCACGACCACGTAATTGGTTATCGATACGACGAGATTCATGACGCTCTGTACCTATGACAGCTAAACCGCCAAGTTCAAGCACACCCTCACCAAGCTTGATATCGGTACCACGACCGGCCATATTTGTCGCGATTGTTACCGCGCCGCGTTGACCAGCCAGTGCAACGATTTCTGCCTCGCGCTCGTTATGTTTCGCATTTAATACTTCATGTGGAATGCCACGTTTACGAAGTAGCTCTGATAATAATTCAGATGTTTCAATGGCAACCGTACCAACAAGCACAGGTTGGCCTTTGTGATGACGCTCTGCGATTTCATTCGCCACCGCAACGAATTTCCCTTGCATTGTTGCGTAGATTAAGTCCGGACGGTCATCACGCGCAATTGGTTTATTTGTTGGAATAACGACAACATTCATATTGTAAATGTTACGAAATTCCTCTTCTTCTGTTTTCGCTGTACCTGTCATACCAGACAGTTTTTCATACATACGGAAGAAGTTTTGGAAAGTAATTGTCGCCATTGTCATTGATTCATTTTGAATATCAACGCCCTCTTTTGCCTCGATTGCTTGGTGTAAGCCATCAGAGTAACGACGTCCATTCATAATACGACCCGTGAAACCATCAACGATCATGATTTCGCCGTCTTGTACAACATAATCCACATCTAAGTGCATTGCTGCATGCGCTTTTAATGATTGGTTAATCGCATGTAATAACTGGACATGTGATAAATCGAATAAGTTATCGATATTGAAGGCACGTTCTGCTTTCTCCATACCTGCTTCAGTAAGAGCTGTCGCCTTTGTTTCAATGTCGTATGTGTAGTCGCCTTCACCGTACTCCATTTTGCCTTCTTTATTTTTTGTACCTTTTGCTTGTTTTAACGTGCGCACAAACGCATTCGATTGCTTGTAAAGTGCTGCTGATTTGTTCGCTTGTCCAGAGATGATAAGTGGTGTACGCGCTTCATCGATTAATGCTGAATCGGTTTCATCGATTACGGCATAGTAAAGTGGACGCTGTACGCGCTCTTCTTTATAAAGCACCATATTGTCACGTAAATAGTCAAAGCCCAGCTCATTATTTGTGCTGTATGTGATATCACATGCATACGCCTCGCGCTTTTCATCTTTTGACATGCTGCTTAGGTTCAAGCCGACTGTTAAGCCAAGAAACTCATACAGTGGACGCATTGTTTCCGCATCACGTTCTGCTAAGTATTCATTGACCGTTACAACGTGTACGCCTTTCCCAGTAAGCGCGTTTAAATACACAGGTAATGTCCCCGTTAACGTTTTACCTTCACCGGTTTTCATTTCTGCGATATTCCCCTCATGAAGTGTAGAACCACCCATGATTTGTACGCGGTATGGATATAAGCCTAATACGCGTTTCGCCGCTTCGCGAATATTCGCAAATGCTTCTGGACGAATTTTATCTAAGTCCTCCCCATTTGCAATACGTTGTTTATAGTCTTCTGAGTTTTGTTTTAATTGATCATCCGACATTGCTGCAAATTTGTCAGCAAGTGCCTCTACCTGATCCGCCACTTTGTTTAAGTGTTTTAGTTCACGTTTATTCGGATCAAAAATTTTATTTAAAATGCCAAGCATTTATGTTCACATCCTATATAGTCTTAATCCTCATTCTGCTACTCGATACAAAAGTAACAGATTTATTGAATTATCATCATCCTGAATTCCCTCTAAATTGTATAAATCATTATACATCGCCATATTTTATTGTAATGAAAAAATGGAATTGTAGCAATGAAAAGAGCTGATTCTTCCAAAAAATTACGAACTTTGGAAGAATCAGCTTCATTTAACCTTCTTTTTCTAAGATTTTCGCCGGACAACCGACTGCTGTACACCCCGGTGGCAGATCCGCAATCACCGCAGAGCCCGCCCCAACAATCGCCCACTCACCAATTTTGCGATTTGGAATAATGGTACTATTTGCCCCAAGGCTAGCACCTGTTTCGACAACGACCTCACGTGTAATCGATGCGCCCGTTGACACATGGACATAATCTTGTAGCAAACTCTCATGCTCAACAACCGACTGCGAGTTCAAAATACAATGCTTGCCAATGACCGCGCCCGAGTTTACGACTGCTCCAGGCAGCACGACCGAGCCCGCGCCAATCTCGCTATAATGGCTGACAACCGCCTTCGGATGAATGACAATGCCATACTTCTCATCAGGAAGCTTCAAATAATCGACGAGTTGCTTGCGCACACCATTATCACTATAAGCTAAAATGACGCGCCGATGATCAATTTCTAACAGTCGTCCTACCTCGCTAAGCGGCCCTCTAAAAATATCACCATCCATTGACGGAATCGCATCCTTATCATCAAGAATCGCAAAAATTCGGTCACCACTCGCTTCGATACAATCACGAATCACACGCGCATGTCCACTATTACCAATTAAAATATAATCCATCACACCAACCCCCTTTTTCTACTAAATTCCCGAATCCGATAAAAAAACACATAAAAAATAGCCTAAAGCAAAAGCTCCAGGCTATTTTGAAAGGTTAAAGTTAGTTAGTTTCGATTAGACCGTATTTTCCATCTTTACGACGGTAGACGATATTTGTTTCGTCTGTCTCTGCATCTGTGAAGATGTAGAAGTCATGACCTAGTAGGTTCATTTGAAGGATTGCTTCCTCATCATCCATTGGTTTTAATGAGAATTGTTTCGTGCGGACAATTTGTAATTCGTCCTCAGCCTCTTCTACAGCAGGTGCTCCTGTTTCTGTTGCTGGTGCAGTGGCGAAGTATAGACCAACACCCTCGCGATCACGGAACTTACGATTGACTTTCGTTTTGTGTTTGCGAATTTGACGCTCTAACTTATCTACGATTGCATCGACACCGGCATATAAATCATCGTTACGTTCCTCAGCACGTAATGTTAAGCGCTTCATAGGAATCGTCACTTCGACTTTTGTACGTTTGTCGTTGTAGATTTTTAAGTTAACGTTAGCTGTTGCGTCCATATCGTTGTTAAAGTAGCGTTCTAATTTAGAAATTTTACTCTCAACGTACTCGCGAATTGCTGGAGTTACCTCAATGTTTTCACCACGAATGTTAAATGTTAGCATGTAAACTCCTCCTTTTTGAACTCCATCATGTAGAATAATTGATGGATGTCTACCTGTGACTTTATCATACAAATCAATGTTGGGTAGACGTAGCCCCCGTACTATTTACGGTTGTTATAATGCTATATTCTACAGTTCCCCTGCAAAGTCCTTCTTAAACGTTAAAATATTTAAAATATTTTTCAAAATATTTTTTAAATATAGAAAAAAGAACGCTTTTCGTGTCAAAATACGCGATTTTTCACAATCGGCATTAGTCTTTTTCTTCTATTTATCGTTTGCGACTTCCTGCTTACGACGCAGTTTCAAATCTTCAATAATGCTTTCTTGCATACGATCATCAATAGTTAGACGTACGCCATATGTATACGCCCCGAAACTATTAGGACGATCCCATACCGTCTCGCCTGACACATCAAACGTGCGCTCATGAATGACGAAACGCAGGATTAGCTTGCATTCATCCACATCCTTCGGTAAAGCGCGCTCAAAGCCAATGCGCAAGCCACGCGGACTAATATCAATAATTTCCCCGTGCGCCTCTAATGCCGCATCACGGTCTGGGTGCTTCACAAGGCACACCAATTGAATTGGATAAACCAATTTATGTCGAAATGATTCCTTACGTTTATATTCCATAGTAGACGCATTGCAGAAAGCCTTTGTCTGCAACGCTACGCCCCCCCTTCACTCATCAATTCATTAAATTTATAGTCCCTTTTTCATACCCTTTATTATACCCTTTATAACATATGAATTAAATAACATAAAACTTTCTGTTCGTTTTTTGTCATTTATAACTAATAAAATATATTAAAAAAACAGTTCCACAAAAAATGGAACTGCCTTTTCTTTATTTAGGGAAAACCTCTTTGAAGTTTTTCAATTGGTTTTTCATATCAAATACCTTGTAGTAATAATGGTAGCGTGTTTGCGCCTTCGTATCCGCTGCGTTTAATGGTTTTAACGAAACACCATTAATTTTAACCATTTTATTTAGGCCGTTACGGATGTTCGCCATGTCGATGGCGTCTTTTAAATAGTCTTTTTTATTACTCGCTTGATTTTCATCTAAATATAGCACCAATTCTTCTAGCATGATAATCATTTCGTATGGATTATACGTGCTCAGTTTATTAGGCGAATTCGATTTATTTTTAAAGGATCTTGGTGCCTCACCTTTGAAATCATACTTATACTGCACCTTATCTACTTTTTTATAATACTTCGTAAGCATTTTGCGATTTTTCACATATTCTTGCTGTTGCTTCGTTAAAGCATCATACGCTTTTTGTGCTTTTACAAATTGTTTGAAAAATGAGCTACCTTCTTTGACTGAATCAATCACCTTATCTACTGCCTCAGCTTGTGCAATATTGTACTCATCAGATAAATATTCTTTATTCGGTAGGTTCGTATTATCAAAAATTGTCTTAGCATCGCCTTTTAACGCTTTATGCAGCTTCAACGTTTCAGATAAAATCGCTGCCTGCTCATCCTTTAGCGCTGTTAATTCTTTCGTGCTATCAAAGGGTGGTAATTTATAAAGATTTTCTCGAATCGCTATCAGTGGCAAGAATTCATTATAACGTGCCAGTACTTTACTATCTAACCATGCTTTTTGATAATCTGATAATTTATTATACATCGCCACTACTTTTGAAATATCATCTTTAATATCGTCTAAATTGACACCAATTGGATTGCCAACAGCTAATGTTGATTTCGAACTTAGCGCCGCTACTGCCTTTTCAAATTCTTGTACATTGGCAGCAGTGGCTGGCGTTAATACGTCGCCACTTAGCTTTGTCCCACTATACAGCTTCTCAAAATAACGTTTTTGCTCCATCATCTTATCTGCACTGCGTAAATACCAGCGCGCATTGTTCGATAAGCCATCATAGGCGAATACTAATGCCTTTAATGCCTCTGCATATTTTTTTGCCTCTTTATCTACAAGCGGTGGGCGTGGGTCTGACGGATCATCGCCGTAAGGAATGTCCGTATATTGCGTCACAAACTTCGCATATAAATCTTCCATCTTCTGTGCTTCATCGATATATTTCTTTTGATTCACATAAAACGGTAAGATTATTAATGATTTTTCAAAATCAGTTGTTGCTGTTGTTGCTGTTGTTTCTAAATTTTTCACCATCGTTTTTTGAACATTCCCAAGCTTGCCGTACGCGGTCACTGCATTTTTCAAATCTTCCATTTCAGCTAATGTGTACGGTGTACCGATAATCGCACCAGTCGGCTTAGCAGGCGCCACAACCGTTAAAACATCATTTGCCACACCTAAAGCAAACACTTTATCCTGTGGCACAGTTTGTTGATTTAATCGTTCTGCCTTCAACGTATACGTAACCTTTTTCTTCGTCACCGCAGAAGTCGTTACCGTACGTTCAATCACTGCGACATCATTGGCATCACGCAGTGTTGGCACAGAAAAATCAAGTAACAATACAAACTGCTCATATTTCTTCATAATGTCATCTGCGACCACACTTTGAACGTAATCCGATAAACGATTATAGCGATTATAGACGCTTTGTACCGTTTCTGTTGCGCCGCCTGTGTTCATAATTTTGCTATCAACGGATAAGTCTTTAACGGCTTTTTCAAAGTTCGCTAAATCTTGAATCTCCGTTTTATATTTCTCCTTTAAGGCTTCGATGTCATCTGCATGCTTCACGAATGCTTTCGTTGCCGGCTCCGCTTCATCATACGCCTTAATCAATTCCATTACTTTTTCTAAATAATCCTTGCTGCTCGGCTTTAATGCCTCATACATCTTATCAATTTTTGATGCTTCATCTAAAAATGCTGCACTCGCTAAGAAGGATGTATCACGCATAACCTCGCGCTCCTGTTGCTTGTCTGGCAAATAGCAAGACGTTGTTGTTTCACTATCTGTACGATGCTTACTTGATGCAATAATCCCTTTTTGCTCCGTATCGAGTGTGTTGTATGCTTTTAACACCTTCAATAAATCCGCATGGGATAAATCCACATATAAGTAGTCATACGATAAAATATCGTCTGTGCTACACCAGTATTTATAGAAATGCTGATAGCGCGCGACATCCTGGATTTGAATTAGCACCATTAATTTATTGTACTCTGTCATTTTTCCCTTTGGCACAAACGCTTGAATGATCTCTGATTTTTGAACATTTTTCTCATAATAATCTTTTAAATCATTCACTTCGCCAATATTGCTTGCGCCCGTGATTTTATCGATTTCTGCAATAAATGCGAGTGCTGCCTCGTATTCTTTTTTATACGTCGTTTCAATCGCTTTTAAATCTTCTGCCGCCGCCACATATTTACGCACGGTTGGCGAAGCATTGATAAACGTCGTATACAGTTTAATCATATCTACTTGGTAGGTAGCCGAAGATGGCTTTAATTTTTGATAAGCCTTATCGATTTCTGTAGCTGTTTTGATTTCATCCACTTTCCCAAGCACTTTCGCCTGTGGTGTTTCAGCGCCTCCTACTGGTTTGAATGAATTCATCACTGCATTTTTCGGTCCAACCGACATCTTATCGTAAATTTTAATGGCGTCCTGAATATTTTTAATATCCTGTGTTGTCGGATGCTCAATATCAGTTGCCGCTAGTAAATTTACAACCTCATACGCCTCTACATAGGATTCGTACTTCTTCATGACCGATTTTTCGATAATACTTTGGGTGCTCGTATCATGCTCAATCATCGTATGATAATAATCCACCGCCGTAATGACCGGTGTCGCCCCATTTGTCGCTGTATCAACCGCACTCTTCGTATTTAACTTACCTACTAACTCTGTAAATTTATTCGCGATTGCCTGTGGATAATTGCCCGATGTTTTGGACACAAGCCCATTAAACCAATGCAAGCGCTCCTGGTTAATAACATACTTCTTCACTTTTGGTGAGGCAGATTTGTATTGGTTGTACACTTTTTTCACATCTGCAGCGAACGACTTACTTCCCGTATCCAATTTCAAAATCGCCGCATCAATTTTAATCGCATTCGCTACAAGCGTATATTCCGTTCCCCATATACGGGCGATTGGCGTCTTTTCATTATCATTTCGATTCGCTTGATCCATGATAACTGCTTTATCGACAAGTAGACGCTGTGGCTCAGTTAACGCATTGTATGCCTTACCAAACGCCACAATACGCTCCTCATCACCTGTATTGTATTTGAAATCCTTCTCTTCTACCTTCAACTCTGCTGTACCTGGTTGATATGGCTTCTTCACTAATTCATCCGATAACGTTTGCCCCTCACGAATCAGCTGTGGCATCGTCATATACAGCTCATAATCCTTCACAAGCTCTTTTGGCAGCATATCCATAGCTGCTGGCTTACCAGGATTTGCGGCCTTTTTCGCCTCAAGTGCCTTATATGCGCTTCGCAGTGCTTCAAGCGCTGCATCAACATCCGCCGCCGTTATAATATTTTTTTTATTATCAATTTTTAATTCATTCGGTTTATTCGCATCAGGCACTGTAATTGTCGCAGTTTTCCCCTGATTCAGTAACGCCACTTGCTCTTTAAATTTATTAATATCCGCAATCTGGTCCTTATACGTTTCTTGAACAGACGCCATCTCTTTGCCGAAAATCGTATATTTCTTCACTTCAGGTAATGCCTTACCAAACGCCACAGAAGAATCGATTAAGGCTTGTAAATCATTTTTATCGACAGCCTTCGTATACGTTTTATCGAGCTTTTCAGCATCTTTAATTTGCTGCTCCTCTGGGAAGAAGCTGCGGTTTTTTAAAATCTTCGTCTCATTCGCCTCATTACTAAACTCATACGGTACGGTCCCCGCTGGATACGTCATCGCAATATTGCCTGTATTTAACGCATCGACAAATTTCTTCTGATCATCACCTAATTTATCGTATAGCTTCTGTGCCTCGACGATGGTTGTACGATGCTTCTCAAGCTGAATATTCTTTTGGTCCGCTACCGCTACATTCGCCGCCGTGCTCCAATCAATCGAATCAGATGCCTCCGCACGGTTTAGCGCACGTAATACTTCCGGCACAGCTTTATAAGCCTCATACAGCTTCACAAAATCCTTATTCAGATATTTTGATAGTTGGATGCCATTATCCGGCTTCGTAGACGCGGTATACGCATCCTCTGCTGCTTTGATTGTAGCAATTGTGACATTCGGTGTATCTTCTAATACTTCAAGCGCTTGATTATAGGCCGTGAGCTTCGCATGCGTATCGCGATACTTTTCGTAAATGATATCCATTGCCTCGACATAATACGGATCGATATAGCGCTGTGTGAATTCACTACCGATTGTTTCTTTCGGATACAGCACACTAAAATCATGATAGGCCATCATTAATTCAAATGATTTACTATCAAAGTTTTTATTCGTCGGATTTAACGCCTCATATAATTTCGCCAGTTCCACTGATTGATTGATTTTGTCTTCATCTTTTAAATACTCGTTGATTTTCGCAATTTCGTCAGCATCAAATAAGCTTTTTTGGAAATCATCCATTTTTTTATAGTCCGCTAAAAATGCCTGTAATTGCTTTGCTGCCAATGTTTTATTCGACGTATACGTTTTATCTAAATCGCCAAACGCATCTAAAATCATGCCATCCTTGCTAATCTTTACGACAATCGACTCGCCATCTGGATCCGTTGTAATTGTCGATAATAAGTTAACAACATTTTTATACGATGCTTTCGCCTGTACGGGTGCCGCATACTTTTCAAGCTTCTTCACCGTCGCCGCAGGAACCGCCGCCTTTGTAATCTTAGTAAGGCCATCATATGTTTTCTGAGCCTTCGCTGCCTGTGTCACATAGTTTTTCGTCGTAATCGAATTGACCTGTGCTTTCAGCGTCGTAATCTTTTTCTCTAGTGGCGCAATTTTCGCTAAATGCTTTTTCAGCGTACTGTAATTGCTGACAAGCTTTTTATCCGTTGTTGATAACTTTTTATACGCATTATTCGCCGCACGCGTTTTCGCAATATAATTCGTCTTTTTTGAATTAATCGCTTTAATTTTATTAATAACCGCCTTCGCCTTTTTCGTTGGCTTCTTCGTTGCCGCCTCTGCTACCTGACCACCATCTGGAAAAGCCGCTGTTAACCAACCCGGTACAGTCAGTGCCATCGCAAGACTCGTCGTTAAAATTTTCTTATGCACCCGAAAATCATTCCTTTCATCCTAAATCCCTAAGTATTCGTTACTTTCTATACCTTTTGTATCGGTAGAAAGTGGAAGAACTAAAGGGAGAGAATGAAAAAGAGACACTAGCCTATTCGCTAATGTCTCTTCTTTATTTACGTTTATCGTAATAAGTGCCGTCACGATTGTAAAAGGCACTATAGGGATCATGATATTGTTTCTCTGATTTTTTTGATGCTTGAAGCTGTTTCATATCATTCGCAATATCTCGTTTAAAGCTTTGCAGACGCTCAACAATTCCTTTATCAAGCGCTCGTAGCTGCGCCTCGTATTCGTGGCCAATGATTGGATTGACAGGCAATGCCTGAAGCTGATCAATCGTTTGCCCACGCGCATCAAGTAATTTATTCACGTATGAAATATACTCATCACGTTTATCCTCTTTATCCTCAGGCTCCTTCTCTAAAAAAGAGTAGAGTTTTTCAGATAATAGCAGAAGCTGCTTCATCAAATCCATTACACTTGATTCCCTGTATATTGGCGTTGACGATTCATTTGGATGACTTCCTTCCACGTGTCTCGGAATTCGATTGTTAAATTTTCTACCTCATCAAGAATTGCACTATCGCTATTAATATTAGCCTGCGTTAATTGATGATACATGTAGTCATATAAATCAAACATATTTTTTGAAACAGGTACGTCCATATTTAACGTAGACATTAATTCATTCAAAATGGCCTGCGCCTTTTGAATATATTTATTACGCGCTTCAATATTTTTTACTTCAATTGCTTTTTTTGCTTGGTGGATGAATTTAATACATCCATTGTAAAGCATTAATGTCAGTTCACCCGGGGACGCGGTTGTAACACTATTTTTTTTGTATGCATTATATGCATTTTGTACTGACAAACGAAACAACTCCTTTTAAATACTTAATTACTGTGCAAAGATAGATGATTGACTATTGGCTTTTTGAATCGCCGTCTCCATTGCAGAGAACTGCTTCCAGTAACGCTCCTCGATATCTTTTAGGCGATCTTTCCAATCATCAATTTTTGATGTTAAATCTGAAATAGTTCTGCCTAAAGAATATGATTTTTCTGATGTAGAAGTCGCTTTTCCTGCGCTAACCTCTATATTTTTAACTGCATTTTGTGCAGCAGTACGTAGTTTAGAAACAATACCCTCTTCACCAGTTGAAGTATCGCCCGTAAAAATTCTCGTTACCGCATCGGGATCTTTTTCTAAAGCTTTACGTAGTTTATCTTCATCAACCTCTAATTTCCCATTATCTGTATATGCTTTAGATGTTGTAATACCTAGACTTGCTAACGTATCACCTGTTTTCCCACCATATTGCGATAATGCCGTTCGCATTGAAGAAAGCGCACTATTAATATTGCTATCTCCTTTTAATAAACCCGCTTTTGCTTTTTCTTCCCATTTTGTAATTTCTGCATCCGTCATTTCAGCTTTTTGTGCATCAGTTAACGGGCTATAATCCACATTTCTTTTTTCACTTGTTTTTGTATTTAAATCTTTAATTAAACCATTATAAGTATCAATAAATTCTTTAACTTTATCAATTGTTTTATCAACATCTGAAGAAGAAGTAATGTTAATGCTTGAACCTGCATCAATTGCTTTCGTTATTTCTAATTTATACCCTGCTACATTATACGTATTAGATGATTGCTCAATTGTCATACCATTTACAGTTAATGAACCATTTTTTGCACCTGTAGTTGCAAATGCACCTGTATTAGAACCTTCATTTGAGAAGAAGCCTAACTTTTTAAATACACCCTGATTATCTTCTGTAACACCCATGACTTTCCCGTCAATACCGGCACCTGCTGTATTAGATGTTAGAGAAATTTTGTTGCCGGACATAACAGCTGTAACACCTGCACCAGATGAATTGATTTTAGTCAGTAAAGACTCTACCGTATCAGTTTCTTTAAACGTAATTTCTTTTTCGATAAAGTCTGTTCCTGTTTCATTTAACCCAACTAATTTAAATGTGCCATTTGTTAACCCTAGCTCAGAAAGCTTTGATGTCGACTTAAGATTAGATGATGAAATTTCAGTAGTAACTAAAGTTTGTGAACTAACTGCTTGCCCAATTGAATCCTTAGTTAATTTGCCATCAGATTCTAAAGAAAAACCCAACTTATTAGCAAATGTTTTAGAATAGGAAGCATCGCTTACTTTAATATCAGCTCTAATAACTAGCTGACCTTTTTCTACTTGTGCATTAGCACCTGCTGAATTTAATTTAGATACTAATGAATCGACTGTATCATCTTTAGAATATTCAACAACTTTATCTTCTCCATTAATAGAAAATGCAAACTTCCCTGCTGTTGACGCAATACCAAAATCAGCTAATTTTTGAGTAGATGAATATGTGTTCGCTAATGTATTTTGCACAGTTCCAGATGTAGCTAGTGTTGCTGATGTAATTTCTAACTTTCCTGCCGCAGAAGATGTAGCCGTAGCTGTTACTTTATCACTACCTGTATTAGCAACTGTTTTCGTATTCCAGCTGCTTTGTTTACCATAGCTATCAAAAATACCTTGTTGGAAGGTTGTCAACGATGTATTGACTTCACGATAAGCATCGCGTTTCCATTCATATTTTTGCTTTTGTTGCTGAAGTTTCTCCATTTGAGAGCTTTCAGCCTTCATTAATTTTTCCATAATCGAATCGATATCCATACCTGATACGAGACCACCGATTTTATTTTTATATTGTAAGTAAGAATAAGCTGCTTGAGAGCTTGCAGTACCATTTACTGTTGCCATTATTGTTCCTCCTCACTATGCTTGTGTATCAAAAATTTTCCCAGCTAGTTTTTGCATTTCATAATAAGCATCTAATAAAGCTTTAGGTGGTATTTCTTTTACAACCTCTTGTGTTTGAGCATCTACTACTTCGACATAATAACGCTCTAAATCGCCGTGAAAAATAAATTTAGAATTTCTCTGTGTATGTTCCATAAATTCATTCAACTTATTAACAGCTGTTTGATAAGCTTGTTCAGTTGGATTACCCTTTTCATCAGTCATTTCAGAAATATCCACTTTAGACTTATGAATATCATTTGATTTTTGATTAATTTTATTTATTGATATTCCATTAGAATGATTTGAAATATTTTTTTGAAATTCAATTTCAGTTGTTCCTAACTTCATAACTACTTACCTTCCTTCTGTATAAGCTAATTTACTTGAATGTTTGTTATATATAGATTCTGTAATCCAGTCAATATCCATACAGTCCAAATATTTATCTAAAACCTTTATAACTCCACTATTGATTCTCGATTTTTTCAATTCAGACATTGGCAAATTATCTTCAGAATCCACATAATCTTGTGTATGACCATAACCATCGAAACCTGCTAACAATATATGACGTATACCAACATTTTTTAAAAACTCTAACAACATTAGCATCGCATTGTCTGACACATGATCTACTAAATTTAAAAGACTATTATAATCAACTATATATTTATTATCGGAAGTTATCTGTAAATTAGAAGTTACAATACATGGAATATTTTCTTTAAGTAATATTTTTTCTGCTCTTTTTGCATTACTAATAAATAGCCAATCAATTTTTATATTTTTAGGTATAAAATTAACACTAATTACAACAGTATCCTTAGTAATATATTTTTTAATCTCTTCTTCATTTGTTTCAATTGTTTTTCCAGAAGCTAATACTAAAATTTCTTTACTTTTGAATATCTCTCTGAAATTAATTAAAATACACTCATCATCTATAACGCTCTTTTGAAAATCATTATATAAATTTTCAATATATAATTTATCAAATTTTTGAGAACGCTCTAAACTAATAGAAGATAGAATTTCTTCCATATTTTTTATAGTTAAAGTATTTTTATCATTTAAGTATGTTGCATAATTTGGATGGCAATTATAAAGTGCGGATAAATAGTGTGGCAACGAATATCCCCAGTAATTCTTACTATACTCAATAGAAGTTGTTTCATCTATTATTTTCAAGAGTGGATAGATATTGTAATCTGTATCATAAGTTTCGTTTAAAAACTTTACAAATAGTTCTGTATTTAGATTTCCAGCACCTCTTCCCATCCCTTGTATAGAAGAATCTATAATAATATCTCTTTTTTTACTTTCTTCAACCAAACTTTGTGCATTAGAAAACGCTAGTTGCAAATTATTATGTGCATGATAACCTATTTTAATGTTTGGAAATAAATTATTTTCTAATAAATAATAAAGTCTAAGTAAATCATTTCGATTCATAACACCAAAACTATCTACTATATATAAAGCCTCGGGTGTAATTCGATTCACCTCTTGAATCAACCCTAAAAGTTCCATATCTGTATAATTAATAGTTGCCATCGGCTGTATAAACACTTTATAGCCTTTTTTCTTCACTGCTTCTGCATATATTACTGCATTTTGCCATTCTTCTTTTTTAAAAACGACTCTTATACCATCTAATGTGTTACTATCACATGAAGGAATTTTAGAAATATCAAATTCACCATAGTTAATCATGCCAACATATAATGTATCGGATTTTTTTTGAGATCTTATATTTACAAATCCTGGATAAATAGTGCTATTTTTATCTAACTTAGCTTTATCTTTAATATATCCGCATTCAATAATATCAACATTCGCCTTTTCTAAATTTATCATGATATTTTTTATATTTTTCTCTCCAAAGAACCAATTATTAATATATCCGCCATCTCGTAAAGTGCAATCTAATATTTGAATCATTTTTATCTACCTCATTTACTTCATTAATGTCCTTACGATTTCTAAATCTTTCTCTGTATCAACTGATAAAACATCACATTCTACATCAATCATTGAAACATTATATCCATTTTCTAAATAGCGAATTAAATCATTATCCTCGATTGATTCTATAACTCCTCTTTTAGTCGTATTATAAAAATCTAACGCCCGTTTATTTAAGACTGTAATACCTACATATTTTTTATATTCAAAGTTTAAATTCCCCTTTGGATAAGGTATCGGACTTCGCGAAATGTATAAACAATTTCCTTTTTCATTAGTTACAATTTTTAAATTTGTAAAATCAATCACTTCAGGAGAATTTTTTATTGTTGTCATTGCATTAACAACACAAATTTCTGAATTATTCACTGTATTTGGAATTAATTCTTTCATTGTATTAGGAAGAATTAATGGTTCATCTCCATTAATACACATATAATAATCTGCCTGTTCATTAATAGAAACTTCGTGAATACGATCTAATGGGGTTTTATGTGTATCTAATGTTTTAACAACTTGCATATTTAATTTATTACAAACTTCTATAATTCGATCATCGTCTGTCGCAACAATCACTTTAGAAAACTCTATTACTTTCATCGCATTTTGATATACCCACCAAATCATAGGCTTACCATTTATATCTGCTAATGGTTTTCCTTTAAATCTACTTGAATTATATCTTGCAGGAATTACACAAATAATATTCATTACTATCAATCCTTAATTTTTATTTAACACAGCAAATTCTTCAACAAACTCATACTCTAATATATCTGCAGCATCATCATAGTTTCTTTCAGCCAGCTTCCCATTAAAATCAGCCCAAATTTGAAGAATTTTAACGATATCTAGAGGAAACTCTATATTTTCAACCAAACTAAAATTTTTCACTCGAATAATCCAGTTTAATCCTTCTAACAAGTTATTTATATTATCAACAGCTATTTCTATATTATTATTTCGTAAATATTCACCAATTTTTTCACATCCATTTGGTATTTGAACACTATATTTAATTAAATTTTTTTCTAGTTCTTCCCATGTTAATTCTATTTCTTTAGACATTTTTCTCAGACCCCTCTTCTAAAATCTCTTTAATATATTCACTAAATTCTTTAGAGATTTTTAAATAAACTTCCAGCATAGCAATATTTTTATGATAAATATGGATTTGTACTTCTAAATCTGTATCTCCTTTTTTTGACAGATAAGATTCATGTAATTGCCAATCTACAGTTTGTTTCACCTTCCAAATAGGAACTTGTAAGAATAGCTCATTGATTGTTTTAATAAAAATTGAAAGCTCTTCATTATTTTGTAATAAATCCTCTAAAATCAAATTTTCGTTTTGTAATAACTCATTGTCTTTATTTAAATTTTCAAGCTTCCCTTCAATTAAAGATGTAATTTCTTCATAAATTATGATCTCTTTAGATAAATTTTCAAAAGGTACATAAGTAGATTTTCCTTCTTGAGTACTTGCTAACAAACGTTCTTTTTGAAACTCATATTTTTCTTCTACATTACTAGACAAGAAATTCAAAAAGCTAGTTTGTTTCATACCTTGAATTCTTGCGCCACCTTCTGTACAGTTAAATACTCTCCCAGGATTTTCAACCATTCGAATTTGTTTCTCAAAGCTTTCCTTCATTGCGTTCATTGTTAAACTAGTTAATACTTCTTCATCGTTGTATCCTTCAACATAAAAATACTGATTTTTTACAATTTCTTCCTCTGTTAATTCATGAAAATCCTTATTCGTATTTGCATGTGTGGCATTATTTGTAAAAGCTAAGTCTTGTCCAATAAAAGCAATCGGTCCTTTTGTCATTAAAGAAGCAATGGTAAAGGCAAAATTAGCACAGGAAGTTCCCATATTTAACCCCATCATCGATAAACGTAAGCTTTTTTTTGCATACTCCTCTAAAGCTTGCGATTCATGAGTAAAGAAGGCAAACCCTTTTTTATTAAACGATTTTCTAATTTTAAAATGTGTTTCCATCGAATAAATTAAACTACTACTAATATTTTTTAATTTTTCGTAGTGTTGTTCATAATGACTAAGTCGACCATCTACAGAAACTACGAAATCTGGAACAATATTAGCCTGCAACACAGAATTAATTGTAGAGCCAGAAACAATAGTCAGTACGCATTTCTCATACTTTTTCAATAAAATTAATTGTTTTGCTAGTGAAGGTCCCCCTGATATAACAACTACTGGAATATGCGTTTCAAATTCTAAATCATACAGTGTACCATCTGTAGGCAAGTTCATGATATTATGAATAATATTTTTTTGCCATTGTATACTAGTAGATGTCACCGTATATAAGCTATTAGAAAAATTTTGCATTCTTTTTTTTAATATATTTAAAAACTTCGTATATTCACTTGCAAATAAAGTATCATAATTCTTCGTACAAATAACTTTGACGCGATTATGTGTTTGATGTAAATAAAAATCAATGACAGACTCAAGAACATTCATATCATTCATTGAATAAATGTACTGTTTACACCCGGTTACAGTGTCTCGAATTTCATCTAGCAATGGATCAATAATTAATAATTGTCCGCCATTAACATCTTCGTTTATAATTTTCTGAAGCATTTTTTCTGATAAATAACCTACACCATATCCAAAAACAATATGTGTATAATAATCTGATAATTCTTTTTCAATAATACGTTCTGCTTCTTTATTTGGATTTATCTTACTTTCAATATATATATCATTAATTTTCAATATTTTTTGTTGATTTTTAGCATATTCATATGAAATATCGTACATCTTTATTCACCTCTATCACTATTATCGGTAGTAGAGTTTAAAAATAAATAACTTACATTTATCTATTTTAAATAAAAAATGCAACCCCATAGTGAGGTTGCATTTTTATAAATTGATTTTTGATTATTGTAATAAAGAAAGAACACCTTGTGGCTGTTGGTTAGCTTGAGCAAGCATTGATTGTGCAGCTTGAGTTAAGATGTTATTTTTAGTGAATTCCATCATTTCTTTCGCCATATCAGTATCACGAATACGAGATTCTGCTGCTGTTAAGTTTTCTGATGAAGCACCTAAGTTATTAATTGTGTGCTCTAAACGGTTTTGTACTGCACCTAAGTTAGAACGTGTTGCTGATACAGCGTTAATTGCTGCATCAATAGTTGTAATTGCTGATTCTGAGTTTGCTTGTGTTTTAATATCAATACCTTTAGCAAATTCGTCGTTCGCATTACCAACGCCAAGCGTTTTAGCATCCATTTTACCAACTTCTAGGTTCATTGTTTGACCTTGGTTAGCTCCAATATGGAATGTTAATTTACCATCTGTAACAGTTGAGGCTACTCCAACAACACCTTGTACTCCCGCTACTGATGTTACGCCTGCTACTGCCGCTACTGACGGGCTTGCTGCTACTCCTGGTGTTTTAACTGTTGAATTAGCAGCACCTGTATATACTGTTGCTACTGATGCTACTGCTGTTGCTGATGCTACTGCTGTTACGCCTGCTACTGATTTCACTTCAGCTACTGATGTTACTGCTGCTTTAGTTTGAGAAGCGCCTTCTAAGTTACCATTTAATAATTTTTTCGTATTGAATTCAGTTGTGTTTGAAATACGGTTGATTTCTTTTGCTAACTGATCCACTTCTGATTGTAATTTTAAACGGTCATCTGCTGTATTTGTATCGTTGGCAGATTGTACTGCTAATTCACGCATACGTTGTAGGATTGAGTGTGTTTCGTTAAGAGCACCCTCTGCAGTTTGGATTAATGAAATAGAGTCACTAGCATTTTTAGAAGCCATGTCTAAACCAGAAATTTGGCCGCGCATTTTTTCTGAAATTGCTAGACCTGCAGCATCATCACCTGCACGGTTAATTTGGTAACCTGAAGATAATTTTTCTAAGTTTTTAGAAGCTGCTGCATTGTTCATGCCTAAGTTACGGTGTGTGTTTAAAGCTGCGATATTGTGTTGAATTCTCATTGTGAGATTCCTCCTTGAATGTTTTAATTTCCACGTCCCTGTGGAGTTGCTTAGCAAGTGTCTTGCTTCACACTATATATATCGTGAATGATTTAAAATGTTTAACCCTTTTTTTAAATTTATTTCAAAAGATTTAAAACTTCACTGCCCTTTTGATTTCCTTGACTTAAAGCTGACTGCATTGTATCACGTAAAATTTGATTTTTTGTAAGTCCCATCATTTCGAATGCCATATTGGCATCTCGAATAATTGAATTAGCTGATGACGTATTATCACTCGTAATCGAATTATTATTTACAGTATGACCTAGACGGTTTTGCTGTGCGCCTAACCTAGAGCGCTGCGCTGATATCTTTTCAGTTGCATTATCCAGTGC
Organism: Candidatus Kurthia intestinigallinarum; assembly: GCF_003991225.1. GTDB lineage: Bacteria > Bacillota > Bacilli > Bacillales_A > Planococcaceae > Kurthia > Kurthia populi. Next base: position 635,958 of record NZ_JTFC01000031.1, read on the forward strand.
TGTAATCGCTGCTTCTGAGTTGGCTTGCGTTTTAATATCAACAGTTGCTAACTGCAAATTAGTTGTCGATACTTCCTCTAATACAATACTAGTCGTCTGACTTTCATTTGCACCAAAATGAATTTGTAAATTAGTTGTTGTGCCATCAAATAGCTTCATCGTATTAAATTCAGTATCTCGCCCAATACGATCAATTTCTTCAAATAATTGCTCTAGCTCTTTTTGCAATTGCTGACGGTCATCTGCTGTATTTGTATCATTCGCAGCCTGTACCGCTAGTTCGCGCCTTCTATTTAACATACTATGAACTTCTGCGAGTGCCCACTCAGCGGTCTGTATAAGCGAGATGCCGTCTTGCGCATTTTTATTTGCTCTATCTAGGCCTGAAATTTGAGCCCGCATTTTCTCTGAGATTGATAGTCCAGCCGCATCATCACCTGCTCGCTTAATACGCAGGCTAGTTGATAATTTTTCGGTATTTTTAAACACACCTTTATTCGCCATTCCTAGCTGACGCGTCGTATTTAATGCTGAAATGTTATGACGTATATTCATTCGTATTCCTCCCTTCCTGTCATTGTTACTTTTATCGGAGAACTTTTATATGTGTAAATTTAGAATATTTTCTTTTTAATAGGATATTTATTCGATTTTTTCTATATTCATTTTTAGTGATTTTCGCAGTAGTTCTTTTTACCCTCAAAAAAACACCTCCCACAAATCTGTGAAAGGCGTTTCCTCTTAGCTTTATTCCCAGCCATCTAGAACACTTAAGTCACTCGCCTCAAGTGCCGCTTCATTTTCCTGCTGGATAGCTTCATATACTTCTCGTCGATAAATTTTCAGTGCGCGTGGTGCCTCGATGCCAATTTTGACTTGATCACCATCGACTGATACGATTTTCACTTGAATGTCTTCACCGAGCATCACCGTTTCACCAGGCTTACGCGTCAATACTAACATCTACTTTACACTTCCTTCTGCTGCCTTCTTTATTGGATAGCGTAGTAATTTTTCATCCTCTGTTGGTAGAACAAGCTGCTTCGCTAATTTTGTTTTTTCATTTATTACAACGGGTGCTAATAAATTAATCGTTGATTCCACCAGTGTATCCTTTAACGTCAGGATAGCATAGACAAATACGTCCTCTGGCTGCTCGATTTCAAGCTGTACGACATCGTCCTGTGGTAAATCAAATGAATAATCTGCTTTAAAGGCATACGGTGTTGCGACCATAAAGCCGACCTTTTCCGTTTTCACAGATTGTAGCACTAAAAATGGTGATGTTTCATTTAATGGAATGAGCGCAAACTGCGTTTCATCGTGAAAGCCCGGAATGCCCTCTGGAAATGTAATAATTGCTTCTTCCTTTACATCTACTGCACCTAAAAATTTCGTTTGAATATTCATCGCCTAATCTCCCTTAATTACCGTTGTCTCAACAGATGCACGCTGCACCGTCGTACCCGTTACATTTCCTGGTGTAAATTGACCACTTACATCCCCTATTCTAACATCAAAGCGTGGCTTTTGCGGTGTAATATTGATGTCTAAACGGCCTGGCACATACGTTGTTTTCACTGAATTGACGGATGGAATCCATTTGATACCAAGGCTCGGCTGCGGTGGTTGTGCAATATTTTCTGCAATGGCCTGTAGTTGATTTTGACCGCCTGAAATTTGCATCATTTGATTTCCCTCACGTGCTCGTCTTGCTGTGCCCGCCGCAGCGTCTTGCAGTCCCTTTTGTGCAGCCTGGTCCCCTGCTTCCATTGGTGTCAGTAAACCCATATCACGCCATGCCTGTGATTGGTCAATTAATAGCTTCGCCGCCTTTGAGCTCATTTCAAGAATAGCTGCTGGCTGCTCAATGTTCACCTGTGCATTCGTTGTATGCATGCGCAGTCGCGGCTGCGTTGAATGAATTTCTACCTTTTGATCCGTCGTTCGAATGTCCACACGATCTAATTTCATATTTCCTCACCTCTTAAAAAACGCCCGCAACCGCGAGCGTTAAAATTAACGAATGAAATCAACTAATGTTTGCTGAATAATACGACCACCAACAGACAATGCTGCACGGTGAATAGATTCTTGTGTAATCATATTCGTGATTGCTTCCTCGTATTCTACATCTTCAACGTTTGATTGTTGTTTCGTCAGTACTTCTTTTTGTATCGCCAAGCGGTCTGACATCATGTCAACGCGGTTTTGTTTAGCGCCTGCTTCAGCACGTTTACTTAATAATAAATCAATGGAACCTTGAATCGTTTCAAATGCTTTATCTGTTGGAGAATTTGTGCCACCTAGAATGCTACCAATGTCAGCACCACTTGTTACACCATTTGTTCCCGCTAGAGCCGCTTCAATTTTATCGAATACAATATCTAATTTGCCAAACATATTAATTGCACCCGTTGTATTCACATCAAGTGTAATATCATTATAAATTTCTACATTAAATGAACTTTCAAACCCGCTTGTATTTGGTGCAGCATTCGTTGCCTTTGGATTCACAATAGAATTGCCAGCCGCATCTTTTGTATATAATGGTTCACTTGTACGAGTCCCACTAAAAATATATTCGTCTCCAATTTTTGTGTTAGCAATATCGTAAACTTCTTCGCGAATTTGTTTAATTTCTAGTAACATTTTTTCTCGGTCAACGGTTTGATTCGTATCATTAGCTGCTTGTGTAATTAATTCTTGTACACGTGTCATCGCACTTCCTAAGGAACCTAGGGCTGTATCTGTTGTGTCGAGCCATTTTGAAGCAGTATCTAGATTTGTATCATACTGTGCATTTTGCGCTAGTTGCGTACGATACCCCATTGCTCTCGTCACACCTACCGGATCATCTGATGGACGTAACAGCTTAGACCCTGTTGAAAGTTGCTCTTGCCATTGTCCCATTTTATTATAGCTATTACTCAAGTTACGAAGCATCGTACTTGAAAGCATTGATTGTGTTACACGCATTTACTTTCTCCTCCTTATAAACCTACTCGTCCCATACCATTAATCACCTTATCTAAAATTTCATCAATAGCCGTCATCATACGTGCTGATGCATTATATGCTTGCTGGAACATAATCATATTCGTCATTTCTTCATCAAGTGAGACGGAACTAATCGAATCACGATTATTTGAGATAGTTAATTGTAGTGTCCCAGAATTGTAAGCCATCTTAGTTGCTTTTTCACCTTCTGTACCAACATCTGCAACCATTTTCGAATAAAAACCACCTGCTGAAGTATTTCCTAATCCAGCAATTGTTGTAGTTTTTAGATTAGAAAGTTTCAATGCAATATTGCCGTTTCCTTCTTCTTGCGCAGCATCTGAAGCTGCAATATTATTAAAGTCTTTCATCAAATCACTTACTTTGATATTAGCAGCATTAATTATTGGGCTACCATCTGTTGTATCAAAGAACGCACTTGCTGGCGTTGCACTTTCTAAAGCATAGCCACTTGTGTGTATGGCATTAAATTCTTTCGCAAATTCGCCTGCTAATTTATCCAGCTCCGCTAATTTGTCGTAGAAAAATCCTTTCGTTACGAGTGGCGCTGAACTATTTGTTTGCGTCGTATAGCCATATGACGTCGCGTAAGACGCTAGTTTTCCTTTATCCATCGACATCGTGTTGAACGTAATTCCGTCTGACGTACTTTGCCCTGTCGCAAACTTTACAGCGGTAATATTTTCTGACCCGTCAATTGTAGGTGTTACCGTTGTTGTGGCACCTGTAGTTGGGTCCGTCACCGTAATAACACCTGTAGCTGGATTGATTGTACCTGGTGTTGATGGATCTAATTGATATTTTCCAGTAGCGGCATCTTTTGTCACAATAAAATTCGTTGTCCCATTACTTAATGTAGCTGCTCCCGTTGTCGCATCTATCGCAACCGTTCCTGCTACAGAAGTAGAAGATGTACGTGAAACTTGAATACCTGAAAATGGTGTAAACGTATCATCATTTCCAACAGCTGTACCGCCAACACCGTTACCATTTGCATCAACAGCTTGTCCTGTCATTAATTCGACACGAGATGCAACAGATTTTCCATATAAATCTTTACCATTTTGCTGCGTGCCCGTTTTATCTGAACCAACAAGCATTGTCTTACTACCATCTGCCTCTACAAAATAAACATTCAATGCGCCTTCTGCATCAGAGCCTGCAAGACCACCAGAGTATGTGCTTTCTGTTGTAATTGGCAAATAGCTTGATAATTCATCTAATAATAAATCACGTGCATCATAAATATCATTTGGAATGTAGCCATTAGGCTCGACCTGCTTAATTTGATTATTTAGTGCCGAAATTTGTTCTAGAATCGAATTGACCTTATCAACAGTATTAATTGTTTCTGCCTTTAAATTTTGCTGTACTTGCGTCATTTGCTTATTCATATAGTTAAATGAAGAAGCTAAATGAGAGCCTTTCGTATAAACAACCTGACGTGCCGCTGAATCTTTAGGTGTATTTGCCAACGTTTGTAACGCTGTATAGAACTCATCAAATGCCGCATTTAGCCCATATGTTGATGGTTCTGACATAATGTCTTCCATTTGACTAATCGCATCTGTACGCTGTGACCAGTAGCCTAAATTATTCGTCTCCTGACGGTACTGCTTATCAACAAACTCATTACGCACACGTGTAATGGACTGGCTTGTCACCCCTGTTCCTAAGTGTCCTGCAAGCATTGGTGCATTCATCCCTACACCTGGGAAGCCATGTGTTGCTTCTAGGTTTACGCGCTGGCGTGTGTAGCCGACGGTATTGGCGTTTGAAATATTATGCCCGACTGTGTAAAGGGCTGTTTGCTGTGCGGTTAGGCCACGTTTATTTGTTTCAAGGCCCATAAATGTTGAAATTGCCATGTTTCATCCTCCTAAAAAAGTGTTTCGCTACGTTTATGTTCTGTATTTTTCATCGGCATCGGATGCGAGATTTCAAGTGTAAAATTATTTTTGGCGCATAAAAAAAGGCCTCTCCGCTTCTCGGTGAGGCAACATTTTCTATGCTTGTGAATTAAAGCGGCCAATTGTCGATGCATTACTGCGGCGACCTTGTGATTCGCCGTAGTTAAAGTTATCCTGCTGTGGGCGCATCATATCGACGGTCATATTAATAACCTGCAGTGAATTGAATAATAATTTTTGATTCAATTCATTCGTTTTTTGTAAATGCTCAACCGTCTGCAATAGCTCGTCACGTGTTTGTTGTAACTGCATCTTCTCCTGTGTCGTCGGCACAAGTGCAATCAGCTGTTCAATGGTCGGCTGCGTCCCGGGCGCTAGTTGTTGCCCATTAAAATAACGTAGCACCGCTTGCTGGCGTTGTCCCTCTAGCTGAGAGATAGCAGAAATATGCGATTGCTCGTCATTGATCATTTTCTTAATGCCTTCCATATCCCCGTTCGTAATCAGCTCGGTTTTATGGTCTGCGAGCTTCACTAAACTTTTATGCATGACATTTAGTTTTGCCATAATCGTATTGATTTGTTCGATAGACATTTGATTTCCTCGCTATCTACGGAAGTGATTTAATAAATCTTTTGCAAGCTTCTCTGAATCAATTTTGTACGTGCCGTTTTGAATTTGTGATTTCAACTCTGATAAACGGTCCGCGCGCTCACTTTCATACGATTTTACGCCTTGTAAATCTTTCGCTTGCGACGAAATCTCAAGTTGATCCTGAAAAGATAGACTCGATTTTTTCACTTCATTCGTTTTTACTTGTTGATTTTTATATGGATTCACTGCATTAACACCGTATCCTTGAACTTTCATAACTAGAACCTCCTTTATCATTCTTCACTATCTTTACCCATTATTTCGGATGTGGGGAGGGTATGTTAAGTGATTTTCCGATAAAAGAGTTGATGTTACTATACAATGCATGATTACGTAGTACTATTTTCTGTTACAAATTCAAAAACTATTAAAATAGTGCTAGGTCTAGCGTGTCCGTTTTTCTGATAGGTACGTACCGCGCTCATTTTTTTCAATTGACTCGCGGAATTCCTTACTCGCCTCAAATTGATTCAAATCTCGTTGCAATTTATTTGTGCAATTATCGCATAATTTCCCTGTCGTCGTTAAATGACCACAATTATCACATGGATAGCCTAGGTTCGGGAATAGCGCTGTCTGCAAGCGTCCGCGACGTACCCATCCATATAATAATTCCTCTGTGCAGCCCGTTGCTTCCACAATTCGCTCAACCGTTGCCGCACGATTTTCACGACGACGTAAAAAGCGATACACTTCTTCGTATTTCTTTTCCTCTTCCGCCGCGCAGTTTGCACATACTTCACGAATTCCGTTGTAGTTAAATAGTTGTCCACATGTTGGACAGCTCTTAATTTCGCCCATGTTGTCATAGGCCCCCTTTCACTTTCTCGCTGAAATGAACACGAGCACCTCTATATGCGTAAAACCATCTCGCTTTAAAACTTCATGCGCATGGCGTATCGTCGTTCCTGTCGTCACAATATCATCAACAAGAACAAGATGCGTGTCTTTCCTTAATTGTATAGCATTTCTTGTGAACAAAGTAGCACTATTTTCACGTTCTACCCGTGACTTCTGACTTTGTGTGTCCGTCGTCGTTTTTTCTAATAAATGCGTATAGCGCACACCTGCCGCTTCTAATAGCACATCCATATGTGCAAATGTACGCGCCCGCTTTTTTGCAGGGTGCATCGGAATTGGCACTATCACGGCCTTTTTATAGTGACTACATAGCTTTTTTATTTCATCGGCAAAAACATGCGCAATAATAGCGTCCTGTGAAAATTTGAGACGATGTAACCAGTCCCTCATCGCCTCATTATAGACATAAATTGTGCGAATGCCCTCGTAAGCCTGCTCACTTACGCGTTCAAACTTCGCCATACAGCTAGCGCAGGTCGTCCACTTTTGCCGGCGACTAAATAACCCTGTCCACGTCTCGATCTTTTCAACCACACGATCACATAGTAAGCAGCGCATTTAGTTCACCTCCGCATTGAGGCGTAAAATTTCACGTTTTGCCGCATCCATCTCGCGCGTCACCCCGTGATGGAAAAATACAATATCCCCCGTCGGCTCATGCTGCGCTCGGCCAACGCGCCCACTAATTTGAATAAGGGCACTCGCTGTAAAAATCGCCGACTCTGCACCGATAACTGCGACCTGAACACGTGGAATCGTAATGCCGCGCTCTAAAATGGTCGTCGTTAGGAGCCCGGCGACCTCGCCATTTCGCAGTGCCAGAACCTTCTCCTTGCGCTCCGCATCTTCAGCATAGACAGCCGGCACTGAAAATAAATGCGCTGCCTGTTTCATGAGCGCAATCGTTGGGAAGAATAGCAAATAAGGTTGGCCCTTGTCTTCACAGTTCTTAATCCAGCGTGCGATTTTTTTTGGTAAACGATTCATCTGTAGCTGCTTGTCATAAAACCATAGGGACGCAAAGCGAGGCACTGGCAAGTCAGCCCCGTGAAAGCGTCTTGGAATAAATGAATAGGCTCCAGTCTTTTGAAACTGCGCCTGCATATTTATAGATGGGGTCGCTGTCACAAGCATCGTGACACCGTCCTGTTTTCTTGCCTTCACAACCGCCTGCTGCAGCGCGACGTCAAATGTATACGGAAAGGCATCTGCCTCGTCGACAAAAATAATGTCAAAGGCATCTTCAAAGCGAAAAAGCTGATGCGTCGTCGCCACAATAAATGGTGAATAGCTCGTAGCTAACGGGGCACCGCCATAAAGCGCCTGTACAGTAACATCTGGGAAAACTTGCTGAAAGCGCGGCGCAAGCTCGAGCACAACATCTGTACGCGGCGTTGCGACACAGACGCGCCAGTTCATCGAAAGTGCTATTTCAATCGCCGCAAATAAAATCTCGGTTTTGCCGGCACCGCATACGGCATGTACTAGATGCGAGCGCTTTGCCCTCACACTATCGATAAGCTCCTGTGACACACGTGCCTGCGCCGCTGTAAACTGTCCCTGCCACTGTAGCTTTGGCTTTACATCTGTCGTAGCTGTAGCGCCAATCCAGCGTACAAGTGTATCACAAGACGCGAGCCTGCCCATTTGAATGCAATTCCGGCAGTAGACGCAGATTTTATCACATTTTGCGCAATAATAGCGAATATAGGTGTCAAAAGATGCACAACGACAGCGACGGCAGCTCGGCTTTCCTTTTAAAAACTCAATGGCTTGAACATCGTCAATTAATTGTCGCTCTTTTGCTTTTGCGATTACGGATTCATCAAATGGTAGCTTTCCTGCTGGCCAAATACGCCCGCTTAAAAACTGCTGTAGCCGCGCTAACTCGTCATTCATTGGACATCCCTCATTTGTCATTTTTGTCCATTTTAGCGATTTTTGCGCAAAAAAAAAGCATCTCTAGTTAAAACTAGAAACGCCCCTTTGAGATATTGTTTAGTATTATAAATAGTTTAGCCGTTTATGCTTATATTGTCACTCATTTTTTACGAATTTCGCTAAAAAATTTATCAAAAATTAATTTTCGACTATTTTTTGGCAAACCAGCCCATCGCTAGCGCACCTTCACCAAGATGCGTTCCAACAACTGCGCCAAAATAAGATGGATAAAAATCAACTGTTGGGAATTCAGCGCGTAAATGATTTAGCCATTCATCACGCTCTTGCTCGCAATTTGCATGAATAACGGTTGCTTCAATGGCACCATATTTTGCTACATCTTCAGCTAACAGGTCTTCAATACGTTTTAATGCTTTTTTCTTCGTACGAATTTTTTCAAATGGTACGATGACTTTATCGCTGAAATGAAGAATTGGCTTCACTTGTAGTAAGCTACCAATTAAAGCTGAAGCTGCTGATAGACGACCACCACGTTGTAAATGAGATAAGTCATCTACTAAAATGAATTCTTTTTCGGTTTTCTTCATTTCTTCTAAGTGCTCTAAAATTTCTTTCGCTGAGGCACCTGTTTTCGCTAAACGCGCTGCATGAATCGCATACATACCTTGCATATAACAAGCGACCTCTGTATCGAAACCATATACTTTTACATGATCGACCATATCCGCGGCTGCAAGTGCACCCTGGTATGTGCCACTAATACCGCTTGAAAGATGAATTGTAACAATTTCATCATAGTCTTTTGCAAGCTCTTCAAATAAAGCGACAAATTTGCCGATTGGTGGCTGTGTAGATGTTGGTAATTTTTTTCCGCCACGAATTTTCTCATAAAACTCGTCTGCTGATAAATTTACTTCTTCTTCATAGGTTTCGCCGTTAATAACAACGCTTAGTGGCACCATATGAATATTATATTTTTCAAGCTCGTCCTTTGGAATATAGGCCGTGCTGTCTGTTACGATTGCAGTTGCCATTATTTCACTCCTCTACATATACTGTTCATTTTATAAAAATATATATGAAAAGGCAAATAACATATGACATTTATAACTTTTCAAATCTTTTTAACTATGTACTGATTAGCATATAAAAAGGAATCGCGCGAAGCACGATTCCTTTTCAAAGTAGGTTAACGCCTATTACCCACTGTTTGAAGTGGTATTAGCGTACTTCTACCCAACCGTTTTTAATCGCTGTTACAACAGCTTGTGTACGGTCATTTACATTCATTTTTTGAAGAATGCTTGAAACATGGTTTTTAACTGTTTTTTCTGAGATGTATAATGTTTCACCAATTGCACGGTTTGATTGGCCGTCTGTTAATAATTGCAGGACTTCACATTCACGTTTAGTTAATAAGTGGAATGGACGACGGATTTCCGTTTGGTGGAATGAGCCTTTATTTTCACGTTCGCTTAAGCGACGATATTCAGCTACAAGATTTTTTGTGATTTTAGGATGTAAGTATGAGCCGCCAGCTGCAACGATTTTAATTGCGTCTACGATTTCATCCGCATCCATTTCTTTTAGCATATAACCTAGTGCACCAGATTTTAATGCGTGAGATACGTATGATTCATCATCATGAATTGAAAGAATGATTACTTTCGCATCAGGATATTTTTCGATTAACTCTGAAGTTGCTTCCACACCATTTTTTTGCGGCATGTTAATGTCCATTAACACAACGTCTGGTTGGAATTCTTCATATAGAGGTAATGTATCGATACCATCATCACCTTCTGCTACTACTTCAAATGTATCTTCAAAATCTAAAATACGTTTTACGCCTTCACGGAATAATTGGTGATCGTCAATAATAATAATTTTTGTCATAATAAATTTCCTCCTCAAGTACCTCTACAAAAGGTTATGTTCCCTTTTTTATGGGGATTATAAACATAATTCTCGTACCTTGTCCGATTTCGGACTGTATATCCATAGTACCATCTAATAAATCTATGCGCTCTTTCATTCCAACGATACCGAATGAATTTTGTTTTGTTAGCGCCATATCAAACCCTGTACCATTATCCTTTATAGAAATATTAACATTTTCTTTAAGCCATTCAAAGTTCACACGAATTTCTTTTGCAGAGCCATGTTTAATGGCGTTATTCACGCTTTCTTGTACAAGTCTAAAAATGGCTGTTTCATAATTCATCGGCATACGACGATCTTCACCACGTGAGCTAAATTCAATATACGTTCCTTCATTATAATCTTGCACGGAATTTAAATATTTCTTCAGCGTCGGCACAATCCCTAAATCGTCTAGTGCCATTGGGCGTAAGTCATAAATAATGCGACGAACCTCATGTAGCGTATCGCGCACCATCCCTTTTAAATCACGTAGTTCTTGAATCGCACGCTCTACACCTTTTTCATCATATGAACGTGTGATTAAATCTGTGCGAAGTAACACATTCGCAAGCATTTGCGCCGGTCCATCATGTACCTCACGCGAAATACGCTTGCGCTCTTCCTCTTGCGCCTCGATTACTCGAATCGCAAAATCCTCTTTCATTTTTGCATTCTTAAGAGCAGGACCAACATCTTTTAAATCCTCGCTTAAGTAGTTCAGTACTACATTGACTTGGTTTACAAGCTGGTCGGCTTTTTCAATTGTATCAAGTAAGCCTCGCATATTTCTTTCTAAGTCATCCCGGCGTCCGCGTAACAATTTTTCTTCTGATTGAACAACAGACTGACGAATTTGAAATGTATTTGCTGCATTATACGCTTGGTGCACCTGTTCCTCAGAATAAATACGGAAGTTTTGAGAAACCTCCGCAAGTCTAGCTCTAGCTTGCTTTACCTGAACTTCTAGCATATCATTTTCTTGTATAATGTCCTGCAATTTGGTACGTACAATACCGAGCTCTAATTTCATTTCTTCAAAAGATTGACGCGATTGCTCGCTAATCGTGAAAATATCATTTTTAGACGTATCAATCGTTTCGACCATACTATTGAAAATCTTATCTAATACTTGAATGTCAATCTTATTTCCTTTAACCATACTAAATACTCCTCACAATGCATACTTTATAGAATAGCATGTATTTTGTAGTACTGACATCAAAAATCTAAAATTCTTTACAATAATTATACCATTATTGTGATATAAGCACATAAAAATCCTGCGTTAAAAAGATGACAATTGTATCATTTACATTAAATTTCTACTAGGAGAATCAAATGAGAGAAAATTACCTAACATTAAAATCCTCTGCAAGCGACGAAATCATCATTTCAAAATCACGTTTCATTGCACACTGTGCTCGTGTGGAAACAGAAGAACAAGCGCAAGCATTTATTGAGCGTATTAAAAAAGAGCATCGTAGCGCCAATCACAACTGCTCTGCCTACCTAATCGGCGAGCATGACCAAATCCAAAAAGCAAGCGACGACGGTGAGCCAAGTGGTACAGCTGGTGTCCCAATGCTTGAAGTTTTAAAGAAACAGCACTTAAAAGATACTGTAGTAGTTGTTACCCGTTACTTTGGGGGTATTAAACTTGGCGCAGGTGGATTAGTGCGCGCATACGGAAAAGCAACAACTGTAGGTATTGATGCCTCTGGTGTTGTAGAACGTAAATTACACCATGAGCTAAAAGTAATTGCTGATTACACATTGCTCGGAAAGTTAGAAAATGAACTTCGCAATTCTACCTATATACTAGACCACATTGATTATGCTGAAAACGTCGAACTGACCGTACTTGTTCCTAAAGAACAGGACGAGCTATTCCAGTCTTGGATGACCGACCTTTCGAATGGACAAACGCAAATCGATTATGTAAAGTCCATATTTTTAGAGTTTGACCGTACTTAAAATTCGTTTTACGGATTTCTTATTGCATAGTATAATAATATCCGTTGTATAATACGAATATTTTTAGAATTTTCAACCATTTCCCCTTACAAAGGAGCTTGACTATATGCCAGAGAAGAAGAAAGGCACTAGACAACAAGCCCGGAGCAGCTCATCTACTTCTACGTCAAAGGCAAAATCGCATGCGAAATCTCGCACATCGAAAAGCCAAGAGCGTAAGAAGAAAGAGAAAGAATCAGGTGGCTGTCTTTGGAAAATCTTGCTTGTTGTCTTAATTTTGCTGTTGACATTTGGCGGCGGCTATATTTACTACCTATTTCATTCAGGTAAAAAAGCTGCTGAGAATGCGTACGTCGAGAATTCTCGTACAAAATCGGAGTTACGTGATGAAAGCGTTCAGCCACTAACAGACAATATTTCCATCATGATCGTCGGCATTGACGATAGTGAAAAACGCAGCCAAGGCGAAGGCAACTCACGCTCAGATGCTCTCCTTGTCGCAACACTGAATAATAAAGATAAATCTATCAAACTAGTAAGTATTCCGCGTGATTCTTACGTGTACATTCCAACTGTTGGTTACAAAGATAAAATCACACATGCCCATGCATACGGTGGCATTGATGCAACACGTGAAACCGTTGAAGGCCTACTGAATGTGCCGATTGACTACTATTTCCGTGTAAACTTTGATGCCTTCATTGAAATCGTTGATGCACTTGGTGGCGTGACAGTCGATGTCCCTTATGAAATTAATGAGCTCGACGAAAACGATAAGCGCACAGTTCACTTAATGCCAGGTACACAAGAAGTGAATGGCCGCGAAGCTTTAGCACTTGCACGTACCCGTCACCAAGATAGCGATGTCGAGCGCGGCAAGCGCCAGCAAATGATTTTAGAAGCCATTGCGTCAAAAGCAACATCTGTCACATCATTTACAAAATACGATAAAGTATTAGCAGCTGTCGGCAATAATATGCAAACAGATATGACATTTGATGAAATGAAATCATTATTCGCATACCTACAAAACGGCATGCCAAACATCGATTCCCTATCACTCAAAGGCAGTGATGATATGTCGAGCGGCATTTATTACTATCTACTACAAGATGATAGCTTGCTCGAAACACGTCAAACATTACAAAAGCATTTAGGCTTAACGATAGATACGAAGCTTAATCTTTCAGAAGATGAAGAAGTAATAGAAGAGCCTACAACTGAACAAAATACTGGATTCCAAAGCAACTATAATAGCTCTGGCTCTGGTAATTAACGCCAAACAAAAAAATACTATCTTTCATCTGAATTGGACGGACGCTTTCCTAGGAATCACCGTCAAATTCTTATTAAACCACCTTTTTCCGATATTCACCTGGAGAAAGGTGGTTTAATTTTGCCAAAATTCACGTATGATCATCGTAGTTGATGTATGCTTGAACGGTTTAAACGACAACGTTATTTGTCGTTTAAACCGTTCAAGATAAAACGTTTCGCACTTTAGACTGGCGTAGAACGCTTCCTCGCCAAGTATTGATACCATTTCATCCATGGATAAATTTGCGTATTATTTTTAACCCCACATGTCTTCATCATTTAATTCACTAGTACACTAGCTAACTTCATCTCAAATGACTTTCATTTTTATTTCGTATGAATACGTTTTTTTCAACACGGCTTCGCAATTTCGTGATTTCCTCAGAAAGCGTCTTTTACATACGACATATTTTTCAATAAGTGTCATCTGTAAGTGAATAGGGCTAGAAAAAGGCTAACTATTTGCGCAAAGCTTCCATTCCATCAAATAATTACGCATCGAGTGGCGATAGTTATGATAACTTTGCACAATCTTTTTGAAAATATCGGCAAAAATCACCCCGTAGCGCTCGATTTTCGCCCTGTTTCAGTTGTTTTCAGGGCCCGTTTTAGGTAATTTTAGGCTTTATTCGAAGGCTGCAGCTTGCAATAGATCTGTGAAATGGCGCATTTTCTAATGATGAAAATAAATGACAGCTTTTTCTCATTCCACTAATCATTCACTGCTAAAATTACCCCGCAGTGCGTCAAAATAGACCTGTTTTTGTCGTTTTCGGGCAAAAACAGGCCCCCTTCCTTTCTGAATCATGCTAGGAATCTGCTAAAAAATCGTAAATAAAAATTTTCGTTGACAGCTTTATGCAAGATGCGTGATAAACAAGGATTTTATCCTATATAAATACGCCTGCTTTGGCACATATTTTAAAATATGTTGTAGCCAAAAGACGCTCCTTGAGGTTATGGGCGATTTCAAATGAACGAAAAAAAGAAGGATGACGAATTTATTCTTCGTCATCCTTCTTCTCTACTTTTTTCTTACAAGTTTTAATAATGGCTTGTAACGATTGCCAGCTAAGCCAATGACCTCAACAAAAATCTCCAGTGCAATGAGTAGCACGAGGATAAGTAAAATAGCGCCCCACAGCTTTGCCATCGAGAAGATGACCGCTGCTAAACCAAACATCGCCGCAATCCCATAAATAATAATAACGGTTTGACGATGCGTAAAGCCGATACTTAGTAAACGGTGATGCAAATGCGATTTGTCTGGTTGGAAGGGTGGCTGTTTATTCAGTAAGCGACGTACGATGGCGAAAAACGTATCCGAAATCGGTACTCCTAGCATCACAATGGGAATAACAAGCGACACAAACGTCACATTTTTAAAGCCCAGTAATGCGAGCACCGAAATCATGAAGCCAAGGAACAATGCGCCTGTATCCCCCATGAAAATCTTTGCAGGATTGAAATTGTAAAATAAAAAGCCAATACAGCTTACCGCCAGTACAAGTGCCATAACGAGTACGAACGTGTTGCCCATAACGAAGGCCATTGCTGCCAGTGTCACAAGTGCAATCGTTGATACCCCTGCTGCTAAACCGTCTAAGCCATCAATTAAATTAATAGCGTTTGTAATACCGACGATCCAAATCAATGTCAGTGGCACACTTAGGTAACCAAAGTCTAAAATACCGCCGAATGGTAAGTTAATAAAATCAATCTGAATGCCGCCAAAGTAAATAACGATTGCTGCTGCTACTGTTTGGCCTAAAAATTTCGCCTTTGCAGATAGCTCCAGCATATCATCGACAACACCCGTAATAATAATGATAAACGCACCGATTAAAATGGGAATCATCGCTGGATTTGTCGGTTTTAAAATAAGTACAGCTACGAGGAAGGCTAAGAAGATAGCTAAACCACCTATACGCGGCATTATTTTCGCATGCACTTTTCGATGATTAGGCTTGTCAACTGCACCTATTCGGAAGGCCAGTTTTTTCACAAGAGGTGTGAAAATGATGGATGCGATGAAAGCCGCCGCCAATGACAGGTAAAACATGCCTTATCTCCTTTCCTTCTATATAAATTTATATTGTTATCTATGTTAAATAGTAGGTTATGCAAATTTTTTCATAAATCATCTTGTATTATAGCACGATTCACGTCCGTAGAACACTTCTCAAAATGTTGTCAACATAGGTGAGAACGTTTTTGACGTCTTTTGGTTGCTGTCTACAGGTTATTTTCCGTCTACTTATCAATAGTCCTTATTTTTTTTACAGTTTGTACGAATCACCCATTTTTTTTGGACCGAATGACTTATGGAAAGCCCCTTTTCAACAATTTAAAATTAAAAATGCAATATATAGGTGGCTTTTGAGATAGTAAAAATCACAAGACAGTAAAATCGCCTTACTCAATTATGTCTAAATATGCTATATAAAGAAATAAAAATTAGTCATTAACACCTTTTTTCGATTTATCACACAATTCAACATTTCATTATTCATTTATTCATGTTAGTATATTGAAGTGATTTTATTTACAATTTAATCTAAATTTTCAGACAAAACAAATTTTTTAAGTTTTTCAATCTTCCTGATTTCCAGACTTATTTATCAGAACATTTCGAAGATTGCATCACAAGAGGAGTTGTACATATGACAAAACTTTCATTTGGAGAAAAAATCTCCGTAGGGTTCATGTTGTTCGCCTTGTTCCTTGGTGCAGGTAATATTATTTTCCCACCACAACTTGGCCAACAAGCAGGTGAACATTTCTGGGTAGCAATCTTTGCCTTTTTAATTACAGGTGTAGGGCTTCCATTACTAGGCGTTATTACCGTCGCAAAATCAGGCGGCGAACTTGAAGATATGGCGGGTAAAATTAGCCCGGCATTCGGTATTTTTTTCACAGCCGTTGTTTACTTAACAATCGGGCCATTATTCGCCCTACCTCGTACAGGGACTGTATCGTACGAATTAGGTGTGAAGCCATTCCTTTCAGAGACAGCAGCAGCCGCTTCTTGGCCACTTGCTATCTTTACGGTAATTTTCTTCTTATTAACTACATTCTTTGCACTGAACCCAAGCAAGCTAATCGACCGCGTTGGTAAAATTTTAACGCCAATTCTTCTATTAGTCATTGCAGCGCTTGCAATCAAAGCAATCGTGACACCAATGGATGGTCCTGGCACAGCGACAGGTTCTTATATCGACAATGCATTCGGTGAAGGCTTCAAACAAGGTTACTTAACAATGGACTTCCTTGCCGCATTAATTTTCGGTATCGTGATTATCCAAGCATTAAAAGGTAAAAACGTAACCGAAAAAGCAACAGTCATCAAAACAACAGTATTTGCAGCGTTCGTCGCAGCAATCGGCTTAGCACTTGTGTACTTATCACTTGGCTACATCGGTTCTTCAAGTTTCCAAACAATCGGTGCATTTGAGCAAGGCTCAGACATCATTACAAACTCTGCAAATGCATTATACGGTCAATTCGGGAATATCCTATTAACAGCAGTAATCGTTCTAGCATGTTTAACAACATCAATCGGTTTATTAACAGCGGCATCTGAGTATTTCAACAAAATCATTCCTGCACTATCTTATAAAAAATGGGTTTGGATTTTCGCGATCTTCACTACATTTATCGCAAACATCGGTTTAGCTCAATTAATTACGTTCTCATTACCAGTATTATTCTTCATCTATCCACCAGCAATCATCCTAATGCTTCTAACATTAGCATCTAAATGGTTCGGTGATAGCAAGTACGTTTACTTATTCGGTATGCTATTTACAGCAATCTGGTCATTATACGATGGCTTAGCTGCTGCAGGAATTGCTCCAACATGGTATGAAAATATCGTTAGTGGCATGCCATTATTTGAAATGGGTCTTGGCTGGTTAATCCCAGGTATCATCGGCGCAATTATCGGCTATGTCATTTCACTATTCGTAAACGAAAAAAAACACGCTTAAAACTTTTTTAAGACGAGGAAAATTCCTCGTCTTTTTTTATTGAGCAAAAGCTGGGTTAGCTTAGAAAATTACAGCTTTAATTAGATTCTCTTGCAAACGCTTTCAAAAGAAGCGCCGTCCGAACATTCTGTCTATTCTAAAATGCTTGAATTAATCTCTTATTGTGATATATTTGATTCCGTTATGATATGAATTCACATTTTCGACAATAAATTAAAGGACGTGACATATATGAGTTGGACATCGATTTTAGCAATCGTACTGCTTGTTATTATCGCATTGGTCATCTTAGTGCCGGTCATTTTACTTGGAATCTTCTTCCTTACTGACCGCAAACAAAACCAACATGCAATCTTACGTAACTTCCCCGTTTTAGGACGTATTCGTTATTTAACTGAAAAAATTGGCCCTGAGCTTCGTCAGTACTTATTCGACGATGATAATAAAGGGAAGCCATTTTCTCGTGAAGATTTCCTTCACATCGTATTACCAGGTAAATATTTAGGCAGCGTTATTTCATTCGGCTCAAAACGCGATTTCGAAGACAAGGGCTTCTACATTCGCAATGCGATGTTTACAAAGCAAGTCGATGAAATGCGCGTAGACAATAGTAAAGTTATTGAATCTCAAAAATACATTATGGACCAAGATACATTATTTGGTCGTAAAGAACATGCAGAAACAGTCAAAGTGAAACCATGGCTATTACCTGAAGAAGATGCGGTCGTATTAGGCCCTAATTGCCGCGAGCCATTCCGCGTACGCTCAATGGTCGGTCAATCTGCCATGAGTTATGGTGCGCTTGGTAAAAACGCGATTACAGCTCTATCTAAAGGGATTCGTATGGCAGAAGGCTCTTGGATGAACACAGGTGAAGGTGGCGTGTCTCCTCACCATTTAGCAGGTGGCACAGACTTAATCGCACAAATCGGTTCTGGCTTATTCGGCTATCGTGATGCACAGGGCGAATTTAGCTTTGAAAAATTAAAAGAAAAAGCAGCAATCCCACAAGTAAAAGCATTTGAATTAAAACTAGCACAAGGTGCGAAAACACGTGGTGGTCACGTTGAAGGCGATAAAGTAACACCTGAAATCGCTGAAATCCGTGGTGTAGAAGTTGGTAAAACGATCAACTCACCAAACCGCTTCCACCAGTTCCATGACCTTGAATCTTTATTTAACTTCATTGAAAAAATG
Organism: Candidatus Kurthia intestinigallinarum; assembly: GCF_003991225.1. Taxonomy (GTDB): domain Bacteria; phylum Bacillota; class Bacilli; order Bacillales_A; family Planococcaceae; genus Kurthia; species Kurthia populi. Next base: position 654,706 of record NZ_JTFC01000031.1, read on the forward strand.
CGCGCTGAAGCTGGCCTACCAGTCGGCATCAAAATCGTTTTAGGGGCTCCTGAGGATGCAGACGATTTAGCACGCTATATGAAAGAAACTGGTAAGGGTCCAGACTTTATTACAATCGATGGTGGTGAAGGTGGTACAGGTGCGACCTTCCAAGACCTTGCAGACTCTGTTGGTCTACCACTTCACTCAGCAATCGTCTTATTAAATGATGCACTCAATAAATACGGTGTGCGTGACCGTGTGAAAATCATCGCCTCTGGTAAATTAATTACGGCCGATAAAGCAGCCGTTGTGCTTGCGCTTGGTGCTGACTTAATTAATATCGCACGTGGCTTTATGATTTCTGTAGGCTGTATTATGGCACAAAAATGTAGTTCAAATGAATGTCCTGCAGGTGTCGCAACGACAGATCCAAAACTTCAAAATGGTCTTGTCATCGAAGAGAAAAAATTCCGTGTTACAAACTATATTATCAACTTACGTGAAGGGTTATTCCGTGTAGCTGCGGCTGCTGGTATTGACTCGCCAACGAAATTTACAGATGACCACATCGTCTTTAAAGATGGCGAAGGTCGCGTATATTCTGTTGAAAACTTAAAAGCAAAATAATGCCTACTAAAAGAGACGGAGACAAATACGTCCTGTTCCTTTTTTAGCGTTCGCAACAAAAAACCGGAACCGCGCCACAGCGCGATTCCGGTTTTTCTTATATTCATAAGAGCGGTTGTTTTTACACGTCTATCAAAGCCTCTTTTTTATGTTATCCTTCATGTACCATTTCTTTTAATGCAATACGCTCTACCGCCTTAGCAACGATTTTATGCACGTTATGATCAAGTGGTGGTGGTACAAGATCACCATGACGTGTACACTCCACTAGCGCCTCTGCTGCCGCAACGAGCATCGGATACGTAATATCCTTTGCATTCGCATTTAGTGCCCCTCTAAAAATACCTGGGAACCCTAAAATATTATTCACTAAACGACCATCTGCCGCATAGGCTGCCCCTGCCGCAATCGCATCCTCTGGAGAAATTTCAGGATAAGGATTTGATAGCGCTAAAATGATTTGTCCCTCGCGTACAAGTGATGGGTCAATTAAGCCCTTCACACCTGTCGTAGCAATGACGATATCACAATGCGCCATTACTTCTTCTATAGAATTTAGCACATTTCCGCCGTATTGGCGAAGACGCATGACCGCACTCTCTTGTGGATCCGTACCGTATACTTCACTCACCCCATATGCCATCAGCATTCGACAAATCGCTAGTCCCGCTGCACCTAAGCCAATTTGACCGACAACCGCATCCTTAATATCAACGCCCGCATAGCGACAAGCAGATAGCGTCGCCGCAAGTGTCACAACCGCTGTCCCATGCTGGTCATCATGCATCACTGGAATCGATAAATCTTCTTTTAAGCGCTCCTCAATTTCAAAGCAGTGTGGTGAGCCAATATCTTCTAATAAAATACCGCCGTAGCCCTGTGAAATATGCTTCACCGTTTCAACGACTTCATCTGGGTCACTCGTATCTAATAAAATCGGTACGCCGCTAATACCAGCAAGCTGATCAAATAACACAGCTTTCCCTTCCATTACAGGCATCCCGGCAACCGGCCCGATATTACCTAAGCCTAAAATCGCCGTACCATCTGTCACGATAGCTACCGTATTCCCGATACTTGTATAATAAGATGCCTTCTCAGGTGAACGCTGGATTTCCTCACATACACTCGCTACCCCCGGTGTATAAACGCGGCGTAAATCTTCAATCGAATGTAAATCCATGCGGCTTGTCATATGAATTTTACCGCCTTCATGCGCTTTTAATACATCATCTGAAATGGCACGTACTTCGATGCCATTGCCAAGCGCATTAATGCTTTTGACAATCGTATCAAGTACTGTCGCATCCTCGACCGTACACGTAATGTCACGAATCGTCGTCAGCGTCCCTACCTTTAATGTTTTAATATCACCAATATCGCCACCATGCGCCCCAATTACCGTTGTCACTTTCCCGAGATTCCCCGGCTTTGACGGCGTATGAACGATTAGATTACGCATAATATTCTGTCCCACCATATGTTGTCCCTCCAAAAATTCAGCTTCCATAAGCATTCTCAGCTTAGTTTTTCATTCTATTACTACTGCACTTAAAAGTAAACGGCTTTTGCATCATTTAGCCATTATTATTCATAATAATCTATATTTTCTGACATATTTAATTTTTAGCATGTATAAACGTTATATCAAAAAAATACTATAGAAAAATGTGCATTGTTACAAATGCATGTCGTATTTACTATATAGCTAATGTTAACTTAAAATGGCAGCTTAATCATTATTAAAACAAGGTATATTAAATCATTTATTGTTTGAGTTATGCTTCAAGATTTTTTTATTTTTTTAGGCATTTTTTAAGGTTAAACGTTTATTTATATTAAAAAATGACAAAAATATAGTCATTTAAATTTAAAAACAGAGCTTTTATACCTAATTTAAAAAATAAATAACGTATAAATAAACATATCAGTATTTTGTTCTTTTTTACCTAGTTATCATATAGGTAAAAAGACTGTTAATGTCCTCGTTAATTATAGGACTAAAATCAAAGTACGTTCATTCCTCCTCTTTTAACTTAAACCTCTTGTCGAAAAATGTTTTTTTCACTAGAATAAATTTAATTAAGCAATACGATATATTTAAAACCATTAATTTACATTTATCAAGGAGGACAGTCCCTATGAAAAGAGGCTTATATTCAGCTTTCGCAATTGGTGCCGCAACGATGACGTTCGGACAAACTGCCCAAGCAGCAACAACAACTTATACGGTACAGCAAGGAGATTCGCTTGGTCTTATTGCACTAAAGCATGACACAACTACCACGAAACTACAGAAGCTTAATAATTTAACGAGCGATCGCATCTATGTAAGCCAAAAATTAAAAGTACCTGCAACTAAAAAAGCCGCTAGTAAAATGACGACGACTAAAAAAACGACAACCACGTCAACTTATACCGTAAAAAGTGGCGATTCGCTTGGTCTTATTGCGATGAAATATAATATGAGCGTTGCGAAGTTGAAAAAGCTAAACAAGCTGTCCTCTGACTTTATATACGTTAGCCAAAAATTAAAAGTAACAGGTAAAGATGTCACACAAAATAAAAAACCAACAACTTCAAAAAAACCTACAACACCTAAGAAGGAACCAGCTTCTAAAAAACCTGTTTCTTCTACTAAAACAAAAACGTATAGTGTCGCAAGCGGTGACTCACTCGGTGTCATCGCATCAAAGTATAATATGTCTGTTTCTTCATTAAAGGAGTTAAATAATTTAAAATCAGATTTAATTTTCGTTGGGCAAAAGTTAAAAATTAAAGGCTCAACAAAAACGACAACTGCTTCAAAAGCACCTGAAAAAATAACGGCAACAAACCAATCCATTGAAAAAGTTTCGTATTCTACACAACGCATTTTAAATATTGCTAAAAAATATACAGGCGTGCCCTATGTTTTTGGTGGTTCTACACCGAATGGATTTGACTGCTCGGGTTATATCTATTATGTCTATAAAGAAGCTGGGCTGAATTTAGGTGGACGTAAAACAGCAGCTGGTTATGCGAGTATGGCATCTTCTGTATCTTCTCCTAAAATAGGCGATCTTGTGTTCTTCCAAGGAACCTACTCCGGTATGCAAGGTCGCATTAGTCACGTCGGAATTTATTTAGGAAATGGTAAATTTATTTCTGCTTTAAGTAAGGGAATCGGTATTTCGGACCTGAAATATTGGCGGGATTCATTCGTTCGTTACGGCCGTTTATAAAAAAAATCGGGATAAATGATGTTTTCTGTCATTTATCCCTTTCTTTTTACAAAAAACGAAATGATATATTTATGCTGTTATTCATTTGTAATGAAAAATAAATACTATTTTAATGTTATTTTTTCAATAAGCTAACCTTTGTTACATAATTGTAATACAACTGTAACTAAAATGCGGTTGCGAGTGATTCTCAAATTCTATAAAGTTAGTGTCAGGAAATTTAATTACAGAACGTAAACGCAACGCATTATATACATAAAAAAACATTGTTAACTATTTGGAGGAATTATTACATGAATTTTAAAGGACTAACGACAGCATTCACTGCAGGCGCACTTGCTTTATCACTAGCATTCACATCAGTAAACCCAGTAAATGAACCAATCGAGGCACAAGCTTCTGAACAACAAGAAGACTATTCTGCTACAAAATTCGTTTATTCTTATGACGGTTCACTGAACGTACGTAAAGCAGCAAACGTAAAATCAGCAAAAGTTCAAACATTAAAAAACGGTAAAAAAGTTCGCCTTACAGCCAAAAAAGTAATCGGCAACACGACTTGGGTATACGGTACGGCAAACGGTAAAAAAGGTTGGATGAATGCTTCTTACTTAACAGAAACGAAAAAAGTATCTGCTGATACATCTAACGTTATCTCATACGGCGAACGCTTCTTAGGCACGCCATACGTATGGGGCGGTACACGACCAGGCGGCTTTGACTGCTCAGGTTTCACTGGCTACGTTTACAAAAACACTTTAGGTAAATCTTTACCTCGTACTTCTGGTGCTCAGTATTCAGCTTCTAAAAAGATTTCTAAAGACGCTGCACAACCTGGCGATTTAGTATTCTTCTCAGGTAATGGCCGTTCAATTACACACGTAGCAATCTACGCTGGTAACAACCGTCTATTACACGCAGCTGGCAAACAAGTGAAATACTCTAACCTTTACGATGGTTACTGGAATAAACGTATCGTAGGCTTCGGTACTTTCCGTTAATTTTCATCTATAAATTTCTAAAAAACACTAACAATGTATATAAGAGAAAAGCGCTTATCCCTCAATTTTTTGAAGGACAAGCGCTTTTCTTATACAAAAAAGAGGCTACAATGAGCCCCTTCGTTGTTATTGTGCCGTATCAGATGTTTCTGCGTCTGTTTCTGCATCATCTGTTGCTGGTTGTTGTTCTGTATCTTGCTCACCATTAGAAGCTTCAGAATCGCCTTCTTCAGTGTCTGGTGATTCATCCTCTACGCCACTTGGTGTAATCGGCTCTTCTTCTTCTTCAGTTGGTTCATCTGTTGAAGGTGTTTGCGGTTGGTCCTCTTCTGGTTCAGCCGTATTTGGATCCTCTGTTGATTCACCGCTCGGCTCAATGACTTCATCCGCTGTATCTGTAGAGCTATTAACGATAATATCTGATACGTAGTACTGGTCATATTCAAATACCCATTCGTACGTAATATTTTGTGTTAAGGTTTGTTTTTTACCGTCTTTTGTATAGTTGAGGACAGATTCGACGGTTACATATACTTTGTCGCCATCTGATTTCGGTTTACCAATCATTTTATACGTTAATTTTTGGTTTGATTTATCCTCTGTTGAATATTCACCAAACGTATCGATGGCTTTTTGGTCGCCAGCGCTATCGATTTGCATGATGCTTAAATAAGTGCGTTGTCCTGGATAAGCGATCTCTTGATTAATGTACAAGTATAGTGAATCGACATAGCTTTCAAGTACGCTAAAGCCATTTTCTTCATCTAATGCAATCGAGCCTTCTGGTGTGATTTCATCTTCAGGATCATGTTGACCAAAGACGATTTCATCGCTATATGCTGTCCATTTATTCACTAAATCCATCACATTCGCCATCGGAATTGAATAGCCAATTTCTGGATGGTCTGTTAAAATGATAGAGTTGATGCCAATTACATTCCCTGTTGCTTTATTAATTAATGGGCCACCACTTGAACCCGCTTCTAATTTAGCTGTGATTTCATACAAATTGCGATAAGCGTAGCCATCTGTAAAGTTGGCGCCTACACTTGTAATTTTACCTGTTGTTGTTGTGTTGCTATGCATATTGGGACTACCAATTGCAACAACTTCAGTTCCTACAACCGCTTGTGCTGTATCGATAACCATTGGGTTTTTACCCGCTAAATCTGGTACACGAATTACCGAAACATCCGTTGTGTCATCAATACCGATTACACGACCATTAAACTCTTGTCCTTGTGAATTTTCTACAACGACATCCGCTGTGTTGCCGGTACCTGTTAATTCTGTAACATGCGCATTTGTGACGATATCACCTTTCGTATTAATTAAGAATCCAGAGCCTTGCTCCCCTGTCGCATAAATTGTATACGTTTTTGTGATTGCGTTTGCTACAATTGTTTCTTTATCTTCTTTTGGCATAACAACATTTGTTTCCGCTTCATTTGTTGTCTCCGGAGAAGATTCGGTTGTCGTAGGTCCGATTTCATCACTATCAGTCGTTACTGTACTGCTAGCGCCCTCTTCACTATTCCCTTTATCCGTAATGTCATCAGCAGATACTGTCCCAGATGTTGATTGCTCTGTCTGGTCCTTGTTTTCGTCTTTTGTTTTATCTTTGTCACTTGTGTTATCCTTTTCCGCTTTTTGTACATCGTGAATACTTTGATTATCATCGTTGGCTGTTTTATCGCTTGTAACTAATGCATAAATGCCGACGAATACTGCAAAAATCAAAATAAGAGAAATGACAATTCGCTTAATGGATGCTTTTTTGGGTTTATACCGTTTATTATTTGTCACGACATCCACGCTCCCTATTTACTTCTAAAATTCATACTAAGTTCTAATGACGCATTGATTAATGCGCAAGTTTCATGAATAATAGTTAATGAGTAAAATTTCCTAAATTATGCGGAAAAAATCTTTTATTTACTGGAAATTTACACGTACTATCATAGCATATTTTATTAACAATATTTGACGAAAGGTTGAGATTTTTTGAAAAAATTTTTATCGATTCTATTGGCTTCTTCCCTTCTTGCCGCATGTTCAAACGGGGCAGATGAATCTGCGAAAACTGCAACGGAAGAAAAGAAAGTAACTGCCCCTGCTGAGGACAAAAAAACAGAGCCAAAGGAAGAAAAGAAAACAACTGTACGCTTAGCAATGATCGGTGATGTATTACTACATACTCAAATTCTATACTACAAAGATTACAGCCCGGCACTACAACCTATGGAAAAAACATTACAAAACTATGACTATTTAATTGCAAACCAAGAATCACTCGCAATTGGCAATGATTTCGCGCTATCTGGCTATCCTAAGTTCTCAAGTCCTGAATTTATTTTACGCGATATTAAAGAAGCCGGTACAGATATGGTCAATCTTGCAAACAACCATGTCATGGATTATGGCGAACCTGGTATGCGTACACAGTTTAAAAATATCGAAAAATACGACCTTCCTTATGTCGGTGCTTACCAATCTGAAAAGGATGCCAACAAGCCACGCGTCGTTGATATCGATGGCATTAAAGTCGGTGTACTTGGCTACACATACGGCACAAATCCTGGCTACAATGTGCCACAGGACAAAGAATACTTAGTAAATTATATTGATGAGGCGAAGATTAAACGCGAAATTCGTGACATCAAAAAATTATCAGATGTCGTCGTTGTCAATATGCACTGGGGTAGTGAATATGTGACACAGGAAAATGACGAGCAACGCCGTTTAGCGAAGGTGATCAATAAAGCCGGTGGGGATATTATTTTCGGTGGACACCCACATGTTATCCAACCTTATGATGAAATTGTCGGTAAAGACGGTCATAAAACAAGCGTCTTTTATTCAATTGGTAACTTCTACGCAACGATCACAAGTGGCGTAGAGACAATGGTCGGCGGTGCTGCGAGCTTCCGTATTACGAAGCAAGGCGATGATGTAACGGTTGATAAACCAATCTTTAAAGCATCCGCTGTACTTCAAGATGGTGGCATGTATAAAGTATTCCCTCTTGCGAAGGTAGAAGGAAAAACACCAGCACCTTATACAAATCTTCACTGGGTACAAGAGATAATGGGCGATAAAGTAATCGTAAAATAACTGACACATTTCTCATGTATAATAGAAGAAACATGAGATAAGTGAGGTTATGTAATGAACACTGTACCAATTCTCGGCATACCCGTGGCGCAAACGACGAAAAGCGAATTTGTGCCGCATGTGCTGAATGAACTGCTTCATACGGAGCATGCGATTACAATCGTAACCGCAAATCCAGAAATTATTATGCTAGCGAAAGAAAATTATAACTACGAACGTTTACTAAAGGCATCAAGCTATGTCGTGGCGGATGGTATTGGCGTTGTAATCGGCGCAAAAATGCTCGGCACACCAATCGCTGAACGCATTCCTGGTTATGAGCTTGTACATGAATTTATGAACACAGCTGCACCTGGCCATAATCGCTTCTTCTTTTATGGTGCAAAACCAGGCGTCGCACAGGAAGCCGCAACGAAAGCAAAAGAACTGTATCCACAAATCGATGTTGTCGGGGTATGCGACGGCTATGGCAATGATGGAGACGGTGATGAAGTTGCCGCAAAAGCTGCCGTATCCGAGCCCGATTTTATCTTTGTCGCAACCGGCGCCCCAAAACAAGAAGAATGGATTGCCCTTCATAAAAAGAAATTTCCGCATACTGTTATGATGGGTGTTGGAGGCAGCTTTGACGTGCTATCAGGCAATGTCGACCGCGCCCCAGACATCTTTATCAAGCTAAACCTTGAATGGTTCCACCGCTTAATTACACAGCCCACACGCGCAAAGCGTATGCTGAAAATCCCGCAGTTTTTACTTGCGGTCAATAAAGCGAAAAAACATTTATAATGACAAAAAGCCCCGAGTCTTTATAGGCTCGGGGTTTTGTATTGTATAAAAAAAGAAACCCGGTTAGGGGTTTCTTTTTTTGAAGCAGCCAACAATTAGTTGTTTGCTACTTTGTTACCGTTCGCATCAGCAAGGTTTGTATCTTCAAATTTTAAAGTTACTGTAGCGCCTGCTGGGATTTTGTTAGTGCTAGAAGTGATTACTACTGCACCATCAGTTAATGCGAATGTAGCGCCTGCTAATTCAACGCCGTTAGCGAAAGCTTTAACACCTGTGATAGATGCGTTAGCTGCTAATTTTTCAGAGAATGTAGCAGTTGCTTGAGTGTCGCTGTTTACTGTTACTTTGTCTAATTTTGGTGCAACTGTTTCTTTAAAGTCAACTGTTTGAGTAGTTTGGTCTTTAGAGATTGTGTTGCCTTTTGTAGAAGTTACATCTTTAGCGATTACTACGCGAGCACCATCAACATCGATTGAGCCAGCTGGTAATGTTACTAAAACTGTTTTCTTGTTGTTTAAGAATGTTAAGTCAGTACCTGCTGGAAGTGCTTGACCTGCGATTGTGTAGTTTTTAGCATCAAGAGCAGATGTAGTCATATCTTCAGTGTAAACAACTGTGAATTGGTTGTTATCAGTTGTTGAAGCAGTTGCTGTGTATGTTACTTTAGCGCCAGTAGCTTCAGAATCAGCTTTTGGTTCTACAGTGAATTTAGCTTCTTTGTTTTTAACAGCACCTTTATCAGTGAATGCACCTTCAGCGAATGTGAATGTGTATGCACCATCAACTAATTGGCTATCTTTAGAGAATTTATTATTAACGTCTGTTAAAGTGATTTCAGCATAACGATCTTTTTCTGCACCAGTTTCTACAGTGCCGTTTTTGTTTACATCATGTCCTAATTGAGCAGCGATTGTGTAATCTTCAGGAGCTAATGTTACTAATACGCCTTCAGCAGTTTTTACTTGTAATGATAGTTTAGAAGCATCTACAGCAGAAATAGCTTCAGAGAATTTCACTACTAATTTACCAGTAGCAGCTTCTTTTTTGAATGATACAACTTCAGCAGTTGGAGCTGTAGCATCTTTTGTTAAGTTTACTTTTGTTTCGATATTTTTAGCAGTGTTACCAGCTAAATCTGTAATACCTGAAACTAATACTGGTACGTCATTTTTAAATGCACTATTGTCTTTGCTTAATACCGTTGTAGCATCTACAGTGTATACTTTTGGATCAGTTGCATCTTTAACAGCAGTAGCCGGTTCACCACCAACAGTGACAGTTGGAGCCGCTTTTAATTCTTCAGAGAAAGTTAATGTTAAAGTAGTATCTTTAACCGCTACAGTACCTGAAGGAGCTACTTCGTCTTTACCAGTTGATACTGATGCAGTTAATGGGTTAGATACGTTACCAGCTAAGTCTACAGCACCGACAACATCGATTTTGTATTCTTTACCTGATTCTAAACCAGTGATTTCAGCTGATTTTTTATCATCAGCTAATGTTACTGATGTAGCTACGCCATTTACACTTACAGTACCAAGTTTAGATAATTGTTCAGTGAATTTGATAGTTGCTTTTGTGCCTGATACATCAGGAGTTACAGCAGCGATTGCTGCTGCTGTTTTATCCGATACAGAAATTGTAGTTGAGTAAGCTTGGATGTTTTTACCGTCAGCAGATTTGATTGAGTCAGCTGCAACTTTAACATCGTAGCGGCCATCAAATTTACCAGTAACAGCTTCTAATGTGTATGATTTACCATCTTCAGCTAATTCACCTTTGAATGTTACAGCGCTGTTATCTAAAGAATTAACAGTGAAGTCTGCATCAGCGATTGTGTTTTTATCAACAGCTTTTGTGAAGTTGATTTTGATTTGAGAAGCGCTTAAAGCTTCGATTGTTTTGATTGATAAATCTTCAACGATTTCGCCGTCTTTGATTTCAACTTTTTCACCGTTTACAGTAGCTTCACCAGTGAATAATTTACCGTCAGTACCGTAGTATTTAGAATCTTTATCAGCTTTTGTTACTTCAGTTGGTAATTTACCGTCTACATATAAAAGATCAGAGAAGAATTCTTGGCCTACTGATTTTTTACCGTTTACGAATAAAGTATCTTCGAATAATTGAGCTTTTGTATCAACTACACCGTCAGTGTAAAGTGTATCTTTGAATAATTTAGTACCTTCAGCAAGTACACCGTTTTCGAATAAGTTTGTTACGCCGCCACGTGTAGCAGTTTTAAGGTTTTTGTATAGGTAACCTTTGTTGTAAAGGAATTTAACGCCTTCAGCGTCAGTGTATACTTCCCAACCAGCTGCTAATTTACCGTTTTCATATAAACGTTCGTCAGCACCAGCTTGTTTGAAGCCAGGGAATAATGAACCGTCTTTGAATAATAATGTTTTGTTGTTCGCCGTTTTGAAACCTTTTTTAAGAGATGAGTTGAAGTAAAGTTTCATTTTTGAACCAGTACCAACTTTTGCGTAGCCTTTGTTTAATTTACCGTTTTTGTAAAGTTTGCCTTTGTAAACTACGTAGCCTTTAGCGATCTTACCGTTTTTATAAAGTTTGCCGTCTTTAATTTTGTAAGTTGTCGCTGCTGAAGCCGCGCCTGGAGCTACTGCTGTTGTTACTACTGAAGCACCTAGTGCTACTGCTGCTGCTGTTTTAACGAATTTTGCATTTGCCATGTGAAATTCAATCTCCTTTTGAGTTACATATTATAATTTTGTAATGAATCACCGAGGAACGGGGATATCATCATACTAAACAATATCTCACCTTATTACCCTCTCTGTAATCCTTATCGACTATATTACCACATAATGAAACATTTTTTTAATAAATTTAAGGTTTTTTTAATAAAAATTGTAATAATAATATATTGAGACTAACATTTTTCAATTATTTGGAATAAAAAGAAGACCTTTATTAGTTTATTAGAACTAAAAAAATCTTTTTATTTCCAATATTCAAGGACTCAATCGACTATTTTCAATTTAAAACATTTTATTGAGTCTTTTTATCCCTGTCTAGAACCCTAATAAATATACCATATTTAAACTTTAAAAGTATAAATATGACATTTATTAGAGATTGTCGAACCATGTCGTAAAAGTACCTTTATCTCTAATTCTTTTTTCAAATAAATGGTTTTTTGATTTAATTTATTGAAAATTATCATAAAGTTATTATTTTTATTGTAAAATATTATAAAAAAAGCGGCTTTAGTTGGATTCATTCCTCTTAAATAACTTCAAATAATAAAAAAACAGCAACCATATTTTCGTATGATTACTGCTTTTAATTACTCTATTATTCAACGATCGCGTAAATACCTTGTTCTTCATTGAACGCTAGTTTTACGATAGCTGAAAACTGATCAATATTATATTCAAAGTTCACCCAATTACGAATTGCTTGAATCATATCACCTTTTTGGTATGTGACAACTTCATTGTCTACCTCCGCCTCAGCACCAAATTCCTCTGGTTCACGACCATCATGATCATCGTACATAAGCTCGATCATCACATCTTCTGGAATTAAGTTTTTTTGGCGTGCATGATACGTGCAAAGCGCATTGATTACTTCTTGTTCGTCTAAAATTAGTTGTTCCATTGTTTATCGTCCTTGTCGTCACGTTTGTTGCGGTTTTTATTGTTACGAATCATGTTGATTAGGCTAACGACTAACATGATAACAACTAAAATACCGATAACGTTAATAAGTAAACCAAGAATTTCACCCATGGCGCCCATGTTACCAAGCATACCACCTAGTAATAGACCTGCTAAACCACCAAGCATTAAACCTTTCATTAAGCCGCCTTTATTTGATTTTTGAGCTGCTGATGAGTTTGTTGCTTTTGAGTTATTTGTTTGGTTTTGATTTTGGTTCGTTTTGTTGTTTGTTACACCATTTTGATTGTTGGTATTTGATTTAGAATTACTAAATCCACTTTTACCTGATTTGTACGACTTTGCTGATGCTGTCGTTGGATTGTCAATTACTGCTGGAGCAACCGTCGCAAACGATAACGTTGCAGCAAATGCTGCCGCTACTAATTTTTTCAATTAAAACCCTCCTGAAAATATGTGCTTGTCTTCATTCTACCATCTCTAATTGATGGTGAAAAATAATATACATCCAGAATATTTACTGAATACGTCAAATGTTGCAAAATTGTTTCAAAGAATATGGAGTTTCTTCCATTATATATGTATCTTTTCATTGACATAAAAAAAGCCATTTTATGTCTTTTTGTTACATTAACGACATATAAGATTCCAACAAAAGTAAATTTATATTTTTTTTGCATATTAATACTAATTTTTAAATTATTTTTCTTATATAAATAGATAACATAAGAAGGAATAAAATGCTAGAAAAAGATTTTTTTATGTAATTATAATCAACTTGTTTTTATAAAAAGCAAGTCTAAAGAATCTTTTTTTTACTTTTTAATTCATATTTCACTCAATAAAAAAATTATTCACTTTAATTTATAGTTCATTTTCTGTAGTTTAACTCCTATTAAATTTGTGAATCTAAATAAAAATAGTATAAGGAGGAACGTTTATGTCCAAAGGAAAAATGCTGATTTCAATTATTAGTGTGCTCTTATTGCTGGGTTTATCTGGATTTATCGGTTATAGCTTAGGTCAAAAACAAACAACTATCGTTTTAAACGATAAAAAAGCGCATATCGATGAATTGACAGAACATGAAAAAATGCTAAACGAAAAAATAGATACCGCTACTAGTGCACATAATGAATTAGTGGATGAGGTCAACGCGGCTTATGATGAAATGAGCGAATACGAGGAGGCTACTGGAGATTTAGATGAAGTGGTAGCTAAAAAAACAAAACAAGAGAATAAAATAACGAAATTAAAAGATCGAAATGATGAATTACAAACAAAAATTGATAGCAAGAAAAAAGAATTGGCTTCACTAACAGGTACAATTAAACAAGTACAAGCAAAACCAATTACATTACCTGGAGGGAATTTTACAGTTGGTAAGGATTTACCTGAAGGTCGTTATAAAATCTCTACAACAGCTAGCTCGATGAACTACTTTGTTAATGACGGAGAAGTAAATATCATTCTAGGTACAGAATCTGGATTTGCAGAGCCTACGTACACATTAGATTTATACAAAGGAGATAAAATTGAACAGGGTAGTTCGGTTACTTATACAAAAATTTAAAAAAAGATGCGCCTGATAGTTAAATCAGACGCATCTTTCTCTATTTCATCATGACATAACGGTACGTACCATCTGTCGAATCTTTGGCATTTTTAACACGTAAATAATAATTTGTTCCAGCTTTCAACTTCGTTTTTGGTGTCACAACAAGTGATTTCCCTTTTAGCTTAACGGTTACATCCTTCTCTTTCCCACCAATTTGTAGTAATGAGACCTTCGCTGTTTTTAACGTTTTCCAGTCCATATCCTTCGTCGGTTTTACAGTCATTTTTGGATTTGTCGCTGTCCGTTTGATTGTTGCCTCTTTATCAAATTTCTTTAATTGCTTTTTCAAAAAGGCTTGGTGACTCGTATACAGCTCTTTATTTTTAGGTGTTACGACATTCGGTGTGACGCCTTTATTTTGAATGACTGCATTTTTCGGTCCTCTAAATTCTGCAATCGTTAGCTTCAAGTATTCTTTATTCTTCACTTGTACAATCGACTGCATAACCCCTTTACCGTACGTTTTTTGACCGTAAATCGTTGCGGCCTTTTGGTCTTTATAAGATGCTGCCGTCATCTCTGAGGCACTTGCTGAGTTACCGTTTACGAGCATCGCCACTGACTTATCAAAATGTGTCGTCATTTTTGCCGGCTGTACTTTATAATTGCCCTCGCGTGTTTTTAATAAATAGGCGATTTTATTTTTCTTCGCTAAGCCAATAATTTTCTCAGCCGCCTCTACATCACCGCCACCATTATCACGTAAATCAAAAATATAGCCCTGTGTAGACGCTGGCATATTGCGAATAGCCTTCGCTACTGCGGCACCGCTATCCTCTGAAAATGAGTTGAGTCGAATGTATGCGATATGGCCCGCAAGCACGGATGTTTCAACATTTGGAAGATTCACAAGCGCACGCGTCATTTTTTTCGTATACGATTTTCCTGTTGATGGACGATAAAATTTCACCGTTACGGAAGTTCCCTCGTCACCTTTTAAACGATTGCTACTCTCCTCAATCGACAAACCCGCAATGGATTTGCCATTCACAGCGGTAATAATGTCACTCGCTTTCATGCCTGCCTTTTTCGCTGGACTGCCATCATATACTTGTAAAATTTTGATGCCTTTTTTATGCTCAACAATGCCTACACCAATGCCGACAAGCTGATTTTCAACCGCATTGTAAAACTCATTAAACTCCGCTGGTGTCATATAGCTTGAGTAGTCATCTAGCTTTTTCATCAGTTGTTTAATCGATGTAGATTTATTGACCTCTGCCTTTGAAATGCCTGGATAATAATAGTCATTGACGTATTGCTTCACATCCGCAAGTGGCTCAGCAGCGGTTGCCTGTAGTGTTCCTGATGTCAAAAATAATCCTGCTAAACAGGCTGCAGCAATTGATTTATAGTTCATAGTTGTCCCCGTTTCTACTTGTATTTGTTCTTAATTATACCGTTAATTGGGAGACGAGACTATGCGCTAAAGTTAAGAATTTTCTAGAAAAGTTCGGCTTTCCTACTATAAAAAACGCAATATTTTACGATATGACTGATGAAAGGGGGATTTTTCGATGTATAAATTATTTTTAGCTAGTATATTCGCTATCATTTGCTGTCTAAGTATGTCAAATCAGGCTTCTGCTGCAGAGGATTATAATTACTCAGCAACGACAAAGGTGCCGACTTTCCTTTATAAAAAGCATCCAGGTTCAGGGCGCATTATAGCTGTACCAAAGGGGGCGCATGTAACGTTTCATTACACGGCGAGCGATAGCTGGGGGCGCGTCACATACAATGGTAAAAAGGGCTATATTCTGACAGCCTATTTAGAAATTGATGACAAAGGTGCTTCTGCTGCCACCTATGCCGTTGACCAAACGAAGCTTTATAAATACAAGGTTATGGCAAACTCTATGTTTGAGCGCATTCACACGCCAACTAATTCACGTCCAGCAGATGGCACAAAGTATCCGTATACGAGCTATGCTTGGTACGACGCGGCTGCAGGGGCTTGGCAGCTCGACCCAATTAAATATCATCAGGAGCCACTCGATCAATACAAGCTCGTGCAAAACCAATATGAGCTTATTTTATATCCATCGATGAATGGACGCTTTTTGCGTAGCTATCAATTGCTGGCTTTTGCGGCGATTCCAAACGCCCGCTTCTGGGACATTCCAAAGTCCAATGCAGAGCGCCGTGCAATAACCGCGAAAATGCAGTTGCTCGCTACAAAAAAAGTAAAGGCCGGTACATTTAAAAATGTGATGAAAGTGACATATTCAAACCGAAATATCATTTACATCGCGCCAGGTGCTGGTGTTATTCAGGAATATCGCGAAAAAATTAAGGTTCGTGAGTTAATGTCTATTACGAAAAATACACAGCTCAAATAATTGGGTTCGCATTCATCCCCTCCCTACTCACTACGTTCCTTGAGGGAGGGGTATTCTGCGAAGAAATGATAAAACGCCGAACTTCTCTCCATTTGATTAGAAGTTCGCAACAAAAAACCGGAACCGCGCTACCGCACGATTCCGGTTTTTCTTATGCTTATAAGAGCAGTTGTTTTTATACGTATGTCCCGGCCTCTTTCTTCTACTTTTTTTATACGAGCCACTTTTATTTTTTACGACGGAATATCATATAAGCAGCGCCAAGTAAGCCTGCGCCAATCCAAGCTGGGTTACTTATACCTGTCTGTGGTAGCTCCGTTAATGTATTGCCGCTATCGTGATTTTTTGGGTTGTTTGTAATGACATCACCCGTTGTTTTAACACCATTATAAGAGGATGTATTTGATTGCTGCTCAATCGGTGCTTTTGCAGACAATGGCTCTTGCCCAGTAGATTGTGTAATGGGCTGTTTTTGGATTTCTTTCTCAGGTTCAGGTGCAATCACCTTAGCGCCCTTACCGTTCACTACTGCCTTCGCTACAATATCGTCGCTATTTAACGAATGAATCGTAAAATTATTCGTATATTTTTTTTCGATATCGGTCACCGTTGTATCGTAAGAAATTGTCACTACTTGCTCTTTAATTGTTCCTAGATTTAACTTTAACGTACGGTCTGCCAACAAGCGTGAATTAAATTTCTTCTCTGATGTCGTGCCGTCCGCATTTTTATAGCTTACAACAACTGGACCATCTAAATCATAGGAATCCCCAAAAGCATTTTCTAGTTGCGCGTTTGTTAAGGTTGCGCCTGACGCATCAATGGTCACCGTCCATGAAATCGTCGAGCCACTCACTGTGCCATCTCCCTCAACCGTTGCAGGGGCCGCTGATGCTACAACTGTATAATCAACGTTCTTCATACCGTTTTTCAGCGGTAATTCTAGTGTATGCTTCCCTGCCGTTGTATCTTGAAAAGTCACCGGAATATCGACAATTAGCTGACTATACTTGCTCGCCGCTGCGATATCATTTAGCGTCACAATCGCCTCATTTTTCTCCTTATTAAAGGCGACATTTCCGGCAACCTTGCCTTCTGTGTTTTTGACATCACTTGTCTGATTGCTATAGAGCATCACATCGGCTGGGAGCGCAATCGTAATCGTATCTCCTGCTTGTGCATCTTTCGCTAAGGTCACTGTATATTGAATGGTCTCTAATGTCTTCATCTCAATGTTTTCATGTTGCTTAATTTGTGCATCTGTTAGCATTCCAGTTCCTAATTCTTTCGCCTCTGCTGTCGCAAAAGGCACTAAAAGCGTTAAAGCTACTGCTGCACTTGTTAATCTCCACACATCACTTCCCCCTAACCCTCTCGTGCTTTGATTTCGATAATTAAGGCGATGGATGCTGACAGAAATGCCATTGACTCCTGTAGCATCCTACGCGAATTTTCGAATGAATCTTTTTGTAATAAATCTTGTGCTGCATCATGAAAAGCCTCGTGCTGCTCGATAAATTTACGAAATGCCTCAATGTGTAAAAATTGATCTTTATTCGCGACAATCCAGCGTCCCATAATGCATTCTGTTGACCCCGGCGCCTGATAATTCGTACCGATATGGTCAAGGAGCATCGCTAAGTAATCTGCATGATTAATAATACGCGCACTCAGTATACTAATCGATGTTTTCTCAGAGGGCATGGGAATCGTTGGAATAATCATTTCCATCACTTCGACAGCGTTTTCATAAATTTCTTTATAACTATCCGTCGCCAGCAATTCAAAAATTTCCGCTATCAACTCTTCAATCGTTGGCATCGGTGTAGCTGGATTATGCTCTAGCTCCGCGAGAAAAACTTTTTCAAGCACTTGTAGCTGATTCATCGTCATTAACAAACGCTCTCGAATGGCTTCCTGTTTCTGCAATAATAAGTCAATTAATTTCTGTGAATGCGCATTTAAATTTTTCTCGGTAAACAACGCCCCACTTAATTCAGAAAATCGTGAATCTGTGTTACGCAAAATTTCCTCGACTTCAATTTCGATATCTACACCATGGAAGTGATATATGCTTCGATAAAAAGAAAAGAACGCTCGATATGATGACATCATGAGTTGCTCAAATTCGGTACAAAACTCGATTAATTTTGAAATCGTATCGGCATAGGATAATGTGGAATAATCAAAACCTTTGAGACCCTGCTCTAATACTTGAACGCCATATAATAAACGATGACCTACAAACTCCGTATGCGTCAACGTATAATAATGTAAAGCATTTTGAAAATCTTTGTAATCTTCGTACGATAAATTTTGTGTAAACCAATCTTGCTGTGCCGCCATAGGTCATACCCCCTTATTCCTTACTTTTTTCATACCCTTTTATTGGTGAAATATGTTTGAAATCAGGCTATTGTGTCACAGTTTTTCACTATATCCAATCATCCGGCCCCCAACTAGAAGGAGGCTCCATATCATTCTCCCAGTCATTCGTTGTTGGTGGCTCTAAGTCATTTGGTGATGATTCAGGAAAATCAGGAGGCTCCATGTCATTCTCCCAGCCATTCATTGTTGGTGGCTCTAAATCGTTTTGCGGTGGCAATGTAGTGGATGGTGGCTCTGCATCATTTTGTGGTGGTGCAGTTGATGATGAAGGATAGTCAGGAGGCTCCATATCATTCTCCCAGCCATTCACTGCTGGAGGCTCCATATCATTGCCTTCATTTCCTCCTGGGTTTTCGATGTTTGATTCAGACCCAGTTTCTAAATTTGGCGGTGGTACGGCATCCTTAATTTGAAAGCCAAAGTCATCAATTTTAATCCAGCCAAGCTGCTTTGTTCGAATCCACCCCGGCTGAGTGGTTGCGCCCGTATACCATGCACCCTCTACATTCACGACGGTTGTATTTTTACGGCCATCTTTATAGAGCACCCCTTCATATACATAATAACCCGCATATAATGAATCATCCAAATACAATTTTTTGTTATATAAAGCAATTCCTACATTCAGTTTTTCTTTATGATAGAGCTGGTCGTTGTAGACGTAATATTCCTTATTTAAAACACCTGAGCGATACAGCTTCCCTTCATATAAACCAGACGCAAGCTGGCCACTACGGTAAAATTTCTTCTTATAAATACCGGTGCCAAGCTTCCCTTTTTTAAAATAGACACCATTTACCGTTCCCGTTAAGCGAACACCATTCTTATACATAAAGCCCTTGTATTGTGCATATTTTTTCAGCGGACGCTTCGTCATACGGTCATGCAACTTACTCCCCTTTAGGTAAACTTGATAAGATTCTGGATATTTAATGGTCGCCGCTTCGGCCTCGATCGTTTGCACCGTCGAAAAGCCGAGTGTCGTCACCATTGTTAGCATCAGTAATTGCTTCTTCATGTCGATCACCTCTTTGTCTATATCGGACTTTTACGTTTCGCCTTAACCAAAAAAGCAATCCTAGTAGCGAAGAAGCTATCATCCCAAAAAAAACACATTCAAAGATGATCTTCGAATGTGCTTCTTCTATTTTTCGTACACAAGTACACTAGTTGTATTGTCTGCCTTTGAATACGTTACGCTCATTAAATGCCCTTCATCTGTGAAGAATAGCTTTTGCGTCGATTTTTGTGAGGCATTGTTTTTGTTGTACCATTCCGTCACATTATACGCATCATACGTTGCTGTCGAATTGGTAAGCGTTGCGCCGTTATCTTGCAGCTGCTTTAGACCATCATAATTCATCATGAGTGAGCCATCTTCATTTTTATAGGCTTTGAGCTCATACGTGTTATCATCCGTTGTTGTCGTTAAATGAACGTTTTTTCCGTCATTTGTATAGCCATCATACTGAATGATTTCCTGGTACATTTTCTCCTGAGACTGATCATCATAAAACTGGATTATATTGACGTAGTCACCGTTTTTTTTCAGCTCAATTTTTTCTGCGTACGCTAAATCCTCACTCAGCGGCACCGTACGATAGTTCTTTAGTTGATTGCCATCTGCTTGGCCCATACTCATAAGTGTATAGCTTCCCACATACTGCGTATCAACATTCTTCGCCGCCTTGTCCGACTTTTTCTCTTCACTACAGGCGCCGAGGATAAGCATTAGTAGCACCGAGGCTATTACGAAACTGATTTTTTTCATTTTAAAAACTCCTTACATTCACCCTATTATACGCTACTTCACTGACGATGAAAAAGGAGAGTTGTTCCATTAAAAAAGAGCCGCCTCTGAAACTGACCCACGAAAGTGAGACAATATATTCTAAATGAATTTGACGGACGCTTTCCTGGGGCATGGCGGAAGCCTCCTCGCTCACAAGCTCACTGCGGGGTCTTCCACTCATGCTAAGGGCTAGGGCTCCCCTAGGAGTCGCCGTCAAATTCTTGTTTCGCCACCTTTCTCTGGTACGCAACTGGGTTTAACGTTACCAAAATCTGCGTATTATTTTTAATCTTATATGCCTTCATCATTTCATTCACTGGCACATTTGATACCTTTATCTCGAGTGACTTTCATTTTTATTTAATAGGAATCCGTTTGTTTTTTTGCCCATCAAAAAACACCTTCAAAGAGTGTATATCCTTGAAAGTGTCTTTTTCTTCTTATGTTGTCACAGATTTTTAGGTCAGTTCGTCTAGCAGCTCTCTGTTCTTTATCGTACAACAAGCGTATCACAAGGTGCTGTGCGCACGATGGCTTCTGATACACTGCCTAAGAAAATGCGTTCTGTTGCGGTTACACCGGTCGCACCGCAAATGATTAGATCAGCGCCAATACGAGGCGCTACCTCCTGCGTAATAACGGTACGCGGTGAGCCAGCCTCTGTAATAATTTCAATTTGCTCAATGCCCGCTTTCTCCGCATCATCATAGCTATCTACAAGACTTGTCGCAAATTGCTGCGCATCGGCCTCTAATTTATCGCGATTACGTGCTTCTAGGCTCGCCCATACACGTGTATCAATCACATTGACAATATTTAACACCGCTTTATTACGCTGTGCCACTTGAATCGCGCGCTGCAGGGCTGCCTTTGATGATTCAGAGCCATCTACTGCCACGATAATATTTTTGTAGTCTTCCATAATCACTTCACCCTCTCTTTTGTCTTATTATACCAATTTCTAAACAAACGAGGAACGAATAGCTATGGCTGACGTTCAAGTGCTAGGCGCACACCAAATGTGACTAATACCGCACCCGTTGTACCTTGCAATGCCTTTTGCACAATTGGTTTTTTCAGCCAACGTGAGAACGCTTCGATTAGTAATACATACAACGTAAAGACCATAATCGTCATGACGCCATATGCTAGCCCCATTAATGAAAACTGCAGCATATGATTTAGATTATCCGTCACAAACTGCGGTAAAAATGTAAGGAAAAATACTGCTACCTTTGGATTCGATGCACATGTGATGAACCCCTGTAAGTAGAATGATTTTTGTTTTTTTGCTTTCGTCATCGCAGCCGGCTCCTCTTTACGAAGCACTGTGCGTAGGGATGAAATGCCGATATAAATTAAATACGCGGCCCCGACCCATTTTAGTATAGTAAAGAGCCATGCTGATTTGACGATCAGTGCAGACAACCCAAGCACTGCCGCCGCTGTATGAATGAATAGCCCTGACACCGAGCCAATCACCGTTTTCATGCCCGCCTTTTTGCCATGAACAATCGAGTTTTGAATGACAAGTCCAGAATCTGGTCCCGGTACTAAAATAAGTAGTAGGGACATTAATAAAAATACGCCGATATTTTCCATCTTGCGCCGTCCTTTCGATTAAAATACTGACGCCATCATATCATACAGATTTTGGCTTGTGTGCTATTTCAAAAAAACAGTCAGCGTAGTAGTTTGCTAAAGCAATAGACTGCTAAAACACTGTTATACCAACAAAAAAGAGACCCTTCAGCTGAAGAGTCTCGTCGTCTTAATATTTTTTCCAAATATTTTCTCGTAGTCGTTGAATCAATTGAATCCAATAAATTTTCGTATTGTTCGCATTGAAGCGCAGTGCCTCACCGTACGCATGATTACTCATTGCTTCGGTTTCCTTTTGATCTGATAATCGCTCTACAATTAACGCCGCAAGCTCTTCCTCATTATTACGACTCGCAAGCAACCCGCTAATCTTATGTAAAATCAAATCACCAGGACCGTATAAATAATTGTAGCTCGCAGTTGGCACGCCGTACGCTAGATTGTATAAAATCGGTAATGGCACCTCACTATCGATGCTCGTCGAAATCGCCATCTGCACATGATTGTACACATTCGCGTCAAGCTCTAAAACAATGTCAATCTTGTCATCGAGCCCAAGCTCCTGAATCAACGCCTCGACCGCTTCTCGCTCCGAGCCTTCGCCGCACATATACAGTGTCGCCTCTGGTAGCTGCTGTACGATGCGGTTGAAAACACGTACTGCCGCCTGTGGATTATAGCGCGGCTCAAATGGTGCCACAAATAATAATGCATATGGCTGACGGTCTTTGAAATTCACACGCTGTGGCACTTCGACAAGCCCTGTCGGAATCGCAAATTGATTTTTCACATCACCAAAGCGCTCCTGCACATGGTCATACTGCTCGTTTGAGTCATAGACGACTGCCGCCGACTTATCAAACTGTTGGAACACATGACGGTATTCCTCATTTAATGAGCCATCAATGGGATTATTCGGGAAGTCAATATGCGGCTCATGGATCATTGTCACGATTTTTGCTCGTGGACCTAAATCCTCTAAAATCGCCGCATACGGTTTTTGTGAATCGACGAAGCAGTAATTTGTCTCCGTCTCCTCTAGCACCATTTTCAACCAAAAGCCCGCAAGCTCCGTTTCCGTCTCACATTGATATAAAATCGAGCCATCTTCATCCACTAATTGAATTAATGCTAACTCATCCTGTTCAAAGAAATGATACATACAAACGCGGCCATCTGTGCGGTAAAAAATCTCACATGTTACTTCATCACGTTGAATGACCTGTACTTTACTTAAAAAGCCATTCGAATCATAAATATCACTACGAATAATGCGACCATGCGTATCATAATGCACGACCATTTCTAAGCGGCCTTCCTCACTATAATTTCGATATTGAACGGGCTTGCCTTCACTATCTAGCACGCCAACATCATTTGAATCCGGTACCTTTTCATAGGACCATAGCGGATTGAGCGGCCATTCTTTCGGCTGTCCCATCTCCATATTCGTCTCTTGAAGGTCGGCATATAAATTTAAAAACTGTGTGTCACTGTCCAACACACCGCGCTCAATTAAAGTGCGGCGTGCCTTCGCTAATTGTGGCTCATATTCAACCGTCACAATTGTTGGTGAGACATGTAGTTTACGCTCAAATAATTGTGAGCGCAATAAAATAACTTGTTCCAAATTCGTACGGCCATCAGCTAAGTGTTCTGTAAAAAAATAAAATCGTTCCTTCACTCGTTAGCCCCCTATATTCCCTCGAAATTTCATTACTTTTATTATAACGGATATGTACTAAAAAAAGCCCGTTCCCTCGCTAAAATGAGCGGAACGGACTGCATTTCAATCAGCTGACCACAAGCAGAATACCCATATTATGGTTGTTCTATCCCGTCTACATAGTTCTTCCCGTTGTGAGGTCCTTGCGCAAGAACACCCTCCCAAAAGTAGCGCTTCTGGTAAAGTCCTGTAAATTTCACGCCATTGTCAAAGCAATACGTCACATTATTTATCGTGTAAACGCCATGTGCCGGCTTTGTGCGTGCATACCAAATTCCTTCATACTCGACTATATGATTGTGTGGGCGACCATTAAAGTACAATTCGCCGCTTCGTAATACATACCCTTCTTCAAGCTTCCCATTCACATAATAGGCCAATTGATAAAAACCTGTAACACCTTTGCCATTTTCTACCGCATATTCCTCACCAGCAGCCGTAAAAATAATGCCCGTTGCCGGATACTGATTGTAATACCAACTGTCCTCAAAGCGCTTTACACCAGTATTTGGCAGACCATCATAGTAGAGCTTGCCACCAATGAGCATAAGCCCACGCATTCGCTCGCCGTCCCTATAATAAATCCCCTGCACAAGCCCATTTGCGAGCACACCATTCACTAAATAGCGCACACCAAGCCCTGGCACATCATAGCGCCCCGTCGCAAGCACCCCGTTGACGTAATAAATGCCGTTATCTAGGAAAATTCCCTCGACCTGCAGCCCATCGACGAAAAAGAGTCCGCCATGCCACTTACGTCCGGTCTCACGTACCCCATTTGTATACAGAATCTTTTGTGCCACACCAGTAAAGCGCACACCGTCCTTATAGTAAATGTCACCTACGAGACCCGTCACATTGACACCTTGCGATAGCATTCGCTCTCCCCCATGAATGACCGTCAGCCCATTCGCTAGAGATGCACCGTTAAACCATTTATCTCGAAATAACACGACACCGACATTGGGCTGCCCTTTAAAATAAAGCGTACCATTCGTGTAATAAAAATCACTCACTGCCTCACCATTCACATACTCCACATAGTCCTTCACACCACTCGCCAGGCGTCCCTGTGACACGAGTAGCTGCTGATTGCCGACTATGATCAAGCCATTTGCGAGCGTCCCATTTTCATAATAGCGATCATGATACGACGCAATCCCTACTGAAAGGACTCCGTTACTATACAGGGTTTCATTATAAAGCTGTGTTCCTGTCGCAATCACTCCATCATAATAAAGCTTCCCTGAAATCAGCTCATAACCACGTAGTTGCGGTTGTTTCGGAGCTTCAGAAACTTCATCATCAGTCTCTGAGTCAGGCGCCGTTGTGTCATCTGGTATCTCCGGCTCAGAATCTGACACCTCAAGCCCATTCACCACATGGAACTGCTCACCCGCTTCTGTCGTAATCGAGCCATTCGCAAGCTTGCCGCCCGCATACCACACATCATTGACTTGCACCGTCGCCGTTTCGATATCCCCGTCACAATAAAGGGTCCCCTCATACAGCTTATAGCCCGCTGGTTTTTTACCATCCACATACAGTGACTGGTCAACCACACCTGAAAACACCTTGCCTTCCTCTAAATAAAGGCCATCCTGCTCCCCCGAATACGGCGCGCCTTCCTCGTAATAAACGCCCCCTACTAAGCCACTTACCTTCTCACCGTCCGCATATAATACCTCATCTTTTAGCCCAGAATAAAGCGCGCCTTTCGCATACACTTTCCCTTTATAGGTACCGCTACTCGCTACACCTTTTTTGTAGTACACATCACGAATCACCCCGGTATAAGGAGCGCCTTTTCGGTAGATTTTTGCCTTGTATGTACCACTCGCTGTACTGCCTTTTTTGTAATAGGTGCGATCCTTTACACCCGTAAAAAGCTTGCCATTGTGATAGACCTTTGCTTTGTAGCGCACATGACCCTTGACGACCTTGCCTGTTTTTTTCGATACGAGCTTTCCTGATTTTAATTCGACACTCGCCCCGACCTTTTTAATCGCTGCCTCTGCCTCGCCCGCCATCGATACAAACAAGGCCGTCGCGGTTATTCCTGCTACAAACTTTTTCATCGCCATCCTCCATCCACTATCTTTTCATCTTATATCGACATAGGCTCTTCAAATTAAAATTAAAAACCCCAACCATTGGAAGTGGCTGGGGCTTTTCCTTCATCGATAAAACACAATATTCGTCACAGCCATACCTTTTGGCACATTTTCAAACTCAAAAAAGATCGCACTATCATCCGCAACAACCGCTTCTTTTTCAATTGGCTCATTTAATGGTTCAATCGTCGTTGTCTCACGCAACTGCTTATCTCCGCGAAGTGTCATCGTCACAGGCGCCTCTAACAAACTATCATTCATCGCCTGGCTACGCGACAATGTATAGCGCATTTTTTTGAAGACTACATGTTTGTTGAATACATTATTATCCGGCAAATGCAAGCTCACCATGACTGCTGCGCGCTTTGCATCTTGCTGTAGCACAAAGCCTGTCGTTTGCTTGTTATCGTTCGAATCAATATACGGCGATGCTGTTGTGATCGACTCAAACTGAAAATCGCTCATCCAATGCACATGGCCTTCCGCTAATAGGTCATTAAATGTTGAAGAAGTAAAACGTTTTTTAATCACTGCCGCACGCTTATCAATTTTTTTCTGAAATTTTTTTGGAAGCGCCGGATAGTTCATTTTTTTACGCAATGCCTTGCCAGCTTTTAGCTCCGCCTGCGCCCTCTTATATGTAGCCTCTGCTTCGTCATACTCTAAAGCACGCACTTGCGCTTCCGCTGTTTCAAGCATCTGCCACGCCGTCAGCTCATGCTGCACGCGCTTCATTGCACGCTTTCCTGGATTGACATATGCTGTCGTCAGCCGCTTCGTTGCGGCCTTACCCGGATTGACCGTCTTAATTTGTCCTTCAAATTTAGCAAGCGCAAGGCGATATTTCAAATCTTCTTGGCCAATCAAGCGTGAAATATCCCCCTTTTCGACTACGCGATTGTAGACAGCCGTTTGTTTTTTCAACGCCTCACCTTGCTTCGCTAACTTTTGTTCT
The DNA here is from genome assembly GCF_003991225.1 of Candidatus Kurthia intestinigallinarum. Taxonomy (GTDB): domain Bacteria; phylum Bacillota; class Bacilli; order Bacillales_A; family Planococcaceae; genus Kurthia; species Kurthia populi. The sequence continues at coordinate 681,621 of NZ_JTFC01000031.1, forward strand.
TTTTCCTTATTCGTCTGTGGGAAAGTTAAATCCTTCGTTGCCACATAGCCAAATTTATTGCGATATTCAATTTTCGTCCATACTTTACCGCGCTTTCGAATCAGTACAATTTCTCCTGCCTCGATCGTGCGCAGCTCCACTTTTCCTGCATGCTTGTACATGATTGTCACCTTTTTCGTCGTCGAACGAACAATTTCACGTGCCTCTACTTGTACTGGTAATGACGCCATCAATATCGTAGCCGCTAAACTACTAGTGATTAGTCGCTTCATCTAGTCGTCCCCCTTTCTTCGTATATCGGTCAATTAAAAAAAGGCTGCAGCCGCAACCTTAAATCGATACTTTCATCTCATCATATACAAGCTGTGCTTTCGCCTGACGTAGTGCATTTTTCACCTTCAGTAGCTCGACTAATTTCGTCTTGCGCCCACTTTGCACCTTTTTCGCCTGCGCCAATGCCCCCATATAATGCTGCCACGATGTTTCCGTATAAAAATTAGCCGTACGTTCCGCTTCGTCGATGAATGAGGCAAGCGCATACGCCACTTCACGCTGTACATGACTAGCTGTTGACTCTAGCCCATCTACCGCAGTAGCAAGCATTTTCGTCATTTTCGTATAATCCTCTACTGCATCGTGCATACTTTCAGCTACCTGCTTCGTATGCGTTAATATATCAACATATGAATCGAGTGTGTGCTTTTCCATCGTCCTCATCCTCTCATATATTTTTTCTATTATATACCTTATTACCCATAAATTAAACCTTTAAAACTATTTAATTTGTAAAATTTTTCAATAAAACGTTTACATAAGGTTCATAAGACCTTTTAAAGTAGGTTTTTTGGCTCAACAAAAAAAGCTCATGCATTATTCTACGATAACACACGACCTATTATTATTGTGCTTTTATTGTTTTTTGAGCTGTTACCTTATCACCGTTTAATACACGCACGTCCACTAAATGGTCGTCATACTTTGCGTTAAATTGCTTCGCATATGTCGGCACCAATTTTTGAGCAACACTTCTCTTACTACTAGAATTCATCACCCACCTACTCGCTCCACACATTGAGGAGGGTGTCTTCTGCGAAAAAATGATAAAAAACAAAAAAAAGAAACCATTATAACAACTGGCCCCTTTTTCACTCTATAACTTACTTCGCTGCCTCAATTGCTTGCTCGAAAGCCTCAACATATTCATCGAATGTAGCATTTTCATAATCTTCTGTTACTTGGATACGCTTTAGTACTTCTTGCTCTAAAATTTCTTTTTCAATGCCTGTATAGCTTTTAATTAGAATTAAGAATTGCTGAGCTTGCGCTTTATTTTCTACCGTAACGTCTTCAGGCGTTGGGAACTTTCCATTATCAATATAAGCTGACAGCCCAAGAACATCTGCAGCGCCTAGTAAAAGACTGTACCACATACGTTGGAACTCATCTTGTAACACCTTCAATAATTCTACTCGAATCTGTTGTTCAACAGAATTTGCTGTGCCATTAGATGTGTATAACGCCGCAATTTTGCTTTGATATTTTTTTATAATGGCCAGTTTTTCTTCGTTACTTTGTGCTGTGTCAAACTCATCGTCAAAATCTGAACTCGACCCCATAAAATCGTTAATCGGTAAAAATGCGGCAATAAATGCTAATCTGACTGGTGCTACTCCTTGTTGGATTGCTTTAATTGTTGTCGCATCTTTTACATTTTCATATAACGCCGCGTTTAAAATACTTTCTAATTCCCCAGGAAATTGTCCGCTACTACTCGCTAATAATGGTAACTGTAACACTTCTCCATACTGTGCAAGCACTTGTGCAATATTATCCTTCGTTGCACCTTTCACAGCGGTTAACGCTTCTTGTTCTTTTTGAAGTTGCTCTACTACTGCAGCATTCCATAATGCCTTGAATGCATCTATATTACTAAATGAATCCGTAATAGCCACACTTTGTGGAAGCTCTAGCTCGTTATATCCCGTCAAATCTAAGCCAAGTACTTGTGCGTGAGCTGCCGCATATTTAACACCAGCAATTGTAGAATCTTTAAAAGAGGCCTGTAGCTCAAAGAACGCTAAGTCAGCTTCTGACAATCCCGCAGATTCCTTTTTCACTGCCGCATCTAATACAGCTAAAATACTTTTCACACTAGAATAATCTGCATCAAGTGGCAACACTAGCGAATAATTTTCATCCTCTTGCTGTTTATAAGCGACTAATGCATCATATGCGACACGGCTATACCCAACCATCTTATGATATTCTGTGATTTGGTTGGCTAGCTGATATTGTTTATCTTTATCTTCTATTTCACTAGTTAATAGCTGTTCAATACTTTGAATAAACTGTTCTTCGCTGTGTTTTTGTGCATCTACTGCGTCATTAAAACCTGTTGTTACCTTTTCTACAGTTAAACTATTAAATGAGTTTAATTCAAATGTAATATTTTCAGGAATTTCTACAGCTTGATAGTCAGTCAAATCAATTCCTAAAATAGCTGCATATTTAACAATGGTTAAAATGACAGGGTCCGCCACGCCAATTTCTCGTTCAACATATGGATCACCTTGCATATACGCCATATTAATCTCTGCTAATGCCTTTTCTAGCGTTACAGCCTCGTTATCACCGCCGTTGTTTTCGTTACCGCCATTATTTTCGTTACCGCCGTTATTTTCGTTACCGCCGTTGTTTTCGTTACCGCCACCTGTTGTTGGTGGAATTACTGGCACAGTCGGTGGCAATGGCGAATCTGTATTCCCATTATTAGATGGTGGATTTGGATTTTGCGGATTGCTATCTAATGTTTTTTGGGCCGCTGCTAATTGTGCCTTATAGCCATCTAAATTTAGGTTAATCGTCGGCACATTGCCATAAGTATTCACTACTGTATCAACTACTTGTGTCGCTAACTTTATTAATTCTTGCGCTGTAATAGCACCCGCTGCTGTATCGCGACTTGCTGCACGTTCAGCAATTTCTAGCATTTGAGTCGCATCTGCCAATAGCACATTCACTTCTTTTTGAATTGTTGCCTCTAATACTTTTTGAGCCGCTTGCAATTGCTCAAGTGCTGATAGCAATTCTTCCGCTGTTGAAGCATTTGCTAGTAAAGTTTGTGCACGCTCAATGGCCTCTGTTGCCTCTTGAACAGACTTCGCTTTTATCTTATTAGCTTGCGTGGCACCTGCTGTTTTTTCCTCCACTTGCTTAATCAATGAAGCTACCTCTAACTCTTGTGCGTGTAATTCGGTTAATTCAGTTTGAGAAGCAGCCATCTTTGCTTTCAATTGTTCAATTACTTGCTCATCAGTTAGCTCTACAGGTTTTTCAACAACAATGCCATCTTTATAGTTTTTACCATCGATCACACCATTTGCTAATATTCCATATTGATAATATTTATCGTCCACCTGTGTAAATGCTACATTTAGCACACCATCTGTATACAATTTATTTTTAAAAACCGTATGCCCTTTTGCGACTACACCATCTTTAAATAGCACGGTCTCTCCTTGACGAGTTGCTAGTTTTAATCCTTTTTTCAAATAGCCATTTTGATACAAATAACGCGCGCCATTCGAAGCTTTATAAACTTCATAGCCTTTTGTAAGAACACCGTTATAATACAGTCGTTGATTTTTTGAAGCCGTCTTATAGCCTTTTGCCAGCTTGCCATCTTTGAATAAATAGCGATTATTTTTTGCTGTTTTATAGCCTTTTTTCAACGATGTATTGTAGTACAACTTCATTGATGAGTCTGCTCCTACAAGTGCATAGCCTTTATTTTTCTTCCCGTTTTTATATAGCGTTCCTTTATACTCATAAAATCCTTTAACCGTCTTACCTGATTTTTTATAGACAAGCTTTTTATCCTTTACCGTCACAGATGCCGCAGAAGCCTCTGTAGCAAACCCCGGAAGTACGAAAGACGCACCCAAAGCCCCAATTGTCGTTACTTTAATCATTGCTTTTCTCATTTTATTCCTCCTAAATATTTCACTTTAAATTAATTCTTTATAACTATCATTAATTACTATATTAGGACATAAAGGTTAAATTCAGGTTAAATTTTTAAGAAATAATAAAAGATTATACATTGTTCAAAAAAGGAACCAACTATGTGGCTCCTTTTCATCTTTTGTTATATTTATGTACTAAAAACAAAAAAACAAGCCGCTACAACTTGACCTACTTCAGTAATTCCAATATTCCCTGGCTCATTTGATTGGCCTGACTCGTCACTGACTGAGCTGCCTGTAAAATGAGCTGATTTCTACTCAATGTAATCGACATTTTTGCAATATCCGTATCTCTCACACGCGACTCTGCGGCTGTCAAAGACTCCTTATATGCACCTGTATTGTTTTGAACATGCTCCAAGACATTCATATACGCACCAAATTTTGAGCGCTCGCTCGATACTTTCCCGCTCGCCGCATCAAGTAAAGCAATCGCCTTGTCCGCACCCTCACGACTAGACAAATCAAGCCCATCAATTCCTAATGCCTCTGTTCGAGCATCCGTTAATTCTAGTTCCATCCGATGCCCCGCATTAGGCCCTTTTTGGATAATCAATGATTCTGGTGGTTGTACAGTCGGTGGCGTAGTGCCTGGTAAATTAAGCGAATAATTAGAGTTGAGCGTCATATCCGCCGTAGGACCATTTGCTGTGTAATCAATGATGATTGACCATTTTCCCGGCTTAGGATCATGAAAAATAAACGACTCAATTTTACTGCCATGCCCGCTATATGTACCGGAACTCGCTGATGGTAAATTGTTAATCGTTTGCGCACTAGAACTTTTAAGATACGACCCTACATAGCCATAAATTTCGCCATTTGGACCAACAATATTCAAGTCCGGATAATCGGCATTACCCATCGCACTAAAATCACAAAATATTTCTAGTAGCGACGTACCACCGGGTTTTACCTCTATGTATCCAACTGTCTTTCTTTCATTTGCTGAAATCGCTATATCTAAAGTTGTAGTAGGCGGTGGCGTGACCGCGCCGATATTTAACAACTTAATCGTATTAAATTCGGTGTTATCTGCAATGTCATTAATCCCTTGCTTTAATTGCTGCACTTCTTGCACAATGAGCGCACGGTCCGCATCTGTTAGCGTGTCATTCGCCGCCTGCACAGCCAATTCACGCATCCGAATCAAATTAGGATTATTAATTTGCGCAAGCCCAGAATCCGCCACTTATACGGGCGAGAGGCCATTTTGAATGTTTTTTTCAGCCATCGCAAGACCATTAATTTGCCCGCGCATCTTCTCAGAAATTGAAATGCCAGCCGCATCATCCGCCGCTCCGTTAATTTTATAACCGCTCGATAATTTCTCAGACGTTTTTTGCATCTTATTTGCTGTTTTCATGATGTTATTATGACTATTCAATACCGCAGCATTATGTTGAATCCTCATCATATCCCCCGATCAATACAGTTAATATTCACTATATCGATAGAAGGTTAAAATTGAGTTAAATTTAATGAAAAAAGCCAAGTGCTAGACTTGGCCTACTTCAACAACTGCAAAAGTTCTCTTATTGAATATATTGTTGTTCACGTTTATTTTAAATAATCATTCACTAATACACCTTTTAATAGCGCATCCTTTTGCGTTTTTGAAAGTTTAATCGTAACGGTCTTTTTACCGCCTTTTAATTTAGCAGTAACGGTTTTATTTGGATCCACATTGTCTTTAATCCATTTACGGTCAGCCACCGATAATTTAATCGAATTGGCCGATTCATAGCCATCTTTATATAAATAAGCTTTCGTATTCTTTTTAAACATTTTACCATTCGCTTGAAGTTCAATTTGTTTAAAATTAATAGCGGTTTTCCCTTTACGAGCTACATCTAAATACGTGACAGGTTGCCCATTTTTCTTACCTGTAAACGTCGTCACAATATATTGCCCTTTATAGCTGGCTCCTTTGTAAATGCGTTGATCTAAGTAAATATCTTTTACACCTAGATTAGAAATGTAGTAACCACCTTTTGTATGCTTCGCAAGGTATTCTTTGATGCCACTCAGGGCCGATTTCTTCACCGTTACTTGGACATCTGTTGTAAATCCTAAATAAGAGGCACGCAATGTAAATGTACCCGCTTCAGTCGGTTTAAATACGTTCTTACTCTCATCATAGTACGCCACGCTCAAATCATCTGACTTCCACGTCACGCCATCTGTCACCGTTGTTGTCGTGCCATCAAGTAGCGTTGCCGTAACAGCCGGCTTCAACTCACTCCCAGCTTCCATTGTGATGTACTGTTTCGGAATACTAATAGCCGTTGGAGATTTCCCGATGTTTTTTGTGTTGTAGGTAGATTTACCAAATTGAATAAACTTTGCACCATTAGATAGTAAAGCATCCCCATGATACGTATTAAGGTATTTTTCATCTAATTCTGTATAAATACGTTGGTTGTCTGTCAACGAAAACATTCTTAAATTTTCATATTCCTTATCATATTCGTTTGGTTTTTCAATAATTAAATAATTGCCTGATGCATCATAAGCAATATTCTTTGCGCCTTTTGTATCTTTAAAAAGAGATACGTTATTATCTGTATAATTATTGAATACATCAAAACTTTGTACATCTTTATTTTTCGTGCCTACTAAAAGTGTTTTTCCATCTGGCGAATAAGTCAAACTCGTTACTTTTGAATCAAACTGCAACACATCTACGTAATTACCATTACGGTCATAAATTGTTGCATTATTGCCATTCGCTACGACAATATCTTTTTTCACTGCAAAAATGTTGTTCCATTTTTCTCCTAGCTTCGTTTCAAATACTTGTTGTTTCGTGTCAAAGTCATACCCTTTTAGTTCTTTATAGTATGTACCAATCACTATATTTGTACCTTGTATAAAACCATGTAAGCTCGTAACATTAAAATCTGTTTCTAATTTCTGCGATTCATAAAATTGTGTCGCATAAAACAGGTTACTACCATTTCCAAGTGCTATAAATAAATCTTCATTGTCATTCACAGCTACTGCATAAGCATCTTGAAAAATCGTTTTTAACGTCGCACCTGTTACCATGTCCCGAATAGTGATGTCTTTATCTACATTAAGATACTGCGTTCCGCCTCCCGTTTTGACCAACATCATTTGATCTGCATTATAGCTAGAAAAAGTCGAAACTACCGGCATCTTCACACCATCCGCACCTAACTCATTTATCGCTTGCGCCTTCTCTGGACTCACCACAACAAGTGACGAAGCTAACACTACTCCAGACATTACATATAACTGATTCATCCCTTTTCCCCCTAATAAAATAATGGTTTTGATATATGCTTAAACTTATTATCAGCCAACTCAACAAACACGAGCGTAAAAAGATGCTTCTTATTACGCTGAATCAGCACTTAATATTGCACCAGATACTACTATTAATAAGGCAATTACATTCATCTAATTCTTTATATCCTCAAAAATACTTTATCAATAATAATATTTTACCATATAAAGTATTTAAAATTATTTATCAATCAAAAAGTACAGATGGTACATTTTTATAAAAGCCTTAGCTTTTCTTCATCTCATAATTAATACTAATCAAGCACTTACAAAAATGTGCTTACGCCTTCTAAAGAATTTTTGAAAATAAAGCTACCGGTCAGCTTAGCTATGTTCACCCCTGTAGCTTACCATTTCTGTTTCAATTGCCTCTGTCATGTTCTTTAACGCATCTATTGGCACAATCGCTTCGTTACTTGAATGTCCTCGACACTCGCTGTTGGATTTCCTGATGGATGATTATGTGCCACAACTACACTTGCAGAATTAGAAAGTACCACAACCTTAAAAACATCTCTCGGATGTACAATCGAAGCGTTTAATGAGCCTGTGTGAACAACCTGCATGGCTGTTGGCTCATTCTTCACATTCAAACACAACACGACAAACTTCTCACGATCTGAATCCCCTATGAAATCTCTGATGATGTTAGCCGCATCATTTGGCACTTTCACTCTGCGACCTTCAAACAGCATCGAACCTTTTCTTTCTAACACCACATCAACTAATGTAATTCTCTTCTTTGATTCACTCACACTATCTCCTGAAAAATAGGAAGTTCGGTCAAAACGGTACGTCCATGTACCTTGACCGAACTCATGACATCCATGTCACGAAAAAAGCCCATTCCCGTTAAGGAATAGGCTACGATTGTATTCAAAGAAATAATAGTTGTTTGAAATCGAGTTTAAGACAAAAGAAAAACCCCTAACCGAAGTTAGGGGGAAAAGACTACGTCATTTTATTTCCGTTCCATCCATAAGAGAGGTATGGGGTTGGATTATTGAGCTACTACTGTTGTAGCGTTGTCATATGTGCCATTTGAATCTGTATCAGTATCGTTACCTACTGTTACGGAAAATTCTTTTGTTACAGAAGCAGCGCCTTTAGTAATTGTAGCTTTTAATACATCATTTTGTACTGAAGTACTACGTGTAGCTGTTGTGTAAGTACCTGTTGCAATTGTACCTGTACCAGTAACTGTCCATGCTACATCTGCAGTATTTTGAGTCGTTGGTAAAGTAATTGTAGATTGGGCTGAAGCAGAATCTGTCACTGATAAAGTTAAAGCAGTTTTTGCTGCTAATACTGTTACAGTGTCATTTACTGCTGTTTGTACTTCAGCTTTAGTTAAATCTGAACCCTTAGCAGTTTTTGCTGTTGCTACTGTTGCTTTCACATCTGCAAGATTAGTAGTGGTTACATCTGTTACCCCTGCGGTAGTAAATTCCGCAGCTGTTGCCGTTCCAGCATTTACTTTATCTAATGCTGCTGCTTCGTTAGCAGCTGTTGTTTTAGCTGTATCTGCTGCGTCAAGTAATGCTTGTACACCCGCTTTATCTGTTGCTGTTGCTTTATTAGCGATTGCTGCATTAGCTTCTGCCACTGTTAAACCTTTAATATCTAAATCTGCTGTTGTATAATCTGCTGCTGCAGGAGCTGATTTTGTTTGATCAGCTGCATAGTCTGTTACTACTTTTAAAGCTGCTGCAGCTACTTCTTTAGCTTTTGCATCAGCAATTTCTTTTGTTAATGATGCTACATTGTATTGTTTGCCGCCTTGTAATGCTTTAAGAACCACATCAGTAACAAATGCATCTTTATCTTTTAAGTCTTGGTATGCTGCTACGTCTGCAAGAGCTTTTTTGATTGCGTCTTCATCGCCTGCTACGTTCACTGCTGCTACGATGTCAGTAGTTACTAAACCAGTTGCGATACCTTTAAATTCGATAGAACCTTCTACTAATGCAACGCCTGCTTTAGTTGTTGTTGCAGAAACATTTACTTTAGATTCATTATCTGAAGTGAATGAAAGTGTTGCTGCACCATTACCATTTAATGTAACTGTAGCTGTTGCACCAGTATTACCAATGTTAATTACATTTCCATCAACTGTAGTTAAACCCGTTAAGTTACCGAATGTAGTTGATAATTCAAATGTTACTTTGTTAGCTGTGTTAGAAGCTAATGCTGGAGTGTAAGCGAAACCGTTTTGGTCAACTGTTTGATAAGTAAGAGTTACATTTTCTTTAGCTTTTGCAACTGTAATTTCTTTACCTGCAACATTTGTGAATGCAAGTTTAGCTTTTTCTACTACTGCGTCACCGAAGTAAGTGATTTCAGCTACTGCTTGTGTATCATCGTTATCAAGTTTTGTTGCATTAGAACCGTTTTCTAGGTAAACCACTGGAGTTACAAAGTTATCAGTGATATCACTTGAAATTGAGTATTTAACTTGACCATTTTTGTCAGTTTTTAAGTTGTAAGTACCATCAGTGTTACGATCAACTTGTTTGCCGTCTACATCGAATACGTGTAAAGCATTACGTTGTGCTGTTGTGTGATTATCTTTAAATGTTAATTTAACATTTGTATTAGCTGGTGCAGTTTTGCCATCTTTATCAGTTAAAGTTGCAACGAATTGACGGCCACCGAAGTTTGCACCTAAATCTGCTGTGCTAATTGCTCGTTTCGCTGCCGCAGCATTTTGTGTACCTTGAGCTTCGTTTGTTAAACTTACATTTTGAGCATTAGCAAATGTTACTGTTGAAGCAGTTGTTTGTAATTCTGTTGGGTTTAAGCGGTTATAACCAGCTTGTGATGCTTGATTTTGATCATCGATATAAACTACTGGAGTTACAGAAGTATTTGAACCAGTTACTGTGAATTCAGCAGTACCTTTGTCATTTAACGTAATTGTAATAGCACGTTGTGCACCAGTTGTAACTTGGTATGGTGTTACAGCAGTAGCAGAACTACTAGCATCAACGATTCCAGCTGCATAGTTTACTTTATCTGGAGTTACTTCATAGTTTTCAGCAAATGTTACTTTTACTTGTTGTTTTGGAGTACCAGTTACTTTATAAACTTTTTTACCTTTGTTTGCAATTGAAGATGCTGTAGTTACATCTTCAACTGTTAATGGTTGAGCTACACCCCAGAATACATTCGTAGTTGTACGTTTAGTTGGAGCGCCAGTAGCATAAGCAGTTACTGAATCAGTTGAAGCTGTGTATTGAGTGTAAGTATAAGAAGCTACACCATTTTCGTCAGTGAATACTTCAACAGTTTGGTCTTTACCTTGGCTCCCGTTTGTATTATCTTTATCGTTATCGATAACGAAAGTTACAGGAATACCAGCTTTAGATTGACCTTCAGCAACAGTTACAGTAGCTTTTACAGTTACTTGTTCGCCGATTTTAGCTTGTTGAGAAGTTTGGTATGGTTTAACTTCAGTAGATTTGATAGCTGTTGGAATTGCAGCATTGAAGCCTACGAAAGTTTTTGTATCGTTTTCTTTGTAAGTGATAACGTATTCTTTAGCAGCTTCTTGTTTAGAAGTTGTAAGAACAACTACTTTAGAATCTGTTTGTTTAAGAGCAGCGTTAGAAACTGTTAAGCCTTCGATTTTGAAGTCAGCAGCTTTGATGTTTTCAGCTTTTTGACCTTCTTTGAATGTTACTTCAACAGTAGTATCGTTGATCGCTTTTACTGAAGCAACATCTTTCGCTACAAGTACGCCGTCTTTGTACTCAGCGCCATTGATTTCGCCGTTTGCTAATTTACCGTTGTTGTAGAATTTGCCGTCTTTTTCAGGGTATTGTACTAAGCCTTGGGCAACTTTACCGTTGTTGTAAAGTGTTTTAGAAGCTTCGTGTAATACGTAGCCTTTTGCAAGTTTACCGTCAACGAATAATAATGTTTCGCCGCCGCGTGTTGCTGTTTTTTGGCCTTTTTTAAGTTTACCGTTTTGGTAAAGGAATTTGTCGCCTTCAACGTTCGTGTAAACTGTGTAACCTTTATCAAGTTTACCGTTTTTGTATAGGCGTTCGTTTTTGCCAGCTTGTTTCCAGCCATCTGCTAATTTACCATCTTTGAATAGTAAAGTTTTGCTGTTAGCTGTTTTGTAGCCTTTTTTAAGTGTTGGGCCGTAGAATAATTTTTGAGCTGCGCCAGTACCGATGATTTTGTATTTTTTAGCTGGAGCTAATTTACCGTTTTTGTAAAGTTTTCCGCCGAATACTTTCCAGCCTTTCACTAGTTTACCTGTAGAAGTGTGTACTAGTTGATCCTTAGCGTTTGTTTTGTATGAAGCAGCTGATGCGCCTGGTGCTGCTGTTGCTACTACAGATGCAGTAAGTGCTACTGCTGCTGCAGATTTAATGATTTTGTGTTTTCCCATGAATGAAAATCCTCCCTTAATTAGATATGATTAGTCATCTCGCTTCCTGCGAAAAGTGTATCAACTAATCATGCTTAGCCTAATTATCGTCCAATCGTAGGAGAATTTCCACCTTTTTTTCTACCAAATAATTCTACTTAACAAGGAAGATATCACTATATTAATAACAAAATCAAATTATTACTCTTATAAACCTTGTATAGAATAGATACTTATTATTTTAATCATAAAAGTGATATTAAATACGATTGTTTAATTCCAAAGTATTGTTTTTAAGTCCTTTCATGTCACAGAATTGTCTATTTTGAGCGATTTCTATGATTTTGTAACAATCGATCTCTAATTAGTCGTCATTTCATGTAGAGTTTCTTCCTATTATATAATGAATTTCTTTTGGTTAATATCAACATTCTTTTACATATTTTAACATTTTTTATGTGAGCAATATTACAATTGTTACATTCAAATTAGCTATTCAACCGAACATTTATAAGAATATTCGCATCTATCGGATTTTGTCGAATCAGGCGATTTACCTAGTAAATCGCATTCAGGGACTTTCTTGCTACCTAAACGCAACCAAAACAAATAAAAAAGCATCCCCCTATTTACACAGGGAGATGCTTTTAAATCGCTTACTTTGTTTTTGTTACTTGTGAGGCTTTTACCCAGCCTGTTTTTGTGCCAAGCTGTCCAACATACCATGTGTCGTTGCCAATAATGGCTGTTGATGTTGGCTTGAAGGTATCACCTGCGAAGGGCTTCATCGTTGTGTACAGGATATTGCGTGATTTCCCGTTTGGTCGTGTATAGCCCTTCCCTGTCCCGTCAATTGTAAAGCTGTCCTTCGTATTGATCGTGAACTTCAGCGTTTGCTTTGCTAGGCTCTTATCTTTCACCCAACCAATGATATCACCTGATTGGCTGCGGCGAATTTCGTAATAGGTCGTATTTTTTACGACATTCTTCTTATATATATAGAACGTTTCATTTGTATAGCTTTTACCTGCTAAAAATTTGGTACTTGATTTTCCGGCAACGCGGAAGATAGGTGTCTTCGCAGATTTTGTCTGTCCTACATAGCTAACAGCGGTTGTTTTTGAGGTAGCTGTATTGCCCGTTTGCGTGATTGAATCGGTCACACTAGCTGCAGATACCCAGACATTGCGTACGCCAACTGTACCGTAGTACCAAAGCTCACCGTTTACTTCGACGGTTTCTTTCGCACGGAAGTTTGTATTTTTATAGGTGTTTAGTGAATGCCAGATGTTGCGCTCGCCACCTGCTGGGCGTGAATAGGCATTGCCTTTCCCTGTTAGCTTGAAGTTTTCCGTCACATTCGCATGTGCCTTTAATGAAGCAAGCTCAATCGCAGCAGATTTCACCCAGCCAACTGCTTCACTGCTCGCGCTTTCATTACGTGAGATGCGATAATACGTTACGCCATTGACGATTTTCTTTTGATGGACGTAGAAGTTATTTTCTGTATACAGGGTACCGGCCGTTTGTAGCTTTGCGCCGCCAGCTGTTTTGTAGATCACATTTGCTGTGCTATGCAGCATGCCCATATAGCTGACATTCATTGCTTCTGTTGTGGCTCCTGCTGTATCGACCTTTTCTGATAGGCTATTTGCTGAAATCCACACATTACGCGCGCCTACTTTTCCGTAATACCAAATCGCTGTGCCTACTTTTACCGTACGCTGCGGATAAAATTGACGGTTTTTATAGTCTTTTAATGAATGCCAAATATTCCGTTCGCCACCATCTGGACGTGAATAGGCATTGCCTTTCCCGTTCATTGGATGTGCTTTAACGACATTTTTTTGCTCCGTCATTTTTTTTACGTTAATTGTTGAGGCCTTCACCCAGCCGATGGCACCGAATGTTGGGTTCTCATTTCGTGAAATGCGGTAGTACGTCACGCCATTGACGACAGCCTTTTTATGCACATAAAAGCTGTTTTTTGAATACAATGTATCGACTGTATCGAATTTATTGCCGGCAGGCGCGTCATAAATAGCCGTTTTTGGATTATCAATCTGTCCCATGTAGGTAATCGCTGTCGTTTTTGTCGCTGCCTGCGCCACCTGCACGTCTTTCGTTCCGTTTATTGTCATTGGTGCTGTCATGATTGTTGTAGCCATCCCCATGGCCGCTACTATCTTCCAAGATTTTTTCATCTTCTCTTTACCACCTTTATTTTTTCTCTCTGCGTTTTAATATATCATTTTGATACTTATTTTAGTCCTACGTTTCATAGATGATTAGAACCGTTTTTGATATCAATATATACTTCAGCTCTACCCTACATCACATATATTGGACAATATAAAAGGTCTTAGGAACTAATTTATTTCGCCTTCATTGCATATCTTTAGACCTTTACAGCGAGATTTACCATTTTTAGGTATTTGCTAATACAGTGTATATCTATACTTAATTTTACTTTTAAGTTTATATATTCTCGTTTTTTAAGTCTTATGATATAGAAATAAAAAAAGAGATGTACGATTGCTCGTACATCTCTTTTAAGCGTTATTTTAGAAAAGGCGTAGCTCTACTTCCTTCACCCAGCCAACTTTCGTCGAATTAGGTATTTGTACACTGATATAACTCGCACCAGATGTATCTTTTGATTTAATATTTTTTCCATTTTCATCTAAAATCATATTGATATGTGCATTTTTACTTAATGTACCAATTGACAGCGCTGCTGGCGTGCCCGCTTCGCTCCAAATAACGGTATTGTCCTTCACCGCCGATGCAATGCTCGGAATCGATAGATTTGCTGACTGCACCCATGCCTGCGTGCCGTTATAATCAATGCGGAACCAGCGCGATGCGGTCGTATCACGCACATCCTCGTGGTACGCGACGATATTCAGCTTATCCCCTACTTTAGCGGTCGCCATTTCACGTGCTGGCTGTACATAAGGCATATTATACAGCTTCGTTGCTGTCGTCACAGTCGCTGTCCCATTAATCGTGCGGAATGATGTGGGCTGTGGCTGATTCGCCGGAATAATATGATCATACTGTGCGGTAATGCGCGCCGGTTCATTCGTTGACGCGGCCTTTTTGTCGTAATACGTGCGGTCATAGGCCTTCATTTCATTCATTAAGCGTGAGATGCTGCCACCCCAGTTTTTATCGGTCGCGTATTTGACGTTCATGCCAGCTGGTGTTGGACCATTATTGTAAATGGCGCCGTCTTTTAAATATTTATGATAGATTTGATCGGCATAGTATTCGACGCCGTCATTCATCGTTGGGAAGTAAATGGCGCATGTCTTCGCACATGAGTCATAGGCTTGGTAGCCAAAGGCATTATTTTTATAATACAAAATTTCCGAGCCACCCCAGCCCGTCTCCCAAATCGCATGCGCCAGCATAAACTGCGCATTGATGCCATATTTCTCCTGCACCGCTAAAAACGTTGGAATGGCTTTATACAGTGCATTCGATTGAATAGCTGTCCCTTTTTTCTTTACTAAATAGGCTTCCATTTCAGCCTTTGTAATCGTGGATGTTTTCCGTAGGTTTTCGACGTAAAAGGGATTGGCTAAATGAGCAGAAGAAATCCATACCGTTTTGCCTCCCAGTGTACCGTTATAATAGATGACATTATTTATCGTGCGGGACGTTTTTGGAATAAACCCCTCTGTACGATACGCATCAAGCGAGCTATAGATGACCGTGCCCTTATTACCCGCTTCACTATAGGCCTTCCCCTGTCCTGTTAGAAAGAGCGAGGCTACCTCGGTAGTCGGCTCCTCCTCAAATGTTAAGTACTTACTTGAAACCCAGCCGCTCACCTCGCCGTTATAGCTCAGCTCATAATATACGGCCCCGTCCGCTGTCACTGCCTTGCGTAGTGCCGCATAGCGCTGTGCCTTTTCTGCGGCTGATAAATTGCGTACGCTCGTGAGATTTTCAACATCCGCATAAATCGGTACGGTGCCACTCACGATACTCGCCTGTAAATTTACATTCGTATACGTCGGCTTCACCGGCTCTGGCGCTTTTTTATCGGTCGTATTTGTCGCAGCTGTCCAGATGTCTACATCGTTGACTGTACTGCCGTAATACCACAGCTTGCCATCAACGAGTGCCGAACGCTCGACTTTAAAGTCTGTATTGGCAAGTGCCGCAAGCGTGGATAGCACCGCTTCACCTGCTCGGCTCGCACCTGGTACTGAATAGCCACGCCCTGTACCCTTTAATGTGCGTGTGTCGTTTAGGTTCTGCTCATTCGTGTAGCTTGCGACTTTAACATCCGCTTCTGCCACAAAGCCAATATCCGCAAATTCATAGTACACCACATCATCAATCGTCGCCTTTTTGTCGATAAAGTGCGTCACATTGATATCTTCCGCATCAATGGCGACGGTTTTCGTTGGCTGCTTTAATGAAGGGATGGCCTTTGCGGTACTTTTCGTAATGCTTGCGACTGCCTCAATGGCTTCCTCCACAATAACGACCGTATCTGGCTCCTCCGGTGTAGGTGGCACAGGCTTTTTCGTTGTGATATCACTCGACTTCAGCCAAACTGTATTGCCGCCAATTTTTGCTGTATACCAGTTTTTCGTACCAACTTTCACCTTTGAGGTTGGCTTAAATGATGTGTCCTTATAAGCTGCTAGTGATTTGTACAGCACATTACGCGAGGCGCCGGCTGGTCGTGTATAGCCCTTACCTGTGCCCTTTATATAGAAGGTTTTTTTACTATTTGGCATGATTTTAAGCGTTTGTAGCTTCAGGCTCTTTTCCTTCACCCAGCCAATTGCTTCGCCGTCTTTTTTACGTGTAATTTCAAAATAGGCACTATCATTGATGACCTTTTTTTGATACACGTAAAACGTTTCATTCGTATAGGTCGTACCCGCAAGCATCAAGGATTTTTTGTCGCCCGCTTCTTTATAAATCGGTGTCTTCGCTGATTTTGCATTGGCCACATAGCTCACTGCCTCTGCCTTCACAGCCGGCTTGTCCTCTGGCTTCGATGCTTCGACAGTCCCCACACTCGCTGCTTTAATCCATACTGTATATGTATCGACTTTACCTAAATACCATATTTCATTGCCCACTTTTGCGGTAGACTGTGGCGTAAAGGTTTTATTTTTATAGGCACTTAAATTTTTGAACATCATATTACGTGCCTGGCCACCTGGTCGCGTATAGGCGATGCCTGTGCCATTTAATGTTTTTGCGGTGGCATCATTTTTTAGATAGCTAAATGCAGCTAGCTTCAGACTCTTCTCCTTCACCCAGCCAATCGCTGTCGCCGCATCCGATGTACTGCGGGTAATTTGATAATACGTCGTGCCCGCTACAACCGTTTTTGTGCGCACATAAAACATTTCATTCGTATATTCCTTACCTGCAAGCGTCTTTACCTTTTTGTCACCAGCCTTGTCATAGATTGGTGTCTTCGCAGATTTTGCCTGCGCGATAAAGCTCACCTTCATCGTTGTAGCCTGCTCTGTCGCTGCCTGTGCCAGTAAAGGCGATGTTAGCGGGCTTGTCATCAGTGTTGCCGCAAGACATGTTGCCGCAGCCGGTTTTAAATAATTTCTCATCAAACTTCCACCTTCCATTTACTTATCTACTTTCACTATACCATGCTAAATGATGTATTTGTGTACCAATATTAGTTAAATCATTGGAATCGTTTACACATTTTCGCTTTGCGCGGCAAAACGAAAACGCCAAAAGTCGGGTTTGGACACAGCGCTTATTTGATAATATGCGCCATGTAACAACTCTATGCGAAAAACTGGCACTTATCGCTAAAATTGCATGATATATACGATGAAACGAATCGCAAGCCCTCCCAAAAAACGCGATTTCGGGTCGTTTTTCGGTCTCTGAGGGGCGATTTTGCACAAAAAAAACGTGCTAGTCGCACGTTTTTTGTCTCGCATTAATACGTTTTAATATAGTTTGATTTTACCCACACCGCTTTTTTCGGTGCTGAAGTTAAGTACACTTTATACCATTTCGCCTTGGCACTATCGGTTTTGGTGACCTTTTTATTGTCCTTTAGCACAAATTGAATCGGTGAATAGGCGAGTGCATTCGAGACGGT
This sequence comes from Candidatus Kurthia intestinigallinarum, assembly GCF_003991225.1. Classification (GTDB taxonomy): domain Bacteria; phylum Bacillota; class Bacilli; order Bacillales_A; family Planococcaceae; genus Kurthia; species Kurthia populi. The sequence continues at coordinate 699,451 of NZ_JTFC01000031.1, forward strand.
CGAATATTTTGAGCCAGCATTTGAATGCGCGGTCGTCGTTTCGGTAATAAAGCCAAGTGTTTTGGTTGTAAGATGATCACTGCGCACCCAGCCCTGTGTCCCGTCATAGTCAATGCGATACCAGCGCGCCATTTTCGTCGTGCTAATCGCCACATCGCGCACATCACTATGATAGGCTGTGAGCTTAATTTTCTTTTTCGCCGCATACGTGCCAAGTGTGCGCGCGTACGTGTATGGCAGCGCATAGACAGTTGTCGTTTCCTTCGTTGTTGCGGTCATATTCGGTGGCATCGCTTTAAAATGCACAGGCTGCTCCTTTTTCTCAGGTATAATATGCGCATAGTTTTTCGGCGCTGCAAGGGTCATCGCCACCGCTTTTTTCTTTTTATATTCAGCAGCATTATACGGTTTCATTTGTTCCATAAGATTGGCGATTTTTTGAGCCCAGGTGCGGTCTGAAGCATAGCGTACATTCATCGCGAGCGCAGACGGACCGTTATAATAAAGGCCATTTTCTGCTAAATAATTCGTATGGATTTTATAGGCGTAGTAATCTAAGCCCTTTGTGCCGCTTGGAAAATACATCGCGCACGTCACCGGGCATGAATCATACGCCTGATAGCCAAAGAAGTTATTTTTATATTGTGCAATGACCGAGCTTCCCCAGCCTGTTTCTAAAATGGCATGCGCAAACATAAACTGCGCGTTAATGCCGGTATCCTTTTGTGCCTCAATAAAAGATGGTGCGAGCTTATATAAAATATTGTCTGGCGTCTTGCCCTTCGTCAGTAAAAAGGCGCGCATCTCCTTCACTGAAATGGAGGATGCCTTATGTAAATTCATCGCGGCATAGCCGTACATCGTCACCGAATCTTCTGGGAACCAGACGTATTTACCGCCCATTTTTCCTTTATACCAATTTTCGGTGCCAATGGTCTCGTACTGGACCATCGTGATTTTTTTGGCGACATACTGTGACAAATCGTAGACTACCTCTGTGTCACGCGCGATTGGCATGGCATATGCCTTCTGTAGGCCAATAATGTATTTGACGTCCTTTTTCGTTGAAATCATCTTTCGGTTATACAGCTTTAGATTGTTTTTTTTAACCCAACCAATCGTTTTAGAACCCTGCTCGATGCGGTAAAATGTACCGTCCACACGGCGCACATAATACGAGTGATTTGCGCGACTCCCCGCCTTTGATTTTGATGCCTTCGCATCTGCTTTTTTGTAAATATACACCTTGCTGCTCGTCAGCTGTGCAATTTGATTTGTTTTTTTCTCGGTGGCATCGGCCGGCATTTCTAAAAATAAAAAGCAGCCGATCATCATACTAAGTGCGAGCAACCATGTTTTCATATTCCTATACCTTCTTTCATTCTCACTACCCTACATATCGTCCAGTTCTTGAGGTTTTCTAGTTGTAAAAGTTCCCAGCTATCAGGCACAATAGGAGAAAAGGGAGGAATTATCATGAAAACTGAACAACAATATTTTGACGAAGCACTACCAATGCACGACTATATTGCACAAATGGACGTACCTTTTTTAAAGGAAGGCACTGAAAAAATTTATAACCAGTTCGACGTACCAAATGACGGCTTTGCGGAGCGTTTAGCAGGTCATAAAATTTTAGCAATCACTGAAAACTGGTGCGGCGATGCGATGCTAAACAACCCGATCATGCTAAAAATTGCGGAGGCCGCTGGTATCGAAATGCGCGCCGCTTTCCGTGATGCAGATACCGATTTAATCGACAACTATTTAACAAATGGTGGCCGTGCGATTCCCATTTATTTAGTATTAAATGAAGCTGGCGAGGTTGTCGCAAAATGGGGTCCTCGTGCACCAGAGCTTCAATTATTAGTCGTGAATGGTCGCGCTGAGCTTCCGCCAAAAGAAGACGAAGGCTATGCAGCAGCTGAAAAAGCGCTATATGGTGGTCTTCAACAAAAATACATCGCCGAATCACAATGCTGGTCATGGGTGTATGAAGATATTAAACGCGTCGTAACCGCGGCATTATAGGCGAAAAACTTAACCATCTAGAACAATATAAGAACAAAAGGACACTTTCACGAAGAAAAATCGTTGGAAGTGTTTTTTTATGCGCGAAAAAAGCGTATTCGACGAGAGATAATTTTGTCGCACAAGACCAAGGTGCATCTAAACAGACAGTAGATGAAGAAATTGTAGATGAGTATGAGCAAGCAGACAAAGAAAAAGGCGCTATCATGGGCATGTCCGGTAAAGACACGCCCGCTGATAACGCCCGTATGAACTATCACATTTGATAAAGGTAACGGCATGGTGTATACAAAAAAGATCGTAAATAAGAATTTGACGGCGACTCCTAGAGGGGGGGTCCCCCTAGCATGAGTGGAAGACCCCGCAGTGAGCTTGCGAGCGAGGAGGCTTCCGCCATGCCCCAGGAAAGCGTCCGTCAAATTCAGCTGAAAGATATTGTCTTTTTCTTTGTCTCACTTTCGTAGGTCAGTTCCCTATGCACAATTCCTTCTTTATTAAATTAACGGCGCTTTTGGTGTATATGCCTCGATATGATCAAGTAGCGCAAGCCAGTTTTTACTGTAAAGCTCTGCTGTGTAGCGTGCTTCGGCCTGCTGTTTCGCTGCCGCGCCCATTTTCTTCGCCTTCTCCTCATCGAGCATGTCAATCATGGACTCTGAAAGTGCCTCGACATTATGCGCGTCAACAAGCAAGCCATTTTCACCGTCTGTAATCGCTTCGGCTGCACCAAAGGCCACATTGTAGGCAATGACTGGTGTGCCGTTAGCGAATGCTTCGCCAATGCTCGATGACTGACCATCGGATTCTGACACAATCACATTGGCAACAGCACCAGCTAGCACCTCATCAATATTTAATTGATAGCCGTGCACAGTGACGGCGTCTTTTAGCTTCAGCTTCGCGATTTGTTTATTCATCGCTTCTTTACGCTGCTTCGTCAGCTTGCCGTAAAGCGCTAATTTCGCCTCTGGGTCCTTGTCGACTACAAGCTTAAAGGCATCGATTAATTCACTCGTTGCATGCCCTGCATCATAGGATGACACGGAGACGAATTTTTTCATATCACGCACAACATCTGGCTCCGTTGACTCAAAGTAATCCGGCATGACGAACACATTCTCGCGGTCGCCAATCGTTTGCTCTAAGTGGCGGCGCTGTGCTTCTGTCGTCACGACGATTGGATAACCCTTTGGCATCACCTGCAGTAAAATGGCGGCATCCTTCTCCATTACAAGTGGCTCGAAGCTTTCGACATGACTTGTATGACGCATATAAATACGGCTGGCATTGTCATGTTCAAGATTGCTCACGCGCTCGACTGTTGAAGGTTGCTCTGCAATAATGATTGGCTTCACTGCTTCTAGGTTTACTAATTCATCGATCCACGCAGTTTGTAGCTGCTTCATCGACGGGAAGACCATCGCCTTTGAATAGCTCGGGTCAAATAGGAAAACGGACTGCTGACGATCTGTTTCATTGTTGTACCAAATCGTTAAATAGCAAAAGCCGCTATGTGTAAAGTAGCGCTCCTGATTTCGTTTATTATTCGCCGGGTGATATAGTGTTTCGCGGGCTAAATAGCCATCCGGGTGAAACTCGCGGCGGCTTGTACGCACGCGGTTGTCATCGAACTCATCGACGATCATGAGCTGACCATTTTTGTCCCAGCGCTTATATTTCGTATAGACGCCGTTGACAAAGTAGCGCGCCGTATCGCCATCATCCTCTACCCAGTAACCTTCCTCAAACTTCGTAATGCTGTTTTCGTAATAGGCTTTTTGTGCGGCAGACATTGATTTTTCGTTAAATTTTTCAGCGTAATAATCATAGACATTCAACACGGGCACTGCGTCTGGAATAAAGCCGAATGCCTTTAATTCACGCGTGATTTGTGGATAATCAAATGAAAAATCCATCGTTAAAATGACCGGCTGGTAGCCATGCTTTAAAAATTGTTTTGCTTGTTTAAAAACCGAGCGATTCATGCCCGATGGTTTGATTGATAAGTTCCACATCGTTAGGAAAATGGTTTTTCGCATTGTTCGTTCCCCCAATTAAAAAGAGGCAGCCAGTAATTGGCTAGCCCCTTGTTTAGTCATGCTTTCGTCCTGCGGCAAGGCTATCACGAAAGGCCTTCTGTTCTGTTTCAGATAACTTATTATATTTACGTATGAAGGCGCGGTAGTTTTTCATGACCGTATTGGTTGGTCCAAACTCGCGTAAATGACCGCCTTCAATCCAAGCGATTTTCGTACAGAAGTTCTCGACTTGTTTTGTATTATGGCTGACGAAGAAAATCGTCTTGCCACGTTTTTTATATTCCATCATTTTAGCTAATGATTTGTCTGTAAAGGTTTGGTCCCCAACCGATAATGCCTCGTCAATGACGATAACATCTGGGTCTGCTGTGACACTAATCGCGAAGCCTAGTTTTGCCTTCATCCCGCTTGAGTATTGCTTTACAGGCTGATTAATAAAATCGCCTAGCTCTGAAAACTCAATGATTGCTGGCATAACTTCCTCGATTTTTTCTTTACTATAGCCCATCAATAAACATTTAAACTCGATATTTTCTTTACCTGTTAAATTATTTGATAGACCAGACTTAATGGCGATGACACTTACTTCCCCTTCAACGATGACTTCGCCTGAAGAGGCAGGTGTGAGGCCGCCGATAATATTTGATAGCGTCGATTTACCGGAGCCGTTAATGCCGACAAGCCCGACGATATCGCCTTCTTCTACTGAAAACGTAATGCCTTCAATCGCATCGAACTTACGCCCTTTCTTCTTTTTAAATGGAAGAAGTAGGTCGGTGAGTTGCTCGGATTTCGATTCATACATTGAATACGTTTTCGTCACATTTTTTAAAATAACTGTTTTTGCCACCGTAAATCCTCCTAAATGAAGTCAGAGAAGCGTGTTCTGAACTTGAAGTGTGCTTTCGCGCCTAAGAATAGGAACACGAAAATAAGTGCTAAATTATAAAGTGTTAGCTCCCAGTGTGTAATGATGTACCATTCGCCGTTTAATAATGAGGCGCGGTAGCCATTTGCTAGGAAGTAAAACGGATTCAGCTGCAAGATGTTCGCTAGCCAGTCAGGGAATTTGTCTGAACGGTCCCATAAAATTGGCGAGATAAAGAACATCGCTTGTAGTAATGATTGGATTAGCATTTGTAAATCACGCACAACGACGGTTAATGTCGACGTTAAAAGCGTAATCGAAAAGGCTAATAAATAGCTTAGTGGGATAAAGAATAGAAGCTGTATATAATAGATAGTTGGTAAGTAACCACTAAACCAGAAAACAATCATAATAATTCCAACGAGCGCTAGATGACTGTAAAATTTGCTTGTAATAATGTAGCTAGGGATGGCTGATAATGGGAAGTTCATCTTGGCGACGGTATTATACTTCTGGTAAATCGACTTTGAGCCGTCTAAAATGGCCTTGTTGATAAAGAACCAGAATGAAATACCGGCAAGCATCCAAAGGACGTATGGCATACCATCAATTGGCTCATTACGGTTCATTGCATAACCGAATACAAACCAATACATCACCATTTGAATTGCTGGATTTAACACTTCCCAGACAACGCCTAAATAATTGTTGTTGTTATCGATTCGCATTTGGAACTTTGCCAAACGCTGAATCAAGTAAAAGGAGCTGATTTGCTCTTTTACGATTTTGATTAAATCTTTCATGTAGTGTTCCTCAATTCCACGAAATTAGGTTAATAATCCACATCATAGTATAACATAGAACATTCGCTGAAACTTGCGAAAAAAGAGAATTTTGTCGAAATCTCTCTACCTTTTGACGGATTGTAAAACATGTCATTTTCACTGTAAATTTCTTGTTTTGAAGCCTTATTTCCTTTTTCTGCTTCTTTGTTAGTGAAAAGCTCTTGTTCAATCGAGCACGATTTTGCGCTATAATAGGCGTTAGGGTTTTCAATTCTATCTAGAAAACAGGTGACTGTATGAGAAAAGAATGGATCATTACCCTCTTTTTAATCGTCAATAAAATCTTTTTTAACACATTTAAGCTGTCTAAAAAAACAAATAACATCGTTTTTTTATGTGATTTCGGTGATAATGCCGAATATGTCACGAAAGAACTTGGTCGACGAGGCTATCAGGATGTTGTCGTTTTAAAAACCGGCAAATGTAAAACGTCTTTTAAAGACGCTGGTGTAGGCGAAATTGTTTCATTTAAGCCCACAAAGCCCTTTGAGTATTTGCGCGGCTTGAAACGACTCGCTACGGCACGTACTGTCCTAATCGACAACTATGCCGCCATTCTTAGCGTCTGTCATTTTAACGACGAAGTGGAAGTCATTCAGCTCTGGCACGCGGCTGGTGCCGTAAAGAAATTTGGGATGGCCGACCCAAGCTTGACTTATCGCACACCAAGAGCAATAAAGCGTATTGCAAAGGTGTATGAGGAAATGGATAAGATTGTCGTTGGCTCACCATTTATGGCTCAAATTTTTGCGAGAGCATTCCAAAAAGAGAGCAATGCGTTTTTACACACAGGTATTCCACGTACTGATTTCTTCTTTGATGAGAAAGCAAAGAACGAGACAATGGATAAGGTGTACGACACGTATCCAGAGTTGCGCGGTAAGAAGGTCGTTCTGTACGCACCGACTTTCCGTGACAATGAATTATCACAGCAACAAATCCCACTCGATTTCGTCAAAATTGCATCACAGCTTGGCGATGACTATCGATTAGTGATTAAATTGCATCCAGCGGTCGTGCATGACTTAAATGCCTTCCGTCATCCATATATTATCAATGTAGCAAACAAATTATCCGTAAACGATTTGCTGCTTGTCACCGATTACTTGGTGAGTGATTATTCATCGATTCCGTACGAATTTGCACTTCTTGGCAAGCCACAAATTTTTTACCCATATGATTTAGAACAGTACCAAATGAGCCGCGGTTTTTGGGATTCCTATGACCAGGTTGTGCCAGGTCCTGTCGTTGATAGCGACGAGGAGCTTGTGCACACACTGATGCATATGGACTTTGATTTACCACAGGTTGAGCAATTTGCTGCAAAGTGGAATTGCTACTCAGACGGTCATACCGCACAAAAGCTTGTAGACTACTTACTGAAATAGGAGTGATTTGTAAATGAAGACCGTTCTTACATACGGAACATTCGATTTACTGCATGTCGGACATATAAATCTTTTGCGTCGTGCGAAAGCCCTCGGTGACAAGCTAATTGTTGCCATTTCCACAGATGAGTTTAATGCGATGAAGCATAAGCAAGCGTATTACCCGTTTGAGCAACGCAAACAGATTTTAGAGGCCATCCGTTACGTGGACCTCGTGATTCCAGAAGAAAACTGGGAGCAAAAAATATCAGACGTTCAAAAATACGACGTCGATACGTTCGTCATGGGTCATGACTGGGAGGGTGAATTTGACTTCTTAAAAGAATACTGTGAAGTCATCTACCTTCCGCGCACAGATGGTATTTCTACAACGAAAGTGAAATCAGATTTAAGCGAGCATTAAATTAAAAAGAGGAAAAAAGCACTCAACAGGCTGTTGAGTGCTTTTTTGTATGCCTTATTAAGCTTTTGTTGCGCTATGGCGTTTTTTAAATACTAATAGGAAGTACATAAATGTAATCGCATAAGCTACGATTGCTACGACAACAAGTACCGCGATATTTTTCCAGAAGAACGGCATATCGCCTGTTGAAATAGCTGCTTTAAATCCTTGAATTGAATACGTCATTGGCATGAATGTATTTAATTTTTGGAAGAAGCTTGGTAGCATTTCAAGTGGGAATGTACCCGCACTTGATGTTAATTGCATCACCATAAATACAAGCATAATGTAACGACCGACATCATTGAAGATCGATACGAGCATTTGTACAAGTCCAATGAACGTGTAGCTTGCGACAAGCGCCATGAGATAGACCGCAAAGAGATTTTCTGTATGGAGGCCAAGGAATAATTTCACGACTGTTACGATGATGATTGCTTGGAAGAAGCCCATCACAAGTAATACAGACGTTTTACTCCAGTACCACGCACTTGCGCTTGTTGGCTGTACGGCAGGATGTGTCACATTGAAAATAACCGTAATAACAAGTGCCCCAACGAGAAGACCCATTGAGATAAAGTATGGTGCAAAGCCTGTACCGTAGTTTTCTACCGCATTTTGCTCTTTCTTATCAAGTTCGACTGGCTCTGCTTCCATATTGTATGTTTTTTCATCTGCATCGACATCTGCCTCGTCTTTGGCATCTGCAAGTTTTGTTTGAAGCTCTTTCGAACCGTCTGTTAGGTCATTTTGACCGTTTAGTAATTTAGTAGAACCATCAGCAAGTTCCGTAGAACCGTCTGCTAAGTCGCCTGTACCTTTGTGTAAATCACCGAGACCTGTTTTCAGTGAATTGGAACCTTCATCTAATTGACCAAGACCAGATACAAGTGAGCCAGAGCCATCTGCTAATTGTGTCATACCAGATTGTAGGTTACCTGCACCTGTTTGTAATTGACCTAAACCACCATTTAAGTCATTAGCACCTGTTGTGAGCTGACCTAAGCCAGTTGTTAAATCATTTGAACCTGTTTGGAGTTGACCTAAACCATTGTTTAAGTCGCCCGCTCCTGTTGCCAGTGTACCGAGACCATTGTTAAGGTCGGTCGCGCCAGTTTGAAGCTTTCCAAGGCCACCGTTTAAATCAGTCGCTCCTGTTGCCAGTGTGCCGAGACCTTTATTTAAATCAGTTGCACCTGTTTGAAGTTGACCAAGTCCGCCATTTAAATCGGTCGCTCCTGTTGCCAGTGTACCGAGACCTTTATTTAAATCAGTTGCACCTGTTGAAAGGTTTCCAAGTCCACTATTTAAATCGGTCGCGCCTGTTGCGACTGCTGAAGCGCCGTCACTTAATTCACTTGCGCCCTGCTGTAATTCAGGCACTTTACTGTTTAATTCAGTGGCACCGCTTGCTAATTTTTTCGCGCTATCATTTAATTCATTAGCGCCAGCAATTGAGCTATCCCAGCCGTCTGCAAGTTTCGTTGTTCCTGCTGCTAATTCATCTGAGCCTGCTGCTAGTTGATTCACAGCGCCTTTAATTCCGACTGTTTGCTCTGTACCATTTAAGCCTTCCGCAACAGCTTTTGATAATGCTTTCGCATTTTCAGTTACGTCCGCCTTTGGTGGTAGATTGCTCGCTGTATCAGAAATTGTTTTTTGAGCATCGGCTGTTGAGTTCGCTGCAGTCGCTGCTTTTGCTGTGGCATCCTTTGTCGCATTTGCCACTTCAAGTAATGCCGCTTTTTGGCCTTCATCGATTTGTAAGGCATTGATTTTTTCGACTAATGCCTGTGCACTTGCATCTGCATTCGTAGCAGCTTGTGTACCTGCTGCTGTCTTATCATTTGCGTTCGCAACGGCCTCTTTAAGTGGTGCTGCAGTATCTGTTGTACCTTGCGTAGCACCTAATGCAGTCGCTAATTGATTTGCCGCATCTGCAAGAGATGGGATTTTTTCATTTAATGTATTTAATCCTGTTGATAAATCAGTTGCACCTTTATTTAATTCATTGATTTGTGGCTGCTGTTCGGTAAGTGATGTGACAAGCTTACCTGTCCCTTCTTTTTGAAGCTTTGTCGCACCATCGGCTAATTGCTGTGTGCCATCTTGGAACTGAACCGCACCATCGGCTAAGTCACTAGCACCACTTGCTACTTTTTTCGCACCATCCGCTACTTTTTTAGAACCTGTTTTCGCTGATTTTGCACCGTCTTCAAGTTTTTTAGAGCCTGATTTTGCAGATGTTGCACCGTCTGCTAGTTGTTGTGAACCATCTTTCGCAGAGTTAATTCCATCTTTCAATTGTGTAGACCCTGATTTTGCAGATTTCGCACCGTCTGCTAATTGTTGTGAGCCATCTTTCGCTGAACCGATGCCGTCTTTCAACTGCTTCGAACCGTCCTTCGCGGAAGTAGCACCGTCTGCTAGCTGTTGTGAACCGTCTTTCGCTGACGTAATTCCTGTATTTAATTGCTCAGAGCCTGATTTTGCAGATGTTGCACCATCCGCTAATTGTTGTGAGCCATCCTTCGCTGATGTAATCCCTGTTGCTAATTGATTGGAGCCATCTTTCGCAGAGCCAATCCCTGTATCAAGTTGAAGTGCACCGTCTTTTGCTGAAACGATCCCGCTATGTAACTCAGTAGCACCTGATTCTGCATCTGCAGCGCCTGTATTCAGTTGGATCGAGCCATCCTTCAATTGAAGAATACCGTCTTGTAAATCCGTTGTCCCATCGGCTAATTTTTTAGAGCCATTTTTTAATTTTTTCGCACCTTTTGAAGCGTCACCGTAGCCATCGCTCATTTTTTTAATATTATCGAATAATTGCTCTGAGTACGTTTCGGCTACTTTTGTATTCACTTTCGTACGAATTTTTTCCATCGCTGAATTAGTAACTTGCGATGCTAAGAAGTTTAAGCCTTGGTTTTGTTTATATTTCAGTGTCATTTTCTCAGGGTCTTTATCTAATAAAGTTCCTGCATTTTCACTGAAGTTTTCTGGGATTTCAATCGACATATAATACTTTCGATCATCTAACCCTTTTTGCGCTTGTTCCTCTGTTACCTCATGGAAATCTAAACTTTTATCTTTCAGCAATTCATCGACTAAGTCATCACCGACTGTTAATTCTTTGCCTTCTACCTTTGCCCCAACGTCTTGATTGACGATAGCAACAGGTACTTTATCTAATTTGCCATACGGGTCCCAAAAAGACCATAGGAACATGCCTGCGTAAATGATTGGAACAAATAAAATGGCTGCTAATGAAATCATGAGCATTTTATTTGAAAAAATCTGCTTCCATTCTTCTTTAAACATGCATGTGACCCTCCTTTATTTTATATTCCGAAATACTAGCTGACCAATTCCTTCAATTAGTCATTTTTGAGCAAAAAAATACGATTAGGGTGTAAGCCCTCTAAAAATCGTACCTTGGAAAAGATCAATGATTTGCTCTTCTGTCAGCTCGTTTTCATGATAATCTGACCATTCAACGGCAACTGCAAGATAAGCTTTCAGCAACAAGTACGCCACTAATCGCGTATCATTTGCGACCATTTCACCTTTTGACACCGCATACTCGATTCGCTCCTCTAAGAACGATAGCAGCGCATCCTCAATCTTCGTCATCATCGTATGAACTTCTGGTGTATTCATTGATTTTTCTTCTTCAATTAATTTGGCATAAAGCTTATGCATCTCACGAAATTCTAAAATTTTCATTAACACATGATGTGCATTTTTCGTAAATGGTAGGTCATGATCAATAACCGCTTCTACCTCTCGCTTCATCTCTGCAACCATTTGAAGCGCAATATGTTCGAATAATACGTCCTTGTTTTTGAAGAACGTATAAATCGTGCCCTTACCGACCTTTGCAAGTTTTGCGATTTGATCCATCGTCGTCGCTTTATAGCCAAATAACGTGAATGACTGACGTGCTGCCTCGATAATTTCTGTTCGGCGATCCATGTCACTCAACTCTCTTTCTCGTATTTTCTCTAAAACTGACCGGAAACCTAATATGGTCATCTAGTCATTCATTCTATCACGATTCCAAAAAAATTCAACCGTTTTGCATAAAAAACCCTACCTAAGCAGGATTAACGGAAAGAATGATGAGCTTATTTCTGATAAACGAAAAAAAAGCGCCGGGATATGCGCTTTCTTTCGAAAAAAGTGAATGGGTTAAGGTAGAAGAAGCTGGTGAAACTTCTTCTATATTTAATCTATCATCTGATGAGCTTGTACTCAATAACATGCGCCAACACAAAAAAATGGCTTAAAAAAAGTGCGGAAAAATGACTTTCCCGCACTCCATCCATGCTTTTTTTCAGCTAAAGCGATTATTTTGCTGCTAGTTCTGAAAACAAGGCATCCCATTTTTTATACTGATCCGCAAAATGATAGTGATTTTTGACAAGTTCATGCCCTGCCTCACCCATCGCTTTTGCACGCGCTGGGTCTTTGAATAATTCAATCATCGCATCCGATAAGGCTTCCTTGTCGCCATCCGGTACAACCGATGCGAGCTTCGGATTATCGTACATTTCTTCTACTAAGTAGTTAATGTCAAATGCGACAACCGCTGTTTTGTTTGCGTACGCCTCTAGCGCGACAAGTGATTGTCCCTCATAAAGCGACGTAATAATTGTAAATTGCGACTCTGCAAACACATCATCCGCATTGGTCGTATAGCCTTTGAAGAACACATGATTCGTTAATTTTAATTTACGAACCAGCTTGCGTAGCTCAGGCTCCTCATCACCTGTACCATAAATATTCAAAATCGCATCCGGCTCTTCTCGCACAACTAATTTAAATGCGCGAATCGCTAAATGGATACGCTTCTCAGGTGCTAGTCGACTAACAATCGACGCAACAAATGGCTTCTTCTCTACTACATTTTCGCGTACATTCATCGCATGCGAAATGACATGATAATCAAAGTTATCGCCGAAATCTGCTTCTAAATCGGCTTTTTGATGCTCCGTTAACACGACAACCGGTACATGCGCTTCTTTATTCTCAAATAAACGCTTATGATTGTCCTTCAGCTCGCTACCCTGCGTATAGGGCTCCTCATACACCGTTGTATGAATGGCATAAATACGATGCGCAAGTGATGGCGACATCTTTTGAAGCTTCATCGCAGAACCCGGTCCATCACAAATAAAGTACGGCTTCGTATCCTCAGCCCTTGCAAGCTCTTCTAAGAAATACGTGTGAAACTCGGTATTATTTTCAAATGACACAACTTCCTTTTTATCGGTGCCAAACAACACAATACGCTGCTGCTTGCCTGTGCCTGAATTAAACCAGCGCGCTAAGTAGCAATGACCATCCGGCGTATAATGTAAAATCTGATTGAGCCCCCCGTTTTTCGGGTGGTACGTCGATTTACGAATCAAATAGCCCTCAGGATGGTACTCCTCGGTATAAGCGATGACACGCGTATTTGAATAATAGTAATCAATGCTTGCAAGTTGTCCGTTCGTATCCCACTTTTTATGCTTTACGAACTGGCCATTTAAAAAGTACAGCGTCGCCTGCTCATCATCCTGTATTTTATAGCCCTTTTCTTCACGCTTATGAAGCTGCTCGTAATGCTCGCGGTCCTCATCACTGACATTTTTATCGCGCGTCATTTTCTTGCGGTAATAATCATAGACATTAATAATAGAAGCTTCGCTATCAAGTCGACCGTCGTCATGCAGCTGTTTTTCAACCTCCGCATAGCCATACTGCTTATCATCGAACGTCACGATATGACTGCGGTAGCGCTCGTTATTAAACATATGGGTACGACGGAACATGACACTATTGATGCCGCCCTTATGAACATCTACATCCCATACAACCATAAATACTGTGCGTTTTGTCATCGCTTCTCACTCCTACTTGCGGTTCATACAATCGATAACAAGCTGTGCTACACGTTCAGTAGACTTACCATCTAAATCATCGAAGAATTTATCGGTGAATTCCGTTAAATCGACTACCTCGTCTGCACGATGTTTGTTCATTGACGCAACAAGCTCATCGGTATTACGTACGACATCTCCTGGTGTAAATTCGTCGTAGGATACGTAGAAATCACGTGATGCCACGTATTCTTCTAAGTCGAAGCAGAAGAAGATCATCGGTTTGTTTAATAACGCAAACTCGAAGCAAACAGATGAGTAGTCGGTAATTAAAATATCGGTAATAAATAAAATATCATTAACAGAAGGATATTTTGTGAAATCTTTAATTTTATCGCGATATTCTACTGGAATTTTAAATTTCTTCTTAACGAATGGATGCATTTTAATTAAGAACACATCGTTTTCGCCAAGTGACGCATATAATTTATCGAAATCAAGCATATGGTGTGGGAAGTGGGCACTTGTTTGACCATTACCACGGAATGTCGGCGCATATAATGTCACATGCTTGCCTTCAAGCTCTGGATATTTTCCGTACATCATCGCTTGTTTATCTGCTTTGTATTGCTCATCGAAAAATACATCCGTACGCGGCACACCTGTTGCCACAACTTTTGATTCGTCGATACCAAAGCCCTCTGCATAAAACGGTGCGACATATTTTGAACTTACAATCGCTTTTGTATAGTTTTTATGCGATACAGACGTTGGCTTTGGACCACCTGGCTTACCCATACGGCTAAAGCCGAACGTTTTGAACGCCCCAACTGCATGCCAAATTTGAATTAAGTCGGCACCTTTGCGGATTTTCAGTGGATAAATCATTGGGTAAAAGTCATCGAGCATGATAACTTTTGATGTAGCGATATTGTACGCTAATTGAATAATTTCAATGTAGCGTTTACGTTTTTTCACACTTGGTTTTAATAAAAAGTAATACTTATAATTCTCACGACGTTGTAACTCATCATAAACCATTTGGAAGTTATCACTTAAATCTTTACGGCTATCTGATAGAATCGATACTTTATTTTTTTGAATTGGGAGCATCGAGAAACCTTTATACATCGCTTGGAAAATTTCTTTTTTAAATTTACGGTCTAACTTTTTCTTAAACGATTCTTTTTTCTTCTTTTTTGTTGCCATTTGTCTACCTCTTTTCGAAACAAAATCATCCTTAGTTGGATTCAAATAGATGTTGTACGATTTTTTTCGATACATCCTCTGTGTGGCTGAAATTAAACTCCACCATACGCGATGTATCATACTGTTCATTTTTCTTGCGGTTGTTAATCCAAGAAACAAGCGCGTGTTGTTCTTGTAAAATCGTACCATCCGAAATAGCTTCAAGTGGACGATAAAGCCCTCTGCTTGCTGTATACTCCGCTAAATCTGGCACGTAATGTGCAAGTGGGCGTTCGAATAATGCAAATTCAAAAATCGCTGATGAATAATCCGTAATAAATGCGTCTGCTATCGGCATCCATTCATTTAATGGGTGCTGATAATCGAGCACGATATTATCAAATTGTGTCAACACACTCCACTCAGTACGGTCCGAATACGGGTGCGGCATAACGATAAGCTGAATATGGGGCGCTAATTGCGGTGCAATCGTTTGTAGCACAGCGAGCCAGTCTAGGTTCGACTCACTTTGGCCACTTTTCGCACGATACGTTGGCGCAATCAATACTTTACAGCGAGCCAGTTGAACCGGTGTTAATGCATCACTCGGCACAACTTCCTCACCGAGTAGGTCCGTACGCGGAATCCCTAGTGGATACACTTGATTTTCCGACATATTAAACGCTTCTGCGTAATACGGTACGACCGCCTTTGATGATACATAGACATGCGAATAATGCATATGGACAGGCACAATATTTAAATACTGTGAGGACGGTCCAAATTTCGTATCCTTCGTACTATACCCGAATTTTTTAAATGCACCTGCTGCATGCCATAATTGAACGAATTTTGTTTCTTTACGTGGATTTATTAGATAAACCGGTAAGAAATAATCGTCTAGTAACACCATTTTTGCATTAGCGATAGCCGGCAGCTCTTTAAATAACGCAAGTCCCATTTGCTTAGGTGCCTTGCGTATTTCGATATGCATTTCCGGATGCGTCTTTTGGATTTCACGCACGACGGCCTTTAGATTGCCCTCTAGCTGATTCGAGCGATACGTGTAGACGACAATTTTTTTCTCATCAATCGATTTTTGCTCTAAAACGAAATAGAAGAATCTATAAATTACTTTATAGATTCTTTGGATTGTATATTGGATTGTCTTTTTTAGATTTTCCATAACATGACGCTCTTACCCCATGAGCTAGATAAGTCACTTTCAAAGGCAGTGATAATGTCTTTAACAGATGTCACTTCTTGTGTGTATCCAACTAATGTCGATAAGTACTCAGGAATTTCAGGATGTGCTTTATAAAGATCCACTGTTTTTTGGAAATCAACAGCACCACTACGGCTTGAGCCAACAAGTGTTAAGCCTTTTTCAAGCACCATACGTGTGTTGATTTCTACAGGATATTCACTTACACCTAATAAGCAAAGTGTTGCTTCAGGGTGTACGTGGTCGATCATTTGGTCGATTGCGTATTGGCTACCTTTACCGCCAGCACATTCGAATGCATGGTCTACCATGTAGTCCTCAGGGATTTCGTTAATGAAGATTTTTTCGTCAACGAATGAGAAGTGGTCTAATTTATATTGTGTTTTACCAAAGATGGTTACTTTGCAGTCTGGGTACATGTATTTTAATAATAGACATGTGATGAAACCTAAGTTTCCGTCACCCCAAACGCCAAATGTACCGCGGCGTTTAATTGCTTTGCGTTCAAAGCGAGCGATTGAATGCGTAGCGATAGTTACTAATTCTGTAAATGCCGCTACTTCCATATTCATATCTTCTGGTAATACAACTAAGCGGTCACGATTTAAGAACACATAATCTTGCATGAAGCCATCGTAGCCTGAAGAACGGAACTTACTAGAGCGTAAGTAGTTTTCTGCTACATATGGGTCTTCCTCTGTTGGTGTGTTCGGTACCATGACAACCTTTGTGCCGACCGCATATTCACCAGTTGGGTCGTAAGCGACTTCCCCTACGCCTTCATGGATTAATGCCATCGGTAATTTTTTCTTCATCGCTTCTTCGCCGCGTGTTCCTGTGTAGTAACGTTGGTCTGCAGCGCAAATTGAAAGGTGAGTTGGACGTACAACGACGTGGTCAGAAGAAATTGCACGATCCTTATAAGTTACTTCGATCTGGCGAGCAGATACTAATCGATAAATTTGGTTAATCATTATTTATCTAAACTTCCTTTTAAAATTGAATTCGCCACGTTTAAATCGTAAGGCGTTGTCACTTTAATGTTATAACTTTCACCACGTACTAATTTAACTTTCTCACCTTTGATTGCGAAGATTTTACATGCATCTGTTAAGATTTCTTTTTCATCTTGAGACAGGCTATTATAAAGCTCTTGTAATTTTTTGATGTTGAATGTTTGTGGCGTTTGGCCTTGGAACATATGGCTACGCACTGGAATTTGTGTAATAAATTCGCCGTCTTGTGATTCAACGATTGTATCGATAGCTTCGATCACTGTATCAACTGAACCAAATTCAAGACCTGCATCGATATTTTGCTCGATGATGCGGTGTGTTAAGAATGGACGTACGGCATCATGTGTTACTAAAATATCGTCGTCGTTTAAGCCGTTTTGGCTATCGATTGCTGCGATGACGTTCATGATTGTGTCATTACGGTCTGCGCCGCCTTGGATTACTTCAACTTTTGGTAAATCTAGTTGATGTTTTTTCACAAGATCGCGTGTGTATTGAACCCAATCTTTTGGTACCGCGATAAAAATTTTATCTAGACGATTGTTTAGAATAAATTTCTCTAATGTATGGATGATGATTGCTTTATCATTTAATGTTAAAAATTGTTTAGGCATTGGTACGTTACCCATACGAGTTCCTTTACCACCTGCTAAAATACCTGCATAAATCATGTATAGCACCTCATTGATTATAAAATTAATTATTATTATTTTTGGAATTTATCTCTAAAAGTAAGAATAGCATAAATACCTTTCAAAAACATAGAAACATCCGTATTGTTATACAGTTGAAATACATTTTGAAGGCGTTTTCTTCACATTTAGAACGTCTAAATGTCGATTTGGGTTGCGATAATTAGTGTGATGCTTGCTCAGCGCGTACTTTTTCAACAAATGCAGCGAGGCGGTCCATCGCTTCAACTAATGTTTCAAATGCATAAGCATACGTAATACGTAAATAACCTTCTGCTGCAAATACAGCGCCCGGTACAACGCAAACGCCCGCTTCTTTTAATAAGCGTGTCGCAAATTCATGAGAGCTCATGCCAAATTGTTTAATAGAAGGGAAAATGTAGAACGCACCATTTGGCTTATGTACTTCAAGTCCCATTTCTACTAGACGACCATAAATGTAGTCGCGACGTTCTTTATAAGACGCTGTCATCGCGATTGGCGCGTCTTTTGAGCCTGTAAGTGCCTCAATTGCTGCGTACTGGCTTGGTACCGCTGCACATAAAATATTGAAGGCATTTACTTTTACCGTAATATCCGTCAATGCTTCAGGTGCTAGGATAAAGCCAATGCGCCAGCCTGTCATCGAATGTGATTTTGATAACCCCGAAATTAAGAATAGCTTATCTTTCAGTGCAGGGTAACTACCAAATGAACGATATTCCCCTTCAAATGTGATTTCACTATAAATTTCATCGGAGATTAAATAAATATCTTGCTCTGCTAAAAACGCAGCTAACGCATCCATACGTTCTGGACTTACCGTTGCACCGGTTGGATTTGACGGGAAGTTAAATAAAATCGCTTTCGTTTTTGGCGTAATCAATGCTTTTAAGGCATCGACTTCGGGCTCAAAATTTGTTTCCGTGATGTCTAAAAATACAGGTTTTGCTTTTGCATATTCAATCATTGGAACATAACCTGCATACATTGGTGCAGATAGGATGATTTCATCCCCTGGCTCGATAATCGTACGTAATACCGCGTCAATCGCCTGTGTTGCACCATTGGTTACGAGCACTTCATTTGCATTGTAATTGCAATTGTAGCGTTCGTTGAAATACGCCGCCGTCACTTGACGCAATTCAAGCAAACCGGCATTCGGAGAGTACGATGTTTTGTTTTCTTCAATCGCACGAATACCAGCTTGCTTCACAGCTTCAGGCGTTGGAAAATCTGGTTGGCCAATTGTTAAGTTTAAGGCATTTGGGTAATCTACTAGTTGATTTGAAAATTCACGAATTCCAGAGATACGAAGTTGTGTTGCTTCGCTATTTAATGTTAATGACATGAGTCAATCAATCCTTCTTTTCCTTATAAATGACGTGCTTTTAAACACGTTTTTTGAATTTGTCCTTATTATACAATTATATGACGTAAAGAGAAATACAAATACTTCATTCTGTCAAGTTGACTGGCACGACACATCAAATTTTTAGCACAAAAAAAGTACTGCTATTAAGCAGTACCCTCTTTTGTCACAGATTAATGATTTAATACTGCTTTTAAAAATTCTTGTGCACGCACAGTCTTTGGTGCTGTAAAGAATTCAGATGGTGGTGCTACTTCGACAATTTTACCCTCAGCCATAAACACGATGTCATTACAAATCTCTTTTGCAAAGCCCATCTCATGTGTCACGACGACCATCGTCATACCGGCATCTGCTAAACTACGGATCGCATCAAGCACCTCTTTTACCATCTCTGGGTCAAGTGCTGATGTCGGCTCGTCAAATAGCATAACTTCTGGGTCCATCGCAACGGCACGTGCGATTGCGACACGCTGCTGCTGACCGCCTGATAGACGACCTGGATAAGCGTCAAATTTATCCCCTAAACCAAGCTGCGTTAGTAATTCCTTACCGCGCTTTTCTGCTGCTTCCTTCGATAAGCCTTTTACTTTCATTGGGGCCATCGTGACATTTTCAAGTGCCGTTTTAAACGGATATAAATTAAAGCTTTGAAATACGAAGCCAATATTCGTACGTGCTTTGTTAATGTTTGTTTTTTTATCGTGAATGGAAATACCATCGACAATAATTTCGCCGCTATCAATCGTTTCAAGTGCATTAATCGTACGAATAAGCGTTGATTTACCGGCACCACTTGGCCCGATAAGCGCGATAACGTTTGATTTTGGTACTTCTAAATTAATATCTGTTAGCACATGGTGGTCACCATAGCTTTTATTGACGTTTTTAATTGAAATCATGATGATTACCTCCTACTGCTCTTTATCCATCATACGTTTTTCGAAGTAACGAATAACTAATGATAGCACGAACGTCATGATGAAATAAATGACAGCAATCGCCGTATAAATTTCTAATGGTTTTAATGTTGTTGCAACTAAGTTTTTACCTTTTAGCATTAAGTCAACGCCACCAATAACAGAGATTAAAGATGAATCCTTAATTAACATAATGAACTGTGAGGCAGATGGTGGCATAATGCGACGAACTGCTTGCGGTAAAATAATGTAGCGCATCGCTTGTGCACTCGTCATACCGCTCGCACGCGCTGCTTCCATTTGACCTTTTGGTACTGCTTGGACACCTGCACGGAAAATTTCCGCTAAAAAGGCACCGTTAAATGTTGCTAAACCGATGACTGCTGCAACTGTTGTCTCAACGTTTACAACATCACCTAAACCAATATAAATCCACATTAATAAAACTAATAGTGGTACACCACGCATAATCTCAACATATGCTCCAGCTAAAAAGCGAATGACAGGGTTTTTCGCAATTCGACCGAAGCCTACAATAATACCAATTGGCAAACTAAAAATCAGGGCTATAAATGAAATTTTAATTGTGAACCAAGCGCCTAACATCAATACTTCCCAGTTATCAGAAACAACGCTCCAGTCCCAAGACATGCTACTCAATACATTAACCTCCTATAATCGAAACCTTCTTATAATAAAAAAACGAAAAAGAAAGGATTCTCATCCCTTCTTCTCGTCAAAAGTCTATGAACTAAAAATGATTATTCTTCGTCTACATTGTTCATCCAATCAGCATTGTTGAACCATTTCTTTTGAAGTTCTTTTTCTTCTTTTGAACCTTTAAATTCTTTTAAGTACTCATTGATAAAGTCAACTGTCTCTGTGTCGCCTTTTTTCACTGCGATACCAAGATCATCCGCTGCAAGTAAGCCATCTAGTTTCACAACTTTACCTTTGTTTTGTAATTCGTAGATTTGGATTGCTGGCTCATCATAGACAACCGCTGCAACTTTACCTTGTTGTGCAGCCATTGCTGCTGTTGGGAAATCTTCAAATTCTTGAACTGTTGCGTTTTTGATTTCTTTTGCTGCAACAATTGCACCTGTTGTACCGATTTGAACAGCTACTTTATTGCCTTTTTTATCGATATCTTTAATTTCTTTTGCTGTGCTGTCTTTGCCGACCATTACTGCCTGACCTGTTGTATAGTATGAATCCGCGAATTCAACTGTCTTTTTACGTTCATCGGTAATTGTCATACCCGCTAAGACTAAATCAACTTTACCAGCATTTAATGATGGAATTAATGTTTCAAAGCCAAGTTGTTTTACTTCTAATTTTGCGCCCATTTTATCAGCGATAGCTTGCGCAACGTCCATGTCATAACCAATCATTTTGCCGTTTTTATCAAACATTTCAAATGGGTAATAACCTGCATTTGTTCCTACTACTAATGTTTTTTCTTCTTTTACTTTTTCAAGTGTAGTTTGTGAATCTTTTTTATCATCCCCGCCGCCACATGCTGCAAGTGCTGCAGTTACAACGACTAATAAGAATGCTGCTAACCATTTCTTCATGTCTCGCTATCCCCTCTCGGAATTCTTTTTTCGAATATTTATTATATATGAATTATAGTTTATTTTTATTCATCTGTCTACATAAAAATTAATATTTTTACATTAAAATGAGTGTATTATTCAATATTTTTAAGTAATATACAGCATTTATGAATAAAGAACGTATACACAACAGCATATATATACATATTTCAATTGACGATTATCGCTAGTAAACGTTGCGTTAACGCCATTTTTTTGAACTTTTTACTATTATTAGTGAAATATCATGTTGTTTAATGTATATTTATACACTTTTATTTTATTTTATTCGTTTGTATTATGCAATGAAAAAATGCTTTTGTAAGAATATTCCCTTTCAAAAGCACTTTATGCGTTCATCCATTCATTTTTAATAGCTGTAACATGCCTTGTGCCGTCTGCATATGCATTGCCATCGCATATTGTGCGGCTTGCTGTAAAATATTCGCCTTCGTAAAGTTCATCATTTCCTTCGCAATATCCGCATCACGAATACGCGACTCAGCGGCTGTTACGTTTTCCGCGGTATTGACGTTGACA
This sequence comes from Candidatus Kurthia intestinigallinarum, assembly GCF_003991225.1. Taxonomy (GTDB): domain Bacteria; phylum Bacillota; class Bacilli; order Bacillales_A; family Planococcaceae; genus Kurthia; species Kurthia populi. Next base: position 721,464 of record NZ_JTFC01000031.1, read on the forward strand.
TGATAGGCATGTTCCATCCGATTTTGATACGCACCTAGACGTGACCGCTCCATCGATACACTTTTAATCGCAGCATCAAGCGTGGAAATCGACGCATCTGCCTCGTCCCGTGTCGCAATCGACGCGTCTGTGATGCCAATCGCATCCGCACTCATATCATTCATCGTTAAATCAATCGTCTGTCCTGCATTCGCACCAGCCTGAATTTTCAGTGGTGTCGTCGCATTATCACCATTTAATAATTTGCGTGTATTAAATTCCGTATCCGTCGAAATACATGTTACTTCTTTTTTAAGTTCCTGAAACTCCACATCAATGCGTGCGCGGTCGTCATCCGTCAACGTATCATTCGCCGCTTGCACGGATAATTCACGCATGCGCTGTAGCATTGCATGTGTCTCATTAAGCGCACCCTCTGCGGTTTGAACCATTGAGATGCCATCCTGTATATTCTTCGATGCCATATTCAGTCCACTAATTTGGCCACGCATTTTTTCAGAAATCGCCAGTCCTGCAGGGTCATCGCCTGCTCGGTTTATGCGATAGCCGGTTGATAGTCGTTCAAGCGCCTTCGATGCTGCATTCCACTGGTGATTCATATTGCCCCAAATCATCATGCCCTGGCCATACCATGCACCAATTCTCATCATTACGCCTCCCTTCTTATTACTCCTACTTCTACTATCGGCACAGAGACATTTTTTTCGACAAAAAAGCAGGCATCTATGGGTGCTTCACATAGATGCCTGTTATTGACTGTGGTAACTTTTTAAAATGTCGATCCGCTCCTTTAACGCATGTTGGTTAAGTCATCAAATAAATTTTTATCCCGACGATCGAGCGCTACATCAATTAAGTGGAGGCGATTTTGGTTTTCCATTTCGTTAAACAACAACTCAAATTCTGAGTGTGCCGCTGCGCGTGCCTCTTTCTGCTCTTTTTTCAGCTCTAGGTCATCTAAAATCTTTTGAAGATGATCATGGATGTTAGAGACGAGCAATAATTGATACAACGGTAGGCGGATAAAGCGGCTACCTCGTTGAAAAACGAAAACATCGGATAAGTTTTCGACTTGTAGCGTTTTGAGATTAATAATAATCTCTTTCCCTTCGACTGGAATAAAATTAAATAACTCATCATCTTTTAACACGGAGAAATATTGATAGGCAAACACAAGTTTTAAACGGTCCCCTACGCGTTTTGTATAGAACGGTTCGATTCGACGGATTTGTAACATGCTGTTCCCCTCCTTTTAACAAGGAATGATTAATCCTTAATGCTAACGGAGTCCTATTAAGTGATCGATATCTTGCAATAAGAATTGAGGATGAATCATGAGGAAAGTCACGCACTGTCCTATTGCAATATTCTGACTACTTATATAATACCACCATTTACATGTTTTCACACATATTCTGATTGAAATCCAACATTTTAACTAGAAGAAATGTTGTTTCAATCGAAAACATTTACGCATCACCTGAATGGGCATATAATGGAGAGAAAGATTTTTTTTGAGGACGGGATTATAAACATGAATACAAACGTTTCAGAAATCGCTCATTTATATGAAGATTTTTTACGCAATAAAATGCTAGAACTTAGCCTTGAACTCGATTCCTCGAATGAACAGGATGAGGAAACGGTTCGCCGTGCTGCCTTCTTAGCACGCCACAACTATGTAAAATTACGCAGCTTCCGCGCTGAATTGGGACGTCTACAATTTGCTGTGCAAGATGCTGGTACGCCGACGGTTACAATCGTCGTAGAGGATGAGAAATTATCATGCGACTGCCCGACAAAAAAACCTTGCCGCCACCAATTAGCAGCGATGTTTACGCTTTATCAATATGTCGATTCATTATCGCAGTGGTTAGAAGATTTTCGTAACAAAAAAAGTGTACAGCTCCGCCTTTTAAATGAAGAACGTACACCGGAGTCATGGCTAAAGCTTGTACAACAAGTGTATCGCCAAAATTTATACAATCAACAAAAGCTTAATCCGTATTTACTAGAAAGTATTTTTTCAGATATGCAACAGCAAATTTTCCGCTATACCCCGCTTGAGCGTGAATGGAGCAGTATGTATCAGCTCTTCACACATGTTGCGCTATTGTCGCATACGTGGAAGCATTTAAGCACGTCAACAGAAGCTTCTCGCTCATTTTATATTAATTTCATTGAGCATGAGGCAGATAAAATGAAAGAATTTATTCGCCAATGCGCGAATAAATCACGCCTTTTTGCGTTGGACCCTTTTTATGAGAGCCTACAGCAGGTCGTCAATTACTTCTTGCTGCACCAGGAAGGCTATTTTGACGAGCGCTTAACTATTTATACGTTGTTCTGGGAATCGATGTTTCAGGATAAACGCTCACGTGAGGCAGAGCTTTTAATGCTACAAAATGAGCGTCATATTGCAGACGATGTCGACATCAATGCGGTGTATGCGATGTTTTACATTATGCTTGATAAACGCGATGACTTTGCGGCGATGCTTGAGTCGATTGAGGCGAAGCAGCTACTTGTGTGGACCGATTTAGCACACTTTGCGAATCGTAACGGCTATGACGATATGCTTGCGATGATTGTCCGCGCGATGCTTCCACATGTCGATGCCTTTATTAATGAATGGCTAGCGACGCGCTATCGTTCCACATTTGTTAATGAATTTAATGAGCTTTGTAAGCAAATTAATTTAACGGATGAGGAAAATGAATTGCTATTTGCCGCTTCTGGCATGTATGGCATTCAGCCGTATTCACGCTATTTAATAAAAAAAGAACGTTATATCGAATGGTCTGCCCTCCATCAGCGCTTCCCCTCTTCACTTAGCTACTTAGAGCTTTGTGGGCTACGCGATATGCTTGAGCAAAAACCAGAGGCCCTACTGCCGCTTTATCATACGCTTGCGATGAATGAAGTGAATCAAAAATCACGTCAGCATTATAAACAGGCCGTCCGTGTATGGAAAAAGATGAAAACTGCCGCGAAAAAATCGGCGAAAAATGAATTTTGGAATGATTATGTAACGACGTTAAAACAAAGTTATAAGCGTTTACGTGCCTTACAAGAAGAAATCGAGAAAGGAAACTTAATGCTATGACAATGACAAAGCATGTACCAAGCACTTTTTTAAAGTCATTTATGCTAGAAATCTCAGAATTTAATCATGTCTACTCGCTTTCTGCATATGATGCCTCAACTGGTACAGCATTAAAAGCGGAGGACTGGGTACCCTTTTTATACTTCCGCTATGAGCGTGGCTTTTTCGGCTTAACAGCTAATACAACAGAGGATTCGATTTTATTATCACCACTTGAAATGATCGAGCTATTCTCCCCTAATCAGCTTCACCCATTCGCAACGTATAGCGGGAAATCACTGCATGACCAAGATGTACTAGATGCGGCAACACGTGCGGGCAATTATTGGTATAGCCCTTCGCTTTGGGATTATGTGTCATTAAAAGAGGATACGATTCACCTTTCGTTAGAGGATAAAGAAATCAATCATCTGCTAGAGCTTGCCCTAACGCAGAAGCTTGTCGATGAGGGCTTACGCTTTGACGATTTAGACGCATTAATTCCATTATTTAAAGATGGTGGCTGGCCGCTTCAAGATAAACAAATTGATGATACACTCGTTGTCGCATTACGTCTAAGTGAGCCCGAAGAAGGCGAAAGCGATTGGACGCTAGAAACCGTACTACGTGCGAAAAAATCAGCGAGCTACTGGGCTGTGCCAGCACGTAAACAAGCACTATCCATTGAAAATGCATTACCCTCTAAGTGGGCCGACTATAGCGCTCAGGTACGTGAGCTGCAATCGCAAATGCTGAAGTTACTACAGAGAAGAGTATATGGTGAAAATCTAACGAATGCACAATTTATCCATGTGAAATTAGCAGATCGTGATGTGCGTGAATTTTTACGTAGCGACTTTATTTACTTACAGGCACTTGGCTTTGAAATTGTTCTGCCTGGTTGGCTAAAAGAATTAAAAGAATCACGTATGAAAGTACAGGCAAGCGCCTCTACTGCCTCAAACTATAAATCAGCAGCTGGTCTGGATGAGATTTTAACATTCAACTGGAAGCTATCACTTGATGGGCATGAGGTCAGCGCGGATGATTTTGAAAAAATGGTCGCTGAAAATCGTGAGTTTATTCGTGCGGGTACAGAATGGATTCGCGTGGATGCAGCATGGATGCAAGAAATCCGCAAGCTGATGGAAAAAGCCGAAAACGAAAACTGGACGGTGCGCGATTTACTCTTTAAAGATATTGGCAAGGATTTGACGATTCCATTTGAATTAGAAGAGGAAGATTATTTAGATGACCCTGTGCTGCAATTTGAGCTACAGCGTTCGCTAAAAGATTATATGCAAAAAATCGTCGATAAGCAGGGACTTCCTGAAATTCCACTGCCTAAAACATTGCAGGCTGAGCTACGTCCGTATCAACAGGTCGGCTTTGACTGGCTTGTATTTATGCGTGAGCAAAAATTCGGTGCCTGCCTAGCGGATGATATGGGGCTTGGGAAAACGATTCAGCTTATTTCGTATTTACTGCATGTATACGAAACGGCGACAGAACCAACACTTATCATCTGTCCGACATCGGTGCTAGGAAACTGGCAAAAAGAATTAGAACGCTTTGCGCCTTCTCTGAATACGTATTTGCATTACGGTGCAAAACGCTTAAAAGAGCAGGACTTCATGCAAACAATCGAACGCGATAATGTCCAAATCATTTTGACGACGTATGGTACGGTGACACAGGACATTGAGATGCTAGAAGATTTAGCCTGGGCGAATGTGACGCTTGATGAAGCACAAAATATTAAAAATATGAATACGAAGCAATCAAAAGCAATTCGTCGTTTACGCGGTACACATCATATTGCCCTAACAGGAACGCCTGTTGAAAACCGTCTGTCTGAGCTATGGGCGATTTTCGACTTTATTTACAAAGGCTATCTTGGTAGCTTCTCGCGCTTCCAAGAAAACTTTATCGCGCCAATTGAGCGTGATAATAATGATGAAGTGAAAGAGCAGCTACGCCGAAAAATCCAGCCGTTCTTATTACGTCGAACAAAACAAGATCCAGAACTTCAACTGAATCTACCAGATAAAATTGAGCAGCGTGAATATTGTCCATTAACTGAGGAACAAGCCGTTCTTTATGAAAGCTATATTCAAGAAACGATGCATAAGCTTGAAACGCTAACGGGCTTTGAACGCAAAGGGCTTATTTTAAAAATGCTCGGCAAATTAAAGCAACTGTGTAATCACCCGGCCCTTTACTTAAAAGAGCCATTTGATAATGCGGAGGATATGATTCATCGTTCTGAAAAATTAGAGCGTCTCGTATCACTCGGCGCCGAAATCGTGCAAAACGGTGAGCAATGCTTAATCTTTACACAATACATTGGCATGGGGCATTTAATGCAGCACTGCTTCTCTGAGCTGTATGATATTGACGTGCCGTTCCTAACGGGAAGTATGCCGAAGCAGCAGCGTGACCATTTCGTCGAATCTTTCCAGCGTGGGGACTTCCCTATTTTCATTCTGTCATTAAAAGCAGGTGGTACGGGCTTAAACTTAACAGCCGCAAACCATGTACTTCACGCCGATCGCTGGTGGAACCCTGCCGTTGAAAATCAAGCAACAGACCGTGCCTACCGTATCGGTCAAACGCAATTTGTCCATGTGCATAAATTTATGACGACGGGCACAATTGAAGAAAAAATCGATGCGTTACTAACGGAAAAACAAGCTTTATCTGAACAGCTTATTCAATCAAGTAATTGGCTGACCGAATTAAATGATAAGGAACTCGAAGACTTACTAAGCTTCTCCTTCTAATGAATGACGCAAGGCTCCCTAAAAATACAGGGAGCCTTTTTTTATCATTTTTTCGCAGAAGACACCCTCCTCAACGCGTGGAGCGAGTAGGTGGGTGATGAATGCGGTGCTTAAAAGTAGAAATAGAACGTTTGTTTGTGTTAAACTAGAAGGCAAACAAGGAGGTGTTCGCCATGATCTACAAAGCATACCCATTTCGTCTCTATCCGAACAAAGACCAACAAGCGTTGATTCATCAAACGCACGGTCATTGTCGTTTTGTCTATAACCATTTTCTTTCATTATGGAATACAACATACAAAGAAGAAGGAAAAGGCTTAAATCGCTCCAGTATGTCTAAACTGCTGACAAAACTGAAAAAACAGGACGACACAGCCTGGTTGCGCAACGTAGATAGTGTGGCCCTACAAACCTCCTGTGAACAGCTTGTGGATGCATTTGGGCGTTTTTTCAAGAAACAAAACAACTATCCGCGTTTCAAAAGCAAGAAAAACGCCGTGCAAAGCTATACGACTAAAAATACGAATCATAATATCGCGATTGTCGGCAACAAAATCAAGTTACCCAAACTAGGACTCGTGAAATTCAAACAAACACGCGCGCTCGAAGGACGGATTATGCGCGCAACGATTCATTATCACGCGAGTGGTCGTTTCTCGGTGTCCATTACGTGCGAGGTCCCCGAATTTCAATCCCTGCCAAAAACACATCAAGCAATTGGCATTGATTTAGGCATTACCGATTTCGCGATTCTTTCGGATGGGCGTAAAGTGGATAACCAACGCTTTACGGCTAAGATGGAACAAAAGTTAAAACGTGAGCAACGAAAACTTTCACGCCGTTACGAACAAGCGAAAAAAGACAACCAGGTTTTACGAGACTGCATGAACTACCAAAAACAACGCCGTAAAGTGGCGCGTTTGCGTGAAAAAGTGGCGTTTCAGCGAGAGGACTTCTTACACAAGTTGACGACGGCATTCATTCGTCAGTCAGTACGATGTCATTTGTATCGAAGATTTGAACACCAAAGGCATGCTGAAAAATCATAAACGAGCAAAAGCGATTAGTGACGTATCCTGGTCTTCGTTTGTGCAAAAACGGATGTACAAAGCGAAGTGGTATGGCCGAACAATCGTGAAAACCAATCGCTTCTTCCCATCAAGCCAACTATGCCATGTATGTGGGCATCATGATGGCAAGAAAGCCTTAGAAATCCGCGAATGGACTTGTTCATCATGTTACACGACACTCGACCGCGACATCAATGCAAGTCGCAACATTTTAGCAGAAGGATTACGCCTTTTTGAAGCAACCCAACCGTAGGGACTACGGGGCTAGCCTACTAATAGAAGTGAAGCCGCTGTTTCGAGCAAAGAGGAACAAGCATGCACTGTTCGTAGGAATCCCCCACTTCAAGCGAGATCGTGAAAACGCTAAGTGGGGGTAGTTCAAACGGGTAAATTTTCTGGTGTCGTAAAATGCGATAGCAGCTCAGCATCAGGTAGCATCGGTGAATTCCCATCTGTGATTTTCTTCTTTGATGATAAAAAGCGTACATCTGAAACGACAATTTCCGTCGTATAGACGCGTTCATTTTGTTTATTCGTGTATGAGTTACTTTGCAGGCGGCCTATCACACTAACGAGGGAGCCCTTGCCACAATATTTCTGCATATTTTCAGCATCCTTGCCCCATACATTACATGATAAAAAGTCAGCCTCAATCACCCCCTGTTTATTTTTAAAATTACGAGATACAGCGATTGAAAAGCGTGCGACTGCCTGCTGTTTATCACCAACATAGCGTACATCTAAATCCTTTGTAATTCGTCCAACACAAGCAACTTGATTCAGTTGAATCACCTCCATGCGCTTACTATACGATAGAGGCCTTTAAAGCTCGAATCGTCATAAATGAAAAATCACATCGTTTTGCAGATGATTTCAAAGCGATGCGCACTTTTCTCTCTTTGCACCGGCTGTTTTCTCAAATATCGCATATGGTATACTTTTAATACGACTCTTTATAACGAAAGGCGATGAATCATGTGAAAACGTTTAAATTGATGTCCTTTGAAGTGTTTCAAAACGATAGCTTTAAAAAATACCCGCTTGAAGATGGTATTATTATTAACCAAGAAAGTAGCCACCAATCATGGGTGCTCGAAATCTTCGTAGATGCAAGCTATGAGGATGATTTCAAAGCGTACATTGGTACGGATACGATTTTAGAGGCACGCGCTGTTATTTCATATCCAGACAACGAGCCCGCTGCATTCCGCGTGCTCGTACAGCAACTCGAGCATACGAGTGATGGGCGTTTATCGATTTTATTTAAAGGCACATTGAAAACGCAAAATCGTCAGCAATACGCCGAGCTATTATTGGCGCACTTAATTAGTACCGGGCTCACTGGCGAGGAATTACTGACACAATTCCAACATGATATGAAACGTCGCCCGCGCATAAAAGCTTAAAAAAAGAAGGCCTCCTTTTGGAAGCCTTCTTTTTTTATTCTGCTTTCGGTCCAATTGCAAATAAAATATCACATTCACAAACAAGCTCACCATCAACTGTCGCAGTAGCATGTCCTTTACCCATTTGACGACGTAGTCTTGTGAATTCAACTTCCATTTTTAATTGATCGCCAGGAGTTACTTGGCGTTTAAAACGCGCATTATCAATTCCTGTTAAAAAGGCTAAATGCCCTTTGAATTCATCTTTAGAAAGTAGCGCAACGCCACCAACTTGTGCAAGTGCCTCAACGATTAATACACCTGGCATTACTGGATATCCAGGGAAATGCCCTTGGAAAAATGGTTCATTAACCGAGACATTTTTTAAACCAACAGCGCGTACCCCTTCTTCCATTTCTGTAATACGATCAACGAGTAAAAACGGATAGCGGTGCGGTAAAATTGCTTGAATTTCTGATGCATTTAACATTAAATTAGTACCTCCCAGTAAATTATTACCTGATACTAATAGTATACCATAATTAATCCATTTTACCATTCATGATGTCAAAGATGTGCGTCCATGTTCCAGGGTTTAATACTTGTAATGGATTACCATCACCAATCACACCATAGCCAATCATTGAGCCTACTAGCGCCACGACTAAAAATAATACAACAACGATTAAAATTCGTGTAATCCATGAAGCAAATCCAATCGATACGATAGGTTGCTCTGTTAGCACATCTTGTGGTAGCTCCTCTTGTACGCGTTTTTCTTTCTTCACTTTACGATCCTGACGCTTTTGCATACGCGTTTGTTTTGTTTCCTCTGTCATTCAAATAACTCCTTCATTCTGTTATCGAATGCTATTCACGAGTCCCATCATTTGGTCCGCCATCGAAACGGTACGAGCATTAAATTGATATGAGCGCTGTGTTTGAATCAAGTCACTCATTTCCTTCGATGTATCAACATTTGACGATTCAATCACACCATTTTCAAGCGCAATTTGATTTCGATTATTACCAACTAATTGTTCCATCGCTCCATCAACGTCTAGGTCGACAGCATTTTCAGGAAGTGTAAAATACGTGCCTGATAAATGCGATAAGATTTCTGGACGGTTCACTTTTGTGACACTAAATGCAATACGCTCTGTTGAGCCATCTGTATACGCCACTTGCATTACACCGTTATTGTCCATGCGAATGTCCTTTAAATCACCTTTAAATTGAATCGGCTCTCCATCTGCATCGAGCACATAGTTACCACTTTCATCAACTAAATTTGACGTACCATCGTCATTTGCAGACAATTGGAAGTCCCCTTGTCTTGTCCAAACAATTTGTGCTGGCTCGCCATCTAGCTGGTGATTATTCATTTGCACATTGAAGAAAAGATTTTCATCGGTAAAGGCAAAATCCAAGTAGCGATCTGTCGTTTTTAAGCTCCCTTGCTTCGTTACAAGCTGTGTTTGCGCAATTTGCGCGCCAACGCCCATACGAATGCCTAAAGCTGTCTGACGAGGTGCTTCGTCTGCCTTGTCATTGTTAAATTGTTGATATAATAGCTCACCAAATGTAGCATTCTTAGACTTATATCCTGACGTATCTGTATTCGCCAAGTTATTCCCAATAATATCAATTTTCGATTGTAATTGCGACATTGTATTCGCTGCTGACAGCATCGTACGATTAACCATTTATTTCTGCCCCCTATACTTTCCCAATCTCATTAACCGCCTTATCCATACTGCGGTCATAAGCTTGTAGCATTTTTTGATTCGCTTCAAATGAGCGATAAGCGGACATCATTTCGGTCATTGTCGAGCCTGCATCAACATTTGATTGCTCAATATAGCCTTGTCGCATAGAAAACGCAATATCATTATCATCATACGCTGATGTTAATTCATTGCCATCCTCTGTATAGTATAACCCATTATCTTGTTTTATTAACCTATCCGGGTCTTCTACATATGCGACGTCAATTTGCGCAATAAGTTCATTATTTTCGAGTACGCGACCATCCTCTGTGATTGTATAATCATCTGATGTCACTCGAATCGGCTCTCCCGTTGTTGATAACACATAGTTACCGCCCGATGTTACGAGCGAGCCTTGGCTATCAACAGTAAAGTTCCCATTTCTAGTATACGCTTCCTGGCCATCTGTTTGTAGACGGAAATATAGCCCACCTGTGCGGCTTCCATCGCCTCGAACTGGTAAATATTCATCAACTAATGCGACATCTGATTTTAAATCCGTTTGTACTAGTTGCCCCTGTGTATAATCCGGAATCGTTTCCTGCATATAAACGCCCGTTCCGAGTGTACCGATTTGCTGGACGGACATGGGATTAAAGCCATTTTGTAAATTAGCCTTTCCGTTTTTCTCAATTGCTGACAGCAGCATATTCGGAAATGCGCGCACCGTCGATTGATCTGCCTTATAGCCTGGCGTTGATGCATTTGCAATATTATTTGAGAGCATTTCTGTACGGCGCTGCTGTGCAATCATCCCTGTTGTAGCTGTGTAAAACCCTTTAAACATCGTTTATACCTCCTCATTAAGCCTCAATCATTTTTTTCGTTTTTGAAATACGGTCCATATTTTCTAATAAAATACCGGTGCCATCCGCTACACAGCTCATGGCATTGTCCGCCACAAATACCGGTACGAATAATTCGTCAGTTAATAGTTGGTCTAAGCCATGAAGTAATGCACCACCACCTGTGAGCATAATGCCGCGGTCAATAATATCCGCTGATAGCTCTGGTGGTGTTTTTTCGAGTACATTTTTTGCGCCTTGTACGATATAACGAATCGAATCGCGCAGTGCATCAAAAATTTCATCTGAAGAAATTTGCACCGTTCGCGGTAAGCCATTCATCATATCGCGTCCACGAATGTCTGTCACTTCGCTGCGAAGACCTTTCACAGCGGTCCCAACCTCTATTTTAATACGCTCTGCCGTATGTTCACCAATCAATAATTTATACTGTTTTTTAACGTACTCTGCAATATCAGCATCAAACGTATTGCCAGCAGTTTTTAAGGACTGTGATGTCACAACACCACCTAATGATAACACCGCAATATCCGATGTACCGCCACCAATATCGATGACCATATTGCCGTATGGCTGAAAAATATCCATCCCAGCGCCAACCGCAGCTACCTTAGGCTCCTCTTCTAAGAAAACCGTAGCACCACCTGCATGTTTTGCCGCATCACGAATCGCTTTTTGCTCAACTTGCGTCACATTTGTTGGGCAGCAAATTAAAATACGTGGTTTTTTTGACCAGCGTCCACCTAAATTCAGTGAGCGAATAAAATGCGTCAGCATCGCCTCTGTCGTATCAAAATCTGCAATAACTCCGTCTTGTAGAGGGCGAATTGCTACAATATTACCTGGCGTACGGCCAACCATTCGTCTCGCTTCTTCACCAACAGCTAATACTTTCTTTGTTTTTTGATCTAGCGCTACGACTGAAGGCTCATTTAATACAACACCTTGTCCTTTAACATACACTAATACGTTCGCCGTTCCTAAATCGATACCGATATCATTTGAAAACATCCCCATGTTTCCCCTTTCATGTCGTAAATAATCTATATTTCGTCAAAACATTCACCGGATTCCATACGTAACTCCCACTAGTGTATCATAGGTATTAAAGACGAATATAGAGTATATTTAGTGAAATTCATAAGACTTTCATACGCAAAGTGTTAGTTATCACAACGAAATTAGTCCTAATATATCAATATTAAATAATAGTTATCTATTTTATGTAAGGCTTAAGATATAAAAAAGAGAGATTGGCAACGGCCAACCTCTCTAGACACTTCTTAGCTTTAGTTAAAATTTAAAATAAATAATAGCGTGATTAAGCTTTTTGAAGTTCTTTTTCGTCTGTAGTTTCTGTTTCAGTGTCGATACGTTCAATATCTGCACCTAAAGCTTTTAATTTACCGTGGAAGTTTACATAGCCACGATCTAAATGTTTTAGTTCAGAAACGCGTGTTACGCCTTCTGCTACAAGACCTGCAAGAATAAGTGCTGCTGCTGCACGTAAGTCAGTTGCTGCAACTTCTGCGCCTTGTAATTTTGTAGGACCTTCGATTACTACTGAGCGACCATCAATTTTCGCATTTGCGTTCATACGACGGAATTCTTCCACGTGCATGAAACGATTTTCAAATACAGTTTCAGTCACCATGCTGCTACCTTTAGCAACTAGCATTAGAGACATCATTTGTGATTGCATATCAGTTGGGAACCCAGGGTGTGGAATTGTTTTTACATCTGTTGCTTTTAAAGGATGTGTTGCGCGAACGCGAACGCCACCATCTTCAAGTTCTGTAATTTCAACGCCCATTTCGCGCATTTTCGCTACTAGAGCTGTCATGTGCTCAACTTCTGCATTTTCAACGATCACATCGCCACCAGTAATTGCTGCGGCTACCATGAAAGTACCTGCTTCAATACGGTCTGGAATGATGCTATGTGTTGTACCGTGTAATGTTTCTACACCTTCGATACGGATTTTATCTGTACCTGCACCAACAACTTTACCACCCATTTCGTTGATAAAGTTTGCAAGGTCAACGATTTCTGGTTCGCGTGCTGCGTTTTCGATAACTGTTGTACCATCTGCAAGTGCTGCGGCTGTCATTAAGTTTTCAGTTGCGCCAACTGATGGGAAGTCCATATAGATTTTAGCACCTTTAAGACGACCATCTGTTGTCGCTTCTACATAACCGTGACCCATTGTAATTTTAGCACCCATTAATTCGAAACCTTTTAAGTGGATGTCGATTGGACGAGAACCGATTGCACAGCCACCTGGCATTGCTACACGAGCAAAACCGTTACGAGCTAATAGTGGACCCATTACTAAGATTGAAGCACGCATTTTACGTACAAACTCAAATTGTGCCTCCGAGTTAATTTCGTTAGATGCATCGATATTTACGATGTTTGTTTCTGGATCGTATGATAGTTCTGCATTTAAGCTTTTTAACACTTCATCAATTGTATATACGTCTGATAAGTTTGGTACATTTTTAATTACATTTTTTCCTTCTGATGCCAGTAATGTTGCAGCAAGTACTGGTAATACAGCGTTTTTAGCGCCCTCTACTCGTACTGTACCGTTTAAAACATTGCCGCCTTTTACAACGATTTTTTCCACTTTTTTGTCCCTCCGAATGTATTTATATCAAAAAAATTTTCATCATCTATTCATTATTCATTATTAATGTCTGTTGTCAATTATTAGTAGCAAAACACATATAATGATACATGGTTTTCTAGGGATTGACAAGCATCCAAAACACTAATTTCAATTAGCCTTTATAAATTTTAACATAAATCTATTACCGATGCCTACTTCCATCATATTATTCCCCAGGAAATAGTAAATTGTTCATGTCATATAAAATTAAACAACTTAGGTTATAAGAAAAAATTTTTCAATCAGGTTTCTATTATATCAAAATATAAACGGTTTAAGAAAATAAATAACTAAGCTGCTTGGCCCATCCTGTAAATTCCAAGAAAACCCTAGATGCCGCTCCTCCGATGGCAATGCTTAATAGAATTAAAATGAGTCGCGTTTGAAAGACATGATTTTTTTTGAAAAACTGGCTGTACATTAAACTTTGTAATCCATAAAATGTAATTGCCATGAAAAAGATATGTGACAATAAACTGAACAGTGCGTTCTGCCCAATTAATGTAGAGACCTCACCCATACTACTTAACCTCCAATTCATCATGATTACCTAGTTTAAAAAATAGAAACTCGACTAATTGCTGCTTAAGACATAGTCGAGTTTTTTTGAGTTTCTTCTATAATATATTCTAATGGATTTGATGTGTTTTTTCGACAGAAAGCTTCGGAAAGAAAATTGACTTTATCCGCTAATTCGTAACAATGTTTTCCCTCTCTATTACGATGCATTCATTCCTTCATATACATATTCTTTGAGATGGATTTTCCTGTGGTTAGTTGCTTCTATATAAAGGAAGTTTTTTTGTAGTACGTTAAAAGGTACTGACTGGATCCTAATGCTTTTATAAAGGAAGTTCTGCTAAAACCGCCGCGTCCTTTACAACTTCAATGGAAGGCTAAGGCTCTAGTTTTTTTTCAAGGAAGCTCTGACAGAACGCCACGTCCTGTGGCTTGTCAGAGCTATTCGCATCCGGAAGAGGAAGTTCTGCTAAAACCGCCGCATCCCTGCGGCAACGCAGAACGGCTTCCATCCATTTTTCTATGTGGTTCTGCTAAGTTCGCTCCCGTCCTGGGAGCAACGCAGAACTATTCACGTCCCGAAGAGGAAGTTCTGCTAAAACCGCCGCATCCCTGCGGCAACGCAGAACGGCTTCCATCCATGGAAGCCAAAAAAAACGAGTAGATCCCGGCCGGAAATCTACTCGTTTTATATAGTAAGCACAGAGCTTAAATGTTACCCTCTTTAACGTTGATACGATTTATCGCGCGGTTAAGAGCTAACTCAGCGCGCTTAACATCGATGCCGTCTTTTTTCGCTTGCAGGCGTTGTTCCGCACGTTTAAGTGCTTCTTTCGCACGAGCAAGGTCAATATTTTCGGCAACTTCAGCAGATGGTGTAAGAATAGTAACTTGTTCAGGACGGATTTCTACAAAACCGCCAGTAACAGCTACTAATTCCGTTTTATTGTCCGCAGTTTTCACGCGTACAATACCAACAGCAAGTGGTGCTACTGTAGGAATGTGACCTGGTAAGATCCCCATTTCCCCAGATGTAGCACGAACACTTACCATTGCAGCTGCTGAATCGTATACAGGACCGTCAGGAGTGACAATGTTGACTACAGTGGTCTTCATATTTTCTTCCTCCTAGTCCCTTTGATTAAAGTGTTACGCCTAAGCCTTTAGCTTTTTCGATAACGTCGTCGATGCCACCAACTAAGTGGAAAGCTTCTTCAGGGAATTTATCGTATTTACCTTCAAGAATTTCTTTGAAACCTTGAATAGTATCTTTCACGGCAACAAGAGAACCTTTTTGACCAGTGAATTGTTCTGCTACGTGGAAGTTTTGAGATAAGAAGAATTGGATACGACGTGCGCGGCCAACTAATACTTTATCGTCATCAGATAATTCATCCATACCTAAGATAGCGATGATATCTTGTAATTCATTGTAGCGTTGTAATGTTGATTGAACTTTACGAGCTACGTCGTAGTGTTCTTGACCAACGATTTCAGGTGCTAATGCACGAGAAGTTGAAGCTAATGGGTCAACCGCAGGGTAGATACCCATTTCAGATAATTTACGTTCAAGGTTAGTTGTTGAGTCTAAGTGAGCGAATGTTGTAGCTGGAGCCGGGTCAGTGTAGTCATCGGCTGGTACATATACCGCTTGAATAGAAGTAACAGAACCTTTGTTAGTAGAAGTGATACGTTCTTGTAATTTACCCATTTCAGTTGCAAGAGTTGGTTGGTAACCTACAGCAGAAGGCATACGACCTAATAATGCTGAAACCTCTGAACCTGCTTGAGTGAAACGGAAGATGTTATCTACGAATAGAAGTACGTCTTGACCCATTTCATCACGGAAGTATTCTGCCATTGTAAGACCAGAAAGTGCTACACGCATACGAGCACCTGGTGGCTCATTCATTTGACCGAATACCATCGCAGTTTTAGTGATAACGCCTGCGTCAGTCATTTCGTAGTAAAGGTCATTACCTTCACGAGTACGTTCACCAACACCAGCGAATACTGAGATACCGCCGTGACCTTTGGCGATGTTGTTGATTAATTCTTGGATTAAAACGGTTTTACCTACACCGGCACCACCGAATAGACCGACTTTACCACCTTTGATGTAAGGAGCTAATAAATCGACTACTTTAATACCTGTTTCAAGAATTTCTACTGAAGTAGATAATTCATCGAATTTTGGAGCTTCGCGGTGAATTGGATCGCGACGAACTGAAGCTGGTACTGGTTCTTTACCTGCTTCTAAATCGATTGGATCGCCTAGTACGTTAAATACGCGGCCTAGAGTTTCTTCACCTACTGGTACTGAGATTGCAGCACCTGTGTCAGTTACGACTGCACCACGACGTAAGCCATCAGTTGATGCCATTGCGATCGTGCGGACAGCGTTGTCACCTAAATGAAGAGCTACTTCTAATGTAAGAATAGTAGGTTCTTCGTTAGGTTTGTTAATTTCTACAGTTAGCGCGTTATAAATTTCTGGTAGTGTACCTTCGCCGAATTGTACATCGACTACGGCACCCATAATTTGAAGAACGTGTCCTGTGTTCATTATGCGTTTCCCTCCTATCAAAATCTACAGGGATCAGTGCATAGTGAGAGCCTATTCTAAGGCAGCTGCACCTGCAACGATTTCTGTAATTTCTTGTGTAATCGCCGCTTGACGCGCGCGGTTATACAATACTGTTAAGTCATTAATTAATTCTTTAGCGTTGTCTGTTGCGTTTTTCATTGCTGTCATACGTGCAGCATGTTCACTAGCTTTCGCATCTAATAATGCACCGTATACTAGGCTTTCCGCATATTGTGGAAGTAATACTTCAAGGATTTCTTCGCCTGATGGCTCGAATTCGTAAGAAGCATTTGTAGTAGCTGGTGCGATATCAGTGATTGGTAGTAATTTGCGTTCAGTGAACACTTGTGAAACGGCATTTTCGAAATGCGCATAACACATTACTACTTCATCAATTTGACCATCTGTGAACATACCAACAGCAGTACGAGCAATACGTTTAATGTCAGAGAAAGCAGGTTGGTCTGGTAAACCGATTTCAGAATCGACTACGTTATAACCTTGTTTCGTGAAGAAGTCTGATGCCATACGACCTACTGCGAAGATGACTGCTTGATCTTTCGATTGTTTGCGGTCTTCCATTGCAGTGATTGCTGTACGAATTGAATTCGTATTATAAGCACCAGCAAGTCCACGGTCAGAAGCGATGACGATATACGCCGTCTTCTTAACAGGACGTTCTACTAACATTGGGTGAGAGGCAGCTGTACCGTTAGCGATTGCAGCTACCACGTCTTGAATTTTATTCATATATGGAACGTATTTTTTCGCGTTACGCTCTGCACGTGCCATCTTAGAAGATGATACTAAATGCATTGCTTGCGTAATCTTTGAAGTAGACTTCGTAGAGTTAATACGTTGTTTGACCTCACGTAATGTTGCCATTGATATTTCACCACCTTATTATTTTAAGTTAGTCACAAGAAAGATTATTCAGCTGAACGAGCGAAAGTTTTTTTGAATGCTTCAATAGTAGCTTTCATATCTTCATCTGCTGGAAGACCTTTAGTATCTTTGATTTGACCTAAAATGTTTTTGTGGCCTGCATCGTTAGCATCTAACCATAAGTTGAATTCGTTTTCGAAACGTACGATATCTTGTACCGGAACGTCAT
The DNA here is from genome assembly GCF_003991225.1 of Candidatus Kurthia intestinigallinarum. Taxonomy (GTDB): domain Bacteria; phylum Bacillota; class Bacilli; order Bacillales_A; family Planococcaceae; genus Kurthia; species Kurthia populi. The sequence goes on from NZ_JTFC01000031.1 coordinate 739,253, forward strand.
CTAAGAATCCTTTAGTTAATGCGTAGATGATTGCAACTTGTTTTTGAACTGGGATTGGTTTGTTTAAGTCTTGTTTTAAAACTTCAACAGTACGTTTACCACGTTCTAAGCTACGAGTAGTCGCTTCATCTAAATCTGAACCGAATTGTGCGAATGACTCAAGTTCGCGGAAACGAGCTAAGTCAAGACGTAATGTACCGGCAACTTTTTTCATTGCTTTGATTTGCGCAGAACCACCTACACGAGATACAGAAAGACCTGGGTTGATCGCTGGGCGTACACCAGAGTTGAATAAGTTAGATTGTAAGAAGATTTGACCATCTGTGATAGAGATTACGTTTGTTGGGATGTAAGCACCGATATCACCAGCTTGTGTTTCAACGAATGGAAGAGCTGTGATTGAACCACCGCCGTAGTTTTCGTTAAGACGAGCTGCACGTTCTAATAAACGAGAGTGTAGGTAGAATACATCACCAGGGTAAGCTTCACGACCTGGAGGACGACGTAATAATAATGACAGTTCACGGTAAGCTGCTGCTTGCTTAGAAAGATCATCATATACGATTAATACGTCTTTACCTTGTAGCATTAATTCTTCCGCCATTGATACACCAGCATAAGGAGCTAAGTATAACATTGGAGATGGAGAAGATGCTGCTGCAGTAAGAACGATTGTGTAGTCTAATGCACCGTGTGCACGTAAAGTTTCTACTAAGTTACGAACTGTAGATTCTTTTTGACCGATAGCAACATAGATACAAATAACATCTTGGTCAGCTTGGTTGATGATTGCATCAACTGCTACAGATGTTTTACCTACTTGACGGTCACCGATGATTAATTCACGTTGACCACGGCCAATTGGAACTAATGCATCGATTGCTTTGATACCTGTTTGTAATGGTTGGTCTACTGACTTACGAGCCATTACACCGAAAGCTGGGCTTTCGATAGGACGAGTTTTTGTTGTGTTGATTGGACCTAATCCATCAACTGGTAAACCTAATGTGTTTACAACACGACCAATTAGTTCTTCACCAACTGGAACTTCCATAATACGGCCTGTACGTTTTACTTCGTCGCCTTCTTTGATACCATCACTTGGACCTAGAATAACGATACCTACGTTATTTGCTTCTAAGTTTTGTGCCATACCAAGAACGCCTGTAGAGAACTCTAAAAGTTCGCCTGACATAACGTTATCAAGACCGTGAACACGAGCGATACCGTCACCAACAGTGATGATTGTACCTACTTCGCTTACTTGCATTTCAGATTGGTAATTTTCCATCTGCTGTTTAATAAGTACACTGATTTCTTCAGCTTTGATGCCCACGTTTGTCACCTCTCAAAATTGTTTTCGGATTATCCGATTAATGTACGTTTTAAGCTTTCTAATTTAGTAGCAATAGTGCTGTCATAAATTAGATTACCTACTTGTACTTTGATACCACCAAGTAATGATGGATCGATTACATTTGTAATATGAAGCGTATCTTTGCCAACTTTTTTAGCAAAAGTAGCTGAAATACGATTAAGTTCATCTTCAGTTAGGGTAGTTGTTGAATAAACAACAGCTTCCGCAGCACCAGATGCATTGTAAGCAAGTGTCATGTACTCGCTAATGATTGCTGGTAACTCGTGGATACGACCCTTATCAAGGATTACTTTAAGTGCGTTAAGCACGATTTGCTCTGCGCCAGCGAAAACTGTATCAAACAGTTGACGTTTTTGCGTAGCTGGGATTTGAGGAGAATCTAATAAAACCATAAGGCTATTATCTTCGCCTAAAACCTTTTTGATTTCTGCGACGTTAGCTGTAACAGCTTCAACAGAATTCGTAGAGTTCGCTAATTGAAAAAGTGCTTCGGCATAGCGTTTAGCTGCTGGTGATTGACTCATCGAGCTTCCCCTGCCTTCGCAATCGTTTCTTCGATAAGAGCACGATTATCTTGTTCAGATACTTCTTTAGAAAGAACTTTAGAAGCAGCAAGTACTGAAAGTGATACCACTTCTTCACGTACTGCAGCGATAGCTTTTTCACGTTCTGCTTCGATATCACGTTTAGCAGATTCTTGTAAACGCACAGCTTCATTTTTAGCTGCAGAAACAATCTCTTGTTTTTGCATTTCAGCTTGTTTCTTAGCGTTTTCAACAATCGCTTGTGCTTCGTTTTGAGATTTGTTTAAAAGGCTACGTTGTTCTTCTAAAAGTTGTTGAGATTCTTGACGATTCTTTGCAGCTTCGTCTAAATCATTTGCGACTTGTTCTTCACGTTTTTGCATGATACCCATTAAAGGACCCCATGCAACTTTCTTAAGGATTGCCATTAAGATAATGAACATGATAAGGGTAAATGCGATATCACCCCAGTTCACACCTTGGTGTCCGGCAGCTCCTAGTACTAGATGATCTAGAAACACGATTGTTTCACTCCCTTCAAGAGCTTATAAAATTCATTGTTACACACACAAATCTTACATGTTATAAAAAGTAAAACACACTTGTTCTACTAATAGTTAAATCAAATGAGCTACGCCTAAACTATCGCTAGAAACCTTGTAACTCAGAAGGTTATTGGAAAAACATAAAGGAATGGCGAAGGAATACTTCGCCATCTTTATCGTAATTGAAATTATTTGTTCATTACGATGAATGCGATTACTACCGCGATGATTGGTAATGCTTCTACTAAAGCGACACCGATGAACATTGTTGTTTGTAAAAGACCTTTTAATTCTGGTTGACGAGCGATACCTTCTACTGTACGACCTACGATAAGACCGTTACCAATACCTGCACCAAGTGCACCTAAACCAACTGCTAATGCTGCTGCGATTAAACCTAAACCTGCCATTGTAATGTTTTCCTCCTTGGAAATAATAAAATTTTTTTTGGTTGTCAGCTGCCTAGTTTCCTAGACAATTTTTATACTAATGGTCTTTGCTCACTTTGTGAGACATGTAAACCATTGTTAACATAACGAAAATGTACGATTGGATCGTACCGATGAAGATTGAGAAACCTTGCCATGCTAATGTTGGAATGATTGCTGCGATAATACCAGCACCGCTCCACATGCTTGCAAGACCTGCAAGTAAGCCTAAAAGAACCTCACCTGCGTAGATGTTACCATAAAGTCGAAGACCTAATGTTAACGTGTTGGCAAATTCCTCGATCAATTTGATTGGGAATAACCACCACATCGGTGTGAAGAATGTTTTCGCGTAGCCGCCAATCCCTTGTGCTTTAATACCATAGTAGTTAGAAAGAACAATGATCATGACTGCAAAAGTTAATGTAATTGCTGGATCGGCTGTAGGTGATTTCCACCATAAGTAACCATCAATTTGGACTGAGAATGGTAAACCTAACATATTTGCTACGAAAATAAACATGATTAATGTAATCCCTAGAATATGGAATTTACCACCTGTTTTCCAGTCCATGTTGCTGCCGATAATGCCTCTTACGAAGTCCATTAACCACTCCATAAAGTTTTGCATACCAGTTGGCTTCATTGCTAACTTACGTGTCGCAAGGACAGCGATTAATAATACGATTAAACAAGTAATTGTAATCATCATTAAGTTAGCTGGATTGAAACCTAATCCCATGAACTCAAAATACGGATTTAAGTGATTCATTTCTGTGTGTTCACCTCTCTTTCGAATGCGCCGAGCTTATTGGTTTTTTAAATGAAATACGATCCTGTCCACTAATAGCAGAACGTACGGAATCATTAATCCAATGATCGTGCCGCCAACGCTAATATACTGCGGATACGTGAGCGCAAGCGCAACACCTAACACACCAGAAGCGAAGCGAATAAGGGTACCTAAAGAACGCGTCTTTTTCCCCTGCTCTACATTACGACCAAAGCTTTCCATTTTCCGGACCAGATTCCAAAAATTAAATAGACCGCAAAGCGCACCTACTGCGAGACCAGCGAATACTTGTTGATATGTCGTAAAAAACCAGCCTAACGCGCATACGAGAAGAAACAAAAGAACAATCTTTTTTAATCTTCTATAAATGAGATGCATTTCTACCATTGGCCTTTAATCTCCTGAATCTTTTTTCGAATGATGGAAGTACTAGCTGACCACCGGTAAGTTACCGGATAAGTAGCGTTAAACTACAAATGCGGGAGGGAAACGAGCTCCCTATATGTGAGCGTTAAGCTTTTAGGAAACCCTTTTCATTCTTTTAACGTCTAAAGAAACACCAATAAATATGCGAATAATCGTATTTTTTCTTCAAAAATAGGTATTCCCACATCCTAGTGACTTTTCCGATAAAAGATAGAGTAGAGCCATAATAAGCTTAACCATTTTTAACCCTTTGTTAGCATACAATAGTGAATATTTCATGTCAATTGCTTAGAGTGAAAAACTTCACAAGCAAATAACTTTTGTCGATTTGTTGACAAATTTGTGTAAAATTTAAGAAACGTTGTTATAACAACGTTTCTTAAACACCTTAGCGAGCTTTTTTCCTACATTGAAAAGAGAGAACGCGCTGTCTTTTTCACTAACTATTATTGTAAGAAAGTAATTAGCGCTTTTACAATACGTTCTGACGCATGTCCATCCCCGTATGGGTTTGAGGCATGGGCCATTTTTTTATAGGCTTGCTCGTCTGTCAGCAATTCTGTAGCTAATCGGTAAATTTGTTCCTCATCAGTACCCGCAAGTTTCAGCGTTCCTGCCGAGATCCCTTCTGGCCGTTCCGTCGTATCTCGTAAAACGAGTACCGGCTTCCCTAGAGAAGGTGCCTCTTCTTGTACACCACCAGAGTCCGTCATAATCATGAAGGACTTAGCAGCAAAGTTATGGAAGTCGAACACATCAAGTGGTTCGATTAAGTGTACTCTGCTCTCCCCCCCTAGTACGTCTGTTGCGATTTCTCGCACGACAGGGTTCAGATGAATAGGGTACACAACTTCCACATCCTCGTGATCTTGAAGCAGGCGCTTAATCGCCCCGAAGATATGACGCATCGGTTCGCCAAGATTTTCACGACGATGTGCTGTCAGTAAAATCATGCGCTCCCCTACTAGCTTCTCTAAAATCGGATGCGTGTACGAATCGTCGACCGTCGTCTTTAAAGCATCGATGGCTGTATTGCCTGTAACGACGATTGCATCTTCTTGCTTGTTCTCACGAAGTAAGTTTTCTTTTGCTTGTTCAGTTGGTGCAAAATGAATATCCGCCATGACACCTGTGAGCTGACGATTCATCTCCTCAGGGTATGGTGAATATTTATTGCCCGTGCGAAGTCCTGCTTCTACATGCCCGACTGGGATTTGATTGTAAAATGCTGCAAGACTTGCAACAAATGTCGTTGATGTATCTCCATGTACAAGCACGATATCTGGACGAGCTTCTTTCATTACAGCATCTAGCCCCTCTAAGCCACGTGTTGTGACATCGATTAGCGTTTGACGAGCTTTCATGATGTTCAGATCATAATCTGGTGTAATCTTAAACGTTTCAAGCACTTGGTCGAGCATTTCTCGATGCTGTGCTGTCACCGTCACGATTGTTTCGATTTCTTCGTGCTTTTTCAGTTCTAGTACGAGTGGGGCCATCTTAATGGCTTCCGGTCTTGTTCCAAAAACTGTCATGACTTTCAACTTCGACATTTCTACACCGTCCTCTAATTATTTAGTACCGAATAAACGGTCTCCTGCATCACCTAAACCAGGAACGATGTAGCCGTGGTCGTTTAATTTTTCATCTTTTGCTGCGATGTAAATATCAACATCTGGGTGTGCTTTTTGAAGTGCTTCTACGCCTTCTGGAGCTGCGATTAGGCACATGAATTTAATGCTTGTCGCACCGCGTTTTTTAAGTGAATTGATTGCTTCAATTGCAGAACCACCTGTTGCTAACATTGGGTCAACAACGTAGAAGTCACGTTCTTCAATATCTGCTGGGAATTTTGCATAGTATTCCACTGGTTGTAATGTTTCTGGGTCACGGTATAAACCAATATGCGCTACTTTTGCAGCTGGGATTAGTTTTAACATACCATCTACCATACCTAAGCCTGCGCGTAGGATTGGCACGATTGCCATTTTTTTACCAGCTAAAACTTTTGTTTTTGCTGTTACAACTGGTGTTTCTGTTTCCACTTCTTCAAGCGGCATATCACGTGTGATTTCAAATGCCATTAACGTAGCAACTTCGTCTACTAGTTCACGGAATTCTTTCGTACCTGTATTTTTGTCACGAATAAAAGTTAATTTGTGCTGAATTAATGGATGGTCAAAGACGTATACTTTACCCAAGGTTAAACACTCCCTATAAATAATTATCTTATCTATTATAGCAGAAAAAGCGCTTTCTTTTATGTCATTTCAATGGAAAATCAATTTTATGCCAATGAAACTATATTTTTTGAAGTTGCTGTATACTGCCCAATGTCCTATTAAAATCCACAAACTACAAGAATAGATATATTATATAGAAGAAACTAGTATTTTCTAGCATCCTCTTCTATTCTCCCCTCTTCATAATTTCACAAAAAATAATAATTAAACACGGGAAAATAAAAAAAATGGACCATGACCTTGCACTCCCCTATTAGAAAGCGCACCAAAAAACATGTACAAACATGGCATTTGGAAAAGATCATCGTCCATTTTAATAATTAAGCGTAGATTGGGTGTTTATCTGTTAAAACTTTTACGCGCGCTTTCGCATCTTCTTTAACAGCTGCATCTTCTGGATTTTTAAGAACAGCCGCAATTAATGCGCCTACTTCTTTCATATCCTCTTCTACAAAGCCACGAGAAGTAATAGCTGGAGTACCGATACGTACGCCTGAAGTTACGAATGGTTTTTCAGGGTCATATGGGATACCATTTTTATTTGCTGTGATGTTTACTTCATCAAGTAAGGCTTCGGCTACTTTACCAGTTAGGTTTAGTGAGCGTACATCTAATAGAAGTAAGTGGTTATCTGTACCACCAGAAACAAGGTCGATACCTTCAGCTTGTAATGCTTCGCCTAGCGCTTTTGCATTGTTGATCACTTGTTGTGCGTATTCTTTAAATTCAGGCTGTAATGCTTCACCGAAAGCAACTGCTTTACCAGCGATAACGTGCATTAATGGACCACCTTGGATACCAGGGAAGATTGATTTATCAATTTTCTTAGCCCATTCTTCTGAAGTTAAGATCATACCACCACGTGGACCACGTAATGTTTTATGTGTTGTCGTTGTAACGAAGTCCGCATATGGTACTGGATTTGGATGAAGGCCTGCTGCTACAAGACCAGCGATATGCGCCATATCCACCATGAATAATGCGCCTACTTCATCCGCGATTTCGCGGAATTTTGCGAAGTCGATTTGACGAGGGTATGCACTAGCACCTGCAACGATTAATTTTGGTTTGTGCTCTAATGCTTTTGCACGTACATCTTCATAATCGATTACGTTTGTATCTTTTGTTACACCGTATTCAACGAAGTTGTATTGAACGCCAGAGAAGTTGACTGGGCTACCATGTGTTAAGTGACCACCATGAGCAAGGTTCATACCAAGCACTGTATCGCCTGGTTCTAAAACAGTGAAGTACACAGCCATGTTCGCTTGTGCGCCAGAGTGTGGTTGTACGTTTACATGTTCTGCACCGAATAATTCTTTTGCACGATCGCGCGCAATATCTTCAACAATATCAACGAATTCGCAGCCACCATAGTAACGTTTACCTGGATAACCTTCTGCGTATTTGTTTGTAAGTACTGAGCCTTGCGCTTCGATAACTGCTGCTGAAACGATGTTTTCAGATGCGATTAATTCGATGTTTGCTTGTTGACGCGCAAACTCTTTTTCCATCGCTTCAAATACTGCTGAATCTTGTGCTTTTAAATTTTCTTGTGCTGCAAGTTTTGCCATTACTCTTTTTCCCCCTAAAATCTTTTTTAATTTATATGAACATCCTATTCAGATGTTTCTAACGTATAAACTGCGCGTTCACCGCCGATTAATTTCGGACGTGTTTTCGCTGCTGTAACAACTGCCTCACCAATTGTTTTCACCGATGTACGAATCGGAACAGCCACGCGTTTTAAATGCATACCGATGAGCGTTTGCCCAATATCGATGCCTGCGTGTGCCTGTACTTCCTCAACAACAACCGGATCTTCCAAATGGCGATATGCATAGGTTGACATCGAGCCCCCAGCTTTACGCACCGGAACGACTGCTACTTCTTCATAACCATATTTTTCGGCTGCCGCGCGCTCTAGTGTGATGGCACGATTTAAATGCTCACAGCCTTGAAAAGCTAAATAAACACCTTGTTCATTTGCGAAGTTTTGAAGTGGTCGGAATAATGCTTCTGCAATCTCCATGCCACCTGCTGTGCCAATTTTTTCACCTTTCACTTCAGATGTTGAACACCCGATGACGAACAGTTGGCCTTTTTTAAGTGGTGCCTGTTCTACAAATTCATCGAGTAACGTTTGAAGCTCGGTTTCGATTTGTTGTAGCGTCATGCTTGTCACCTCTTAGTTTTTTGCTTCGATTTCTGTGATTTTGCTTACGCGACGCTCGTGACGACCGCCTTCAAAATCTGTCGCTAACCAAATATCAACGATGTCTAATGCTAGGCCAGCGCCGATAACACGTTCACCCATTGCGATAACGTTTGAATCATTATGACAGCGTGTTGCTTTTGCTGAGAATGTATCGTGAACTAACGCACAACGCACGCCTTTTACTTTGTTCGCCGCAATTGACATGCCGATACCTGTACCACAAATTAGGATCCCTTTATCAAATTCGCCGCTCGCTACGCCTTCTGCTACTGGCATCGCGAAGTCCGGATAATCGACTGAGCCGTCCTCTTTTGGACCGAAGTCAGTATATTCATAACCTTTTGCGTCTAAAAGTCCTTTAATTTCTTTACGTAAGTTGTTACCACCGTGATCAGATGCGATTGCAATTTTCACAGTTATCCCTCATTTCTTAATCTTAGTCAAAATCAGTGTACCACTTATTTCAAGAGAATAACATCATTATGAGATGAATTTCAGGAATAAATTTTCGCTAAAAAGCGAACATTTAAGTTCATAAATAAGTGAACATATGTATTTTAAAATAAAATTAGCGATTTAAAAGATTAATCTACTCGGATAATTCGTATTTTACCAAGTATTTCATTGTTGCACAACCTAAAAAAGATGATTCTGTATCAAATACAGAATCATCTTACATGACTGCCTTAAATTTGTTCGTAAACGAGCACTTCATTCACTAGCGTTGAAACTTCGCTATGACTTCATATAACTCACGAGTTTGATAATTTACATCTTCCATTAAACGATTCATGTCATCAATCGCTTTTACTTGTTTTTCAGTCGCCTGCTGAACATCCTGTGTGCCGACGGACGTTTGCTTCGCAATGGCTGCTACTTCCTGTGACTGTGCGGTGGTTTGTTCAAGCATATTACGCTGCTCATCTGCAAGATGTGAAATCTCTGTCACCGACTTCGCTACCTCATGAATCATCGTCGTCATGCCATCTACTGCCTCAGTTGTCGCGGCAACACGTGCCACCTCTTTTTCCGTTGTTGTCACCTGCTCATGCATCGACGCAACGACCGTTTTTACATCACCCTGCATTTTATGAATTAAATCCGTAATATTATGCGCGGCTTCTGAGCTACCATCTGCTAGTTTTCGTACTTCCTCAGCAACGACCGCAAAGCCTTTCCCATGCTCCCCTGCACGTGCCGCTTCAATCGACGCATTTAGCGCAAGTAAATTTGTCTGATCTGCAATTGAGCTCACAAGCTGAATAATATGTTCAATTTCCGTCGCATTTTTCTCAAGCTGTAAAATTTCTTCAAGTGATTGACGATTATTATCGACCATATTTTGTACACCATTTACGAGTAAATTAATCTGCTCTGTCGCAGCCGTCAATTCTTTAACCATTAATTTTGAAGTTGATTGTGAAACATCCACATAATCACTCACTGAGTTCGTAATATCGCGTACATTTTCTAATGAGTTTGCTGTAAACTGTACCGCATTCGATGATTGCTCAGCACCAATTGAAATATCCGAAATCGTTTTCGCGATAGCATCGGTTTGTGCCGTCGCCTGCTGCGTACCTGATGATAATTTTTGCATGCTCGTATTCGTCGCTTCAAAATTATCCTCGATACGCGCAACCATTGAGCGTAAATTGACAAGCATCGTTTGGAAAGCCTTCGCAAGGGATTCCATTTCGTCATTCGTTTTTGGAATATCAATATCACGACCAATTTCACCACGCGCGGCCGCATTTGCTACTTCCTCTAGTTGCTGAAGCGGTCGCACTAAAATAACACCTAAAAACCCAGCTAAAATACCTGACCAAATAATACCCAGTGCATATGTAACGATTTCAAATACTTTTCGATTTGTCTCCGGGAAAAACATTGGTTGTACATATTCAATGAAAAGAAAGCTAATGCTGTATGTAACGATGGCCAGCGCCACCACAAATACAATCAATTTTTTCCGCAAACCAAACTTCACACGACTTTCCATACAATTCCTCCTCTAATGCCATTTTTCTACGATCACATCAATCAGCTTTGATAACTCTTTAAATGTTTCACGATAAATTGCGGTCGAACCACCGTAAGGATCACTTACATCCCCGTCTTGGTCTAGCGCATATTCCTTCAGTGAGAACGTTTTATCTGCTACATGAGGATATGCTTGAAGAAGACCATTTTTATGTGATACGGTCATCGTTAAAATTAAATCGGCCCATGCTAAATCATCTGGCGTAACGGCTGATGTTGTGTGTGGCATCCACATATTTTCCTCTTGTAGTACTTGTGTCGTACCTGTAGACATCACACCTCCTGGCATTGCGTAAATTCCTGCTGATTTTACTTCAACACCTTCTAATTTTTTGGCTGCTAAAATCGCGGCAGCCATCGGACTTCGACATGTGTTTCCCGTACAAATGAAATAAATATTCATTGTCTTCTCCACCTTTCTTTCATCGTTCTAATTACATTGATTATAAGCTATTTTAAGTCAAAAATCACAAAAAAGAGGCCTTAACAGTAGGCATATGAAATGGCAACTGTCAAAACCTCTCTTTTTCTATTCTAAGGATTAGCCTTCGTACCAATGACCGCCTGCTGATTTTTCAAGACGGTTCATAATCGCTGAACCCATATCATTTTTATCCGTTACCGTCGCCAAAACGACATCGGCATTGGTCGCATTACACGCGCGCAGTGCATCATATAAATGGGCCGCCATCTGCTCATGTGTCCCATCACCGAATGTGAAGAACCAATCCGCTTCAAGTTTTCCAAAATGGTCGGGTGCAAGAAGTGCTACCTTTTTGCCGTCCGCATGAAGCGCTGCTAGTGCCTCTTTTACTTCTACTTCATCGTTATCGATTAAAAGCACAGGTGCATCTGGCGCGTAATGTGTATATTTCATACCTGGCGCTTTTGGGGCACCGGCTTTTTGCTCGATATGCGTTGGCTCATTGACTGGGCCAATGACCGCTTCGAACATTTCTTTCGTAATACCGCCCGGACGTAAAATCGTTGGGGTATCGAGTGTTAAATCGATAACCGTTGATTCCACACCAATGCCTGTCGCACCGCCATCTAAAATCAGTGGAATACGACCTGTTAAGTCTTCCTCAACATGAACGCCCTCGGTCGGACTTGGTTTCCCACTTGTGTTGGCACTTGGCGCAGCCACTGGTTCATCCAATTGTCGTAATAATCGTAAGGCAACAGGATGATTTGGCATACGAATGCCTACTGTATCAAGACCAGCTGTTACTTTTTCAGATAGCGCACCAGGCTTCACATGACAAATGACCGTTAATGGACCCGGCCAAAATGCATCCATACATTTTTTCGCCTTTTCTGAAATGTTATCAACATAACGCTCCAGTTGGTCAAAGGCGCCAATATGCACGATTAGCGGATTATCCGACGGACGACCCTTCGCAGCATAAATTGCGGTTACGGCCGCATCATTCGTCGCAATACCACCAAGGCCATACACGGTCTCGGTTGGAAATGCGACAACCTCGCCTGCTTTTAATAACGCCACTGCTTCGTCAAAAGCAGGGTCTTCTGTTACGCCATCTACGATTACTCGTTTCGTTTCCATGTTGTTGATTCCTCACTTACTTAGTTAATTCGCAAAATACCATACGGTCCTGCCCAAACATATCTTTCACAACTTCGACTTTTGCATGTTCAACATGCTGACGGAAGAAGCCGGCTACTGCATTCCCTTGTAGATAGCCAATCTCAACGCCAATTAGTCCAGGTCGATTCATCAGTGCTGGTAGATTCTCTGCTAGCTTACGATATAAAATCAATCCATCTTCCTCTGCAAATAATGCAGTATGTGGCTCATGCTTAATGACGGAATCATCCATGACAGCCACTTCTGACTGTGCGATATAAGGTGGATTCGACAATACGACATCCCATTTTTGATGTGCAATCGGCGCCGTTAAATCCCCTTCTAGAAACTGAATATCCGCCTCTAGTGCCTCAGCGTTACGCTTTGCTACCGCTAGTGCTGCCGCTGAAATATCCGTTGCTGTCACATGAAGCTTCGCACATTCTTTCTTCATTGAAATCGCAATCGCACCACTGCCTGTGCCGATATCTGCCACCTGAATATCATCATGACCAAATAATTTACGCATACGCTGCAATGAATAATGAACAAGCTCCTCCGTTTCCGGACGTGGAATTAAGACATTTTCATCGACATAAAATGAACGACCGTAAAATTCCTCATGATGTGTAATGTACTGTACAGGCATACCACCAATATGTGTATGCACAGCCTCTTCAAATTTTTGCAGGTCAGCCGCCGCTACCTCATCTTGCATCGCCATCACTAAATGCGTATAATCCACATCCAACACATACTGCATCAGCAGCTGACCGACACGCGTCTCACAATTTGCTTCCTCTAAAATAGAAGAAGCCCAATCAAGGGCCTCAAAAACTCGCTTAGAATCGTTGTTCATTTAGAGCATCCAATTTTTTAGCTTGTTCTTCCATAATTAATGCATCGATAACGTCATCTAGTTTACCGTCAATAATTTGGTCTAATTTTTGGATTGTTAATCCGATACGGTGATCCGTTACGCGGTTTTGTGGATAGTTGTACGTACGGATACGTTCTGAACGATCACCTGTACCAACAGCTGATTTACGTTCTGCATCGTATTTTGATTGTTCTTCTTGTTGTAATTTATCGTAAACACGTGCGCGAAGGATTTTCATCGCTTTTTCACGGTTTTTAAGTTGTGAACGCTCATCTTGCATTGCAACAACAACGCCTGTTGGAATATGTGTCATACGAACAGCTGATGCCGTTTTGTTGACGTGCTGACCACCGGCACCTGATGCATGATAAATATCAACGCGGATATCTTTATCTTGTAAATCAAGTTCAACTTCAGCAGCTTCTGGCATTACAACAACCGTTGCTGTAGATGTGTGCACGCGACCTTGTGATTCTGTTTCCGGAACACGTTGTACGCGGTGTGCGCCACTTTCGTATTTTAATTTAGAGTAAACATCGCTACCTGAAATCATAATAACGATTTCTTTATAACCACCAAGCTCAGTAGGGTTAGCAGAAACGATTTCTGTTCTCCAACCTTGTGTTTCAGCATATTTGCTGTACATACGGAATAGTGAGTTTGCGAATAAAGCCGCCTCGTCGCCACCCGCTGCACCACGAATTTCCATGATAATGTTTTTACCATCATTCGGGTCCTTTGGAATTAATAAAATTTTCATTTTTTCTTCTAAATCAGGAATTTGCACTTCAAGTTCTTTTAATTCCTCTTGTGCCATTTCCTTCATTTCAGGATCATCTTCCATATCAATTAAATCTTTCGCATCTTGGATTTGTTCTTTAATTGATTTATATTCACGATAAACAGTTACGGTTTCTTGAATATCCGATTGTTCCTTTGAAAATTGGGCTAATTTTTTTGAATCAGATACGATATCTGGGTCACTAAGAAGCTCGTTTAAACGTTCATAACGGTCTTCTACTGCTTGTAGGCGATCAAACATATACTTTCACCTATTCCTTTCTGTTCTATCTATTATTTATTTTTCATTAAAGTTAAATTACTTCCTCAATTAGTATAAAGAAAAAGAGTAACACATGCTACTCTTTTCAAAAATTGCACTTTCTTCATTTTACTACGAAAGCGTCTTTTTAGGTCATTATTTTACTTCATCTAATTGCGTTGCACCGGTTGGTACATAGTGATGATGACGACAACGTGGCTCGTAGGCTTCTGAAGCACCTACTAAAATAACGGGATCATCTGCTTTCGCAGGCTCACCATTAATTAAGCGCTGTGTACGGCTTGCAGGTGACCCACAAACACTACATACTGCTTGTAGTTTCGTTACTTGCTCCGCAATCGCCATTAAGAATGGCATTGGCCCAAATGGAACCCCTTTAAAGTCTTGGTCTAAACCAGCTAAGATAACACGGAAGCCGTGATCTGCAAGTTTTTGAACCGTTTCGATAATATCTTCTCCGAAAAATTGTGCTTCATCGATGGCGATTAAATCGTACTCATCATCAATATAAGACCACATTTCCTCTGTTTTTTCGATTGGATGTGCAATAACTGTCGTACCGTTGTGACTTACGACCGCTTCCTCGCTGTAGCGATTGTCAATCTTCGGTTTGAATACCGCAATCTTTTGTTTTGCGAATTGGGCGCGGCGCACACGGCGGATCAGTTCTTCCGATTTTCCAGAGAACATACTGCCGCAAATTACTTCAACCCAGCCATTTTGAGACATAACGTACATGGTGTATAGGCTCCCTTCTAAAAATATCTACTCTCTATCATAACAAAAAAGAGCTCACGTACTGCTCTTTTTTTAATAATTATTTGTTATGTACGAACGAAAATCTTTAAGTAATAACGGAATTTATACTACACGATTTTCGTATCGCAGGCAAGAAAAATACCTGCTACGCAACATGTGCATAGCAGGCATATTTTCTACTTAAATAAAAATTATTTAAGGTTGTATTTTTTGTTGAAGCGATCAACACGACCGTCAGCAGATGCGAATTTTTGACGACCTGTGTAGAATGGGTGACATTCGTTACAGAATTCGACGTTAATAGTTTCTTTTACTGAACCTACAGTGAAAGAGTTACCGCATGAGCATGTTACAGTTGCTTGTTTGAAATCTGGGTGGATACCTTGTTTCATAGTTAATGTTCTCCTCTCGCCCTGAACCATCTGGAACAGAGTTAGTATATACGGTTGCCTTACACGACCCATTGAAACGCCGTATATGCAACACACAATATTTGCATTATGAAAATATGATAACAAATTTCTTTAGTCAATGCAATGATTATTTCTTTTCTAAATTAAGCCGCGACCATTTCGTTGCTCTTTTGATTTATTGTTCAGTGATTCGAAAAACTCCACATTCGATTTTGTTGAGCGTAGTTTTCGTAAAAACTTCTCTGTGAAATCGGATGAATCTGAAAACGTTTTACGAATCGCCCATAATTTATCAAGCTGGTCTTTTTCAAGAAGTAGTTCTTCTTTACGTGTTCCTGAGCGACGAATATCAATCGCTGGGAATATACGACGCTCTGCTAATGAACGATCTAAATGAAGCTCCATATTCCCCGTACCTTTAAATTCCTCATAGATGACCTCATCCATGCGCGAACCTGTATCAACAAGTGCAGTCGCTAAAATCGTTAAGCTACCGCCCTCTTCGATATTACGCGCCGCACCGAAGAAACGTTTCGGACGGTGGAATGCTGCCGGGTCAATACCTCCTGACAGTGTACGACCACTTGGTGGCACAGTCAAATTGTATGCTCGCGCTAAACGCGTAATCGAATCCATTAAAATAATGACGTCACGTTTATGCTCGACAAGACGCATCGCACGTTCAAGCACAAGCTCGGCTACTTTCACGTGATTCTCTGGTAGCTCATCAAATGTCGACGATACGACGTCTGCATTTACAGAACGCTCAATATCGGTTACTTCTTCTGGACGCTCATCAATTAATAAGACGATTAACTCCGATTCCGGATGCAATTCTGTAATGGCGTTCGCAATTTCTTTTAATAAAGATGTTTTCCCTGCTTTTGGCGGTGCAACAATTAAGCCACGTTGACCAAAACCAACAGGTGCCACTAAGTCCATAATGCGCGTTGATAATTTATTTTTTGTTGTTTCAAGCTTAATTTGACGCTCTGGGTATAGCGGTGTGAGTGCGGGGAAATGCACACGTTCTTTCGCTGTTTCAGGGTCCTCTCCGTTCACCGCATCTACATGTAGTAAGCCGTAGTAACGTTCGTTTTCTTTCGGTGGACGTACTTTCCCTGCCACCTTGTCACCGTTACGTAGGCTGAAGCGACGAATTTGTGAAGCGGAAATATAAATATCCTCCGAGCTAGGCGAATAATTAATGGGACGCAAAAAGCCGAAGCCTTCTTGTTGAATGATTTCTAACACGCCATCCATATAGAAATAGCCTTCGCGTTCTGCGCGCACTTTTAAAATCGCGACAATTAATTCTTTTTTTGTGAGCTTGCTATAGTATGACACTTTATATTCGCGTGCAAGCGCATAAAGCTCTTTTAGCGTCATATTTTCAAGCTGTGACATTGTTAAATTAGCCATCTTGAGTACACCACTCTTACATTGAATTTTTCTTTATCGAAATGTGTATAGTTTTGGTAAATTTTAGTTGTACATATACTTCCCTATTATACGATTTACACACCGAAAAAGAAACTTATCTTTGCATGCAAAAAAAGAGGTCGCCCATACAGGCAACCTCTTTGTTATCGTATATAAAATTAAATTAGTCTTTGATGTAAAGATCTGGTTTTTTATCTAAACGGTGACGTCCTTCTACGAAGCGAACAGTTCCTGATTTAGCACGCATAACAACTGATTCAGTTGTACAGTGACCACCTTTAAATTGAACACCTTTTAAAAGTTCGCCATCTGTAACACCCGTTGCTGCGAAGATTGCGTCATCACCTTTTACAAGGTCATCCATGTTTAACACAGTGTTTACTGCGATACCCATTTTTTCGCAACGAGCTACTTCTTCGTCATTAGACGGTACTAAACGACCTTGGAAGTCGCCGCCTAAGCATTTAAGTGCTACAGCTGCGATAACGCCTTCTGGAGCTCCACCAGTACCGAACATAATATCCACGCCAGTTTCATCAAATGCAGTGTTGATAGCTGCTGCTACGTCGCCATCGTTGATGAATTTAATGCGAGCACCTGCTGCACGAATTTCATCGACGATACCTTGGTGACGTTCGCGTTTTAATAAAGTTGCTACAACGTCCTCTACATTTTTGTTTTTCGCTTTAGCTACTGCTTTTAAGTTGTCTGTCACAGAAGCATCGATGCTAACCATGCCCGCTGCTTCAGGACCAACTGCGATTTTTTCCATGTACATGTCAGGTGCATGAAGTAAGTTACCACGGTCTGCAATTGCTAATACTGTTAAAGCATTCCCGCTACCTGCAGCAACGATGTTTGTGCCTTCAAGAGGGTCAACTGCGATATCCACTTGTGGACCGTTTTTATCAGAACCCAATTTTTCACCGATGTAAAGCATTGGCGCTTCGTCCATTTCGCCTTCACCGATTACAACAGTTGCGTCCATAGGAATTGAGTCGAATACTTGGCGCATTGCAGTTGTTGCTGCGTCATCCGCTTCCATTTTAAGACCGCGACCCATCCATCGAGCTGATGCGATTGCTGCTGCTTCTGTTACACGTACTACTTCCATTGATAAACTACGTTTCATGTTTTACTGTTCCTCCCGTTTGCCACTCTATACCGAGTGGTTGTGGTTTAAAAACCAAATCTATTGTAGCACAGTTTATATACAATTTATGTGTTTTTTCACAATGTTAGCAAATGAAAAAATATTTCATCAGTCTTTGATTTCGACTTTACGAATATCTGCTCCAATAGCGGTTAATTTCTCTACAATATGACTATATCCGCGCTCAATATGATAAATATCATGAATAATTGTTTCACCATGTGCAATTAAGCCTGCAATAACAAGTGCCGCACCTGCACGCAAATCTGTAGCAGTAACTGTAGCACCCGTTAGCTCAGTTGGACCCGTAATAATTGATGTACGCCCTTCAACTTTGCCTGTTGCCCCCATACGATTGAGCTCTGCAATGTGTTTAAAGCGCGCAGAATAAATCGTATCCGTAATGACCGCCATCCCGTTCGCCTGCGTTAAAAGTGCCGCAAATGGCTGCTGAAGGTCTGTTGGGAATCCAGGATACACAAGTGTCTTAATATCGACAGCCTTCATCTGTTCGACTTTCGGAATCGTAATGCTTTCCTCGTCTTCAATTACTTCAATGCCCATTTCACGCATTTTTGCCGTCAATGAATCGACGTGCATTGGAATGACATTATCAATGACAACCCCATCGCCAATCGCCGCAGCCAGTAGCATGTATGTACCTGCTTCAATACGGTCTGGAATAATCGTATGGGTCGTACCATGTAAGCTTTCCACACCGTCAATACGAATGACATTTGTCCCAGCGCCTTTAATACGCGCACCCATGCTTGTAAGCAGTGTCGCAACATCAATGATTTCAGGCTCTTTTGCCGCATTTTCAATGATTGTTTGTCCTTCTGCAAGAACTGCTGCGAGCATAATATTAATCGTTGCACCGACACTTGAAACGTCCAAATAAATTTTTGCACCCGTTAATTTTTCAGCACGTAAATAAATCGCGCCATGCTCATTTGTCACGGTCGCACCAAGTGCCTCGAAGCCTTTAATGTGCTGGTCAATCGGGCGTGGTCCAAGATAGCAACCACCCGGTAAACCAATGACAGCCTGTTTAAAGCGGCCAAGCATTGCACCCATTAAATAATATGAGGCACGTAGTTTTTTTACATTGCCATTTGGAAGCGGCATATCGATCATCTTCGTTGGATCGACGGTCATATCGCCGTCCTCAAATGTCACTTCACCGCCAATTTCTTCTAGTAACGATTTTAAAGTCCACACGTCTAAAATCTCTGGTAGGCCCTCAATCGTCACTTTTGAATCTGCTAAAATTGTAGCCGGAATTAAAGCTACTGCACTATTTTTGGCACCGCTCACTTTAATCGTTCCTTTTAAACGGTTGCCACCATTTACTTTAAATACGTCCATAGAAGTCAAAATCTCCTTAAATACAAATTTGTCCCGAAACCACACGCAAACAAGCGCGCAGCTTCAGGACTAAATTGTTATAAATTATTGGAACAAATTATTTGTCTTTGTTAGCCCAATCTTTCATGAATCCGTCGATTCCTTTGTCAGTAAGTGGGTGTTTAAATAATTGTTTTAATACTTTGTAAGGTGTTGTTGCAATATGTGCACCTGCAAGAGCTGCTTGTGTCACGTGTTGAGGGTGACGGATTGATGCAGCAATGATTTGTGAATCGATTTCATGAATCGCGAAGATTTCAGCGATTTCACGAATTAATTCAACACCATCGATACCAATATCATCAAGACGGCCGATAAATGGTGATACGTAAGTTGCACCAGCACGAGCAGCCATTAATGCTTGGTTCGCTGAGAAGATTAATGTAACGTTTGTTTTAATGCCTTCTTTTGTTAAAGCGGCACAAGCTGTAAGACCAGCTTCAGTCATTGGAAGTTTTACAGTGATGTTCGGGTGGATTTTAGAAAGTTCTAAGCCTTCTTTAATCATACCTTCTGCATCTAAAGAAATAACTTCGCCAGATACTGAACCGTCAACTAATTCAGCGATTTCTTTTAAACGGTCGTGGAAAGAGATGTTTTTTTCTTTTGCTACTAATGATGGGTTTGTTGTAACACCTGAAAGGATACCCCATGCATAAGCTTCTTTGATTTCGTCAAAGTTTGCTGTATCGATGAAAAATTTCATTGTGGATTGTTCCCCCTAATTTATAAAACGATGGCTAGTTGCCAAATTATATGTGATTATGCTTGTTGATTACTACCAAAGTCACGGATTTTGCCGATAACTGTTGCTTTAATTGCTTCACGGCCAGGACCCATATATTTACGTGGATCGTAAACTTTTTTGTCGTTTTCTAACACTTCACGAATTGCTGCTGTTTGTGCAATTTGGTTTTCAGTGTTTACGTTAATTTTAGCAGTACCTAAAGAAATCGCTTTTTGGATGTCTTTTAATGGAATACCAGAACCACCATGTAAAACTAATGGTAAATCAGCTAATTCAGAGATTTCTTTCATTTCTTTGAAGCCTAAGTTTGGCTCACCATGGTAAGGACCATGAACTGAACCTAATGCTGGAGCTAAGCAATCGATTGCTGTAGCTTCAACCATTTTACGGCATTCTTCAGGATCCGCGTACATGATACCGCCGATAACGCCATCTTCGTCGCCACCTACTGTACCAAGTTCCGCTTCTACAGATACGCCATGTGCATGCGCGTATTCAACAACTTTAGAAGTAATTTCGATGTTTTCTTCGAATGGGTGATGTGAAGCATCAATCATTACTGATGTGAAACCAGCATCAACTGCTTCTTTACATTTTTCGAAGCTTGAACCGTGATCAAGGTGAATCGCTACTGGTACGGTAATTTTGTAGCTTTCGATTAAGCCTTTTACCATATACACGACAGAAATAAAGCCGCCCATATATTTACCCGCACCCTCAGATACACCTAGGATTACTGGAGATTTTTCTTCTTCTGCAGCTTGTAGAATCGCTTGGACATATTCAAGATTGTTAATGTTGAATTGTCCTACCGCGTATTTACCCTCTTTTGCTTTTTCTAGCATTTCTTTCATAGAAACCAAAGCCATAATATGAATCCTCCTCATGAAATCAAGCATAATTTATTTATTATTCTTAAACAGTACAATCATATCAAAAAGTGACACAATTTACTACTTTAAGTCGTTATCTTTTAACAATTCATTAATTGTTTCGCGCACTTCGATAATTTCAAATGGCTTCTTGAAAAAATGAGCTGCACCAAGGCTTTTCGCCTGATCTACAAGCTCTTGCTCGCCATATGCTGTCATCATCATGATGACGAATTTTTTGTTCAAATCAGCCGCATGCTGAAGAATTTCTACACCATTCATTCCAGGTAATTTCATATCCGTAAGTAGCGCATCAAAATCTTCATTTTTGATTAATTCAATTGCTTCTAGCCCACTGCCTGCTGTTTGAATTTCGTAGCCTTCATTTTTTAATACTTCTTGTAGCACAATGCGAATCCCAGGTTGGTCATCGACGATTAAAATTTTTTTCATAGCTTCCCTCTCCCTTTCCTTCATAGTATCATATCTTCCCTTTACAACTGTTTAAAAAAATCCTTATAATGAGCATCATGAGGTGAAAAAAATGTTAAAAATGTTAACAACACAATTAACGGGCTTATTACAACGTATTGCTTCTGACCAGGAGGAAACGATTGAGGAGGCTGCGCGCCTACTTGCACAAGCAGGCATTACAGATGGCAAGGTATATTTTGCCTGCTTTGGTGAGATGAAAGCACTTGAATATAATGCGGCACATGCCGAGGAGCCATTTGCGAAAATGACGCCTTGGACAGACGATGCTGCTATCACAGATATGGACCGTGTACTTATCGTGACGCGCCATGCTAATGACGAAGAAGCACTTACACTTGCTCAAACGTTATACGATCAATTTATTCCATTCGCGGTCATTACAAGTGAAAAGGAAGCAGACGCTGGAAAAATGGCGGACCTTGCGTATGTGTACGTGTCACTAAAAATGAAACAAGGATTAATTCCAAATGATATCGGCGAACGCATCGTTGTGCCGCATCTTTTAGCAGCGCTTTATCTTTACGAAGCCATTAAGGTGCACTATGACGACATGCTATTTAATGACGAAGAATAATGTACCGAGCCGCCTCTGTGCGGTTTTTTTTATGTGCAATGAAAAATCGTTCATTCCCTCAAGAAGCGTGTTTTGGCTACGACATATTTTTAACTAAGCGACACGTACAGGTCAAAGAGCACGTTGTTTTTGTATATATTTGCGCAGCGGCTATCCTATGACAAAAAAGCAACATGATTTTTCCTATTTTTTTGCGCGTTGACAGATGCTTTTTTAATAAAAGGCTCCCTTAAAAGGGATAAAAACCGGGCGTTTTTGTCCCAAAATGCGCTTTTTCGGGTTCAAAAAGTGGTTGCCATTCTCCTTTTTACTAGTAGTGAATAAATGACAGCCGATTTTCTTGAAATATCGATTTTTCTCGGTCGTGCTGTGTTGAAACTGCCCCTCGGAGCGCCCGAATCGACCCTTTTTTGGTGATTCAGAGCGATTTTCGGCACTTTTTCAGGCTGCATCTTTTGAATAAATGACAGGTTTTTCGTAAACATCTCTGCTTTTTAGCGAAAATGCCTAATTATTTGCGCGAATGGCACATATTTTTAAGTAAGTTGTAGCCAAAACACGCTTCTTAGCAAAATCTTTCATTTAAAAGAGGCTGGGACAAAATACATCATGTTGCTTTTTTAACGTTCGCAATGAAAAACCGGAACCGCGCCACCGCGCGATTCCGGTTTTTCTTATGCTCATAGGAGCGTTTCTTTTTACACGTATTTTACAACTTCGTATACGCGATATTTTTTTCTTCTAGCATATCACGGTAAAACGTATCCTCGCCGATCAGCACAATATTATCTGTGAACGCTTCGATTTCATCTAGTAAGTGCGTCGTTAACAGTACCGTACACGTCGCTGATAATTCATGTAGTACATGCTGAATTTCGGTACGTGATTTTAAATCAATGCCTACAGTCGGCTCATCTAAAATTAAAATCGTTGGCTTTGCGAGTAACCCAATAATTAAATTCACCTTACGCTGCGTACCACCGGACAATTTTTTTACGACGGTTTTGCGCTCCTGCTCTATCGAGAGCTTTTTTAAATAATACGCGATTAATTCATCATCAATCGTTTCTTTCAATAGACCTTTAAAGAACGCCAGATTTTCATCGACGGTCATATGCTCCCACAACGCAATTTCCTGCGGCACATAGCCAATACGTTTTTTTCGTTCATTCGCACTCCACTGCACACCATCATATAAAATGGTGCCAGCGTCAGGCTTTTCAATACCTGCAATCATTTTAAGTAGCGTGGATTTCCCGATACCATTTTGGCCAATAAAAAGTGTCATACCAGCCGTCGGAATTTCAAGTGAACACTTTTCATATACGGCTTTTTTTCGGTAATGTTTCGTGACATTTTGTAGCGTAATCATGCCACCCCTCCTAACTGTAGCAAGATGATAATAACAGCAAGCGTCATCGCGAAAATAAGTGCCATAAATAATTGATGACTCCATGTGCGCACATGCGTCAGTAGCAATGCGACGCCAATTTCAAAAACAACGGCGGCCGCAAGTAATACGAAAATGGCTGTAGCAGATACCGATAGGCCAATCAGCATCATCAGACCAAGTGCTCCGACAACTAATACGAAGCTATGCGCCGCGACATACACCATATAAAACTTGCGATAATTCGTCTCATAAATACGCACCCTCGCCAATGCTTGTGGCTGGCAAAGTGCGCGATTAAGACCAATTTGTGCGACACCAACAAGCAGCATCACAATAATGACAGCTGCTAAGCCAAGTGACTGCGGCGATGAGTCGACTAATGAACGCATCGTTAATTGCCCCTTTGGCTCCACCTTTTTATATTTTGCGAAAACATCTTCAAGCGCGATGTTTTTAACTTTTAAATGCTGTGCGACGATATATGGTAGCTGCTGTTTATAAGCGGTTTTACTAATTGTTTCTGTTACAATATCGCCAACCATATTATGTTGTACATAAAGCGTTAATACGCCGCTTGTCTGTCTTGCTGCTAAGCGTTTTTCATAGTCATCTGGAATGATCACAACCGCAACAGCACGCTGCTTCGCTACTTCATCCTCAGGATAGCGCTCCTCTGTTGATAAATTTGTGACGTGGAAGCGTGGCTGTTTTTTTAATGCTGTCATCAATTGTTTTGACGATTCACTATCGTCAAAATTTTGCACAGCAACGGGTAATTCAATGAGACGATTTTGCTCTGCAATCAGCAGTTTTAGAACGCCTCCTAATACAAGAAAGGCCGCGAATAAAATCGCATAAGTGCGCCAGTTTTTAACAACAATCAATTGAAAGAAAGACTTCATGCGCGCCCCCTCCTTCCAATGATTACAAGCAGTAGCACGAGTAATATACCGATACTAAGCCAAATCGACAACGCGTAATCGATAACATAATTGTTCATAAACAACTGCAACAGCGCATCAAATAATGGCGCAAATGGGTTGTAATATAGCCATGTGCGCTGGAAGTATATCGTCGGAATAATCGCACCTGAGCCGAGCATAATGAATAGCGTCACAATTATTTTCACGATGCCCGCTAAACGGTTTGCACACAATAAGTCAATGACGACATACACGAATGCCATTAAGACGACAAGGCTACTAATTGTGATCACTAAATACGATAGATTATACGTTTCAAATGCGGGCTGTACGAAGTGATACAGCGCAAATATACTAATAAACGCAAACGCAAGTGTATAAACCGTTGCGAGTGCATAGCGCGCAAGTAAAAGTTTTTCCTTTGCAAATGGATACATTTTTAGCCGGTCGCGCATTGCTCTTGGCATATTCATCTGGAAAATTGTGAGCAGTGCTAAAAAGAAGCCTAGCAATACGAGTACATACGCCGATACGACATAGTAATCGGCAAACGGAATCGTTTCTATTTGATGGGCATCAAAAATTGCGCCACGATTTAAGCCATTCGCTAATAAATCCATCATCATCGCAATAATTTCATCATTCGAGGCATCGCGGTAAAAATGACCATACGTCAAAATTCCTGCCTCTGAGACCATCAAGCGGTCATATACAGATAAAGTCAGTTGATTAATAAGAAGTCCTTGCAGCGAGCGATCATCGTATGTCACGACCTCAATGGGCAATGAACCATTTTTATAAAATGCCTTAGTCATGCCTTCTTTCAAAATGATATAGCCATTAATTTTTTTATCGCGCACGCCTTGCTCTGCTGCCTTTTCATCGTATTCCTTTAAGTGAAAGCCATTCGCGAAGCCATCACCTTGTTGTATGGATTTTAAAATCATACGTGTCTCTGCTGTTTCATCGTTATCTACGACGCCAATATGAATCGTTGACTCAGCTGACTGTTTTTGAATGCCGACAATCGTCGCAAGTATAATAAAACAGGCAAACACTAAATACGGAATGATGTACCACTTTTGCAATAAAAAAGAGTGGTACGCTTTCAGTATCTTCATAAAAGCACCACCCTTCTTCTTATTTATTCAAATGATTAAGCGCCAAACTGACTAAATAGCATCTCCATATTCGTTTCAATTGAATCTTGAAGTTCTTGTAGTTCAGCATCTGATAATGTATTTAAATCAACAGCGCCGTCTGCTTTCACATTTAATTTTTCTTTTACATTTGTTGTTGTATCAATATTAATTTTAATTGGTTCGCCGTCCACATCAAAGCTAATTGTCCCTTTTGATGTTTGTTTATTATTCTTCACATCTGAATCAAGCGTACCTTCATATTTTGCGTTGTACGTTTCACCTGTTTGATCTGTAATCGTAAAGTCGATATTATTCGTACGTTTATTACCATCTAATTTTTCGTCGTTTTTCATGTTAATGGCAAACTCTTCGCCTTCAGTAATTGATGTCACTGTGTAATCATCTTTTACTGTGCCTTTACCTTTTGATGTACCTTCTAAACGGAAGCTTTCAACCGCTTGGTCACTACTTTTAAGCTCTGCTACTACTTGTACATCATCGTCCACTTTTTCTGTCATCGTAAATAGCATGTTGTTGTCTTCTTTGCCATCTGCACCTGACCAATTGATATCACGTTTTACGATTGTTTTACCGTCTAGGAAGTTTTTCGCAACAATTTTACCAAATTTCTCATCATCGATGTCCTTCAGTAAATCATCAATTGATTCCTCGTATGATTTTGTTGTTACGCTTGTGATAGATGAACCAAACATTTTTTTGATTTTTTCATCTTTCTTCAGCTCAGCGCCAACATTTTTTAAGACACGTTTAATATCTGCATCTTCTAATGTCATCGTTACTGTATTTAGCTCTTCTTTTTTACCGAATACATCTGTCGTTTCTTTTCCTTTTTCAAACTGCTCATCTTCTAAAGAATCCATTACGACTTTTAAATAACGGTATTGCATTTCTTCCGCTTCTTCTTGCGTCATATTTGATGCCATTAATTCATTTAAGTTCAGCATGCTCGGATCGAAATCCTCTGGTGCTGGCTCGCCTGCAATGCGTTCATATACTTTTTTCATATCAGCATTTTTAACCATTAATTTATCATTGAATAATGGTGCTGCAATGTACTGTGCATCTTTGTCAGCTGTCCACTCAAATTTATCTATTTCTGTACCCGCAAAAGTTGGTACAAATGATAATTCTGATTGTTGATTCTTTTCGTCATGACCTGCGTTAAATACAAGATTTGTTGATTCGACCATTGATGCCGGAACACCAAGTGATGATAGTAATGAGTCTGAAACTTCTGCACTCAATTTAACCGATCCACGGTATGATTCATTAACCATTTCATCTTGAAGTGCTACCTCATTTTTGAAACGTTCATCGAAATAGCTACCCCATGTTTCCATTGATTGCTTTTCACTTAATAAATATTTGTTCTTTGGTGTATTTGTCATGTAATAATAAATGCCGCCTGCTGCTGCTAATAATAAAACAAGTACACCTATGATAATCCCTACTTTTTTACCCATATCCACACTCCTTTTCTCTTTAATTCCATTATATAGGAAATTAACATCTATCTCTATGGTCTGTATTTCCTTCATTGTTTTAACACTTTTTCACTATATTTCACTATTTAAATATAGAATAGGTGAAAAAAATGAGGGCTCCTCAAGAGGTAGCCCTCATTTACTAGTACCGATTATTTTACAGAAGCACCAATGAAGTCACGGAATAACGGTTGTGGACGTTGTGGACGTGACACGAATTCTGGGTGGAATTGTGCCGCCACGAAGAAGTCTTTTTCTGGTAGCTCAATGATTTCTGCTAAACGGCCATCTGGTGATAAGCCTGAGAAGACAAGACCAGCTGCTTCCATTGCTTCACGGTATTCATTATTGAATTCATAACGGTGACGGTGACGTTCGTACACTAAATCTTCTGCATAGATTTCACGTGCGCGAGAGCCTTCTTTTAATTTACATGGGTATAAGCCAAGACGTAATGTCCCGCCAAGATCTTCTACGTCTTCTTGGTCTGGTAATAAGTCGATGATTGGGTATTGCGTTTCAGCCAACTCCGTTGAGTGCGCGCCTTCTAAGCCTAGAACATTTCGTGCAAATTCAACGGCCGCCATTTGCATCCCTAAACAAATACCTAAGAATGGTACATTGTTTTCACGCGCAAATTTGATTGCTTCAATTTTCCCTTCGACACCACGGTCACCGAAGCCACCTGGTACAAGGATGCCGTCTACATCTGACAGTAATTCGTTCACATTTTCAGCGTTGATGTGTTCCGCATTGATCCAGTCGATATCGATATCGGTATCATGCGCGTAGCCTGCGTGTTTTAATGCTTCTGCTACAGAGATGTACGCATCTTGCAGCTCAACATATTTCCCAACAAGTGCGATTTTTGTTGTTTTCGAAAGGTTTTTCACGCGTTCCACAAGTGCTTTCCATTCGGTCATATCAGCAGCTGGTGCTTGGATACCGAAGTGGTCAAGTACGATTGAATCTAACCCTTGTGCTTGAAGTGCTAATGGAATATCGTACAAGCTTTCTGCATCGACACATTCCACGACTTCATTTGATTCGACGTCACAGAATAACGCGATTTTATCTTTCATGCCCTGTGGTACAGAACGGTCCGAACGTAATACTAGTACGTTTGGTTGAATCCCTAACGAACGTAATTCTTTTACTGAGTGCTGTGTTGGTTTTGTTTTTAATTCGCCTGACGCTGCGATATACGGTACAAGTGTACAGTGTAGGTAAAGCACGTTGTCACTACCTAGATCACGTTTTAATTGGCGAATTGCTTCTAAAAATGGTAGTGATTCGATATCACCAACCGTACCGCCGATTTCCGTAATCACGACATCCGCATTTGTTTCACGGCCTGCGCGTTGGATACGGTCTTTGATTTCATTTGTGATATGAGGAATAACTTGTACCGTACCACCATTGTAATCACCGCGACGTTCTTTACGTAATACTGAGGCGTATACGCGACCAGAAGTGACCGTTGAATGTTTGCCTAAGTTAATGTCGATGAAACGTTCATAGTGACCTAAGTCTAAGTCCGTTTCTGCGCCGTCATCTGTAACGAATACTTCCCCATGTTGATACGGGCTCATTGTCCCTGGGTCAATATTGATGTACGGGTCAAATTTTTGTGTTGTGATTTCTAGGCCACGGTTTTTTAATAAACGGCCAAGTGATGCTGCAGTGATCCCTTTACCAAGTGATGATACAACGCCGCCTGTTACGAAAATATATTTAGTCAAAATAATTCCTCCTCAGTAATTCTTTCTTTCCCAAAGCACTAAAAATACCTTTAGAAAAAACAAAAAAACGCTCCGCCCGCAACTAATTGCAGGGGGAGCGTGAATTTACACGGTCATACTCCTTTTTTAAGGAGCCCATATAAAAGGTTAAACGTTTTGTTATTTAATGTCAAGAGTGAAGATTATTTTTCGTCTTCGTCCTCTTCGTCTTCGTAGTCTAAATCGTCTTCATCGTCTAAATCGATGTCTTCTTCAACAACGTCAAGGCCAGCTAATTCGTCGTCCTCTTCGTCTTCGTTTAAATCGCGATCAAGATCGTCATCTGATTCATCGTCGAAGTCATTTTCGTTATCTTCTAACACTAATTCTTCGTCGTCATCTTTGTCGATTTCTAAATCAATTTCTTCATCTTCATGGTCGTGAACTTTTACAGTTGGAGCAGTTTCTTCTTCAACTTGGTCAATTGCGTACCATTCACGTAGACCCCAGCGGCTTTCACCTAATACTAGGAAACGACCGTCGATGTTCATATCTGTATAGAATTGTACGATTGCCTCTTTTAGTTGCGCTTCTGTACGCGCGCCTAAAGCAATAATTTGGTCAGTAATTTCGTTAAATGGAATCGCTTGGCCTTTTTCAACTAAAATACGATGTGCTAAGTTAATTAATGATTCTTGGGTTAATTGTTCTGATGTTAAATCACGAAGGTTCAATTCGTGCACGTCCTTTCTCTACTTAAACATACTAATTATTATATACATATTGTGCTCTGTTACGCCACATTCAATTGTCTTTTTTCTGACGTTTGACACTACGATAAACGTAGTAAAATAAATATAGGGCTAAAATTAAAAGTGGAATCGCGCCCAATTGTTTATTATACAACAAATACGTCGCAATGGCGCAAGCGATTATAATTAAATAGTGTATGATTCTCTCCATATACCTTGGTGCTCCTCAGCATAGCTTTTCCCTATATTATACAGAAAAAACCATAAAAACACGTCTATGAACCTTCTTTTATTACATATTTCGACGATATTTACCGCCAACTTCATATAAAGCATTTGTGATTTGTCCCAAACTTGCGTATTTAACCGTCTCCATTAACTCATCAAAAATATTATTTCCTGATTTCGCAACTTCTTGCAGACGTTTCAGCATTTCAGCAGATTTCCCTTCATGCTTCGCTTGGAATTTACGTAAGTTCACAATTTGCGTTGTTTTTTCTTCTGTCGATGCACGCGCAATCTCCATATTATCGAATAATTCTTCATCATTGGCATTTGGATTTAAGTACGTGTTCACACCGATAATTGGTAGCTCACCAGAATGTTTCAAATGCTCATAGTACATTGATTCTTCTTGAATTTTTGCACGCTGATACTGCGTCTCCATTGCGCCAAGCACGCCACCACGGTCATCAATACGGTCAAATTCTGCAAGTACCGCTTCTTCCACTAATGTCGTTAACTCATCAATAATATAGGAACCTTGTAATGGATTTTCATTTTTTGAGAGGCCATGCTCTTTCGTAATAATTAACTGAATGGCCATCGCGCGGCGAACAGACTCTTCAGTCGGTGTTGTAATCGCTTCATCGTATGCGTTTGTATGCAGTGAGTTACATTGATCTTGCAGTGCCATTAATGCTTGCAGCGTCGTACGAATATCATTAAAATCAATTTCCTGTGCATGGAGGCTACGACCTGACGTTTGTACATGATATTTCAATTTTTGACTACGCTCATTCGCACCGTATTTATCACGCATCGCAACTGCCCAAATACGACGTGCCACACGGCCAATCACTGTATATTCTGGGTCTAAGCCATTTGAGAAGAAGAACGATAGATTCGGCGCAAAGTCATCAATATTCATACCACGGCTTAAATAGTATTCCACAAATGTGAAGCCATTTGATAACGTGAACGCTAGTTGTGAAATTGGATTCGCACCTGCTTCTGCAATATGGTAGCCAGAAATCGACACTGAGTAATAATTACGTACATCGTGGTCGATGAAGTATTGCTGAATATCGCCCATCATACGTAGTGCAAACTCTGTCGAGAAAATACATGTATTTTGCCCTTGGTCTTCTTTTAAAATATCCGCTTGTACCGTACCACGCACGACATGTAAGGTTTCTGCTTTTACCGCTGCATGTTCTTCTTCTGTAAGCCCACGTCCAAGCTCTGCTTCCTTCTGCGTCACCTGCTGATCAATCGCTGTGTTTAAAAACATCGCTAAAATAATCGGCGCTGGTCCGTTAATTGTCATCGATACCGATGTTGACGGTGCACATAAATCAAAACCGGCATACAGCTTTTTCATATCCTCTAGCGTACAAACACTCACGCCTGATTCACCAATTTTCCCGTAAATATCTGGGCGCTCATTCGGGTCCTCTCCGTAAAGCGTCACCGAGTCAAAGGCCGTTGATAAACGTTTGGCATCATCGCCCGCTGATAAATAGTGGAAGCGTTTATTCGTACGCTCTGGTGTGCCTTCACCTGCGAATTGACGTTTTGGATCTTCTCCCTGACGCTTGAATGGGAATACGCCTGCTGTATACGGGAACGAGCCTGGTACGTTTTCGCTATACGCAAACTGTAAAATTTCGCCGTAGTCCTTCATTTTTGGTAGGACGATTTTCGGAATTTTTGTACCCGATAAAGACTCGCTCACTAAAATCGTGCGAATTTCCTTATCACGTACTTTTGTCACCATAACATCCCCTGAGTAGCTTTCTTTTAGCGCCTCCCAGTTATCTAAAATCTTCTTCGATTGTGGTGTCAGTTCAATTTGAAGCGCTTTCAATTTTTCCGTTAAAATCGCTTGTGTCGGTGCATCATCCACTAATGAAATCGCACCCTCTAGCTGGAAGATTTTACGCGCAATATCGACCTGCTGTGCGGTTGTCTTTTTGTAGCCACGTACCGTATCGGTAATTTCACGTAAATAATAGCGGCGGTCATTCGGGATAATAACATGGTCCTTTTGCGTTTTTACAAATTCACTATAAGATGTTTCCCAGTTAAGACCTGCTTTATCACGTAGCACATGCAACAGTGCCGCAAATAATGAATTCGTTCCCTTGTCGTTAAATTGACTCGCAATTGTACCATAGACGGGCATATCGTCTGGTGATTCATTGAAGCGATTATGACTACGCTGATATTGTTTTTTCACATGCGTCATCGCATCCTCTGACCCTTTACGCTCAAATTTATTGATGACAATCAAATCGGCAAAATCAATCATATCGATTTTTTCTAGCTGTGTTGGCGCACCAAATTCACTCGTCATCACATACATCGATAAATCCGATACTTTTGTAATGGCCGCATCCCCCTGACCAATACCGCTCGTTTCTACGATAATTAAATCAAAGCCAGCTGCCTTCACTACGTCTAATACATCATCGAGATTATCTGAAATCTCTGAGTGTGACTCACGCGTTGCCAGTGAGCGCATATAAATACGATTATTAAAAATGGCATTCATGCGAATACGGTCACCAAGTAAGGCCCCGCCTGTTTTTTGCTTTGTCGGGTCAATCGACACAATCGCAATACGTACATCTGGTAGTTCTTGTAAGAAGCGACGAATTAATTCATCTGTGAGAGAGCTCTTACCTGCACCACCTGTACCTGTAATACCTAAAACTGGTGTGTTTTTTGAACGTCTGCGTGCCTCCGCCATAAATTCCTCAGACGCTTTATTTTCAGCAATCGTAATCGCCTTTGCAAGCGCTAGTTGATTATCTGGTGACATAGCATCAAGCAGGGACACATCTTCTTGCTCAACCGTTTTGAAATCACTGTTTTCAAGCATTAAATTAATCATACCTTGAAGGCCTAATGTGCGCCCATCCTCTGGTGAGAACAGATGATTGACACCATATGCGTGAAGCTCCTTCGCCTCGGACGGTAAAATAACCCCGCCACCTCCGCCAAAGATTTGAATATGCTCAGCGCCTTTTTCTTTCAGTAAGTCATAAATATATTTAAAGTATTCGACGTGACCACCTTGATAAGAAGAGACCGCAATCCCTTGTGCGTCCTCTTGAATCGCTGCATCGACAATTTCTTCTACAGAACGATTATGCCCTAGGTGAATGACTTCTGCACCGCTTGCTTGCAAAATACGACGCATAATATTAATTGTGGCGTCATGCCCATCGAATAAACTTGATGCTGTCACAAAACGTAATGCATTTTTCGCTTGGTATACCGTTGCTTCCATAATAGAACTCCCCCTTTTAGTAAAAAAAGAGACTACCCGCTGATGCGTCCTCTCTTTATAGAAAATGTTCTCTATAGGATCGAATACAACTAACGAATAGCCTCAACATGAATCATATCTGTACTATCAAAATTATGCTTTTTGTAATGGACGCGTATTTTCTAAACCACGCGCAATAACCATACGTTGAATTTCTTGTGTACCTTCATAAATTTGAGTGATTTTTGCATCACGCATGAAACGTTCCACAGGATATTCTTTTGTATACCCGTAGCCACCGAATACTTGAACCGCTTCAGTCGTTACGTTCATTGCTGTATCCCCAGCCATCAATTTCGCCATTGCTGACGCTTGACCGTATGGTAGTCCTTCCGTTTCTAACCACGCTGCTTGGTAAGTTAATAGACGAGAAGCTTCGATTGCTGTCGCCATATCTGCTAGTTTAAAGCTAATGCCTTGGTTTGCAGAAATTGGTTTACCAAATTGAACACGTTGACCAGCATATTCTACTGCTGCATCAAGTGCGCCTTGTGCGATACCAACAGCTTGTGCTGCGATACCGTTACGGCCGCCATCTAATGTTTTCATTGCAACTTTGAATCCTTCACCTTCAGCGCCAAGAATATTTTCTTTTGGCACACGGCAATTTTCGAAGATGATTTCCGTAGTAGCAGATGCACGAATACCCATTTTGTGCTCTTCTTTCCCTACTTTGAAGCCTTCGAAATCCGATTCAACGATGAATGCTGTTGTACTACGACGATCTTTCGGGTCTAGTAGTGCAATTACGATATAAATATCTGCTACCCCACCGTTTGTGATGAAGATTTTCGAGCCATTTAAGATATAGTCATCGCCATCTTTCGTTGCGATTGTTTTCATACCACCTGCATCACTACCTGAACCTGATTCTGTTAAGCAATACGCGCCAATTTTTGCACCTTCAGCCATCGGGCGTAAGTATTTTTGCTTTTGCTCTTCAGTACCAAATTTGAAAACAGGCCAACCTGCTAATGATGTATGAGCTGATAACGTAACAGCTGTTGAGCCACAAACGCGTGCTAACTCTTCAACTGCGATACAGTATGCTAAAAAGTCCATACCTGCACCACCGTACTCTTCAGGCCATGGAATACCTGTTAAGCCAAGCTCTGCCATCTTATCGAAAATCTCGCGATCAAAACGTGCTTCTTCGTCGCGCTCTGCTGCTGTTGGTGCCACTTCATTTACGGCGAAGTCGCGTACCATCTTACGTAACATTTCGTGTTCATCTGATAATTTGAATTGCATGTTGTTTTCCCCCTATTTCTAAATAACTAATTTTGCAGCGTGTTCTAACCTTAATCTTCAATGCAAGCTCGAACACAAATCTATGGTGCTACTTCAATCATGATGGCGTCTCCTTGTCCGCCACCCGAACAAATCGCTGCGATGCCGATACCGCCACCGCGACGCTTTAATTCTTTTGCGAGTGTTAGCACGATGCGCGCTCCACTAGCGCCAATTGGATGCCCAAGCGCAACTGCGCCTCCATTGACATTCACCTTTTCAGGGTCGAGACCCGCAAGTTTATTCGCTGTTAATGCCACGACTGAGAAGGCTTCATTTAGTTCAAATAATGCAATATCTTCTAATGTCTTGCCTGTCTTTTTAAGAATTGTTTCAATGATTAGGCCCGGTGTTTCTGGGAAGCGCTCCGGCTCAATTGCGATTTCTGCATGACCAATAACAGTTGCTAATGGTTCAAGCCCTCGCTTTTGTGCCTCGTCCTCTGCGACAACGACAACGGCCGCTGCACCATCATTAATCCCTGGTGCATTGCCGGCTGTCACTGTGCCATCCTTGCCAAATGCGGGCTTCAGCTTCGCCAGTGACTCCGCTGTTGTCCCTTTACGTGGTGCTTCGTCTGTATCGACAACGACGGGCTCACCCTTACGCTGTGGAATCGTTACAGGAACGATTTCTTCCGCGAAAATACCGGCCTCAATCGACTTCACAGCAAGCTGCTGACTACGCGCCGCAAATGCATCTTGCTGCTCGCGCGTAATCGTAAACTTATCTGCTGTCTCATTGCCGTAAACACCCATATGCACATGATCCGGATGGAATGCACAGGTTAGGCCATCGTGAAGCACGCCATCGACTAGCTTGCCATCTCCCATACGTAATCCCCAGCGTCCTTGTGGTAAGTAGTACGGTGCATTGGACATCGACTCCATACCACCAGCAACGATAATGCGCTCGTCACCTAAGCGAATCAGTTGGTCTGCTAACGTAATACTGCGTAGACCTGACGCACATACTTTGTTGATTGTCTCGGTCTTTACCGTATACGGAATGCCTGCTTTATGCGCTGCTTGTCGTGACGGGATTTGACCTTGCCCCGCTTGAAGTACCGTCCCCACGATTACTTCGTCGACTTCTTCCGGTTTAATATTCGTTTGCTCAAGTGCACCTTTAATGGCGATACCACCTAAGTCGCTCGCCGTTAAACTACTAAGTGCACCTCCGAATTTACCGAATGGTGTTCTTGCTCCTGCTACAATGACTGATTTCACTATTCAACACCTCTTTACTTAGAATAAAGTTGGACCTAAATCATGAAACGGACAGAAGAAAAACGCGGAATCCCACGTTTTCCCTAACGATTAATTTAATAAGCTTGCTTCTTCTACGCCCGCTGCTACAGGTTCTTCAGCAGCAGGTGGTGCATCACCGAAAATCGATTTTTCTAGTAATTCTGCTACGTCGTATGTGCCAACAGAATCCTCTACCTCTTTCGCCTTCGTACCATCTGATAACATCGTTAAGCAATATGGACAACCAGCTGAAATTACCGTTGGATTTGTTGCAAGTGCTTGCTCTGTACGCGCGACATTGATACGGTTGCCGACATGCTCTTCCATCCACATCAGACCACCACCAGCGCCACAGCACATTGCCTCGTCACGATTACGTTCCATTTCAACAAGCTCTACACCTGGAATCGCTTTTAAGATTTCACGCGGTGCATCGTATACATTGTTGTAACGGCCTAAGTAACATGAATCATGGAAAACGATTTTTTCGTTTACTGCATGTTGCGGCTTAATACGACCTTCTTGTAATAATTTGAATAAGAACTCTGTATGGTGATAAACTTCACCACTCCAGCCGAAGTCAGAGTACTCATTTTTGAACGTGTTATACGCATGTGGATCGATTGTAATAATCTTCTTCACTTCTGCTTTATCAAACTCTTTAATATTCGCTTCAACAAGCTCTTGGTATAAGAACTCATTACCTAAACGACGTGGTGTATCACCAGAGTTTTTCTCTTTGTTACCTAAAATTGCGAACTTCACGCCTGCTTCATTTAACAGATGAGCAAATGATAAGGCGATTTTTTGTGAACGGTTATCGAATGATCCCATTGACCCTACCCAGAATAAGTATTCAAATTCTTCGCCAGCTTTTTGAGCTTCTTTCACAGTTGGGATGTGAAGTTCTGGACGAGCTTCGCGCCATTCTTCTTTTTGCTTACGGTTGATACCCCATGGATTCCCTTGACGCTCGATATTGTTCATTGCGCGCTGTGCATCCGAGTTTACTTTACCTTCTGTCATCGTTAAGTAACGACGTAGGTCGATAATTTTTTCTACGTGCTCGTTCATTACCGGACATTGGTCCTCACAGTTACGGCAAGTTGTACATGCCCAAATTTCTTCCTCTGTGATAACATCGCCGATTAATGACGGGCTATAAATATCTTCAATTACTGCACCTTCAGCGCCCGCTGCAGCTGCTAATTGATTGCCTTTTGCATTGTTGAAAATAAAGCTTGGTACCCACGGCTTTTGCTGTGTTTGTACCGCGCCTGTAAATGTTAAGTGGTCACGTAATTTTGTCATCAAATCCATTGGTGATAACATTTTACCTGTGCCTGTTGCGGGACACATGTTTGTACAACGACCACATTCCACACAAGCGTATAAGTCGACGAGCTGTAAGTCAGTGAAATCGGTAATTTTACCAACACCAAATGACGCTTCGACTTCTTCTTCGCCTTCTGCCTCATCATCTTCTTCAAATGCGCTGAAGTCGATTGGTTTTAGCTTCCCTGGAGGCGTTAATGGATTTAAATATACATTCGCCGGTCCTGCGATTAAGTGCGCGTGTTTTGATTGTGGAACATATACTAAGAATGTTAGAAGCACTAATAAGTGAATCCACCACATAATATAAAATACTGTGATTGCTGCGGCTTGTGGTAAGAATGAGAATATTGCGGCAATTGCAGATGCAACTGGTTCCGTCCATACCCAAGTCGTTTCACCGTGCCAAATGAGGCCCATACCGTTACCAACTAATACAGAAACCATTAGTGATCCGATAAAAATGAGCACAAGCCCCGCTTTTAGACCGCGTTTTAAACGGACAAGTTTTTCAATGTATCGACGGTAGAATGCGCCGATTACCGATACTAAAATCATTAGTGTAACGAGCTCTTGGAAGAACGTAAAATATGGATATAACGGTCCAAGAGGTAAATGTGATCCTGGTGCTAAACCTTTCCAGATAAAATCGATTGCACCAAATTGAACTAAAATGAAACCGTAGAACATCATAACGTGAAGAATACCACTCTTCTTATCCTTCAACAGTTTCTTTTGTCCAAACACAAACACCCAAATTTTATTCAGGCGCTCTTTCACATTGTGATCGAATTCCTCTTTCTTACCCATCTTAATGAATTCGATTCTTGTCTTAATTAGGTATGCAAATAAATACACACCATACGCGATAACTAGAATCGCCAAAATCCAGTTTGCGATTAATAATGGACTCATGCCTTTTCCCCCCTAAAGACTGATTTTCCTTTTTGTATAGTATTTGGTTACATTTGGAATTAGTAATATTCTACTTTATGAATCATCACTCAGTCAATAATTTTCCGCAATATGTTTTATTTTTTCGTAAAAATACATATTTTTCTTTAAAAACAATATTAAAAAAAGATATAAGGTATGCACGTTATGTGATACCTTATATCTTTTTTGTGGTTTTATTGGAATATTTTACTACAAAATGAATTTTACTTTTATGGATAGATGTACATCGACATCTACATGTAATATTACTTTTTGTCCTTTTTCTTACTAGTCGTAAACACATTTGCACTACGAACATACTCATTGTTTGGTACACCAAGACGTGCATTCACAACAAGTGCTGCTGCGAATAAATAGTCTGATAGACGGTTTAAATAGCGCTGTACAACAGGTGATACATCGCCCTCTTCGGCATTTTTTAGTAGTGTCACTGTCAGACGCTCTGCGCGACGTGTCACTGTGCGTGCGATGTGTAAGGTTGCTGCTGCTGGTGAACCCCCTGGCAAGACAAATTTTTGAAGCTCTGGTGCCTCGCTCATTAACACATCGATACGCGCTTCCATCTCTTCAATCGGCTCGTCTGCTAATTTATAATGGCGCTCTTTCATAACATTCGCTAAATCGCCGCCACCATCAAATAATTCATTTTGGATTTTTTCTAAATCATCTAATAAATCCTTAAATTTTTCTGCGTCTAATTCCGTCATTGCCTTCCCGATAATCGCATTTAATTCATCAATTGTGCCATATGCTTCTACGCGGAAATCATCTTTATCAACGCGTCCTCCGATAATGCTCGTTTTCCCTTTATCCCCTGTACGTGTATAAATGTTCATTGTGCCAGCCCCTTTTTTAAAATTTCTGGAATGCCATACCAAATACGCGTAATCGTCGTCGCCTCTTTAAAAAGCAATTGATACAATCGACCACATGTATCACGTAATTGGCGTTGTTCTTTTTCAAGCGGTACAACACCGCGTCCCATATCCGTTAAAATGACAACCAACTCGTCGCTTTGTGCATCGAGTAAACGGATTTTTTCAGCAATATCGGACGCAACTTGCTCCTCTTCTTCTTCGAGATGCGCCTGTAAAATTCCTTCTATGTTAGCAAGAACTATATTGCCCGCGACCTTTTCAGGTAGTTCTCGCTCATACCACGTCGCATCAATTAATTGTTTGACGTAGGCTCGTTTGCCATTAAAGGCGCCACCGATAATGATGTGCATCGTTGTCCCTCCTCAAAAGCCTGACGCGTCGCCCATGCGAGTACAAAGCGTGTGTCATGCCCTACTTGCCAATCCCAAAAGGCACTTGGCTTTGGCCCAAATTGCACAAGGATCGCACGAATCGTGCCACCATGCAGCACCGCATATTGATGCCGCTTCGCCTCTAGTTGTTCCATACCCGCTCGTACGCGGCGATAAAGCGATACCAGTGTTTCTCCATTTGGCGGCGCTAATTGCTCCGGCCTATTAATCCAGTTGCGATACGCCTCATTATTTTTTAATTGCTCATACGTTTTCATCTCAAAATCGCCAAAATGACTTTCACGAAATGCCGCAATACAATACGGTTTCGCCTGTGGAAAATACTGCGCAGCCGTTTCAACTGTACGTTTTAAATCACTGCAAATCACTTGTGAAATGGTGTCATTTAAAATAGGAAGTGATGTCTCCGCAATCGATTCATCTGTCCAGCCAACATAGCGATGCGCGATATTCCCTGGCGTTCTCGCATGACGTACTAACTCAAGCACAACAGCGTAATCCATAACAGCGCCTCCGTTCCCTCGATGAATGCACCGTATAAATCACCAGATGCTCCGCCAAAGTTTTTCTTCGTCCACATTTTATAACATACTACAGCGATTAGTGTAATGCCGACAAGTACTGCCGGAATCCATGTGTGTGCCCAGTACATAATGAGCGCTGTGCCGATAAGTAATGACACTACGGTAAACAGTAAATACTGCGTTAAGTGAATATGTGTGCGGAAGAAAAAGCCGATGCCCTTATCTTTTGATGGCTTCGTCCATACAAGGTAAAAGCCGAGTGCTGTGCGCGCTAAAAAAGGCACGAAAATCAGCCAATAGCTTGCGAGGATGCCTTGTGTTACGAGCTCTGTCAAAAAGATAATCTTCGTCAGCACTAAAAATAACAGCGCCATTGCACCAAAGGCACCAACGCGCGGGTCATCTAAAATTTCCTGACGCTTCTTCACATCCTGATACGAAAAATACGCGTCGCCCATATCTGTAAAGCCATCTAAATGAAGCCCACCCGTCCAAATAATAAAGGCCATCGCCATCAGGAAGCCAATTAGAAGCGAACTGCTATTTGTTAGCTGCAAGCCTTCAAAAATAAGCGCAACAACTGCTCCCATAAAGGCACCTAGCCACGGTAAAAACTGAAACATGCCCGTTACCGTTTTATGATTCAAATCGATATTTTTAGTTACTGGCACAATCGTAAAAAACTGAAAAGTCAGCAATACACTAGCTAAAATAGTTTTCAAAAACGTCTGCCCCCTTCCATATTTTTTTATAGCCATATTCCATTTCAATCGCAATCGTTGCCTCCGCCGCAAACCATTGATGCAATTCACCAAGCGTTTGCGTATAGACACGCGTTTCATCATAATGTGGAACCGGCGAATCAAGCATCTCATTTGAAACGATGACGAGTGGAATGCCCCTTTTGCGAAGTGTCCAAAGAGCCTCCTTCATCGCCTCAATTCGAGCCTGCAACCTCGCTTGGTCCTGCCACGCATTATCGTCATAGCACTCATTGCCAAGCCATGTCGTCGCACAGTCCCAGAGTACAACCGCATTGTCTGGGATATGTGGTGGCAGTGTCGAAAAATTAGTCGGATGCTCAATTGTTTGCCAGCCCTCACCAGCGCGAAGCTGTTGATGATGCGCAATGCGTCGCGCCATTTCATCATCAAATGCTACACCGGTCGCAATGTATACGAGTTGATGCGTTGGCTCACATAATTGCTTTGTTAGCGCTTCTGCAAAATGACTTTTGCCGCTACGCACGCCACCGGTTATAAAAATAAGGGGTGCTACTGCTGGCTCCATGCAATCATCCCCTGTTCAAAGGCTTCCATTTGTGGGCGCGCCTTGATACCAACGCGGAACCATGAGCCATCCATTCCTCGGAAATTTTTCGAATGACGTAGCACAAGCCCACGCGCTAGCATAAAGTGATAAAATGCCTCGCTTTTTTCAACTTCCGCAAGCTGAAAACTCATATAATTCGTTTGGCTATTCGTCACAACACAGCCCTGTCCCTCTAAAAACGTGCGTAATGTTTCACGTGAAACCGCTACTTCACGAATTGATTTTTCTCGGTAATTATGTAATTTAAGCATTTCGGCACCAAGTGCACTTGCGACACCGTTAATATGCCAGTGTGATGCAAATCGTGCTAGCGAGCGAATAAGCGACGCATTGCCTACCGCATAGCCTAGACGTAACCCCGGCATTTTATACATTTTTGTCATCGACCGGACGACAAGCACATGATCATAGTTAGGTGCATCTGTAATAAATGTGTGCTCCTCCCCAATCCAATCTAAAAATGCTTCATCGAGCACAACAAGTGTCGCTGTTCTCTGTGCCCAGTCAATCATTTGCTGAATCTCCTCACGCGGTGGTAGCACACCAGTCGGATTATTTGGCGTACATAAATAAATTGCGGAAGCATATGGGATTTTTTCCTGTAAGGTCTTCATCGGTAATTGATACGTAGCGATGTCCTCAACAAGCACACGCTCAAATTCAACATGATGCGGTGCAAGCGTCGCCTCGTATTCAGAAAAGGTCGGATGCACGACAAGCACCCGTTTATTCGCTAATACATTCCCAAGCAACGCAAAAATTTCTGCCGCGCCGTTGCCAAGTAAAATCGCCTCTTTCTCAATCCCATGATACGCCGCCACTGCACTTAAAAATGGTTCGCCATCTGGATGGGGATACGCCGTAATGACCGGCAATAGTTTATCGATATCTAAATTTAACGGAAACGGTAAATGATTCACATTTTCACTGAAATCAATTAACGTCTCAGGTTCCTTCAAATTCATTGCCTCATATACTTGTTGTGGATTTGCTCCGTGATTAGGTAACAATGAAAATTCCTCCTATCATGATGCCAATCAATAAAAATGCGATTGTTGTCACCTGCATTTGTACAACCGCCTCATCAATATGTTTTGCTGATAATACAACATGCGGCTCGCCCATCTCCTGACGATGAGAAGCGATGCCACCATAGTAATTTAAACCACCTAATTGAATGCCTAGCTGATAGGCTGTTGCCGCTTCTAAATAACCACTATTGGGACTTGGATGTTTTTTTGCGTCCACATGCCACTTCTGGAATCTTTCTTTAAACGGTAAACCATAATGATTTTTCGTAACAATTAATAGTAAAAATCCAGTAATTCGGCTTGGGATAAAGTTGGCGATATCATCGACTTTCGCCGCAAAAAATCCGAAGTCTCTGTATGTCTCATTTTTATAGGCAATCATCGAATCTAATGTGTTAATGGCCTTGTAGCACCATAGACCAGTGGCCCCAAATAATAAGGCGTAAAATAGCGGCGCTGTCACGCCATCACTCGTATTTTCAGAAACGGTTTCGACAACACCTCGCGTAATATTGGCTTCATCTAAATGCTTGGTATCACGTCCGACAATCCAGCCAAGCTTCGTACGCGCCTCGTCTAAATCACCGGCAACGAGTGGCTTATAGACATCTTGTGCCGCCTGCTTTAAGCTTTTCTGCGCAAGCCCAAGTGCTATTAATATACTTTCGGCTGCGACACCTAAAAATACATGCAGCTGATAGCTACCATAGACAATGAAAAAAGCGATGAGCGTCGTCACAACAATCGTCATCACCGCTGCCATCGCTCCTTTTACTTTACGCTGATTGCCGTGATTTAACTTTTTC
The DNA here is from genome assembly GCF_003991225.1 of Candidatus Kurthia intestinigallinarum. Classification (GTDB taxonomy): domain Bacteria; phylum Bacillota; class Bacilli; order Bacillales_A; family Planococcaceae; genus Kurthia; species Kurthia populi. The sequence continues at coordinate 782,033 of NZ_JTFC01000031.1, forward strand.
GTTAACCATGCAATGAAATTCCCAATTAAAATAACAGGATGCTTTATATAGCGTGGCTCACCGTAAATGCGGTCGATGATTACACCGATAACGCAGGCGATAAGATGATTCAAAATCATTGAATCCACCCTTTCGCACGCTTATAGTCATCTAGCGCAATAATCATCGTTTCATACACACCACGACCAATTAATTTGCCGATGTCTGTAATCGTTCCCGCATACTCATAATTTTGCCCGCTTTGCGTTGAAGCAATTAGCACACTATCTGTTGATGTTCCCGTCGCAATCGTCCCTGTTTGGGTATCATAAATTTCGCCATCTTGCATCGCCTTTACTTTCGCCTCAATGGTCGTCATCATCGCCTGCATGAATGATTCATCACTTAATACCCCATTGATAATGACCCATAAATTAATCGTGCCAACACGCTGTGGCTCCGCATGTAAATGGCCGCGTGCCGCATCGACAGCATTGCCGACACCGGCTGTGACCATCACAAAGATTTCATGGTCTTCCTCTTTATAACGGCGAATCACCGCATGCTTTACATCTACCGCTGTCATCATCGCAACGGTTTGCTCAATTGGTAAATGATGATTTTTAATATAATTTTTCATTTCTGCATGTGCATCATCACACATATACTGCGCATCGACAGTGCGATTTAAAAAATGACGGAACCAGCCAAAACCCGGATTATGCAGTGCCGCAGATAATGTACGAAGCGGTTTTGTAGCCTTTAAATGAACAAATTCATTTTCCACTCGGAACTGCTCGAGCGTCACGCGATTTTGTGCTATTTCAATATTCGGCAGCAGTGCCATTTGCGGCGTCGCTAGCTGTGGATGTGCAAAGCGTGCGACCGCCGTATGATACACTTGTGCAATCTCGTCTTCAGTCAAGACTTCCGCAGGCGCACCGTATGCGCGTACGCGTCCATTTTCTAGTAATAGAAGCTCATCGCAGTACAACGCCGCTAAATTCATATCATGAAAAATCGACACAACCGTTAACTGTCGCGTTGCTACCTCATGCTTTAGCATGTCCATAATTTGACGTTGATGTTCTAAATCTAAATGATTTGTCGGCTCATCTAGCAGTAAAAGCTCCGCCTGCTGGGCAAGTGCCTGTGCAATAAAGGTCCGTTGCTGCTCGCCGCCTGATAAATATTCCAGCTCCTCATCGCGGTACTTTGCGACACCCGTTTGAGTCATTGCCTCCGTTGTCGCTGCCTCATCTTCTGCTGACCACTGTGAAAATAAGCCGCTTTGATGCGGGTAACGCCCAAGCGCGACTGTTTCCGCGACGGTATGGGAAAAAGCATGAGCATGAAGCTGTGGTAGCACGGCCATCTTGCGAGCTAATTCCTTTTGTTTGTAGCTTGTTCGAGGCTTGTTATCGATTAAAATATCACCGGCAGTTAGCGGTAAAATGCCACTAATCATTTTTAAAAGCGTCGATTTCCCGCTACCATTTGGCCCTAAAATGCCGAGCATTCGCCCCTTCTGTAATGAAAAGCTCACATCTCGAACAATTTCTTTTTTATCATAGCCCCCTGTTAAGCCGTGAATCTCTAACATGTTTAACGCCCCTTTCTACGTTGTCTAAAGAAAATATAAGCAAATACTGGCGCACCAATAAATGATGTAATGACGCCAATCGGTAATTCCGATGGTGCAATAATCGTGCGCGCTACTAAATCACAGACGATAAGTAGCGTGGCACCATTAATAATTGATAGCGGTAGTAAATGACGATGATCTGCACCGAAAAGTAGACGTGTCATATGCGGTACAACTAAACCAACAAAGCCAATTGTCCCTGACACCGCTACGGCACAGCCTGTTAAAATCGAGCCGCCCACTAAAATCATCCACTTGCTGCGCTTCACATTGACCCCTAAATAATGCGCGCGCTCCTCGCCAAATAATAAGGCATTTAGTTCCTTGCGATTCATCCATAGCATCAAGGCACCAACAAGTAAAAATGGCCAAATCATTTTAATATACGGCCAGCCACGCATCGATACGCTCCCCATGAGCCAGTTTAAAATCTGACGCAGTTCCTCACCAGTTAGTGCAATCATAAGTGAAATAACGGAGCTTAAAAAGGCACTAATAATAATCCCTGTTAAAATCAATGTTTCCATTTTCATCGAACGATCGACAAGGCGTGAAAAGCCAAGCACTAACACCATTGCGACCATTGCACCAATCATACTAAAAATCGGTAATGTGTATAGGCCAAGCGCGGATGACGAAATACCGAAGAAAATCGTCATCACCGCTCCGACCGATGCCCCAGAAGAAACCCCCAGCGTATATGGATCAGCCAGTGGATTTTTCAATAAACCTTGAAAGGCAGCACCTGCCATAGCAAGTGCTGCCCCTACAAGACCGGCTAAAATCACACGTGGCACGCGGATTTTCCATATAATATTTGCCGAGGCTGCATCCGCTGATGATGGATTCCACAATACAGATAGTGGAACCTTCACCGAGCCAATACTAATCGCAAACCATGCTGCTACAACTAATAGCGCAAAGGATACGGTATACCCGACAACATGTTTTTTCATTATTTAAATGCCTCAGGATAGACAGCTTTCGCGATTTCTTCTAAGCCATCTGCTAAACGTGGACCTGTACGACTTGTTAAATTGTCATCGACTTGCACAATTTGGTCTTCTTTCACCGCTGTAATGGTATCAAAGCCATCACGTTTTTTAATTTTCTTCATGATATTTGGTACGTAATCATACTTCACGATAATGACATCTGGGTTGCCTTTTACAATCGCTTCTGGGTCGATTTTATACCAATTTTCGCCGCCATCTTTGGCAATATTATTCGCACCAATTAAGTCGAACATTTCTTGCATATACGAGTTATTGCCCGCTGTATAAATGTCTGGTGCATCTGATGTTTCGACAAATACAGAACGTTCTTTCACATTGGCATCTTTAATTTTCTGTTGTACATCCGCTACTTTTTTCTGCATATCTGCAACAATTTTTTTCGCTTCAGCTTCTTTATTTGTCACCTTACCGATTAGTTCGATATTGGCATACGTTTCATCAAATGAATTTGCTGTTGGCACAACAAATACAGTGATTCCTGCATCACGTAGCTGCTCTAAACCTGCTTCAGCCGTACCTAATGATGACGCATCAATTAACACGAAATCAGGTTCTAACGAAATGATTTTTTCGATATTTGGATTCATATCGCCAACCATTGTTTTTTTAGTCGCTTCTTTCGGATAATCATCATTCGTTGTAACACCTGTCACCTTATCTCCTAAGTCAAGTGCGAATAATGATTCCGTAATGCTTGGTGATAATGTAATAATTTTTGAAGGCTCTTGCTTAATGCTAATTTCTTTACCTGTCGCATCCTTCACTGTTAATGGGTACGCATTTTGCTGCGCTGACTGTGTTGTTTTTTCCTTGTCATTTGTCTGATCTGCTGTACCGCAGCCTGATAATAATATTGCTGAGACCGCTAATGCGGAACCCCATGACATCCATTTTTTCAAAATCCATTCCCCTCTCATTTCCCGAGAACATAAAAAGGCCCCCTGTACATACAGAAGCCCCCTAAAAGTTGACTATCCTCGTAGCACATTCAAGAACATAGTAGGTAATCTGGCTTTGGATTGCTCCGTTACAGTGGCGGGACCGCATGAGATTTCCACTCATTTCCCCTACTATCTCTGTGTGTTTAATTGCCCCTATTATACAAAACTTCAAGGAGTTAAGAAAGCATATTCGGAATAGTGTGTCATTTTTATGTAATTACGCACTGATTTCGTGCTTACTTTATTTTAAAATGTAATTTAATTTCTTTTTAAAAAATATTTTAAACAAAAAATGAAATTTTATTACTTTTAGATTACATTATTTGTAAATAAACGAAAGTGATTCCATCCATGTTAGGGTTTTCTTTTTTTAAATAATTCGGAAAAAATGTCATTACCCATTCAGACATTCATCTGATTACAACACTGCTTTCTGCTAACCCAGAAAATAAAGTACTTGTGCTTATTTCAAATTCTGGTGAAAAAACGCAAATCGAGCAGCTAGAAAACATTGCGAAGAGCCTACAAATTCCTGTCATTGCGGTGACCGGCAATCAAGACTCCGAGCTTGCAAAACAAGCCACGGTGACACTTTTACACAGTGCATTAGAGGTTAGCGGTAAAATCCGCACAGCCGCGACAGCGTCACTTATCGCGCAGTTGTATGTCGTTGATATGCTCTACTATTACTTTTTAACATCGAATTATACGAAGTATTCGGAGCCTATTTTACGTACACATGATGCAACCAATTTATTTTTAAATTGAACTACCCCCACTTAGCCGTTTTTACGAATGCGCTTGAAGTGGGGGATTCCTACGAACAGTGCTTGCTTGTTCCGACAGCTCGAACAGTGGCTTCACTTCTTTAGTAGGCGAGCCCCGTAGTCCCTACGGTTGTTGGGTTAACAGCGTGAGTCCTTCGGCTAAAATGTTCCGACTTGCGTTAAGGTCTCGGTCTAGCGTTTCACCGCAAGATGGGCAAACCCACTCGCGAATGTCGAGGGACTTCTTGCCATCTCGATGCCCACAGACATGGCAAAGTTGGCTCGATGGATAGAAGCGTGAAATCTTTACGATTTCTCGGCCATACCACTTCGCTTTATACATCAGTTTTTGCACAAACGAAAACCAAGAAACGTCATTAATGGCTTTTGCTAGTTTATGATTTTTCAACATGCCTTTGGTGTGTAAGTCTTCTAGGCAGATGATGTCGTACTGGCGAATGAGTTCCGTTGATAACTTATTTAAAAAATCTTCCCGCTGAAACGCGACACGTTCACGCAAGCGCGCGACTTTACGACGTTGCTTTTGGTAGTTCATACAGTCACGTAAAACGCGGTTCTCTTTTTTTGCTTGTTCGTAGCGACGTGATAACTTGCGTTGTTCCCGCTTTAGCTGCTTCTCCATCTTCACCGTAAAGCGTTGGTTATCCACTTTACGTCCATCAGACAGCATCGCAAAATCGGTGATACCTAAATCAATCCCGACAGATTGATTGGTTTTCGGTAACGGCTGAACGTCCGGTACTTCACATGCAATCGATACGTAAAAATGGCCACTTGCATGATATTTGATCGTTGCGCGCATGATACGTCCTTCTATCTCACAAGACTTCGCAAACTTCACAAGCCCAAGTTTCGGTAGTTTGATGTGGTTACCGACAATCGCGATATTGTTATTTGTATTTTTGGTTGTATAGCTTTGTACGGGATTTTTTTTGCTTTTGAAACGAGGGTATTTATTCTGTTTCTTAAAAAATCGATTGAAGGCATCGATTAAATATTCATAAGAGGCTTGTAATGCCACACTGTCTACGTTTCTCAGCCAAGCTGTTTCATCTTGTTTCTTCATCTTCGTGAGGACTTTAGACATCAAGCTACGATTTAAGCTTTTGCCTTCTTCTTTATAGGAAGTGTTCCAAAGTTCAAGAAAATGGTTATAGACAAAACGACAATGACCGTGCGTTTGATGGATGCGTGCTTGTTGGTCCTTATTTGGATATAACCTAAATTTGTAGGCTTTATTTTGTGACAATACGTTCACCTCTTCCGTTAATTATTTTTTGCTTTGAGATTGAAGCTATTTTTTAATCGTTTCGATTGAAGTACCGTCAGTAGAAATCCGACAGGCGTTTTTAGAGCAAAACAGTTCTAGTCTTTCCATACCCTTTTTCAATCAATAGCAAGCCCTATTAACGAGTATTTTAACGAGCATCTCTTGAAACGCGCTGTTCGCCAAAAGCATAGCATGCATCGCCCACCTACTCACTTCGCTCCTTGAGGTGAGCGTCTTCTGCTACAGACATAATAAAAAAGTGACTGAGACAAAACACGTCATTTTCTTTTTTTAACGTTCGAAACGAAAAACCGGAACCGCGTCACAGCGCGATTCCGGTTTTTTTATGCTCATGGGAGCGGCTTTACACGTATGTCAAAGCCTCTTTTTATTTAGCTAAATTACATTTTTTCAGGAGCAGCTACGCCTACTAATTTAAGCGCATTTTTAATTGTTTGTGCTACTGCTGTGATCATTGCAAGACGTGCTGCAGAGCGTTCTTTATTGTCAACATCTAATACTTTTTCAGCATTGTAGAAGCTGTGGAATGTAGCAGCTAATTCTTGTACGTAGTTTGTGATACGGTGCGGTGCGCGAGCGCGTGCAGCATCTGCTACCACTTGTGGGAAATCCCCAACTTTTTTCAGTACATCGATGTCTTTTTCTGTAGATAATGTTTCAAGCGCATCTGTTGAAGGTGCGAAACCTTTTTCTTCTGCTTGACGTAGGATTGAGCAAATACGTGCATGTGCATATTGTGCGTAGTATACAGGGTTTTCGTTTGATTGCTTCACAGCTAAATCTAAATCGAAATCTAAGTGTGTATCACCGGCGCGCATTGCGAAGTTGTAGCGTACTGCGTCTAGACCTACTTCTTCTACTAATTCACGTAATGTTACTGCGTTACCTGTACGTTTAGACATTTTCACTTTTTCGCCGTCACGTAATAAGTTAACCATTTGGATAACTTCTACTTCCAGCATGTCGCGGTCATAGCCTAACGCTTGAATTGCAGCTTTCATACGAGGAATGTAACCGTGGTGGTCAGCACCCCAGATGTTGATGATTTTATCGAAGCCACGTTGTAATTTATCTTCGTGGTATGCGATATCTGGTGTTAAGTAAGTGAATGAACCGTCTGTTTTACGTAATACACGGTCTTTATCATCACCGAATGTTGTAGAGCGGAACCATACAGCGCCGTCTTCTTCGTATACGTGACCATTATCTTTTAATGTTTGGATGGCTTTTTCAACTTTACCATCTTTGTATAAAGAAGTTTCAGAGAACCATACGTCGAAATCAACGCGGAAGTCTTTTAAGTCTTTTTGAAGTTTACCGAATTCATGTTTTAAACCATGTGTACGGAAGAATTCAAAGCGTTCTTCGTCTGATTTATTTAAGATGTCTTCGCCAAATTCATTTGATAATGTTTCCGCAATCATGACGATGTCTTTACCGTGGTAGCCGTCTTCTGGCATATCTGCTTCTTGACCTAATGCTTGACGGTAACGAGCTTCTAATGATTTTGCTAATTTCGTAATTTGGTTACCCGCATCATTGATGTAGTATTCACGAGATACATCATAGCCTGCTGCATCTAAAATATTACATAATGAATCCCCGATTGACGCACCACGCGCATGACCTAAGTGAAGATCACCAGTTGGGTTCGCAGAAACGAATTCTACTTGTACTTTTTGGTGTTCACCTGCCTCAGAGTGACCGTATGCTGCTTGTTGGTCTAAAACAGTTGTGACAACTTTTGTTAAGTAGTCTTTTGCTAATGTGATGTTCATGAAACCAGGACCCGCGATATCGATTTTTTCGATATTTGTGCCAGCTGTTTCTAAATTATCTAAAATAGCCTGTGCGATATCACGAGGTGGTTTTTTCGCTAATTTCGTCATTTGCATCGCGATGTTTGTTGCGTAGTCACCGTTTTCTTTACTACGTGGTGTTTCTAAGTGGATATTTAAAGCACTTGGGTCTTCTACAAGCTCAGCTTTTGTAATAGCTTTTAATAAAGCGTCTTTAACTGACTGTTGGACTTGTTCTACTGCGTTCATTATTTTCCCTCCGTATAGCTATATTCTAACGTATAATCACCGACTGAATTTCCGCCTACGATTAGTTCGTAGTGTACCAAAAGTGTACCTTCTGCTGCTTGTTCTGTAAGTGGTTTATTATCGATATGATGCGTGCGTACAATGATTGGCATTGTCCCAAAATCCGCTTCGTAATGGCCTCGTTGGTCAAGCCCCTTCAAAAATGGTAAGCGCATTTTTATGTCTCCGTTACGCATAATAATACCATCGGATTCATCAAAACGTAACGTTGTACGCATCTTTTTATCATTTAATAGTTCTTCATATTGAATGTACACTTTTTTACCGTCTTTCAACATATAAGAAGCGTCCACAAAAATTTCCATGATTTCAGGTAGTTCACCTTCATGTTTAATGGTCGTCTTAAATTTTAGTTGAATCGGCATCGCATTATTACTCAAAAAAGCTCCTCCGCTCTTTGTTAATATAACCTTATTATTATAGGCTAAGATATAAGTTTTTTTCAAGGATGTAGAGAAATTTCACTGCGCCTAAACGACTCTAAATAATTTAGTGTATAATAGAACCACTATTAGCTAGGAGAAATCAAATGATACTGAGCCTTATTATAAACTTTTCAATTTTATTTACGTTTATCGTATTAGCTTATTTTTTATATGAATTCTTTGGCGGCTTTAAAAAAGAATATCAGCCTTATTATCCTATTCTCGTTGGATGTGGCGCAGGAATCATCGCAATTTTAGTAATGAAAACTTCCTTACATTTATCCAGCGAAGTGATTGGTGATACACGCTCTGCCGTCTTGTTATTGGCGATTATTATCGGTGGTCCACAGGCAGGGTTTATTACGGCTGTAATTGCGGGGCTCTTCCGCATGATTTCCGCTGACTTTTCAATGAATACGATGATTTTTGGTCTTAATACGATAGTTGTCGGTAGCGTCATGTCACTAATTGCGATGAAAATTCCGATTACCTCTAAAAATGTACATGCCTATATTTGGCCATGCGTGCTAGAATTTTTATTTTTCATTATTATTGTGACACCCGTCACTTGGGATGATCCATCACTTTGGACATTAACATTCATGAGTGCCTTTGCCTTTTATGCAACCTATGGCGTGTTATACATTTTCAAAAAACAATTCGCTTATACACGCGCTGTTGAAAAACTGGCTGATACAGATTATTTAACAGGTGTCCCAAATAATCGTATTTTCCGCGAAGAAATAAATCGCCTGACAAACAACCGTCTGGCATTTGCACTTATTTTAATTGATATTGATCGTTTCCGCGCAGTTAATCATCATTATGGTCATTTATACGGGGATGAAATTTTAAAGCAACTCGCAAAAATTTTAGATGATTACGCACAAGAACATAATAGCCTTTTAACACGCGTAAGCGGCGAGGAATTTTATTTAATTTGTTATGATGCAGCGCCCGCTATTGCATTAAATTATGCATCTGAGCTACGTATGCTCTTACGCGAGCGTGCATTTATTTTATCTAATTTCGAAGAAGTACATGTAACTGCATCGTTTAGTATCGTCAACTACCCAGACAATGCAATCACAAGTGAATCACTCGTCAGATTAGCAGACGATATTCGCCAATCTCAAAGTAATTCAAAACAATTAAATTCCATTCTTCATGCCAATCAACTAAAAAAAGAACATTAAAAAAGCTTCCAATATCGCCATTGTCCGTTAGGCGCATTGAAAGCTTTTTCTGCTTGTTTTATGTTTAAGACAAGGCATCTGGCTTGGGTTTAGGGTTTCAAATACCTGCATAAACACAAAGTATACAAGACTGCTGTCCAAAGTCTAGTGTTAGACTTTATATTTTAGTGTACTTCCTTTTTAGGTTAGTTTCAACCTTGGGGGAAGAACTTCATATTTTGGTCACTTATGCGAGCTCATTACGTAATTGTTCATCGCTACGATTCCACATTGCCTCATCAAAGCCTCTTAAGAAATCAGCCAAAACGTGTTTTGACTTCTCGTCCATATTGTCGACCATAATTTTACGTTTCATTGATTTGTCCATGCGATTCACGTGGTCTGCTAAAATTTTATAGCCACGACGTTTTTCGCGATTGACGACCATTTCACAAGCTGTCACCCCCGCATAGTAGCCGCCTTCTGGTTTTTGTTCAATCGTTACCCAGACAAGCCAGTAGTTTTTACCACCCTCTGAGTCTTCACGATTGGTTGTAAATTTAATGCCTTTTTCAACAACGCTACGCGCATGCATCGCACCGATGTCAACAGCAGCAGTGCCCTCTTCTACATCAATAATAACAGGTGATACATTTTCTAATGATAACGAACCAATCCCGTATCCTTTATGCCCATCTGTAGGTGCATTTTTTATAATATTAAATTCCATTTTTTTCTTTTCAGCCATTCCAAAAATCCTCCGTTCTGATATGATTAACTAAGATTCACTATATCATTATAAACGAGGAGTGTCACAAATGCCTGTAGTAACGATTAAAATGATTGAAGGTCGTAATGATGACCAAAAACGTGCGCTTGTAACAGAAGTTACGGATGCAATTTCTCGCACAGTTAACGCACCAAAGGAAAACATCACCATCATCATTGAAGAAATGAAAAAAGAGCATTATGCAAACGGTGGCGTACGCGCGTCTGATAAATAGTTTGAATAATCTAACAAGCAGAAATCGCAGTAAAATGCGATTTCTGCTTTTTTATGATTATTTTTTTCATTACGTCATCGCCTATCGCCGTTCAAATGAAACCAAAAGGTGCCTATAGCACAAAAAAGTACGTACCGAAAAAAAGGATAGGACAAGAATTTGACGGCGACTCCTAGGGAAGCCCTAGCCCTTAGCATGAGTGGAAGACCCCGCAGTGAGCTTGCGAGCGAGGAGGCTTCCGCCATGCCCCGGGAAAGCGTCCGTCAAATTCAGTTGAAAAATATTGTCTTTTTCTTTGTCTCACTTTCGTGGGTCAGTTCCTTTAAACGATTCCTTTTTTGCTATGACTTTAATTGTCGTAATTGCGCCGTCAATCGGTGAAACTCCTCATCAAGCTCCTCATACTGCGCGTCCTTTGCTGTCAAAAAGCTTAGCTGACCGAGCACATCTTGTAGACGATTTTCGAGTTGCATACGCTCTTTATCATCTGCTGTCTCTACGTCCTGTGCTGGTGTAATTAATTGATGATTTTCAATAAAGAAACGTGTTGTCGTCGTTTTTTCAACAAAGTAGGCATCATGCGATACGACGATAATCGTACCATTATAGTCGCCCAACACCTGTTCAAGCTGCTCACGTGATTCCAAATCTAGATGATTCGTCGGCTCATCTAAAATAAGCACATTTTTCTTTGCTAAAATAAGGGCCATCAGCTTACATTTCACACGTTCCCCCATACTCATTCGTGCAATCGGCTCCTCCCACTGCGCACTCGTAAAACCGAGGTGAATCATCAGTGTCTGTACAAGCCCACGCTCTTCAAATGTGGGGCGCTCAAATAGTTCACTCGGTGTTTGATCGTCTGGCAAATCAAAAACCTGCTGTGTTAAATAGCCAATGTCTGCAGCCGGCGAACGCCAAATTTCACCGTCATAGCTTTCTTGATTCAACAGCATACGTAGTAGTGTCGTCTTGCCCGCACCATTTGCGCCAACGAGTGCAATACGCTCACCGTAGCCAATCGTCGCATTCACATCATTAAAAATGACCTGCTCACCAAATTTTTTCGATACATGCTTCAGCTCTAGCAAATGCTTTCCTGTTGGATCACTTTGCTGAAATTCAAATTGCACCGCGTACTTCTTTTTAGGTTGTTCGATCTGATGCTTATCAAGCTCTTTTTCGAGGCGCTTTTGCTTCGATTTCACTTGTGCATCCATACGCTTGGCCTTCACACGATAAAATTCCTTCGCAAATTCATGCTTCGTTGAATCGGCATGCGCTTGCTCACTCCATGAGGTGATTTTCGCCATTTGATGTTCAATACGCGCCACCTCTTGTTGCTGCTTGTCATATTCTTTTTGCTGACGTAGAAGCTTTGCCTCGTACTGCTCACGATACGCCGCATAATTGCCCTTATAACGCGTTACCTGTTGCTCCTTGATATGCCAAATTTCATTTACAACATCATTTAAAAAAGCACGATTATGTGATACGACAATGACTGTGCCGCGGTAGCGCTTTAGCTGCTTTGTGAGTAGTGCTAGGCTCGCTGCATCAAGATGATTGGTTGGTTCATCGAGTAATAAAAGCTGTGGCTTATTTGCAAAGGCTTCTGCTAAACGTAACTTCAGCTTTTCCCCACCACTTAGCTGCTCATAACTACGTGCTGGCACCTGCCAAACTTGCTGTACATTTTTCGCCACCTCTCGCTCAAACGTCTCCTGCTCCTGCTCTACTAAAAAGGTCGACGCTTTTTTGAACCATTCTATATGCCCCTCTGTCGGCTGTATTTTCCCTGCTAAAAGCTTTAATAATGTTGATTTCCCTGCACCGTTTACGCCAACGATGCCAATGCGCGCACCTGCCTTTATCGATACAGTATTATTCGTTAAAATTTCTTTATATGAAAGTTGATGTATACGACATAATTCTGTCATGGGGTTGTCCTCCTAAAGAGGGACTTTTCACTATATAAAAATCCCTCCAAAAAATTTTGGAAGGATTAGTCAGAGAGTGTTTCCTGAAATTCAGGCATACTCCGCCACTCTAGCGGTTGTATAAGAAAGCCATGCTGATGACGTTTCTCTGTATAAATTGAATTTGGGCAGACTAATCCTATTTTTTACGCAAAGTTTTGTTCACTTCGTTCGTTAAAAAATAAGACTACTTCATCGGCCACCCTCATTCCTTTCGTTTATAGGATAGTGTTATTATACACCGTTTTAATTATTTTTAAACTGATTTAGTTTCGTCATAAACGTAAAAGCATGCTCGAACTCTTCATCTGTAAAGTTTAATTTTGCTTTTACGGTACGTACTTTTACTATTTGCTGCTCGCGTGAAAGCTCGTCGAAATAAAGCAGAGACGATACTAATTCTAAGAAGCGCGCACTTTGTGTATTCAGCTCTTCAATGATTTGCGGCAACCCGCCCGCTTCCTTACAAAAGCTCTCTGTAAATGTCGTTCCTTTATCCGTTACCTCATAACGATACTGTTGATAAGAGCCTTTATCTTCCTTGCGTTCTGTTAAAAAGCCCATCGTGCATAATTCTTCCACACGCATCGTTAATTCTTCGGAATAAGGTCCATACATATGAAAATGATATTTTTCATGGAATGGATAATTCAATTTTTTCGCGATATAGACGATTTTTTGTAACTTCTTTCGACCTGTTACTTCACCGGCTAATGATACAACACGTACGACATTGGCATGTTCTTCTAACACAAGTCGCTCCCCTTTCAAACTATCGATTTAATACTTCTAATATTTGTTTACGTAGCATACGCTTTTTGCCATTTTCTAATAATACGTCTTCTGGAAAATAAATTTTATGATCAAAGCGTCGTTTCCCTGAAATCGACTCAACCACCTCTGAACTACGAGATAGCTCAGATAATTCACCATTCGAGCGCAGTAAATGAATCGGCAAGCGCCCCTCTTCTTCACCTGGACGGTAAAAATCATACGGTAGGTCTGATGTCGAATCATGCACTAAATAATAATTCGCATTCAGACCGGCCTTTTTATATAATTCCTCTAACTCTAAAACCTTTTTAAAATCTGCACCTGGGTCATACTCAATATATTTGAATAGACGACGATTTAAAAATCGACTACTTAAATCACTTAAAATCGCATCTTCTTCATGCGTCCAAAAATGGAAGTACGTCATAATGATAGTTTCATCTAGCTCAATATATTGTTGAAGCTCAATATTACCATCAAAAAATGATTTAAATGGCGTTGGTTCTACTTTAAATGTGTAGCCCTCATGATATAACTCCTGCGCACGCTCTAATGTCTTACGCAAAATCACCTCTGCGCTGCGTGATACCGGGTGGAAATAAACTTGCCAGTACATTTGATAGCGGCTCATAATATAGTCCTCTACGGCATGCATACCACTCGATTTAATAACGATTTGGTCCTCGCGCGGACGCATAACACGCAAAATGCGCTCCATATCAAAATGACCATAACTAACACCAGTAAAATATGCATCTCGCTGTAAATAATCCATGCGGTCTGCATCAATTTGACTTGAAATTAGACTGACCACCTGTTGATTCTCATATGTTTTTTCAATAACATCTGACACTTTCTGCGGAAAGTCCTCTGCGACACGACGAAGCACTTCATTGACTTCTGTATCCCCTAAAATAATGGCACGTGTATACGCCTCGTGGTCCAAATTAAAAACATGTTCAAACGCGTGTGAAAACGGCCCGTGACCGAGGTCATGTAAAAGTGCCGCACATAGCGCCACAAGACGCTCTGAATTATCCCACTCTGGATAATCGACAAATACATCATCGACAACACGACGCGTAATTTCATACACCCCTAATGAATGGCTGAAGCGGCTATGTTCCGCACCGTGGAATACTAAATAGGTTGTACCGAGTTGTTTAATTCGGCGTAGGCGCTGGAATTCACGCGTTGCGACTAAATCCCAAATCACCTGATCTCGCACATGCACATAGCGATGGACGGGATCTTTAAATACCTTTTCTTCTGCTAGCTTTTTCGTTGCATAACTCACACGCATTACCCCCTTATTCCATTGTACGACCATCTCTATTTTCGAAACAAGATGGCTTTTGTCCTTTGTCTTTTAGAGAAAAAAATAGAGCAGGTCGACTGCGCAACCTGCTAAAATACTTATTTTTCTTCTGCTTCTACTGGCGTCCATTTATCGACAAAACCTTCTGGAAGCTTTTTCTGTGATTTTAATTTTTTGATGATTTTCGGCATTAATTCTTCTTCTGTATGTGCCGCGCATGGACGGTTATTAACGATCGTAAATGTTTTACGAAGTCCCGGCCCACAATATGATTGGCATTTGATGTCAATCTCTGCATCCGGATCGATTTCCTTTAATTTTGGAATCAACGTTTTTAAATTAACGGCCTGACATTCATCGCAAACTCGAAATTCGTTTGCCATTCGTAAATGCAACCCTTTCTATACTTAAATATATACCCATTTTAGTGTACGGAAATCTACTGTGACATTCAAGTGTCTAAAAATTTACGATTCGATTAACAATTTTTTATTACGCTCAAAAACGCGCTTTAAATAATACATATATTGTTCCATCTCATCTTCCACGAAAGGCCCCATACGTAATTCATCTGAATGTGTATACAAAAATTGCTGCAAGCGTGCATTTACCTCTTGTACCGTCAATGACTGGCCAATGATTTCCGATAATGATGCCATCACTTCTGGACGTACTTTTGGATACTCAAACTTTGTTGGCTCCTGCTGAAGTGCACGTTCATAAAAATCACGAATCAATTCAGCTCGTTCGCCACCACTTCCCTCAACAGATAAATAAATCTGAACGGCAATCCCACCGCGAATACGACGCTGTGCAATGCCCGCAAATTTTTTACCATCCACGCTTAAATCATATGACCCCGGGCAATAAGAGCCGACGATTTCATATGCTTCAATACGCGCTGCAATTTCTGGAAATAGCGCTTTAATCAAATCCACCATCATGTCATAGCCTGTATTAATATCGATATGTCCTTCTTTTTCGCTAATGACAATCGAAATATTAAGCACACCCTCATCTAATACAACCGCTAACCCACCTGAGTTGCGCACGATTGGATGATAGCCGCGCTCTTCTAGTAAATCCATCCCTGCTTGTACATACGGCAGACGATGATCCTGGATACCCATTACGACTGATGCACTGTGCACCCATGTTCGTACTGTCGCAGGTGAAAGCCCTGCACCGATTAAATGGCAAAGCGTATCATCCGCCGCAAATGATTCTAATGGAGAACGACCGATACCACTAACCGATTGATCGATGTAGCGCCATGTTTTTTGCGTTAAAAAATCCTTCATAATTGTTATCTCCCGTACTCATAATCTAATTCTTACTCAGTGTACACGAATTCGTCATTTTTTGAAAATGTCGTTACCTGTTCAACGGACGAATTTCAGAAGTTGTGCTAAAATTGCATGGAAGAAGATTCTTACTTAATAAGGAGTGTTACACATGATCGAAGCAGCACAAACATTAGATGGCTGGTATGTATTACATGATTTCCGCGCAATGAACTGGACAATGTGGAAACAGATGGATGAGGACTTCCGTAAAGAAGCTACCGATGAATTTATCGCATTCCTTGCCGAATTAAATAAAGCAGATGAAGCAAAAACAGGTTCTCATGCCTTTTATTCAATCGTTGGTCAAAAAGCAGATTTCGTGCTTATGACATTACGCGAAACAATGGAAGAATTAAATGAAATCGAAACAAAATTTGCGAAACTTACAATTGCTGATTTCACAATCCCAACATATTCTTACGTATCCGTTGTTGAGCTTTCAAACTATCTTGCAAAGGCAAAAGCTGGCGACGAGCCTGCTCAAGATCCATATCAAAATGAACATGTACGCGCTCGCCTATATCCTGAGTTACCTCGCTGGGAACATATTTGCTTCTACCCAATGGATAAACGTCGTGAAAAAGGCGCCAACTGGTACATGCTAGAAATGGACGCACGCCAAGCAATGATGCGCTCTCACGGAATGATCGGACGCAGCTATGCAGGCAAAGTGAAACAAATCATCTCCGGTTCAATCGGCTTCGATGACCACGAATGGGGCGTTACCCTATTCGCAAATGACGTACTACAATTCAAGAAATTAATTTATGAAATGCGCTTTGATGAAGTATCTGCTCGCTATGCAGACTTCGGCGAATTCTTCGTTGGTAATATTTTAAATGAAGAAAAATTACGCAACTTATTAGCACTTTAATCGCACGAAAAAGAGGCTGGATATCCAGCCTCTTTTTTATACCGTATATTTCTTCGATAACTCATAGCATTTATCAATAATATGTTTTTCTACTTTTTCATCATTTGGTAAACGAGACTCCGCATAATGCGCGAGCTCCATTGTAAAACCAATCATCGACGCGTGCTCAGCATGCTCTAGCACCGCTAAATCGGTTAAGTCTGAACCAATCGCAACATAGTTTTTTTCAGATACACCTAATTTTTGTAGTGCATGCCATTTATTGATGCGCTTTGGTGTAATGAGAAGCTGGGGATTTTCTTGCCCCTTACTTTGAACATTAAAACCCTGCTTTGATAATTCTAAGCGCATGTCTTCGATACCATCTGCAGCTAAAATTGTTATATGTGAAATAGGCCCAACTTTTTTAAGCGAGACATTTTGTCCAAGCTTTGCCGGATCAACTGTCGGTGCAATCGCATGATAGTCGCCACCTGTATAACAGTAATCCCACTCACCCTCCATTAAAAATGTCGCATCATATTTTTCAATTAATTGTTGTATTGTTTCGAAATCCATTTGATCAAATGTTGATAATTGCTCTAGTGCACCTTCTTTACAAATAACCGCGCCTTCTAAGCTAATCATTGCTTCATTATGAAAGCGTCGATCTAGCTTCAGCAACATATTGCGCACTGCTCCTGTTGATGTAAAAATCAATTGATGTCCATTATCCTTCAAAAAATCAAACATATATTGTAAGTTCAGTGATACGGGTTGGTTATCGTAAGAAATGGCTTGGTCTAAGTTAAAGACAAATTGCATACGTTCCACTTCTTTCTGTATTAATATGGGCTTAGTGTATTAATACCCTCCATATAGTGAAAACAAGCCTCTTTTATACGATTCGCGAAAATAGCATTAGTTATGACGAGAATCATTATGTCATTTTAATATTTTTTATAGAAAAATCGTTTATTCCAATGAATATGTATTACCTATATCATCATTTTTCCACATAATCATGCTAAAAAAGGAACATAACTTTTAACGTCAATTAAAAAAGGAATCACCAATAATGTGATTCCTGCTTATCTACCCTTATTCTTTAATATGCTTGGCTGACATCACAATGGCAATCCAACCAACTAAAAAGGCTACGCCACCAATCGGTGTAATCGCACCTAATACCGTAATTTTTGTAAGCGCCATAACATACAGGCTACCAGAGAATAAAATCGTTCCGATAAGCATAGCTGTTCCGGCAACACGTAATGATTTTACATTGCCGATGATATTTTTACTCATTAATACACCAATGACCATAATCGCTACTGCATGGAACATTTGATAATGCACACCTGTTTCCCAGATATCCTCATAACCGTTTTTCACAAGCAAATCTTCTAGTGCATGTGCGCCGAACGCGCCTAGTGCAACGGCTAAAAAGCCAAATACTGCACCGATAATTATATTCTTTTTCATTGTTTTCTCCCTTATCTAAAAATCAAATAGCGAATCACCATTCGCATCTTCTTCATGGATTTTCTTCGTTGGTAAGCTAGGAGCCGCCTGTTGAATCACGGCAGGCTCTACTGGTACATACTGCATTTGTTGAACAGGCTGCTGTGGTACTACCGTTTGAGTAGGCGCAGCGGTATGATTATCTGCTAATGCTACATCACATAATGCACGAATTGCGGCTAACTCCTCACGAATTTTCGCATCACTACCAGTTGCTACACCTGCATGTTTTTGAATTTCTGTAATAATCGTTTCATAGGAAATCATACAACTATCCTTTCTGCTTCGGTGCGAATTTTAAACAATCCATACCAGATGAGTTTTTTACAACAACGGAAGGTACGGCTCTCGATTTAAAGCCATATGCACGACAAGCACGTGGTGATGCTTGGTCCCACGTCACCTGGAAATATTGGCATTTAAAACAATTGGGCTTCATCGGAAATCCTCCTTATGATTTTGTTAAATCAAAATCGATTGGTGCCGTACCAAAAGATGCTAGTTGCTCATTAATTTGTGAAAATGGTCGACTGCCAAAAAAGCCTCGATGCGCACTTAACGGACTTGGATGCGGCGCTTTAATAATCGCATGACGCGACGTATCAATAAGGCGCTCTTTTTGCTGTGCTGGGCGGCCCCATAGCACAAAAATAATCGGCTCCTCGCGCTCAGATAGCTTTTCAATGACACGATCTGTGAACTGCTCCCAGCCTTGATTTTTATGTGAATGTGCTTCATGCGCACGCACAGTCAGCACCGTGTTCAGTAGTAACACACCTTGCTTGGCCCATTTCGTTAATGTTCCTTGCTGTGGAATCGGCACACCAATATCTGCATGCATTTCTTTGAAAATGTTTTGCAGACTCGGTGGATGCTTGACGCCTTCCTTCACAGAAAAGCTCAAGCCATGCGCCTGACCTGGTCCATGATAGGGATCCTGTCCTAAAATTACGACTTTTACCTCTGGATAATCTGTGTAACGAAAAGCATTCCACATATCTTCCATCGGCGGATAGACGGTCTCGTTAAAATATTCCTGCTTTAAAAATTCACGTAGTTGTAAATAATACGGCTTGTCGAATTCTTCCCCTACAACTTGCTGCCATGTATTATCAAAAATTTGCTTCGTCATAACCTACTCCTCAAATTTGACCTCTACTTTATAGTTTACTAAACCAAACATATTTTTCAACGATTCCTCTGCATTGTCTTGGGCTTTTGTTAAAAGCCCCTCTGCCTCTACTTCTTTTAGCATTTCTTTCTGTGCCTGATTTGCTAAATCATAGCCCTCTTTAATCGTCGCCTCGTCGCGGAAAATCCCTTC
The DNA here is from genome assembly GCF_003991225.1 of Candidatus Kurthia intestinigallinarum. Classification (GTDB taxonomy): domain Bacteria; phylum Bacillota; class Bacilli; order Bacillales_A; family Planococcaceae; genus Kurthia; species Kurthia populi. The sequence goes on from NZ_JTFC01000031.1 coordinate 801,523, forward strand.
GCTCGAGAATACTTTTACTTTATCTAATGCGAGTGATGGTGTGCCTAAAATTGCAGGCTTTGGTAGCGTAATCTCTAATGTTTTTTGTGATTCATCCACACGCACTTGTTTTTCTGTTAGCTCACTTAGATCAACGCCTGCTCGCACCGTTCCTGGCACGACAACGAGCACCTTTTGCTCCGTTCCTGGAATGGCGATGCTAATTTCTTGTCCAAAAATTTTATTATTCGTACGTTCAATTAATACTTTTGTATAGGCTTCTGCTGTGGTTAGCTCATTCAAATCATTCATGCGCTCAACTAATACAGCGGTTTCAATTTTTTCGTTACTTCCTGTTAGTGCTTTCCAAATGGCAAACGGCGCAATAATCGCCGCAATAAATAGAACAATGGCTGACGTCACTAAAACGCGGCCTTTTTTCATGTGTTTATTCCTCCTAAATACAATCTCTGAATTATTATAAGAGAGTTTTACGTTTTTTGCATACTCTGTAATCTGACCTTATAAAAAAAGCATTTTTTGACCATTTTCAAACAATCAGTTTCGGCGCATAATAGACAGTACTTACTATTTACTGAAAAATATGATAATGAAGGAGTTTTCCATTATGGCATTACCAAAAACCTTAACAATTGCAGGCTCAGACGCTTCAGGTGGCGCTGGTCTTGAGGCAGATTTAAAAGCATTCCAAGAGCATAACACATACGGCATGGCTGCAGTATCGGTTATCGCTACAATGGACCCTGATAATAACTGGGCACACGGTGTCTATACATTACCAATCGACGTCCTTGAAGCACAACTAAAAACAGCGTTTTCAACGACGATTGACGCTGTAAAAACAGGCATGTTATCAACTGAAGAAGTAATTATAACAGCCGGTAAAGCAATCGCAGAAGCTGGTGTCAAAAACGTCGTTATTGACCCTGTGATGGTTTGTAAGGGTGAGGATGAAGTGCTGAATCCTGGAAATGTGACAGCAATGGTACAATATTTATTACCACATGCGCTTGTCACAACACCAAACCTTTTTGAAGCCGGTCAACTTGCAGGTATTAAAACACCAAAGACCATTGCTGAAATGCAAATTGCCGCTGAAAAAATCACACAATTAGGTGCGAAAAATGTTGTTATTAAAGGTGGCCGTGGTATTGCACATGACCAAGCTTTCGACTTATTCTATGATGGTGAAAAGCATTACTTATTAGAAACGGCAAAAATCGATACAACGTATAATCACGGTGCTGGTTGCACATTCGCAGCCTCTGTCACTGCAAACTTAGCGCTTGGCCTATCTGTCAAAGAGGCTGTTTTTGAAGCGAAGGAATTTGTCGCAGCAGGTATTGAGCATGGCTGGAAATTAAATGAATTCGTCGGCCCCGTTCATCACGGTGCTAAATCACGCTTTGGTGCGCCAAAAGTGACGCTAACAGAATTAGAACCAATCACTTATTAAGCTATCCAAAAAGAAGGAATCGCCAACGCGTAAGGATCTAAAAATCTGAGGCAACATAAAAAGACACTTTCAAGGAGAAAAATCTTTGGAGGTGTTTTTTGATGGGCAAAAAATAGACGTATTCATATGAAATAAAAGTTAAAGGCACATCATATGAGTATCAGCAAGTGGTCAAAGAAAACGGCGTTATCATGAGTATGTCCTGCAAAGGCACGCTCGCTGATAACGCCGCTTTATTTTAAAGTGCTTTTGACAACAAATGACGTTGTCCATCAAGAATAGCTCAGCTACGAAAATAATAAACGACTTTTGGTAATTCTAACGCAGTTGACTACCTAAAAAGATGATGAATCAAGAATTTGACGGCGACTCCTAAAGGGCTCAGATCCCGCGAGGAGGCTTCTGCCATGCCTCAGGAAAGCGTCCGTCAAATTCAACTGAAAAATATTGTCTTTTTATTTGTCTCATTTCCGTGGGTCAGTTCTTGGCGCGATTCCTTCTTTTTTATTCATAACGTCGCCGTTTCCTTTTACGTAATTGGAGACGTATCTTGCTAAAGCCTGATGTTGCAATAACCGCAATCGATAAGCCAATACCAAAAATGGCTGTGATAAAGGAAATCCATTCAAAAAACGTATAGCTTTTTAAATACGACAATTTGTACGGCTCTTTCCATTCGTCGATAATCAGGTTCATGCCATAAATACCTGAGAGGACCGTAAAAATCGTTAGCATAAATAATAGACTATTTTGTCGACGTGTCGATGTACTCTCTTGATTACGATATAAACTCTCAAGTGTTTCCTTCGCCTCGGTATATTGTTGCTCGATTTTAAACACTTCTTGCAGTTTATTCGCTAGCTCAATACCTGTCGAACGACTGCTCACTTCCTGGAAATAATACGACGCCGAAAACTGATCAATTTGCTCCATCAGCTGCTCTGTATAATCCTGGTCATGCAATACGCTTACTTCACTATATAAATACGATAATTTTAATAATGTGAGCTTGTAAAAATAATGCAAAATCAACTGATAATATTCCGTGCCCATAAAGCGAGACTGAGCGATTGCCTGCATTTTTTTAGGAATATGAGGCAGCACAATCGACATATACACATGCTCGGTTATAAGCTTTTCTATTTTAGGTGAAAACCGCTTATTCATTCGTTTATCTAAATAATTTTCCATATACTCATCATTCTCAGCCGAAATATAAGGGTTGCCATGTTCATCAAGCCCATCAAGTTGACTCAAACGATAGAGTTCCGCTGTCGACAAGGATTCCTCTGGCTCAATATAACCAGCTAAAAGCATTCGTTCGTCTTCAAAAAAAGGTAGGCTACCAAAATAGCCGCCACGTACTGCATCATGGTTAATAAAGTCATGCATAAACACACATAAATCATTTAGCATATACTCACTAACACTTTTAAAAATTTGGTCATGACGACGAATCTGAATGCCTGTCTCATCTGGCATCTTTGGCTCTAAAATACGAATATGATGCATGAAATCCACTACTTCATCAAAAGTGTAGTCTCCTTTTAGCTCAATACGAAAAGAGATAAAACCTACTTGAAATGGGCATGCGATAATATCGACACTCAGGACGTTAAATTGATACGCTTTTTGATGAATGTGCAATGTAGCAAATTGTTCTACTTTTTTTGAGTAGCGCAGAAAAGCCTGTGATTTTTCTTTTTTCGGAAAAATACGTCGTTCAATATACGGCAAAAAATACTGGTCCATTTCTTCGTGAAGCACACAAATGTCCCCATAAAACGCCTTTTGAAGCTGTAAATTATCTAACGTAAAAAACGTGTATCCCTGCTCTTTTAGCGTATCGTACAATTTATATTTAGATCTCTCATGATATGAAAATGGCATCATACAAGTAACATAAGTTGTTGAAATCCCCATAACCTCACCTCCCATTTACTGTTTTTAACACTTTTCCCGAGCTTACAAATCGCCAAACTGCGACAACTTCACTATAATTAGAAATAGATTTGAAACGTCGGAAGGAGATTTACAATGGAAACAGTTGAGATTACAAAGCTACAAGAGCTAATTAACTCTTTCGCAAACGAAGATGTATATATTCACTTAGAAACAACAAACGGTGCTTACGCAAGCCACTTTGATGAAAAAGTATTTAATGCGGGTTGCTTCATCCGTAATGTTGTCGTGCAATACGAATTAGGAAAGGTAACACCTGAGGCACCTCACCGCGTTGGCTTAAAGCTAGCAAATGGTGGTTGGATTTATGCTCAAGGGATTACACATTTTGAGTTAGATGACCAAGGCCGCCTATTGATGGCTGGCCATGATTATGAGGGCAAATTAGCAGTGGCGCTTGAAATTAGTAAAACGCCTTTCGCTTATTAAGGGAGGATTTTTTCATGTTAGAACAACAAGAAAGCCAAATTTTAGTCGTATTCCCACACCCAGATGACGAAGCATTCGGTGTCTCTGGTACGCTTGCGCAATATGCTAATGCGGGTGTGCCGATTACATACGCTTGCTTAACATTAGGTGAAATGGGTCGTAATTTAGGAAACCCACCGTTTGCAACACGCGAAAGTTTACCAGAAATTCGCAAAAAAGAATTACAAGCCTCTTGTGATTCAATCGGAATTCAAGACCTTCGTATGATGGGCTTACGTGATAAAACTGTTGAGTTTGAAGATGATGAAAAAATGGTTCAAATGATGACAAAATTAATCGATGAATTACAACCATCATTAGTCATTACATTCTATCCAAACTATGCCGTACACCCTGACCACGAAGCAACATGTAAAGCGGTTGTACGTGCCATTCGTCGTATGCCTGTTAATGAACGACCTCGCCTCTATGGTGTCGCGTTCGCTAATGATACAGTAGAAGGCCTTGGCGAACCAGACATCGTTAATGATATTCGCGATGTCTATGAACATAAATTAGGTTCAATGAAAGCACATGCCTCTCAAACTGGCTGGATGCTACAAGAGGAAGAAAAACGCCGAGAAGAAGGCGATACAGCGGAAAGTAATTGGTTTACTGACGAGTCGATGTATTCGTATAAATGGGACCAAGATTTCGAAGAATCGTTTTAATATCGGTTTATAAAAAAAGAAGGAATCGCCAACGCGAACTGACCTAAAAATCTGAGACAATATAAAAAGAAACAGACACTTTCAAAGAGAAAAATCTTTGGAGGTGTTTTTTGATGGGCAAAAAACAGACGTATTCATATGAAATAAAAGTTAAAGGCACATCATATATGAATACCAGCAAGCGGTTAAAGAAAAAGGCGTTATCATGAGCATGTCTCGTAAAGGCACGCCCGCTGATAACGCCATCATTGAAACGTTCCACGCCAGTTTAAAATGCGAAACGTTTTATCTTGAAGGCTTTTGAGAACAACAAATGACGTTGTCGTTCAAACTGTTCAAGCTTACATCAACTACGATAATCATACGCGAATTTTAGCAAAGTTAAACCACCTTTCTCCAGTTCAGTACCGGAAAAAGGTGGCAAAACAAGAATTTGACGGCGACTCCTAGGGGAATAGCATGAGTGGAAGACCCCGCAGTGAGCTTGCGAGCGAGGCGGCTTCCGCCATGCCCCAGGAAAGCGTCCGTCAAATTCAGCTGAAAGAATGTGTCTTTTTCTTTGTCTCACTTTCGTGGATCAGTTCCAACGTGATTCCCTCTTTTTTTATTCTACCATTCTCGTACGACACGATTTAAACGGAACCACTGGCGCATAATTTTTGAATGCGTCAGTAATTTCTTACGCCAATTATTTTCCTGTGCGGAAATAATCGCTTGTAAAAAATGTGTCATCTGGCCTTCACCTAATTCTGTCGGTGAAATTAATACCTGCATTTGATAATCAATATAGCCTTGCTTGGCAGCGAAAGCGATTAATTGTTGCATTTCCTTCGTCAATGCAACACGGTCATCTTTTTCATAAAATTTTAACACACGCTCAAAAGTTTGCTGTGCTTTTTGTTGTACATCCATTGCTAAACCTCTCCAACACGACGAAGCATTCCTTTTTGCAAACAAAAATCAATCATAAATTGCTTCGTACCATAATGCTCAAAAACTAGTTCAATCTCATTGCCATTAATTCGTTTAATATAGCCTTTACTATATAAATGATGTTCAATTTCCATGCCGCGATGCAAGTCACTACGTTCTGTAATTGCATCCTCTGGAATATCGCGTGCCACTTTTTTTTGCTGGTAGGATTTATTGGTCACTACTGCCTTACGCTCAATTGCTGGCTCCTTAAAATCAAAGTCTTTTACCTTCTCACCTTGTAAGATAGCCTTTACATCATCTAAGAAGACAGAGGGGGCCGTTTTTTCTTCATTATTTTGCTCATAGGTTAATAGCTCTAATCTCGTTTTGGCACGCGTCATACCGACATAAAACAAGCGCACAGCCTCTTCCATCTTCGCTTCTTTACCGTCTTTGTATTCCTTAATATCATCTGGCGCTGGAATAATGCCATCCACAAGGTCTATCATATATACCCGGTCAAACTCTAACCCCTTGGCACTATGGAACGTCGACAATGTCACCACCCCAGGGCGCTTCTCGCTTGATTGACGCATAATTTCCTCAAGACGTGTCAGACGCTTCGCGAATGCCGTTAAATCCGGTAATCCCTCCGCAATATACTCGAGCTGCGTGACGATACCAAGTAAACGATCCTCATTTAATTTCAAATGCTCTGCCGTACGCTGCAAGCTCTTCTCATAGCCTAAGTCATGACGAATCATTTGAATGGCGTCCTTTGGTGGCAAATCTTTTAATGTACGAATTTTCTTTTTCGCCTTGCGAAGTGCCTGCTCCTGATAAGGCGCATGCACATTTGTCGCAAGCTGATCGAAAACAGACGTCGTACGGTCATTTTTATTTAGCAACTGTGTGATTTGCGCTTTTTTAATATAGGCATTCATTTTCGGGTAAATGCGCTCTAAAATATCCGCTCGCTTATCATTAAATGTCAGACGCATAAAATTTAAAATATCTTCAATAATGAAATGACGGAAAAACTTCACATCGACTTCCTTCATATAAAATGGAATTTGATGCTTTTCAAGCGCATCCACAAGTCGGATAGCAGATGTATTATTACGATACAATACCGCAATTTCCCCCGCATCTTGTGTACGTTCAATTTCCTCTACTACATAATTGAGCTGTAACGTATAACGGCGCATATTATGAATGATTGGTGGCCGCCCATGCCCATTTTCAGTAAACATTTTCTTATCATAGCGCTTTTTATTGCGCTTAATAAAATGGTCTGCCACATCGGTAATTTCCTTTGTCGAGCGATAATTTTGTGCCATCGTCAGTACGACTGCATCTGGATAGACTTTTGGAAACTCGAGTAACTTTTCTACATCTGAGCCTCGCCAAGAAAAAATCGATTGGTCATCATCTGCTACAATACACAAATTATTATGTGGTGCCGCTAAAATACGGACAATTTCATGCTGAATAACAGAATTATCCTGGCCCTCATCGGTTAAAACATATTCAAACTGCTGCTGATAATGTGTGCGAATTGCTTCGTCATCGCGTAAAATCTCATAGCAATATGTTAGCATATCATCAAAATCTAAGAGCACATTGACCCCATCACGGCGCTTGAATTCCTCATAGCGAGTTAAAATTTCTGCCGCATCCGTTAGACTACAAGGAGCTTCCTTTAAACGCTCACCTTCTAGCATACGGTTTTTCACATAGCTAATATACGTCAACAGCTCATCCATCTCATCTTCTGTTGGCTGCGTTTTTCGCTTTTCTGTAAAGAGATTACGTAAAATGATTTTTTTATTCCACTGCATATCCTTCGTACCTTCAATTAAACGGAACTGACGACCGGTTTTATAAAAATATTGCCGCACAATTTGATAAGCCAAGCTATGAATCGTTGAGAAATGAATACGTTCATGCGTCAATGTGCCAAAAAAGCGTTCAAAGCGCTCACTCATATCACGTGCCGCCGCTTTACTAAACGTCATTGCTAAAATGCGCTGTGGTGCGATTTTTTTCTCAAGTAATAAATAGCCAATTTTCATATTTAATGTCGTCGTTTTCCCAGAACCAGGTGATGCGAGTAACAACAATGGCCCGTCCGCACATTGTACGGCCTTACGTTGTACATCATTTAGATCCACACCCGTCACACGCTCCATCGTCTTAAAAAAATCCATGTATTACTTCCTCCGTTCAAAAATCATCTATCCTCTATTATACACATTTCTGCTTTTGACAAGGCAGTAGGTGCTTTCAAAAAACGTGGCCACCTCACTACAACGCTTTTCTTCTGCATAATGAACGAAATATTTTGAATTGACTAAAAATTGCGTACTTTATTAGGAATAGTATGTTAAAATGAACAAATATAATTTTACCTAGGAGGCAATACTATGGAAGCAACTGAAAAACGCGTTCAAGTTGAGAATGTGTTAATCGCACATCAATTATTAAAAGATGTCGTCAAACACACCCCGCTTGAGAAGGATGATTTCTTATCAAAAAAATACGATTGTACCGTCTATTTAAAACGTGAGGACTTACAACATGTACGTTCATTTAAATTACGTGGTGCATTCTATAAAATTAAAACAATTGAGGAGACTGCCCGTGAAAGTGGCGTCGTATGTGCATCAGCAGGAAATCATGCACAAGGCGTTGCTTTCGCGTGTGCCCATCTAGGCATTCACGCGCATATCTTTATGCCAACGACTACGCCGAATCAAAAAATCGAGCAAGTACGCATGTTTGGACGCGACTATGTTGAAATTATTTTAGCAGGTGATACATTTGATGCCTCTTCTAAAGCGGCACAGGAATTTTGCGAAGCCGAAAATCATATCTTCATTCACCCGTTTGATGACTTAGATGTTATTGCGGGTCAGGGCACCGTTGCCGTAGAAATTATGAATGATATTGAGGAGCCAATCGACTACATTTTCGGTAGTATTGGCGGTGGCGGACTGATTTCTGGTGTCTCAACATATATTAAAAATTTGTCTCCTAAATCTCAAATTATTGGCGTCGAACCTGCAGGAGCTGCCAGCATGAAAGCAGCACTTGCTGAGCATTATCCAGTCGAGCTACCAAAAATTGATAAGTTCGTCGATGGCGCTGCTGTACAATGTGCCGGTGAACTTACATCAAAAATTTGTGAGCAATTGGTCGATGACATCGTTGTCGTGCCAGAAGGTAAAGTGTGTACGTCTATTTTAGAGCTTTATAATAAGCAAGCCATCGTCGCTGAACCAGCGGGCGCATTATCCGTGTCTGCACTTGATTACTACAAGGATCAAATCAAAGGCAAAGCCGTTGTTTGTATTATTAGCGGCGGTAACAATGATATTGGTCGTATGCAGGAAATCAAAGAGAAGTCATTGATTCATGAAGGGCTACTTTATTACTTCATCGTCAGCTTCCCACAACGTGCCGGCGCACTTCGCCAGTTCCTAACAGAGGTGCTTGGTCCAAATGATGATATTACAACATTTGAATATACGAAGAAAAACAATAAAGAAAGCGGCCCTGCATTAGTCGGCATCGAGTTAAAACATCCTGGCGACTACAATGCGCTGCTCGCACGCTTTAAATCAAATGGCTTTGACTATATGGAAGTTAATAATGATAGCACTTTATTTACATTACTCGTTTAATCCATCCTATGAATGAAAATAGAGGCTTTGACATACGTGTAAAAACAGCCGCTCCTAGGAGTATAAGAAAAACCGGAATCGTGCCATAGCGCGGTTCCGGTTTTTCATTGCGCACGCGAAAAAAAGGAAAATGACGTGTTTTGTCCCAGTCTCTTTTGTTATACAAAAAAACACTTTCAAAGATTTGTACATCTTTGAAAGTGTCTGCATTTTTCACGTCGATAATAAGGCGCGGTCCGATACCATTTTTTCACCACGAATACGCTGGAACTCATTCATTAAATCTTCAATTGTTAAGTTCTTTTTATCCTCAGGTGATACTTCTAAAATGATTTGACCCTTATCCATCATAATTAGGCGATTGCCTAAATCAATCGCTTGCTGCATATCATGCGTAATCATTAGCGTCGTTAATTGATCCTTTTCAACAAGCTCTTTTGTTAGGCCAGTAATCAATGCGGCGCGTGACGGATCAAGCGCGGCTGTATGCTCATCTAGCAGTAAAATATCTGGCTTTGTAAAGGTCGCCATTAAAAGCGATAATGCCTGACGTTCACCGCCTGATAGCATCCCAACCTTAGCATTTAGACGATTTTCTAAGTTTAAGTGAAGTGACTCAAGTGCCGTTAAGAAAATTTCCTTACGTGCCTTGGATACACCACTACGCAGGCCACGTGGTTTATTACGCGAATAGGCTAGAGCCAAATTTTCTTGAATCGTCATCGTCGGTGCAGTACCCGCCATTGGATCCTGGAATACGCGACCAATGTATTTTGAGCGCTTATATTCAGGGAGCGCTGTGACGTCCTTATGATTAATTGTAATCGAGCCCACATCTGGTGTGAGTGCGCCTGAAATCATATTCATCATCGTTGACTTACCCGCACCGTTACTCCCAATAATCGTCACAAAATCGCCCGCTTCAAGCGTTAAATTAATATGATTAAGTGCGATTTTTTCATCGGGAGTGCCCTCGTTAAAAATTTTATGAATATGTTGTAAATTAAGCAAGTGGCTTCTCCCCTTCCGGCATCGTAGCGACTTGTCTCATCAGCTCAGCTCGACGTTTTGCACGACGTTTTTTCTCTTTATATTTACCCATTGCATATGGAATAACAAGTGCGATAATAACGACGATTGCTGTAATTAACTTTAAATCACCTGTATCTAGGAATTCCACTTGTAACGCAAGTGAAATGACGACGCGGTAAATAATCGCCCCGAAAATAACTGCAAGTGTTGCACGGACAATCGTTTTCTTACCGAAGATAGCTTCTCCGATAATCACCGATGCAAGGCCGATAACAATCATCCCAATCCCCATACCAGCATCCGCAAATTTATTTAGCTGTGCGATTAATGCACCTGATAATGCCACTAATGCATTCGATAATCCTAATGCAAAAATTTTCACACTATCTGTATTCGCTGAAAAGCTACGAATCATTTTCACATTGTCGCCTGTAGCGCGTAATGCTAAGCCGAACTCTGTTTTTAAGAACCAGTCTAAAATAAATTTAAGAATAAAGACGACGATAAACATCACAATCACGATACCCCATGTACGAGGTAAGCTCGTTAAGCCTGTTGCGGCTAAAAGATTGTTAAGTGTGTCATCAATGCCTAATTTTGACCAAAAATTATGTAGCATCGTGAATACGGTATCTGAATTCGATAATGGAATATTTGGTCGTCCTACAGCATTTTCTGTCGTTAAGCCCATAATTCGAAGATTAATCGAATACAGTGCAATCATCATTAAAATCCCGGCTAAAAGCTCATTAATATGTGCTTTCGTGTGTAAAATCCCTGTGATGCTACCAGCGACAAAGCCCGCTAGTAGTGCACATAATGTTGCAAGTAATGGATTATAACCAAATGTAATCATCGTCGCGGCTGTTGCAGCGCCCGTTACAAAGCTACCGTCTACTGTTAAGTCTGGAAAATCTAAAACCCGGAATGTAAGGTACACGCCAAGTGCCATAATTGCGTAGATAATCCCCTGTTCAACAGATCCAAAGAGTGCTGTAAACATACTGAATCATCTCCTATTTATTCAACTACCTCTGCATCCCAGTCTTTATCGATGTCGATGCCTAATTTATCTGCAGTTTCTTTATTAATTTCGAATTTTAAATTTGCTGGGTATGCTGCTGGAATATCGGCAGGTTTTTTACCGTCCTCTAAAATCTCAGCCGCCATTTCGCCCGCTTCTTTACCAATATCATAATAGCTGAAGCCGTAAGCACCTAAACCACCACGTGCTACAGAATCAAGCTCACCAACCATAACTGGTTTTTTCTTTGCTTCTGCTACGTCTAATACAGACTCTAATGCTGAAACTACTGTATTATCTGTGATAATGTAGAATGCATCTACTTTATCAACTAATGATTCCGTTGCTTGTTTTACTTCTGCTGAAGTAGAAGCTGATGCCTCAACGATTGTGACACCGTTCTCTTTTGCTGCTTCTTTCGCACGATCTACTTGCACACGTGAATTTTGCTCACCTGAGTTAAAGACCATGCCGATTTTTTTCGCCTCTAATTCCTCCGCTAAAAACTTCACTGTATTTGGAATCGCATCTGGATGTGTATCTACTGTACCGGTTACATTGCCGCCTGGTTTTTCCATTGAATCGATTAGTTCCGCACCTACCGCATCTGTTACAGATGTAAATAAGGTTGGAATATCTGACGTTGCTGCCGCCACAGCTTGTGCAGATGGAGTTGCATTTGTGAAAATAACATCTGGTGCTGCTGCGACTAAGTTATTTGCCGCTGTCGTATTAATACTCGCATCACCCTGTGCATTTTCCTCCTGATATTTCACGTCAAGACCCGCTTCATCAAGCGCTGCTTTAAAACCTTTTGTTGCTTCATTTAACGAAGGGTGCTCCACATATTGTAAGATGCCAACATTATATGTTTTGTCACCTGACTCTGCTTTTGAACTGTCATCTGCTGCTTTATCCCCGCCACATGCAGCTAGTGCTAACGCTGCTGTCGCTGTTAATGCTAGTAAGCTAAAACGTTTCTTCATCCCTATTTCCCCCATGTTCTATGTAGTCTTATTTGCTATTATTGCAACTGAAAATTAAATCGTCAATAAAATTATGAATATTTAGATAATTTTATACGTTAAACAGTTACGCTTTAAAGTATTAAAGCATAAAAATTTAGTTTTAACAACACTTTTATGGCATGAACATTTTACGTCTTTTTTGACTTTCTTTATAAAAATCGCTAAAATATACTTCTGACCGTGGTTCGAGACCATCCCACGTAAAAAAACTAAGGAGCGAAAAAAATATGCAAAATACAATGCAACGATCGTCTTCTAAAGTACGATCTATCGCAATCAGTGGCATCATCGCAGCACTCTATGTTGCCGTTGCCATGCTCGTTGCGCCTTTTGGTTTTACGCAGATTCAATTCCGTGTTGCCGAAATGTTCAATCATTTAATTGCGTTCAATAAAAAATATATCGTTCCTATCGTGTTAGGTGTTTTCATAACGAATTTATTTTCACCGCTTGGTTGGTATGATTTAGTATTCGGCGTTGGTCAAACAGTGATTTCACTTGTTGCCGTTATTTTAATCAGCCGCTATATTAAGGGTGAAACAGCGCGTATGATCGCGACGATGCTTGTCTTTACATTCACGATGTCGATTATTGCGTTTGAGCTACATTTAGCCTTTCAACTTCCCTTCCTGCTAACATGGTTTACATGTGCAGTTGGCGAATTCGTTGTGCTACTTGCTGGTATTCCAATTATGAAAGCCCTCAACAAACGCTTGAACTTTAAGGAATTGATTTAAAAAAAGAAGGCACTCCCCACACTAGGAGATGCCTTCTTTTTATTATGGTGTCAGTTGGTAATCCTTCATATCATCACGTAATTTGGCCTTTAAGAATTTCCCAACCGATGTTTTTGGAATTTCTCGTACGAACACAATATCATCTGGCATCCACCATTTTGCTACTTGTGTCGCTAAAAAGGTTTTAAGCTCATCCTTCACAGAGGTGTCATAACCTTCTTGTAATACGACGCATGCAAGTGGTCGCTCCTGCCATTTAATATGTGGAATTGCAATGACTGCTGCTTCAAATACCGCATCATGTGCCATTAGCGCATTTTCAAGGTCCACTGATGAAATCCATTCACCACCCGATTTAATTAAGTCCTTCGTACGGTCGGTAATTTTAATATTCCCCTGTGGCGTACGCACCGCAATATCACCTGTATATAACCAGCCATCGCGATACGCATCAATCGTGCGCTCATCGTTATAATATTCACTTGAAATCCACGGGCCACGAATACGCAGCTCCCCCATCGTTTGGCCATCCGCTGGCACTTCGCCGTCCTCGTTAATGATTTCCGTTTCAATTAAAGGCACTGTTAGGCCCTGTGTAGATAAGGCGGCGATTTTTTCTTCTTCGCTCCAATCATCCATTTCAGATGTTAAAGCCGCCACAGATACAATCGGTGACGTTTCTGTCATACCGTACACCGTTTTATATGGAATGCCAAATTTATGCGTGAATTTTTGAATCAGTGCGGGCGGTGATGCAGAGCCCCCTGCTGCGACCATTTCAAGTGATGACATATCTCGCGGTGTTTTTTCAAGTTCCTGTAGCACACCCATCCAAATTGTCGGAACACCTGCAGTGAATGTCACACGTTCTTCTTCAATTAAGTCAATCAATGTGTGCGACGTAAAGTTGGGCCCTGGTAACACCAGCTTTGCACCAAAGTTCACCGATGCAAACGGAATCCCCCATGCATTTACATGGAACATCGGCACGACCGGTAGTGCCACTGAACGCTCAGATAAGCCAAATGAATCGACTAACCCTAAATTAATGGCGTGTAGCACAAGCCCTCGGTGTGTATACACGACGCCCTTAGGGAAACCTGTTGTAGCACTTGTATAACACATTGCGGCTGGTAAATTTTCATCTAAGTCTGTCGGGAATTGATAATCATCCGGTGCCTCAGCTAGTAACTTTTCATATGAATAAAGCGCACTAAACTGGCTTTCTGGTAAATCATCTGAGTCACTCATCACGACAATCTGTTTAACCGTTGTTAGTTTCGGTAGAATACGTTCAATCGTTTCAAATAAATCAATATCGACTAATAAAATTTCGTCCTGTGCATGATTAATAATGTATTCTAAGTGCTCATCTGCCAATCGAATATTAATCATATGTAGCACTGCACCTGTACATGGCACTGCAAAATAAGCTTCTAAGTGGCGATGCTGATTCCACGCAAAGCTCCCTACCTTCATCCCTTTTGTCATCCCTATTTTTTCTAATGCTGAAGCCAACTTACGTGTACGAGTCGCGAAATCTTTATACGTTAAGCGGTGAATCTTGTCCGCTGATGTACGTGATACGATTTCTTTATGCGGAAAGTACGTCTCGACCCGTTTTACAAAACCATTTAATACTAGTTGTGTATCCATCATCGTTAACCATCCCCCTAAGCATTGTTGTCAAGATTACCAAATCCTGTATAAAATAGTGTATAAAATTATTCGTTAAAAATCCAGAATTTTTAGAAAATATTTTATTTTTATAGAATTTTAATTAACTTATAGAGAAAATTTACGTTTTTTCTTTTGAGCCGTTTATCTTACGTTATAAAACGGGAACAAAAAACTATAGCAAGACAAAGGAGAGGTTTTTATGATGAATTATTTTGTTGTTGAAAATGCTGTACGTTTAAAGAATCAAGTTGATTTATTATTGAAAGAAGGCTTTGAACGAGACCAAATTTATGTTTTTTCACGGTATGAGGATCGCGCTGATGATATCGCCAAAGCATTACATATTTCACAGGTTGGCGTAGCCGAACAAGGTGTTATGAACAGTGTTAAAAATTTATTTACGTCCCGAGAATCTGAACTACGAACACAGCTCATGTCACTTGGCGTTACCGATGAGCAGGCAAACGCACTCGATGTACATTTGGATGCGGGGAAATTAGTCGTTGTGGCGACAAAATAAACAGTACTTTTAAGCAATCAAAAGAGGCTTTGACATACGCATAAAAACAACCGTTCATAATGAGCATAAGAAAAACCGGAATCGCGCTGTAGCGCGGTTCCGGTTTTTCGTTGCGAACACTAAAAAAGGAAAATGACGTGTTTTGTCACAGCCTCTTTTTCAATTTATCGTTATGAAGCTGTGCGATATAATTTACGGCGTAATTTTTCAAGCATATCGACTGTCATTTTATCTAAATCATAGGCTGCTTTAAAGCCCCATTCCGCTTTTGCAGCACTATCATCTAAAGAGTTTGGCCAACTATCTGCAATTGCCTGACGCGCTGGGTCGACATCGTAGTCCATCGTGAAGTTTGGCATTACTTTTTGAATTGATGCGGCGATTTGCTCTGGTGTAAAGCTCATCGCTGTAATATTGAATGCATTACGGTGAACGAGTGTGTCACTATCTGCTTCCATTAAATCAACAATCGCTTGCAGTGCATCTGGCATGTACATCATATCCATATACGTACCTTCCGCAATATAAGATGTATAGTGACCTTTCTCTACAGCTTGATAATAAATGTCGACTGCATAATCTGTCGTACCACCACCTGGAGGCGTCACATTTGAAATTAAGCCTGGGAAACGGACACCGCGCGTATCCACGCCGAAATGCGTGTAATAGTAATCACATAGTAATTCACCCGCTACTTTATTGACGCCATACATCGTCGTTGGACGTTGTAGCGTATCTTGCGGTGTATTGTCCTTTGGTGTTGATGGACCAAATGCGCCGATTGAGCTTGGTGTGAAGAATTGTAGGTTTAATTTACGAGCCGTTTCAAGAGCGTTCATTAAGCCACCCATATTTAAGTTCCAGGCAAATACTGGATCTTTTTCAGCAGTGGCAGAAAGAAGAGCAGCCATATGCATTAATGTATCTGCGCCAAAAGCGTTTGCGATGTCATACATGCGTTCAGCATCCATGACATCAAGCACTTCAAATGGCCCCGAAGAGCTTACCGGTTTGCGAATATCTGTCGCAAGAACATTTTCTGTCCCATACTCCACACGCAACTTCTCTACTAGCTCTGAACCGATTTGACCACAAGCACCTGTTATCATGATTTTCTTCATTTCTTTTCCTCCTCTTACAGCTTACAAATGTATTTTTGGAAAACACATATATAAAATAAAAACAAATGTATTTTCTAGGTGTACAAAAATATCTTTACAAACGCTGTTTTATCAATGTTTTTTGTTTTTTATATTATATAATGTATTCTTTAAGAAAACAATATTTGTATTCTCAAAAAACACATATTTTAAAAGACATAAGCATTTAGACGTAAAACAATTTAGTTTTAAAGGTAGGTAAATAGCATAGTATACATTAAGAAAACGCTTTCTTTTGGCAGGTATTCAACGTCACACTTTAGACATATTTTCGTTTTTTACAAAAAAACGAGGCTGGGACATACGTATAAAAACAACTGTTCATATGAGCATAAGAAAAACCGGAACTGCGCTGTAGCGCGGTTCCGGTTTTTCGTTGCGAACGCTAAAAAAGAAAATGTCATGTTTTGTCCCAGCCATGCTTGTACTACATGTTATTTCTTTTTCATCCAGTCTGGTTTACCAAAGCCTTTAAATTCTGTATCGATTGTTTTTTCGAAATCTGCTGATTCAACTACGGCTTTAATATCTTTTGATAACTGTGAATTCTCGTCTGCCTCGCGTACTGCGACAACATTACGGAATTGATCTGGCATATCTTCTAAAAATACCGCATCTTCTAAGTTTAAGTTGGCTGCTAATGCGAAGTTTCCTGGGACACCCGCTAAATCAGATGTTTCGATTGCGCGTGGTAAGCCAGCCGCTTCGATTTCTTTAAACTCAAAGTTTTTCGGATTTTTCGTAATATCTTTTGTTGACGCGACTAATGGATCTACATCGTCGCTAATTTCGATTAAGCCTTGTTCTTTTAATGATTTCAGCGTACGTGCTAAGTTTGATGGGTCATTTGCAATTGAGATTTTAGCGCCTTCTGGTAATTCATCAATCGTTTTATATTTTTCAGAGAAGAAGCCCATTGGAGCTGTTGGCACGATAATTAATGCTTTTAATTTTGTATCATTTTCTTTATTGAAGTTTTCTAAGTATACAGAGTGCTGGAATAGGTTGGCATCAATATCGCCGTTATCTAATGCATTGTTTGGTTGGATATAATCACTGAATTCTTTTAATGTTACTTTGTAGCCTTTCTCCTCAAGACCTGGAACAATGGCCTTTTTCAGCATATCGCTATATGGACCGGCTGTTGCACCGATTGTAATTTCTTTTGACGTTGTTTCCTTGTCTGTATCTTTCGCGTCACCGCTACCACACGCCGCAAGTGCTGCGGTCACAATAACTAACAAAACTGCTACTAACCACTTTTTCATATTCAAATCCCCCTATTTTCTATTCACTTTTTTTGCTATCGTATCGCCCAAGATTTGTACAGCCTGAACGAGAATAACTAAAATAACAATCGTCGCAATCATAATCGTATCGTCATAGCGATAGTAACCGAAGCGAATCGCTAAGTCTCCGACACCACCGCCGCCGATTGTACCTGCCATCGCAGAGTACGCAATCAGGCTAATGATTGTCATCGTAATGCCTTGAATAATCCCTGATTTTGCTTCTGGTAATAATACTTCCTTGATGATTAACCAAGGAGAGGCACCTGCTGCGATTGCCGCTTCGATAACCCCTTTACTAATTTCTTTTAATGATGTTTCGACAAGTCGTGCGAAAAATGGAATGGCCGCAACAGATAACGAAACACTCACAGCGAGTGGACCTGTTGTGTCACCAATAAGCACTTTAGTTAACGGAATAAGTGCGACTAATAAAATAATGTATGGAATCGAGCGCACAAAGTTAATTACAAAACTTAACACATTATTGACGATGCGATTTACCTTTTTGCCGGAGTTACGTACGGCGAAAAAACCATGACTTGTGATGAATAATAATAAGCCAAGTGGCAACCCAATAACGAGTACGACTACTAATGAAATGCCAACCATTAATAGCGTTTGGCCAAAGGATGTCCAAATGTCTGGGAGCATCGATGTAAAATGAGCGAAATCAAACATATTACTGCACCTCCACTGTTACGCCGCGAGATTCCATATACGTGATGGCGCGGTTAATATCTTGTCCGTCACCGATTAATTCCATGATGAAGATGCCGAGTGGACGCTCTTGTATGTACTCAATCGTACCGTGAAGGAAATTTCCTCGTACTTCAAATTGCTGTAGCATATCGGAAATAATTCCTTGCCCTGCGGTATCGCCCTTAAATAATACTTTGACGATAGTGCCATTAAATGTATGCATAATTTCTGATGGAATATCAAAAGACACAACACTGCCGATAAATTCCTGCGTTAATGGATTTGTTGGATTGGCAAAAATATCGTACACACTGCCATGCTCGACAACACGTCCGTTTTGCATAATTGCCATGCGATCACAAATCTCTTTGACTACTTCCATCTCATGCGTGATTAAGACGATGGTGATACCAAGCTCACGATTAATTTTTTTCAATAATTTTAAAATGGCTGTCGTTGTCGTCGGGTCGAGTGCGGATGTGGCTTCATCACATAATAAAATCGTTGGTTCGTTCGCTAACGCTCTTGCGATACCTACACGTTGCTTTTGACCACCTGATAGCTGACCGGGAAAAACGTCCTTCTTATCAGACAGCCCAACCATTGTGAGTAGTTCCTTAATGCGTGCTTCGCGTTTGTCTTTTGCGACATTCGCAGCCTTTAATGAAAACTCAATATTTTCACCGACTGTCTTTTGGTCAATCAAGTGGAAATGCTGAAAAATCATACCGATTTTTAGGCGTGCCTGGCGTAGTTCTTTACCTGATAGTGTCATTAAATTTTGGCCATCAACTAAAATCTCACCATCTGTTGGCTGCTCCAATAAATTGATGCAACGTAATAATGAACTCTTCCCGGCACCTGAATATCCGACTATTCCGAATATTTCGCCGTCATTAATTGTAAGATTGACATTATCTACACCGATAACTTCTTTTTTCTTTGCTCGATATACTTTTGAGACATTGTTTATTTCAATCATGCGCATACCTCTTATTCTTGTAAAATTACTTTTTCAGAAAACAAAAAAGCGCCTTTCCTCTGAAAGACGCTTTCTATAATAAACGCTATTTATCTTTCAGAAATACATTCTGTAGGAATTAGCACCTTCCCATAATGGGGGTTGCTGGACATCATCGGGCCTATCCCTCCGTCGCTCTTGATAAATCCTAGTTATTTAGTTGTTTTTATGATTATGTCATCAATAGTATTTCTTTTTACGTCCATTGTCAATATTTTTTCAGAAAAAACTTAATTTTTCAAAATATCTTGATATAGCTCTGGGCGACGGTCATCATACACAGGAATTTTTTTGCGTACCTCATCGACCTTATCAAAATCAACATCGACAATCGCTAGCTCTTCCTCTGCATCACCCGTCCATAATACTTCACCCCACGGTTCAATCACCATTGAGTTGCCGTTAAAGTTTTCCGGCTTATGACTTGTACGATTTACCGCAACGATAAAGCATTGATTTTCAATCGCACGCGCTTGTAATAATGTTTTCCAATGATCAATGCGAGGTGTTGGCCACTGTGCCGAAACGAAAATGACCTTCGCACCGTTTAGCGCATGGAGGCGTAGCCATTCTGGGAAACGAATATCATAGCAAATGACACCCGCCGCATCTAAGTCACCTAATTTGAAATTATTTTGTCCTGAGCCCGCTGCTAAATATAAATGCTCATCCATCAAGCGGAATAAATGTGCTTTGTCGTATTCACCAACCTGCTCACCGTCTTTATTGAATACAAGCATCGTATTATAAAATTTGTCGCCTTTTTTCGTTGAAACAGAGCCACCAACAATGTGGATGCCTAGCTCCTTCGCAAGCTCACTTAAAAATTTCTTTGCGCGCTCGCCATTTGGTTCTGCTAGCTCGTCTAATTTTTTCAGTGCATAGCTTGAATTCCACATCTCTGGTAAAACGACGAGTTCTGCACCTTTTGCATGTGCTTCGCGTACTAATTCATTTACGCGTGCATAGTTTTTTTCTACATCGCCTGTTGCGACTTTAAATTGAATACAGCCTAATTTCATCACGACACCACCTATAGACATTTTTCTGAAAAAGGTCTACTATGAGAATAATTTTCAGAATATTTCTTTCTATTATACAATAGATTATTTTTGGAGGCACCTACATGAAATTATCAAAAAAGATGCAACAACTTCCTGAGCAATTTTTCGCGAAGCTATCAAAAAATGTGGCAGAGGCAGTGGCAGAAGGACGCGATGTCATTAACTTAGGACAAGGGAACCCGGACCGTCCAACACCAACACATATTATTGAGGCGATGCAGCAAGCAACCGCTGACCCTAGCATGCACAAATATTCACCATTTCGTGGTACAGTAGAGTTTAAAGAGGCAATCGCCACATTTTATAAACGTGAATACGATGTTGATATTGACCCTAATACGGAAGTCGCCATTTTATTCGGTGCCAAAGCAGGCTTAGTCGAATTGCCAATGGTTATGCTAGATGAGGGTGATACGATGCTATTACCTGACCCAGGGTACCCTGATTATTTATCCGGTGTAGCCCTAGCCAATATCCAATTTGAAACGATGCCACTAACGGCTGACAATCAGTTTTTACCGGACTACAATGCATTAACTTCGGCACAAAAACAGGCTGCAAAGCTTTTGTATATCAACTATCCAAACAATCCGACAGGCGCTGTTGCAACACCCGAATTTTTCGCTGAAACCGTCGCATTAGCCAAGGAGCATGATATTGCAGTGATGCATGATTTCGCCTATGGTTCACTTGGCTATGATGGCATTCGTCCACCAAGCTTCCTGCAAACCGCGGGCGCTAAAGAGATCGGTGTTGAATTTTATACGCTATCAAAAACGTATAATATGGCCGGCTGGCGCGTTGGCTTTGCAGTCGGAAATCGCGACATGATTGCTGGCTTAAATCTTATTCAGGACCATCTCTATTGCAGTCTATTCCCTGCTATCCAGCATGCCGGTGCCGTGGCGCTAACCTCCTCACAGCAATGTGTGACGGAGCAACTAGCGATTTACGAGGCACGCCGTCATGCTTTAAAAGAGGCTACCGCAAAAATCGGCTGGGACATTACCATTCCAGCGGGTAGCTTCTTTGCATGGCTACCTGTGCCAAAGGGTATGACAAGCGAAGAGTTTGCGGATGTACTGCTTGCTAAAGCCAATGTTGCCGTTGCGGCTGGTAATGGCTTTGGTGAGCACGGCGAGGGCTATGTTCGCGTCGGTTTACTCGTTGATGAGGCCCGTATTCACGAAGCAATGGAGCGCATCGCCACACTTAATCTATTCGCTTAAGAGGTGACACTTGTGGTTATCATTTCATTAATTATTAGTGCCTTTGTTGGCTTTATAAGCATTGCGACACAGCGCTATGTTCTAAATCAGCTTGGCAATCAAGATAAA
The DNA here is from genome assembly GCF_003991225.1 of Candidatus Kurthia intestinigallinarum. Lineage (GTDB taxonomy): Bacteria > Bacillota > Bacilli > Bacillales_A > Planococcaceae > Kurthia > Kurthia populi. Next base: position 823,275 of record NZ_JTFC01000031.1, read on the forward strand.
AAGAAAGTTGTTTTCATTTATGGTTTTGGCACAACGCTTGGTGTCTTTTTAGCATTCATGGTCATGCTACGCCTAAAATTACCGGTAAATTCATTTTTTGAATTTATCATTCAAATTTTACTCGTGGCCGTTATTGCCATTGTCGCCGGTAAAATTATGTACGCCGTTTCACCAAAGGCGTATAAGGACATTAAGGCTAAGGAATAAAAAAGAAGAAATCTCATTTGAAAGTGAGAAAAAAAGGGCAATTTCCTTCAACTGAATTTGACGGACGCTTTCCTGGGGCATGGCGGAAGCCTCCTCGCTCGCAAGCTCACTGCGGGGTCTTCCGCTCATGCTAAGAGATAGGGCTCCCCTAGGAGTCGCCGTCAAATTCTTGTTTCACTACCTTTTTCGGCATTCAGCTGGGATTTAGCTTTGCCAAAACATGCGTATTATCGTAGTTGAATAGCTCAATGCTGGCGTTATCAGCGAACATGCCTTTACCGGGTATGCTCATGATAACGCCTTTTTCTTTGATTGCTTGCTCATACGATGTCCCTTATACATCTAGCATTTCGTTCCTTGCATGTTTACTAACTTCATATTTAATGACCTTCAGTTTTTTTCGTGCGAATACACTTGGTTTTTGCCCATAAAAAAAACACTTTCAAAGAGCTTACCTCCTTTGAAAGTGTTTTTCTTTTTAGATTCATGAAATAACGCCCAATTCTTTGCCGACTTTTTCGTAAATGGCAATGGCATCGTCAAGCATTTCCTTCGTATGCGCCGCAGTTGGCATATTACGCACACGTCCTGTCCCTTTTGGAACGGTTGGGAATACGATTGATTTCGCATAAACGCCCTCTTCAATAAGGCGTTTTGAGAATTGTTGTGTCAGTGTTTCATCACCGATAATACATGGTGTGATTGGCGTTTCAGAGTGTCCGATATTAAATCCTAACTTTTGAAGGCCTGCTTTTAAATAATCGCCATTGTCCCATAGCTTATCATGAAGCTCTGTTGAATCGATGATCATTTGAACAGCCGCTGTAATCGCTGCAACGTCTGCTGGTGGTAGTGCTGTTGAGAATAAGAATGGACGAGAGCGTACTTTCAGCCAATCAATAACATTTTGTTTTCCTGCTACGTAGCCACCGACAACACCGATGGCTTTTGATAATGTACCGATTTGGAAGTCGATTTCATTTTGTAGACCAAAATGTTTAACCGTTCCTTTCCCCTTACCCGTTACACCTGAGCCATGTGCGTCATCAACATACGTAATTAAATCGAATTCTTTTGCGATTTCGACGATTTCTGGTAGTTTCGCAATGTCGCCATCCATTGAAAAGACGCCATCTGTGATGACCATGATTTTGTTGTACAAGCCCGATTCAGTTGCTTCTTTGGCCTTATTTCGAAGGTCTTCCATATCCGAGTGATTGAACGCGATGATTTTCGCTTTTGATAAACGACAACCATCAATGATAGAGGCATGATTTAATTGGTCAGATAAAATAGCATCGTTTTTATCCATCACAGCAGAAATCGCCGCCATATTACAGTTGAAGCCAGATTGATAGCTAATCGCCGCTTCTGTTCCTTTAAATTCAGCGAGTTTTTCTTCTAGCTTCACATGTAAATCAAGCGTCCCATTAATCGTACGTACTGCACCGGCACCTACGCCATAGGTTGCGATTGTTTTTTGCGCTACCGCTTTTAAATCTTCGTTTGTCGCAAGGCCTAAATAGTTATTTGACGATAGGTTAATGAGCTGCTTACCGCGAATGGTAATGACCGGACCGTTTGCACCTTCTACAGGGTCAATTTCATTGTATAAGCCTTGTTCTTTTAATGCTTGTAAGTTTTCATCTACGAATGTATTTAAAATTTTTGACACACAAATCATCCTTTCCCGTTCAGTTGCTCCTATTCTAACATACTTTTCTGACAATGTTCATTTCAAACGTACATTTTTTTATTTGTGCTTTGAAAAGTTATTATAAATACTACATTTGTCTTTCTCAAAAAAACATTAAAAAAGCATCTCACGATTGTGAGATGCTTTTATCTAGCTTAACGTGCCCATTTCGGTCCTTTACCCTTGCCTTTATTTGGCTTGTCTTTCTTTTCTTTAAACAATACTTCATATGTGAAGTCTACTGGTTTAATGTCACCAGGATTTGCTGCATATGTCGTAATCATTTTGACATTGCCCTCTTTTAACATATTGTTTAATTGAAGCGCTTTTGTTTCTGTGACATCGTAAGGGTCTACTTGTTCTACTTTTGTTTTACCGTTTTTCTTCGTTTGGATGAATGTCGTTAAGAATTTAACATAGTCTTTATTGAGCGCTGATTGCGTCGTTAAGCCAGTCGTTGAATCCCCCTTAATCGACACGCCTGCCTCATCAATTTTAATATCTTTGACGAACCAGCCTTTTTCTTCTGTACCCCAGTCTGTTAAGTAACGGAATGATACTAAAACATTTTGGCCTTTGTATTTTGATAAATCAAAGGCTTCATTTTGCCATGTTTCTACTGAACCAGTGAAGCCAGGTACATTTTCTTTGATTTTTGGATAACCCTGCTCATCAACATCTGTACGTGTATTGATATTTGATAAGCTCTCCCACGTTTGGCCGTTATCCGTTGATACTTGAACAACACCATAATCCCATGCATCTTCAATCGCATATAGATTTTGGAATGTTAGCGTTGGATTTGTCGCTTTCGTTAAGTCTGCCGCAAAAATCATTTCATGATCTGCTTGTGAGCCCTTACCGCCCCATAAAACATTGCCACTGCCTGTCACAGGATCTGTCACAGTCGTCCATTCAAGTGGTAAGAAGTCTGCACCGTTGAAGCGTAAGCCCTGTACTTCTTTTGTAAAGTCGAATGATTTAAAGTCGCCGCCCCATGCCGGAACGCCTTCTTTTTCATAAGTTTTAGCTGATTCATAATCAACCGTTTTGCCACGTTTTGTGCCAGCGCGGTCTACCGGCAAGCTACGTAAATCTACGCTATCAATATCATATTTCGAGCTTACTGACTTATCATCTAGCGCCACAGCTGTTTGGAAATCTTGATATACTTTTGTAAACGTCGTACCACGTTCACGCAGCGCATGGTCTACACTTTCCATGCCTTGACGCTCGCCATCTGTTGCGATTTCTTTAATGAAATCATGACCGAATTTGTCATATAAATATTGTGTGAATAAGTATACTTGACCATAATCGGCAATCGTTTCAGGTCCTGTTGTAGCAGTCGCATGCTCATCCCAGTTCACAAGTGAATTTTCTGGGTGATCTAAGAAGAAGTTAATCGAGCTATCTGGACCACCATAGCCACCTAAGTATTCAGAGAATGTCGAGAAACCTTCATTCAACCAAGATTCTTCTGATGGGTCATGGTCTGCTTGAATTAAATGCTGTAATTCATGAATTGTTGTACCATAAAATGTTTCTTCTAAGCGCGTATCCCAGCTATTTGTATCAATTGTCACGATGTTACGGTTAATATAGTTTTCAATTGTTTGCCAATAGAAGCCCGCTACAAAGAATGGATAATCTGGATTGTTCCAGCCCTCATCTTGCACGTTATCCACAAGGATGATGACCTTGTCTGAGCCTTCATAATAATCTGCTGGTAAACCAATTTGTCCTGGCAGTCTCGCTTTTGAGCCATCTAATACATCTGGTGTACCGAAGAAATCCGTTACTTTCGGATAAATATTTGACTCAAACTCATCACGAAGTTTGTCCACCTGTGCTTGCGTCACAACATCTGCTTCACGTGGATTGTCTGGTCCATAAGACAAGTCATGTGCTACCCAAATTTCCACATTGTCGCCCACACTACGCATCGTAAAATCTTTTAATGAAAGATTATTCGTTAAGAATTTTTTCGTTCCACCGTCATACGTAAAATCACTATCATTATCCGATGTTGCTTTTGTTTGTGCTTCATCAGCTTGCGCTTGAAGTCTTTTTTTCAGTTTTGCGTTAAAATCTGCATCTTTTGATAACTTGTCTAAATATGGGTCAATGGAGATGACATCCCCGTAACGTTCTGTATCGAAGTTCTTCAAGTCTTTGTCTGTTGTTGCCGCACTTGCCCCTGCAACTGGTGTTAATAAAGATGTTAATAATGCACCTGCTAATAATAACGATCGCCACTTTTTACCTTTTTGCACATAAAGCCCACCTTTCGAGTAATGTTTCACTATATTATTTTATCATTTCGGAATTTTCTGAAAAATAAGCTAATATATGTGTTTTTTAAAATTATTTTGTATTTCTTTCGACTTGCGAAATATAAATGAACTGTAGGTGAAAAGTTATCCACATGTGGATAAAATGAAAAAATGTATAAGGAAGATTATCTGTGGATAACTTTCCTTATACATTATTTATACATTAGTGTCGGTTCTTTAATAAAATGCGCTAATATACGGCGGCTTACTGGCAGTACAACTTGAATGATTGGACCGAGTGCAAATACCATAATAATCGTACCGATACCTACTGGACCACCCATAATATAACCAAGCCCTGCCGCGAAAATCTCCATCGCTGTACGCGCAACCGTAATGCTGACATGTAATTTTTCAACAGCAATCATCATTAAACTATCTCGGGGACCTTCGCCAAGATTCGTTGATACATAAACACCGCATCCTACTGCGATACCAACAATACCAAGCACAAAACAACCAAACTGCGTTAATGGTGTATGTGCTGCTGGTAAAATGCTATTAAAGAAATCTAAAAATACGCCGCAAAAAATCATATTCATAAACGTGCCAATTCGTGGCAGGCGTTTTAATAAAATCGCTGTTAAAGCGATAATCACGAGGCCAATAATGATCGACCAAGCACCAACTGATAATCCAAAGTGATAAAACATGCCGATGTGTAAAACATCCCATGAACCAACACCATAGCGCTGTCCACGAATCGTTAGAGCGATGCCCAAACCGATAAACATAATCCCAATGAAGAAAAATAGCCAGCGGATTGCGAACTCTTTTCTCACACGACATCCTTCTTTCTATATAAAAAAGCTGCGACAAGGAATATTCCATGTCGCAGCCATATGTTCAACTGCAACTCGACAATTGTATCAAACGATGACTTAAATATCAACGGTAATATCAACAATTTCGGCCTTTGCAGCTGTCACTAGATTGTCGGGTGTTAAGCATAATTGCATCCCACGTTTTCCGGCGCTCACTAATACTTCATCCACTTGCTTTACAGCTTCATCCACAAACGTTGGATAATGTTTCTTCATGCCAATTGGTGAACAGCCTCCACGAATGTAGCCTGTATTTGCCAATAAATCTTTGACATGAAGCATTTCTATTTTTTTCTCATGTACGGCCTTTGCAGCTTTCTTCAAATCGAGCTCCTTAGCGACTGGAATCACAAAAACATAGAGCTGACCTTTTGTTGATTTCGCAACGAGTGTTTTAAACACTTTTTCAACTGGCTGCCCAACTTCCTTCGCCGCTGTCACACCGTCTAAATGGTCTTCATTCACTTCATATTCCTGCAAATGATACGGGATTTTTTGTTGATCTAGCAGTCGTACTGCATTGGTCTTATGAATTTTTTGCTTTGCCAAAATCGTACACTTCCTTCATTACGCAATGTGATAAAACATTGGTTCATCAAATCGGAATCCACTACGAGCCATCTGTACTTGGAATTGATATTTCGACGCCGCCTGTTCAAATAAGCGATTACGAACCGTTTCTTTATACTGCTGCTCGGTTGGTTGCACTGTTAAACTGTCCACATTTTTCTTAGATGTAGCATCGATGCTGTCTGAGTTAGTAGTGAACTGTGTTTTTTGTGCGATATAGTCAGCTGCAGACTGAGCTACTTGCAAATCCTGTGCTGTTGGGTTGTCGCTCGATAAAGCGGATTGCTGCACACGCTTTAAAATATCGATTGCTTCCTCGTCGCTTGCCATTGCGACTACGTCATGAATTTCAGGATAATTTGGTGTCGTCTCCTGCAATTCACGAATAGCTTGCTGCAAGGCTGGTTTTGCCTGGTGCTCTTTTTTCCCTGTTAATAAATCGACTAATTCGTCGAGTGCCGGATTTGATTTTGGCTGAAAATATTGCGCATTTTTCTTATATGCCTCATCTGCATTTTTTTGCTTTAATACACGTTTCCGGTTTTCAATCTCCGTATAGCGATTATTTAGGATTGCTGCTAATTTCATATCGTCCACCTCTTTCCACTATTCAGATGTTTTTTTCATCTTACCACTACTTGAAAAAAAAGTGACCCAGGAATGCGCAAATTACTTGTCGTCGTTGTTAAACAGCCCTTTTAGCGCATCTGAGAATGGGTTATTTAAAGGCTCTTCTTCCTTGTTTTGTTGCTTCATATACTTATTCACATCACGTTTTGAAACTTTGGTCTTACCAGCGTCTTTTTTGCGTTTTTCAAATGCTGATAATTTTTCACGATACCCACATTTACAAGTAAAAATTCGTCCGTCTCCCTCACCACGTAGTTCCAACTTCTTATGACATGTAGGACAACGAGCATTTGTTAGCTGTGAAACTTTCTTTTTGTAGCCACATTCACGGTCCTGACAAATCAGCATTTTACCGCGTTTGCCATTCACTTCTAATAGAAGCTTGCCGCACTCTGGACAGCGCTTCCCTGTCACATTATCATGCTTGAATTTACGGTCGCTCATCTTAATTTCCTTTACTGATTTTTGCGTAAATGAAATCATGCGATCCATAAATTGTTTTTTCTTCGCCTTGCCTTGTGCAATTTTCGTTAATTCTTTTTCCCACTCTGCTGTTAAGGCAGGTGATTTCAAATCTTCTGGCGCTAAATCAAGTAATTGACGACCTTTTGATGTCGCATACAAGTCATTCCCCTTTTTCTCGATAACAAATGATTTAAAGAGCTTTTCTATAATATCGGCACGTGTCGCCACCGTTCCAATACCGCCTGTTTCATTTAATGTTTGAATTAATTCTTTTGATTCCCCTTGCATAAACTGCGCTGGATTTTCCATCGCCGCAAGAAGCGTTCCTTCATTGAACGGTGCAGGTGGCTTCGTTTGACCTGATGTTTGTGCAACAGCACGCACCTCTAACTTGGCACCTTTTTGGTAATCGGGTAATGATACCGTATCATCCTCATCATGGTTATACACCGCGCGCCAGCCCTGGTCACGTACAGTATTTCCTTTTGCCGTAAATAATTCATTACCTACTTTTAATGTCACAACTGTTTGATCATACACATAAGGGCCATAAAATACTGCTAGGAAGCGTTTGACGATCAGATCATATAGCTTACGTTCTTTATCAGATAAATTCGGTAAAATAACCGGCTCCTCTGTTGGAATGATGGCATGGTGGTCCGACACTTTCGCATCATTAATGACACCTTTTTGTGCTTGCACCGTTGTGTGACGTAATAGCGCATTGGCCGCCTGACGTGAATCGCCACTAGTCGTCGCCTTAATACGCTCTTTAAATGTTCCTTGAATATCCGCTGTTAAATGCTTCGAATCAGTACGCGGATAGGTCACGATTTTATGGTGCTCATATAAATGCTGTAGCGTTGATAACGTTTCTTTTGCTGACCAGCTCCAGCGTTTATGCGCCTCTTTTTGTAGCTCCGTTAAATCAAATAATGTTGGTGCATATTTTTTCTTCGGCGTTGTTTTGACATCGACAATTTCGCCTGAATGAACCGAATCTAAGCTTTTTAAAATACGGTCCACTTTTTCTTTATCAAATGACTGTGCTTGGTTTGAACCTTGCTCATGCCATGTGAATGTTGTTTTATTCGTTAGGGCTTGTAGACCGTAGAATGTTTTTGGTTTAAAGTTTTTAATTTGCTGCTCACGTTCATAAATCATCGCCAGTGTTGGTGTTTGCACACGACCACATGATAGCTGTGCATTATGCTTTACCGTTAAGGCACGTGTTGCATTAATCCCAACGACCCAGTCAGCCTCGGCACGCGCAACTGCCGCTTCGTATAGTGCATCATATTTATGACCATCTTGTAGCTTCGCAAATCCTTCTTTGATTGCTTTATCCGTTACAGAAGAAATCCATAAACGTTTAATTGGTTTTTTCGATTTTGCTTTCACTAAAATCCAGCGCGCAACTAATTCACCCTCACGCCCTGCATCGGTTGCGATAATAACTTCGTTAATGTCACCGCGATTTAATAAACTTTTTACTGCATTAAATTGCTTCGTTGTTTGACGAATCGGTACTAATTTAAATGGTTCCGGCACGATTGGTAGATCGTCCATTTTCCACTCTTTATATTTGTTGTCGTATTGCTCAGGGTCTGCGTGTGTCACAAGATGACCAAGCGCCCATGTTACGACATATTTATCGCCTTCTAAGCTACCATTGCCTTTTTTCGTACATTTTAGGACGCGTGCAATGTCGCGACCAACTGACGGTTTCTCAGCGATAACTAATGATTTTGCCATATCTCTCATTCCTTTCGATGCTTTTATTATAACGGAATGTAGACGATGTTTGCGACCTTACAATGCCTCATAGAGCTTTTCGAGCTGCTGTGTAAGATGCGCATCCTCTGTATGCGTAAGTTTTCGTTCTAAGAATGTAATTTCGCGCTCAATCGCTTGCGCACGCTGTTTATCCTTCGCAAAGTCATAAGGCCCATCATGCATCGTGACACATTCATGCTCAATCCATGCTGTACGCGTGAATAATTTCTCTAAAAAATAGCGGTCATGACTAACAGCGATAACGGTGCCATCAAAGTTTTCAAGCGTTTCTTCAAGCACCTCACGCGATTCAATGTCGAGATGATTCGTCGGCTCATCAAGTAAAAGTAAATTGACCTTTTGCTGCATGAGCTGCGCAAGACGTAGCCGCATTTTCTCGCCACCACTTAAGTCCTTCACCTTTTTAAAAACGTCATAGCCATAAAATAAAAACTGCGCGAGTATATGACGTGCCTCGCCCTCTGTCACTGCGACCTCATCACGAAAGGCATCGATTAGCCGGTCCTCTGGCTGAAATGTATCAAACTGCTGGGCAAGATAGCCGATTTGCACATTGCTGCCGAGCTTTACACTTCCGTCGTAAGCTTCGCGCTCGGCGAGTAATAGTTTTAAAATCGTCGACTTACCTGTGCCATTATCGCCTACAATCGCCAATTTATCCTGCCAGTAAATGCTAAAATTTGCTTCAAAAAATAAAACCCGATTCCCCGCACAGGCGGTCACATCTTCAAAAGCTGCAACCTCCTTACCACTCCTAGACTCTGCTTGCAGTGCAAGATTCATTTTCTTCGCAACTACTGGCTTTTTCACGACTTCAATACGTGCTAGTGCCTTTTCCATCATTTTTGCCTTGCGGAATAAATCCGGGTTTGGTGGTGATGCCTCGTTCGCCCATTGACGTAATCTACGAATAGATTCCTTCATTTTTTTTATCTTTTTTTGCTGTTCATTGTACTGCGAAAACTGCGACGCAATATGCGCCTCTTTTGCGGCCACATATGCATCATAATTCCCTTGGCTAACAAAGGCTTCGCCGTCTTCAAGCTCAATAATTTGCTCGGCCACTTCATTCATAAAACGACGGTCATGACTAACGACAATCACAGTGCCGTCAAATTGCTTCACATAATATTCAAGCCATTCAATCGCACGTAAATCTAAGTGATTCGTCGGTTCATCAAGCAATAAAATCGTCGGCTCACCAAGCAAAATATGCGCGAGCATGACTTTCGTTTTTTCGCCGCCGCTTAGTGCCTCGAACGGCTTATCTAAAAATAGGGCGATGCCTAAACCATTCGCAACGGTCATCATCTTCGACTGCATTTCATAGCCACCAAGTTGCATAAAGCGCTCCTGTAGCTCACCGTATTTTTCGAGTACACGGTCATCCATCTCTCTAGCCATTTGTGCCTCGAGCTGTTGCATCGTTTGCTGCATATTTTGTAAGTCATGAAACGCATGCAGTAGCACCTCTTCGACTGTCTCTATTCCGTATTGTGGAATTTGATGAAGGTAGCCGATTTTGCTATCCTTTGGTGTAATAATGCGCCCACTGTCGATGCTATCTACCGCCGCAATCAGGCGTAGAAGCGACGTTTTCCCTGTGCCATTGCGTCCGACGAGTGCGACGTGCTTCCCTGTAGGAATCGTGATATCTAGGTCTTTAAAAAGCGTATTACCGCCCACTGTTTTTGTTATGTTTTCTACTTTTACTGTCATTGTATTTTCCTCCATACAACGCAGCTGAGCATACAAAAAAGGACTGCTCATCAACGAACAGTCCTTTCATTTTATGAAAAGAATGAAGTTCATCAGCTACGTTTTAATTTGATGTTGTGTTAAAAAAGGGCGTACGAATCCCGTTAGCATCAAATTTGAACGTAATGACACGTGCAAAATAAAGCGCATTATCTAATTGTGCAGATGTCATATAAGCTGAGTTTTTCATTCTTTTCACCTCCGATTCGAAATAGTTGCCACTATTGTAGCATGAACTTTCTGAAAAGTATAATTTTAATCACCAAAGCCAAATACTTTTTGCTCTTCTGTTTCATATTTACGGCCTAAATTCTCGCTATCACGACTAATTTCAAGTGTCACAATATACTTCACACGTTCGTCATCTACTGTTTCTTTGTGCTGCGCTGCAACCTCAACATGGTCTAACTCATACGTTTTGGCGTACGCTTTTAAATCCTCTAATGACTCGGCCATATCGTCCTCGTCTTCAATAAAAATGATTAGCTCGACTTCTTGTAGTTGTTTTTCAATCATCTTCGTCACCTCTTGCCTCGAGTATAACAGAAAGAGGCCCTCACTGCGTGATGCAGTGAAGGCCCCTTTTAGATTAATGCTGATCGATTGTTTCTTTCGGTAAAATCTTGCTCATTTCACAGTATTTTACGAACACGCGCGCAAGCTCTTGTAGACGTTCTTGTACATTTTGGTCCGTAATATTATTATCTGCATCAAAGTGAGAAGAATGTGTGTACACATAGTTTGGTGTTACTAAACAACGGAAGTAATCAAGAATCGGTTTTAATTGGTTTTCAACAACGAGGTGATGCTGATACGTTCCGCCGTTCGCTACGATTGATACTGGTTTATAGCGCAGTGCTTTCGGATGTAAGAAATCAAAAGCATTTTTCAAGACGCCTGGAATGGAACCTTGGAAAATAGGTGTTGCGAAAATATAACCATCTGCTGATTCAATTTTCTTCACCATCTCTTGTAGGCCTTCGTTGTATTGCTCGAATGGACGACCATCAACGATTTCGTGTTGATAATCTGAAAACGTTAAGATTTCAAGCTCTAAACTTGAATCGAATTGTGCAATATATTTTTGAACTTGTTCTAAAATAGCACCTGTTTTACGACCAAGCACTGTACCATCAACAAGTAAGATTTTCATAGGTGTAACCTCCAAAGAATTTCATTATTTACTCGTATTGTATCAGTGATAATCATTTTCAGAAAGACTTTCCGAATAAATTCAGTCTTTTGAATGAAGCTTATAGTGCTGCTACGACGCCTTTAATAAGCCCTGTAAATTTCTTATTTACTTGTGCTGCTACATCGATTACTTCTTGATGATTTAATGGTTGGTCAAGAACGCCAGCTGCCATATTCGTTAGGCAAGAAATTCCTAGTACACGCATTTGTCCATGACGTGCAATAATCGCTTCTGGTACTGTCGACATACCAACCGCATCCGCACCTAATGTACGAATCATACGGATTTCAGCAGGTGTTTCATATGTTGGACCACTCCACCAAGCATATACGCCTGTTTGTAGATCAAAGCCTTGCTGTGCTGCAACGTCTGCTGCAAGCTTGCGTAAGTCCTTGTCGTATAAGTTCGACATATCTGGGAAGCGTGTGCCTAGCTCATCATTATTTGGTCCGATTAATGGATTTTGACCTGTTAAGTTAATATGGTCTTCAATTAACATTAAGTCACCCGGTTTAAAGTCTGTATTTACTGCACCACATGCATTTGTGACGATTAATTGCTCGATGCCTAGTGCTTTCATGACGCGCACAGGGAATGTTACTTCATCCATTGAGAAGCCTTCGTAGTAGTGAAAACGACCTTTCATCGCTAGGACAATCTTGCCTTCTAATTCACCAATGACAAGTTCATTGGCATGGCCGATAGCACCTGATTTTGCGAAGTTTGGAATGTCTGTATAAGGGATGACTGTGGCATTTTCAACCTCATCTGCTAATGTACCAAGGCCTGAGCCAAGAATAAGACCTACTTGTGGCTGCACCGTAATTTTTTCTAAAATAAAATCGCGTGTTTCATTAATTTGCTCGATAGTATGCATAGGATTCTCTCCGTTCTATTATTTATCTTTTTTAGTTTACTAAATATCTGCCCGTATTGTGAACTCGAAACAATTGTAATGCGGAATTAATTGAACGTATGTTACAATTAACAGCAATGACAACCTAAGTAAAGAAGGAGCTTTTTTAAATGGCTACAAAATCAGAAATTGAATATCAAATTTTAGAGTTAAAAAGCGACTATATCCGTCAACAAGGTGATATCGAAAAAATCGAATCAACGGGGCATCATGAGCAACTAGAAAAAGCTGAGCAACGCCTGACAGATATGGAAAACGAATTAGCATTACTAAACAAACAGCTTCAAGAATTACAATAAATTTCACGTTAACACAGCTCCAAAATGCTTCGGCGTTTCGGAGTTTTGTTTTGCATATAATAGGAGGAAATAGTAGCAACATGGCAATTTTAACAGTAGATAAACTTGGTCACTCATTCGGGGACCGTACATTATTCAAAGACGTATCATTCCGCATTGTCGAAGGCGAGCACGTTGGTCTTGTCGGCGCAAACGGCGTTGGTAAATCAACATTAATGAGCATCATCACAGGTCAAGCTGTCCATGATACAGGACGCGTAGAATGGCTACCAAAAACACATTACGGCTACCTTGACCAACATACCGTATTAACACCAGGAAAAACGATTCGTGACACATTAAACGACGCATTCGCTATCCTATTTGAAAAAGAGCAAGAGCTAAATACAATCGCTGAAAAAATGGGCGATGCCACACCAGAAGAATTAGAGCAATTACTAGAAGATATGGCAGAAGTACAAGATATGCTTGAAGCGGGCGACTTCTACACACTTGATATGAAAGTAGAAGAAGTAGCACGTGGTCTTGGCTTAGATGCAATTGGTCTTGACCGTGACGTCGCTGCCCTATCAGGTGGTCAACGTACAAAGCTATTACTTGCGAAGCTTTTACTTGAAAAACCAAAAGTATTATTACTAGATGAACCGACCAACTATTTAGATGAAGAGCATATCGATTGGTTACGTACGTATTTAAAAGATTACCCACATGCATTCTTATTAATTTCACATGATGTGGAATTCATGAATGATGTAGTAGGCGTTATTTTCCACCTAGAATTCTCTAAATTAACACGCTATACAGCATCTTATGAAAAATTCTTAGAGCTTGCAGAAATCAATAAACGTCAACATATCGACGCCTATGAAAAACAACAAGAATTCATCAAGCAACAAGAAACCTTTATCCAAAAAAATAAGGCGCGTTTCTCCACAACAGGTCGTGCCAAATCTCGTCAAAAACAATTGGATCGTATGGAAATCATCGATCGTCCAGAAACGGCGTCAAAACCGACATTCCGTTTCGAAGAATCACGTAGCTCAAGCCGCTATGTAGTCGAAGCAAAAGATTTAGTGATTGGTTATGACAAACCACTACTTCCACCACTTACATTCGAAATCGAACGTGGCGAAAAAATCGCGCTTGTTGGGATGAATGGTGTTGGTAAATCAACCTTACTAAAAACAATGCTTGGTAAAATCCCTGCACTCGATGGGAAAGTTGAGCGCGGTGACTTCCTATTCCCATCTTACTTCGAACAAGAGGTAAAAGCCGGAAAAGAAACACCAATCGACGTTATCTGGAATGCGTATCCTAGCCTGACACAAGGTACGGTTCGTTCATTACTAGCAAAAACTGGTCTAAAAAGTGAGCACATCAACCGCCCAATGAGCCAATTATCAGGTGGCGAACAAGCGAAAGTTCGTATTTGTAAATTGATGATGGATGAGTCAAACTGGATGCTATTTGATGAACCAACAAACCACTTAGATATCGATGCAAAAGAAGAGCTAAAACGTGCAATGAAAGAATATAAAGGCACAATCGTTCTCGTATCACATGAGCCTGAATTTTACGAAGGTCTTGTAACAAAAGTATGGGATGTTGCAGAATGGTTCTCTACTGGCCACCAATAATTTTTTTGAGAATTACCCTTGTGGTAATTCTCTTTTTTTATGGATACAAGTGGCATCAGATGGAAAATGAGCGTAGACTAGTACATAAGGACGGTGTTTTATTTTGACAAATGATATAGCAGACAGTACAGCGCCCAGACGCACAGCTGGGCTCAAAAAAATCGCATTAAACTTCTTAGGCATTACCGCGGGAGCACTTATTATGGCGATTGCACTTGAAAATGTTTTAATCCCCAATCAACTCATCGATGGCGGCGTAACCGGTATTGCCATGATGATTTCACACATGACCGGCCTCTCACTTGGCCTCTTTTTATTCATTTTAAACTTGCCATTTCTTTATTTTGGCTACAAACAAATCGGTAAAAGCTTTGCCATTTCTGTAACGTACGGCATCCTCATTTTATCGCTTGCTACTACATTCATTCCACATCACGGCGCATTCACAAATGATACGCTACTCGCAACGGTACTCGGCGGCATTATGCTTGGTATTGGTGTCGGCATTGCGATTCGCTCAGGCGGTTGCTTAGATGGCAGTGAGACGCTCGCCATTATGTTCAATAAAAAATCTCCATTTTCAGTTGGTCAAATCATTTTATTCATGAACTTATTTATTTTAGGTAGCGCGAGTTTTGTATTCGGACTCGACCGCGCGATGTATTCACTTATCGCCTATTTTATTGCATTTAAAACGATTGACCTCGTATCGGAAGGCTTTAATCAAACGAAATCAATTTGGATTATTAGCGACAAACCGGACCTACTCGGCGAAAAAATTATGTTCCGCTTAGGTCGTGGCGTGACCTACTTAAACGGCCGTGGTGGCTACACAAATGATGAAAAACAAGTGATTTTCTGTGTCATTAGCCGTTTAGAAGAAGCAAAACTTAAATCGATTGTAAAAGAAATCGACCCCACGGCATTCCTCGCATTTAGTAATATGTCGGAAATTAGTGGCGGTAACTTTAAAAAACAAGATATTCATTAAAAGAAATACGACCAAAGAAATTTCCGATTCTTTGATCGTATTTTTTTGTCCATTTTGTGAAAGAAAACGCTTTCAAAATTGGTATAGTCTGATGAATACCGTCATGACGGTATTTGTACGTATTTTCTGATAAAGAGGTTCGGTTGCAACCTGTACCATTTAAATACGTCCTATCTATGAATACAGCGTTTTAAACCTGTATTTACGATAAATATTCTCTTTTTACCACGAATATTCATCTTTTATTCACAATTTTCAATTTGACTTATCAATATCTTACTGATAAGATATATGTATACTAAACGAACGAAAGTAGGAATTTACATGACTGTTACAATTTACACACAAACAAGCTGCACATCATCTAAAAAAGCCTTACAATGGTTACGTGACAACGGGATTGAATACACTGAAAAGCGTATTACATCGGATCCACTATCATTATCTGAGTTCAAAACAATTTTGAGCATGACAGAAGATGGCACAGATGAAATCATTTCAACAAACTCAAAAGACTATAAAAACCTGAACTGCGATATTAACGCATTATCGATTCAAGAGTTATATAGCATCGTAAAAGAACATCCAAAAATGCTGCGTAGTCCTATTCTTGTAGATGCAAAACGTCTGCAAGTTGGCTATAACGAAATGGATATCCGTCGCTTCATTCCTCGTAAAGTACGTGCTTACGAATTATTTGAAATGCAACGCCTTGCGAACGATTACTAGACGTCAGAAAATTTGGAGATGATTAAAGTGATAGATCGCCATAATAACGGCATCACAGCGCTTTTTGAAGTAGCGGCTGCAATCGAACGTAAATGGGCAAATGAATGGAATAGCCATAATAATCTGGGGTTATCTAAAACACATATTTTATTATTGGATCTACTCGATTCCAAAGGTCCGCTACGCCCTTCCGATTTGGCAGAGACGTTACATGTAACTACTGGTGGCGTAACTGTCCTGACAAGTAAGCTATTAAAGGCTGAATACATTAAAAAAACGCAAAATCAATCCGACCGCCGCGCCTCTCAATTAGAGATTACAGCGGAAGGAAAACAATTATTAGAGGAAGCATACGAACATATCGAGGCACTTGTGAATCGCATGTTTGGCATGCTTACTGCTGATGAATTAAAAACCTTGCAAGTCATTTTTATGAAATGCCTGCAAGCTTAAAAGTCATGTTGACGCATTTCTTTTTGTGTGGGAAGAAATGCATAAACGTCACGCATTTTTGCGTGGCGTTTTTTTACGCAAAAAAGAAGACTAGGACGAAACACGTCATTTTTCTTTTTGAGCGTTCGCAACGAAAAACCGGAACCGCACAATAGTGCGATTCCGGTTTTTCTTATGCTCATAGGAGAGATTGCTTTTACATGTATGTCAAAGCCTCTCTATATATAAACCTTAATCGGGTCTCGACCACTTCAATCATCGAGCCTTAGAAGGATTGCGAAATACAGCTGTCTGACAAAGCTGCTGTTCTATGTGCTAAATTGATGAGTTTTGACGTAGCACCAATGTTGACGACATCGTGCTATGTATTAAGAATTTGTGCTACTACTGCTTCTCGGTCAGTAGTAGATTTTATGGAATAATGGCGTTTTTCTTTATCCGGATTCATCGACTAGTTTCTCGGGTCAAATCGCTTCTTCCGACGCGGCTAGTCGCCGCTTGTCAGAAGCTTTATTTGCCCTTCGAATCTGAACGAGTCGATTCATCACTTATTCTATCCGGATTCAAACACCAGTGCCTCGGGTCGTTTCGCACTCTCTGTCGCGACTAATCGTCACTTGTCGAGCGCTATAAACGCCCATCAGCACTAAACGGCGTTTTCATCACTTAGGTTAAGCCATAATTGCTGATGTTGCGGCTTCGTCTGATAATACCATTTCTTTTAGGCGTGCTTTCGCGCGGAATAGGCGTGATTTTACTGTACCGATTGATACTTTCATAATGTCAGCGATTTCGATTAAAGAAAGTTGGTGTACGTAAAAGTAAAGTAATGTATTTTTGTAAATACCGTCTAATTGGCTGATTTTTTCTTGTACGACCTTTGCGACATCTTCCTTTTCGATTAACTCCTCCGTAGATAGGTCATCGTTTGGAACTAAATCAAGCACTGGCACGTCAAGTGTATCAGGTTGGTTCATCATGTATTTGCTGCGGCGTACATTTTTACGGTAACGGTCGCGGAATGTATTCATGCAGATTGTTGTTAACCAGGCTTTTAAATGATCAACTTGTGCAACATATGATTCGTAGCGTACGACTTTCACCCAAACTTCTTGCATTAAATCTTCTGCTTCTGCTTTATTGCGTGTAAGTTTTAAGCAAAGATGATAGATGTAGCGATTGTATTCCTCATATACTTCATTTAGTGTAGTTGTTTGTAAAGTTTCCATAACGTTAAACCTCCTAAAGTTTTATTTGTCTATTTATAGCTGTGTACCAGCTGTATCGTTAAGGTTATGTGTTGTTGTTTACATTCTTATTATCGCGAAGTTTTACCTTACGCTCCATCGACTTAACTTTCATTTACCTTACAATCATGTAAGGTTTGGAACTTTTTCGTGTAATGTACCCCGAAAAGCGCATAAAAAAAGACTGCTACGCTATGTAGAAGCCCTTTTTCATCTTATGAACCTTTCACGATTGTCACCTTTGTCGCATGTGTGCCTTCTACTTCATTTACTGTAAAGGTTAAGCCAAATGCTTCAAATACATCATTCGGTCGTGGCAGTCGCTGCATTTCCTCCAGTATTAGTCCCCCAACAATATCATGGTCGAATGGTATTTCTGCGTGTAGTAACTTGTTCACCTGCTCGATTTCAATGCGGTCACTACAAATCAATACCGATTCGCTTGCCTCGTAAATAAGCGGACTATCACGGTCGGTTTCATCCTCAATTTCCTGTCCAATCATATCTTCAATCATATCCTCAGTCGTCACAATTCCTAATGTGCCACCGTATTCATCTAGGACAATCGCTAAATGCTTTTTAGCTCCCGTCATCCGTTTAAACACTTTTTCTACATCTAAATTCGCCACGACAAATAATGGTTCTGTATCAAGAAATTCTGTGAGCGGACGCTGCGGCTCAATCGACCACTCAACGAGCTTTTTCGATAAAAACAGCCCAACAATATGGTCAATATCCCCGTCATACACCGGGTAACGTGTGTAGCCATTATTTAAAATCACATCGCGCACCGCATCAAAGTCCGCTGTAAGCGGCAGTGCGACAATTTCCGTTCGATGCGCACCAAGCACGTCCTCGACATCCTTATCAGGAAAATCGAGTACTTCTTTTAAACGCTTTCCTTCTATTGAATCATAGGCGCCAGATGTTTCAGCAATATCGATAACTGCACGCACCTCATCCTTCGTCATCTTCGCCTCCGTTACCTTGCCACGAGTCAAAATACGAATAAAAATATTTGTAAAACCTTGTACAATGATTGCAACCGGTGTACATATTTTTACTAAATAATAAATTGGCATCAACACAGGTTTTGAATAGGACATCGGCTCCGCATAGGTCACTGCCATTGTTTTTGGTAGCACTTCCGCAAATAAAATGAGGACAATCGTTAAAATGGCTGTTGCGAGCGATACTTTCCAGCCGTGATTTAACGCGATAATTGTCACAATCGTTGGCAGTAAAATATTGACGACATTATTTAAAATTAACACCGTCGTAATCATACGGTCCGGCTTCTCAATAATTTTTAACATTTGAATCGACCGCGCATCCCCGTTTGCGGCTCGTAATCTTACTTTCATTTTATTAATTGCCGTTAGCGCAGTTTCTGCTGCCGCAAAATAGCTCGACAGTGCGAGTAGTATCGCTAAAAATACAAACTCCATTTTCCGTCCTCCTCCACTCGTATTACTTCTGTTATACCACTTTTCTTAAATTATACGCGCTAAAAGACTTCCAATTGTTGCTATGATATAATTTGTAGTGCAAATAGAAAATAATAAAGCGAGGGATTTTCAGTGACTCAATTAGAAAATTTAAATCAATATTTTACAGAAAATCGCGAACGTCATCTTGACGAAATGAAAGCTTTTTTAGCCATTCCAAGCATCAGCTCTCTTTCAGAACATAAAGATGATATGTACAAAGCAGCGAACCACTTATCTGACCTATTAACAGCTGCTGGTATGGAAAATGCGACTATTCACGATACAGCGGGCCATCCTGTCGTAACAGCTGACTGGTTACACGCTGAAGGTGCACCAACAGTTCTTGTATACGGTCACTATGACGTACAACCAGTAGACCCTGTTGAGCTTTGGGACAGCATGCCATTTGAACCTGAAATTCGTGACAATATCATGTATGCTCGTGGTTCTTCAGATGATAAAGGCCAAGTATTTATGCACGTTAAAGTGCTAGAGGCTATGCTTGCATCAGACGAAAAACTTCCTGTAAACGTAAAAGTTATTTTCGAAGGGGAAGAAGAAATTGGTTCTGTTCATTTAGACCAATTTATCGCAGACCACAAAGATTACTTAAAAGCAGATGTTGTATTAATTTCAGATACTTCTTTATATGCACCTGGTAAACCAGCTGTTGTGTATTCACTACGTGGCTTAACTGGTATTCAAATTGATGTTCGTACAGCAAAAGGTGACCTTCACTCAGGTATGTACGGTGGTGGTGTGCATAACTCAATCCACGTATTAGCGGATATTTTAGCGTCATTCCACGATGAAAACGGTCATATCGCGGTTGAAGGCTTCTACGATAACGTGTTACCTATCTCTGATGACGAGCGCGCAGCCTACGCTGAGCTTGGCTTTGATGCAGAGCAAATGAAAGAAGAGGCTGGCGTCAAAACATTATTCGGTGAAGAAGGCTTCTCATATCTTGAACAAACATGGGCTCGTCCAACACTTGAAATTAACGGCGTATTTGGTGGCTTCTCTGGCGAAGGTGTGAAAACCGTTCTTCCTGCACAAGCTGGCGCAAAAATCACATGTCGTCTTGTACCAAATCAAGATCCACATGAAATCGTTGCACTACTTCGTGCGCATGTAGCGAAACATCAACCAGAAGGCGTTGATATCGAAATTACTGAATTCGATAAAGGGAAACCATTTATCGCACCATTTGATCACCCATATGTACAAGCTGCTGGTCATTCTTATGAAACACAATACGACCAAAAAACAGCATTCATCCGTTCAGGTGGTTCGATTCCAATCGTTTCTACATTCGATGAAATCTTAGCTGCACCCGTTATCATGATGGGCTTCGCGCTATCAACTGAAAACTTCCATGCACCAAACGAGCACTTCCACTTAGAAAACTTCGATAAAGGCCTACGTGTCGTATCTGATTATCTAACTGAAATTGCATCAATCGAAAAAATTTAATTAAAAAATCATGATAATAAAAGAAGGAATCGCGCTTTTGCGCGATTCCTTCTTTTTTGTGGATTATTCGCCGAAGAATGTAACGATTTCTTCTGCTGTTTTACGTGTTTTCTTCGCAGGAACTTTGTCAAAATAGCCTAGTTGAACCATCGCAATGACACGTTCACCTGGTTTTGCACCA
The DNA here is from genome assembly GCF_003991225.1 of Candidatus Kurthia intestinigallinarum. Taxonomy (GTDB): domain Bacteria; phylum Bacillota; class Bacilli; order Bacillales_A; family Planococcaceae; genus Kurthia; species Kurthia populi. The sequence goes on from NZ_JTFC01000031.1 coordinate 844,172, forward strand.
ATGGCTTCTGTGAATTCCGGGCTGTCTAACCATGTTGGGTTTTTCCAAATTGAACCGATACCACGGTCCCATGCAAGTAACATCATGTTTTGGATGAAGCAGCTCGCTGCCGCAAAATCCTCTGTACGCTCATGCTGACGTAAATCCTCTGGTACCACCACAAATGCATACGCACCTGGTGATAAGAATTTCGTCATTTTATGCTCGATGTCCTCTGCCGTTAAATGCGCGTGATTTGGGATTGTCACATCACGAATGATGTCCAATACTTTTGGTAATCCTTCACCAATACCAAGAATAACGCGCCATGGTTGACGATTTTTATGATTCGGTGCCCATACAGCATCGTTGATGATGTCTAAAATATCTTGCGCATCTACAGGTTGTTTATTAAATACACCAACTGAACGGCGCTCTAAGATGGCTTCTCTTACTGATAATGATTGACTATTCACAATGACTCACTCCTATGAAATCTATTCGATTCAACGATACCACAACGTTCGTTATTCATCTACTTTCTTTTTCCAAAGCTTACCTGGCCAGAATGCAGCACGACCAAATTTCATCGTAAGTGCTGGTACAAGAAGTGGTCGAACGATAAACGTATCAAGTAAGACACCGATTGCGGTAATAATACCAAATTGAACTAATACTTGAATTGGTAATGTCGCAAGCACCGCGAATGTACCCGCTAAAATTAAACCAGCGGACGTAATCACACTACCTGTATATTTAACACCTTCTGATACCGCGGTTTTTAAATTCTTATGCTTACGGCGCTGCCAAACTTCTGACACCATAAAGATGTTGTAATCGACACCAAGTGCAACCGAGAATACGAATGTATATAGTGGAATCGAGCCTTGAATAGCGTCAATGCCCATACCATAATGTAGCACAATCCAGCCAAGACCAAGCGCTGAGAAGTACGATAGGATAACGGTTGCAATCAAGTAAAGGGTTGCGGTAATTGAGTGCAAGTACACTAATAATAGCAATGCAATTAACGCGATAATAACAGGCATAATGATTTTTTCATCATCCTCAATTACTTTCATCTCATCGTATTGAGAGGCTGTTTCGCCGCCAATCCACACGCGGTCCTTCGCATCACTTACCCCTGCATCTTCAAGAAGTGCAATGGCTTTGTCTTTAATTTTAGGAATATTATCTAATGATTCTGCTGCATATGGATTGTCTTTAAAATCCAATTGATAAAGCTGAATTGCCTCGTCTTTTTCACCGACACGTTTTTCATCAACGCTCGCAGCAAAGTTTAATTTCTCTAAATCTTTTTGGAGATCGATATCCTTGCCATCTGTATCGACGATGATTTGTACTGGCGCAAGCTCACCTGGAGAGAAGTTTTTCTCTACTAATGTGTAACCCTCGCGAGACGTCATGTCTTCTGGGAATGATGATAAAATATCAAATGTGAATTTAATTTTCGGTGCAAATGCAGCAAGCGCACCTAATAAAATAACCGTCACAATAATAATGGTCATCGGTTTACTTGTAACCAGATTCCCGATTTTTTGACTAAATTTATGCTGTGGACGATGTTGTTTAAATGGTTTATTACGTTTTTTAGCACGTGCCTCTTCCATTTCTACTGTACGTGGAACGAATGGCCAAAACGCAGCACGACCAATGATAACAAGTAATGCTGGTAATACAAGCAATGCTGTTAAGCCCATAATTAGGACGCCAAAGCTAAATGGTACAGCGAAGCGCTCAAATGTACCGTAGTTAGCAAGTGCAAGCGTTGCAAGACCCGCAACTACTGTTAACGCACTCATTAAAATAGCGCCACCTGACTCTTTAACAGCCTGTGCCATCGCCTTCCCTTTATCCTCAACCTCTAATAAAATTTCACGATATTTTGAAATCAGGAATAAACAATAATCGGTGCCGGCACCAAATAACAATACCGTCATAATGGACACTGCCTGTGCATCCTTATCAATCCAACCATGATCAGCCATAAAGCCAAGTGCTGGACTAATGACACCATAAGCAAGACCTACCGCAATAATTGGAATGATAGCAAGTAATGGCGAACGGTAAATTAAAATAAGTAAAACAAGTACTAAAAGCACCGTCGCAATCATCAACTTCACATCGGCACTCGCAAATAAGCCGGTTGCATCTACTGAAATCGCTACTGGACCTGTGTAACGTAAGTTTAGTTCATCATTGCCCTCATACTTACCTTCTAATGACACATCATCCTTCACTAATTTCGTGATGTCATCTAATCCTTTTTCAAAGGCTTCTGTATTCGCGCCCTTTTCAAAAAATACAGGTGTCACAAGCGTTGAGCCATTTTCTGAAACGCTTTCTAATAACGCTTGTGGTGGTGTTTTATGAAGTGGTGGTACAAGTGATTGTGCATTCACTGGATTTTCGTCCAATTCTTTATACAGTGCCTGCACTTTCTCTAAATCCTTTTGTGTAAGCCCCTCTTCACGATGCCACACAAGTAATAATGGCGTTCCCGAATCATCCGGGAATTGTTCTTCTACAATTTTTGCAGCTTGTTTTGACATCTCTGTGTCTTTTAAGTTTTCACTCGACACATTATCGATGCTATTAATTTGTGGCCAACTAAATGACACTACTGCTACAAGTAAAATCCAAAATAGAAGTGATAGCCAGCGCCCCTTCTTACTTGCAACTAAATTGCCCCATAATTCTAATGGATGCTTCTTCATGTAAAAAACCCTCCTTTTTTCTTCTAACTAATTATATATACTCGATAGTTAATTATTCAAGTATGTTCACTAATTAACTTTTCCCACTTCATGGTATAATTATGTAATTATTTTTAGAAAAGAGGGGTCCCCTTGATGTCAAAGACAACTGGGCGAACAATTGGTAGACCAAAAAAAGATTCGCAAAATATACCGATGCAACAAAAAATTCTAATCGTTGCATCAAAAGAATTCATGACTCATGGCTATAAAGCTGTCTCAATGGATAGCATAGCAGAAGCTGGGAATGTTACGAAGGCAACAATTTATTATTATTACAATTCAAAAGCTGCACTGTTCACCGAAACGATTATTCAACTGATGAGTCGCATAAAAAAAAGGACCGAGTGTGTGCTTGCAGACGAACGCTATTCGTTTAAAGAACGCTTAATTAATTTACTTGAAGTGTATGCCAATGCCACAGCAAATGTCGATATTAATAATTTTATTCGCGAGGCCTTCCCTAGCTTGTCGCCTGCACAACAGCAAAGTGTTCATGCATCGGAGGAATTTATGCATGAAGCGATTCGTGATGCATTCGAACGAGAAATGCTACTTGGAACGATTCCTAAAAAAGATGTGACATTTATTTTGCATACCTTTTTAGCGCTAATGAATGTTGGACGTTATACTGATTATGATGAAACACGTCTCTTTGAAACACCTCGCCAAGGAGCAGAAGAAATCATCCGATTTTTCTGGGCTGGACTGTTTTCTTAACTACATGAGAATCGCAAAAAATTGCGATTCTCCTTTTCTATTTTAGGGGCCAAATTCAGTAAGACACCTTAGTATTTTTTTGCTACAATGAGGTTATATACGTTTGTACGGAAAGGATGTTTAGACATTGACACAGCACGCTGAAAAAGAACTTTTACAGCCGACGATGCTTTGCGACCAAAAAGGGAATTTAAATCCCCAAGCAATCGGCTATGCTCGACAACCATTGATTACAAGTAATTTGAAGGGTCATTTTATGCGTAAGAAAAAGTGGAATTATTGGTGTGTCTTTGGCGATGAAATTTTATTTTCAGCGACGATTAGCCACCTCGATTATGCGGTCGTGTGCTTTGTCTACTTCCTAGAATATGAAACACAGCGCTTTTTCGAAAAAACAATTACATTGCCACCACTGAGTCATCATGTAAAAATGTCTGAGGAAGTACTACAAACTGTCACCTTCAATAATAGTGAAATGAAAATCAATATTTTACATACAGCTCAGCATGAAACGAAGCTAAGTGTGTATGTACCTGATTTTGATGATGATATACTCGAAGCGGAGCTGACAATTAGCCATCCAAAGGACGATGAATCGCTAAATGTAGTTATTCCATGGAACCGCAAAACCTTCCAATTCACAGCGAAGCACCATAACCTACCAACTACTGGCTATGTCAAACTCGGTGATAAGAAGTATCTCTTTGAGCCACTCGAATCATTCGCTGTTCTCGACTACGGGCGTGGGATATGGCCGCGCGTGGCAACATGGAACTGGGGAATGGCCTCCCAACGACTGGGCTTCCATCGTGTTGGCTTAAATCTTGGTGGTTCATGGACAGATGGCACCGGTATGACAGAAAATGCACTGTTCATTGATGGGCATATGACGAAAATTCATGAGGATGTATTATTCGCCTATGATGCTGCCGATTATATGAAGCCATGGAAAGTAAAGACGCGTTTTTCAAAAGATGTGGAGCTAACATTCACCCCATTTTTCGAGCGTGTCGCCGAATCAGATGCGAAGCTTGTGACGTCAGTAGTTCATCAAATGGTCGGTTATTACAATGGGCGCGTCAAAATGGACAACGGCGCCTACTTTCATATTCAACAGCTACTTGGCACATGCGAGGAGCATATCGCTAAATGGTAATAACAAGAATCGCTTATTTCTACTAAGCGATTCTTTTTTATTTTGTAGCTGCGAATGAAAACCCCAACTGGCGTGTTTTGGATACGACATATTTTTGAATAAGTGTCAGCCATCCGTCTATATACATACGAAGTTATTAATCATTTGTTTAAATAAAGACTTTTGCAAGATAACTACTAAAAGTTTGGCGGTAATTACGATAACTTTTCAATTGAGGTCGCTCAAAATAGGGCATTTTTATCCCATTTTATGCCTTTTTGGGTTCATTTTGAGCCTCTGCCGGAAAATAGCGCCATTTAAAAGATCGAGGTTTTTCTAGCATGGTCAATTAAAAAAAACTACCCAAAAACGTAGAAAATGGGGCGCTTTTAAGCCTCTACGGGTTGAAAACGGCCTGTTTCAATTCTTATGATTACTAATTATTTGCTTTTTCATATTAACTGAACCGATTTAATAGAGGCATTACGCATGGTTTTTATGGTAATACGAATGTTTTACCGGGCTATTGGCATACCTTGTCACATAATTAACAATAAGTCGTAGGCAAAAGACGCTTTCGCGTGTGATAAGCCATTTCTCTCGGTTCATATCGCCAAAGCTAGCGAAAACTTTTGTTGTCGAAAAAAATGGCGTATAGTAAAGGGTATGACTTTTTGATGGAGGGATTTTTCATGCAGCATCCAGAATTTGAACAGGAGCGCAGTCATTTAGCATACGTCAAACACTATATGGCAAATGTGCTCGAAGAATCGGCGCGTGACGTTGAAACGGCTCAGGACAATATTCGTAAATCGATGGCTGACTTAGAATATTTAGATTCAAGCTCGAGCTATTTAAATATTTTAACGAATGCTCGCTTCTTTGATATGGCACGTAATCAAAAGGAAGGCTTAGAGGCTATTATGCAAAAGCCTTATTTTGCACGCATTCATTTTCAAAAGGAAGGCGAAGCAGCTGAAAAATTATACATCGGGAAAACATCGCTATTTGATAAAGAAACACAGGAGCCTGTCGTCGTCGATTGGCGCTCCCCTGTTGCGAATGTTTATTATGATGGGCGTTTAGGTGACGTAACCTATGACGTCAATGGCGAGGAAATGAACGGTCATTTATTTTCAAAGCGCCAATATAAAATTGAGCATGGCAAATTACTCGAAGTACGTGATATTGATTTAACGACGAATGATGAATTACTACAAGACGCATTAGCAGGAAAAGCCGACGTGCGTTTAACAGAAATTGTCTCGACGATTCAAGCAGAGCAAAATGAAATTATTCGAGCGCACCTAAAACAGCCAATTATCGTACAAGGTGCTGCCGGATCTGGAAAGACGACAATTGCACTTCACCGTATTTCGTACTTTTTATATACGATGGGTGAACATTTCAATGCCTCACAGCTCATGATTTTAGCACCAAATAATTTATTCATCGACTATATCGCTGATGTTCTACCAGAGCTTGGTGTCGGAAAAATTCGTCAGTCTACCTTCGCAGATTATGTGCGTGATGCAACAGGTCTCAAGCTGAAGTTAGAGGATCCTAATCACTATTTAGAACAACTTGTGGCGCTTAATAAACGTAAAGTTGACCTGAATATTCCGCGTCTAAAGGGCTCGCTTGAATACCGCGATATGATGCAACAATATGTTGATGAACTGGCGAAGGAAATGGCGGTATTATTTGAAGATGTTTACATCGATAAATACCGTATTTTACGTGCTAGTCATTTGCAGGAGCTATTCCTTGAGGATTACGCGTATTTGCCAATTGAAGAACGTGTTAAAAAAATGAAATCGGTGATTCAAAGCCATGTACGCCAAAAGAAAAAACAAATTTTATATACTTTAAATAAGAAATACGATGACATCATCGGTAAGGCGCTCAATATTTTTGATGCCGAGCGCCGTAAAAAAGAAGTAACACGTTGGATTGATGAGCGCGACCGTCGCATTCCATCGATTGAAAAAGAAACCAAAACGACTGCTTCTAGCTATATGAAGCGCTTCTCAAAACATAATGTCAAAAAGCTATATCGCGCCTTTTTGACAGAGGATGCTGTACAGCAAATGGTCGCACCGCACTGGACTAAAGCGCAGCGTAAAAAATTCCAACTTGCGCACACAAAAGAAAAATGGACCAACGAAGACCTTGCGGCGCTGTTTTTCCTACATGCGAAAATCAAAGGCATTAAAGAGGAGCATAAAATTCGCGTTGTCTTTATTGATGAGGTGCAAGATTATAGCCTCTTCCAGCTGGCTGCATTAAAAGAAGGCTTAGACACCGATATGTTTACGATGGTTGGCGACCTTGCACAAGGAATCCATAGCTACCGTTCGCTGACGGACTGGGGGCCTGTACGTGATTTATTCCCGCGTGCAAGCTACAAGACCCTACAAAAAAGCTATCGTACGACGATTGAAATTATGGCTGTAGCGAATAAGATTTTATCAAAAATGGACGAAGATTTACCGCTTGTTGAGCCTGTTGTGCGACATGGTCTCGAGCCACAGTTCCACGCTCAAAAAGCCTTTGATGCTGCGCAAATCGGTGAATTATTTACCGATATCCAATCGCGTCATCAATCCGTTGCGCTTATTTGTAAAACGACTGATGAGGCACAGCGCTTTTCAGAGGAATTACAAGCTGCCGGTATTCACGCGCAGCTACTCGATGAGGGCGCCGCAATCGATCAGCAGGCGCTGCTTGTTGTACCAAGTCATTTATCAAAAGGGCTTGAGTTTGATGCCGTCATGATTGTATGCGATGACAAAGGCTTCCGTGATACACCGCTTGAGCGTAAATTATTATATGTCGCAACGACACGCGCGATGCATGAGCTTCACTTAATCGGAAAATCAATGACGGATTTTTTATTATAAAACAAAAAAGAGGCTGGGACAAAACACGTCATTTTTCTTTTTAGCGTTCGCAACGAAAAGCCGGAACCGCGCTACAGCGCGATTCCGGCTTTTCTTATGCTCATATGAACGGTTGTTTTTATACGTATGTCAAAGCCTCTTTTGATTGTTATTTTACAACGTAGTAATCAACTTGCCCTTTTACGTGAAAGCCTGCTTTTTTATATAAATTCAGTGCTTCGTCGTTATCTGTTTCAACATCTAATAATACTTCGGTTTGATTATTTTTTACAGCTTCATTTTGTGCCCATTTTAATAAATTCGTACCGATACCTGAGCGGCGATAGCCTGGCTCTACAGTGAAGGCTGTCACCCATAGCTCGTGGTCACGTACAGTTGTTGAAATCGTCCCAACTGCTACGCCGTCTTCAATATACATCGCAAGCTGCATATGATCATTTTTTTCTGTTTGCGCGACAAGCTGTTCGGTTTCTTCAGCCAGGTCACCAAATCCTGCTTCCATCATATGCTGAAGTGCTAAATAATCCCCTTGCTCATATGGGCGAATATCGTCATCCTCTGGGAAGACAAGTGCCTGCTCGGCTGCTTCCGTGCTTAGTGTTGCCTCTGATGAATTGTATTCATAGCCCACACTTTTTAAGAACCCTTCCGCTGCTTCACTTGGATACGTTGTTGCCATTTCACCTGTTGATTCACGTTCAGATAGTCCGTGCTTAAAGCCTGCTACAAGCTCTGCTCCAATACCCATACGACGATATGCTGGGTCAACAACTGCTGCCCATTCATACGAATTTAAGCCGAATAAATCAAGCGCACTTAATGCGCCGATTAATAAATCTTTGTCATCATCATAGACTAAGACAAAAAAGCCACGTTGCTCGGCTGCTTGCCAAAATGGTGCGTGCATTAACACGCTATAATCTACGTCGTCCTGTGCTGTTGCACGTGTTAATAATTCAGTTACTTCTTGTTTTGTTTGTTCATCTAACGGATAAGAGGCTTTCATTGCGAAAAGCTGCATAGTTAGAACCACCTTCTATTATGTTTTTGAAATTGTTTTGTAATCTTTTGTTATCAAAATAAATACTTTTCTAAAATACATCACGGGTATAAAATATATAAGGTTTGGAGGCAGATACATGACACAACGTTTAACTTGGGTCGATGCCATCAAAGGATTTTTAATGATTCTCGTGGTTATCGGCCATTACCCTGGTGAAATGGACCATCCCATTTTAACGTATATTTATTGGTTTCACATGCCCGCATTCTTTTTACTGAGCGGCTTGTTTTTCCGTCCCGTTTCAAAAAATCAAACAATTGGCAAGTCGATTAAAAAACGCATGTTGCAATTGATGATTCCTTACGTATTTTTCGTGTCACTTATTACGATTTTACGCTATATTTTAGCATTCGCAACCGGAAATGATTCGTTGGATTACTATCTCAATGATTTCTATTCTATCGTAATTGGTGGACGCTTTGCACGTGGTTGCTACGCTGTTATTTGGTTTATCACAACACTTGTAACGGTTTATGTGCTCTTTATGCTCATGACCCATTATTTAAAACGATGGCTGCAAATTACTGTACTGATTAGCTTCTACATACTCGCACAGCTAGAGAGCCACTACGTCATTGATATAGTAGGCGGCGCAGCAGATGCCGCTTCGCAAGCCATTTTTGTGCCGTGGAATCTAGATGTGGCCCTTATGGCGATTGTTTATTTTGCGATTGGTTACTATGCACGCGATTTACTAAAGCACATTCCACTCGCTCTTTATGTAATCAGTCTTGGCATCGTACTATGGGCAATGCGCGCTGTCTGGATTGGGGCGCTTGATTATCATGTTAGTATGAAATTTATTCACTACAATCATCCTGTGCTTGATATCGTTATTCCAATCGCCTGCATTATCGTACTACTTGGTACATTCCAGTTTATTACGAAATTTATTCGCCTGCGTGTACTAGAGGTCGTTGAGCGGCATTCACTCATTATTATGTATGCCCATATTTCATTTGATAAAATTTTTAATAACTTTTTCGATTATGGCATCGTTGGCTATACGCTCGTGAGCTTTATTCCGTCGATTCTTATATCATGGCTTTTCATGCGCTTTATACCATATGCGTCGTTTTTAACAGGGAATTTGCGCGCGGATCGACCAGCCTATTTTAAGAAACGATTGTTTATTGTGTAAGCTATTGTTTTATAACGAAAAGAAGGAATTGCAAAAGCGCAATTCCTTCTTTTTTTCTGAACTATTTCCCTTGCATGACCATATCGTAATAGCGCCCTTTGGATGCGAATAATTCCTCGCGTGGGCCACCTTCGAGTAGCTTGCCATGCTCTAAAACGAAAATGAAATCGGCATTTTTCACGGTATTTAAACGGTGTGCAATGACAATGCTCGTACGCCCTTTCATGAGACGATCGAGTGCTTCTTGAATCGCCATTTCGGTCACCGTATCAATGCTACTCGTCGCCTCATCGAGAAGTAGAATTGCCGGGTCTGCCACGAGTGCTCGTGCAATCGACAATAATTGCTTTTGCCCCTGACTAATGTCGCCACCATCCTCGGTTAGTACATGATCATAGCCGCCCTCTAATTTTTCAATAAATTGATGTGCATTCGCCTGTTTTGCTGCCTGTTCAATTGCTGCATCACTTGCATCTAAGCGACCATAGCGAATATTATCTCGAATCGTTCCTTCAAATAAAAATGGATCCTGTAACACAAAGGCCATCTGTGCGCGCAAATCCGTTCTACTAATCGTCTCAATCGCGCGCCCATCGATTGTCAGCTCCCCGTCATCTACATCGTAAAATCGTGCAATCAGCTGCATAATTGTCGTTTTCCCAGCGCCTGTCGCACCTACTAGCGCAGCTGTTTTCCCCGCTGGAATATCAAAGCTAATGTTCGAAAGTGTTGGCTTCTCTGTTGCCACATCATAGCGAAACGTCACATCATCAAATTTGATATGTCCTGCCAAGCGTTCTTTTAAAGGTTTTGCATGCGGCTCTTTTTCGACTTCTTCATCGAGAATCTCAAAAACACGCTCCGCCCCTGCAATCGCAGATAATACATTGTTAAATTGGTTCGCTAAATCATTTAGTGGACGTGTAAACTGCCGCGCATATTCGGTAAAGATGACAATCGTACCGACGGATAAATGCCCGTTGACCGCTAAAATCCCACCGGCACCTGCAACAAGCGCGAAGCTCGCATTATTTAAAAAGTTCATGACTTTTGGAATCCCACCAGAATAGACATTCGCCCAATAGCCAACATGCCGTAGCTCATCCGCCTTCCCGGTGAAGTCCTCAATCATACGCTCCTCCTGTGAATAGGCTTTGACAATTAGTTGACCTGAAATCGACTCCTCGACCATACCATTTAAAGTACCAAGACGCTGCTGTTGGCCTTTAAAAAGTGGACCTGTACGACGTGTAATCCAGCGCGTCGCAATAAACATCACTGGAATAATAATCATTGTAATGAGCGTCAGTAGCGGACTCATCGTCAGCATCACAACAACCGTCCCCGTCAGCACTAGGACACTTGAAAACACTTGAATGAATGTACTATTTAAGGTCGAGCTGACATTGTCCATATCATTCGTCATGCGGCTCATTAATTCCCCGTGCTGCTTACGGTCAAAAAAGGAAATCGGTAACTTTTGAAATTGATTAAAGAGCTCCGTGCGCATGCGGTAGACGGTTTGCTGTGCAATGCCAATCATCCAATAATTTTGTAAGAACAACGTAATAGACAATACGATGTAGCTAATCGCAATAACCGCAATAATGGTCGCCATACCACTAAGCTCACGCGCAATAATATGCGCATCAATTAAGCGCCCAATTAAAAACGGGCCTAGTAATTGTAGTCCTGAGCTAAGGACTACCATTAATAACACAATGAGCAATAACGCGCGCTGTTCATCTACATAATGCCAAATACGTTTTAAAGTAGCGCCCATATTAGACGCTTTATCGCGCTGTTTTTTCTTTTTTTGAAGCATGTCCTTCGTCAAAATGGGCTCGTAGCCAAATGGTTTAAACATGCGCGCTCGCCTCCTGTTGTGATTCAATAATTGCCGCATACAAAGGAGATGTCTTCGAAAGCTCATCATGCGTACCCGATGCCACAATCTTTCCGTCATCCATTAAGAAAACGCGGTCTGTTGCTTGGGCTGTATGTACCTTTTGGGTTACGACAATCATCGTCGCCTGCTCCTTCTGAAGCGCAGCCCAGAGTTTTTCCTCCGTTTGGATATCAAGTGCACTCATACTATCGTCAAACAGTAAAATCGCAGGCTTTCGAATAAGCGCACGCGCAATCGCAATGCGCTGCTTTTGACCACCTGACAGATTGACACCTTTTTGACCAACACGTGTTTGATAACCGTCATCAAATGCCATAATCGCATCATGAATTTGGGCCTTCTTACACGCTTCCTCAACTTCCTCAAGCGTTGCATCCTTTTTGCCCCACACGATATTATCAAAAATTGTTCCAGTAAAAAGTAGCGAGCGCTGTGGTACGAAGCCAATCTTTTCACGTAATGCTGCTACTGGCCACTGTGCAATTGGAACGCCCTCAACCGTCACTTGTCCCGCCGTTGCATCATATAATCTAGGAATTAGCTGTAGCAATGTACTTTTCCCTGAACCTGTCGCCCCCATAATCGCAATTTGCTCGCGTGGACGCAACGTAAAATCGATATCTTTTAAAATCTCTTTTCCTTCTACATACGAAAAATTTACACGTTCAAAGGTTACCTCAGCATCATTTTCCTTTGTCGGATTAAGTGTTGTCGCAGTGGTTGCCTGTTCAATAGCAAGTACCTCCTCCATACGATCAGCCGATGCTTTTGCACGTGCAAATAATACGATAATAAATGAAAACATACTAAAGTTTCCGGTAATGCGTAGTGCATAGTTGATAACAGCCACTAGGTCCCCGACTGGCATCGAGCGAGCTTGGATCTGCTCCGCACCAAACCAAATAATAATAAGTAGCGCCGCATTCATCACAACGAGTAAAATCGGCTGTACAATCTCCATTAATTGAAGCGCACGCGACGTGTTATCACGTAACTTTTGCGCGATTTTGACGAAACGAGAAGATTCGTACAGGCCACGCATATACGCTTTAATCAAACGTGTTGCTTGTAAATTCTCTTGAATGACGCGATTGACGCGGTCAATCGTGCGCTGTACACGCTCAAAGCTCTGACCGCCCTTTTTGACCATATACCATAAAAATAATAATAAAAATGGTACGGGTGCAACGAGGTAAAGCGCTAACTCCACATTTACGAAAAATACTAAAATCAAACTGCCAATAACAACAAGTGGCGCGCGAAGCATAAAGCGCATGCTCATAAAGAATACCTGCTGCACTTGCGTAACATCATTTGTTAGACGTGTAATCAGTGCTGATGTTGGAAATTTCAAAAAATTAGGCATCGATAGTGACTGCACTTTTTTAAATAACGCAATACGCAAATCATAGGCAAAGCTCTGTGCGGCATGTGCTGAGAAAAAGGAATTCGTAATCCCAGCCGCAAACGCGAGTAAACCAAGCCCCATCATAATGCTTCCCCACGTCACTACATAGGTCATGTCACCTTTCATAATGCCTTCATCGACAATTTTACCAATGATAAGTGGTTGAATAAGCTCCACAGCTAGTTCAACAAGCATGAACGCGAGTGCGATGATTGCTGGCCATTTATACGGCCCCATATACGCTAAAATTTTTTTCATCGCAATCTTCCTTTCTATTTATTTCGATAATCGTATTTTCTCACAAAAAAACAGGCTCCGCCATCAAGTTGACCATAAGCCTGTAAATCATTACTTCTCTAACGCATTTTTCCGTGATTGTCGGTCTCCTTCTATTGATAACCATGTCACAAATAATAACATGACAACGACGCCTACAAATTGATAAAGCTCAAGCGTACGCCCAAGCCATACAATCGATACAGCTGTTGCGGTTAGCGGCTCCATACTTGATAACACGCTCGTTTCAACAGGTGTAATATACGTCATGCTTCCGAGAAATAGCACAAAAGCAATCGTACCAAAGAAAATAACGCCGAGCATCATTAGTAAAATTTGAGGCTGCATGAGCACTGCCCACTGCTCCCATTGCCAAAATCCTGAAATAATCCCAAGAACACTACCGCCGACAATCATCGACCACGCAACCACTTGCATAACGCCCCATTCATTCATGATTTTTACCGGGTACACCGTATAAAATGCGAAAGCGAAGCCAAGTGCCACACCCCAAATTAAAGCACTGTTACTTACGAGTAATTCATTTAACTGCCCATTTGTTAGTAGTAAAAACAAGCCAACAAGTGTCCCGATAATGCCTAAAACCTGATAAATGGGTGGTAGCATTTTATTAGCAAAAGACACATATAAAATAATAAAAATTGGCGCTAAAAATTGTAATAATGTTGCAAACACTGCATTACTACTATTAATGGTTGCTACAAATGTATATTGTACGCCTAACATACCAATTAAGCTAAATAATACCAATGACGTAGCCCAATATTTATTTTTCCAAATCGCTGTCACATTTTGACCACGCCACTTAATGAATGATAATAGCGCAATTCCAGCAAGTAATAGTCGGATTGTTAGCATGAAGGACGCATTTATTGCCCCTTCATGTAAAATCCACTCCATCATTGGTCCTGTAGCGCCCCACAACATAGAGCCAATTAAGACCATCAAAATACCTTTTAGATGTTTATTCATACAATACTTTTTACCCCTTAATTTTTATTTTTATAGAAGACAATAATCCTATTTTAAATTTCAAATATCCTTCTCTTCTCACTCTTTTTCCCCTATCTTGTAAAGATTATTGCCAATTATCTATCCATTAGTAATGACTTACAACTCATTTTTCTTTATAATAGAACTTATTAAAGTACTTTCAAGGAGTCGTTGCGTACATGAATGAAGTCGAGAATATTTTTCAATATGCTAATCCGATACTAAATCACATTCACAGTCCTATGATGACATTGGACCATGAAGGAAATATTATTTCATGGAATACCTATTGTGAAAATGTATTTGGATACAGTACAGATGAGGTATTAGGTAAATTTCCACCAATTTTTAATGATGAACAAGACAAGGTGGAAGAACAATTTACTACTATTTTACGCTCACACAAAGAACTTACGCTAAATAATTTCACATTATTAACAAAAGATTCAGAAATGCTGCAAATGTCTCTTTTTGCAAAAGCATTAACAATTAGAGACGAACGCATTATTATGGTTCGTTTCCTTAATGCTTTTTCATCAGAAGAAAGTGCTGTAGCAGAACTTAGCTGCCTTCGCTCAGGCTTAGAAGAATCATTTATGGTTCTCTCTCTTGACCATGAAGGTCTCATTAACTTTGCCAACCCACTTTACTTAAAATATAGTAAATGGACGCCAAAACGTATTTTAGGTAAAACATTGTGGCAAATGTTCCCTCAAACAGATGTGGGTACAGAACAAGTAAATGAAATTTGGAATGTCATTCATAGCGGCAAGATTTGGCAGGGTGAAGTAGAAAAAATGACGAAAGACGGCACATCTTATTGGGTTGAGCTAATTGCTATCCCTGTCACTACTTCTGGCAAAACACCTGATTATTATCTTGTGTTAGCAAAAGATATCACAGAGAAAAAATTACTACAACAGCGTTTAGAAAAAATTGCCTATGTAGACCAAGAAACCGGCTTAATGAATCGATATCGCTTAGAGCAAATCGTCAATGAAATGATTGATCAAAAACAACATTTCACATTCGTTTACTTGAGCATCGATAAATTCTATTCATTAAAAGAGTTATACAATGAAGAAATGGAAAGCATCCTACTACAAGAATTTACAAATCGTATGAAAATGTACTTCCAAGATAGTGTAATGGCCCGTATCACAATCAATGATTTTGCTGTTTTAACACCGCTTGGCGAATGGTTCATCCAAGGCTTCCTAGCGTACTTAAAACAACATCCAATTTATATTGATGGCATGGCATTGCCGCTAACAATTTGTGGGGGTATTTCAAAATATCCAGAGGACCAACAAACATTTAACCACCTATTAAAAGCATCTCATGCAATTATTGATAAAATTCATACAGAGGGCGGTAGCACCATCGCTAGCCTTTCAAATGATGACCATAAAGCACTTAGCAAGCGTGCAATGATTGAAAAACGCTTAATGATTGCGCTCGATCAAAAGGATTTAAAAGTATTATACCAACCACAATTAAACTTAGAATCAAATAAAATCGAAGCTGTTGAGGCCCTTGTACGCTGGGAAGATTCTGAACTTGGTATTATCCCGCCAGATGTTTTAATCCCGATTGCAGAGGAAACGGGTCTGATTAATGACATCGGTACATTTATGCTTGAAAAATCATGTGAGCAAGCCGTTGCATGGAAAAACAGCGGACACACGATTCGCGTCAGCATCAACTCATCTGTTCGTGAGTTCCGAGATAAAAACATGGTGAAATTAATTCGTGAAGTGCTAGAGCGCACAAACTGCCCTGCTTCTCTTTTACAAATTGAAATTACCGAAAAATTCGCATTAGAAGCTGAAGCAGAATCATCTATCATTACACAAATGAAACAACTACAAGCAGATGGCATTCGCTTTGTACTCGATGACTTTGGTACAGGCTATGCATCATTCCGTTATATGCAGCTTCTACCACTTGAAGAATTTAAAATTGACCAAACGTTCATTTCAACACTGACATATCAAAAGAAAACACAAAAATTGATTCACGGTATGATTCAATTTGGCCATTCTTTAAATATGCGCGTCGTTGCAGAGGGCGTTGAAAATAAAGAGCAATTGGAATTACTTAGCGAATATGGATGTAATGCGGCCCAAGGATATCATATTGGCCGCCCATCTGAAGTCGCAACAATTGAACCATTATTTTAATAAAAAAAAACCACTTTTAGCTAATTTCGGCTAATTGTGGTTTTTTATTTTTGATAGTGTACAATTAAGGTACAAAAGCTACAGGGGGGTTCAGTGTGCAATGGTTTCCAAAGACTAAATTAGGGAAAGTTAATTTAGCTCTACTTATCGTACTTATTGTTTTAGTAGGTTGTTTCTTTGTCCTATTAAATAGTAATCAAACAGGGCAAAATCTCGCTGGTGCTGTACAAAAAATTAGCGAAGAGCCCACAAAACCAAAAAAACAAGAAGTTAACAAGGTCGTCGTTACATCTCTTAAATCCCCAGTTAAAGGAATTTTATACAATAAGGAAGTTTCTCGTGCGGAGAACTACACACTAATGTATCCTTTAACAGGGGTTGAAAAAGTAGACGATGCAATTCAGAAAAAGATTTACAAAAAACGTGATAGATTCACAAAATCAGATGCTAAGAAATTAGTCCTATCAGTTAATACGACAACGTCTAATAAAAAGGTAAGCTTTATCATAAAACAAAAAGAACTTCAAAAAGACCGTACTGTTATCACAACAGCGCAAACCTTTACATATGATCGCCATACGAAAAAATTGGTGTCGATTCAAGATATCATTAGCACAGATGTCCGTCTTAACCGTATGTCAAAGGAAGTGCGTATCAAGTTACAGCAGAAGAATAAGAACTTAGCGATTTCAGCAAAAAAAATCGATAAATTAACCGAGCCAAGCTGGTCAAAATTCAACGATTTCTCATTAGATGGCAACAATTTAAAAATTTATTATCAACCACATACTTTCACAGACAAATTAACATCTGTGACGATTCCATTAGATCGTCTAAATCAAAAATACGATGTACCGGTCTTTTCATTAAATACACATGGTAAAAAATATGTGGCACTTACATTTGATGATGGTCCGAATAAAAATGTGACACCGCGTATTTTAAAGACGCTTAAAAAGCATCATGCAAAAGCGACGTTTTATATGCTTGGAAAATCTGTAAGTGAAGCTTCTGATACTGCGAAGGCAGTTGTAGCGGGTGGTCATGAAATTGGCAATCATTCCTATGGACATGAAAACTTATCGAAAATGACGGCCGCAAATGCACTTAAAAATATTGAACATTCGAATACATTAATTAAAAAAGCAACTGGCATTGAGCCGTTAACGATTCGTCCGCCGTATGGTGCACGTAATCATGGGCTTGAGCAGCAATTATCACAGCCAACTGTTTTATGGGGCGTTGATACACTCGACTGGAAAACGCGTAATGCCGCTTCTACCCTACAAGCAGTTAAACAGCATCTATATCCTGGTGCCATCATCTTGATGCATGACATCCACCCAACAACTGCTGATGCATTAGATAGTATCTTGACGTACTTGGAAAGCAAGGGCTATACATGTGTGACCATCTCTCAGCTAGAAGGTAAGGCACAGCCTTAAATAATAAAAAAGCGGCTTTGACATACGTGTAAAGCCGCTCCTATAAGCATAAGAAAAACCGGAACCGCGCTGTGACGCGGTTCCGGTTTTTCGTTGCGAAGTCTTAAAAAAGAAAATGATATGTTTTGTCCCAAGCCTCTTTTTTTCTAACTAGCAATCAATTTGAGCGCGCTGTAATCGTCCACTAAAATCGATATAAACACTTTTCAGCTCTGTATATAACTCAAGCGCACTCGCCCCTGAATCACGATGACCATTCCCTGTCCCCTTCGTGCCGCCAAACGGTAAATGAACTTCTGCTCCCGTCGTACCGGCATTCACATAGACGATTCCTGTATCTAAATCACGCTGTGCACGAAATACCGTATTGACATCCTGTGTATAAATCGAGCTCGACAAGCCGTATGTCACACTGTTGTTAACGGCAACTGCCTCTTCTAAATTCGCTACTTGAATTAAGCCGATGACTGGTCCAAAAATTTCTTCCTGTGCTAGACGAGAATCCGGGCGTACTTGATTAAATAATGTTGGTGCATAGTAGCAGCCCAAATCAAAATCATCACCCTCTAAAATATGGCCTCCTGTTAATAATTTCGCACCATCTAGCTGCGCAAGCTCAACATAGCTATGAATTTTATAAAGGGCTTCCATATTAATAACCGGTCCTACTTTATTCGCCTCATCTAGCCCATTGCCAATTGTTAATTTCTCGATTTCTGTAATGAGCTTTTGCTCTAGCTGCTCGGCAACCGCTTCATGCACAATGACACGGCTACATGCCGTACAGCGCTGACCAGCCGTACCAAATGCACTCCACACAATGCCTTCTACTGCTAAATCAAGATCCGCATCATCCATGACAATAACTGCATTTTTGCCGCCTAATTCAAGTGACACTTTTTTCAAATGATAGCCACCAAGCTCTGCCACTTTACGTCCCGTCGATGTAGAGCCCGTAAAGGAAATGACATTAATATGAGGATTTTGTACAAGCTCTGTTCCAATGTCTCCTCCTGAGCCAAAGACAATATTCACAACACCTTTTGGTAAGCCAACCTCATCAAAGATTTTCGCCATCTCATAGGCAATCATCGGTGTTTCAGAGGCCGGCTTCCAAATGACCGCATTACCACTAACAATCGCAGGGAATGCCTTTAATAAGGGCACGCCAATCGGGAAATTCCATGGTGTAATTAATCCTACGACGCCAACTGGTGTGCGCACGCTCATCGCAAATTTATCTGTCAGTTCAGATGGTGTCGTCTCACCAAGTAAACGGCGTCCTTCCCCTGCCATATAAAAGGCCATATCAATGCCTTCTTGAATTTCACCACGTGCCTCTTCAATGACCTTTCCCATCTCCTCGGTCAAAATACGTGCGAGCTGCTCCTTTTTTTCCTTTAATTTATAACCAATATCGAGTAAATAATCTGCCCGTTTTGGCGCTGGTACTTGTCCCCATACTTTTTGAGCCTGCTCTGCTGTGCGTATGGCAAAGTCTAGTGTATGTAGCGTGGCCATCGGTACTTCTGCAATTGTGTCACTTGTTGCAGGATTTAGAACATCTAAATATTTTTCCTCTTCATTGATGTAAAATGCCCCATCAATATAATGCGCTAATTTCATACACAATCCTCCCAAATGTCTTTTTTTAAAATTAACAGAAAATACAGTTTTTTTGAAGTATCTAACGATGGATTTTTTAAATTTGAAACTTTTCCGGTCACAATGCGTATATAAATAAAATAGCATTTACGGGAGGAACACATATGAAGAATGATGAAATCGATTTTAAAATCCACGGCGATGATATGCAATTTGTTGAAATTGAGCTAGATCCAGGTGAAACGGCTATTGCCGAAGCAGGTTCAATGATGATGATGGAAGATGGCATCCAAATGGAAACGATTTTTGGGGATGGCTCACAAGCAAGTGGTGCTGGTGGCTTTATGGGCAAATTAATGGGCGCTGGTAAACGACTAATTACTGGTGAAAGCCTCTTTATTACTACATTCACAAACCAAGGTCATGGTAAGCAACACGTCTCATTCGCAGCGCCTTATCCTGGTCGTATTATTCCAATGGATTTAAGCCAATATAATGGTAAAATCATTTGTCAAAAGGATGCCTTTCTCGCGGCAGCACGTGGCGTGTCTGTTGGCGTTGAGTTCCAGCGTAAATTAGGTGCGGGCTTCTTCGGTGGTGAGGGCTTTATTATGCAAAAGCTAGAAGGTGATGGCCTAGCATTTGTTCATGCGGGCGGTACTATTATCCGTAAAGACCTGCGCCCAGGCGAGCGTCTACGTATTGATACAGGTTGCTTAGTCGCGATGACGGACCGTGTAAATTACGATATCGAGCGTGCAGGCGGTGTCAAAACATCGTTATTTGGTGGCGAAGGTTTATTCCTTGCGACGTTACAAGGACCCGGTTCTGTCTGGATTCAATCAATGCCATTTAGCCGTTTAGCAAGTCGTGTATTCGCCTCTGCACCTGTATCACAAGGCGGTGGCGGTCAATCAAGTGGTGAAGGCGGCATCGGCGGTCTATTTGATTTATTTAATAAATAACTACAACAAAAAGAAGTGACTGGAACAAAACACGTCATTTTTCCTTTTTAGTGTTCGCAACGAAAAACCGGAAACGCGCCTAGTGCGATTCCGGTTTTTCTTATGCTCATAGGAGCGATTGTTTTTATACATAAGCCACTTCTTTTTTATGGCCTAATCCCACGTATTAAAAATAATTTCGCCTAGATTACGCGGTTTCCAGTGCTCAATTGCCACCAATTCTTCCCCGTCTAATGCTTGTAGTTCTTTACCTGTCGGGTATGTCAACAGCGTATCCTCATCTAGCAATGTGTAATGCTCACTAAGTGCTGTTAGTTGCTCTGGAATATCACAAAAATCAAGTGGATCATCATCTTTTGCAAAGCTCACTAATGGATAGTAGCTATTTAAAAGCACAATCACACGCTCATCATTAATATCAAATAACGCTTTATGATATGTAAATGGATAATCACATTCGACGATATTCACAAGTGTCACTTCTGGATGTAGCGCTGCATCATAGCATGCCGTACGGAATTCTTTGTAGTCGTTCTCTTCAATTGTCGTTACATCACATTCCTTACAAAAACCTGTAATCCCTTTTGCTAAAACCATGCTTCTTCCTCCTTATACAACTCTAAATGGTATTGAATGCTTATTAAAATACGCTAGAAGTGATTCGACATTGCGACTAACCATACCTAAACGCGTCTCGACTGTTGCACTTCCCAAATGCGGTAATGCCGTAAAGTTCGCTAATGTCAGCAGCGGATGTTTCGTTGGGACTGGCTCCTCTACAAAAACATCGGACGCCGCCGCTAAAATATCCCCTTTAATAAGAGCCTCATATAAATCATCTTCATTGACGATGCCGCCACGCGCTACATTAATGAGCATTGCGGATTTTTTCATTAATGCAAGCTCTTCTTTAGTAATTAGATTACGTGTTGCCGGTGTGAGAGGTGTTAGTACAATAATGAAATCTGCCTCGCGTAATAAATCTTCCTTTGAGCGATACTGTGCACCGTAAGCATTGGGCTTCTCATGGCGATTATGATAAATAACATTCATATCAAAGCCTGTGGCACGCTTTGCGACAAGCTCACCAATCGTTCCCATACCAATAATGCCTAATGTTTTATGATGAATATCCATGCCCGTCATACCAAGCACCTGCCAGCCCTTCCATTGTCCCTGATACAAAGCGCGAGCTCCTTCAAGTGTACGACGTGCGGCCATCATCATAAGCAGAAAGGCCAAATCAGCCGTTGTATCTGCTAAAACATCCGGTGTATTGGTTACGATAATTCCTGCTTCTGTCGCAGCCTCGGTATCAATATTGTTATAACCTACTGCGAGGTTCGCAATCATTTTCAGCTTTGGTGCACGCTTGATAACATCCGCCGTTACTCGATTTGAAACGACTGTCCACAAAATATCTGCTTCCTGCGCTGCTGCTTCAAACTCATCCTGTGGCATATCAAACTCTGGATCCTGCCACATCTTCACATCCACATAGGATTTAATTGGCTCAAGCAATTCCTGCGGCAAGTGAAATGTCACCCATAATAACGGCTTTTGCATCCTATCAGCTCCTTGCATGTTTACCAAATTATACCACGATTCATACAAAAAAACACCAGATGAGGCAGGCCCTCAGCTGGTGCTTTACACTATATTATAATTCGTCAAAACCGTTATCTTGAACGTTTACTTTTGTATATTGGCGTGATTTTTGCTCGAAGAAATCTGTTTTACCAAGATCTACATCCTCATAAGCTTTAATCCATTTTAGTGGGTTTTTACGGTAGCCTTCAAATGGACGTTCATAGCCTAATTGGCTGCAGCGTACATTTGCGTAGAAGTAAATATAATCTTCTACATCTTCAATGTCTAAGCCATCGATTTTTTCACCGATTACGTCGTTTGCCCATTCAATTTCAAGTGCAGCGGCATCGCGGAATACATTTTGAACGTATTCAGCGCGCTCTGGCGTATCGTATTGTGGGTATTCTTCTAATAATTCTTTGTAAATTTTTACGAATAAATCGACATGTAGTTGTTCATCGCGGTTGATGTAGTTAATCATTGTGCTTGTTGCGACCATTTTTTGGTTACGCGCTAAGTGGTAGAAGAATGAGAAACCTGAGTAGAAGAATAAACCTTCTAAAATAACATCATGGACGATTGAGTCTAACATGTTTTCAACCGTTGGATCTGCGGCGAATTTTTCATAACCTTTAATAACGAATTCATTACGTTTATCAAGTACAGGCTCTGTGCGCCAGTAATCGAAAATACGATCCTGCTCATCTTTTGATACAAGGCTTGAAAGAATATATGAATACGAGTGGTTGTGGATAACTTCTTGTTGCGCAAGGATAATCATTAACGCATTGAGACTTGAGTCTGTTAAGAAGTCCGCCACGCGACCAGCGTAGTCTGTTTGGATACTATCTAAAAGAGCTAATAAGCCAATTACTTTTTTGAATGTTTCTTTCTCATCATCTGATAAGCCAGGGAAATGCTTTACGTCAGATGACATATTAATTTCAAATGGTGTCCAGAAGTTACCAAGCATTTTTTTGTATTTAGGATAAGCCCAGCTGAAACGCACGTCGTCCCAGTTTAAAACATTTGATGAACGGCCGTTTACAATCGCAGTTGAGCGGTTAGGTGCTTCTTTATCCATTAATTTACGTGGTTCGATTTTTGTCATGCCAATGTCTCTCCTCTTCAAACTAAAATCTCATACAATTTCACTGCACGCAGCAAATAGCTTGTATGAGATTCGCGTTTATTTCATTACGTTTATAATACCACATTTTTATCAACATTAACACGTAAGGTGTGAAAATTATATTACTTTTAGGTTACAAAAAAGCAAAAAAAGGTACATGAATAGTTTCATGTACCCAAAACAAAGGATACTTTTCATAAGCATCCTTTGTTGGTTTTATAATGAAATTAGCTTGCGCAAGATTCACATTCTAATAATTCAACGGATGTTGAACGCACATAGTAAGTTGTTTTAATGCCTGAAGCCCAAGCATTGATGTGAAGCTCAAGTAAGTCTTTTGCTTTCACGGTATTTTGCACGTAAAGGTTTAATGAAATCCCTTGGTCAATATGACGTGCACGTGCAGCGTTTTGTTTGATTGTCCAGTTTTGATCGATGAAATAAGCTGATTTATAATACCAAGTTGTTTTTTCGTTTAAATCTGGAACAGTCACTGGAATCTTGTAATCTTTTTTCTCTTCAGAGTAAGATTTTTGGAAGATTGGATCGATACTTGCAGTTGAACCTGCAATGATTGATGTTGATGAGTTTGGTGCTACAGCCATTAAGTAACCGTTACGCATACCTTGTTTCGCAACTGTTTCTTTTAGTGCATCCCATTTAGCATCATTTGTGTAACCGTGTTTTGTGAAGTATTCACCTGATTGCCAGTCTGAACCTTCATAGTATGGATAGCTACCTTTTTCTACTGCAAGTTCAGAAGACGCTTGGATTGTTAAGTACGCAATTTTTTCGTATAACTTGTCTGCATATTCAACTGCTTCATCTGTTTCCCAAGCAATGCCTTCTTGTGCGATTAGGTGATGCCAACCGAATGTGCCAAGACCGATACCACGGTAGCGAGAGTTTGTAAGCTCTGCTTGTGCTACTGGAATTGTATTTAATTCGATAACATTATCAAGCATACGCACTTGGATTGGAATTAAACGCTCTAAAACATCTGCAGGAACTGCGCGACCTAGGTTGATTGATGATAAGTTACATACAACGAAATCGCCTGCTTTACGACGTGTTACGATGATGCCATCTTCAAGTGTTGTTGATTCATATGTTGTTGCACTCATATTTTGCATAATTTCTGTGCAAAGGTTTGATGAGTAAATCATCCCTTGGTGATTGTTTGCATTTTGACGGTTTACTTCATCACGATAGAACATGAATGGTACGCCTGTTTCAAGTTGAGAACGCATAATACGTTTCATAATATCAATCGCATTTACTGTTGTACGATCTAAATCAGGGTTCGCTACACATTGCATGTATTTATCACGGAATGAACCTTCGCCACGTTTTTCATCGTAGTAATCTTCTAAATCAAAGCCCATTACTGTACGAACTTCGTGTGGATCGAATAAATACCACTCGCCGCGTTCTTCTACTGTTTCCATGAAAATATCTGGTAAGCAAACACCTGTGAAAATATCGTGCGCACGCATACGTTCGTCACCATTGTTTAATTTTAAATCTAGGAATGGCATGATATCTTTGTGCCATACATCAAGATAAACTGCAATTGCACCTTGGCGTTGACCTAATTGGTCTACCGATACGGCTGTGTTGTTTAATTGTTTAATCCAAGGAATAACGCCTGATGAAGCGCCTTTGAATCCACGGATTGATGATCCACGGCTACGTACTTTACCCATGTAAACACCGATACCGCCACCAAATTTAGAAAGTGTCGCAACATCTGTGTTTGAATCGTAAATGCCTTGTAGGCTGTCATCTACTGTGTCGATGAAGCAAGAAGATAATTGACCATGTGTTTTACCAGCATTTGATAATGTTGGTGTTGCAGTTGTCATATATAGGTTTGACATTGCCCAGTAGGCTTCGTTAATCTTCGTTAAACGGTCTTCTGTTTCATCTTGCATTAAAGTCATCGCGATAATCATAAAACGCTCTTGAGGAAGCTCTAAAGGCGTTTTATCGAAGTCGCATGTTACGTAACGATCAAGTAATGTTTTTAGGCCAATATATGTGAAAATTTCATCGCGATGGCGGTCGATCATTGCCGCTAATTGCTCGCGTTCTTGTGCTGTATATTTTTCAACTAAAAATGTTTCGTACAAACCTTTTTCAACTAACTTCTCGATATGTTCTGGGAATTTAGTGTATACTTCTTCAGGATTTGCCACGCCACGTTTTTCAGCAGCTTCTTTATAAGTTTCCATAATAAGGAGACGTGCTGCAATGAATGTCCAGTAAGGCTCTTGTTCGTCTAAAAAGCCTAAAGCATCTAAGCTAAGCGCTTTTGTCCATTCTGCATCATCTGCATCTGGGTGTCTTGTTTCAAAACGCTCATGTTTACGTAGTAAGGGACTTAACTCCTCACGACCGTATTTTTCTTCTAACTGTGCTAAGATTGATTGTCTGTCATATGTCATCATCTGAACCATTCTCAACGTCTGCTACGCATTAACAGTCATAAATTTCTATTGCCTGTGTCGTAGCAGACTTCACCTCCTTCTTTATAATCCAAAATAAAAAAACGAGCAAAATTACAGCAAAATAATGTCTATCATTATTTCCTATACTCTTCGTTTTTAGATTTTCATATTCTTTTCAACACAATATCTTGTATCAAGCTATTCTAGGAATGATATTTCTATAAGCATTCCATATTTGCTTTAGTATTCTATCTCTTTAAAAAACCCTAATATATTCGGCCGATTTGGGAAATAATCAGGATATGTCTATTTTCGAGCTAACACAATATGTTGTGTCTCCTTGAGAAGTACATACAAATATATTGTGGTTTTTTCATAGTATTTAATCTATCATATTTTTCACCGTTTCAACAAGGTATAAAACCTAATTATTTAAAAAGCACACTAAAGCCCTATAGTTTCTCCAAACATTTTAGAAAAATTATTCTTTTGAAGTATTTACACCTGAATTCGTGGTGTTTTTTTGATAACAGAAAAAACCGAACAGCTGCTCGCTGTTCGGTTAAATTCAATTAATATCGGAATATACCGTTTTGGAATATATGATTTTACGCGCTATTATACAAATTTACGTTGTCTGACAATTACTCTTCTGTGTCACGCTCGTATTCGACGATTTTACCAGTTACCGCATTGATTTCAATTTCATGCTCATAGTTATCTTTCACTATTTCTACTTCATAATTTGCCTGACCGTCATCATGATCTAATTCGAGTTTCACGATTTCGCCATTTGGTACTTTTAAAAGCGCAATTTCTTTTGCTTCTGCTTCTGTCACCGTTACGTCACCTTGGGGCTCATAATCTTTTTCTACCTTTACAACGTCGCCATTACGTTGCTGAACTTTTACTTCATAAACATAATCGCCATCACGAATATCAAATTCAAAGCCATCATCATCCTGCTCACTTTTAATCATCTGGCCCTTCACTTCCTGTAAAGCGATCTTTTGCGCCTCTGCTAATGTAACTGTGTCGTTAGAAATTGCGACCGTTGACTCTGTATTTGCTGCAGGCTGCTCTGCATTTGTCGCCGCGTAGCCAATAATACCTGATATTCCGAGTGTCCCAATTAATGCTGTTGTAAATAATGCTTTTTTCATTTTTATCCACTCCTTTGTTTTCTATAGCTTTACTATACAAATTCACTATGAGAGCACTTGGTGAACGACATTAACGTTTCATGAGAAAATGACATACATTGCACAAAAAAAGCCGTACCTCGTCGGCACAGCTTTTTTGCTTGTTTTTGAAGGTTGCAATTAATCGCGATCGTCACGCTCATAATCTAAAATTTTTCCTGTTTTTGCGCTAATTTCTAGCTCATACTCGTAGTTTCCTTTTACAAGTTCTACTTCATATTTGCCATCATCTAATTCGATTTTTACGACTTTCGCATTCGGTACTTTTTTCAGCGCAATTTTTTTCGCTTCTGCACGTGAAATGTTCGCTTTTTTCACTGGTTCATAGTCTTTATCAGTGATATAGGCTTTGCCGGTACGTTTTTTTACTTCGACCTCATAGACATAATTCCCTTTTCGGATATCAAACTCATATTCACCATCATCTGCGTCACGGTCTGCTTCGATGATTTTACCATTCACTTTTTTCAATGCAATTTTTTTTGCTTCTGCAAAGCTAACACTTTTCGCTGATGCAGTCGTTGGCGTTGCATCACCTTGTCCTGCTGCGGCATAGCCGACAATACCTGATAATCCAATTGTTGTTGCTAAAACAGTCGTTGTGAATATTTTTTTCATTTTTCATCCTCCTAGTTTGTTGTGCCTCTTGCTACTTTTTACTATAAAGGTTAAAAATGAGAGTGCTTGGTGAGAAACATTAGAATTTGATGAGAAAATCATTCATCCCATGTAATCGATAAAATTTCACCCGATAATGCATGAATTTGGAATACTGCTTCCGCTTCGTCGCCATCAATTTCAATTAAATAATAGCCGCCATCTGATGTGCTACGATACGATAATGCATCTACTTCTCCTTTTAACTCTTTGTTTGCAATCGCAATTGCCTCTTCATCTGTTAGTACTTTTGTTGTCGGTGTCGTCTGTTCTTTTTCAGGGGCGCTATAGCTTCCTGCAATTTTCACTAGCTTATTCACATGTCCATCAAGCTCATCAACGGTCATGTTATAGGTCACGCCATCTTTCTTAAAACGGAAAATAACCTGGTCATCCTCCTGCGCGACATACTTCGGCTTCACATCATATGTTAATTGAATACGCTCAATTAGCTCCTCATGGGATAAAGGCTCTGGCTTAATGGTCTCTGCCCACACGAAATAAGCGCTCCCGCTCACCACAACTAACACTAAAATAACTAGCATAAGTGTTTTACGCATCCAATCCCTCCTACTCATATGGCACATAGCAATGTAATGTTGTTCCTTGTCCTACTGTGCTCTCAATTTCAAGCTTCACATGTAATCGCGCTGCTAATTCTTTCGCAATCGCAAGCCCAAGTCCTGTACCGCCAGACTTGCGATTACGGTCCTCGCTCACACGATAAAAGCGCTCAAAAACTTGCTTCAATTTATCTTCCGGAATTCCTTCGCCGTAATCACGTACTTGAATATGCACATGCGTAGGCTCACGCGTCGCCGTCAATTCAATCATGCCTTCGCTATAGCGCCTTGCATTATCTAAGAAAATAAATACGAGTTGTTTGAGCTTCGTCTCATCTGTAATGCATGATGCCTCGTCCGCGCTTACGCTATAGCGCGAACCATATACTTGCGTCAGCTGATCTGCCATCTCTTCAAGCATTTTCTTTATATCAACGTCTTCAAAGACAATTGATTGCTCATTATTTTTTGCGAGCGCAAGCATTTGTTCCATCATCGCCTTCATGCGTTTTGATTCGCCAGCAATGGCCTCAATGGCTTCCTGTGTAATTTCCTCATTCGCTGTACCACGTCGTTTTAATAGGCTTGCATAGCTTTCTATAATCGTCAGCGGCGTGCGTAGTTCATGCGATGCATTAGATAAAAATTGCTCCTGCTTGCGATAATTCTCTTCAATTTGTGCAATCATGCCATTGAATGTATGACCCATTTCATATAGTTCATCACGCCCTTTAGAAGCGATTGGTAATGTTTCAAACTCACCTGCCTGCTTGTTTCGGCGCATCGTCTGAATCAAACGCTCAATTGGCTGTGTAATAACGCGAGCAAGCGCCATATTCGATAATAAAATTGGCAACATTGCAAGTACGGTCACAATTGTTAACACAAGTCGCAGCATATATAAATTACGTTCCGTCTCCTCTAATGATTGTGACATTTGAAGCTCCGCAATTTCTCCGTTCTCCCAAATAAATGGTGTGCTCGTACTCATAAACGGCGTATCATCCGCCAAATGAATCGCATAGGTAGCACCTTTTTCAAATGTAGGTTTAAAATCTTCTAAATCAGAGGTTGTCTGCACTGTTAAGCTTTTTTTACCTGGCTGTACAATCGATACGACACCATCTGACGGCACATATGCCCGTAGCATTTCCGTCGCCTCATCGCGATTATCCGTTCCTTGTAAAAGCGTAATCAAATCCTCGCCACGCTTAATTACATGTGATGCCTCGCTGTCATAGGTCATCTTTTCATAAACGTAGTAAACAGCTAAATCCGTACAAATAAGCATGAGTAGCATGAGGGCTGTTGTATACGTATGAATTTTTGTTCTTAGCTTCAAGCTACCCCTCCTTCAATACATAGCCGACACCACGTACGGTCTGAATTAGTTGGGATTCTAGTTTCTGGCGTAAATAACGCACATAGACATCGACCACATTCGTATCCCCGTAATAATCATAGCCCCATACCGCATCTAAAATTTGCTCACGCGTTAAAACCTGCTTCGGATGTGCAATAAAATAGGCTAGTAGTTCAAATTCACGCTTTGTCAGCTCAACTGGCTCCCCTTGCCACGTCACCTCACGCATTTGTGTATGTAGACGCAACTGGCCTGCCGTGAATAAATACGGGTCGGCTTCTTCAAGCGCCTCCTTTTTACGGAAACGTAACGTCACACGAATTCTCGCAAGGAGCTCCTCCATTTCAAAGGGCTTTGTAATATAATCGTTAGCACCGAGGTCAAGCCCTGCCACTTTATCGCTCACTGCATCCTTTGCGGTCAATAGTAACACCGGCGTGTCATATTCCGTTGCCCGAATACGCTTTAATACATCTAGGCCATTCATCTCTGGCAGCATAATATCTAATAAAATTAAATCCCATGACTGCTCGCGATACAAAATTAAGCCATCCGTTCCTGTATGTGCGACACCCGTTTCATAGCCTTCAAATTGAAGCTCTAGCTCAAGTACACGTGCAATTTTTTGTTCGTCCTCAATAATTAAAATACGCTCACCCATCGACTCACGACCCCTTGTGTTTTTTCTTCATTTTAACAGGTATTTCTTAGAACACGATGAGAAAAAGCATAAAAAAGAGGTTCGGACATCCGAACCTCTTTGTAGTTTCTTCTATTATAAGAAAACAATAATCGCTAAAATAATCGCCACCACAATACGGTAGATGGCAAACGGCACAAGTTTAACGCGGTCAATCAATTTCAGGAAGAATTTGATTGATAATAACGCAAATATGAAGGCACTAATAAAACCGACTGCATAAAAGCCCATATCAGCTGGATTAATTTCGTTCCAGTGCTTGATAAGTGATAGACCACTCGCACCCGCCATAATTGGCACCGCCATAATAAAAGTGAAGTCTGCGGCTGTTTTGTGATTTAAGCCAAATAGTACACCACCAGAAATCGTTGAACCTGAACGTGAAAAGCCTGGCCATAATGATAGACATTGTACAAGACCAATAAAGAAGGCATTTTTATAGCTCAGCTGGTCCAGTGATGTAATGCGTGGCACTTTCGGTCCTAGCTTATCCGCTGCAATCATTAAAAATGCACCGACAAGTAAGCCAATGATAACCGTTTCGATGCTAAACAAATGCTCATCGATGAAATCTTCGAATAATAAACCTAAAACGCCTGCAGGAATAATCCCGATTAAGACGTGAATCAAATTGAAATGATTGGATTTGGTTTGTCCTTCAATATGATACAAGCCAATCAAACTTAAGATACGTTTCCACATCACGACAACAACAGCCAAAATCGAGCCGAGCTGAATGACAATTTTAAATGTGTTGGCAGATGAGTCTCCTAAAAACTCACTCGTTTTTAACCACATATCATCCACAATAATCATATGCCCTGTAGATGATACAGGCGCAAACTCTGTCATCCCTTCAACGAAGCCAAGGATGAGCGCTTTTAAAAATTCAATAAACTCCATAATGTCTCCTTTTTCTATCCATAGAATGTGGGATTATCATAACACAACTTCATAGCAGATTTCTTTTACGATTATGTAAAAAAACACCTGTCTTAGCCAAACTCAGCCTCTAGACCTAGATGAAAATCCATTTGTAGACTGTTAAGAAACAATAGAAATCCACGTATGATAAAGATACAAATAACGAAGGAGGCACATGAACATGAAAAAATTTGGTTTAGCTCTTCTCGGAATCATTGCCGGGATCACAATTTTAGGAATGCTTGGCCCGCTTGGAGGACTCTTGTTTTCAGCAGCCATCGCTTACGCAGGAATTCACTTCTATATTAAATCAGATACTACTTTCTCAAAAGTCGTATGGGCTCTAGTAGCCATTGCTGGTGCATTATCAACTATCGCAAACTTCCCAGGATTACTTGGCTTAGTCGCTATCGCATTACTTGTCTACGTCTATAAAAAAGGCGATTGGGGTAGCAAAAAATCAGCACCAAAAGCCACAAAAACAAACGCAAATGACCCATTCCAAAACTTTGAAAAAGAATGGAACAACTTAACAAAATAATGATTATGAGGGGGACTCACAATGAATTTATTACAACGTTTAAAATACGCGATTGAGTCGGATTTCAAAGTTGAAGCATCACCTGAAAATCCATTAGCGCGTTTGAATCAATATATTAACGAAGCAGAAGCACAAACGAATGATACGAAAAAATATTTAGAACGCCAAGTATCACTTAAGCAGCATTTAGAAGCCCAACTTACAAAGGCACAGGAAATCTTAGCAAAGCGTGAAGAACAACTACAACTAGCAAAACAAGCTGGTGAACAAGACTTAATCGTATTCGCAGAAACAGAGCAAGCTGTCTACACAAGCCGTGTGCAATTACTGTCTCAATCAATCCACAACACAACAAATGAATTGATTGCGCTTGAACAAAAACATGAGCAAATGAAGCATAAAATCGAGGATATGAAAATTCGTCAGCTTCAGTTAATGGGGTATGAAAATAATGTCCGCGCAAATTACCATATGGACGCGATGTTAAATCCTGAAACACAGAAACATGTGTCAACAGTAGATGACATGCGTTACTACATCGACAACTTACAATCACCTACACAGGTAGTCGATCCAACAAGCTCATTAGAAGCGCGCCTAAATGCCCTTCAACATGAAGCACCAAAACAATTACCAACATTGGAAAAAGGCGAATAAATATTATACACTTGAAAGCAGGAAGTCGCGCAATTGCGCGTTTTTCTGCTTTCTACTATACATAAAAAAGGAGGGGACCTTACGATGACACAGCGCACAAATACATTTACGATTTTCTTTCTTGTTGCACTCATGCTGATGTTTGTAGAAGGATTTTTATTTGGGAATGGCAATATTTTCTTCGCATTCTTTGGCGTACTTGGCGTGATTTTTGCGATGAAGAAAAAGAAACGCACGATTTTTTGGATTAGCGCCGGTATTATTGTGCTCGTACTTATATCCATGTGGAGCATGCGTCTTATCGTCCTCGCCATTTTAGGATATGTCATCTTTAAAATGATGCGTAAAGAGCCAGTAGAGTTTGATTTTTCAAGCTATAAAGGCGCGGCAAATACGCAGAGTAATCCTGTTATCGCATTTGATTCAATGAATACAATGGAATCATATGAATGGCGTGATGTGCACATTCAAAATGCGGCAGGCGATATTATTATTGATACGACTTCTACGATTTTACCGAAAGATACGTCACTTATTAATGTGCGCCAAGGCTTTGGTAAAACAACCGTCTACGTGCCGTATGAAATTCCTGTACGCATTCATTTCAACACATTATTTGGTGAAGTTCATGCCTTTGACAATCAATACAATCGATTATTTAATGAATCGATTATGCTACAAGACGGGGCTAAAATCGATACACCGCAGCAATTAATTATTACCGTTTCAACATTCCTTGGCGACTTGGAGGTTGTACGAAAATGACAAAACTCATTATGCGCTTTATCGCGTTTCTTCTATTATTTACAGTAACCTTTGTACTCATTGGCTTTTTCTTTTGGCATACGCCACAAGGATTCCTTATTTTACTCGAAAAGAAATATTTAGAACTATCGTATGCTGTATGGCTAGCCATCATCTTTAGTGCCCTTAGCTTATTTATTTCATTCTGGTCGATTTCACTCACGCAGCAGCGTGATTACACGTATGGGCAAATGCTAGATCAGCTACTAAGAAATAGCGCGGCACTACCGAAAAAACGTGTATTACCACGCAAACAAACCGCACAAATTGCGGAGCTTGCAGAATTAATTCAGACACAGAAAAAAAGTCTACAACGCTTAATTAATGACGATGCGAAAGCGAAGGAAGCGATGATTGAGGAACAAGTTATTCAAGAACGTCAGCGCCTCGCACGTGAATTACATGACTCCGTATCCCAGCAGTTATTCGCCGCTTCGATGCTGTTATCAGCAATTAATGAAACCATTGATGTAAACGAAACCTCTGCAAAGCAGCTACAGCAAACGGAAAAAATCGTGCAGCAGGCACAGCTCGAAATGCGTGCCCTACTGCTCCATTTACGCCCTGCTGCCTTAAAAGGAAAAACACTTGCAGAGGGCATGAACGATTTATTAATGGAATTACGTCAAAAGGTACTGTTCACGATTCATGAACGCATCGAGGAAGTAACATTACCAAAAGGTGCTGAGGACCATGTCTTTCGTATCGCGCAAGAAACGTTATCGAATACACTACGACACTCAAAAGCAAGCGAGGTTGATTTATTATTAGTCGAACGCAATAAACGCGTCATTTTACGCGTGCAAGATAATGGTGTCGGCTTTGAATTAGATGATGACACACATGGTGGCTCGTACGGCTTACGTAATATCGAGGAGCGCACCATCGAAATTGGCGGGACATGTAAAATCGTCTCTGTCCCTAATCAAGGCACGATTATCGAAGTTCAAATCCCAACCGAACAGGAGGAAACGACATGATTCGTGTATTATTAGCCGATGATCATGAAATGGTCCGTATTGGCGTGTCCGCTTACTTACAAGCACAGCCAGATATGGAAGTTGTCGCTGAGGCAGAAAATGGAAAGCAAGCTGTTGAAAAGGCGCTCGAAACTCGCCCTGATATTATTTTAATGGATATGGTGATGCCCATTATGACGGGCGCCGAGGCAACGGCTGAAATTATTAAGCAATGGCCCGATGCGAAAATTATGGTCGTCACAAGCTTTTTAGATGATGATAAAGTATACCCTGCACTTGAAGCAGGTGCGATTAGTTATATCTTAAAAACGACCAACGCGAAAAGTATCGCAGACGCTATTCGAAAAACATTTGATGGCACGTCGGTATTAGAGCCGGAAGTTACAACGAAAATGATGCAGCGTATGCGTCAGCCTGAGCGTGAACTACATGAAGATTTAACAGAGCGTGAATCTGAGGTGCTGTTATTAATGGCGCGTGGTATGACAAATCAGGAAATCGCCGATGAACTCTTCATCGCCTTAAAAACAGTTAAAACCCATGTTAGTAATATCCTCTCTAAACTCGAGGTGCAAGACCGTACACAAGCCGTTGTGTATGCATTCTCACATCATTTAGTGAATTAAGTAGCTGCTCCTGTGGCTGCTTTTTTATTTTTCAGCACCCTAATTTTCTCTAAAAAGTCGTATCCTATTTTTTACAGGATGTTTTTTTGTAAAAATGAGTTTTTCGAATAGTAAAAACCGCCATTTTTCGCTATTATAAGGACATCCTAATTTAAATAGAAAGGGTTTTCATTTGAACATCGGGCAAAAAATCAAATTGCAACGACTCAAACGCCATATGACACAACAACAGCTTGCAAAAGGGATTTGTTCTACTTCCTATCTTAGTAAAATCGAAAAAAATCATGTCGTTCCAAAACAAGAAATCAAGAATGCTTTATTTAAACGCCTTGATATTCAAGATTCCTTATTTGAAATAGATGAACAGACCTTTATGCATCATATTCAAACAGCTTATCATGCTGTTTTATCGATTCAAACAAAAGAACATGCACGTATTGCGTACAATACATTTTATAGCACACCAATTTCGTTAAAAAATCCACAAAACTTTTATACAACAAATTTATATTTATGTTATTTTTCAATTATTGCAGAAGAGCCTCTCGAGAATGTGCAGCCTCTCGTTAATGGACTTTTAGCAATTAAAGACAACTTCACACCGTATCAAAATTTTTTATACCATGCGATTTATGCTAAGTTTCTATTTAAGCAAAATAAATTTGAAGAAGCAAAATCAGCTGTTTTTAAAGCCTTTAAAGTGATGAATATAAACACGATTGAAGAAATAGAGTACGCCACATTACTAGTACTTGAAGGGCAAATTCATTTTCGTCAGTACGAACATGGTAATGCCTTTTCTCGTACACGAAAAGCGCTCGATATTTTCTTAAATAATCATGCGCATGAGCAGATTTTAAAGACCTATAATTTTCTGGGCTTAATCAATCTACAATTCGGCAACTATGAATACGCCTTAAAATTTTTAAATACCGGCTATGACTACGCTGTGCAGCTCGCGAAAAAACATCATTATGGTCAGTTACTGCAAAATATCGGCTACACATATGCTCGTATGCAAGAGTCTAAGCGTGCAATTCACTATTATCGCCAAAGCTTAAAAAACAAAAAGGACCCAATGAAGCAATTGATTACAATTCATTCCCTAGTAAAAGAATATTCAAAGGTTAATCAAACCGAACAAATTACAAAATGGTGTAATTATGGCCTTGCGTTAATTAATAAACATGGGTTAGAAGATGAAGCGCGCAGCTACCACTTTCATTTTCATATTTATCCAATGCTTCATGACCTGGATGATTTTAAACCGTATTGCTTAGAAAACGCGATTCAGCATTTTAGTGCCATCAAGGACGATCGCAACGTTCAGAAATATGCGCTTGTATTAGCTGAAAAGTATGAAGCATTAGAAAACTATAAAAAAGCTGTTAGCTATTATCATTTAGCAAATGAGGCTAGTTTTTCTGTACGTGCTATCAAAGCTTGGCAAGACCTATAACAAAAAAAAACGACACTGCGATCAACACACAGCGTCGTTTTTTTCAATTGAGTAAAGCACATTACTCATTTATTCGGACCGCTATTTCTATCCACTGAAAATAGCGCTTTATCGTTCTACTTATGGAATTAAGTTCATCACAAAGTTTGTAACGTGTTGTAGTGACGTAAAATTAAATAGTTGTTGCGAACAAAACAGCATACTGAAACCAGCCAAAACTAGCGAAAATACAGAACCAACTAAAGCACCTTTTGTCGGTGATTTAATAGACATGAATAGCGGACCCTCCCGTACGTTTTTTACTTACTGCTAGTATACGGGATTAAAATTTCAGTTATATGACAAAACGCTTACGTTAACATTAAATCCATTGTCATTTGTAAAAAACACGTTATAAAAGATCTAATGCAAGCCTTTTCATTTTTCGTTATAATGGCTCATAGAAAAGAAGGTGCACACATATGTACAAAACCGTAGCACAAACGGCA
Organism: Candidatus Kurthia intestinigallinarum; assembly: GCF_003991225.1. Classification (GTDB taxonomy): domain Bacteria; phylum Bacillota; class Bacilli; order Bacillales_A; family Planococcaceae; genus Kurthia; species Kurthia populi. The sequence continues at coordinate 880,831 of NZ_JTFC01000031.1, forward strand.
AAAGATATTCATATGTCAGAATCACAAGTCATGCGCTATGTGCTGCATGGTCGTATTCGTTCTGTTTATGATGGCGAACAATTTTTAATTAATAGCCAACAATTCACGACGTATTTTGAACAACTTGAACAATTAAAACATGAAATCGACATTTGGAAGGCAACGCCGATTCCAGAGGACATTGATATTAAAGATGAAGATTAAAAAAGCATGTGAGATGGTAATTCGACAAACCCTCTCACACGCTTTTTTATTGTATTAAGCTAAAGATACTGCTTTTTCAGGCTTCGCTAACATATCTGCATAATCTTCCATCATGACACTAGCTGTTGGATACATACCTGCACCCGGTCCAACCATTGTTAATGTGCCAATATAGTTTGTATCAAGGGTTACCGCATTGTTGACGTCATCAATCGCATATAGCGGATGATCCGCTCCAACAAGCTGTGGGCCTACTTTAGCAATAATTTCACCCGTTGCCTCGTCGCGATACGCATCTGCTACGTGGCGATAGCGTAATCCTTGTGCTTTTGCCTCTTCTACCTGTTCAGATGAAATACCATCAATACCTACAACCTCTACTTTATTCCAATCAGGTTGCTCACCAAATGCTAGTGCACAAAGAATCATGAGCTTACGGAATGCATCCTCACCCGACACGTCATTATGTGGATCAGCTTCCGCATAGCCTAAATCTTGTGCGGCCTTTAGCGCGACATCAAACGGTAATTCCTCTGCGCGCATTTGCGTTAGGATATAGTTTGACGTGCCATTTAAAATGCCTTGCACTTGTTTTACTTCATTGACGCGTAGTAGGTTTTGCATCGTTTTAATAACAGGCACGCCGCCCGCCGTCGTTGCCTCGTAGCCTACTTGTACACCTTTTTTCTTGGCCTTTAATTGTAGTTCTTGACCGTATCGAGCAAACATCACTTTATTCGCTGTGATAACGTGACATCCCTTTTCAATCGCTTGATCTAAGTAACCATACGCTGGGTCCTCACCTACAATACCTTCAAACACGACCTCTAAATCTGGAATCGCTAAAATATCGTCAAATGACTCTGTAAATAGTGAAGAATCAATACCTTCACGTACTTTTGATGCGTCACGCACTAAAATTTTTGCGACTTCAATTTCTACGCCTAACGTTTGTTTGAAATGCTCACGACGTTCATGAACGATGTTGTAAATGCCTTGTCCAACCGTACCGAAACCTAAGATTGCTGCCTTGACTGATGTCATATTTGTTCGCCTCCAAATGCTTTTTCTTCTAAACGCTCTTTTTGTACTTACCGAGAGTACAAATGTTCCTTCATTAGAAACAATTATACTTAGTTTAGACGATAAGGTGCATAATTTCAAGAAAATTCTTTCTTCGATGGACAATTGTCTCCTCTAGGCGGTCACAAAGTGTTCAATGGACAAACGAATGAGTTAGCCATTTTTTCTGTTGGTGGCGAATGAGCCGAGTTGATTTTTTAAATACTTGCGAATGCTTTTTCAAGCGCTGCAATAATGTCATCGGCGTTTTCTAAACCGATCGATAAACGCACAAGTTCCTCAGGCACGCCTGAAGCAATTAATTCTTCTGCGCTTAGTTGCTGATGTGTTGTCGATGCGGGGTGGATAATTAGTGAACGCGCATCGCCAACATTTGCGACATGTGAGAATAATTCAACTGTATCGATTAACTGACGCCCTGCCTCGCGTCCCCCTTTAATACCGAATGTTAATACGGAGCCGGCACCATTTTTTAAATATTTTTTTGCAAGTGCAGCATTTTCACTCGTTTCAAGACCGTTGTAGCGAACCCATTCTACTTTGTCATGCTCGTCTAAAAATGCAGCAACTTTTGCGGCATTTTCATTGTGACGAGGTACACGTAAATGAATCGTCTCTAAACCTTGAATAAAGTTGAATGCAGCATCTGCACTTAATGTCGGACCGAAATCACGTAATAAAATGACACGAAGGCGCGTCGCAAAGGCGGCACTCGCTGCATCAATACCATAACGAATCCCATGATATGAAGCATCTGGCTCTGTATAATCTGGGAATTTACCACGCGTCCAATCAAATTTACCCGCGTCGACAACAACGCCACCAATCGTTGTACCATGGCCACCAATCCATTTTGTCGCAGAGTGAATAACTACGTCTGCACCGAATTCGATTGGATTTGAACCGATTGGTGATGCGAATGTATTATCAATAATTAATGGAATATCATGTTTATGTGCAATGTCTGCTAATGCTTCTAAATCAGCAATGGTAAGACTTGGATTCCCAATTGTTTCAGCGTAAATCGCTTTTGTATTTTCCTGAATCGCCGCTTCAAACTCAGCTGGATGACGCTCATCTACAAAGGTCGCTGTAATGCCGTAGCGAGGCAGTGTGTTGGCAAATAAATTATATGTACCACCATATAGACTATTAGCTGCAACGATATGGTCCCCCGCACGCGCAATATTTAAAATCGAGAACGCAATGGCCGCCATGCCTGATGATAGCGCTACTGCTGCTGTGCCACCTTCAAGAAGTGCGACACGCTTTTCAAATACATCGACTGTTGGATTCATAATACGAGAATAAATATTCCCCGGCTCCTCTAATGCGAATAACTTACGCGCATGTTCAGAGTCATTAAACTTATAGGCCGTTGTACGATAAATCGGTACTGCGATAGCACCTGTTTCTGGATCTGGCGTTTGGCCACCATGGATTGCGATTGTTTCTTTTTGAAATTCTGTCATATTCATTTCCTCCTAAAATTTTTCGATGGAACATCGGGAGAAAGAAGGAAAAATAAAAAACCCTTCTTCATAAGAAGAGGGTTGTATAAGCAATAGTCCTCCCCTTATCTTTCAGATCCGATTCAATCTGTAGGATTTAGCACCGTAGTAAAAATACTGGTTGCCGGGCATCGCAGGGCCTATTCCCTCCGCCACTCTTGATAAAGGTATATGATTTTTTTGTTCCATCTGATTGTACATCAGTATAACGAACTTACACATACGCGTCAACAGAATTTTCTAATTTTTTAAAATTTACTGTCTTTATAAGAAATATATGCACACATCCGCTAAAAACACACTTCTTTCGCTCGTTAACGATTGCTGTTACGAAAGTTTTAACTTTTGCACAAAATTACATCCCTTAAACAGCCTATAATTGTAAGTAAAAGGAAGGTGTTATATGCTATGTCTGAAAAAAAAGAGAAAAAGAATTTAAAAGGATTATGGATTGCTTTAGCGTTTCTTGCTCTCATTATCATTACATTTCTTCCGAATAACGGCGATGTCCCAATTGCTGGTCAACGCAGTCTTGCCATCCTCGCATTTGCCGTTATTTTATGGGTGACAGAGGCTGTATCCTATCCAGTTAGCGCCGCAATGATTATTGCGATTACAGCAATTTCACTTGGCTTTGCGCCAACAATTGAAGACCCTTCTGCTACGTATACAACTGCTGGTGCCTTAAAAATGATTTTAGGAGGCTTCTCTAATTCTGCTGTTGCCCTCGTTGCCGCTGCACTGTTTTTAGCAGCAGCGATGCAAGCGACAAACCTGCATAAACGCTTAGCATTATGGATTTTAAATATTGTTGGTACTAAAACAAAAAACATTGTTTTTGGCGCCATTTTAGTATCAATTATTTTAGCATTTTTCGTGCCAAGTGCTACCGCACGAGCTGGCGCTGTTGTACCTATTTTACTCGGAATGGTTGCTGCATTTGGACTTGCTAAAAATAGTAGACTTGCCGCATTACTCGTTATTACAGCCGTCCAATCCGTATCCATCTGGAATGTCGGTATTAAAACCGCTGCCGCACAAAACATGGTTGCACTCAGCTTTATTAATAAAGAATTTAATGTTGATGTGTCATGGAGTCAATGGTTCCTTTATGCCGCTCCGTTCTCACTCATTATGTCCGTTATTTTATTTTTCGTGATGATCAAGCTTATCAAACCTGAAACAAATGTCATTGAAGGCGGCAAGGATGTTATTAGACAGCAGCTCGATGAATTAGGTAAATTAAAAGCTACTGAAATTCGCCTAATTGTCATTTCACTACTACTGTTATTTTTCTGGTCAACAGAAGGTCGCCTTCATCAATTCGATACAACAACAGTCACAATTTTTGCGATTGCATTATTATTAACACCAAAAATCGGTGTCTTCGAATCCTGGAAGTCTGTTGAAGCACTTATTCCATGGGGTACAATTATTGTTTTTGCAGTCGGTATCGCACTTGGTACTGTACTGCTTGATACACAGGGAGCTCAGTGGTTATCTTCCACTGTATTTGGTTCACTTGGCCTTGAACATATGCCAATTCTTTCAACAATTGCGCTAGTAAGTGCCTTTAATATTTTGATTCACTTAGGCTTTGCGAGTGCAACGAGCTTATCGTCTGCGCTCATTCCAATTTTAATCGCACTCACAACAACGATTCAACTCCCTGCAGATGCTATCGGCTTTGTCTTAATTCAACAATTTGTTATTAGCTTTGGTTTCCTGTTACCAGTAAGTGCCCCGCAAAATATGCTAGCCTATGGTACAGGCGCCTTTACAGTCAAAGATTTCTTAAAATCAGGGATTCCACTTACAATTGCCGGTTATTTACTCATATTATTATTCAGCGCAACCTACTGGAAATGGCTTGGCTTATTATAAACCGACTAACAGAGCGTTCAAAAATGAGCGCTCTTTTTTCATAAATTCAAAGCGCTTTTGGTAGCCACTAAATGGCAAAATCCGTTATAGTTAAACTGGATTTACAAACTTACATATAGGGGGCTTTTTTAATGAATGATGTACAACAGCAATTACGCAATCACACATCGGTGCGTAAATATACAGGCGAAGAAATTCCGAAAGAAAAAGTATATGAAATGTTAGAGACCGCTCAAATGGCAGCCACTTCTCATTTCGTCCAAGCCTATAGCGTCATCTATGTGACCGATGAAGAGAAAAAACAAAAACTCGGCGAGCTTTCAAAAAATGACTTCCAATTTAAAACTGCTGGCGCCTCACTCTTATTTTGCGTCGACTTCAAGCGCCTACAAATCGCTGGTCAAAAATACGGTGTCGATATTACGGCAGATACGGCCGAAAATATTTTAGTTGGTGTCAATGATGTTGGCTTATTCGCACAAAACTTCGTTGTAGCCGCTGAATCAGAAGGCTATGGCATTTGCTATATCGGTGGTGCACGTACAGGAGCCGCAGAAATTAGCGAGCTATTTAACCTGCCTGAGTACGTGTTCCCAATGTTTGCGATGACACTTGGTACACCGACAAAAACAAATGATTCAAAACCACGTCTACCAATCGATGCTATCGTCCACGAAAATGGCTATGATGTTGAAAAGTATGATGCGCTTTTATCTCAATATGATGAAGACTTAAATAACTATTACTTAAACCGTAATGCCAATCAAAAGAATGAAAACTGGACACGTCAAATGGCAGATTACTTAGTGAAACAACAGCGTCCACATATGAAGGATTTCTTAGCTTCAAAAGGCTTTACGTGGAAATAAGCGCATTAAAAAAGAGACTCGGACAAAACACGTCTCTTCCTTTTTTTGCGTTCGCAATGAAAAACCGGAACCGCGCCACAGCGCGATTCCGGTTTTTTTATGCTTATATAAGAGGTTGCTACACGTATGTCAAAGCCTCTTTTTTGCTTATTCTTTTTCTAGTAAGCCATCCACTTTTAATTCTTTTACTGGTAGGAAGACATCTGTAGAATTAATATATGTTACTTCTACCTTGTCTTTTTCCTGTAAATAAACTGCAAGCGGTGCAACTTCCGTTGACACGATATAATTATCGCCATTGTCTAATAAGAAGGAAACATTTGTGAAGTCACCATTTTGCTCCTTATAGACACGCACCACTTTACCAGTCGTTGTTTTTTCTTCCTGTGATGAGCTACCGTTTACCGTACTTGATGCTCCCGTACGACTTAGCACCGTTTTATACTGACGCAGTGCTTCATTTGGTGTAGCACCTGTTACGGCAATCTCAGGATTTGCTGCTGACACGATGTAGTAGTTTTGTAAGAAGCCATTTGAATCAAGCACCGGTACTAACCAGCTTGCCTCACCGTAGAAATTATACAGAAGCGGCATTGAGCCCTCCCATTTCTTCTCAACGAATTTCTTCTCAACTACTTGAAGCGCACCTTCTGAATCCATATACGCTTCGTTTTTATTCCCTGTATAATACGTGCCCTCGCCTGTACGTGCATTCGTTAATGAATAGCCAAGCATTGAGTCCACGCCCTCTTTTGGACTTGTGAAATCAGTGAAATAATACATATCCCCTTTTTCATCAAATACAGGACTTACATTTGCTTCTGTCCCTTCATCTGAAGGAAGCTTGATGTCACGTTTACCGAAAATCGTATTGAAATAACCATGTACATATTTACCGAAGTAGCTATTTTGTAGGCTCACCGCTTCTGGTGACACCGCGCCGTCAATAAATGCTGGTACATCTTTTAGTGCATACGTTTTAATATTCCCTGACGCCGCATCTACCATAACAATCCCTTTTGGCGCAAAGCCGTTACGTGCCGAGATAAATTCACCATATGTGCGGATATAGTACGGCTTACCGTCATCATCGACTTCAAGTTGAACATCGCCGTTGAAAATTTTCGTTGGATTATGCAGACGCATATAACGCTCGACATTGTTATTTAAGTACGCAGACTCTGCATACTTCATTTCTGATTTGACGAATTTCGGATTAGCTGATGAATCCGTAGCACTCACCATAAAGTAACCTGGTGATGTATTCCCTTTAAACCATTTCCAGAAATCTGAGAACTCGACTGGCGCAATATAGACAAACTCACCGTTTACCTTTTGAATTTGTAAATTGCCTAGCTCATAATAACTTGTATTCGGCACTTGACTAAAGGCCTTTTTCATCTTATTACGTGCATATTTTGGTGGCACACTCGCTGGCGTTTTCGTTTCATCGAATGCTTTTAGCTCTGTTTTCGTCGCCATTTTTGCTGAGTCATATTTATCATTCGCATTTAGCATGGGCGCAAGTAGCATATAGCCTGCAAATAATACACTCGCTACCCCAACGACCAACTTCACCTTTTGCTCCAGACCAGCAGAAAATGCACTACCGATAATTGCTAGAATGAAAAATGCTGGCCATAGTGCTGTCCAGTTTTGGTCAATCTTTGTAATGTAGAAAATAAGTCCGAACACGATAAACGCGAGGACAAAGACCCCGCCGAAAAACGCTGCCTTAAAGCCCCATTTAAAATCGCCTTCCTTTGTTTTGCCCGTCAAAGGTACGATTAAAATGGCGGATATCGCCGCAAAAATTGCTGCAATAACAAACGTCATAATCATTTTTAGTTCCCTCCCAAATCTCGATACTTTTTATACGGAATATGTATGTAAAAAGTTTCATTTTAGAGGTATTTCGGGAATAAAACAACTAATTCGCTTTTGAATGGAGGAATGTTTATGAAAACCTTCTATATCATTGGCGCAATTGCATCGGCAATGTATGCTGTACATTTTATGCCGCTTGATGAAGCATATTTCATCAAGCAAATTTTCAAGGTTATTCCGATGCTCTTCATCATTCTTCTTGCATACCGCTTCCATGATCTACGACAGGAGAGCTACTCACGTTCGGTTATTGTAGCGCTAATTTTGATTACTTGCGGGACGGCGACACTGCCATACTTAGTGTTTAGCTTAATGTTTTTCGCCGCAGGTCAACTATACTTTCTTCGAGCATTTTTCACGATGCCATGGAAAACGCCACATAAATCCCTGCTCATCGCACTTGTGATGGTTGCAGCGATTATTATCGGTTGGGTCGTTGGCAACATCATGAAAGATCACCTCTATATGCTTAGTCTAGTTATTAGCCTCTACATTGCGATTACATTAACGATGCTTTGGGCCTCTTTCCACACACGTCAATGGATGATCATTACCGCAACACTGTCCTTTGCCACAGCTAATTTACTGTTTGCCATCAACAACTTCATTACGCCACTTAGTAACCTAAATGCGCTCATCATGACGCCTTATTATTGCGCAGCGCTTTTATTTAGCCTAAGTATCGTAAGTTATTTCGGTTTGCCAAATAAAGTGTTAGAATAACGTTAGAATAGTCTTTATTTTTGTAAAATTACGTCATAAAGCTACATTCGTCATTTATTAGGAGGGTTTTTAAGAATGAAAGAAACAGTTATTGAACGCTTAGTGCGCTATGCAAAAGTTGATACGCAATCAAATGCAGAGAGCGAAACAACACCATCAACGAAAAAACAATGGGATTTACTACACTTACTTGAAGCAGAGCTAAAAGAAATTGGCATGCAAGATGTAACTGTAGATGAATATGGTTACCTATTTGCGACACTACCAGCAAACACAGACAAAGAAATCCCAACAATCGGTTTCTTAGCACATGTTGATACTGCAACAGATTTCACTGGCACAAACGTGAATCCAAAGCGCTGGGACAACTATGACGGCGGCGATTTACAATTAAATGACGACGTCGTACTATCACCTTCTATGTCACCTGAGCTTGCAGGTTATGTTGGTCAAACACTCATCACAACAGACGGTACAACATTACTTGGCGCAGATGATAAAGCCGGTATCGTTGAAATTATGACAGCAATGGAATATTTAATTCAACATCCAGAAATCAAACATGGCGAGCTACGCGTTGGCTTCACACCAGATGAGGAAATCGGTCGTGGCCCACATAAATTTGACGTCAAACGCTTTAATGCGGATTTCGCTTATACAATGGATGGTGGTCCACTAGGTGAATTAGAATATGAGAGCTTCAATGCAGCGTACGCGAAAGTCACAACTTTCGGTACAAATGTACACCCTGGTTCAGCTAAAAATAAAATGGTAAACTCAATTACTGCTGCGATTAAATTCCAAGAAATGATGCCTAAAGATGCGGTTCCTGAATTAACAGACGGCCGCGATGGCTTCATTCACTTAATGGAATTCAATGGTACCATCGAAAAAACGGAAATGGAATATATTATCCGTGACCACGACCATGACCAATTTGAAGCGAAAAAAGCACTTGTACAACAAGCCGCTGAGCAGTTAAAAGCCGAGTACGGTGCTGATGCTGTCGTACTTGATATGGGTGACCAATATTACAATATGGGCGACAAAATTGAACCTGTAAAACATATCGTTGATATCGCACACAAAGCGATGACAAACTTAGGTATTACACCAATCGTAAAACCAATTCGCGGTGGTACAGATGGCTCTCAACTTTCTTATATGGGCTTACCGACACCAAATATTTTCGCTGGCGGCGAAAATATGCACGGTAAATACGAATACGTGTCAGCTGAAACAATGGTTAAAGCAACGGAAGTAATGATTGAAATGATCAAACTTTACGAGGCACAAGCTTAACATATAAATAGAGGCTGAGACAAAACACGTCATGTTGCTTTTTTAGCGTTCGCAACGAAAAACCGGAACCGCACAGCGCGATTCCGGTTTTTCTTATGCTCAAGCGGTTGTTTCCGACGTATGTCCTAGCCTCATTTTTATGCACATCATTATCTGTATTTTTCGACATTTACAATACATGTGGATTATTTTTGTGTACACTAATGCTAATCCACTGTTAATTCATGAAAGGAGTATGTTGATGTTTGAAATTCTTCTTGGTGTACTCGCCGCATTATTTTTTGCGGTGACGTTCATTTTAAATCATGCGATGGAGCTTGATGGTGGTAGCTGGCTTTGGAGTTCGTCGCTACGTTATTTCTTTATGCTACCCTTTTTATTTATCATCGTCGCCATGCAGCATAATGTAAAACCAATGACGACTGAAATGAAAAAAGCTCCCATACAGTGGTTACTGTGGAGCTTTGTAGGCTTCGTTTTATTTTATGCACCGCTCACATTTGCAGCCGCATATGGTCCAGGCTGGCTCGTATCTGGTACGTGGCAGTTTACGATTGTTGCCGGGGTGCTACTCGCACCACTGTTTTTTATACATACAGCAACTGGTCAAAAGGTACGGCAACAGATTCCCGTTACGTCACTCGGCATTTCCTGTATTATTTTAGTCGGTATCGTCTTGATTCAAATTCCGAGCATCTCCTCTGTCGGCTCTAAAGATTTACTGCTTGGATTAATCCCTGTCCTCATTGCTGCGTTTGCTTACCCACTCGGCAATCGTAAAATGATGGACCTTTGTGATGGACGTCTTGATACCTTTAGCCGTGTTCTCGGCATGACGATTGCATCGATGCCTGCATGGATAGTCATGGCGATTTATGCGCTGATGACAGTCGGGTTCCCGTCAATGAGTCAAGTCATCAATTCATTTATTGTCGCGATCAGCTCGGGCATTGTAGCGACCGTATTATTTTTCATTGCGACCGATCGGGTGCGTAGTGACCAAGGAAAGCTCGCGGCGGTTGAAGCCACACAATCTGCTGAAATTATTTTTGTTATTATCGGTGAAATGATTTTATTAAATGTCGCGCTACCATCGACAATGGCACTTATCGGTCTTGTCGTTATTATTCTTGGCATGTTTATTCATAGTTATCATACAATGCTACTGAAAAAGAAGGTCCATTAAGCGTCCTTTTTACGCACAAAAAAAGAACGCTATGGTTGGCGAAAACCGAGCGTTCCGGGAGTGTTCGTTCTATTCAAAACTTTTGAGGGGGGTTAAGAATAGTACGTAGATTAACTAAGATTTGGAGAAAAGTAGCTAATCATGAATCTTCTCAAAGTTGCAATTGAAGAGAAGGAGTTTTTCTTTATGTGATAATGATAATCTTTCTCAATTGAATAGTCAAGACTATTTGAGAAAATAGTTTAAATTTTTTATAAAGGTGGAGATTTTTCTATGTCAGCATTATCGCGTGACCAGTTGATACAACTGCATTCATACAGTATTTACCCCGATGAAATGGAACAAAAACTTTTCTCTTTAGAAGACGTTCTAAATGAGAATTTCAAATTAGATTTGCTGAGAATGGCTCAAGTTTTCAGTGATAACACAAATGAAACGGTAGCACTTTCTTACTTTACAAAGCGCTACGGCATGTTTATTTCCATGCAATTTTATATGATGACGGCCTACGAGGAAGTCTGGCAAGGCGATTTTTCGGCTATTGGTTTTATTGCACGCGAAGAATACGGGCGCCGCTCCCTCTCTATGACGGCTAATAGTGACGACTGGGATTTCGTCGATGAGGATGAGCGCTACGAGGCCATTCATACAATTTTACATGAGCAATGCCTGCCAGTTGTCAAAGCACTGCGCGCCATTACAGCGATTTCTCCGCTTCTTATTTGGGAAAATATTTTCGGCTATATGCTGTGGCATTTTCATACGCTACTACAAAATCCATTAACGCATGATACCGCACGTGAAATCGTTGATATTTTAGAGGCAGAGGACGTCTGGCAAGGTATTTCTGAACATTCTATCTGGCATCGCTATACAAATGGTGTGCATCCATCTTCTCTAATCAATGTGCCTGTTCGTAAAACGTGTTGCTTTTCAAAGGATGTACCCGGACTCATGGTATGTGGATTTTGTCCATTAAAGTAGGACTTTACAAATTTTAAGATTAGCAGTAGACTGTAACTATAATTTTCCCAAAGGAAACTTTTTGTACTATAAGAAAAAATAAAGGAAGAAGGAAACTACAATGGCTCAAATGAAGATTCCACTTTTCCATCCTTATAAACGTCCTTCTGCTGAAGCTGTATTGAATGGGAACGTCAAAGGATTCAAAAGAATTTTGCCATTCCTCGGACCTGCTTTTATCGCTGCGGTTGCCTATATTGATCCTGGTAACTTTGCAACGAATATTACTGCAGGTTCTGAATACGGCTATTTATTACTATGGGTTATTATCATCTCTAATTTGATGGCAGTGCTTATTCAATCACTCTCTGCAAAGCTTGGCATTGCGACTGGCAAAAACTTACCCGAAGTAGCGCGTGAGAACTTTTCAAAAAAAACTTCTATCATGCTATGGATTCAAGCTGAATTGGTCATTATGGCGACTGATTTAGCAGAGTTTATCGGTGCAGCACTTGGTTTATATTTATTATTTAACATTCCGATGATTCCAGCGGCCATTATTACCGCGATTGGCTCATTTGCGATTTTAGAGTTACAGCGCCGTGGTGTACGTGCCTTTGAGGCTGGTGTTTCAGCAATGGTTGTTATGGTCGTGCTCGCATTTGCGGTACAGTTATTTATCGCCGATCCAAATGTTGGTGACGTTGTAGGTGGCCTATTCCCTGCCTTTGATGGCGTCAATTCATTATTACTTGCTACAGGGATTCTTGGTGCGACAGTGATGCCACACGCGATTTACTTACATTCATCGCTGACACAGCATCGTGTAAAAGCGGAAACACCGGAGCTGAAAAAACGTGTTTTCCGCTTTGAATTAATCGATATTATTTTCGCGATGATTGTCGCAGGTGCTATCAATATGGCAATGCTTATTATTGCCGCTGCCACCTTCCATACACGCGGCCTTCATATCGAAGACTTAGATGTCGCCTACAATTCATTCCACGAGCTTTTAGGCCCAACTGCCGCCATTTCATTTGGTCTTGGCTTATTAATCGCTGGTCTTGCAAGTTCATCTGTCGGTACACTCGCTGGTGACGTCGTCATGCAAGGCTTTATTCAAAAAAGTATTCGCCTGTACGTGCGCCGGACCATTACGATGATTCCGCCACTTGCGATTATTATTTTCGGCATTAATGCTACAAAGGCACTCGTTTGGAGCCAGGTCATTTTATCATTCGGGATTGCCTTTGCCCTCATTCCACTCGTTATGTTTACGAGCAACAAACGCATCATGGGGCCTACTCTAGTGAATCATAAACTTACGACGATTCTTGGCTGGGCCATTTCAGCACTGGTCGTTTGCTTGAATTTATATTTAATTTATCAAACCTTTTTCGAGAACTAAAAAACGACTGGGGCAAAAAACGTCACTTTCCCTTTTTAGCGTTCGAAACAAAAAACCGGAACTACGCCACAGCGCGATTCCGGTTTTTCTTATGCTCCTATGAGCGGTTGTTATACGTATGTCAAAGTCTCTTGTTTATAGTTGATGAGCGAGATAACGATACGATGATGGAATTTCAGGCTGTGCTCCTTTTTGCGTGACAACATAGCCAGCTACATCCGAAGCATAATGAATCGCTTCCTCGAGTTCAGCCCCGTTTAATAGCGCGACAGCTAATGCGCCACTAAATGCATCCCCTGCGCCCGTTGTATCGACAGGTCTCATCTTATTTGATGATAAATAACCTTGCTGTCCGTTTCTTGTAAAGTAATACGAACCCTTTTTACCGAGCGTTACAATAACGCAGCCGACTCCTTTATTAATCAAAATTTCACAGGCTTCGCTCAAATTATCTTCATCAAACGGAATGCCTGATAAGCTTTCAAGCTCTGTACAGTTAGGTGTTAAATAATCAATTTTCATCAGCATATCATCTGATAATGGCTGTGATGGCGCTGGATTTAAGAAAATTTGCGTATTGCTCGCATAGGCAATATCGATGGCGCGCTCAATCGCAGGTAGTGGAATTTCTAATTGTAATAACAGCATATCGCTTCGTTCAATGACGTCACTTGCTTCATCAATTTGTGCAGGTGTTACATTAAAATTAGCGCCGGGATAAAGTAAAATCGAGTTTTCTGCTGTATGTGAGAGCTGAATAATCGCCTGCCCTGTTAAGCCCTGTTGATGGATATAGGTTGTATCCACATGCTGTCCTTCTAAATTGAAAATCGCTTGCTGACCGTAACCATCTTCGCCGACACTCCCGACGAAGGCGACATCTGCACCTAATTGTGCGGCTGTCATCGCCTGATTTGAGCCCTTCCCACCGAAAAATAGGTGATGGTCCGTCGTTTGAATCGTTTGACCTTCCTTCACAATCGATGGCACCTCATATACTAAATCTATATTAATACTACCAACCACAACAATTCTCTTTGACATGCACTAAAATCCCCCTAAAAGTATTTACAACGTTTTTCCAATCGTTGTTACTGCCTCGAAGAATAGTTTGATAAATGCTGCGCGGTCAACGCTGTGTAGCACATGCACATTTGGCTCTTTGCCCGATTGCTTCGTATAATCAACAATCGTCGCCCCCTGTGTCAGACGCCCCTCTAGTTCTACCTCAACGAAATAATCATCACCGCGGTACAGCTCAGGTGCGACAAGACAGGCCACCGCACTCACATCATGAATGCGAATCTGCTCCTCAAAGCCAGGTGTATAAAAAGGTGTCTGCTTTTGTGTAAACGTATAAAACTGCATCATATCCGCCACTTTTTCGGCGAATGGTGTCCCAAGTGTACGTAGATGCGCCATTTCATCACGTGTAATATACGCTTTATGTGTCACATCAAGGCCACTCATAATGATCGGCACACCAGCACGCATAACAAGCTCCGCTGCATGTGGGTCTACATAGGCATTAAACTCAGCCGTCGTTGACATATTACCACCGACTGCAGAACCGCCCATCCATGAAATTTGTTTAATATTTGGTTTCACTTCAGGATGTGCAATAAGTAGTGCAGCGATGTTTGTTAGTGGCCCAGTCGCAACAATCGTTATCGGCTCTGTTGAATGCATAAGTGTGTCATATATCGCCTGAATTGCTGGACGTTTACTCGCTTCAAATGCAGGGTCTGCCCATTTCACATTGCCAAGACCGCCCTCACCGTGAATATCTTCCGCTACTTCTTGCTTACGAAATAATGGCTGTGGTAAACCGCGTGCCACTTCTACATGCTTGTTAATATACGTTAAAAAGCTCAGTGCATTATACGTCGTTTTATCAATCGTTAAGTTCCCCGCTTCCGTTGTCACAAGACGCACATCCAGCTCTGGTCGTGCAAATGCAAGCATCAGCATCATCGTGTCATCAATACCTGGGTCACAATCAATAATCACCGGAATCTGATTCAAACTATTCACTTCTCCTATCATTCTAGCTTTTTTTTAGACCTTATTCACTACTTTTTATAAACAATCTCAAAATCGTCATTATTTTTAATTAATGCTGTACCAACATAGCCTGCTTTTAATAATGCCTGCTGTGCTTCGGTGTCACTCATTGAAATCGTTTTTTCTTCCTGATAAATAGGTGATGCCGCTTTTAAATCCTTGAAGAAAATATAACGTAATTTACCGCCGTATTTTAATTTTAAGCCTTTCACGACTAAGCCCTGTGAAAATTTATCTTTTAAGCTTGGAATATTGTATGGTTTTACAGTCGCACAAACATAGTCATAGCGCGTCAAATCTGCCGCTTCCATAATGACCTGCGCCATAAGCTTTTGTAAGCCGTAGCCACGCCAGTCTGGTGAGACATTTGAAATCTCCTGATAAAAAACGCGTGATAACTTTTCTTTTGCTACGCCGCAGTCGATGCCTAAATGCTCAGGGTCATCTTGTGGATCAAGTAATGCACGAAAGGCAATCAGTTCATCCTCTGCATACACACCCATTAGCAGGCCATTACCACTTAAAATATTTGTGAACTCAGCTGTTGAGAGTGGCTGTAATGTATTTTTATCTGGTAATGCATCATACACTTTTTGCTGTAACATTTCTAGTTCTGCTAAATGCGCCATTGTTAGTTTTTGCATCGTGACAGGCGTGTCTCCTAGCATGCCTTCATAAAATGTCATACTAGCCCTCCTTTACAACATCTTTGAATTTGCAAAGCTCTTCTAAGATGGCTTCATCCACTGTTACCCCTAAACCTGGTTTTTCGTTTAGTTCGATAAATGGTACCTCATAGTGCAAGTCGCCGATGTCTTTTGAGAATTTTAATGGACCGGTTAATTCAACACTTGTCATATTTTTTTTCGAGAATGCAACGTGGAAGCCAGCCGCTGAACCAACGGATGATTCAACCATTGAACCAACTTGGCATTCAATACCAGCCATCTCAGCCATTACTGCTAACTTCATTGCTGGATAAATTCCACCGCATTTCATTAATTTAATATTTACTTTATCCGCCGCGCGTTTTGCGATAATTTCGCGCATTTCTTTTACGCCATGTAAGCCTTCATCAATCATTAGTGACACATCTGCTTTTGATTTAATTTCCACCATCGCGTCAATATCATCTGCTTTTACGGGTTGCTCTAACCAGTCGATGTCTAAATCGCGCATTGCACGTAAACCGCGTAATGTTGTTGAGGCATTGACCCAGCCTTGATTGACGTCTACACGAATAGCGATGTCGGCACCGACACGTTCACGTACTGCTTTAATGCGCTCGACGTCTTTCATTACTTCTGTACCGACCTTCATTTTGAATGAACGATAGCCCATCTCAACATGCTCCGCCGCCTCATTGGCCATTTTTTCGGGACTACCAATGCTAAGTACATGTGTGATTGGGAATTTTTTATGGAATCGTCCGCCGATTAATTGATATACTGGTACTTGCAGTGTCTTACCGGCAATATCAAAGCACGCAATATCGATTGCTGCTTTTGCGGCTGGCACGTCACGAATGACTTTATTCATTACTTCATGAATTTTCTCAAACTCCATTGGATTTTGACCAATAACTGCAGGAGCTAATTGGTGTTTTAATACTGCATACGTGCTTTCCCATGATTCGCCTGTTACGTGATCATCTGGTACAGACTCTCCGTAGCCGATGACACCTGTATCCGTCGTCATTTTGACGATGATTGATGGCATCGTATCATAGCGATCATACGAAATAATAAAAGGCTCGATTAGTGGTAAGTGAATTGCATAGATTTCAATTTGTGTAATTTTCATGTTAGATACTCCTGTTATGTTAAAATAGATGTCGTTAAATAGTCGTTAAATAGCAACACAATATTAATGAAAAGGAACGATGACTATGTCTACGAAAGTAGCTGTAATTAGCTCTCGTGCATTTAAAGAACGGTTAACTAAGCTCGCTCAGCAAATAACTGATATCGAGCTCGACTTTTATATTTATAAACATCCCGCACAAACGCCTACTTTATTAAAAAGCGTTAAGCCGTGCGATGTGCTTTTTATTACGGGCACACTGCCATACCTTTATAGTAAACCAATGTTGGAGAATTGGCCAATCCCTTGGACCTATTTAAAGCAGGATGAATTTGCGGTTTCAAATACATTACTCGCGGTCGTTGCCAATCATACTATTCCCCTACATCGTCTATCCATCGATGTCATGGACAGTCGCTTTGTTGAAAATGTATTATTCGATATTGATTATCAACATGCAACTCCCTTCATTCATGAAGTGACAACAGCTATGGACAATACAGCATTATTTGAAACCCATCTGTCATTATGGCAGCAGCAAAAAATTGATTATGTGATTACGAGTAGTCACAACGTTTATGAACAACTACAGCAGGCCAATATTCCGTCGATGTGCATTTTGGATTCCTCCACATCGATTTTACATCGTTTAGAGGAAACAAAAGCGCTGTCTCGTATGACCAAATCAGAATCAGCAAAAGTTGTCGTTGGTATGCTTGAAACCCCACATGGACACAACGAGTTTGCGGATGCCGTTACTTCGATTGTCCATGGTATTCAGCAGCCTTTTGACAAAGAACATGTCGAGATTTATACGACAATGGGGCATTTAAATCATGCCTTAGAGCATCAAAAGCTCGAAAAACTTATAAAGCAGGCACCCTTTGATGTGAAGATGGCTTTTGGTTATGGTCAATCGATTAATGAAGCCGAACAAAACGCGCTATACGCGATGCAATACACGAAGCAAAATAGCATCTGCATCATTGATGAACATAAAAATTTAATCAATCCATTAAAGGAGAAAAATGAAAATTTAGCGCTGCAAATAAAAGATCCATCCATTATGAAGCTAGCAAAGGAAACACAGCTAAGCCCGCTAAATATTTCGAAAATCATCGCCTTTAATAAAGGACGACAAAATACTCAATTTACAGCACATGATTTATCCGAATATTTACAAGTTACACGTCGTACGACAGAGCGTATTTTGAAAAAGCTCGTCGATAAAGACTATGTACGCGTTGCTGGCGAGGAAATGAGCTACCAACAAGGGCGCCCTCGTACAGTATATATACTCAACTTCGCAATCTATTAAAAAGAGGCTATGCGGGAGTCAATTCCCTAGCCTCTTTTTTTATTTACATAATTTTGATGGAATTGCTGTTTTTAATGTTTCCGCTAATACGTTCGATGCCAGATTTAGTGCATCATGATTAAACGTCATATACGGATGATGCAGCCCTGGTGCTAAATCAGAACCGATGCCAATCATCGTCGCTTTTAACTCAGGCTTTTTCACCGTATAGAAATGGAAGTCATCACTACCTGGTGTGAAAATATGAGGCGCTAATGCATCACTGCCACAAACAGCTGTAATGGCTTTTTCAGCAATGTCAGCCGCTTCATCTGATACGACTGCACCCGGCGTATAATCCACCCAATCCCATTGTAAATCAATATCAAACTGCGTGCGAATCGCCGCAAGACCTCGCTCGATATGTTGCTGCATCGTATCAAGCGTTGCATTATCCTGTGCACGTACATCCATTGAAAAGCTGGCTGCGCCTGGAATAATATTGACACTCCCACCATCTGCAACGATTTTTGTCAGCTTCGCAGAATGTGGGATAAATGGTGAAACATGAAGTGATTGGAGCATTTGTTGAATGGCCATAATGACATCAATAGCATTTTTACCTTGGTGAGGACGCGCACCATGTGCATCCACACCTTGGATCGTTCCTGTTAAAAAATATGCTGCGCCGTGATGCATAGCAGGTGTTACTTTACCAAATGGAATTTCATCAATTGGACGTAGGTGAACGCCGAATAAATGAGAGACACCGTCGACTGCACCGCGCTCAAATGCTGCGACTGCACCGTTGCCCATTTCCTCCGCTGGTTGGAAAATAAAGCGCACGCGATGTTGTAGTGGCTCATCTTTTAGACGTAATAAGGCGCCTAGCACCATCGCCATGTTCGCATCGTGACCGCATGAATGATTCGCCTGCCATTCACCGTTTACTTCCTGCCAAAGGGCATCAATATCGGCACGAACCGCTACGCATTCTTCGCCTTCACCAATCTCTGCCACTAAACCTGTGACATCACCAAATAAACGATATTCGACGCCAAGGTCATCTAAAATAGACGCTAGTTTTTTTGTCGTTTCGACTTCTTTCCAGCTAATTTCTGCATGTGTATGAAAATGGTTGAACCATTCTAAAATCTGTTGTTCGATTGTCATAAAAATTCTCCTTATGTTGAAAACTCAATTTCTACTATACATCGAACGAAAAAAAAAGAAAACGGCAATGCACTGTTGCACATCCGTTTTCTCGTTAATAATCAAGCACGTAAAATCTCAATCTCCTCTGTCGATGTGTGACTCTTTTGCTTCACCTCAGCCAAAACGTATAATTCCATTAAATCTTGTTTCGGTAAATGCTGTACTAATTCGTTCAAATCACGCAACAATGAATTGCGACTTTTCGTTACATCTGATAGTAGCGGCAAGCCGTCCTCCGTCGTTTGGTTTAATAAGAGTTCGTCCGTTGAAATCGCCAATGCTTGGCTCAGCTTTACAATCCATTTTGCAGAAGGTACGCTTTCCCCAACTTCCCAACTCTTAATACGACTTGCGGATGTTCCAATCTGCTTTGCTAATGATAGCATCGAATGATTGCTTGTCTCACGCAATGATTTTAATTGCTCGCCAAACTGTTTTGCATTAAACATTCTTTATCCTCCCTCCTCGTTTCCTCATCTTTTATGGAAGAAACTGTATAGCCCTAGTCATTACATTCGACATATGGATACTATTTCCTTTATTTTAAAACAAAATAGAAGTTTAAAGTAGAATTTTTTTAATTTTTTTAGCTATTTCTTTCACTTTTTTCATTAATAGTATAATTGACACAAAATAATCAATGATTTTTATGTACAAATGTCTGATAATAAGAGATAAGGAGGGTATTTCGATGAAGAAAAGCATGATAATAAAAAGTCTCCTCGGCATCGTCGTCGTTATTGTCGTAGTTTTAATTATCAATATGATGTTAAATAATAAAGAAACTACTGCAAGACAAGATGCTGCAGACGCATGGAAGACACTGTTAGAAAAACAGCAGTTTGCTGACATTCCTTCACTTGTAACGAATGCTTCCATTACGGACAATGATTTCACTGAAGAAAGCCTTGTCGAAAAATACAACACCATTTTTAAAGGCATTGGTGCAAAGGATATTAAAATAGCCAATATGAAGGTCGAGGAATTAAAAAAAGACCACTATATGATGACGTATACGATGACGCTCGAAACAGCACTTGGCAAAATGGCGAGCATGAACTATAGCGCGCCACTCGTTGAAAATGACGGCAACTATAAAATCAAGTGGAACCCAACATTAATTTTCCCTCATATGCAAAGCACCGACAAAATTTCATACACGATTGACCGGGCAGAACGCGGACAAATCGTCGACCAAGATGACCAACCACTCGCAACGAATGCACCTTTTTATCAAATGGGTATTTTACCGAGTGGACTAGGTGAAGGCAAAACACGCGATAAAAATTTAAAGGCTATTTCAAAAGCATTTGACGTAAGCGTAGAAACATTAGAGAAAAAGTTAGCGCAGTCTTGGGTACGCGATAATCTTTTCGTCCCAATTAAGGTGATCGATATGAAGGAAGCCAAAGATTTAGATGGCGTGAAGTACAGCTCAAAGGATATGCGCTACTATCCACTAGGTGAAGCAGCTGCACATTTAATCGGCTATACAGGCACAGTGACCGATGAGGATTTGAAAAAGAATAAAGCGTTAAATCCAGACGATACAATCGGTAAAAGTGGACTTGAAAAAACATTCGACAAAGAGCTTCGTGGTGTCGATGGTGGACAAATTTCATTGGTCACTTCTAGTGGTCGTGTCCGCGATGTATTATTAAATGCCGAACGCACAGACGGTCAAACGATTTATTTAACGATTAATTCTAAAACACAAAAGACGGCATTTAAGGCCCTTGAAGATGCGACAGGATCATCTGTTATCATCAATCCGAAAACAGGAGACCTAAATGCCTTAGTAAGCAAGCCATCGTATGATCCAAATAAGATGGTGCGTGGTATTTCTCAAGAAGATTATGCAGAATATGCAGATGATGAAAATATGCCATTCCTGACGCGCTTTGCACAGCGTTATGCGCCGGGCTCGACCTTAAAAACGGTAACTGCTGCAGTCGGTCTAGATAATGGTACAATGACTGAAACAAAAACGCATAAAATTAAAGGGTTGAAATGGCAAGAAAGCTCTGAATGGGGCTCTTACTATGTGACACGTTTACATGACGATGTCTCAAACGTTGATTATAAGAGTGCACTCATCTACTCAGACAATATTTTCTTTGCTAAGGAAGGGCTTGAAATGGGTGAAAAGAAATTACGCGAGGGCTTCAATAAATTTGCGTTCGGAAAAGATTTTAATTTACCGATTTCAATGAAGGCCGCACAAATTTCAAATGAAAAAACATTCAATTCTGATATCCTACTAGCAGATACAGCATATGGGCAAGGGCAAGTATTAATGTCCCCTATTCAACAGGCCGTATCCTATACAGCCTTTGCAAACGATGGCAAAATGACCTATCCACGCCTTGTCAAAGGAACAAAAGTAAAAATGACGCAGGCAGTCAGTGCTGAGTCTGCACATAAAGTGCGCGCTGCGATGCAACAAGTAATCAAGCATAAGGGCGGAACAGGTAATACGCTCAAAAGCTTGCCATACAACTTAGCAGCAAAAACAGGTACTGCCGAAATCAAGCAAAAGCAAGGTGTCTATGATGGTACAGAAAATAGCTTCGTGCTCGTCTTTAATGCCGATAAAGAAGATTATTTATTACTCACAATCGTCGAGGATCATAAAAAAACAGGTCGTTCAGCTATCGAATTATCAAAATCGCTTATCCCTGTGTTAGAAAAATAATTATAAAAAAAGAAGGAATCGCGCCAAGGCGGATTCCTTCTTTTTGTTTTCACCAAAACATCGGCTTTGTCACCATTAGCCATAGCATAATAAAAAGTAGCACAACGTAAATCCACACAGCCTTGCGCAGCTTTCGTACGAAGCGCTGTTGATTAAATGCATTCGTTCCAAACGTACGTAGCGTTGGTTTAAAGGCACGTGCTAAATAAATAACGGAGCTAATCAATAAGATAATCGTCACTAAAATCCATGGCGTTGTCCACGGATAACCGCCTAATAACACAGCCAAAATACCAAAGCCCACTAAAAAATGCCCTGCATGCTTTACTACTTGAATCGCCAAGCTAAATGCATCCACATGACCTTTTAATACAGCCATATCTTGTTCATATTGCATTCGTTTCATTAACGGAAATAAGACGAAAAATGGACCAATCGATAAAATGGCTCCAATCACATGTAAATACACAATAAAATCATAAAACATTTTAATCCTCCTCGTTTGTAAAGATGCTGTTAAGCTTTTCTAAAGCCTATGTAAGCCACCGTTTTATTTTATGAAAATAGGGTATAGTTTAATTACAGAAAGAGATTGAAGGGAGAGAAGTTATATGGGAATTCACAAATTTTTTATGAGCTTAAATGACTTAGAAAGAATCATTCGTTGCCCTGGTCGCTTTAAATTCGAGGAACATAACGTTGCCGCCCACTCATGGAAAGTATCTCAATATGCGCTCGTTTTTGCAACTATTGAAGAAAATAATGGTGCAACGATTAACTGGAAATCATTATATGAAAAAACCATTAATCATGATTATGGCGAAGTATTCATAGGCGATATTAAAACGCCTGTAAAACATTCTTCTCCTGAACTAAAAGAAATGATTGCACATGTTGAACATAAAATGGTCGAAGATTTCATTACACGCGAAATCCCCGAAGAATTTAAAGCTGTCTTCAAAGAACGTTTAAAAGAAGGCAAAGATGCGACAATTGAGGGACGCCTTCTTGAATTTGCAGATAAGCTAGATCAATTCTATGAGTCCTTTGCAGAGCTAAAACGTGGAAATAATGATCATGAATTTATTAATATGTATCAGCAAGCATTAAAACGAATTTTAAAAATTGATCTTAAACCAAGTGTTGCCTACTTCCGAGATGTCATCTTAAATGATGTACTCAATGAGGATACAACAATTGATATAACAAAATTAACACATGAGGTAATGAAAGAAGCGTAGCAAATCGCTACACTCTTTTTTTTTACACTTTTTTAACGAAGCAACTATGTTGCACAAAAAGCATTGTTGCAGTATAGTATTAATACAGGCTGCATTGTACGTAATAATATTAAGTTTTAACCTTTGATCTGTAATAGGGAGTTTAAGATAGAGAGCGGACTGGTATGCCTAGCGGAATCGTTAGGACGAACATGAAACTCTTTGCAAACACCCACTTTGAGGAGTGGTGGTTTAAAACTTTCAATGTAATGACTTACGGCAAAAGCGGCTTCTTATTTTAAACGTATGGGGCACCCTACACAATTGTGTAGGGTGCCCTTTTTTGTTTACATCTAAAAAATATGATTTACTATTTAAGCGCACAAAAAAAGCGAATGCAATTTGCACTCGCTTAATATGAGTCATGCAGGATTCGAACCAGCGACCCTCTGATTAAAAGTCAGATGCTCTACCAACTGAGCTAATGACTCATGGTGCCGGCGAAAGGAGTCGAACCCTCGACCTACTGATTACAAGTCAGTTGCTCTACCAACTGAGCTACACCGGCATATGAAAATGACCCCTACGGGATTCGAACCCGTGTTACCGCCGTGAAAGGGCGGTGTCTTAACCGCTTGACCAAGGGGCCATGGCTCCGTTGGCAGGACTCGAACCTGCGACCCTCTGATTAACAGTCAGATGCTACTACCAACTGAGCTACAACGGAATAAAATAGAATTATAAATTAATGGTGGGCCTAAATGGACTCGAACCATCGACCTCACGCTTATCAGGCGTGCGCTCTAACCAGCTGAGCTATAGGCCCATTAAAAAATGGTGGGTTTGGACGGAATCGAACCGCCGACACTTAGAGCTTCAATCTAATGCTCTACCAACTGAGCTACAAACCCACAATAAATTTTTAAAATGGCGGTCCGGACGGGACTCGAACCCGCGACCTCCTGCGTGACAGGCAGGCATTCTAACCAGCTGAACTACCGGACCGTATTAAAATAAAAAATGGAGGAGGTAGAGGGATTCGAACCCCCGCGCGGTTTGACCCGCCTGTTGGTTTTCAAGACCAATCCCTTCAGCCAGACTTGGGTATACCTCCAAAGGATTATGGCGGCCGAGGGGATCGAACCCCCGACCTCCCGGGTATGAACCGGACGCTCTAGCCAGCTGAGCTAGGCCGCCATAATAAATAATATAAAATTGGTGGAGCCTAGCGGGATCGAACCGCTGACCTCCTGCGTGCAAGGCAGGCGCTCTCCCAGCTGAGCTAAGGCCCCATTACTAAATGGTCGGAATGACAGGATTCGAACCTGCGACCCCTTGGTCCCAAACCAAGTGCTCTACCAAGCTGAGCTACATTCCGATAAATGGTGCGCCCAGCAGAAGTCGAATCCACAACCTTCTGATCCGTAGTCAGACGCTCTATCCAATTGAGCTATGGGCGCAAAAAAAAATAATATTAAATTTAAAATAAAATGGTGCCGAGGGCCGGAATCGAACCGGCACGGTAGTCACCTACCGCAGGATTTTAAGTCCTGTGCGTCTGCCAGTTCCGCCACCCCGGCATAATTGGAGCGGAAGACGAGGTTCGAACTCGCGACCCCCACCTTGGCAAGGTGATGTTCTACCACTGAACTACTTCCGCATTATGCAAAGATTAATTTTTTAATCTGGCAATATAAAATTTTAAAATAAAATGGTGCGGGTGAAGGGAGTCGAACCCCCACGCCTTGCGGCGCTAGATCCTAAGTCTAGTGCGTCTGCCAATTCCGCCACACCCGCATATAAATGGCTGGGGTACCAGGATTCGAACCTGGGCATGACGGAATCAAAATCCGTTGCCTTACCGCTTGGCTATACCCCAATATTAAAATGGTGGAGGGGGGCAGATTCGAACTGCCGAACCCGAAGGAGCGGATTTACAGTCCGCCGCGTTTAGCCTCTTCGCTACCCCTCCAGAAAAAATATAAAAATGGTGGAGGATGACGGGATCGAACCGCCGACCCCCTGCTTGTAAGGCAGGTGCTCTCCCAGCTGAGCTAATCCTCCGATATTATAATAGCCTAGCAACGTCCTACTCTCGCAGGGGGAAACCCCCAACTACCATCGGCGCTAAAGAGCTTAACTTCTGTGTTCGGCATGGGAACAGGTGTGACCTCTTTGCCATCATTACTAGACTATGAAAGATTGTTCTTTCAAAACTGGATAAACTGTGACATGAAAGTATATTTGGTTAAGTCCTCGACCTATTAGTATTCGTCAACTCCGTACATCGCTGCACTTCCATCTCGAACCTATCTACCTGATCGTCTTTCAGGGGTCTTACTTACTTGCGTAATGGGAAATCTCATCTTGAGGGGGGCTTCATGCTTAGATGCTTTCAGCACTTATCCCGTCCACACATAGCTACCCAGCGATGCCTTTGGCAAGACAACTGGTACACCAGCGGTGTGTCCATCCCGGTCCTCTCGTAC
>NZ_JTFC01000032.1 GCF_003991225.1 Candidatus Kurthia intestinigallinarum
AACGTGTCGCGTTTCAGCGGGAAGACTTTTTGAATAAGTTATCAACGGAACTCATTCGCCAGTACGACATCATCTGCCTAGAAGACTTACACACCAAAGGCATGTTGAAAAATCATAAACTAGCGAAAGCGATTAGTGACGTTTCTTGGACTTCTTTTGTGCAAAAACTGATGTATAAGGCGAAGTGGTATGGCCGAAAAATCGTAAAAGTTTCACGCTTCTATCCGTCGAGTCAGCTTTGTCATGTGTGTGGGCATCGAGACGGCAAGAAGTCCCTCGATATTCGCGAGTGGGTTTGTCCATCTTGCGGCACAATACTAGACCGAGACCTTAACGCAAGTCGGAATATTTTAGCTGAAGGGCTCACTACGTTAATCTAACAACCGTAGGAACTACGGGGCTCGCCTACTAAAGAAGTGAAGCCGCTGTTCGAGCTGTTGGAACAAGCAAGCACTGTTCGTAGGAATCCCCTACTTCAAGCACATTCAAAGAATGGCTAAGTGGGGGTAGTTCAAACGATATTTTGCGCATGAGTACGAGCGTTGCGCTTTATGCCGATGAGCAAGGACGCACAGCAGAAGAGCAACGGACATTCATACGGACATTTACGGAAAGCTATTATAAGCAACTAGCGTGTTTTGTGGCGAATGAACAAGATCCGCTAACGCTTGTATTCACAGTAGACAATACGAAAAAACCGATAAAAAAAGTATTAAAAAAATTAGAAAAGCGTAAGCGCAATCATCTCTTAGCCGACATTACGTACAGTAATGAGCGAAGCGAACGCGTATTTCATTTTGACGAAGAGGTGCAGCCAGTAACGGGACATGAGGCGATGCAAATTGAGGCGGTTATGCAGGACTATATAAAGACACTTGAGAAAAAACATGTGCCCAATGCACAGCATTTTCGCATTAAAGATATTGCGCGTAAATACGGCTCAGGGACGGCTTCTATTGGCCTAAGCCGCTATTATATTTTGATTGAGGGCGGGCTAGAAGCGGGAGGTCATGATGATTTGGTGCTTGAAATGAAAGAAGCACGTCCGCCAGTGCCAGCTTATTTTCTACCCTACAACGAAACATTTTGGCAGAAACATCCGCATCAAGGAGAACGCGTTGTAGCGACACAAAAAGCGATGCATCATTTAAATGATCCGTATGTTGGCTATATGACTATTGGCGATAAGGAGTTTTATATTCGTGAACGGTCCCCATATAAAAAGAAAGTGAAGCCGAACGATTTAGTGACGGAGAAGGATTATAAGCGGACGGTTGAGACGATGGGCTGTGTCGCGGCGAAAATCCATACGCGTGCAGATATCGAAGGGGCATATCGTAGCGCAGAAGAAATTTTAGAGGCGATTACTGACAAAGAGCAGTTTATTCACTATGTATCGTATGCGACATTTATGTATAAGGAGCAAGTGAAGAGAGATTATGAAACATTTAAGACGGCCATAATTCTCCGATAAAGGAATGAGGGGGGATTATATGCCAATACCATTTGAAAAAGAAGTACGTTGTAAAAAATGTGGAGTAGTCATTAAAACAATAAGACTTGGGGATGCGATAAAGCCAGAGGAACTGCTTATTTTAGTAAATAGCTATTGTAAAAAATGTCGTCATCAAAAATAAATAAGCGGGAGATTTCAATTTCCTGCTTGTTCAATTTTTAAGCGCTATTGTAGGATTGAAATCAATATTTTAAAAGCAGTATGATAAGTGTAGAAAAGGGGCGTGAACAAATATGATTAATACGGATATTTATACGATGTGTATTGTGAAGAAAGAAGAGCGTATTTTATTACTAAATCGTCCACCAGAACGAGGCTTTCCAGGGTATCTAGGGCCGGGTGGTAAAGTGGATTTTCCTGAGAGCATTGCAGAAGGTGCAGCTCGTGAAGTTTTTGAAGAAACAGGGCTCAAGGTGAAAAATCTCATCTATAAAGGTGTGGATGGCTATGCGGATACGAAAAATAATTATCGCTATATGGTATTTAATTATGTCGCAACAGATTTTGAAGGTACATTACTCGAACATCCACCAGAAGGCGAATTGTGCTGGGTTACATTAGATGAAGCAATGTCATTACCAATGCAGCCATGGTTTAAACGTCGATTTCCATTGTTTTTTGAAGAGGGGGTGTTTGAAATTCACGGAGAATGGAACGAAAGTAGGCAAGAGGTGGAAGGATATAGAATCCATAAAATGTAATTTTATGTAAAAACCAATTCCTTTTGGCGCCTTTTTTAAAGTACGCGAAATTTCTCTCGAAAATTCATTTATTTTGTCGCTAAATTAGATGTTGGTAATCGTGAAGGAGGAATTTTTGTGGGAGTAGACGAAGAACGTTTAGTTATTGAAGAAACGTTTCACATCCCAGTAACTGTTGTGCATAATGCAACAAAAGAAATTTTACATACAATGGCTTATATAGGGGCTCAACCTTTTATTGCACAAGTTATGAAAAAAACATTTCCTAAAGAATGGGCATCTTATCAAAAATGGCGTGTTAATAATATCGAATGCTATTATCTTTTTAAGCGACAGACAACTACGATTATTGTTTGACCTGTCGTACATTTTCGCTTTTCATTAGCACATTTTACTGATGAAATACGCGTTACATATGCAATGATTGATGAAGGAAAGGTCAATCACTCTATTGCGAAGTTGCTTCACTTTCATGATCAAAGCCATTTTACAAAAGTTTCAAAAAAATTCACAAACTGTACACCAAAGCAGTTTCGCAGTATTTATAGTTAGCGGCATCCTGTTTTCTTTAAAAACTTAAGTATTCATTTCGGCGATTTATAACGATTTATGTTATGATAGTGAAGGTGTTAAATATTTTAACGTTAAAATATTTAAAGATTCATAGAAGTTTTGAAAAAATTCTATGAAAAAAAGTTATTGAAAGAATTTTCAGTTAATCACTATAGGAATTATCGTTAGACAGGTGTATAATCCTTTGTGAAAGGCTTCACGAAATCGTAAAAAGGAAGTTTTCCGAATGCGTGCAAATCTCGATAAACAACTGTTTTTCAAAGTAATCTATGTTAAAATTGATTTGAGATTTGTTGACAACACCTATTTGAACAGTCTTGAACATTCGCATTATGTTACTTGTTATTTGTCGTTTCTTCACTTCATTGAATGGAAGTTTGATGAAGGAATGGAAAGTTGCACCGCGACGATGGGCGATGCCTGAAAGATCATTTAGAAGCGCATTACACTAGAGCAAAATGCTCTTAGACACAAATTTCACGTTTGTGAAGTCACAGAAATAGTTATTGTAAAGGAGAATTGGATATGTCAGAACAGACTACTCAATCACAACAACCAGCAGTAAACCAACAACAATTAGACGTACTTGACCAATTATTAGATCCACAAGTACAAGCTTCATTAACAGCTTTAGTGAACGAATTACCAAAACTTGCAGAAATGGTGACAACTCTTACACAAGTGTATGATGTGGCACAAGGTCTTGCTACAGATACGGTATTCAAAAATGATATGGTCAACGCGACTTCTGAAATCGTAGGACCAGTCGTAAAATCTGCAAAAGGTTTAGCTGCAACTGCAATTGAAGCAAAAGACCGCGCAGATGTAAGCCACGAACAAATCGGCTTATTCGGCATTTTAAAATTAATGAAAGACCCACAAGTACAAAGCGTATTCCGTTTTGCAAATGCTTTCTTAGAAGTTTCAAAAGAAAAACAAAACCACTAATATTCCACAACACTTAGTAACATGGAGGTTTAACCAATGAAAAAAATCGTCATTTTAGGTGCAGGTTACGGCGGCGTATTATCTGCATTAACAGTTCGTCAATATTTAGATGGCAACGAAGCCGAAGTAACTGTTGTTAACAAATACCCAACACACCAAATCATCACGGAATTACACCGTCTAGCAGGTGGCACAGTAAACGAAAAAGCGGTTGCTTTTGACTTAGGAAAATTATTCCGCGGCAAAGACATCAAGCTAAAAATCGCAACTGTTGAATCATTCTCAGTAGACAACAAATCAGTAAAATTAGATAACGGTGAAAACTTATCATACGACGCATTAGTTGTCGCATTAGGTTCAAAAACAGGCTACTTCGGTATTCCGGGACTTGAAGAAAATTCATTCGTTCTAAAATCAGTTGAAGATGCGAACACAATCCGTGAACACATCATCTCTAAAATCAAATCATTCGCTGAAACAGGCAACAAAGCTGATGCCACAATCGTTATCGGTGGTGGTGGTCTAACAGGTGTTGAACTTGTTGGTGAAATCGTTGATAATATGCCGAAAATCGCAGCAAAATACGGCGTAAAAGCATCTGATTTAGACATTAAATTAGTGGAAGCTGGCCCACGTATTTTACCAGTACTTCCTCAAGAATTAATCGAACGCGCGACAAAATCACTTGCAGACCGCGGCGTTGAATTCTTAACAGGTCTTCCTGTAACAGGCGTTGAAGGCAATGTTGTGTCACTTAAAGATGGCCAAAAAATCGAAGCAAACACAGTCGTTTGGACAGGTGGCGTAGCCCAATATCCAATCGTAGAAGAATCAGGTTTAGTTTGTAACCGCGGGAAAGCCGTAGTAAATGACTTCTTACAATCAGATTCTCACCAAGATGTATTCGTTGTAGGGGATGCAGCAGCAGCTTACGCACCAGGTGCAAACAAAGAAACAGATCGTCCATATGCGCCAACAGCTCAAAATGCTTGGCAAATGGGTGAATTAGTTGGGTACAACTTATTCGCTTACTTAACAGGCAAAGAAATGAACGAATTCGCACCAGTAGATTCTGGTACACTTGCGTCACTAGGTCGTAAAGACGGCGTCGCAACAGTTGGTGGCAACAGCACACAACTAAAAGGTTTACCAGCATCATTAATGAAAGAAGCGTCTAACATTCGCTACTTATCTCACATTAAAGCACTTTACGGTTTAGCTTACTAAGCCATATAGATTTTGAAGAGGCTTTGCATAGTGCAAAGCCTTTTTTTAATGCACACAAAAAAGGTGTTAAAATTTGTAATCAAAAAGTAATATAAATTTGTTGTTGTTTGCACCTATAATAAAACGAGAGAGGGGCGAATGACGTGAATAAAATGAAACGTGTATCGTTCGCAAGTGCTTTAGCAGGGCTATTTCTATTTAGTCCCGTTATGGAATCACAGGCGGCAACAACTAATACGACACAAAAAGAAATTTTAACAAATTCGACAATAAAAACATTAAATAAAACATTAGAAGCTTCAACATTAACAACAGGTATTAGCGTACGAGATGCAAAAACGGGTAAAAGTTTGTATACATATAATGCCAAAAATTTAATGTCGACGGCATCGAATATGAAATTATTAACAGGTTCTGCAGCACTTAGTACATTAGGTGAAAATTATCGCTTTACAACAACGGTAAAAACGACCGGGAAATTAAAGAAAAATGGCACACTAATGGGGGACATTTATTTAGTTGGACAAGGGGACCCGACGCTGCATAAATCAGATTTGACGCATTTCGCGAAAGTATTAAAAGCAAAAGGAATCAAAAAAATTAGTGGTCATGTGTACGGTGATGAGAGCTGGTTTGATAATAAATATTTAGCGCCAGGCATTAATAAAGCCGATTCATTAACGTATTACGGTGCACCCGTATCTGCACTCGCAACATCACCAAACAAAGAATATGATACCGGCACAGTCGTTGTTTATGTGAAGGGCGATAAAGAGGGGAAGGAACCAAAAGTAGCCTTTAGCGCAAAAGGTCATTTAAAAGTTGTGAATAAAGCAAAGACCGTCAAAAAAGGCGATACAACAGCAATTAAAATTTCACGTAAATATGGAACAAATAAAGTATATGTAACAGGGAAAATTGCAGAAGGTTCAAAAACCGATAAATGGATTTCAGTGGATGATCCATCCAAACATACGATGACAATTTTTACGACGGAATTAACAAAAGCCGGTATTACACTAAAAAATCCTGCGTATAAATTAGCAGTTACACCGAAAAAAGGTACGACTACACGTATTACAGATAAATCTGTCCCACTTAAATCGATTATGGTGCCATTTATGAAATTAAGTAATAATGGGATTGCAGATACATTAACAAAAACAATGGGTAAAAAAGTATTCAATAAAGGGACAAATGCAAGCGGCGTGAAAGCAATTCAAACATATGCGACAGCACATTCTGTGTCAGCGAAGAATTGGACGTATATTGATGGTTCGGGCTTATCACATCAAGATAAAGTAACCGCAAATCAAATGACGAAATTTTTATACCATGCACAAAAGGAAAAATACTATAAAACATTGTACACAAGCTTACCAGTCGCAGGAAATGATGAACGTATGGTAGGTGGCACATTACGTTACCGCTTTACAACAGCTGATATGGTCAATCGTATTGTGGCAAAAACAGGTTCAATTAATAATGTACGCACACTAAGTGGCTATATGACCCAAAAAGACGGAGATCCACTAATTGTGAGTGTTTTAACAAGCGGGTCATCTTCAACGGCCTTGATTGACTCCGTTGTTACAACAATTATTAATGATGATGTAGTTGTCACAGCTAAGAAAACAAAGTAATAGGCTAAATAAAGCAGGAATCCTCGTTATATAGAGGTTTTCTGCTTTTTATTTTGCTTTTGTTGCAAGCATTTTGTTCTCTCGTCAGAATGTGTATACTTAGAAGTAACGAAACTATCAACGAATGAGGGAATGTTATGAACGGGTTAATCGTCATGCAAGGTGAAACATATGAAGAGGAGCGCAAACAATCGCTTCTTCAAACAGCTATTTTTGACCGATCAGGCGCGCGCAATTTTTCATGGGAATATATGAATGATTTAGTGCCGGGGGATTTAGTGATGCATTATGTGAAAGGGCAAATTAAAGCACTTAGTGTTGTAAAAGAGCCGACGCATATTGTGACAGATGAGGCAGGGCAAAAAAAATACCGGGCAAAGGTGGCGTATACTGATTTAGAACGACCACTAGACATTGCGCCTTTATTTGAAAACATTCGTCCATTGTTACCTGAAAAATATGCGCCATTCCAACAAGATGGTAGTGGCAATAGCGGCTATTTATTTCCGATTCATGTAGAATTAACGCTTTATTTAATTAAGCAATTGCGAATTGTTGTCGAGGATCAATTGATTCAGCCGACTTTATTAGAGGAAACAAGTAATTTGACGGTGTCGTTGTTAGGAAAACTCCGTGATTGGCAAACAGCATTTATCGCACAACGTGATGAATTCTTACAACAACGACGTCTTGATGCACTAACAGAGCATACGAACTGTGCCATTTGTGGGGCGGCATTTGCACCTTTATTAGATGTGCCGTTTATAAAAGCACCTGAAAAATGTACACAAGAAGAGCGACTCGATAAATATAATGCGCTTGTACTTTGTCATAATCATCATATGTTGTTTAAGGAAGGGCTTGTGACGATGAATGATAAAGGGCAGCTACTCGTATCCGAGCGTTTAATGGATGAGCAGTATGCACTTGGTTTGTATGAGGGACAACAAGTTATGCTTGTAAAAGAGCAGAAAAAGTATGTGAAATGGCATAGGAATCAAGTGTTTCAGTCAATATAATATGATATGATTTTGCAAAAGGAGCGTCCGAGCATGCCAAAGAAAAAATACATTACAAAAGAGAACGTTATTATGTTTCCAGGTACGCTGGAACGTTTTAAGACGCAAGCGCATCATTATGCGGAAAATTATCAATATGACTTAGCTATTGAAGCGTTTGAAAAAGTGTTGGCGTATGAAGAGGGTGATGAGCAATTACTCAGTGCCTATGCTTTTTCATTATTTGAAGTGAAGCGTTTTGAAGAAGCCCGTGCCATTTGCGAAGAATTATTCGCGATGGGTACAGATATGTATATTGAAGTGATGGAGCTTTATTTATCAACTTGTATGGAATTACGTGAATTTCAACATGTGGAAGCTATTATTTCACAATTGATGACGGAAAATGTTATTCCACCGCAATCATTCGAGCAATTTGAACATATTCGCGCCTTGAATGGTCGCATCGCGGCTTCTGAGCGTAACAAAGAAGAGCAAACGCATGTTGAAGAGCAACTAGATGAATCTAATTATTTACTCGATGCTTTTTTTGAACAATCTTTATTAAAACAAGTTCAATTACTACGTACCCTGCAACAAACGAATGTGCGTCCGATTGCGAAACGTTTAAAAAACATTATTGAATCAGAAGATGTTCATCCGATGGTGCAATCAATTGCGCTCTATATTTTGGTAGAGCAAGAAGTATCGATTTATGTAGAAGTATCAAAATTTGGTCACACAGAACTTGTTAATACGGCGACGCTTGTACTGCCTGAAAATATGGAAATTGTCGCTCGTGTACTAGAACTTGTCGAAAATAAGCTAGAACAAGAAGTTTCAACGTGTGACATGGTACAATATTTAATAGCGCGTCACGTGCTTGTTACGTATCCGTTTGCATGGTTTGACTATGAGGCGGAAGAGCTCGTAGAAGGCTATATTGATTATGTACATCAGATGTTTGGCCACCCTGCACAAAGCAATTCCGAATTGCAAAACTTTTTTGCAGAACTCGAAAAATTTTCAGAGCTCCCTGAAGCGCGAAAATGAGTTGAAAGTGAACGGAACTATGATATACTAAAACAGTTATCAAATGAGCGGTAAAACACAATTTTAAGCTCTTTGAATTTAATTTTGGAGGTTATACACATGTCAGCAAAATGGGAAAAACAAGAAGGCAACAACGGTTTATTAACAGTTGAAGTGCCAGCTGAAGAAGTAAATGCAGCATTAGATGCAGCATTCAAAAAAGTAGTAAAACAAATCAACGTACCAGGCTTCCGTAAAGGTAAAATGCCTCGCCAATTATTCGAGAAAAAATTCGGCGTAGAATCTTTATACCAAGATGCACTTGATATCTTACTACAAGCTAACTACACAAAAGCAATCGATGAAACAGGTATCTCTCCAGTAGATCAACCAGAAATCGACTTCGCTCCAGATGCTCTAGGCAAAAACCAACCTTTCACTTTCACAGCGAAAGTTGTTGTTATTCCTGAAGTAAAACTAGGCGACTACAAAGGCTTAGAAGTTTCTAAAGAATCTGTAGAAGTAACAGACGAAGAAGTTGAAGCAATCCTTGTTGAAAACCAAAAACGTCTTGCTGAATTAGTAGTAAAAGAAGATGGCGCTGTTGAAAACGGTGACACTGCTGTAATCGACTTCGAAGGCTTCCAAGATGGCGAAGCATTCGACGGTGGTAAAGGCGAAGATTACGCTTTAGAAATCGGTTCTAACTCATTCATCCCAGGCTTCGAAGAACAATTAATCGGTGCTAAAACTGGCGAAGAAAAAGAAGTAGAAGTTACTTTCCCAGAAGAATACCACGCTGCTGAATTAGCTGGTAAACCTGCTGTATTCAAAGTAACAGTTAAAGAAATCAAAGCTAAAGAACTTCCAGAATTAAACGATGACTTAGCTTCTGAAATCGACAGCGAAGTTGACACTTTAGACGCTTTACGCGCTAAATTAAAAGAAACTACTGCTAAACAAAAAGAAGAAGCTGTAGAAGGCAAATTACGTGACGATTTAGTAGAAGCTGCTGCTGCAAACGCTACAATCGACGTACCAGAAGCTATGGTTGAAACTGAATTAAACCGTATGTTACAAGAGTTCAACCAACAACTTCAAATGCAAGGTTTAAACCTTGACTTCTACTACCAAATCTCAGGTACTGATGAAGCTTCATTCCGCGCTGAACGTAAAGAAGAAGCTGCACAACGCGTAAGCGTATCATTAGTATTAGATGCAATCGCTGAAGCTGAAGGCATCGAAGCTACTGAAGCTGACATTGAAGCAGAACTTGCTAAAATGGCTGAACAATTCAAAATGACAGCTGACCAAATCACAGCTGCTCTAGGTGGTACTTCAATCATCACGCATGATGTAAAAGTACAAAAAACTGTTGAGTTCTTAGTTGAAAACGCTAAAATTGCTTAATCTTTCTTCTATAGAAGAATAAACATCAAAGACAAGGTGCGGTTTTTTTCCGTACCTTGTTTTGTCATACATAGACGTATAAAGAGGAGTCATGGGCATTATAGTTGCTAAAACAGTAACTATCTTGTAACATTGGCTTGAATAGGGGTGAAATAATTGTTCAAATTTAATGATGAAACAGGCAATTTAAAATGTTCTTTCTGTGGGAAACCGCAAGAACAAGTGCGCAAGCTTGTGGCAGGTCCTGGTGTTTACATTTGTGATGAATGTATCGATCTTTGCTCTGAAATCGTAGTAGAAGAACTAGGCACAGAAGAAGAAGTAGAAATCAAAGATGTTCCAAAACCACAAGAAATTCGTACCATTTTGGATGATTATGTCATCGGTCAAGATCGTGCGAAAAAAGCCCTTTCTGTAGCAGTATATAACCACTACAAACGTGTTAATTCAAATAGTAAAATTGATGATGTCGAATTGGCAAAATCAAACATCGTTTTAATCGGACCAACAGGTAGCGGTAAAACGTTATTAGCACAAACATTGGCTCGCATTATTGATGTACCGTTCGCTATCGCAGACGCCACTTCATTAACTGAAGCTGGGTACGTTGGTGAAGACGTAGAAAATATTTTATTAAAATTAATTCAATCAGCTGATTATGATATTGAACGTGCACAAAAAGGGATTATCTATATTGATGAAATCGATAAAGTCGCACGTAAGTCTGAGAACCCATCCATTACACGTGATGTTTCTGGTGAAGGTGTACAACAAGCACTTCTAAAAATCTTAGAAGGTACAACTGCAAGCGTTCCACCACAAGGCGGTCGTAAGCATCCACATCAAGAATTTTTACAAATCGATACGACGAATATTTTATTCATCGTTGGTGGAGCATTTGATGGTATCGAACAAATCATCAAACGCCGCTTAGGTTCAAAAGTAATTGGCTTTGGTTCTGAACAGAAAAAAGTAGATGACGATAAGTTCATGCAATACTTGATTCCAGAAGACTTATTAAAATTCGGTTTAATTCCTGAATTTATTGGTCGTCTGCCAGTATTGGCTAGTCTTGAACAACTTGACGAGGCAGCGCTTGTTCAAATTTTAACAGAGCCTAAAAACTCGCTAACGAAGCAATATGTCAAAATGCTTGAGTTAGACGGTGTTGAGCTTGTATTTGAGAAAGAAGCGTTATTTGAAATCGCCAAAGAAGCAATCGAACGTAAAACAGGTGCTCGTGGTCTTCGTTCAATTATTGAAGATACGATGCTTGATGTCATGTTCGAATTACCTTCTCGTGAAGATGTTGTAAAATGCATTATCACAAAAGAAACACTACAAGATAAAGCACGTCCGAAACTTATTTTAGAAGACGGAACTGAAGTTCAAGACGATGAAAAAACATCGGCATAAACTTTAACAGCTTTTGCTGGCTTCGATTGTCTCAATGAACGGTCGCAGCCAGCTTTTTTTCTGTTTATATAACAAAAATGCAGTTCGATTTGCGGGTAAATTGAATATGCAATGATGGAGGTGGGCCCCGCATGGTAGTTACACAACATATCCCAATGATTCCGCTACGTGGTCTCGTTGTATTCCCAAAAATGTCTTTACATATTGATGTAGGTCGTGAACGTTCGATGGCTGCTGTTGATGATGCAATGAAAGCAGATCAACTTGTTTTTTTAGTAACGCAAAAGCAAGCAGCTACTGAAAACCCAACACGCGAAGATTTTTACGCGATGGGCGTTGTTGCATACGTGAAGCAACTCGTAAAATTGCCCAATGATTCAATGCGTTTAATCGTTGAGGCAAAGTATCGTGCTTCTGTCACAGAAATGATTGAAGAGAATAGCGCAACTTTTGTAAATGTCGAAACTTTTGAAGATGACGCACAAGTAGATGTATTAGTCGAATCATTTATGCGTCTTGTAACCGACCAATTTTCTCGTTATGTGAAAATGAACGGTCGTATGTCTCCAGATTTAATCGATCATGCACAAGAGATTGATGAGCCGGGCCATTTAGCCGATTATATCGCGACACAATTACCATTGAAAATGAAGGCGAAACAAGAGATTCTAGGTATTACAGATGTGCGTGAACGATTAGAAACGTTAATGAATCGCTTGCAAAATGAGCAAGAAATTTTAGTTGTTGAAAAACGGATTAATAGTACGGTGAAGCGCGCGATGGAAAAAACACAAAAAGAGTTTTATCTACGTGAGCAAATGAAGGCAATTCAAAAAGAACTTGGCGATAAAGACGGCAAACAAAAAGATAGCGAAGCATTACGCGAAAAAATTCTTGATGCAGGTATGCCAGACGAAACTTTGAAAGTGGTTTTAAAGGAACTAGCACGCTATGAGGCGATTCCTGTCCAAGCTGCAGAGAGCAGTGTTATCCGAAATTATTTAGATTGGATGGTTGCAATTCCGTGGTCAAAAGCAACGAAAGACCGCCACAACCTGAAAAAAGCAGAGCAAATTTTGAATAAAGATCATGAAGGTCTTGAAAAAGTAAAAGAGCGTATTTTAGAATTCTTAGCGGTACAGCAATTAAAAGGCTCATTAAAAGGCCCGATTCTATGCTTAGTTGGTCCACCCGGTGTTGGTAAAACATCACTAGCACAATCAATTGCAAAATCATTAAATCGTGAATTTGTCCGCATGTCACTAGGTGGTGTACGTGATGAATCTGAAATTCGTGGTCATCGCCGTACGTATGTAGGCGCGATGCCGGGACGTATTATTCAAGGTATGAAAAAAGCTGGCACAACAAATCCTGTCTTCTTATTAGATGAAATTGATAAAATGGCGAATGACTTCCGCGGCGATCCTGCGGCGGCAATGCTTGAAGTATTAGATCCCGAGCAAAATGGTACATTTAGTGATCACTTCATTGAAGAACCATACAATTTATCAAATGTGTTATTCGTTGCGACAGCAAATGATTTAGGTGGCATTCCTGGTCCTTTACGTGACCGTATGGAAATCATTCAAATTGCTGGCTATACGGAGCTTGAAAAATTGGCGATTGCAAAAAATCATTTAACACCTCGTCAAATCGAGGACCATGGTTTAACAAAATCACAAGTCCAAGTAAAAGAAGATGTGTTAAAAGATTTAATTCGTTATTATACACGCGAGGCAGGTGTAAGGGGCTTAAACCGCGTCATTGCAACGCTTTGTCGTAAGGCAGCAGGTACCATTGTGCGCGGCGATAAGAAAAAAGTCGTCTTTACAGCGAAAACATTAGAGGATATACTCGGAAAGCACCGTTTCCATTACGGACAAGCGAACGAAGAAAACCTTGTTGGTGTTGCAACAGGTCTTGCGTATACAACAGCTGGTGGCGATACGCTTCAAATCGAAGTGTCGATTTCACCAGGAGCAGGGAAAATTCAGTTAACAGGGAAACTTGGCGATGTTATGAAAGAGTCTGCACAAACGGCGTTATCGTATGTGCGCTCACAACAAGAAAAGTATGATATTGCCGACGATTTCTTTGCGAAGCATGATGTGCATATTCACGTTCCAGAAGGTGCCGTACCAAAAGATGGTCCATCTGCTGGGGTGACGATGGTAACAGCATTAACATCTGCTATCACAAATACACCGATTCGTAAGGAAGTTGGTATGACCGGGGAAGTAACACTTCGCGGTCGCGTGCTACCAATTGGTGGCTTAAAGGAAAAATCGTTAAGTGCACACCGCGCTGGTTTAACAACGATTATTATTCCAAAACAAAACGAACGCGATTTAGATGATATTCCACAAAGCGTGCGTGATGAATTAACATTCCACGCCGTATCGAACGTGGAGGACGTACTAGCAATCGCTTTAGACGGAGGAAACAATTAAATGAAAGTCCATAATGTAGATATGATAATGAGTGCGGTTCGACCTGAGCAGTACCCAGAGGAAGGCTACCCAGAATTTGCGCTAGCAGGACGTTCAAATGTAGGGAAATCTTCATTTATTAACCGCATGATTGGTCGTAAAGCATTGGCGCGTATTTCAGCGAAACCTGGTAAAACGCAAACGCTTAATTTCTATAAAATCGAAGAGCAATTATTTTTTGTCGATGTACCAGGATATGGCTATGCGAAAGTATCAAAAAGCGAGCGTGAAGCATGGGGTAAAATGATTGAGACGTATTTAACAGCGCGTCGTCAATTAAAAGCCGTTGTGCAAATCATTGACTTGCGCCATGAACCAACAGATGATGACTGTATGATGTATGATTTCTTAAAACATTATGAAATCCCAACAATTATCATTGCCACAAAAGCGGATAAAGTGAAAAAAGGGAAATGGGAACATAATAAAAAAGTGATCAAAGAAGTACTTGATATGGACCCACGTGACCCAATTATCTTATTCTCTTCTGAAACAGGTAAAGGGTATGACCAAGCATGGGAAGAAATTGAAAAATATCTAGGTGAAGATTTAGAAGATGTTGATTTAGATACAACAAATATGAAAAAGTAACAAAGAGCAGGGGTATCCAATAAGGATGCAGCCTGCTTTTTTGTTGTCAAATGTTTTTTGAAAGTGGAATTGGGAAGTGAAGGGAAGAGAGAAATAATTGTGACGGCTTCGTGAAGTTCCCTTCATTTCAAGACAATAAGGTTGAAATTTTAGGTGATAACGAGTATATTCTTAATTAGAATAATTATAATTAAACAATAGAACAATGCACATAGGACATAAAAAAAGAAGCAGTTTCTCAAGATGGACTATGCTATAATAGAGAAGTTAATTTGAACGTGAGAGGTGTATTATTCATGCATACCCTAGTAGTAGGCTTGAACTATAAAACAGCTCCCGTCGAAATCCGTGAAAAATTTTCGTTTGCTGATGGTACGTTAGCGGATGCGATGAGAGCATTACAAGGACAAAAAAGCATTTTAGAAAACGTAATCGTATCGACATGCAATCGCACAGAAATCTATGCAGTTGTCGACCAAGTACATACAGGTCGCCATTTTGTGAAGCAATTTTTAGCTACGTGGTTCCGTATGCCAGTGGAAAGCTTCGAACCACATTTATATATTCGCGAAGACGATGCATCGCTAAATCATTTATTTAAAGTGACAGCGGGAATTGATTCGATGGTACTTGGCGAAACACAAATTTTAGGCCAAGTAAAAAGCAGCTTTTTAGAAGCGCAACAAATTGGTACAACAGGTACGATTTTTAATCATGTCTTCAAACAGAGCGTGACATTTGCGAAGAAAGCGCATGACGAAACAAGCATTGGTGAAAATGCTGTGTCTGTATCGTATGCAGCTGTAGAGCTTGCAAAAAAAATCTTCGGTTCATTAAAGAAAAAACATATCGCGATTTTAGGCGCTGGTAAAATGGGCGAGCTTGCGATGGAAAACTTATATGGCAGTGGTGTCGGTCAAGTAACGGTTATTAACCGTACATTTGAAAAAGCAGAATCACTTGCAGCAAAGTTCCATGGTGAAGCGAAATCGATGCAGGAATTACAATGTACGCTATTAGATGCGGATATTTTAATTACTTCAACAGGTGCTACGAGCTATGTTATTGACCGTGAGTTAATGGAATTTGTGGATAGTATGCGTAAAGGTAAACCGCTATTTATGGTAGATATCGCCGTACCACGTGATATCGATCCAACTGTAGGCGAGCTTGAAAATATTTTCTTATACGACATTGATGATTTACATGGTATCGTAGAGGCGAACTTAGCAGAGCGTGAACGTGCAGCTATGCAAATTACAAACATGATTGATGGCGAGCTAGATGAAATTAATGAATGGGTTGGTCAACTTGGTGTTGTACCAGTCATTTCAGCATTGCGTGCAAAGGCGAATATCATTCAACAAGAAACGATGAAGAGCATTGAAAATAAAATGCCTGATTTAACAGATCGCGAGCGTAAAGTATTGAGCAAACATACAAAATCAATCGTCAATCAGTTGTTGAAAGAACCAATTCTTCAAGCAAAAGAGCTTGCAGGTGAAGCAAATGCAAAAGAGCAATTGGCATTATTCGAGCGTATTTTTGGGATTGAAGAGGCTGTCGAACTAGAAAAAGAAAAGCATCAATTAGCGGAAAAAGAACGCCGTGTTAAAGCGACAATTGACCAAACAAATTTACTATTTAATTAAATCTTTTTGCGAGCGTTTTCGTATCTATATGTTAAACTTGTAGATATGAGGGCGCTTTTTTGTGCAATTTAGTTAAGTAGCAGAAGGAGATCTTATGACGGATATGACGATGACAAGGCTACATGAAATAATGGTCATCATCTATGCCATTAGCCTTGTCTTTTATTTCATTGATTATTGGAAAAAGAACAGGCGGTTATACCGTTATGCCTTTTGGGGTGTCTCAATTGTGTGGTTGCTGCAAACTGCTTTTTTAGCGCTTTATATTTGGGAAACACATCGCTTCCCCGTACTGACGTTATTTGAGGGCATTTATTTTTATGCTTGGTTGCTTGTAGCTATCTCCATTGCGATGCATTGTATATTTAAATTAGATTTACCGGTTATTTTAATTAATGTCGTTGGTTTTTGCTTTATGGTTGTGCATACATTTGCACCAAACGAACTTGCACCGTCACCTGTAAGTGACACACTTGTGTCAGAACTACTTGTGATTCATATTATGTTTGCGATTATGTCATATGGTGCTTTTACAATTGGTTTTGTTTTTGCGATGTTGTATATTGTTTTGCATAATGTATTAAAAAGTAAAAAATGGCCAAAACAATTTTCACGCTTACCATCGTTAGCGCAGGCAGAGAGCGGTATGAGCTACACGATTTATTGTGGCCTTCCATTGCTTGGCATTAGTCTGATTTTAGGGATGATGTGGGCATATATTGCATTACCAGATTTGAAGTTCTGGGATATTAAAATTCTAGGCTCTTTCATTTCATTATTTATGTATTCGATTATTATTTATAGAAACCAAAAAGGAAAGTTATATGCGACAAAATATGCGTGGGCAAATGTGTATGCGTTTTTATTCATACTCATCAATTTCTTCCTAGGCAGTCGTTTTTCAGCATTCCATTTTTGGTATTAAGAGAGGTTGAATTATTTTGCGTAAAATTATCGTAGGTTCAAGAAGAAGTAAATTAGCATTAACTCAAACAAATTGGTTTATCGAGCAATTGAAACAAGCAGGTGTGCCATTTGAATTTGAAGTGAAAGAAATTGTCACAAAAGGGGATCGCATTTTAGATGTGCAATTATCTAAAGTAGGCGGCAAAGGCTTATTCGTAAAAGAAATCGAACAAGCTTTATACGACAAAGAAATCGACTTTGCTGTACACAGCATGAAAGATATGCCGGCTGTATTGCCAGAAGGCTTAGTCATTGGTTGTATTCCAAAACGTGAAGATCCACGCGATGCATTTATTTCTGTCGGTCACGTAAAATTCGCAGACTTACCACAAGGAGCGGTAGTCGGAACGTCAAGCTTACGTCGTAGTTCACAGCTTTTAAAAGCACGTCCTGACTTAAAGATTAAATGGATTCGTGGGAATGTTGATACTCGTTTACAAAAGCTTGAAACAGAAGAGTACGATGCGATTATTTTAGCGGCCTCTGGTTTAAATCGTCTAGGCTGGTCAAATGATGTTGTTACAGAATATTTAGAGCCAGAAATTTGTCTTCCAGCAGTCGCACAGGGCTCACTTGGTATTGAGTGCCGTGGGGATGATACGGAATTATTACAAGAGCTTGCGAAATTAACCGACAAAGCAACATGGGAAACAGCACACGCTGAACGCGCCTTCCTTGCAGCAATGGATGGCGGCTGCCAAGTGCCAATCGCTGGCTATGCAACGTATGAAAATGAAGAGATTCATTTTACAGGTCTTGTAGCGGCACCGGATGCTTCTGAGTTTTACGAGGATTCTGCGACATCTAAAAATGCAGAAGAAGCAGGAAAAGCAGTAGCGAAAATTTTAACAGAGCAAGGTGCTTACGAGTTAATTGAACGCGTAAAGGCTGAGCAAAATGAACAACACTAATCCTCTTGCTGGCGACACGCTTGTACTCACGGGGACAAGTGTGACAAAAGCGATTGCTGAGTATATTCAAAAACTCGGTGGTCAAGCAGTACATCTACCGCTCATTGAAGTTGTAGAGCGTACGGCAGAGGATCATGAAAAATTTATTGCAAGTATGGATGCAGAGTGGCTTATTTTTACGAGTCAGTCTGCTGTCCGTTTTTTTAAGCAAAAATTGATTCGTTACGGCTATACAGCAGCACATTGGCACGGCAAGGTAGCTGTTGTCGGAGAAAAGACAGCAGCAGCTCTTAGCGCAATCGGTTTTACAATTGATTTTATGCCAAGCATTTATAGCGCAGATGTTTTCATTAAGGAATTTCAGCCAGCAATTGTGGAGAAATGTGTGTTTTTCCGTGGTAATTTAGCGAAATCTACAATCCCCGATGGTCTCAACTGTGATGTAGAGTGCTATACTGTGTATGACACAGTTCAGACTGCTCGGCATATGCCAGCACTTAATGAACTGTTAACGGAGCGAGTCACGATTATTTTTGCCAGTCCATCTGCGGTCGAGGTGTTCGAAGCACATAAAGCATCAAAACCTTATCATGTCGCAGCAATTGGACATATTACAAAAACGGCACTCGAAAATGCGGGAGAAATGAATATTATCATGCCTCATACGTATACGATGCGCGCCGTAATTGATGAACTCGTCAAACAGAAAGGAACGAATTAAACATGACACAATTAACATTCAAACGCCACCGTCGCTTACGTCAAACAGCCGTACTGCGCAAAATGGTTCAAGAAACACATTTACACAAGGAAGATTTCATTTACCCAATCTTTGTTCAAGATGGTGAAAACATTAAAAATGAAGTGTCTTCAATGCCAGGTGTGTTCCAATTTTCAATTGACCGCTTAGGTG
Source organism: Candidatus Kurthia intestinigallinarum (assembly GCF_003991225.1). Taxonomy (GTDB): domain Bacteria; phylum Bacillota; class Bacilli; order Bacillales_A; family Planococcaceae; genus Kurthia; species Kurthia populi. Next base: position 18,987 of record NZ_JTFC01000032.1, read on the forward strand.
AAGAAATGGATGAAGTTGTTGCGTTAGGCATTCCAGCTGTTATTTTATTCGGTTTACCAGCTGAAAAAGATGAAACAGGCTCACAAGCTTATCACGATCATGGCATCGTTCAAGAAGCGACACGCTTTATTAAAAAGAATTATCCAAACGTTTTAGTTATAGCAGATACATGCTTATGTGAATTCACCTCTCATGGTCACTGCGGCGTTGTATCGGCTGATGAAAAAATATTAAATGACCCATCTCTTGATTTATTAGCAAAAACAGCGGTATCTCAAGCAGAAGCGGGTGCAGACATTATCGCCCCATCAAATATGATGGACGGCTTTGTTGCAGCAATCCGCGAAGGCTTAGATGCAGCAGGCTTTGAAGATGTGCCAATCATGTCCTATGCAGTAAAATACGCTTCAGCTTACTATGGACCATTCCGCGATGCAGCAGACGGCGCACCACAGTTTGGTGACCGTAAAACATATCAAATGGACCCAGCAAATCGTATGGAAGCAATGCGTGAAGCAACATCTGATATTGAAGAGGGTGCAGACTTCCTAATCGTTAAACCCGCATTAGCTTATTTAGATATCGTACGCGATGTGCGCAATAACTATGACGTACCTGTTGTTGCGTACAATGTATCTGGTGAGTATGCGATGGTTAAAGCAGCTGCGCTAAATGGCTGGATTGATGAAAAACAAGTAGTGCTTGAAACATTATTAGGAATGAAACGCGCAGGCGCTGATTTAATTATTACGTATCATGCAAAAGATGCGATTCGTTTTATGGAGGGTAAATAAACATGACTCGTTCGTTCGATAAATCAAAGGCTATTTATGAAGAAGCCGTTAATTTAATGCCAGGTGGCGTTAACTCACCTGTCCGTGCTTTTAAAGCTGTAAACCAAGCACCAATCGTTATGGACCATGGTAAAGGCGCTATTATCACAGACGTTGATGGCAACGACTATATCGACTATGTATTATCATGGGGCCCACTTATTTTAGGCCATGCAGAACCAAATGTTATTAAAGCTATTCAAGACGTTGCGATGCAAGGTACAAGCTTTGGTGCATCAACTGCTGTTGAAAATGAATTAGCAAAAGAAGTAATCAAACGTGTACCATCTGTTGAAATGGTGCGTATGGTGAACTCTGGTACAGAGGCAACCTTATCAGCGATTCGTCTAGCGCGTGGTTTCACAGGTCGCGATAAAATCTTGAAATTTGAAGGTTCTTACCACGGTCACAGTGACTCATTATTAATTAAAGCAGGCTCAGGTGTTGCGACACTTGGCTTACCAGATAGCCCTGGGGTACCAATGGGGATTGCTCAAAATACATTAACGGTGCCATATAATGATTTAGAATCGGTTAAATTAGCATTCGAACATTATGGGGAAGACATCGCAGCGATTATCGTTGAGCCTGTCGCAGGGAATATGGGCTGTGTGCCACCACTACCTGGTTTTTTAGAAGGTTTACGTGATATTACAACGAAAGCGGGCACATTATTAATCTTTGATGAAGTAATGACAGGCTTCCGTGTAGGCTTTAACTCAGCGCAAGGTTACTACGGTGTGACACCAGACCTTACTTGCTTAGGCAAAGTAATCGGTGGTGGTCTACCAGTTGGTGCGTTCGGTGGCCGTCGTGACATTATGGAGCAAATTGCGCCAGCAGGTCCAGTTTACCAAGCAGGTACTTTGTCAGGGAATCCATTAGCGATGACAGCTGGTTTAGAAACAATTAATCGCCTAACACCTGAATCATATGCTTACTTTGAAAAATTAGGCGACCGTCTAGAGCAAGGTTTCCGTGAAGCGGCAGAAACATACAATATTCCGCACACTGTAAACCGCGCAGGCTCAATGATTGGTTACTTCTTAACAAATGAACAAGTTATTAACTTTGATACAGCAAAAACAGCGGATCTTGATTTATTCGCTGAATACTACGGCTTAATGGCACAAGAAGGCGTATTCCTTCCACCATCACAATTTGAAGGGGTCTTCATGTCAACAGCTCATACAGAAGCGCATATTGACCAAACGGTTGCTGCATTCCAAAAAGTATTTAAACAATTACGTCGCTAAGACGAAAAAAGAGGACTTCGTACAATTTGTACGGAGTCCTCTTTTATTTAAAATGAATCACGTAATTCAATAATTGTTCCTTCTGGGGCAACAACTTTTGCTAGATGGCTACCTTCAACGTCATAAAGTACTTGACCGTTCTTTTTCGCAAATGGTAGTCCGAGCACTTGTAAGCGAGCCACTTCTTTTTGTAAGTCTTCGATATAGAGACAGAAGTGCACAGGTCCGGCAGAATGCTTCGAAAAATCACGAAGTAACTCACCTTGCTTTGCTGTTTGTAGCTCGATATAAAAGTGGTCCATCTTCAACCAGCTATTATAATCGCGCGAATGAAAGCCCTGCGATTCCTTGGCAAGCGTGAAGCCGAGTGTCTCATAGAAATTTTTCGATGCTGCATAATCATTTGTCTGAATACAAATATGATGAATAAATCGTTTCATGCTTATCACCTCTTGATTCCAACATAACAGAAATACTTGAAAAAGGGAAATAAATTAGATACAATGAGTTGAAGCTAAATACAATGCGATGAAGGGGAGGAGTAGAGCACTCCTACTTGTTTAGAGAGGGAACGGTTGGTGAAAGTTCCTCAAGTAGATGCTTGAAGGTAGCCCCAGAGCAGTTTTTGTGAACTAATAGTAGCAAGAACCGGTGCCGACCCGTTATGTCGAATGAAGCTGCTAGCAATTTGCTAGAAGTAAGGTGGTACCGCGAAGTTCTCTCGTCCTTATGTTAAGGATTGATGGGGATTTTTTTTATGCACAAAATTAGGAGGCGTACTCATGACAGAACAACAAAATATTTCAATGCCAACGAAATACGACCCAAAAGCTATCGAAGACGGTCGTTATGAATGGTGGCTACAAAAAGATTGTTTTAAAGCACAACCAGAAAGTGGTAAAGAGCCTTATTCAATCGTCATTCCACCACCAAACGTAACTGGTAAATTACACTTAGGTCACGCTTGGGATACAACATTACAAGATATTTTAATTCGTATGAAACGTATGCAAGGTTACGATGCATTATGGTTACCAGGTATGGACCATGCTGGTATCGCAACACAAGCAAAAGTTGAAGCGAAATTACGCGAACAAGGCATTTCACGTTATGACCTTGGACGTGAAAAATTCCTAGAAAAAACATGGGAATGGAAAGAAGAATATGCGTCTACAATCCGTTCACAATGGTCTAAATTAGGCTTAGCACTTGATTACTCACGTGAACGCTTCACATTAGATGACGGGTTATCAGATGCGGTTAAAGAAGTATTCGTAAAACTTTACGAAAAAGGCTTAATCTACCGCGGTGAACGCATCATCAACTGGGACCCAGCAGCACAAACAGCATTATCTGACATCGAAGTAATTTACAAAGATGTTCAAGGTGCTTTCTACCACATGGAATATCAAATTAAAGATAGCGACGAAAAAGTCGAAATCGCGACAACTCGTCCAGAAACAATGCTTGGTGACTCAGGTATCGCTGTAAACCCTAACGACGAACGCTATGCACACTTAGTTGGTAAAACAGCTATCCTACCAATCGTAGGCCGCGAATTACCAATCGTTGCAGATGACTATGTAGATATGGAATTCGGTACAGGTGTTGTAAAAATGACACCAGCGCATGACCCGAATGACTTTGAAGTAGGTAACCGCCATGACTTAGAACGCATCATGGTTATGAATGGCGACGGTACAATGAATGAAAAAGCGGGCAAATATGCTGGTATGGATCGTTTTGAATGCCGTAAAGAAATCGTAAAAGATTTACAAGAACAAGGCGTATTAATTAAAATCGTAGACCACTTACACTCAGTAGGTCACTCAGAACGTTCTGGCGCAGTAGTTGAGCCTTATCTTTCTAAACAATGGTTCGTAAAAATGGAACCACTTGCGAAAGAAGCATTAGCGCTTCAACAAAAAGAAAATGAAAAAGTAAACTTTGTACCACAACGTTTTGAAAACACGTATACACGTTGGATGGAAAATGTTCATGATTGGTGTATTTCTCGTCAATTATGGTGGGGTCACCAAATTCCAGCTTGGTATCATAACGAAACAGGCGAATTGTATGTAGGGAAAGAAGCACCTGCAGACGAAGAAAACTGGACACGCGACCAAGACGTATTAGATACATGGTTCTCATCTGCATTATGGCCATTCTCTACAATGGGCTGGCCTGATGAGGAAGCAGAAGATTTCAAACGCTACTTCCCAACAGGTGCGCTTGTAACAGGTTATGACATTATTTTCTTCTGGGTTTCTCGTATGATTTTCCAATCACTTGAATTCACAGGCGAACGCCCATTTGAAGACGTATTAATCCACGGTTTAGTACGTGATGGCGAAGGACGCAAAATGTCGAAATCACTTGGTAACGGCGTTGACCCAATGGACGTTATTGCTGAGTACGGTGCGGACTCATTACGTTTCTTCTTAGCAACTGGTTCATCTCCAGGTCAAGATTTACGTTACACAACTGAAAAAGTAGAAGCTATTTGGAACTTCTCAAATAAAATTTGGAATGCCTCTCGTTTCGCATTAATGAACATGGATGGCATGACTTATGACGAAATCGATTTAACAGGCGAAAAATCAGTAGCAGATAAATGGATTTTAACACGCTTAAATGACACAATCGAAAAAGTAACAGAGCTTGCTGATAAATACGAATTTGGTGAAGTAGGCCGTTACTTAAACAACTTCATCTGGGATGACTTCTGCTCATGGTACATCGAAATGGCGAAATTACCATTATACGGTGAAGATGAAGCAGCGAAGAAAACAACGCGTTCCGTATTAGCATACGTATTAGACAATACAATGCGTCTATTACACCCATTAATGCCATTTATCACAGAAGAAATTTGGCAACACTTACCACACGAAGGCGAAACAATCGTCAATGCAGCATGGCCAACAGTTCGTGAAGATCTTCACTTCGAAGAAGAAGCGAAAAACATGCAACTGTTAATGGACATTATCCACGCAGTACGTAACATTCGTGCGGAAGTAAATACACCAATGAGCAAACAAGTACCAATGTTCATCTCTGCTAAAACAGAAGCAGAACTTGCTGTACTTGAAGCGAATAAATCGTATATTGAAAAATTCTGTAACCCAGAAACATTAACAGTAGGCTTAAATGTAGAGCCAGAAGGTAAAACAATGTCAGCTGTTGTTTCAGGAGCAGAATTATTCTTACCATTAAAAGGTTTAATTAATATTGAAGATGAGGTTGCTCGTCTTAAAAAAGAATTAGACAAATGGAACAAAGAAGTAAAACGTGTTCAAGGTAAATTAAACAATGAAAAATTCGTAGCAAGTGCACCAGATGCAGTTGTGGCGAAAGAGCGCGAAAAAGAAGCTGATTACTTGGAAAAACAAGCAACGGTTCAAAAACGTATCGCTGAATTAAAAGAAATGTAAGACAAAAAAAGCGGGCACCCGTTAAAGGTGTCCGCTTTTTTTTATTTTAATAAATGTTGCCATAACAGCTCAGTTAAATCTTTATCAAAGAGCTCGTAGTATGACCTTGCACCAACAGGGTCTTCCATTTCATTGAATAATAGTTGGTCATGCGTCACATGTAAAAAGTCGATGCCGATATAATCACTCTTAATCGCTTTTTGAATACGCTGCACGTACGTACGCTGTTCAGCTGTTAAGTCAAATTTTTCAATCGAGCCGCCAAGTGTATAGTTCGAACGAAAATCCCCTGGGGCACCGATGCGCTTTACAGCACCAATAATATCTTCGCCAATCATCCAAACGCGTACATCAGTGGCATTTGTTTCGATATAAGGTTCAATTAAATAGGTTGTCAGCTTTGCTTTTGCCGTTTTAAATTGTTCCAGGGTATCGCATTTAAAGACCTCGTTGCCACCATGACCACCGATTGATTTGACGATAACAGGGAAGTCATCTGCTGTCAGACGCTGTTCAAGCACGCGTGGTACGGTCGGAATACCTTGTAAGATGGCTAGCTGCATCGCGCGTAGCTTATCATTTGCAATACGGTTGACCTCACTACGATTGACGACGCGACGCCCAAACTGCTCTAATTGCTTTGCAAGCTCAGCATTTCGCGTACGGTTCCAAATAAATAAAGCATCCTTTGTAGCTTTGATAATATCATGCTGTTCTTCAATTAATAATGTGAGCGTTACATCATGTTGCAATCCAGTTTGTTGCAGTTGTTCAATAAACGACTGATTTTTTGCTGCATCAGATTCACTATAAAGAAGATACGCCTGCTTCATGGCTAGCCTCCAGTTCATGTAAGATGTATTCAACGAAGCGGTCACCTACATTGATGCCCGTTACGTTGTAAATATTGCGGATGTGACTTGCGGCATTTACTTCACAAACAATCGGTTCTTCGTGTGGACCGAATAATAAATCGACCCCAGCGAAGGCTGCACCAACGGCTTTTGCAGCACGTAATGCAAGGTCTTTTTGCGCAGTGGTTAAGACGACCGTTTCTGCGGTGCCACCATTTGTAACATTTGCACGGAAATCCGTTTCAGAATGACGATACATTGCGGCTACGACCTCATTTCCAATCGTATTGACACGAATGTCGCGTCCTTTACTTGATGCAATAAATTCTTGGAATACGAAATCAACACCGCGCAGGCTCTCGACTTTTTCAAAAAATTGCTCGGCCGTTTCAATTAAATAAACCTTCATGCCAAATGAGCCATGACCTTCTTTAATAATCATTGGTAGACCAAGTGTATTAAGTACGCCTTCAAAATAACCACTATCACGGATTGTGAATTTAGGATACACTTTTGGCGCCACGATTGTTTTTGGCATCGGGATATGTGCCTGTGCTAATTGAATGTATTGTTTGGCTTTGTTGTCGCATGTTTCAATCACATCCGGATCATTAAATATCGGGATACCCTGATTTTTCAAATAAGTAGCTAATAAAATATCCTTATCTAAAAAAATAACAAAATCAGGTTTGACCTCCAGTGGTGCATGTAACGTCATCGGGATTTCATAGTTTTTATAAATAATGGGTTCGACATTGTGGTGTGTACAAGCTTCTGCCATTAAGCGAGCTTGGTCAAGAAATTTATCGGCCACAAGACTACCATTGTAAATAATCCAGCAAGTTTTTTTCACGATTAAAGCCTCCAACGAGAAATGGTATATAATAGAGTGTAGCATGAATAAATTGAATTGAATAGCAAGGGGGAGAGCTTATGATACCAGCTTTTGATAGCTATAAAGAACGTTTTAATGTAGAGAGTAGTGACGAGATTAAACCGGGGCTCGAAGCAATTGAACAGGCGATGGAGATGCTCGGTCATCCAGAACTAAGTGTGCCAGTAGTCCATGTGGCAGGGACGAACGGGAAAGGTTCAACAATTGCGATGCTAGAAGCGATTTGCCGTGCACATGATTTGAAAACGATGACGTTTACATCACCTTGCATAGAAGATGTACATGACCAAATTAAAATTAATAATGGCCCACTTGCGCCGTTTCAAATGGATGCTATTTTTAAGGAATTAAAAGCAGCAGGTGTTAGTGGGTTACTTACAGATTTTGAATTACTGACGGCAGCTGCTTTTATGGCGTGTAAAATGTATAAGCCAGATATTGCGATTATTGAAGCAGGCATGGGTGGCCGCTTTGATAGTACAAATGTGGTTCGTCCGATTGTTTCAATCATTCCAAGCATTGCGCTTGAACATACGAATTTCCTCGGGGATACGCTCGCAAAAATTGCGTACCATAAAGCCGGTATTTTGAAACCAAATGCCATTGCAGTCATCGGTGAATTGCCACAAGAGGCTTTTAATGTTGTACAAGAAGAAGCCATTAAGAAAGAGGTGATACTGCGTGTCGATGGAGAAGATTTTGAAGCGCTGATTGGCGACACATATGTACAAGGCTTATTAGAAATAAATGATTTAACACGTAATTTAAAAGGGGCACATCAACGTCATAATATGGCATTAGCGATTACAGCCTTTATCGAAATCGCGCAAAAATTATCACGCACGATTCATGAAGATTTAGTGCGCCAAGCGATTGCGAGAGCAACCGTGGCTGGACGTTTCGAGCAATTAAGTAAAAATGTATTTTTAGACGGCGCACATAACCCAGCAAGTGCAGCGTCCCTGCGTAAAACAATTACTGATTTATATCCAAATACACCAATTCATATTGTTATGGGGATTTTAAGAGATAAAGATGTGGACGGAGTATTGCGCGAGCTCGAGCAAGTATGTGATGACTTTACGTTTGTTGAAGTAGAACGTGAACAACATCGTTTAATGCCTGCTGAGCAACTTTTAGCACATAGCCAAGCAACGAATAAGCATGTATCCGGCAATGCACTCGAAGCAGTACTTGAGAAACGTAAAGAACCCGGCATTGTCATTATGACGGGCTCACTTTATTTATTAGCACAGTGGCGACATACACTGCAAGAAGTATTTCGTGCACAGTAAATCAATATCAAAAAGACATAGCTAATTGGGGAAATGAGCATAAAAAAAGAGGGAGTCGTGTTTTGGCACGATTCCCTCTTTTTGATGCGAACTTTATTTTGAGACTACATTGCCAACTTGTACAAGCTGAATCGGTGTATCAAATTGTTCAACTGCTAATGGAATGGGAATCTGATCTTCCGGTTTGGCAAAAATCAGTGTGGCTTCCTCCATATAAACATTTTTTGCAATAATGGCGCCGTTAAACACCGTATTATTTTTTAAGGACACGGTCGCTTTAGGTGCTAAAATAAGTTGTTTTGTTTTATTGTCGACACCATTTAATGTTAAGCGTTTCGCACCTGTAATAATATTGCCTTCAAATCCACCAGTTGCAGGTAATGTTACGTGAGCTGCGCGCACATACAATAACCCTGGTGATTTGAATGTATCATCAAATGTAATAGCTTCTTTGCCATCAAGATATGTTTCAATCGACGCTTTATCCGCTGCGGTGATTTCACCGTTTGTCATGCCGAAGTTTTTCGTATACAGCTTGAATGAACCAGCACCTTTAATTGTTAGCGTTGCACCGTTTTGAAGATTTACACGATCTGCGCGAACAACTTGGTCACTATCACCAATATCAATGACTGCATTAATACCGTCCACTGTTAGTTCGCGAATATGCACTTCTGATTCACTAAAACTAAATGGTTCAGTTGGTGTAAACATTTCTTGTGTCATGCTATTCATCGTTAACACGCCATCTTTATAATAATATTTCTTCAGTAGCTCTAACTCAGCCTCGGTTTTCTTCACTTTACGAATCGTTCCATCCTCTTCTGTCACTTCATTGTATTGATCTGCTTCAGGAATTGGTAAGTATAAGTTTTCAGCTGGAATTGGGAGGGCATCAAATGCTTTTAAATCTTTTTTAGGGAATGATGGTAAATACGTTTTGAAACTTTGTGCATTACGCATTTTCAGCGGGGAAGCATCTGTGTTCCCGTCGTTATAACATTCATCATAATAGCCACTGCCATTTTGTAAGTATTGGCAGCTCGCGCTATCCACCGCAATATCACTTGTTTTAGCTGTTGCTAAATTGCCGACCACTTTTGAGCCTTTTTGTACAACAATTTGATTTGTGGCATGTACGGCATATTGATAATGATAACGATCTGTCGTTTTAGAAACCGGTACTTTTAATGATAATGTGTAGTCTTGTGTAACGGTTGCAGTTGTTTGTGCAATTTTACCTGTTGCCGTTAATGTGTAATGCTCGCCGTCTACATGACTTAAAATGGTTTCAGCTGTTGGTTGTTCACCACGAACCAAATCAAAATCAGTAGATGTGATGGGTTTATTTACACGACTTGCTAATAATGCTTCTGCGCGTGCATAAAACATTTTATCGACTTCAAATCCTTTTTTATCTGTAGCGGATAAAGCGTCGTAGCGTGTCATCGTTTCATCATAGGCTTGTTCAACGAGCTGTTGCAGCTCTGCACGCGTTGTTTTAAGCCCAGCCTCTGCAATATTTCGTGAAGCCGTATCGAGAGCTTCCATTTTTTTTGCTTGTTCTTTCGCATTGGATTGCTCAATAAATAAAAAGGCAATAGCACAAATAATAATGGCGGTTGCCGCTATAAGCAAAGCGAGAGAACTTTTTTTCATATTCTTCATGTTCTTGTAGTCACCTCTTACCGCATATTAATAACCGTTTTTCCAAGAAATCACGGTTTCAATCTTTGTTTTTTCAGTTAATTTTGTTAGATTTAATGTGTTACTTTGACCATCGTAAACCGTCATAATGGCGCGAGATAGCCCATCGTAATGACTCGGTTTTAATGTTACGGCATACGTGCGGTTCTTCGCGGCTTCAATGCGCGCCATTGTCACTTCATTATTAGCATAATCAAGGACACGCTCATAACCAAGTGCCTGCAATGCTTCTAATTGGTCGACCGCGTGATACTGTGTTGCTTTTTTGTTCATAGTTGTAAGCTCACGGTCAGCATCAGCCGTTGCATCAGCATAGCTAGCCACTTCTTTATCGTGTGCCGAAATCGTTTGATTATGATGGACAACAACGAATACAAAGACCAGTGCTAGTAGGATAGCCGCTAGTATTCTAGTCATTTTTCCTTCCATTTATGTACCCTTCTTTCTATTGCGAAAGTAGCCTGACGTTAACGCTTTAATGATAAGCGTTTTTAAAGCGTTAAACAACTTATTTTGTTATTTCTGAACCAACAAAACGATTCTAAACTACTATGATAAGTGATTAAGGTAAAATTTGAAAAGGAAAAATTTATTTTTTTGTTGTGAGATAGTGTAGAAAGCAGTATTATCAAAGTTGGCAATTATCTCGTGGAAACCTAAACGTAAACAGGAAAACATTTGAAAAACGGCTGTGTTATTTGTATTATTAACAAATGTAGTTAACGTATGTGTAACACGCCTGAGAAGAATATTGAAAAGGAAGGGATTCGTCATGGCTCAAGAAGAAGCACAGCAAAGAGCTGAGAAGCCGAAAAAGAAAAATCCGGTACTCGGTCTGAGTATTTTTGTTGTAGTAGTCATCGCATTGTTCTTTGGTATCAATTATTTTTTAGTACATAATGATATTCAAGATGCCGAAAAACAAAGTCAAAAGCTTGCAACAGAAATCGATCATGCATCAGAAAAAATTGAAGAAGAACAACGTAAATCAGAAGTTATCTTAAAAGAAGCAGCAGCATTTGCGAAAGAAGAAAAATTATCATTAACACCAGTATTTACCGCTTTGCTAAAAGACGGTGGTAGCAGTGCAGCACTTACTGGTATCACATACGATGAAAAGGGTATGCAACTAAAAATGAACTTTTCAACTTTACAAGATGCTACAAAATATCAAAAAACATTAGCACAAAACACAGATGTATTTACTGCTGTTGACATGGAAAAAGTAGCAGCTTATACACCAGTAGCAGAAGATGATTTAGCATCAAAACCCGAAATTTCATCTACTGCACGCTATCAAGCAGTGTTTAATATCACGCTTAATAAAGAAAAGCTACAACAAGCACAACAAAATAAGGAGGGGTCTAACTAATGGAAAATACAAAGACATCTAAACAACCCCTACTTTATGCACTTATCGTTATCGTAGCTGCTGTTATCGCATTGTCGTTATATTACTACATGTTAAAGCCACAAATGGATAAACGTGATGCAATAAATGAGAAGGTTGCTGTTCAAACAACCGAATTACAAACAGCTAAAACACAATTAGCAGATTTACAACAACCTATCAAACCATCTGATACAACAGAAGCAGGTAAAAAAATTCCGAATGGTGCCAATATGGATACATTAGTTGATGATTTACAAGCTGCTGAATCAGCAAGTGCAACACAAATTACGAACTTTAACTTCAATGCCTATGATGCACAAAGTGAAGTAGCTAAACAAGCGCAAGTAACAACAGCGCTAACAGAAGCAGAGGAAAAATCAGCTTATGCAGTGGAAGAAAAACCTGTATCTTCAGTTCCTGAGAGCACATTACCAAAATATACGAAAATGATTACGATGCAATTAGCAGTTAGTGGCTACTCAGAATCAGATGTCCGCAATTTTATCGATCAACTTGAAAATGCAAACCGTGTTTATAATGTTGAAAAAGTAAAATTTGAAGCACCTGATACAGAAGATGCAACATCTGAAGATATTGTTGCAGCTAAAATTCAAGTAACAACATTTTATTATGAAGTGCCTGTTGATGAAGCGGCACAAACAACAAATGAAGAACCGAAAGATGAAGCAACAGAAGATACAACAAAAGATACAACAAAATAAATATCACCAAAAGGAATCATTCAAATGGACGATTCCTTTTTTTATGGAATTTTATAGAACAGCTGAACAACTTGTTTTTTTAGTAGATTTTTAAGAAATGTTTTGAAATCGCTGTCTTTATTGACTGATGACGCACTTTTAAAAGCGATTGATTAGTATAAGGTTTTTTCATGACAGTCAATCTTTTCGTATGATAACGAAAAGGAGGCGTTAAATATGTTGTACTTAATCAATCCCCAGCCATTTAGTGAAACCATATTACGTACACTAGCTTATCGATTTGAACCAGTATATGGACGCTATATTCGATTTTCGGATATTACATTTGAGGATGCTTATACGAGAGCTGTGCATCAACTTGTACAGCTTGCACCAACAAGACAAAAAGGAGAGGTTGCTTTGTCGATTATTTCAGCGGTAGAGCAATCCGTGAAATGTAATAAAATCACAGTTGCCTTGGCTATTTGGAGTGCAGAAATATTCAAAACTGTTGAATTAATATTCTATACACAAGAAGATTCAAAAAATATTACAAAATATATTCGTTATCGGAAACCTTTTTTATATAATATTGGTTATAATATATTAGGAGAATCAACGTCATTTATAATTGATGGAGTGCAGGATATAAATGAAGTGTTAAAACATACGCAATATTACGTGAAGAACTTGCTTGATGTGGGGGTTACGCAATGATGATTCGTGATGCTCATGCAATCGATCGTCCGCGCGAACGGCTACGTCAAAATGGCGCGCAACAGCTTACAAATCAAGAGCTGTTAGCGATTATTTTTCGCGTAGGTATTAAAAATCTTTCGGTAACTCAGCTTGCGGCCAATGTGTTGACACATTTTGAACATCTTCATGATATAAAAGAGGCAACAATTGAAGAATTAATTGAAATCAATGGTATTGGAGAAGTAAAAGCAATCGAACTTTTAGCGGCGATTGAACTGGGAAGACGCGTTTCGGCAAAGCAAGTACAGAATCGCTGGACGATTCGTACACCCGATGATGCGGCCACACTTTTAATGTCCGATATGACGAATTTAAAGCAGGAACACTTTGTGGTGCTTTATTTAAACGTTAAAAATCAGGTGATTCATAAACAAACAATTTTTATGGGCAGCTTAAATGCGAGTATTGTCCATCCACGTGAAATTTTTCGTGAAGCAGTGAAACGTTCCGCAGCATCAATTATTTGTGCGCACAATCATCCATCAGGAAACCCAGCTCCTAGCTCCGAAGACATCGACGTTACCAAAAGGATTCAGCATGCCGGCGAAGTGTTAGGAATTGAGCTTTTAGACCACGTGATTATAGGTGATCATCAATTTATTAGCTTAAAAGAGAAAGGTTTTATGTAAAGACTGTAATTTTTCAGCATTTTTCGTTATAATGAAACGTATGATTTTAAGATAGCTAGTTAAAAGTAACAGCTTTAGAGAAAGGAAGAACAAAAGTGTTTGGATTAGGTGGAAAAGATGTCGGTATTGACCTCGGCACAGCGAATACATTGGTATTTATTAAAGGAAAAGGGATCGTTTTACGCGAACCATCAGTAGTAGCAAAGAATACACAAACAGGTGAAATCGTAGCAGTTGGTAACGATGCAAAAAATATGATTGGTCGTACACCAGGATCAATCGTAGCAATTCGCCCAATGAAAGATGGCGTTATTGCAGATTTTGAAATTACAACAACAATGATTAGTTATTATTTAAAAGAGGCAATGAAAGCTTCAGGTAGTAACTTCAAAAAACCAAATGTAATGATTTGTGTACCTTATGGAATTACATCAGTTGAACAACGTGCGGTTATCGATGCAGCTCGTCAAGCGGGTGCAAAAGATGCATTCACAATCGAAGAGCCATTTGCAGCGTCAATTGGTGCGAACTTACCCGTTTGGGAACCTACTGGCTCAATGGTAGTTGATATCGGTGGTGGTACGACAGAAGTAGCTGTTATTTCATTAGGTGGTATCGTAACAAGTGAATCTGTGCGTGTTGCTGGTGACGCAATGGACCAAGCAATCGTTGCATACATTCGCAAACAATATAACTTAACAATTGGTGAACGTACTTCTGAAGCTATCAAAATGGAAATCGGTTCTGCATCTTCAGAAGGTATGCCAGAAGAAAAAATGGATATCCGTGGTCGCGATTTAGTGACAGGTCTTCCAAAAACAATCGAAATTTCTTCAATTGAAATCGTTGATGCATTACGTGAATCAATTTTAGCAATTATTGATGGCGTTAAGAAAACATTAGAACAAACTCCACCAGAATTATCTGCTGACGTTATGGAACGTGGTATCGTCTTAACAGGCGGTGGCGCACTTCTTAAAAACTTAGATAAAGTCATTAGTGACGAAACAAACATGCCAGTATTTATCGCAGAAGATCCTTTAGATTGTGTAGCAACAGGTACAGGTATGGCATTAGAGCATATTGACTTAATGAAGCGTCATCAAACGAAATAAGGAGGTTTAAGTAATGCCACAATTTTTAAACAGAAAAAAAGTTATTTTTCTAATAATTGGTGTAATCTTACTCGTGGCATTAATCGGCTTATCCTTACGCGATCGACAAAACGCATCGCTACCTGAAAAAATCGTAAAAGATACTGTTGGCTTTGCGCAATCAATTGTTGCAAAGCCAACTAATTATGTTACAGGATTTATTAAAGATATCGATGCGATGATTAACACTTATGAAGAAAATAAACGTTTAAAATCGCGCTTGGAAGAATTCGGCTCATTACAAGCAGAGGTGAAAGAATTAAATGTTGAAAACAAGCGATTACAAAAGCTTGCTGGTAAACAAACGAGCCTCCGCAAATATGATCCAATTCAAGCAAATGTTATTGCTCGTAATCCGGACCAATGGGAAGAAAAATTGATTTTAAACCAAGGTTCTACGGATGGTGTTAAAGTAAACATGGCCGTTATTACTTCCCAAGGTTTAATTGGTAAAGTTGTTCAAACAACACCACAAACATCAGAAGTTGAGTTATTGTCTACAAGCAATACGAATTATCGTGTTTCAGCAACGATTGCAAATAAGAAAAAAGAAACAAATGGTTTAATTGAAGGCTATGATCGTAAGCGTGGCGAACTTATTTTAAAACGTGTTGATTCAGAGCTTTCAGTGAAAAAAGGCGATAAAGTCACAACATCTGGACTTGGTGGCATTTTCCCTAAAGGTGTTTTAATTGGGGAAGTAACAAAAGTAACAACAGATGACTTTGGCTTAACGAAATTAGCCTATGTTAAACCAGCTGCAGACTTCTCAATGATTGATCATGTTGTTATTGCGAAACGTGCTACAACTACTGTTGATGGTGTCGATGGTAACAATACAAACAAAGCAGAAGATGCAACAATAGATAATACAGCAGGAGCTGGGAACTAATGGTACGTTATCTCATTCCGGCTGTCGTTATCGTGCTTTTCTTTGCTGAAACCGAGTTTTCTCTATTTTCACCAATTGAGTGGCAAGGTCATTTGATTTATTTAGTGCCACGTTTTCTAATTTTGTTTTTAATTTTTATGGCTATTTATTATGACCGTAAAAAAGCGATGATTTACGGGCTCATTTTTGGTCTGATTAATGATATTGTTTATATCGATATCATAGGTCTTTATACGTTTTTATATCCATTTATTTGTTTTATTGCTGGTTCTACAGTAAAATATATACATCAACATCTAGTCGTGACAACAACCTTGTCATTGGTGTTAATTGCGATTATAGAAGTAGCGCTGTATCAATTCTTTGCATTGATTGGCTTTACAGATATATCATTTGCACAGTTTTTAAATACGCGTCTAATCCCAACGATGATTGCGAATGTAATCTTCCTTGCCTTATTAGGTGGCGGCTTTAAATATTTACTAGAATATCGTTCTTATCAGCGAGCAAATCGCTCCATTTTATAAATTATAAAATAAGAGGTGTATAAGTTTGGCAACAAAGCAACTAGTAACAATGAAGGGGACTAAAGAAGGCCTAGTGCTGAAACTGGATGACCAATGCGGATTTGCAGATTTACTAGATGCTTTACAGTCAACGAAAGTAGTAACGCAGCATGACGATGATGAACATTTAGATGTACAGATTCATCTAGGAAACCGCTATTGTACACATGAAAAACTCAAACAGTTATTGCAAGCTGTAGAAGAAACCCAGCATGTGACTGTTTCCAAAATCAAGAGTGATGTTTTAACTGTTGAAGAAAGCAATCAGCGAGTGTTAAAGCATCAATCTTCTACATATATTGGTATCGTGCGCTCCGGCCAAGTATTGAAGATTGAAGGAGATGTCGTTGTTATTGGCGACGTTAATCCGAACGGGCGCGTGGAAGCAACAGGTAGTATATTCGTACTAGGACGTGTGAAGGGCATTGTACATGCAGGTAAGGGTGGCAATCGCGAAGCAGTGATTGTTGCTTCTTGGCTCGAAGCAACGCATTTAATGGTCGATGATGTCATTGAAATTATGACGAATGAAACGACGATTTTATCGGAGCAACCAGAAATGGAATGTGCTTATTTACATGACAATGGACATATTGTCATTGATCGTCTACAAAATTTACGTAATATAAGACCGAATTTGGCAACGTTTAAAGGAGGAAGCTAATGTGGGGGAAGCTATTGTAATTACTTCTGGTAAAGGAGGCGTTGGTAAAACAACAACCTCTGCAAATTTAGGTACTGCATTGGCGCTTCAAGGGAAAAAAGTTTGCCTAGTCGATACAGATATTGGTTTACGAAACCTAGATGTTATTTTAGGTTTAGAAAACCGTATTATTTATGACTTAGTGGATGTTGTTGAAGGTCGTTGTAAAGTTCACCAGGCACTTGTGAAAGACAAACGCTTTGATGAATTATTATTCCTATTACCAGCAGCTCAAACTTCCGATAAAACATCTGTGACACCGCAACAAATGAAAGAACTTATCGATGGTTTGAAACAAGAATTTGATTTTGTTTTAATCGATTGCCCAGCCGGCATTGAACAAGGCTATAAAAATGCTGTAGCAGGTGCTGACAAAGCGATTGTTGTGACAACACCAGAGATTTCTGCGGTTCGCGATGCTGACCGTATCATTGGTTTATTAGAACAAGAACCGAATGTTGAAGCACCGAAGTTAATTATTAACCGTATTCGTCCAGAGATGATGGAACGTGGTGAAACACTTGATGTGAATGAGATTACGACACATCTATCAATTGAATTGATTGGGATTATCCCAGATGATGAGCATGTTATTGCTTCATCAAACAAAGGGGAGCCAATTGTAATGGATCCTTCAAGTGGCGCTTCAAAAGCGTATCGTAATATTGTCCGTCGCGTTTTAGGTGAATCTGTGCCACTTATGACATTAGATAAACAAAAACCGGGATTCTTTGCGAAACTAAAATCAATGTTCAAAAAATAATGATATATGATTAAGAGAGGATCACTTTTATAGGCGATCCTTTTTCTGTTTAAATTGTTTGAATGTTATGTGACCAAAGTTATTTTGTAATTATTCTTGACGCAAATATAGTGGTGTGGTATGATTTGTAACGTTATGTAGCACCCGTGCTACAACCGCACTGAAACAGTTTTAAAGTTTTCGTTAAGAAACACTGCTTGAAGGCGAGTCTGAGTCAATTAAGGAGGTGCAGTTATGTACGCAATTATCGAAACTGGTGGTAAACAAATCAAAGTAGAAGCTGGCCAAGAAATCTACGTTGAGAAAATCAACGCAGAAGCTGGTGAAGTAGTAACTTTCGACAAAGTTCTTTTCGTTGGTGGTGACGCTGTTAAAGTGGGCGCTCCATTCGTAGAAGGCGCAACAGTTACAGCTAAAGTTGAAAAACAAGGTCGTCAAAAGAAAGTTACAGTTTTCAAACTTAAAGCTAAAAAGAACTACCGTCGTAAACAAGGTCACCGTCAACCATACACTAAATTAGTAGTTGAAGCTATCAACGCTTAATAAGTGAGGTGACAATATGATTACTGTTGAGATTCATTCTACTGAAGAACGCAAATCATATGGCTTTGAATTTTCAGGTCATGCCTACTCTGGCGATCCTGGTCGTGATTTAGTTTGTGCGGGTGCATCGGCTATTGCCTTTGGTACAGTCAATGCAATCAATCAACTATTACAAATCACACCTGGCATTGAACAAGGTGATGAGGGCGGCTTTTTATCCGTCGTTATCGATCCTTCTGATTTGGACACTGAAACCGATGCAAAACTGCAAATTATTCTTCAAACAATGGTAACCCAAGTGTATACAATGGTTGCTAGTTATGGAGATTTTATCGAGTTAAAATATAAAATGATGTAGGAGGTGGAACATATGTTACTAGTATCTTTAGATTTACAGTTCTTCTCATCTAAAAAAGGTGTAGGTTCTACTAAAAATGGTCGTGACTCTCAGTCAAAACGCTTAGGCGCTAAACGTGCTGATGGTCAATTTACATCTGCTGGTTCTATTTTATACCGTCAACGCGGTACTAAAATTTACCCAGGTGAAAACGTAGGCCGCGGTGGTGACGATACTTTATTCGCGAAAGTGGACGGCGTTGTTAAATTCGAACGTTTAGGCCGCGATAAGAAAAAAGTTAGCGTATACCCTGTAGCTCAAGAAGCTTAATTTAAGAGCACTCACTAAAGGACTGCATGTGTTGCAGTCCTTTTTTTGTGACAATGGAACGGCTTGCGTTATGCGGAGTCGTCCTTTTTTTGTTGAAACATCTCTTTTCAACACATTTCATAACGCATTTCTGATAGAAAATTGGTATACTAAAAACATGAACATCTCATCGAAGGAGCGTGTACTTGTGACAGAACGGCCATTAACGATAAATGAGGTGTTGCGCTTTGTTCATCATGATTTTATGAATCAGCTGCAACTTGTGAAAATGAACCTTGATTTAGAACGGGTTGAGGCCGCTCAATCTGCGATGAGTGACATCGTAGAAGCGTCTCAAACTTTCTTTAATATAAATAGATTAGGTATTCAAAGAACAATTGAATGGCTCCACACGGCTTCGTGGCGCTTTCCATCATTAGAAATATTGATCGATTGCAATATAGAAGGTACGGCGCGAGAGTCATGGGACGAGCCTTTGCGCGATTGTTTAGAGCAATCTGTACAAGCAATTTACAAGGGACTTGATCCTTTAGTAGAACAACGACTTTCATTAAATGTTTTTGCGAATGAAATAGAATTTGAGATTTCATTTGATTTTATAGGGAAAACGTCAACGAAAACAATTTCGTTTGATTTGACAGGTACCGAGTTACAACTAGAGGAACCCTCTTTTTGTGAAGAACGTTGGTATTATAGTATTTACGCCCATAAGGAGGGACTTTAAACAATGTTTGTAGACCACGTAAAAGTTTATGTAAAAGGTGGTGACGGCGGGGACGGTATGGTAGCGTTCCGCCGCGAAAAATTTATTCCGAATGGTGGCCCAGCAGGTGGCGACGGCGGTAAAGGTGGCGACCTAGTCTTCAAAGTAGATGAAGGCTTACGTACATTAATGGATTTCCGTTTCAAACGCCATTTCAAAGCACAAAACGGTGAAAATGGGATGAGTAAAAACGCGCACGGTCGCGGTGCGAAACCATATGTTGTTCCTGTACCACCAGGTACGGTTGTAACAGAAGAAGGCACTGGTCGAGTAATTGCCGATTTAGTTGAAGATGGCCAAGAAGCAATTATCGCTCGCGGTGGTCGTGGTGGTCGTGGGAACTCTCGTTTCGCGACACCTGCAAATCCAGCGCCAGAATTATCTGAAAAAGGTGAGCCAGGACAAGAACTTAATGTTATATTAGAGTTAAAAGTTTTAGCAGATGTTGGTTTAGTTGGTTTCCCAAGCGTTGGTAAATCAACATTATTATCCGTTGTATCATCTGCAAAACCGAAGATTGGTGCTTATCACTTCACAACAATCGTTCCAAACTTAGGAATGGTACAAGTTGGCGAAGGTAAATCATTCGCAATGGCGGATTTACCAGGTCTAATTGAAGGTGCAGCACAAGGTGTCGGCTTAGGTCACCAATTCCTACGTCATATCGAACGTACACGTGTTATCGTACATGTTATTGACATGAGTGGTATGGAAGGTCGCGACCCGTATGAAGACTATTTAACAATCAATAAAGAGTTAGAAGAATATAACTTACGCTTAACTGAGCGTCCTCAGCTGATTGTTGCTAACAAAATGGACATGCCAAATGCGGAAGAAAACTTAGAAGTATTCCGTAAAAAAATTGGTGATGAAGCGAAAGTTTTCGCAATTTCAGCTATTTCTCGTCAAGGATTACAAGAACTACTTTACGAAATTGATGCGCTATTAGATGTAACACCTGAGTTCTTACTTCATGATGTTGAAGAAGAAGAAACAGATGCTACAGTTCTATATAAACACGAAGCGAAAGGTCCAGATTTCGTCGTATCACGCGATGAAGATGGTGCATTCGTATTAAGTGGCGATACAATTGAACGTCTATTCAAAATGACAGACTTCAGCCGTGAAGAATCTGTACGTCGTTTCGCACGTCAAATGCGTGGTATGGGTGTTGATGAAGCACTTCGCGATAATGGCATCGAAAATGGCGATACAGTACGAATCCTGAAATTTGAATTCGAATTTGTCGATTAGTGATAAGGGGGGAAAGACATGAAAAATGTAGCGGATCAACGTTACTATTTAGTTCGTGAAGATGTATTAACAGATGCTATGCAAAAAACTTTGCAGGCAAAACATTTGCTTCAAACAGGCTCAGTATCTTCAATTTGGGATGCTGTAAAAGAAGTCGATTTATCTCGTAGTGCTTTTTATAAGTATCGAGATGCTGTTTTTCCCTTCCACTCTATTGTGCAAGAACGCATTTTAACGGTTTTCTTACAATTAGAGGATCGTAAAGGAACGTTAGCTCGTTTGCTCTCCACAGTGACGGAGACGCATTGTAATGTGTTAACGATTCACCAAACGATCCCTATCCAAGGAAGAGCGAATGTCACATTATCTCTTGATGTAACGGCAATGGACGTAGAATTAGATGATTTATTACAAAATCTTAAAAAATTAGATTTTGTGGAATCAGCTGAAGTTATTAGTTCAGGAGCGTTATAACGAGAGGGGAATTTTCGTGGCAGAAAAAGAATGGGAAAATCGTGTGGCCTATTTAGGCCCTGAAGGTACATTTACGCATTTAGCAACAAAACGTTTGTTTGAAAACGATTGGTTGATTCCAGTAAAAACGATTCCTGAGTGTATAGAGGCCGTTTCGGAAGGGCAGGTAGATTTAGCTGTCGTGCCGATTGAAAACGCCTTAGAAGGAATTGTGCCACTTACAATCGACTATTTATATCATGAAGCAAATTTATTTGTAGCTGCTGAGATGGCGATTCCAATTGCACAACATTTGATGGTTAACAAAGCACAGCTAGAGAACTGGGAAAACGTTGAACATATTTATTCACACTCACATGCACTTGCGCAGTGTCATAAATATTTATACTATCGTTTCCGTACAGTGCCGCAGGAAGCGCATTCCTCTACAGCAGCAGCAGCCAAATATGTGTCAGAGCATCCAGAGGAATGTGTCGCAGCGATTGCTAATGAAGCAGCGGCTGCACAATATGATTTAGCGATTGTTGAATCCAATATTCATGATTTTCATTTCAACCATACGCGCTTTTTCGTGCTATCGAAAAGTAATATTCGTGTCGAATCACTTACACATGATGAACAAGTTAAAACAACATTAATGGTGAAATTACCAAATGATAATCCAGGGGCACTGCATCAATTATTATCTGTGTTCTCATGGAGACGTTTGAATTTGAGTAAAATCGAATCTCGTCCTCTTAAAACGAAACTAGGAGAATATTTCTTCATTGTTGATGTGTTAGAAGATGAACGTGTACCGATGATGCAAGGAGCAATGGAAGAGTTACGTGCTCTGGGTTGTTCTGTTAAATCACTCGGAAGCTATTATATGTTTGAATAAAAAAAGAGTTCGCCTTTAGCAATTTGCTAGGACGAACTCTTTTTTATTAGTCTTCGACGATAAAGCCATGTAGGCGTAACTGTTGTTCAGCAGCATCTAATTTCTCTTCAGAGTCGGCTGTCAATGTGTGTAGGTGAGCGCCCTCTGTCAATTCAAGTAGCGGGGAGGCAGCAGTTTCACTCATGCGTTTTAAAAATTGTGTGACATCAAAGCGGCTCGAAACCATGATGGATGCAGTTAAGTCACCGTAAACTGGATGAACAATTGTTACATCTTTAACGGTAACACCTGCATCAACTAATAAATTCAATTCTTCTTCCGTTTGATCAGCACGATGATGACTAGCAATTTGACGTTCAACTATTTCTTCATGCGGCTGCACAAAATATAAGTAGCCCTGACTTGTGGCAATAATGGGTTCATTACGTGCTTTCAGTAGTGCCATATCATTAACAATAACTTGGCGTGATACGTTTGAACGTTTTGCTAAATCTGTACCTGTAATTGCGGCACGCTCTGTTTTTAGTAAATCGATTAGAAAGGCGCGACGTTCTTCGCCTAATAATTTTTTCATAATAATCACCTCTAAATACGTTTCGCATAATGTGCATACATAGTGTACCATTAAATATTAGGGATTCGCATTAAAACTGATAATGCGAGCCGTTTATGATAAAATGAGAATATGTGTTTGGATATTTTATTTAAAGGAGCAAACAATCATGTATGATTACATAAAAGGTGTTGTGACACGTATTACACCAGAATATATTGTGATGGAGCAAGGTGGAATTGGCTATCAATTAAATACACCTAATCCATATGCTTTTCATCAAAGCGAAGAGCTTGTACAAGTTTTTACGCATTTACAAGTGCGCGAAGATGCGCATGTATTATTTGGCTTCACATCACTTGAACAGCGTGAGTTATTCCGTAAATTAATCCAAGTATCGGGTATTGGTCCAAAAGGCGCGCTTGCGATTGTCGGAAGCGGCACGCCAAATGCGGTTGTGACAGCAATTGAGCAAGAAGATGAAAAATTCCTTGTGAAATTCCCGGGTGTGGGTAAGAAAACAGCGCGTCAAATGATTTTAGATTTAAAAGGCAAGCTCGATCAATTCCTTGAAAATATTGACCTTAAAAGTGCTGAAGATGAATTGCCTTTATTCGGCGTTAATGCGTATCAACATGAATTAGACGAAGCCATGCTAGCACTTGCTGCATTAGGCTATTCAGAACGTGAGCTTGAAAAAGTAACGAAAATTTTAGCAGATGATGAAAATTTAACGACAACAGAAGCTTATATGAAACAAGCACTGAAATTATTATTAAAGCAACAATAAGAGAGGAGGACGTTCGATGGATGATCGCGTCGTAACAAGAAGCGCTACAAATTTTGATGAGTCATTTGAATTATCGTTACGTCCACAAAATTTACAACAATATATTGGACAACAAAAAGTAAAAAAGAATTTAAAAATCTTTATTGAAGCCGCAAAAATGCGCGAAGAGTCATTAGACCATGTATTATTATATGGCCCACCAGGACTTGGTAAAACGACATTAGCAGCCGTTATTGCCAATGAGATGGGGGTTAATATCCGCATGACAAGTGGCCCTGCTATTGAACGTCCAGGGGATTTAGCGGCCATTTTAAGTGACCTTGAGCCGGGTGATGTGTTATTTATTGATGAAATTCATCGCCTACCTCGTTCGATCGAAGAAGTACTCTATCCTGCAATGGAAGACTACTGTCTCGATATCGTTGTCGGAAAAGGGCCAGCTGCTCGTTCTGTACGCCTAGATTTACCACCATTTACATTAGTTGGGGCAACTACAAGGTCCGGCGCGCTATCTGCTCCACTTCGAGACCGTTTTGGTGTATTATTACGGTTGGACTATTATGATGAGGAAGCATTAGCCGAAATTGTAAAACGTAGTTCATCTTTATTTGACGTGGCGATTGACGACCAAGCTTCTGTTGAATTAGCTCGTCGCTCACGTGGGACACCACGTATTGCCAATCGTCTATTAAAGCGTGTACGAGATTATGCGCAGGTCATTGGAGACGGAGCCATTACAATTGATTTATCCAAAACAGCATTAGAGCTCTTACAGGTCGATCCATTAGGGCTTGACCATATTGATCGTAAATTGATGGAGACGATGATTGAACGCTTCCGCGGAGGTCCTGTAGGGCTTGATACAATTGCGGCAAGTATCGGTGAAGAGTCAATGACGATCGAAGATGTATATGAGCCGTACTTAATGCAAATTGGGTTTATTCAACGTACACCACGCGGACGTATGGCAACAGCGCCAGCGTACGAGCATTTTGGCTATAGCTACCCATCTGAAACTTAAAGAAAAGAAGGAACAAACTGATGAAATTAGAAGATTTTGATTACTACCTACCAGAAGAATTAATCGCGCAAGTACCACTTGAAAATCGTGCAGCGAGTCGTTTAATGGTATTAAATAAAGAAACAGGCGAAGTGGAACATCACCATTTCCCACATATTGTCGACGAATTAGAAAAAGGCGATTGCCTTATTTTAAATGACACACGTGTATTACCAGCTCGTTTAATCGGTGAAAAGAAAGACACTGGTGCACATATCGAAGTATTATTAATTAAACAAACTGAAAACGATGAATGGGAAACACTTGTAAAACCAGCAAAACGTATTAAAGAAGGTACCGTTGTATCATTTGGTAATGGCTTACTAACTGCTACATGTACAAGTGAAATGGACCATGGTGGCCGTAAATTTAAATTTGACTATGAAGGAATTTTTATCGAAATTCTAGAAAAATTAGGTACAATGCCTCTTCCTCCATACATTCACGAGAAATTAGATGACCAAGAGCGCTATCAGACTGTATACTCTAAAGAGTTGGGTTCTGCGGCTGCACCAACAGCAGGTCTACATTTCACAGAAGAAATTCTAGATGCAATCCGTGCAAAAGGTGTAGAAGTTGCTTTCGTGACACTTCACGTTGGTATCGGTACATTCCGTCCTGTTAGTGTTGATAATATCGAAGAACATGATATGCACGCGGAATTTTACAATCTTCCAGAAGATACAGCGAAAATTATTAATGATACAAAAGCGAATGGTGGTCGTGTTATTACAGTTGGTACAACGTCAACACGTACACTTGAAACAGTCGCTCAAAATAATAATGGCGAAATTGTCGCTGAATCTGGTTGGTCAAAAATCTTTATTTACCCAGGTTTTGAATACAAAGCAATTGATGGTATGGTAACAAACTTCCACTTACCAAAATCTTCACTTGTGATGATGATTAGTGCATTATCAAGTCGTGAAAACGTCTTAAACGCATATAAAATCGCTGTAGAAAACAAATATCGCTTCTTCAGCTTTGGTGATGCAATGTTTATTCGCCCACAAAAGAAAGGAAATTAATACATGTCTCAACAACCAATTCGTTATGAACTGATTAAAAAATGTAAACAAACAGGCGCACGCTTAGGTATCGTGCATACGCCACACGGCTCATTTGAAACGCCTGCTTTTATGCCAGTAGGTACACAAGCAACAGTTAAAACAATGGCGCCAGAAGAAATTAAAGCAATGGGTGCCAATATAATCCTGTCAAATACGTATCATTTATGGTTACGCCCAGGTCACGAGCTAATTAAAGAAGCGGGTGGCTTACACAAATTTATGAACTGGGACGGTGCTATCTTAACAGACTCAGGTGGTTTCCAAGTATTCTCGCTATCTGATATGCGTAAAATCACAGAAGAAGGCGTGCATTTCCGTAACCACTTAAATGGTTCGAAAATGTTCTTAAGTCCTGAAAAAGCAATGGAAATTCAAAATGCATTAGGCTCAGACATTATGATGGCCTTTGATGAATGTCCACCATTCCCAGCAACATTTGAATATATGAAAGCGTCTGTTGAGCGTACAACACGCTGGGCAGAACGCTGTCTAAAAGCGCATGCACGTCCAGATGAACAAGGTTTATTTGGGATTATTCAAGGTGGCGAATTCGAAGAGCTACGTAAACAATCAGCACGTGATTTAGTAGCAATGGACTTCCCAGGCTATGCAATCGGTGGGTTATCTGTAGGGGAACCAAAACCAATCATGAACCGTATGCTTGAATATACAACACCATTAATGCCCGAAAACAAACCACGTTATTTAATGGGTGTTGGTTCACCAGACTCATTAATCGATGGTTCAATCCGCGGTATCGATATGTTTGACTGTGTACTACCAACACGTATTGCACGTAATGGTACATGTATGACAAGCCAAGGTCGTGTCGTTGTGAAAAATGCGAAATTTGCAAAAGACTTTACACCAATCGATCCTGAGTGCGATTGCTACACATGTAAAAACTACACAAAAGCATACATTCGTCACTTAATTAAAGCCGACGAAACATTTGGTATTCGTTTAACATCAACACATAACTTACATTTCTTGCAAAACTTAATGCGTCAAGTGCGTGAAGCAATCCGTGAAGACCGTCTAGGCGATTTCCGTGAAGAGTTCTTCGAAAAATATGGCTTCAACAAACCGAATGCAAAAAACTTCTAAGTCTTGTATAATTATTTCTTGTATAGATAGAAAGGGGGACTAGATAGAAATGGATTTAATGGGTTTATTACCAATGATCGTAATCATTGCATTAATGTACTTTATGTTAATTCGTCCGAGCCAAAAGCAACGTAAGAAACAACAAGAAATGCAAAATGCTTTATCACGTGGTAACAAAGTTGTCACAATTGGTGGCTTACACGGTACAGTTGAAGCAATTGACGATTCAACAGTTGTTTTATCAATTGAAGATGGTTCAAAAGTACGCTTTGAGCGCGCTGCGATTCAACGTGTGTTAGAAGGCGAAGGCGTATCATTAACAAAATAATAATGACGTTATAAGTCAAAAAGGATGTCCAAACGGGCGTCCTTTTCTTTTTTTGGCGAAATATTCCTACGTGAAGTGAGCGAGAGTTTCGAGTTCTTGGTATAATAACAATAGTATTCAAGTAAGAGGAGGTTGTTCAGCATGGTCGCATTTAATGAATTGTACCAACAAGTCGCGTTCGTCCTATCGATGAAATGCGAAGATTTTGCATTACAAGGGACACATCTTACACCAGAAGAGCTGTGGGAATTTTGCTTGAAGTATTTATGGCAGCATGAAAAACCAGAACAGCTTCATATCCATAGCTTAATTGCAGATTTATTTTCCTTATCGATGCAAGATTATTGGCGCCTGCATAGCGCGGAATCATCATAATTTTTTGACGTCATTTGACACAAACGCCAAGCTGTTTCATAATAAGGCTGTTATGTAGAAAATGGCAAAAGAGTATAGGTATATGTTCTTAATGCTTTATAAGAATAATATTTTCATGTTATTATTTTTATAACATATTGTGGCATTCGTTTGAGGAGGATTTTTGAATGAAATTAAGAAGCCGAATCGCGGCCTTTTTATTGATTGTGATCGCTTTATTCGCAACAATGGGCACGACGATTAACGGAGTCTTAAAAGACATCAACTTAGGTCTTGACCTACAGGGTGGCTTTGAGGTTCTGTATGAAGTACAACCGCTAAAAGATGGCGGTAAAGTAACGGAAGAGGATGTAAAGGCAACAGCAGATGCGATTTCTAGACGTGTTAACGTATTAGGTGTATCTGAGCCAAGCATTCAAATTGAAGGAAAAAATCGTATTCGCGTACAGCTTGCCGGTGTTAAAAACCAAGACCAAGCGCGTGAAGTGCTATCAAGTCAAGCGAACTTAACGTTCCGTGACTTCGATGATAAGCTATTACTTAACGGTAATGACTTAGTACAAGGTGGCGCAAAAGCGGCTTTCAATCAAGAGAATAAACCGATTGTTACCTTGAAATTAAAAGACGCACAAAAATTTGCAGATATTACAGCCGATATTTCAAGTAGACCAAGTTCAACGGATCCTACAGTCCCTGATGAGCGTATGATGGTTATTTGGTTGGATTACCAAAAAGGTGATTCATATGTAAAAGAAGCACAAAAAGCAGAGCCAGCATATGCCTCTGCTGCTGTAGTTAATAAAGTTTTAAATACTACAGATGTTGAAATTTCAGGTAACTTCACTGTACAAGAAACAAAAGATTTAGCAGGTATTTTAAATGCCGGTGCACTTCCAGCGAAATTAGTTGAAATGTATTCAACATCTGTTGGGGCACAATTCGGTGATGACGCATTAAAAGCCACAGTATTTGCGAGTATCATCGGTGTTGCTGCTATCTTTATCTTTATGTTAGTTGTTTACCGTTTACCTGGTTTAGTAGCAGTCATTACATTAGCAATCTTCACATACATTGTATTATGGGTATTTGAAATGATTAATGCTGTACTGACGTTACCAGGTATCGCCGCGTTAGTATTAGGGATTGGGATGGCCGTCGATGCGAATATCCTCATGTATGAACGTATTAAAGAGGAATTACGTGTCGGTAAGTCTGTTAAAGCAGCTTTCAAATCGGGTTCTAAATCATCGTTCACAGCAATCTTTGATGCTAATATTACGACATTACTTGCAGCCGCTGTATTATTCTACTTCGGTACAAGTAGCGTAAAAGGTTTCGCCACAACATTAATTATTAGTATTGTTGTAACCTTCATTACAGCAATTGCAGGTACACGTATATTACTCGGCTTACTTGTTCAATCAGGTTATTTAGATAATAAACCTTGGTTATTTGGTGTAAATAAGAAAAAAGTACACAAGCTATCAGAAGGTATTGATACACTTGATTTAAAAACACATTTTGACCGCTTTGACTTTGTGCATAATCGTAAGAAATTCTTTGCGATTTCAGCAGTGTTAATTTTAGCTGGTATGATCGTGCTAGGTATTTTTAAATTAAATCTAGGTATCGATTTTACAGCAGGTTCTCGTGTGGAAGTTCAAACAACGCAAACATTAAAATCGGAAGAAGTTCAAAAAGTAGTTGAAAAAGAAGGTTTAACACCAAAAGATATTTCAATCGCAGGTGATAAATCAGAAACAGCTGTACTACGTTTTGTAGAGGATTTCTCAAAAGATGAAGTGAAACAATTCCGTGATCATATGAAAGCGCAATACGGTGATGATACGGAAGTTGTCATTTCAACTGTATCGCCAACAATTGGTGCAGAGCTTGTTTCAAATGCGATTAAAGCATTAGCTTACGCGGCAATTGGTATTATTATTTATGTTGCGGTTCGTTTCGAATGGCGCATGGGTGTCGGTACGATTATTTCATTACTACATGACGTATTCTTTATGATTGCGATCTTTAGTTTATTCCGTATCGAAGTTGATATTACCTTTATCGCTGCAGTCTTAACGATTGTCGGTTACTCGATAAATGATACGATTGTTACATTTGACCGTATTCGAGAAAATCTTCACCGTGTTGGTGTTATTAAAAATGCAGAAGATTTAGCGCATATTGTCAATAAATCATTACGTCAAACATTAACACGTTCTGTGAATACCGTCGTAACGGTGTTAGTTGTTGTTATTGCCCTAATGATTTTCGGTGCAACATCAATTCAAACATTCTCACTTGCATTATTAATCGGTTTAGTTACCGGTGTTTACTCATCAATTTATATCGCAGCTCAAATTTGGTATGTGCTTAAAGTACGCCAAATGAAAAAGCAAGGCGGCAAACTTGACGTTAGTAAAAAAGAAAGCAAATGGGGTTCAGATGAGCCAATGGTTTAAGGCTTCATTAAAAAGCACTCTAGCATATAGCTAGGGTGCTTTTTTTACTAGAAATGTAATTGAAATGACATATGAAAGTAACGTAGAATATGACGCTCTATGATACAATATGAACAATTCAGATGTAATAAATGGACGTGTTGGCCAATTTTCAGTGAGTAGGAGAGAAGAAAGATGAATTGGAAAAAATGGTGTTTAACAATTGGAGCTTCCGCTTGGTTAGCAGTAGCTGCACCACAATTTGCCCATGCAGCAGAGCATGAGGATGTTTTTATTATTTATAAAAATGATGCCGGTAAACAAGCAATTGAGGAGAATGCAACGGCTATTGTAAAAGATTTCGAAGCCTTTAAAACAATCGAAGGAACATTTAGTGATGACGCACTGCGCATATTAAAATCGGATGCGAATATTCAAGTGATCGAAAAAAATGCAACTACATACGAAACTTCTGCTCGCTATACAACGGCTGATTTATTATCGATTACCAATTTATCATGGAGTTCGAAAATGACGGGGATAACACGCCCTTGGACATTAGGTTTAACCGGCAATGGTGTAAAAGTGGGAGTCATTGATACAGGTGTTGCTAAGGTCTCAGGTATGGATCATGTGACACGTTTATCCTTTGTACAAGACAATCCAGCGACTTCAGTAGACGAGAGTACAGTTTATGACACAGAAAACCATGGTACGGGAGTAGCTGGTATCATCACAGCGAATTCTGTAAAAGATGGTACGAATACAGTTGTGGGACTGGCACCTAATGCCGATGTTTATAGTCTAAAGGTTTTCGAAGGAGACAACGCTGAAATGTCGACAATTTTATCGGCAGTAGAATGGAGTATTGAAAACAATCTTACTGTGCTAAATATGTCGCTCGGCTCTGCAGAACCCGATGCTATTTTAGAGCGTGCTATTAAAGCAGCAAATGCAGCAGGTGTCACCATTATTGCTGCTAGCGGCAATGAAAGTTCGTTATCTGCATTGGCACCGGTTGATTATCCTGCAGCCTATTCAGGTGTGATTGGTGTCGGAGCGGTAGATCAACAAAAAGTGCGCTCGTATTTTTCAAATGTAGGTGATACCGTTGATTTTGTAGCGCCAGGAGAGTCTCTTCGATTGCTATCAAAATCCGGCGGTATAAGAGTGGATTCAGGTACGTCATTTGCCGCACCTCATATTACAGCAATGATTACTTTATTAAAGGAAAAATACCCAACAGCAACTACAGCACAGCTTCAGGCTTTATTAAAAAAATATAGTGAAGATTTAGGTGTGTCAGGACGTGATGATTTATATGGTAACGGCTTACCGAATTTGGCTGCGTTTGTGACAGATGGAAAATTACCAACAGTTGAAAATGAACCGATAACACCTTCACCAGGCGACTCAGATGGCTCTGGTTTACCAATCGATACAGATGATGAAGCGATTGAAACGAAGAGTGATGCACAGCAGTTTATTAGTAATAATCAATATAAAATTACAACGTGGCTTTCAGCAATTCAAGAAGGTAGAAAAATCGGTCTACGTACAAAATTCACACCATTGTATTCACTTTATAGTGACTTAGCTTCTCCAGAAAAGAAATTAGTGAAGGCTTATAATAAAAAAATTAAAACGATTGTAACGTCTGCTACGACAAAATCGACAAAAATCAGTGCGACAAATTTAACAAAAATGGCGTCTGCGAAAACGACACAGATTCGCTTTACAACGCCGATTAAGCCATCCACGCTCACAGAGAACCGTGTTGTCATTTACCGCGCTGGCAAAGAAGTATCAGGCTTTAAATTGACGAAGGCTTCAAGCGGGAAAGCTATTCGTTTAACGACAACCAAAACATTAGCAAAAGGGAATTATGTGATTATGATTGATCCTACTAAATTAAAAACAAAAACATCAAAAGCAATTACTACACCATTTGCGATTAAATTTACGGTGAAATAAATAATAGGACGTGTATTTGAATGATTATTTTCAAATGCACGTTTTTTTTAATGGGTTTTTAAATAATAACTTCTTTTTCGTCATTATTGTAAAAAAATAAATTCGCTAAAATAAAGGATGCCACGTACACTGTCAAAAAGGAGCTGATTAGATGCCCGTATTACTTTTTATAATTACTGCCTGTTTTGCGTCGTTTTGTCATGTGGTAGGCTATCGTTTGCCGAAAAAGCAATCTTTTATTGTTGGACGTTCTTGCTGTGAACAGTGTCACACTGTCTTAAAGCCAGTAGAATTGATTCCGATTTTATCTTATATTTTATTACGAGGGCGCTGTCGCCATTGCCAAAAATTGATTCCATTATTATCACCATTCCTCGAAGTACTTAGTGGCCTTTTAGTTGTCGCATTATATAGTGTTTATGGTCTATCGAATGCCTTTTTTCTAGGCTTTGTTCTTGTTTTATTATTTGTCACAATTTCAGTGAGTGACATGTACTATCAACTGATTCCCAATCGTATTTTATTGTTTTTTTGGAGTGTTATTTTTATCATTTGCTCATTTGAACCTGAGCTATTATTCATGCGAATAGTCGGAAGTGCAAGCATTTTTTTATTTTTAGCATTATTTGCATGGCTATCACATGGTGGAATCGGTGGTGGCGATGTGAAATTATATGCAATTATTGGTGCAGTACTTGGCTTACCTTTAGCGTTCGTATCGTTATTTTTAGCGACATTATGTGGATTTGTGTGGTTTTTCGTAGGTCGAGCATCTACAACGAGAGAAATTCCTTTTGCGCCCTCGATTGCTATTGCAACAATGGTTACCTATTTTTACGGAGAAGCGTTTTTAAACTGGTATACTCATTAAGCTTTTTTATGTGCCAAACGAATGTTTGTCGTTATAATGAAAGATAGTGAGGAAGTGAGCATATGGGAACTATGGAGAAAAAATGGCGTATTCATACGCCCGATGAGCAAGCAGTGGAAGCCGTTGCACAAGGGACGGGTTTATCTGCACTTGCAGCGAAAATTTTAGTGACACGCGGGTATACAACTGCAGATGAGGCACTTGATTTCTTGCGTACAGATGAGGAAGTTATTCATGATCCGTATTTATTGCATGATTTAGAGGGAGCGGTTGCGCGGATTCAACGTGCCATTGAGCAACAGGAAAATATTGTGGTCTACGGTGATTATGATGCGGATGGTATTACAAGCTCAACGGTTATGAAGACAGCGCTACAACAGCTTGGTGCCATTGTCGAGCATGTTATTCCAAACCGCTTTGAGCACGGCTATGGACCTAATGAAGCGCTATTCCGTGAAATTGCAGAAGCAGGCGCCAACTTATTGATTACAGTCGATAATGGCATTGCAGGAAATGGTCCAATTGATGTTATCAAGTCACTTGGTGTAGATGTAATTGTTACAGATCACCATGAGCCAGGAAAAGAATTACCGAATGCAGACTTTATTATTCACCCACGTCACCCAGAGGGGAATTATCCATTTGGTGAGTTGGCCGGTGTTGGGGTAGCGTTTAAAGTAGCTCAAGCACTATTAGGTCGCGTACCCGAGGAATTAATAGATGTCGTTGCGATTGGGACAGTAGCTGATTTAGTTCCGTTAGTAGATGAAAATCGTTATTTCGTTATCAAAGGATTAGAACGTATGCGTCATCATGCGCGACCGGCAATCCAAGCATTAGCAACTGTTGCGGGGACAGAGTTAAGTGATATTGATGAGCAAACGATCGGCTTTGGCTTTGGTCCTCGTTTAAATGCACTAGGACGCTTAGGAGATGCCGCACCTGGTGTTGACTTCTTAATGATGGAGCAACAAACAGAGGCCATGCATATGGCGAATTATTTAAATGAACGTAATAAAGAGCGTCAAGATTTAGTTGCAGCCATTACAGAGGAAGCCATTGATATGGTTGAAACTATTCCGGAAGTAGGAAATTCTCGTGTGTTAGTCGTTGCAGGTGAGGGGTGGAATGCGGGTGTTGTCGGAATAGTCGCATCACGTCTGGTAGAAAAATACTATCGTCCAACAATCGTCCTGGCGACAGATAGCGAAAAAGGCATTGCAAAAGGCTCGGCACGTAGTATTGAAGGCTTTAATATGTATGTGGAACTTGATAAAAATCGTGATATTTTACCGGCATTTGGTGGACACCCAATGGCCGCAGGTATGACGTTACAACAAGCGGATGTGGATGAGCTACGCAGTCGTCTACATACACAAGCACTTGATTGTTTAAGTGAGGAAGATTTAGTGCCGGTATTAAATATTGATATTCCACTCGATGTGGAAGAAATTGATTTAGACGCACTGGATGATTTGAAAAAACTAGCGCCATTTGGTGTGGAATTTGAAAAACCTTTGTACGGCTTACGAGATCTATCCATTAAATCGATGCGTAAAATTGGTGCCAATGAAGATCATATTAAAATGGAAATCGGGAAAAATGGCCATTATTTAGATGCTGTTGGTTTTCATAAAGGGTATTTAGCCGATGAACTGACACCAGGTATCGATATTTCATTTGCGGGGGATATTCAAATTAATGAGTGGAATGGTCGTCGTAAACCACAATTCATGCTACAAGACGTGCATACCGATGCTTGGCAGCTTTTTGATATTCGTGGCGGACATAAAATTTCACAATGGTTAGCGAAAATTGATGCAGACCAAACAACATTTTTAGCATTTCGTAAAGATACAATTGCTCATTATACGAGTGTTATACCACGGGAAATTAAATATTATGACGAAGAAGATACTGCAGAAGCATACGAGAAATTTATTGTTTTACTCGACTTGCCACAGAATGTTCAACAATTAGAACACGTTATTTCGTTGGAAAAATTGGAAAGAATTTATGCGCATTTCTACGTATCAGACCCACATTTATTCGATGGAATGCCGACACGTGAACAATTTGTCTGGTACTACGCATTTTTACGAAAACGTCGCGAATTCCATTTACACCAAAATTTGAATACATTAGCGAAGCATAAAGGTTGGAGTCGAGCAATGCTAATTTTCATGACACAGGTGTTTTTTGAACTTGAATTTGTTACAATAGAGAATGGACTTGCTAAAATTGTAGATAACCCACCAAAGCGAGACTTAACATCTGCTGCTATTTACAAAGAGCGCACGCAGCAACTCGCGTTAGAAAAGACGCTGTTGTATGCACCATATAAAGATTTAAGACAGTGGTTTGATGAACGAATACATCAAACAGTTTCTGAGGAGGAACAATAATGGATTTAAAACAATACGTATCGATCGTACAAGATTGGCCTAAAGAAGGCATTTCTTTCAAAGATATCACAACAATTATGGACAATGGTAAAGCATACCGATATGCTACTGACCAAATTGTGGAATATGCTAAAAAAGTAGGCGCAGAGCTTATCGTCGGACCTGAAGCGCGTGGCTTCATTACAGGATGTCCTGTAGCATACGCATTAGAAATCGGATTTGCTCCGGTACGTAAACCTGGTAAATTACCTCGTGAAGTCATCTCAGCTGATTACGGCTTAGAATACGGTAAAGACACATTAACAATGCACAAAGATGCTATCAAACCAGGCCAAAAAGTATTAATCGTTGATGATTTACTTGCTACTGGTGGTACAGTTGCTGCAACGATTCAATTAATCGAAGAATTAGGCGGCGAAGTAGTCGGCTGTGCATTCTTAATTGAATTAGAAGAATTACACGGTCGCGATAAAATTGAAGGCTATGATATCTTCACATTAATGCAATACCCATACTAATCATTGAGTGATGAATGAAGCACAAAAGCTGCGCATTGGCGTAGCTTTTGTGTTTTTCTTCAATTAAAAGTTTATTTTACGAATAAATCAATAGTAGTAGCTTTACAAAGGTAGGCATTGTTTTATAAAATGGAACTTATATCTAATCGGAAAAATTATGAATAGGGTGGGCTTAACATGGCGAAGGATCAAGTAATGACATCAGAAGAAGTGTTTGACATACTTTCTTCTTATATGAATGAGGAACACGTCGAGTTTGTGCGACGCGCATATGAGCTAGCAAGAGAGGCGCATAAGGAGCAGTTCCGTAGTTCGGGAGAGCCGTATATTGTGCATCCTGTACAAGTAGCAGGTATTTTGGCAGATTTACAAATGGATCCAGAAACGGTTTCTGCGGGCTTTTTACACGATGTTGTAGAAGACACAGAAGTGACACGTGAAGATTTAGTAGCGCAATTTGGTGAAGAAGTAGCCATGTTAGTTGATGGCGTCACAAAATTAGGGAAAATCAAATATAAATCGAAAAAAGAACAACAAGCAGAAAACCATCGTAAAATGTTTGTTGCGATGGCCCAAGATATTCGTGTTATTTTAATTAAATTAGCAGACCGCTTACATAATATGCGTACGCTAAAACATTTGCCTGTAGAAAAACAACGTCGAATTTCAAAAGAAACACTTGAAATTTTTGCGCCATTAGCACATCGTTTAGGGATTTCAGCAATCAAATGGGAACTCGAAGATACGGCATTACGTTATTTAAACCCACAACAATATTATCGTATTGTTAATTTAATGAAACGTAAGCGTACAGAACGTGAAGCTTATTTGAAAAATGTGATGGACGAAATTCATGGCCAATTGGATGATGTTGAAATTCATGCAGACCTATCGGGACGTCCAAAGCATATTTATAGTATTTATAAAAAAATGCAGTCTCAGCATAAACAATTTAATGAAATCTATGACTTATTAGCGATTCGCGTACTTGTAGATAGCATTAAAGATTGTTATGCCGTATTAGGGATTGTCCATACATTATGGAAACCAATGCCAGGACGTTTTAAAGATTATATTGCCATGCCAAAACAAAATTTATATCAATCGTTACATACGACGGTTATTGGACCTTACGGGGACCCTTTAGAAGTACAAATTCGTACAAAAGATATGCATAATATTGCAGAGTACGGTGTTGCGGCGCATTGGGCGTATAAAGAAGGTAAAAACGCAGCTACTGAAAAATCTGATATTGATAGCAAATTAACGTGGTTCCGTGAGATTTTAGAATTCCAAAATGTATCCAATGATGCTGAGGAATTTATGGAATCATTAAAATTCGATTTATTCTCAGATATGGTTTACGTCTTTTCACCAAAAGGCGACGTACTTGAGCTTCCCGCAGGCTCTGTACCAATTGACTTTGCCTATCGTGTGCACTCTGAGATTGGGAACCGTACCATTGGTGCAAAAGTGAATGGCAAAATGGTGCCGCTTGATACACCACTGCATACAGGCGATATTGTTGAAGTGATTACATCAAAACAATCATTTGGCCCAAGCCGTGATTGGCTGAGCCTAGCACAATCTTCACAAGCAAAACATAAAATTAAGCAATTCTTTAAAAAGCAAGCACGTGAAGATAATGTGAATAAAGGGCGCGAAATGATTGAAAAAGAGATTGAAGAACAAGGCTTTAATCGTGATGAAGTATTAACTACGGAAAACTTCAAGCGTGCTTGTGAAAAATTTAATTACCAATCTGCCGATGATTTAATTGCTGCAGTTGGTTTTAATGGCATGACTGCTTTACAAGTGGTTAATCGATTAGCAGAAAAAATTCGTAAAGAACGTGATTCACAAGAAGCGCTTCAAAAAATTACGAAGGAAATGAATAAACCTGAAGATACAAAACCAACAGAAACCGGTGTTGTTGTTAGAGGGTTAGAAAATCTATTAATTCGTTTATCACGTTGTTGTCGCCCGGTTCCTGGCGATGATATCGTAGGCTTTATTACAAAAGGGCGTGGGGTATCGGTTCACCGTGCAGATTGTCCAAACGTACAAGCTGCATCTGAAAAAGAACGATTAATTGATGTTGAATGGGAATTTGCTGACAATAATACTAAATTATATGCCGTTGATATTGAAGTGACTGGTTTTGATCGTCCGGCTTTAATTACAGATGTTATGCAAGTTGTAAATGAAACAAAAACGCAAATTAGTGCAGTAAATGGCCGTGCAGATCGTGATAAAATTGCGACGGTTCATTTAACATTACAAATTCGTGATATTCAACATTTATATAAAGTGGTAGATCGTATTAAACAAATTCCAGATATATATTCTGTACAACGTGTCAACAACTAAGGGGAGTTAGAACAAGTGAGAGTCGTATTACAACGTAGTCGAGAGGCTTCGGTTACCGTAGAAGGAAAAATTATAGGTCAAATCAACAAAGGGTATGTATTACTTGTAGGTATTACACATGACGATACAAAATCAGATGCCGATTATTTAGCAGCCAAAATTGCTAAAACACGTATTTGGGAAGATGACGAAGGAAAAATGAATTTGTCAATTGCTCAACATGGCGGTGCGATTTTATCTATTTCGCAGTTTACGCTTTACGCTGATACAAAAAAAGGGAACCGTCCTAGTTTTACTGGTGCATCGCGTCCAGAACACGCCGAACCGCTATGGGAGTACTTTAATGAAGCACTTCGTAAAGAAGGCCTAGAAGTCCAAACGGGTATCTTTGGCGCGATGATGGATGTCGAGCTCATAAATGATGGCCCTGTGACGATTATTTTTGATTCACCTACGAAATAATAAACAAAAAGGAGTTGCCTAAATGGTAACTCCTTTTTGTTTACATAAAAAAACACGCTCATACTTGAGCGTGTTTTACGATGATTAATCGCGACCGTAATATTCGATAATACCGTTTGTGATACCTTCTGCTACAACAGCACGATACGCATCTGTATTGATGCGAGATAGTTCGCTAGGGTTTGACACAAATCCTAGTTCTACTAGTGTCGCGAATACTGAATTTTCACGTAGCACCATAACATTTTGATATTTTAAACCACGGTCTTTCATTGTTGGGTATTCTTCTTTAATTGCTTCAGCCATATTTTTATGAATGGTATTAGCAAATTCTTTTGAAGTTGATTGATAATACAATGTTTCAATACCTGCGGCTGATGATGCTGCAGCTGAATTATAGTGTAAGCTAATGAAAGCATTTGCACCTTTTTTAGCTGCTAATTTTGCGCGTAAGCCAAGGTCTGTTGTCTTGTTAGAAGAAAGAGCGCCTGTGCCTTCGCGTGTCATATAAACTGTACCGCCAACAGATTCGATTTGTGCTTTTAATGCTTTAGCTGATGCTAATGTAAGTGTTGATTCACTAACATATTTACCAGATAAATCTTTACCGCCTGCACCAGGATCACCACCGCCGTGACCAGCGTCAACAACGACTTTGATACCAGCTAATGAACCGTTTACTGGTTTTGAAACTTGGTCCGGTTTTTCAGTTGTTACAGTTGTGTCAGATGTTTTTAAAGAAATCCAACCTTTTTGTGAATCGCTATATTGGATTTCAGCCCAATTTGAATCCGAAACGCGTAAAATGCGTGCTGAGTAATTTGTAGAAACTGTACCTAATTTTGGAGCCACTGTTGAAGGTAGGCTACGTACATTCATGTCATCATGAACAAGTACATATTTAATTTGAGATGGGGCGCTCGCAGCGAAGGAAATGTTCGTTGTTGATTTGAAACCATAGCGCTCATCTGCATTAATCCAACCTGTTTTACCACCATAAGTTACTTGAATCCAACCATTTTTAGCTGTTTTTTTGATTGTTACTTTAGCGCCGTAAGGAATTGTAACGCCAACTTTTTTACTTGAAACCGTATAAGAAGCACGCATGTTTAAACCTGTTGGTTCAGTTACATAATAATACGTTTTCTTAGCAGGAGTAGTAGCGGTAACCGTTTTAACTGCTTTTAAGTATTTCGCGTTTACCCAGCCTGTTTTTGAAGCTGTGTATTTTACTTGCCACCAATTTCCTTTAGTTTTTACTTTTGTTACAATTGCGCCTTTTTTAAGTGTTTTAACCTTTGAATATTTCACACCTGGGCCAATTCGTACGTTTAACGAGTCCGTTGTTTTATATGTGGTCGTTGCCGCATGCGAAGTGCCAGGTTTAGAAATCATGACCGTTGAAATGACAAGCATTGCAGCGATCATAAATAGCATGATTTTTGATAATTTTTTATTCATGATCGTCCTCCCTTTCTTATATAGTATAAAATTTTCCCATCAAAAAGCTAGTATATTTCAAAAATGTTACAACTTTGACATGAACGAAATATCATGTA
The DNA here is from genome assembly GCF_003991225.1 of Candidatus Kurthia intestinigallinarum. Lineage (GTDB taxonomy): Bacteria > Bacillota > Bacilli > Bacillales_A > Planococcaceae > Kurthia > Kurthia populi. The sequence goes on from NZ_JTFC01000032.1 coordinate 59,288, forward strand.
ACATTTCAGAAAAAGTTGACATCTCCCTTATTTCTTATTATGATATGAAGTAATCTGACATTATTAACAAATACCTATGACCGAGCAAGTAGCTAATTTCAAGACATTTTCCAGAGAGAGAAAATCATGGCTGAAAGTTTTCTTATGATGTGAATTAGTGAATAACACTCGTGAGGTTTTTCTTCGAAACGCAGCAGGCTTATTAGGGGAAAACGGAATCGGCCGTTATCCGATTAGAGAGGGTTATTACAAAGTAATGACCAACTAGGGTGGAACCGCGGAAGCTGAATTTAATGAGCTGTCGTCCCTTGCATTTATTGCAAGGGACGGCGGCCTTTTTTTATTTTCCGTCCCTTCTCGACACGTAATTCAGTATTTTTGAAAGGAGCATACACATGACGTTTAAAGTACCAAGAGGAACACAGGATATCCTACCAGAGCAATCAGCAAAATGGCAAAAAGTAGAGGAAACTATTCGTCATCTATGCCACACATATCGCTATGAAGAAATTCGTACACCGATGTTTGAATCAACTGAATTATTCCAACGCGGTGTGGGGGATACAACTGACATCGTACAAAAAGAAATGTACACATTTACAGACCGTGGTAATCGTTCATTAACATTACGTCCTGAAGGTACAGCTGGAGCAGTACGTGCTTACGTAGAACATAAACTATATGGTTTACCAGACCAACCAGTGAAACTTTCATATATTGGACCAATGTTCCGTTATGAACGCCAACAAGCAGGTCGCTATCGTCAATTTGTACAATTTGGTGTTGAAGCAATCGGCAGTAAAGATCCAGCAATTGATGCAGAAGTTATCTCACTTGCAATGAATGTATATCGCACAGTTGGCTTAACAGATTTAAAATTAGTGATTAATTCACTAGGCGATAAGGAGGTTCGTGAAGCGCATCGTACCGCGCTGATTAACCACTTTGAACCACATATTCACGAATTTTGTTCAGATTGTCAAAATCGTTTAGAAAAAAATCCATTACGCATTTTAGACTGTAAAGTAGACCGTGAAAATCCATTGATGGAAACGGCACCTTCTTTAACAGATTTCTTAAATGAAGAATCTGCAACATACTTCGAAAAAGTAAAACATTATTTAGATTTACTAGGTATCGAATATGAAGTAGATCCAAACCTTGTACGTGGTCTTGACTACTACAATCACACAGCATTTGAAATCATGAGCACATCTAAAGGATTTGGTTCGATTACAACGCTTTGTGGTGGTGGTCGTTACCATGGTTTAGTGCAAGAAGTCGGTGGTCCAGACATGGCCGGTATTGGTTTTGCGATGAGTATCGAACGTTTATTACTTGCATTAGAAGCAGAAGGTAAAGAATTAGAAACAGATAGTGCGCTAGAAGTATTCATTGTATCGATGGATGACGCCGCTAAAGAAAAAGCAGTAGAGCTTGCAAGCACCTTCCGTGCAAAAGGCATCGCTACTGAAATTGACTACGCGAGTCGTAAAATGAAAGCGCAAATGAAAGCTGCAGACCGTCAAGGTGCAAAATGGGTTCTTGTGTTAGGTGAACAAGAGCTTGCTGACAACGCTGCAGCTGTGAAGAATATGGAAACTGGTACACAAGAAAAAGTGCCATTCCATGATTTAGTGAACTACTTACAAACACATTAATTGGAGGAATTACACAATGGCAACACGTACACATGAGTGTGGAGTTTTACGCGCTGAAAACGTTGGCGAGCGCGTCGTATTAAAAGGTTGGGTACAATATCGTCGTGACTTCGGTGGTTTAATTTTCATCGACTTACGCGACCGTACAGGTTTAACACAAGTTGTTTTCACCCCAGAAAACTCTCAAGCAGCATTAGATTTAGCAGATTCATTCCGTAGTGAATATGTAATCGAAGTTGAAGGGGAAGTGCGTGCACGTACACCAGAAATGGTTAACCCAAACTTAGATACAGGCGCTATCGAAGTGTATGTTGATAACGTAACATTAATCAACAAAGCACAAACACCACCATTCCAAATTGAAGACCGCATTCAAGTAAATGAAGATTTACGTTTAAAATATCGTTACCTAGACTTACGTCGTCCTGTAATGTACAAAACTTTTAAATTACGTTCTGACGTAACAAAAGTAGTACGTAACTTCTTACAAGATGAAGGTTTCTTAGAAGTAGAAACACCAATCTTAACAAAATCAACTCCAGAAGGCGCACGTGACTATTTAGTACCATCACGTGTTCATGATGGTGAATTTTATGCACTGCCACAATCACCACAATTATTCAAACAATTATTAATGGTTTCTGGTTTCGAACGTTACTTCCAAATCGCACGTTGTTTCCGTGATGAAGATTTACGTGCTGACCGTCAACCGGAATTCACACAAATCGATATGGAAATGAGCTTCTTAGACCAAGAACAAATTCTTGATATTAACGAACGCTTAATCCAAAAAGTAATGAAAGAAGTTAAAGGCATCAATGTACCACGTCCATTCCAACGTATGAAATATGACGATGCAATGGCACGTTACGGTTCAGATAAACCAGATGTTCGTTTCGATTTAGAATTAATCGATTTAACAGATGTTGTAGATGGCTGTGGCTTCAAAGTATTTGCTCAAACAGTTGCAGATGGTAAACAAGTTAAAGGTTTAAACATCAAAGGTGCAAATGATAAATATTCTCGTAAAGATTTAGATGAATTAACAAAATTCGTTGGTCGTTACGGTGCTAAAGGTCTTGCATGGATTAAAGTTACTGAAACAGGCGTTGAAGGTTTAACAGGTCCTATCGGTAAATTCTTCCAAGATGACTACGGCGTGAAATTAATGGAACGTATGGGTGCAGAACCTGGCGATACATTAGTATTCGTAGCTGATAAAGCAGCAGTAGTAGCAGACGCTCTAGGCGCTTTACGTAAAAAATTAGGTAAAGATTTAGGTTTAATTGACGAATCTCGCTTTGCATTCCTATGGATTACGGATTGGCCATTACTTGAATATGATGAAGAAGCGGGTCGTTACTCTGCAGCTCACCACCCATTCACTCGTCCATTCGATGAAGATTTAGAATTAATGGATACAGATCCTGGTAAAGTTCGCGCTCAAGCGTACGATATCGTGCTTAACGGTTACGAATTAGGTGGCGGTTCATTACGTATTTATGAAAAAGATCTACAAGAAAAAATGTTCAAAGCACTTGGTTTCACACAAGAACAAGCGCAAGAACAATTTGGTTTCTTAATGGATGCTTTTGAATACGGCGTTCCTCCACATGGTGGTTTAGCATTCGGTCTTGACCGTTTCATCATGTTATTATCTGGTCGCGATAACTTACGTGACACAATTGCGTTCCCTAAAACAGCTTCAGCTAGCTGCTTATTAACAGACGCACCATCAGCTGTAGCCACGGCTCAACTTGATGATTTACACATTCGTGTTAAAACAATGGCTGACGAAGACTAATTGTTGAATGATGAAGGCTCGTACGATTTGCGAAAGCGATGACTACGAGCTTTTTTTATTTCGTAAAATAATAATGTAAGCGTTTTATTAAATAAAAAAGTTGCACAAAATAGAATAAAGTGATAGTATAACTGTAACGACAAATCCTGCGGTGTACGACAGCTGCAATCAGTTTTGACCGAACATATTTATTTTTGAGATTTTGTTCATATACAACTTTTTAGATCATGCCTGTTAGGTGGGACTTTCGAGCAAGTTGTGCGAACAAATAACTGCTTTAAGCGGGCTCAAAACGATGTGAAAACTGACGGCACAATGGGATTTGTTTTTTTGTGTGTAAAAAGGGTATATGAATCGATACAAAGAGATTGTCCATACTTTATGAGGACAATCTCTTTTTTCGGATTGATTTCAAAAGGGAGGTGGAAGGTTTGAAGAAACAACCTATAACACAAAAAAACATTGCCCCGGTAGAATATCACTTCATGACCATCAAACAAAAATTTGTACAACAATTTTTAACGAAATATGAAAATGATTTTGATCAAGTAAAACGCTGGCTATCTCCTATGTTTTTTCAAGAAATGGAGAAAAAACTAGATGAACATACGGCTAGAAGACTTGCGGAAGATAGCTATTTCTTTTTGAGTGGCGTCGTACCATACTGGCCACATTTTATTATGGAACGTATGAAGAAAGAACCACAATCAAAATTAAAAAAACTCATCCATACATGGCACCAACCCATATTTTTCTTTGGTGAAATTATTGATGTAACAGATCGTTATGTAGCCATTGAGCATGCATGGACAAAAGAAATTGTCTACGTGCTTGATTTTTCTGCTATGCCACACCATATTGGAGAAAATACGTTATTATTACTTGTAAAAGGATTAGAAGAAAATATTTATTATTCGCTTAGTATGGGAATTATTTTAACCAAGGCAAGTGATTCTTTATTTGAAGCATGGAACAAACTTTATAAGGTTACAGCGTTACCTTATAAAGATTTCTTTCAGCAGCATATCGATGATTGTTGGCGATTACTCATTTCAGAAACATCGCTAAGTAGTAATACGATGCGTACAGACAAAAAGCAATTGCTAGTCATGCTAGATGCAGCGTTAATTGAATTGGATATTAAAAGTGAGCCTTTATTTTTATTTACACATCGGTATGTGACAACTAAGCACATAAAGGCGCGTAAGAAAGGTGGTTTCATTGCAGGCGTATTACAATTTGGCATGAAGTTTAATTTTATTCCACCTATTTTAACCGTTACACAATTAGCAACGATTTGTGATGTTTCGAAAACGACCGTATATAGTTATGCAGCTCAATTAGAAAACTATTATAAAGAGGAGTTTTCTGAATGGCATTTGTTAGAAGATGAGCAGACTTTATATTGTTCAGGAACAGATGCGACGATTATAGATCGAGAAAAATGGCAATTAGCGCGACTATGTGATGAGCGTAGCATTGAAGACGAGGTCACACGTAAACGATTGCAAAAAGCGAAGAATATTGAATTTATACCGAAGAATGCGCATGATTTAGCACAACATTTTGCTTATTTAGCATATGAGCAAACACATGACCAACAACGATTCGACTTTGCACAAACATCCTTTTCGTACGATAAAAATTGTGTAGATGCTTTGTTATTATTAAGCGATTATAAAGGAAATGAAACATACTTACAGCGTGCACTAGAACTAAGTGAAAAATCTTCTGATATGGAACGTAATAGGGCATACTTTAAAGCTGCGGCAGTTTCTTTTGATATGCGAAATTTTGAAAAATCATTTGATTATTTGAATCAAATGACTACTTGGACAGTTGAACAGCAATATTTACGCCTAGCCGTCCTTAGTGCATTAGGTGAAGATAGAGCTTCTAAACGTTTGCTTGCTACCTTACCAGATAATGCACTAACACGTTGGTTTACTTGGGCATATCATCCAATTGCGGAGAATTATAATATTGCGGTTATGATGAATGCATTCGTAGACAAATATCGTCAACGAGATATTGACCCGTTAGCATATCCAAGGCATTGCTTTTATACAGAGGGGTGCCCAGTACAAGGCAGATTGATTTATTTGTTACTGTATCCGATGCTACAACGAAATTATTAAATGCTTTAATTAAAAAAGTCAGGAATCTTATTCAAAATAAGATTCCTGACTTTTTCGTTTTAATTGTTATTGCGTCAGTTGTTTTTGATTCGATTTTATAACCAAGTTCTTTTCGTAAGTAAAATGTAGTATCTTTTGTTTTAATTAAAAAATAATTGGCTGTAATTGAATTTGTGAAAACATTGTTGAATATCGTATTATTTGCATCAAATGAAATAGATGTACCATTACTATCATGTGTTACAAAAACATGTTTATCAGTCTGTGCATTATTTGCACGTAAATAAGGTGCTAAATTTTCAGCATGATACACTTGTTGTAGAGCAGTTTGCTGAAATTGTTCATTCAGTTTTTCAGCATTTGCTAATTGATAGCGTAATGTTTGCTGCTGTTTACTTGTTAAAACCGGTTTTTTACGCAAAACAAATGAATTTAACCAGGATTGTTGTTCTAAAACATAGCTTGCTGGAAAGATAAAATTCTCATGTTGATCGACTTTTTGTATATTGTTTTTTGACGGTTCTGTCATAAAGCGTGCTTGCGCGTTAACGTAGTCGTCATAATTTTTTTGTAGCTGTGCGTAGCTTGTGTCGAGTGAGGGATAAAAAGATGACGCAATGACAGCACCGATTAGCGCGAAAATAAGAGCATTTAGCGTAAAATTAAAAATAGCACGCATAGTGGAATTCCTCCAATTCTTAGTTGGTTACTTGCAATTTTGAAGCGAATTGTTTATATTTTGAGAGACGCCTACTTTTAAGTAGGAATTTTAAACACAACGGAGTGAATGATATGTTACACCAATTTTCACGTAATGAACTAGCGATTGGTCAAGAAGGCCTTGAACTATTAAAAAATACAACAGTTGCCATCTTAGGTGTTGGTGGCGTTGGCTCATTTGCAGCAGAAGCTGTGGCACGTAGTGGCGTTGGCCGTATTATCTTAGTTGATAAGGATGATGTTGATATCACAAATATTAACCGTCAACTAGTAGCGTATATGTCAACAATCGGTAAATCAAAATCTGCTGTAATGAAAGAACGTATTGCAGATATTAACCCAGATTGTGAAGTCATTGATTTGCACATGTTTTATACAGAAGAAACATATGAAAAATTCTTCAGCTATAACCCTGATTATGTAATTGATGCAAGTGATACAGTTATTTATAAAATTCATATTATGAAAGAATGTCTAAAGCGTAATGTGAAAATCATTTCAAGTATGGGTGCTGCAAATAAAATGGATCCAACACGCTTCCGTATTGCCGATATTTCACAAACATTTATGGATCCACTTGCAAAAGTTATCCGTGTGAAACTTCGTAAAGAAGGTATCAAAAAAGGCATTCCAGTTATTTTTTCTGATGAAAGTCCTATTGTAATTCGTCCAGATGTGGCGGAAACAGTTGGTAAACCAGAAGCTGAAATTCGTAAAGCGAAAATGCCTCCATCATCAAATGCATTTGTTCCATCATCAGTTGGATTGATTGCAGCGAGTTGGGTGATTCGTGATATTTTGAGCGATATCACAATTACTCGTGTGCAAGGTTAATCATAGCATAATTTTATTGACTGTCCGAGTTGTATCGGGCAGTTTTTTTGTTATATGATGAATATTAGCGGTATAGACAACTAGGACTAATCAGGGGGAGCGGGGAAATGATTAATAAACGTTCACACATTCCGGTGTATATGCAAATTGAAGAACAATTAAAAAAGAAAATAGCAGAAGGAATTTATAAGGTAGGACAGGTAATTCCTTCAGAGCGCGAATTGGCTTTGCAGTATGATGTAAGTCGAATGACGGTAAGACAAGCGATTACAAATTTAGTGAATGATGGCTTATTATACCGTGAAAAAGGGCGTGGTACCTTTGTTTCAAGTCCTAAGCTTGAACAACCTTTAAACGGCTTAACAAGCTTTACTGAGGATATGTTAGCGCGAGGTATGGTTCCAAGTAGCCAACTTGTAAAGTTTGAACGAAAACCTGCACCATTTGAATTGGCACAAGATTTATTAATAGAGTCAGGAGAAGATGTTTATTCAATCATGCGTATTCGTAATGCGGACGGGGAACCAATGGCGATAGAGCGAACGTATTTGCCAGCAAAATTATTCCCAGGCTTAACAGCTGAAAAATTACAAACATCTCTTTACTCATTAATTGAATCCCACTATCAATTGACAATTGGTAATGCAATTCAGCAAATGGAAGCCGCTTTGACAACAAAAGAAGATGCGCAATTTTTACATATTCCACCTAGTGGGGTCGTATTATTAATTAAGCGAACAAGTTTTTTAGATAGTGGGCAACCTTTTGAAATTGTTCGTAGTGTGTATCGTGCAGACCGGTATAAATTTATTAGTGAAATTCAGCGTTAAAATAAAAAGTCGAAATCTAATATAAAGATTTCGACTTTTTACGTTTATTTATGGTCTTTCTTCGAGCTATTCAAATGGTCATAAATACCGGCCATTCGCTTTTCTTGTCCGGCTATAACTGGTTTGTAGAATTCGGTACCAACAAGATTGTCTGGTAAGTATTGTTGATCAACCCACCCACCAAATGTACCTACAGGTGTATTGTGAGGATATTGATAGCCTTCAACGCCTAATGTTTTGGCACCACTGTAATGTGCATCTCTCAAATGCATGGGGATATCGCCAGTTTTGCCACTATGAATCGCTTCGATTGCTTTATCAATTGCAAGGATGGCTGAATTGGATTTTTCAGCTAAGCACATTTCAATCACTGCATGTGCTAGAGGAATTCGTGCTTCTGGCATGCCTAAACGTTCAGCAGATTGACAAGCTGCAAGGACATGACTTCCAATTTCAGGTGCGGCTAATCCGATATCTTCATAGCCCATCACAAGAAGTCTTCGTGAAACAGCTACAAGATCGCCATTTTCAAGGCACATTGCTAAATAGTATAGTGCCGCATTGACATCACTACCGCGTACAGATTTTTGGAGTGCAGATAATAAATTATAAAACTGACTGCCCTTTTTATCACCATAAACACCAATGCGCTCAGCCAGTTGATCAAGTGTGCGGTCTTTAATAATGGCCACATCTTCTACTTCATCAGAAGCGTAATAAGCAGATTCAAGTAATGTCAATGCCTTGCGACCGTCACCATTACTTGCTATTGCTATTTTTTCGAGCTGTTCATTTGCTATTTTTATTTTGTAGTGACCTAAACCACGCTTTTCATCTTTCAGTGCACGGTTTAAGAGATCAATTAAATCATGGTTTGTTAATCTCTTTAATTGTTTGATTTCTCCACAACGAGAGCGAATGGCAGGATTGACATCATGGAATGGATTTTCTGTTGTCGCCCCAATTAAAATGACCTTGCCACTTTCTACATGAGGAAGTAATGTATCTTGCTGTAGTTTATTAAAACGATGAATTTCGTCTAAAAAAAGTAGCACAGTTCCTTGTAGATTTGCTTCTATTACAATATCTTCTACATCTTTTTTGCCAGCGCGTGTTGCATTCAATGCATAAAATGGCAATTTACTCGTTCCTGCAATTGCAAAAGCGAGTGATGTTTTGCCGATACCAGGCTCACCGTATAAAAGCATTGATGGCACATGCCCCTTTTGAATCATTTTATATAACGTCGTTTCTGGGCCAATAAAGTCGCGGTGTCCGATAACATCATCGAGCATTTTTGGACGCATACGATAGGCAAGAGGTTCATTGGACATAAAAATCACTCCTTTTTCGTACTATTTATGATAGTTGAAAACCGAGTGAATTGGAAGGGAATATGCTATACTTAGGTGATAACAGTATTATGAAGCAGAGGTGTCTATATGAAAATTTCAACTAAAGGACGATACGGTCTTACAATTATGATCGAACTATCAAAACAATATGGTCAGGGGCCGATTCCATTGCGCCAAATTGCCTCAGAAAATCATCTTTCTGAAGCCTACTTAGAACAATTAGTATCACCACTACGTAACTCAGGACTTGTGAAAAGTGTACGAGGTGCTTACGGCGGTTATATGTTAGCGAAGCCACCACATTTGATTTCTGCAGCGGATGTCATTAAAGTGCTAGAAGGACCAATTCAACCGGTTGAGGGAATCGAAAATGAAGCACCACCACAACGTGAGCTATGGATTCGTGTGCGTGATGCTGTTAAAGAAGTGTTAGATAAAACAAATTTAGAAGACTTAGCAAAATATACAGAGTCAACAGACGACAGTAATTACATGTTCTATATTTAAGAAACAACTGCAGCACAAGCTGTACGATTAAAGGAGATTTTTTTAATGACTGAAATTTATCTAGACCACGCAGCGACGTCTCCGATGCATCCAGAAGTAATCGATGCAATGGTAGCGGTTATGAATGATGTATATGGAAATCCTTCATCTATTCATGGCATTGGTCGACACGCGCGCAAATATTTAGACAATGCGCGTGGCTTTATTGCGCGCTCAATTGGGGCGAAAGACCATGAAATTGTCCTGACAAGTGGAGGTTCTGAAGCGGATAATTTGGCAATTTTCGGCACAGCTTATGCGCATCAAAATGAAGGCCGACATATTATTACAACACAGGTGGAACATCATGCGGTCCTTCGTGCATGTGAACGGCTTGAAAAAGAAGGATTTGACGTGACATATCTTCCTGTTGACAAACATGGTATGATTGCTATCGACGACTTCAAACGTGCATTACGTGACGATACCATTCTCGTTACGATTATGTACGGGAACAATGAAGTAGGTACGAAGCAACCAATTGCTGAAATTGGGGCGCTATTAAAAGACCATACCGCTACATTCCATACAGATGCGGTACAAGCGTTTGGTTTAGAAAAAATCGATGTTGATGCACTCGGGGTTGATTTATTATCAACTTCTGCACATAAATTGAACGGTCCAAAAGGAATAGGTTTTCTCTATGAACGTCCAAAAGCGCATTTACAATCCCTTATTGTTGGTGGGGATCAAGAGCGAAAACGTCGTGCAAGTACAGAAAATGTTCCAGCAGTCGTCGGCTTTGCAAAGGCAGTAGAGCTAGCGCAAAGTTCTATGGAAGAAAAAGCAACAGAATATGCGCGTTATCGTCAAATGCTTCTTTCAGCATTTGACGAAGCGGGTATAGCCTACCATGTTAATGGAGATGCCCTTCACGCATTACCCCATGTGCTCAATGTGAGTTTCAATGGTATGGATGTTGAATCATTCTTAATCAATCTAGATATCGAAGGAATTGCTGTTTCAAGTGGTTCTGCTTGTACAGCAGGCTCATTAGAACCTTCTCATGTATTACTTGCTATGTATGGCAAAGGAGCAGAGGAATTACGTAATTCGATTCGTTTTAGCTTTGGTTATGGTTTGGATTCAGCGCAAATCAAACGTGCAGCACAAACCGTTATTGGTATTGTGAAACGTTTAACGAAATAACAAGAAAAGGTGAAGTAAAACAATGACAAAAGCAGTAAAAGATCCATCAGAAACACGTGTCGTAGTCGGCATGTCAGGAGGCGTCGATTCATCCGTGACGGCTCATATTTTAAAAGAGCAAGGATACGATGTAATCGGTATTTTTATGAAAAACTGGGATGACACAGACGAAAATGGTATGTGTACAGCAACAGAAGATTATGAAGATGTTATTAAAGTATGTAACCAAATTGGGATTCCATACTACGCCGTAAACTTTGAAAAAGAATATTGGGATAAAGTATTTACGTACTTCCTTGAAGAATATAAAGCAGGTCGTACACCAAACCCAGATGTTATGTGTAACAAAGAAATTAAGTTTAAAGCGTTTCTTGAACATGCATTACGTCTTGGCGCAGATTATGTGGCGACGGGTCACTATGCGCGTATGGGAACGGATGTAGACGGTAATCGTGTCATGCTCCGTGGTGTTGATGATAATAAAGATCAAACGTACTTCTTGAACCAATTATCACCTGAACAATTAGAACATGTTATGTTCCCAATCGGTGAAATTGTCAAACCACGTGTACGTGAAATCGCAGCAGAAGCAGAGCTTGCGACTGCGAAGAAAAAAGATTCAACAGGTATTTGTTTCATTGGTGAACGTAACTTTAAAGAGTTCTTAAGCCAGTACTTACCCGCACAACCAGGCAATATGGAAACATTTGATGGTGTAGTAATGGGCAAACATGATGGCTTAATGTATTACACATTAGGGCAACGTCACGGTCTAGGAATCGGTGGTGACGGGGAACCTTGGTTTGTTGTCGGAAAAGATTTAGAACGTAATGTATTACTTGTAGGTCAAGGTTTCCACAATGATAAATTATATTCAACAAGCTTAACGGCCGTAAAAACAAGTTTCTCAACAAAACGTGAATTACCACAAAAATTCGACTGTACAGCGAAATTCCGCTATCGTCAAACAGATGTACCAGTGACCGTTGAAATTACAGGTGATGATCAATGGCATGTAACGTTCTCAGAACCAACTCGTGCGATTACGCCAGGACAATCTGTTGTATTATATGACGGGGAAGTGTGCTTAGGTGGCGCAACAATCGATGAAGTATTTAAAGACGGCGAAAAATTAACATATGTAGGATAATAGAGGTGTCACAATTGAATTATAATGAAGAAGGCATCAAAGCGATGCAAGAAGAACGCTTTGAAGATGCTGTAAAAGCATTTACGCAAGCAATCGAAGAAAAACCTGAAGAAACAGTTGGTTATATTAATTTTGGTAACTTACTTGCAGGTATGAATGATATGGAACGTGCAGAACGATTTTTCCAAAAAGCGATTTCATTAGATGAAGAAGCAGCAACAGCTTATTACGGCTTAGCAAATCTTTATTATAATAATGAGCGTTATGAAGAAGCAGCTAAAATTTACGAACGTTCAATTCGCGCAGGTATTGAAGGTCCAGATGCATACTATATGTTAGCGAAATCATTTGAACATGCTGGGAATTTAAAACTTGCACTACCATATATGCAGCGTGCAGCAGAATTAGCACCTGAAGATATTCAAGTGCGCTTAGCGAATGCGATTTTAATGGCATCACTTGAAATGTTTGATTTTGCAAAACCAGAGCTTGAAGCTGTGCTTGTATTGGATGAAAATAACGCAGATGCTTATTACAATTTAGGTGTTTTATATGCAGTTTCAACAGATGATGTAGAAGCGGCAAAAACACATTTGTTAAAGGCGCTTGAAATTGCGCCACAGTTTGATCAAGCAAAATATATTTACGATATGCTTATGCAACGTAAAGACTAATAGGAGGTGACAGTGTTGACTGAAAATTTATCACTTTTTGCGGAAGAACCGCTCTTTGTGGTGGGTCGACCTGTCGTCTCCATTTTTCATAATAAGGAAAATTTATTTTCGATTATTAAGTTGAAAATTCAGGAGACGAATCTAGATTATAAAGAAAAAGAAATTATCGTCGCAGGTTATTTTCCACAAGTCGATACGGAAGCAATGTATCGTTTTCAAGGAAATTTAAAGCAACATCCAAAATATGGTCTGCAATTTCAAGCAACTTCATTTGAAAAAGAAATCCCAGCAACTGAAGTAGGTGTTATTCAATATTTATCGAGTGATTTATTTCCTGGTATTGGTAAGCGGACAGCAGAACTTATTGTTGAAAAACTAGGACCTAATGCCATAAAAAAAATCATTGAAGAGCCCGATGCTCTTGATAATGTCCCTCGTTTAAAAGATGATAAAAAAGAGACCCTTCGAGAAGTGTTAAAAGCCAATCTTGGTATGGACCGTATTTTAATCAAGCTTGGCGAATGGGGATTTGGCCCACAGATTGCAGTACGTATTTATCAAAAATATGAAGGTAAAACACTTCAAATACTACAAGAAAACCCATATCGCTTAATCGAAGATGTAAGTGGCATCGGTTTTAATCGCGCAGATGATTTAGGGGAGCAACTTGAAATTACAGGAGACAATCCTGGACGAATTAAAGCAGCTATACTGCATTTGTTAAATCAAATGGCTTTATCAGAAGGTCATGTCTATATGGAAGCCCAGGATTTAATTGTTGAGGCAAAAGATTTATTAGAGAAAAGTCAGCCTGTCACGATTTCAATCGAAGCGATTTCAAACTCAATTATTGATCTTGGAAAAAACGGCAAAATTTGTGGTGAAGCGCAGCGTTTATATATGCCATCTCTTTATTATTCTGAAGTTGGTATTGCTGAGAAATTAGTAGAGTTAATCGGACGCAATGAGGAGCAATCTGCTTTTCCTAGCTCAGAGATTCGTAAATGGATTGGGGATGCAGAAGAACGCTTTAATGTTGTTTATGCTGAGCCACAAGTAAATGCAATTGTGACAGCAATTAATAGTGCTGCGATGATTTTGACAGGGGGACCAGGTACAGGGAAAACAACGGTTGTACGTGGGATTGTAGATGTGTATGCTGAACTTCATGGACTTTCACTTGATATGAAAGAATATGATAAGGATACGCCGTTTCCAATTGTTCTTGCCGCACCAACAGGTCGCGCTGCGAAACGTTTAAGTGAGTCAACAGGGCTTCCTGCGCAAACAATTCACCGCTTATTAGGGTTTACAGGACAAGAAGACCCAGAAGAAGATACAGAACGTGATATTGTCGGGAAATTAATTATTATTGATGAAATGTCAATGGTGGATACCTGGCTTGCCTATCAGCTTCTTAGAGCGTTACCTGAAGACTGCCAAATTATTTTTGTGGGGGATCAGGACCAATTACCACCTGTTGGCCCAGGGCAAGTATTGAAGGATATGCTTGATTCACATGTTGTACCAACTGTGGAATTAGGACAGGTATATCGTCAAGCAAGTGGTTCGTCTATTGTAGAGATGGCCCACCAATTGAAGCATAATATCATTCCACCAGATTTGACAGCTAAGACAGCTGACCGTTCTTTTATCAAGTCCAACGCAGCTCAAATTCCAACTGTTGTATCACAAATTATTCAAAGTGCGCTGAAAAAAGGATTTACGATTTATGATGTGCAAGTATTAGCCCCTATGTATCGCGGGGATGCGGGAATTGATAATTTAAATCGTATGATTCAAGAGCTAGTGAATCCGAAAAAGAGTATAAAAACAAAGGAAATGGCTTTTGGTGATACAACGTACCGTATCGGCGATAAAGTATTGCAACTGGTTAATCAACCACAAAGTAATGTTTTTAACGGAGATATGGGTGAAGTTATTGCAATTTTCCGTGCGAAAGAAACGACCGATAATGTCGATCAGTTAATTGTGTCATTTGACGGTAATGAAGTGACATATTCACGTGGAGATTTAAGTCAATTAACACTTGCTTATTGTTGTTCGATTCATAAGTCACAAGGCAGTGAATTTCCAATGGTCATTATGCCTGTTGTAAGAAGCTACTATAAAATGTTGCGAAAAAATTTACTATATACTGGATTGACACGTGCCAAAGACTTTTTAATTTTATGTGGAGAACCGGATACCTTTGTTCGAGGTATTCAAAATATTGCAGATGTATCACGTCGTACAACACTTGTAGGACGATTAACAGGCGAAGTTGAATCTGAAGAAGTACCAGCTGAGGAAACCGATTATTCAACGGATAATTCGGAGAAACGTCTCACAACGGAAAATATTACAACTATTGATCCGATGATTGGGATGGACAGCGTGACACCACAGCAGTTTCTTTAATACTAGCAATTGACACTGTCAGACCTTTTTCTTATAATCATCTATAGAATAGATGAAAACGATGACGGAAAAAGTACGATAGTGATGTAATGCAAAGAAAGAGATTCCTTGGCTGTGAGAATTTCCTTACATTTTATCCGAAAGCTAATCCGGAGTGCAGCCAATCACTGCCGTTCACTACGTTATAGTGCTAAGAGATACATAGCTTTTGCTGTGTATGAATTAGGGTGGTACCACGAAAACGTTCCAATAGTTCTCGTCCCTTTCTAGGGATGGGGACTTTTTATTTTGTGCTTGCCCATCGCAATCATCATTATCTAGGAGGAATATATACAATGAAAGCATCAGAAATTCGCCGTAAATATATCGAATTTTTCGTAGAGAAAAATCACAAACAAGAGCCAAGTATGCCGCTTGTTCCAATCAATGATAACTCGTTACTATGGATTAACTCAGGTGTTGCTACATTAAAAAAATATTTTGATGGCTCGGTTATCCCAGATAATCCACGTATTACAAATGCACAAAAAGCCATCCGTACAAATGATATTGAAAACGTTGGTAAAACAGCACGTCACCATACATTCTTTGAAATGCTAGGCAACTTTTCAATTGGCGATTATTTCAAAAAAGAAGCGATTCACTATGCATGGGAATTCTTAACAGATCCAAAATGGATGGGCTTTGATGGTGAAAAATTATCAATTACAATCCACCCTGAAGATGTAGAAGCTTATAACATTTGGAAAGATGAAATTGGTATTCCTGAAGAACGATTAATTCGTCTTGAAGGAAACTTCTGGGATATTGGCGAAGGTCCTTCAGGTCCAAACTCTGAAATCTTCTATGACCGTGGTGAAGAATATGGTAATGACCCAACAGATCCAGAATTATATACAGGTGGCGAAAACGAACGTTACCTTGAAATTTGGAACTTAGTATTCTCTCAATTCAACCATAATCCAGATGGCACATACACACCACTTCCAAAACAAAATATTGATACTGGTATGGGACTAGAACGTATGGCATCTGTTGTACAAGATGTTCCAACAAACTACGATACAGATTTATTCATGCCTATTATTGAAAAAATCGAACAGTTTGCAAATCGTAAATACAAACGTCCTGGTGAAGTAGATTTATCAGAAATCTTCGGTTCTGAAGAAGATATCAATACACCATTTAAAGTTATTGCAGACCATATTCGTACTGTTGCATTTGCAATTGGTGATGGCGCGCTTCCATCAAATGAAGGTCGCGGATATGTATTACGTCGTTTATTACGTCGTGCAGTACGTTATGCAAAACAAATCGGTATTGAAAAACCATTTATGTTTGAATTAGTACCAACAGTTGGGGAAGTAATGAAAGATTTCTACCCAGAAGTAGATGAAAAAGAAGCATTTATCATGAAAGTCGTGAAAAATGAAGAAATCCGTTTCCACGAAACTTTAGATGGTGGTCTTTCTATTTTCAATGAAGTAGTAGAAGCACAAAAAGCTAAAGGTGAAACATTTATCCCTGGTGCTGACGCATTCCGTTTATATGACACATATGGCTTCCCTGTAGAATTAACAGAAGAGTATGCAGCTGAAGTGGATATGACAGTTGATGCAGCAGGCTTTGAAAAAGAAATGGAAGCACAACGTGAACGCGCACGCGCAGCACGTCAAGATGTTGATTCAATGCATGTACAATCAGAAGTGTTAGCAAACTTAACGCAAGCATCTGAATTTGTTGGATATGACACATTAGATGTAGATACACAAGTTGTTGCAATGATTGCTGGGGGCCAAGAAGTATCAGTAGCATCTGAAGGTGACGAAGTGTTAGTTATTCTATCTCAAACACCATTCTATGCTGAAATGGGTGGTCAAGTAGCCGATAGTGGTACGATTTCAAACGAAGCATTCACAGCCACTGTAAAAGACGTACAAAAAGCACCAAATGGTCAACCATTACACACAATCATCGTAGAAAGTGGCGAATTAGCATTAAATGCAGATGTTCATGCAACTGTAAATCGTGAAGCACGTAATTTAATCGTGAAAAACCATACAGCAACACACTTAATGCAATCTGCACTTAAACATGTATTAGGCGACCACGTTAACCAAGCAGGTTCTTATGTAGGTCCAGATCGTCTACGCTTTGACTTCTCTCACTTCGGTGCTGTAACAAAAGAAGAGTTAGAACAAATTGAATTAGAAGTGAATGAAAAGATTTGGGACGATATCGAAGTAATCATTCAAGAAATGCCAATCGACGCTGCAAAAGCAATGGGCGCAATGGCGTTATTCGGTGAAAAATACGGTGACGTTGTACGCGTTGTTCAAGTATCAGATTACTCAATCGAACTTTGTGGTGGTATTCATGTAAAACGTTCATCTGAAATTGGTTTATTCAAAATCGTTTCTGAAGGCGGAATTGGCGCTGGCACTCGTCGTATCGAGGCAGTAACAGGTAAAGAAGCTTATAAAGCAGTAAAAGAAGAACAACATATACTTGAAGCAACAGCAGCATTAGTAAAAGCAAATCCAAAAGATTTAATAATGCGCATTGAAAACTTACAACATGAATTAAAAGAACAACAACGTGAAAATGAATCATTATCTGCAAAAATTGCTGCAGCACAAGCTGGTGACATTTTAAATAATGCGCAAGAAATTAATGGTGTAACGGTTCTTGCAACACGCGTTGAAGCAAAAGACAATGGTCAACTTCGTCAATTAATGGATGACTTAAAAGCGAAAATGAACAATGCAGTTATCGTTCTTGGTGCAGTAGCAGATGCCAAAGTTATGCTTTGTGCAGGTGTAACAAAGGATATCGCGGGTAAAGATTACCATGCAGGTAATATCGTGAAATCTGTAGCAGAGCAATGTGGCGGTAAAGGTGGCGGTCGCCCAGATATGGCGATGGCTGGTGCAAAAGACGCTTCGAAACTTGATACTGCATTACAATCTGTATACGAAACAGTTAAATCAGTTTAAAACCATCATTAATTCCGTTATACTCTAGGTATATGGTTTCTAATGAATCTGAGAGGGGTGCATTGCATGAGTAAGTTCGATCAAACGATGAAATTTAATTTCCCGGAAGAATCTATGGAACAGGAAGTAAAGGAAACAGTGCTTTCTGTACATGCGGCACTAGAAGAAAAAGGCTACAATCCGGTCAATCAAATTGTTGGATATTTATTATCTGGCGATCCGGCCTATATCCCACGTCATCAAGATGCACGTGCAAAAATGCGTAAACTTGAGCGTGATGAGATTGTTGAAGAATTAGTAAAGTTTTATATCAAAAAGAATAACGAGGCAAAATAATGCGAGCAATGGGTTTAGACGTCGGTACAAAAACAGTTGGTGTTGCAGTAAGTGACGCACTAGGCTGGACAGCACAAGGTATCGAAACAATTAAAATTAATGAAGAAAATGGCGAATTTGGATTGGCACGTGTTGGCGAATTAGTCAAAGAATACCGGGTAACAGAATTTGTTGTTGGCTTCCCAAAAAACATGAATAATACAGTAGGTCCACGCGGTGAAGCATCAATCGCATATAAAGAAAAATTAGAAGAAAAATTTTCGCTTCCAGTAACTTTATGGGATGAACGCTTAACAACAATGGCTGCAGAACGCGTGTTAATTGAAGCAGATGTACGTCGGAAAAATCGTAAAAAAGTAATCGATAAAATGGCAGCTGTAATGATTTTACAAGGCTATTTAGATCGCAAATCATTTTAGAGGTGACAAACATGGAAGAAAATCAAACATTTATTATTGTTGACGAAGAAGGCGCAGAACATCAAGCCGTAATTGTCTACAAAATCGAACCATCAGATGAAGGCAATAAATTCGGCAAATCATATATCTTTTATTATGTAGAAGATGAATCAGATGAAGAAGATGTACGCGTATACGTAGCGTCAATCGACGAAAATGCTGAAGATGGCGAACTAGGCGATATCGAAACACCAGAAGAACAAGAATATATTGAAGATATCTTCAACAACCTAGAAGAAAATACAGAAGCATAGGAGACTACGAACGTGAGCGAAGAATTAAACAATGAAAACGTTGTAGCACAAGACATCGAAGCGCAAGAAGATCCATTTAAAGTCATTACATTAGTAGATGAAGATGGCAATGAAAATCTATACGAACAACTTTCTGTTATTACAAAAGAAGCAAAAGGTAATCGCTTTGGTAAACGCTTCGCATTATATGCGGCTGTCGGTTACGAAGAAGATGAAACAGGCAAAACAGATATTATTCCAGTAATTTTAACGGACGATGGGGAACTTGATTTAATTGAAAATACTTCTGAATGGAAGTTTATTGAATCAATTATTGAAGAGCAATCGAAACAATCATAAAAGGCGGCAAAAACATGAGCGAATTAGAACGTTTATATATCCACAATGATGAGGATAAAGAAATTGAATTAGTCGTTGTGAAGCGCTTTGAAGCAAATGATAAAAAATACATTATCTTTTATGCGACAAATGATGAAGCAGTTGGCAATGAAATCCAAGCTGCAACACTAGTACCGACAGAAATGGGCGGCGAAGCGTTCGGTGAAATTGAAACGCAAGAAGAAATGGATTTAATCAATGATATGTTAAATGATTTGGTTGAATCAGGTGACTTTAAACCTGAAGAAGGCCAGGGTCACGACCATGACCACAATCATGAAGAACATGACCATGAACATTTAGTAGCAGAAGATGACGAGGGAAATGAAATCGTTTTTGCAATCGAACGTCGTCTTGAAATCGATGGTAAAAACTACATCGTTTATTATGACGAAAATGAAACGCAACCTGTTATGCAGGCTGCTGAACTTGTAGATACTGAAAACGGTCAAGAATTATTCCCGATTGACAGTGAAGAAGAATGGACGTTAATTGACGAAGCATTACACAATACAGATAACGAATAGGGGATGTCACAGATGGCAGAGCACAACCATGAACATTTAGTAGCAGTAGATGAAAACGGAAACGAAATCGTTTTCGCAGTTATCGAACGCTTTGAAGCAAACGATAAAAACTTTATCTTATTTGCAGAAGAAAAAGAAGGCGGCTCTGAAGTTCAAGCAGCGGTTATCGTTGTGGATGCGGAAGGTAACGAAGATTTACAACCAATCGAATCGCCAGAAGATCAAGCGGCAGTAGCAGAAGTGCTAGAACGTTTATCAAATGGTGTCGATGAAGAAGCATCAGCTGAACATATCGTAGCAGTAGATGATAATGGTAACGAAATTAAATTTGTTGTTATCGCACGTTTCACTGTTGGCGAAAAAACATATGTTGCATTCGTTGAAGAAGAAGTAGAAGAACCTGAACTTCAAGTAGCAATCATCACAGAAAATGAAGCTGGCGAACAAGGATTAGCACCTATCGAATCTGATGAAGAGTTTGAAAAAGTGCAAGAAATCTTAAGTGAAATCTTATCTGGTCACGAAGACTAAGAGGAGCGTTATAAATGGCACAAGACTTTCATGGCCTAACATTCGTTGAATACGATGAAGACGGCGGCGAAACAGTTTACAAAATTTTATCTCGTGTTGAACCAACAAATAGTGAAAAAACGTATTTAATTTTCTGTGAAGATACAGATGATGAAACGGCAGAAATATTTATTGAAGCAGCAGAAGTATTACCAGCAGATGATGGTGGCGAAGCACTTTTTGAGATTGAATCAGAAGAAGAATGGGAAATGCTTGAAGAAGTTATTAATACCATTATGAGTTTAGACGATTCAGCAAACTAATTATAAAGATGAGGCATCGTTTTGTTGCCTCATTTTTTTGTGCAATCGAACAGAACCATGTATAATGAAATGTGGAAAAAGGAGGGTATGTTGTGGATTCTCAATCGTCTGAAAAACAACTGAAAAAATTAAAGCAACGTCAAAGCGAGCAAAAAATTGTGAAAAAAATCGTATTAATTACAACAGCAATTATTATCGCGCTCGTATTAATTGTCGGTGTAGGTGGATATTTCTACGTACAAGGTGCATTAAAACCTGTCGATACAGACTCTGATAAAAATGTTAAAATTGAAGTGCCAATTGGGTCATCAATTGATACAATCGCCGCAACATTAGAAGATAAGGGAATTATTAAGAATGCTAAAATCTTCAAATATTATACGAAATTTAATAATGGTGCAGGATTCCAAGCTGGTACTTATAAATTGTCTCCAGCAATGACAATCGAAGAAATTATTAAGAGTTTAAAAACTGGTAAGGTTTACCGAACACCAGAGTTTACATTAACCGTACCAGAAGGGCTTACAATCGATCAAATTGCTGAACGTGTTGCAAAAAATACGAATTATTCAAAAGAACAATTTATGGATTTAGTAACAAGCAAAGCATTTATTAAGAATATGAAAAAGCAATTCCCTGATACAGTAACAAAAGCAGTCAATGATAAAGATATTCGTTATGCATTAGAAGGATATTTATATCCTGCTACTTATTCATTCTATGAAAAAGAACCATCACTTGAAACAATCGCTACAGATATGGTTAAGCAAACCGATGCAATCGTCCAACAATACTTACCAACATTAAAAGAAAAGAAAATGTCGGTACATGAATTCTTAACATTTGCATCGTTACTTGAGCGTGAAGCAACAGCAAGTACAGATCGTGAAACCATTGCAAGTGTATTTTATAATCGTATTGAAGAAGGGATGCCACTTCAAACGGACCCAACTGTATTATATGCATTAGGAAAACATAAAAATCGAGTATTATACAAAGATTTAAAAGTGAAAAATCCGTATAACACATATACAAATAAAGGGTTACCACCAGGTCCAATTGCAAATGCAGGTATTGAATCATTAAAAGCAACAATTGACCCAGCTTCAACAGAGTATGTTTATTTTGTAGCAGATTCAGATGGTAAAAATCACTTTGCTAAAACATATGCAGAACATCAAAAAAATGTAGCAAAATACATTAAATAGTATTTAGAGAAAGAGTATTGCACAATGCAATGCTCTTTTTTTACGAAGTCGTGACACAATTGTTGTACTCTCGCTTTTTAGAGGCATTTATGATAGGATAAAGTGTATTTTGTATAGATGTAAGGAGAGCGTTAGACGTGAACATTTCAGATGCATACACGAACTCCTTCATTTCTGAGCGAAGTGATTTATTGCTAGAAATGGAACAGTTCGCAGAAGATAATTATGTGCCAATTATGCAATTACCGGCCATTGAAACATTGCTACAAATGTTACGCATTCAACAGCCTAAACGAATTTTAGAAGTAGGTAGTGCAATTGGCTATTCTGCTATTCGTATGGCAAGAGCAGTAAAACAGTGTAAAATTGTTACAATTGAACGTGACGAGACACGTATTGCGAATGCGAAAGGTTTTATAGCACGTTCAGAGGAAGCGGAGCGCATTGAGCTCATTGAAGGAGACGCATTAGAAGTAGATATCGCATCAAATCATGAAGCCTTTGACGCCGTCTTTATCGATGCGGCAAAAGGGCAATATCAAAAATTCTTTGATAAATATAGCCCACTTGTAAAACAAGGTGGTATTTTATATATCGACAACATGTATATGCATGGTTTGTCGGATTTAGACATGAAAGATGTACCTAGAAGAAAAAGAACAATGATTCGTAACCTACACCACTTTGCTGATTGGGTCATTCAAAACGACGATTACCAATCAACATTTTTCCCAATAGGTGATGGGTTATTAGTTTGTATTAAAAAGTAAGAGGTGACCTATCGATGAACAAACCTGAATTACTCGTAACACCAAAATCCGTTTCACATGTAGAAGCATTACTTGAAGCAGGAGCAGATGCCTTTTTAATTGGTGAAGAAAAATTTGGTTTACGTTTAGCAGGCGAATTTACATTGGAAGATGTAAAAACAATTACTACATTAGTCCATGCGGCAGGCAAGAAAGTATATGTCGCAATGAATGCGATTTTTCATAACGATCGTGTGCCACTGCTTGCACCTTATATGAAAGCTATTGATGAAATTGGTGTAGATGCCATTTATTTTGGTGATCCCGCAGTTGTTATGACAAAGCGCGAGTTAGACTCTAAAACGCCTTTACACTGGGATGCTGAGACGATTGCAACCAACTGGTTTCAAGCTAATTATTGGGGCAAACGAGGCGCTACACGTGCGTATCTTGCACGCGAGCTAGGTGTAGAAGAAATTATTGAAATTAAAGAAAATGCAGATGTGGAAATTGAAGTACAAGTACATGGAATGACTTGTATGTTCCAGTCTAAACGTCCTTTATTAGGTAATTATTTTTTATACCAAGGTAAAGCTATGGAAGTAGAAAATCGTAAAGAAGCACGTAATATGTTTTTATACGATAAAGAACGTGGCAATAAATATCCGATTTATGAAGATTATAATGGTACACATATCTACTCACCAGCAGATATGTGTATCATTGATGAGTTAGAAGAATTATTTGAAGCAAATATTGATGTGTTCCGTATTGAAGGGGTCCTTCATGAAGAAGCTTATATTGTAACGGTTGTAGAACAATACCGTAAAGCAATTGATGCATATTTCGAAAACGAAGATACTTATATCGATATGAAAGAAGAATTAGTCGAAGCGATTGAAGCGATTCAACCAGCATTACGTCCAATGGATACAGGCTTCTTCTTCAAAGAGACAGTTTACTAGGAGGGAGCAAAATACGATGGCAACAATTGAAATAAATAATCGTATTAGCGAGATTATCGACGGTAAACGCGTTATTACGAAAAAGCCCGAGTTACTAGCACCTGCGGGTAACTTAGAAAAATTAAAAATTGCTGTACACTATGGCGCAGATGCTGTATTTATCGGAGGCCAAGAATTTGGCTTACGCTCAAATGCAGGTAACTTTTCAATTGATGAAATGCGCGAAGGTGTTGAATTTGCAAATAAGTATGGGGCAAAAATTTACGTAACAACGAATATTTTTGCACATAATGATAATATGGATGGCCTAGAAGACTATTTAATGGCTATTGAGGGAACAGGTGTAACAGGCATTATTGTAGCGGATCCACTTATCATTGAAACATGCCGTGAAGTGGCGCCAAAACTTGAAATCCACTTGTCAACTCAGCAATCATTGTCAAACTGGAAAGCCGTACAATATTGGAAAGATGAAGGTCTAAACCGTGTTGTATTAGCACGTGAAACAGGAGCAGAAGAAATCAAATTAATGAAAGAAAATGTGGATATTGAAATCGAATCATTTGTTCATGGTGCAATGTGTATCGCTTATTCAGGACGCTGCGTGCTTTCAAACCACATGACAGCTCGAGATTCAAATCGTGGTGGCTGTTGTCAATCATGCCGCTGGGATTATGATTTATATGCTGTTGAAGACGGTGAAGAAAAACCATTATTTGAACAAGGCGATGAAGCATTTGCAATGAGTCCAAAAGACTTAAACTTAATTGAATCCATTCCTAAAATCATTGAATTAGGGATTGATTCGATGAAAGTAGAAGGTCGTATGAAATCAATTCACTATATTGCAACAGTTGTTACGGTTTACCGTAAAGTAATGGATGCGTACTGTGCAGACCCTGAAAACTTTGTTGTCAAAAAAGAATGGATAGAAGAACTTGCAAAATGTGCAAATCGTGAAACGGATTCTTCATTCTTTGAAGGCGAGCCAGGATTTGAACAACAAATGTTTGGTACTCATAGCAAACAAACTACATACGACTTCTGTGGTATGGTATTAGACTATGATGAAGAAACACAAATGATTACACTGCAACAACGTAACTACTTCAAACCAGGTGATGAAGTAGAGTTTTTCGGACCAAATATTGAAAACTTCCGCGTTGTTGTAGAAGAAATTTTTGACGAAAAAGGCAACTCATTAGATGCTGCTCGTCACCCACTAGAAATTGTGCGCTTTAAATGCCCACACAAAGTAAACTCATATGATATGATGCGTAAGGAGATGCGATAGATGACAAAAAGTCGCCCAGTTGTAATTGGTATTGCGGGAGGTTCAGGCTCAGGTAAGACGAGTGTTACACATGCTATTTTAGATGTGTTTAAAGACCGTTCTGTCGTTGTAATTGAACAAGATTATTACTATAAAGATCAAAGTCATTTAGAATTTGAACAACGTTTAGAAACAAACTATGATCACCCAGATGCATTTGATAATGCATTATTAGCTCAAGACATTAAAAAACTATTAAATCGTGAATCAATTGAAAAACCTGTGTATGATTATGCTTTACACACACGTTCAAAAGAAACCGTACACATTGAACCACAAGACGTTATTATTATCGAAGGGATTCTAGTGTTAGCAGATGAAAATTTACGTGATTTAATGGATATGAAATTATTCGTCGATACAGATGCAGATTTACGTATTATTCGTCGTATTTTACGAGACATTAATGAACGTGGACGCTCAATGGATTCAGTTATTGATCAATATTTAAGCGTTGTCCGTCCAATGCATAATCAATTTATCGAACCAACGAAGCGCTCAGCAGATATTATCATTCCTGAAGGCGGCGAAAATAAGGTCGCAATTGATTTAATGGTTACAAAAATTAAAACAATTCTTGAATCTAACAACATAGTGTAATATTATGGATAGTGAGAATTTGTCTTTTAGCTGGTAGCTTTTGCTATTTGCGACTTCAAACTAACTAATAACTATGTCGCTTACTACATTTTAGTAAGCGACATAGTATTTTTATTACTTGCCGATATGGGAGGAATAGAAATCTCGTTTAACCTTACGAACTACTGGGGATAGCTTAGTCAATAAGAGCAATCATGTTCTGTTCCTAAGAAATGGTTCAATACTGTACAGTAATTAAGGAGTGACTACCATGTCAGCAGAAAAACAATACCCAATGACTGCAGAGGGTAAAGCAAAATTAGAAAAAGAATTAGAAGATTTAATTACCGTAAAACGTCCAGAAGTTGTAGAACGTATTAAAATCGCTCGCGGCTATGGTGACCTTTCAGAGAACTCTGAGTATGATGCAGCGAAAGACGAACAAGGTTTTGTTGAAGGCCGTATTAAATTAGTTGAAACAATGATCCGTAATGCGGTTATTATTGAAGAAACTGCAGACGGTTCAGACGTATGTACGATTGGTCGTACGGTTACATTTCAAGAGGAAGATGATGAACCAGAGACATATCAAATCGTTGGCTCTGCAGAAGCTGATCCATTTGAAGGTCGTATTTCAAATGATTCGCCAATCGCAAAAGGCTTAATCGGTCATAAAGTTGGCGAAACAGTAAAAATCGTTACTCCTGGTGGCGAATTTAACGTTAAAATTATTGAAGTAAAATAATTAACTTCTAAAATAAAAAGCGGCAGGAAAATTCCTGTCGCTTTTTGTTTTGTTAGCAAAATGTAGCGTTATTGTAATATATGTAGAGCGCACGATTTATATAAAATATGCTATGATGTGTTTATGAGGTGATGATATTGAATCAACAACCACCACAACAAAGACGTCGACGATATAACCCAACGCCGGAACCAAATAAAAAATCCGATAAATTATTAAATATCGCGATTGCTGTTGTTAGTATTTTAATTGTAATCGTTGGCTATTTTGTTCTTACATATGATGGTTCTAATCAAAAAGCAGTTGATGAACCAAAAAATGAACAAAAAGCGACAGATTCAAGTGCTACAAATGCACAAAAAGCCAAAGAGCAAGCGAAAGAAGAAAAAGCCAAGCAACGTGAAGAAGATTTGAAAAAAGATATTACAGAACGTTCTACTGTAACTCAAAGCGAATCAAGCGACAGTAATGTAGAAATGACGATTGTAGATTCAGCTTGGAAAGTAACGAAAACTGAGCAAACAGAAAATATTGGTGAAGGCCACATTTCTGCTTATGATGGGACATCGCTTGACTGGCAAGAAAAAGTGAAAACATTTGCAACTGTAACAAATATTCCAGAAGAAACGATGAAAATTATTCGTGTGAAAAATGGTGGCGCAAATAATCGTACAATCGGAATTGTCACTTCTGAAGACGGTTTGAAAAAATATCGTGTGACGGTACAGTGGATTGCAGATAAAGGATGGAAAGCTGAACAAATCGATGTCTTAAAAACATTGGATGGCACATATTAAAACATAAAAAATCCTGTAGTTCTTGACGACTACAGGATTTTTTGTATATCGTATAGAAGATAGAATTTGAAAGGTGGAACCACTTATTATGAAAATCGCAGTAATCGGCGCAATGGAAGAGGAAGTAGAACTTTTACGCGCAACGTTAGAAAACACAACAACAGAAACAATCGCAAATAGCGAATATACACAAGGCACCTATAAAGATAAAGATGTTATTTTATTAAAATCAGGTATTGGCAAAGTGAATGCGGCAATGTCGACAACGATTTTACTTGAAAAATATCAACCAGATGTGGTCATCAATACAGGATCAGCAGGCGGCTATGATGCAAATCTTGATGTGGGTGCTATCGTCATTTCGGATGAAGTACGTCATCATGATGTAGATGCAACTATTTTTGGCTATGAAATGGGTCAAGTACCACAAATGCCTGTAGGCTTTAAAGCAGATGCTCGTTTAATGGAAGTTGCAGAGCAGGCCGTAGCAGAAGTTGGAGAACATCAATCAGCCACAGGATTAATTACAACAGGGGATTCATTTATGAATGACCCTGTACGCGTTGAAACAGTACGTAACTACTTCCCAACAATGAAAGCTGTTGAAATGGAAGCGGCAGCAGTTGCGCAAGTATGCTATCAATTCGCAACACCATTTGTTGTTATTCGTGCATTGTCAGATATTGCAGGGAAACAATCAGATATTAGCTTTGATGAATTTTTAACGATTGCTGCAAAACATTCAACACAAGTTGTATTAAAAGCAATAGAAAAAATGTAATTTAAAAAGGAAAGAATCGCGATTGTGCGATTCTTTTTTTTATGTAAAAAAGCACGATGGATTTATCCATCGTGCTTACATTTTGTCCACTATATTTTTTTTAGCTGAAAATTTGCAACCATTGTATAAGATAGTACAAGGAAAATAACCAAGTAAACTCCTGGATTGATAAATGGTGCAATCAAGAATGAAGCGGTTAAAATAACACCTGCTGCAGTAATAGGTAATCCCGTGAAACAACCATTTGCTTCAGTGACATTGAAGCGCGCAAGACGAAATGCGCCGCATACAATATATAATACGGCTGCAATCATACCTACAGGACCTAGTTGGAATAATACATATGAATATAATAATAAGGCCGGAGCGACACCGAATGAGATAATATCACTCATTGAGTCAAGTTGTTTACCAAGTTCAGATTCTTGGTTGAATTTTCGAGCGATTTTCCCATCGTAGCGGTCCAACAGCGCTGCAATGAAAATATAAAGGACGGCATGACTATAGGCTTCGTTAAACGTTGCCATAATCGAGGCACCACCGAATGAAATATTACATAAAGTAACAATATTCGCTAGTTGTGACTTTACTTTTTTTATAGTCTCATCGACTCTTTGGAGTAAAAACATAAATTATGCTCCTTTATTTTCTTATAGCTTTATTATACTGTTAGTTAAGAAACCAAACAGATAACAAGGGAGTTTAAACTAGATGCTTAAAGAAAAAGTATACCGCACTATGATCGAACTAACAAATAACAAAATAACATCAAAAATGCTTCAACATATAATGACGAGCCGTATTAGCAAAAGTTTCATTCCATCATATAAACAATTCTACAGAATTGATACAACAGAAGTTTCAAAAGAATTAGATGAATTTCCAACTTTACAAACATTTTTCACAAGAAAATTAATGACAGAAGCACGCCCAATTGCCTCAAATGAAATTGTTAGCCCAGTAGATGCAAAAATCGAATCTTTTGGAAATATTACAGTACAGCAAAAATTTAGGGTGAAAGGAAAAAATTATTCTCTTCAAGATTTATTAGGGAAAGAAGAACATGCGAAACGCTATGAAGAGGGGCAATTTATTGTCTTTTATTTAAGTCCAGCAGATTATCATCGTATACATAGTCCGTTAGATGCGACCGTACTTCGTCAGTATGTGCTTGGTAATCATTCTTATCCAGTGAATCAATTAGGTTTAACATATGGAAAGCAACCGCTATCGTATAATTATCGACTTGTTACGGAATTAAGCGCGACATGTGGAAACGCTGCATTTATTAAAGTGGGTGCAATGTTTGTTAATTCAATTAAACTGACAAATACGACAGAGCAATGGACAAAGGGCGAAGAAGTTGGTTATTTTGAATTTGGTTCGACAGTGATTATGCTATTTGAAAAAGATTGTGTAACATTCTTAAATAATGTTCAAAAGAACGCATCAATCCGAGTGGGTGAAGCGTTTGCGGATGTGTTATAATCGTTTAAGTAACTTGTTGCACAATGAATAATCGAAAAATGAGGGAAATAGTTTTGTATAAACGTTTTATGCCAAGAGAGTTTGTTGATTCTGTCTATGACGTGACACCTGAGAAATTACATGCTTTAGGAATTAGAGGGATTATTACAGACCTTGATAATACATTAGTAGAATGGGACCGCGCAGATGCCACGCCAGAATTAATGGCTTGGCTAAAGCTTATTCGTGATTCAGGCATTCAAGTGGTCATTGTGTCAAACAATAAAGAGGCACGTGTGAAGCATTTTGCAGCACCACTTGATTTACCGTACATTTTCCAAGCTAGAAAACCATTAACAAATGCTTTTCAGCGTGGTTTACAATTGATGAATCTACCATCACACCAAGTGTTGATGCTAGGAGACCAGATGATGACGGATATGCTTGGTGCGAATGCACTTCATCTGCATACAATTTTAGTGAAACCTGTCGCTCAATCAGACGGCCTTGTTACAAAATTAAACCGTCGCCTTGAACGTCGCGTATTTAATTATTTACGCAAAAAAGGTATTGAAACTTGGAGGGAAAAATAAATTATGAACGAAATGCCACACTGCATTGGTTGCGGCACGCAAATCCAAACGGAAGATTCAAAAGCACCTGGTTTTGCACCAGCATCTGCTTTAGAAAAAGAAGAAATTATTTGCAAACGATGCTTCCGTTTAAAAAATTATAATGAATTACAACCAGTCGCATTAACAGATGATGACTTCTTACGTATTTTAAATGGCCTTGGTACACAAAAAGGATTGATTGTGAAAATTGTAGATATCTTCGACTTTAACGGAAGTTGGTTGCCAGGCTTACACCGTTTTGTAGGGAATAATCCGGTACTCTTAATCGCGAATAAAGTCGATTTATTACCAAAATCAATTAATCCTAAAAAAGTTGTTAACTGGCTTCGTCAAGAAGCAAAACAACTTGGTTTAAAACCAATTGATGTCTTACTCGTATCTGCTCACAAAGGGACAGGCATTGAAGAAGCAATGACAAAAATTGAAGAATATCGTCGCGGTGAAGATGTCTATGTAGTTGGCTGTACGAATGTAGGAAAATCAACATTCATTAACCGTATTATCAAACAAGCAACTGGACAAGGAGATATTATTACAACATCATACTTCCCAGGTACAACACTTGATATGATTGAAATCCCATTAGATGATAAAAAAGCAATCTTTGATACACCTGGGATTATTAATCATCACCAAATGGCACACTATATTGATCCGTCAGAGTTAAAATATATTATGCCGAAGAAAGAAATTAAACCGAAAACATTCCAATTAAATGCAGAACAAACGTTATTTATTGGCGCGTTAGCACGTTTTGATTTTATTCAAGGAATGCGTTCAAACTTTACTGTGCACATTGCGAATGACTTAAACATTCACCGTACGAAGTTAGAAAATGCAGATGAACTTTATGCAACACATAAAGGGGAGCTTCTTGCGCCACCAACGAAAGAGTTTATCGAGCAATTACCAGAACTAGTGCGTCATGAATTTTCAATCAAAGAAGGAAAAACAGATATCGTATTTTCTGGTCTTGGTTGGATTACAATTCAAAATCCAGATGTTGTCATTGCAGCACATGCACCAGCTGGCGTAGAAGTAATGGTTCGTCCGTCACTTATTTAGGGGGAATTAATGTGAAAAAATGGTATGCAGTCATTGGGAATCCGATAGAACATTCACTGTCACCACTTATGCATAATACGTGGATGACAGTGGAAGAACGTGATGCGGCGTATTTACCGCTACATGTACTACCGGAAAATTTAGAGCAGGCATTTACAGGGATGAAAGTTTTAGGCATTAGTGGTTTTAATATTACGATTCCACATAAGGAAACGATTCTTCCACTCTTAGATGAACTAGATCCATTAGCTAAGAAGATGGGGGCTGTTAATACAGTCGTTCGTCTCGAAAATGGTCAGTATAAAGGATATAATACCGATGGACTTGGCTTTGTGAAATCGTTAGAAGATGCGGTAGGTACACAGCATAAGAACAAACGTCTATTAATCATTGGTGCAGGTGGGGCTTCACGAGGAATTTGTTTTGCACTCGTACAGGAGGGTTATACAAATATTGCAATTGCTAATCGTACTGTATCGAAGGCACAAGCAATTTGTAATGAACTTGACACAAATGCAGAAGCATTGTCATTAGATGAAGCGGCAACACAACTTGGTGAATTCGATATTATCGTACAAACGACTTCTGCAGGACTTAATCATAGCGAATTTGCGCTGCCATTATCACTCGAAAATTTATCTAAGACTGCAATTGTCGCGGATATTGTGTATAATCCATTAATGACCCCATTTTTAGCACAATCAAAAGAAAAGGGAGCCACGGTCGTGACAGGATTAGGCATGTTTATCCATCAAGGAGCACTTGCCTATAGTTACTGGACTGACGTGTATCCCAAAGCAGCCGTCGTAGAGGACGTTCTGCTCGCAAATTTAGGAGGAAACAAATAGATGTTAACAGGTAAACAAAAACGATTTTTACGTGCGGAAGCGCACCATTTAGACCCGATTTTCCAAGTAGGTAAAGGCGGCGTCAATGAAGCACAATGCGAACAAATTCGCCAAGCATTAAATGCACGCGAATTATTAAAAGTGCGTATTTTAGATAACTGCGAAGATGACAAAAAAGTTGTTGCAGCAGAATTAGTAGAAGGCACAGATGCAGAATTAGTACAATTAATCGGCTTAACAGTCGTATTATATAAACAAGCGTCAAAACGTGAAAACCGTAAAATCGAATTACCACACGCGTAAGGATGATGGTTATGAAGAAAATTGGTCTATTAGGTGGTACATTTAATCCGCCCCATATTGCTCATTTAATAATGGCAAATGAAGTCGCCGACCAGCTTGGACTTGATGAAGTGCGCTTTATGCCAAATGCTGTACCTCCACATAAAATAAAGCAAGGTGATGCGACTGCAGAAGAACGCCTCGAAATGACGAGGCTTGCGATTGTGGACAATCCCCGTTTTAAGCTTGAGCCTTTTGAAATCGAGCGCGGTGGAGTCTCGTATACATTTGAAACGATGACATTGTTAATGCAACGTGAAGCGGATGTAATGTTTTACTTTATCATTGGTGGAGATAGTATTGATGCACTTGGCACATGGTATCATATAGATGAGCTTATGAAAATTGTGCATTTTGTCGGGGTACAACGTCCTGGTTTTTTTGGCGAGACGACATATGATGTGGAGCTCGTTGAAGCACCTCTAATAGACCTTTCTTCAACGATTATTCGCGAGCGCCTACAAACGGGAAAAACCGTGCGCTATTTACTGCCAGAAGCAGTGGAACAATATATTCGAGAGGAAGGATTATATGGAACGCGTTAATTTACTTGCCGCGATGAAAGACCGTATGCCTGAGAAACGTTATATTCACACAATTGGCGTAACAGACACAGCAATGGCTCTAGCGGAGCAATTCGGACAAAATCCGAAAAAAGCGGAAATTGCAGCAATTTTACATGATTCATGTAAATATGCAGACCGCGAATGGATGAAGCAAACAATTATTGAGCAGAAAATGGATCCAACTTTATTGGTATATCATCATGAATTATGGCATGGACCAGTAGGTGCTTATGTGGCGAAACAAGAGTTTGGTGTAGAAGATGAAGATATGCTCAATGCGATTCGTTTTCATACAACAGGTCGAATAGGAATGAGCGATTTAGAAAAGATTATCTATATTGCAGACATGATTGAACCAAATCGTAAATTTCCAGACGTCGATATGTTGCGTGAAGCATCAAAATCAATGGAGTTAAATGACTTAATGATTACATGTCTTAGTCATTCCATTCAATTTTTGATGTCTAAACACCAACCTGTTTTTCCAGATTCATTTAATTGTTACAATGATTTATTGCTAACTAAGAAGGGAATTTAACAATGACACACAAACTTTTAGATACAGTTTTTAAAGCAGTAGATGACAAACGCGCCGAGGATATCGTCGTATTAAATATGCAAGGTATTTCTTTGCTATCAGATTATTTCTTAATCTGTACAGGTAGTTCTGAACGTCAAGTTCAAGCAATCGCTCGTGAAGTAAAAGAGCAAGCAGAAAAATCAGGGCATGAAGTTAAACGTATGGAAGGTTTTGACGCAGGTCGCTGGGTATTAGTTGATGCAGGCGATGTTGTTGCGCATATTTTCCACAAAGATGAACGTAGCTACTACAACTTAGAACGTTTATGGGGCGATGCACCAGAAACATTCGTCGCAACTGATTCAAATGAGTAATAGCTATGGTCGTTTTGCAGAAGTGTATGATGCGTTAATGACAGATATTCCGTATGCAACATATGTGGAATGGGTTAAAGAGCATGCACCGGCTGCAAACAATCAAAATTTACTAGATATTGGTTGTGGTACAGGCGTAATGGCTGTTGAATTTGCCAAAGCAGGATACAATGTAAGTGGCTTGGATTTATCAGAGGAAATGTTGATGATTGCAAGTGAACGCTGCTATGAGGAAAATGTGAATGTTTTCTTCGTATGCCAATCGATGGATGAATTAGATGGATTTAATGACTTGGATGTCGTGACAATTCCAATTGATTCATTAAACTATGTGCCAGAACAACGAGCGGTAGAACAAACATTTACACATGTATATGAAGCATTAAAAACAGGTGGTCACTTGTTCTTTGATGTCCATTCACTTTATAAAATGGATGAAATTTTCATGGATAGCCCATTCACATACGATGATGGAGACATTACGTATTTATGGGATACTGAGCCAGGTGAAGCGGCTCATTCTGTTAAGCATGATATGTTATTTTATGTTGTGACAGCTGATGGAACGTATGAACGTTTCGAGGAACAACATTATCAACGTACGTATGCGATTGAAACGTACATGACAATGTTACAACAAGCTGGTTTTACGAATATAACGGTGACAGCAGATTTTACTGATGAAGCACCGGCTATTGATTCAGAAAGAATTTTCTTTCATTGTGTAAAATAAACTTGTAAAAATTAGAAAATATTGTATATTGGAATTAGCTTCTATGAATGCCGAAAGAAAGGTGTGAAGCTAATTCCTTTTTTTATTCAAAATAAAAAATATTTTTTAATTGGCAGCGTTGTTTTAGTTGCCATCCTCTTCTATTTCTTCAAACAATCATCTACGGAACACACAACCCCTTTAGAACCTATCGAACAACTCTCAACTACTTCTAACGAACAAGTTTTATCTAAAACATCAGAATCTACTACTCAGACATCTATTCAAACAACAATAGCCGTCGATGTTAAGGGCGCTGTCAAAAATCCAGGCGTTTATACTGTAAATGCAGAAGACCGCGTATACGACGCGATAATAGCTGCAGGTGGCTATAAAAACAATGCGGATTCTAAAACGATTAATCATGCGGCACATGTACAAGATGAAATGGTCATTTATGTGCCAAAACGGGGAGAAGAGATAGAAACACCTACTGTAGCGATTACATCACAGTCTACAGAACCACAATCTTCAACAACCGCCGTTAACATTAATACGGCAGACGAAGCAGGCTTGCAAACGATTAATGGAATTGGGCCTGCAAAAGCAAAAACAATTATTCAATATCGTACAGAAAATGGTCCTTTTCAAAGCATTGATGATTTGAAAAAAGTTTCAGGTTTTGGTGATAAAACTGTTGAACGTTTGAGACCCCTTGTTACTGTACAATAGTCTGACCTCTTGTAAAACCATTGACGTCAAAAAGAGTCAAAGGATAAACTAGACAGTAGGACATCATTAGGAGGCATTCATATGGAGCGTATTACATGGGATCAATTTTTTATGGCACAAAGTCATTTATTAGCGCTACGTAGCACATGTACACGTCTAGCAGTAGGTGCGACAATTGTGCGTGATAAACGAATTATTGCAGGGGGCTATAACGGTTCGATATCAGGAGATGACCATTGCATCGATAAAGGATGCTATGTGGTTGATAATCATTGTGTAAGAACAGTTCATGCAGAGACCAATGCATTATTGCAATGTGCAAAATATGGTACACCAACAAATGGCGCCGATTTATATGTAACGCATTTCCCTTGTTTACCTTGTACGAAATCAATTATTCAATCAGGTATTAAAAATTTATATTATGCAAAAGACTATAAAAATAATACGTATGCGATTGAACTGTTTAAACAAGCAGGCGTTAATGTTGTACATGTACCATTTGATGAACGTAAGATTGACTTCTTAAGCGATGAAAAAGTCACGTTATACCTTTCATTACTCAACGAGCTGCGCGATAAAGGAGCAACGTCAGAAGAATTGGCACCTTATGAACAGAAGGTGGAGCAATTATTTGGCAAACACATTTTAGAAACGAAGTAATTTATTTGGCTTTGGCAACATTATTAGCGACAGTAGCCGCTTCGGTGTCGCCAAAGCTTTTTTTGATTTTTATTCCCTACGTCATTTTCCTTATTTGGCGTCGTCACAATACGTTATTTTTAATAACGCTACTTCTTTTAATACTTTTAACAGCTTGGCGTACACATACGACCTCACAGCTACCTACAACCCTCCCATCAACCATTCAACTAACATTTCAAGATAATACAAAAATCAACGGTCGCACGCTTCGTGGCTTTGCAATGTCCGAATACGGTCGAGTTTATGTGGCATATGCGATAGAGAGTGCAAAACAAAAAGAACAACTTGAAAATACAGCACTAACAGGTCTAACAATTCACGCAAAAGGGAAACTAACAGAACCGAATAAGCCATTGCATCGCTACCAATTTTCAATGATAGATTATTTAAAAAGTCAGCATGCTATTGGTATATATGACATTGAGGATTTTAATGTTATTCGCTATAAAACAGGAATTATGACAAAGCTTGGAAGGTATCGTTATACACTTTTAAAACATATTGATGAAACTTTTCCAGAATCGCTACAAGCGGAGGCAAAGGCTTTATTATTTGGTGATCAGCGGGATATCGATTCGGATTTATCTCGTGCTTATCAAGTATTAGGCATTACGCATTTATTTGCAATTTCTGGTCTTCATATTGCGTTATTAGGAGGAGCATTTTATCAGCTTTTACTTTTTTGTGGTTTGCGTCTTCA
Source organism: Candidatus Kurthia intestinigallinarum (assembly GCF_003991225.1). Classification (GTDB taxonomy): domain Bacteria; phylum Bacillota; class Bacilli; order Bacillales_A; family Planococcaceae; genus Kurthia; species Kurthia populi. The sequence continues at coordinate 96,175 of NZ_JTFC01000032.1, forward strand.
TCATGCAAAAATAATTTTGCTCATAGCTTTGCCAATTTATGCAGTTCTTGCAGGGAGTTCAGCATCTGTCTGGCGTTCGGCAGCTATGACGATGGTTGTCGTATTATTACAGCTTAGACAAACTAAATTAACTGCTGCAGATGCATTATCATTAACTTTTATTGGATTTGTTCTCTATAATCCAAGTGTAATTTATCAAGTAGGATTTCAGCTGTCTTATTTGGCTACAGTCGCGCTTATTTATTCAACAAAAATTTTAATGACAAGTCATTGGCTAAAAAATGCTTTCTTTTTAACCTTTGTATGTCAGATGCTTGTTTATCCGCTTCTGTTACATCATTTTTATGAACTTAGTTTATCCTCGTTTTTTGTTAATATTCTGATGGTGCCTTTATTTTCATTTATTGTGTTGCCACTTAATATCTTTTTTTTGATGCTGTCGTATCTATCGCCACAGTTAAACGCGCTGTTTTTAAGTATTTATGAGCCTCTACGCGAACATTTAACGACGTTTTTACTTTGGATGTCAAAACAGCCTTATCAACTTTGGCAACCGGGTAAACCAGATATGCTGTGGTTGGGCATTGCGATGGTTGGAGTATTTATTCTTTTTTTGGCATTCGAAAAAAAACGCTATATTATAGCTAGTTGTACCATATTAATTCCTGTCATGATGCTTGAAATAAATCCATTATTAAATGATGAGCTTCGTATTACGTATTTAAGTGTTGGACAGGGAGATTGTACGATTATTGAATTGCCGCATCGCCAAGGTGTTTATGTCATTGATGTAGGTGGTGTATTACGTTTTCAAGATGAAGCATGGAAAACGAGTGATTCGCCGTATGAAGTTGGGCGACAAGTCGTCGTTCCTTATTTAAAAGGAAGAGGACTTACCACAATTGATACGCTTATTTTGACACACGCAGATGCTGATCATGTAGAAGGAGCAGAGGAAGTCATGCAATCGCTTCGAGTGAAGGAAGTGCATATTACACCGAATTCTTCACAAAAAGCAGTTATGAAAGATGTTATGGATGAAGCATTGCGTCAACATATTCCTGTACGAGAAAGAATGGCGGGTTATACTTTTAACAAAGGAGAGGTGGGTTTTTCGTATATTTGGCCACGTGATACGACGTATGAAGGAAATAATGATTCACTGGTGCTAAAAGTGTCGAAAGGCGCATTTTCAACGCTTTTAACAGGCGATATTGAAGCAGAAGGGGAATCACAGCTTCTTGATGATAAAACGCTTCATACAACCATTCTATCGCCAGGTCATCATGGCTCGAAAACGTCAAGCTCAGAAGCATTTTTACAAACAACGCAGCCGCAGCTTGCTATTTTTTCAACAGGTATTAATAATCGCTATGGTCACCCTGCGCAAGAAATTCGAGCGCGTTTTGACGCAAATTCAATTCCAACGTTAAATACAGCAGAGGATGGAACGATAGAGGTGATTGTGAAAGACTCTTGGTATGTGTTAACGAATCGTTAATTTGTATGATTTTCGATATAAGCAATAGAGGAAGGTGACTGTGGGCATTTTTTTTGTGTATACTTAACGTATTATAGGAGTTGGTTATATGTTTCAAAAAGTATGGAAAGAAATCACAAACGGGCATATCGCACCTGTCTACATTATTGTTGGCGAAGAGACGTATTTTATCGACGAAACGCTGCGTCGATTGAAAGATAAATTAGCAGAACAAGGCGAACTTGATATTATGAATTATGATTTAGAAGAGCATCTTGTGGATGAAGTAATCGATGAAGCAGATACAATCCCATTTTTCTCCGATAAAAAGTTAGTGATTGCAAAAAATGCTTCTTTTTTAAAGGCAACGGAAAAAGGGAAAGAGAAACTGAATCATGATTTAAAGAAATTAGAGCGTTTTTTGCAGTTTCCATCAGATACCTCTGTAACAGTGTTTATTGCACCATATCCCAAGTTGGATGAACGTAAAAAAATAACGAAACAGATGAAAGAACATGCACTTTATTTATTTGCTGAAACACCAAAAGAACGCGATCTGGCTATCTGGGTGAAAAATGAAGTAACTAATCGTAATGCGATGATATCAGATGCGGCAATTGCGCAACTGATTGAAATGGTTGGGATGGATATGCTACAACTACGTTCAGAAATTGATAAACTAGCATTGTATACAGCAAATTCAAATGAATTGATTGAACCACCATTAGTAGAAGAAATGGTCGCCAAAACACTTGAACAAGATGTTTTTAAACTGCTGAATGCGTATATTCGAGGAGACAAAACGACTTCTTTAGCAACTTATCATGATTTATTGCGACAAAAAGAAGAACCGATTGCGCTTGTAGCATTAATATCATCTCAAGTGCGCTTAATGTCTAACGTGTATTATTTACTGACAAAGGGGTATCACCCACAACAAATTTCAAAACAATTGAAAGTAAACCCGTATCGTGTGAAGCGAATTGTTGAAGACCGAGGGCATATTGGCGACCAACAATTGCTTGATGCCCTTTATGGTTTAGGTGAAGTAGATTTACAATTAAAAACAATGAGTGGCAATCGTGCGCGATTTTTAGAGTTTTTCTTGATGAAACCGATTGGATATAATATAAAATAAAAGAAAAAAGACGTTCCAATCGGAACGTCTTTTTTCTTTCTATATTATATAGAATTAAGCTTTTTTCATTAAACGAGCTTTTGTACGTGAAGCAGCGTTTTTGTGGATTAAGCCTTTTGAAGCAGCTTTATCTACAGATTTAACTGCAGCTGTTAATAATTCAGCAGCGTTTTCGTCTTTAGCAACTAAAGCAGTTTCAGCTTTTTTGATTGCAGTACGCATAGCAGATTTAACTTGTACGTTAGCAGCATTCGCTTTTTCTGCAACTTTAACGCGTTTGATAGCAGATTTGATGTTTGGCATGAAATTCACCTCCTAGGATAAATCGAGATGAGCAAAATTCTCAACTTGTGTCTGTATCTAATACAACAAGCATTATTATAGCAAAGCAAGTTATGTAAATGCAAGAGAGAAATGCAAAGAATATTTACTTGACAGAAAAAAAGTGCATTTTTTTTAAGAATTTCGTAGGAAATGCACGGAATATTGCCAATGTACTACTGCGACTGCTATAATTCTAGTAGTTTAAATAGGAGTGAAAATAAATGAATCGACAAGAACTATTAGATAGACAATCACATATTCGTAACTTTTCTATCATCGCGCATATCGACCATGGTAAATCGACGCTTGCCGATCGTATTTTAGAAAAAACTGAAGCACTAACATCTCGTGAAATGAAAAATCAATTATTAGACTCAATGGATTTGGAACGAGAACGAGGAATTACAATTAAGTTAAATGCCGTGCAATTGAACTACAAGGCAAAAGATGGTCAAGAATATACAATGCATTTAATCGACACACCAGGACACGTCGATTTTACGTATGAAGTATCACGTAGTTTAGCTGCTTGTGAAGGCGCTATTTTAGTTGTAGATGCTGCACAAGGTATTGAAGCTCAAACATTAGCCAATGTTTATTTAGCACTTGATAACGATCTTGAAATTTTGCCCGTTATCAATAAAATCGACTTACCTTCTGCAGATCCAGAACGTGTACGTCAAGAAGTAGAAGATGTTATCGGTCTTGATGCATCAGAAGCAGTATTAGCTTCTGCAAAAGCAGGGATTGGTATTGAAGATATTTTAGAGCAAATCGTAGAAAAAGTTCCAGCACCAGAAGGAGACCCGGAAGCACCATTACAAGCATTAATCTTTGACTCTGTTTATGATGCCTACCGCGGTGTAATTATTTCTATTCGTATCGCAGAAGGAACTGTAAAACCAGGCGATACAATTCGTATGATGGCGACAGGTGCCGAGTTCGAAGTTATAGAAGTAGGTGTGCATACCCCAAAAATGACGCCACGTGACTTCCTTACAGTAGGGGATGTAGGCTATTTAACAGCCTCTATTAAAAATGTAGGTGATACGCGTGTCGGTGATACAGTCACTTCTGTTATCAATGCAGCAGCAGAGCCATTACCAGGATACCGTCGACTAAATCCAATGGTTTACTGTGGATTATACCCAATTGATACTGCAAAATATAATGATTTACGTGAGGCATTAGAAAAATTAGAGTTAAATGACTCGGCCCTTCAATATGAACCAGAAACATCACAAGCATTAGGTTTCGGTTTCCGCTGTGGTTTCTTAGGTTTACTACACATGGAAATTATTCAAGAGCGTATTGAACGTGAATTTAATATTGATTTAATTACAACGGCACCATCTGTAATTTATCATGTACAAATGACAGATGGCGAAGAAGTTCAAGTAGCGAATCCATCTGAAATGCCAGATCCACAAAAGATTCAGCAAATCGAAGAGCCTTATGTAAAAGCAAATATCATGGTTCCAAATGATTATGTTGGTGCTGTTATGGAAATTTGCCAGCGTAAACGTGGGAATTTCTTAACAATGGATTATATTGATACGACACGTGTTAATATTTTCTATGAAATGCCATTATCTGAAATTGTATATGATTTCTTCGACCAATTAAAATCGTCAACAAAAGGCTATGCATCATTCGACTATGAAATGATTGGCTATCAACCTTCGAAACTTGTGAAGATGGATATTTTATTAAATGCTGAACAGGTTGATGCATTAAGCTTTATTGTACACCGTGACTTTGCATATGAACGAGGTAAAGTAATTGTTGATAAGCTACGTGAGTTAATCCCACGTCAGCAATTTGAAGTGCCAATTCAAGCAGCGATCGGAAATAAAATTGTTGCGCGTTCAACAATTAAAGCGATGCGTAAAAACGTATTAGCAAAATGCTACGGCGGCGATATTTCACGTAAACGTAAACTTCTTGAGAAACAGAAAGAAGGTAAAAAACGTATGAAACAAGTTGGCTCAGTAGAAGTTCCACAGGAAGCGTTCATGGCTGTTCTTAAAATGGACGATGATCAACCGAAAAAATAATTAAAAATATGAAGAAGACCTTTCGTAAGGGGGTCTTCTTTTTTTACTTTAAAATTTACCAATAAAGAAATAATTGTTAACCTAAAATACCTATATTTTTTTAAAGTTTTAATAAGTGATTTTATAATTAAGCAATAAGTAGTTAGTTTTATATTGTTAGTTTTAATTTTTAAAAATATAATAGTTCTAAAAAATATTTTTATGTAAAAAAAAGTAAAAATACATTCATTTTATAGCAATTTACAAAGGAATATAACAAATTGGGTTTTGATTTCCTTATTTTAGTTTAACTAAAGAATATAGAAAGAAGATAAAGAGGTGGATTTATGCAGCAATATAAATTATTTGGGAAAAGAACATTCGACCTAACATTTTCACTTCTTGCGCTCCCATTTTTAGTACCTATTTTCTTGCTGGCGATTATTGTGATTTTAGTAAACGATGGACGTCCTATTTTTTTTAAACAACAGCGAGTTGGTAAAAAGGGAAAAATATTTACAATGTGGAAATTTAGAACAATGTATACAAATCAATTGGGCTTACCGGTTAATTCAAAAAATCGGAGTTCTTGGTCAAATGGTATCCCAGATACATTCGTGTTCAAAGATAGTTTAGAGGATCCGCGCATTACAAAAGTAGGGAAGTAGTTGCGTAAAACGAGTATTGATGAGCTTCCACAAGTGTTAAATGTTTTAAAAGGAGAAATGAGTATTGTAGGTCCACGTCCTGAGACACCTAGCTGTGCATTCTATTATTCACCTTATCAAACAAAACGCTTAGATGTAAAACCTAGTATAACTGGTTGGGCACAAGTTAATGGGCGTTCTACTATTAATCATGGACAAAAAATTGAATTTGATCGTTATTATGTAGAACATTTTAATTTTAAGATGGATGTGGAGATTGTACAAAAAACGATTATGCAAGTTATTAAACGGAAGGGGGCGTATTAACGGATGAAAACGCTAGAACCTCCCTATTCATTACAAGAATTGTTACTAGTACTATGGCGTAAAAAATGGCTTATTCTTTTAACTACAATTTTAGGAATTGTCTTAGGGTATGTTATTTCTACTCAAATGAAACCTAAGTATGAGGCGACGACAGAAATTTTAATTGAGACAGATAAAAGCGACAATCTATTGTATACGCAAAATATGATGGAGACATATCGCGAAGTTTTAACAAGTAGTGCGTTAATTAAGAAAGTGAATGAGCAAGGAAATTTTGATTTAACAACAAATGAGTACAATGAACAAGTGAAAATTACGATGATTAACACGTCACAACTAATTACGATTACAGCGAAAGCAGATAATGAGCTGGAGCCTGTAAAACTAGTTAATAAAATTGCGACAGTGTTCAAAAAAGAATTGACGAATTATTCAAAAATTAATACAGCACTTGTGCTAAATCCAGCGACACAAAGTACATCGAATCAAGATAGTACATTTAACGAATTAGTAAGCATTTTAATTGGTGGCGTAATTGGTCTCCTGTTAGCAATTTGTTATTGTCTACTGCGAGAGATTTATAGCACAAAGGTAGATACGGAAACAAATGTGCAGCGTCTGAATGTGCCTTTACTTGCTAAAGTTACAAAGAAAGACTCAGCTCAACAGTGGCTTTATCATATAGCGGCGCTAATTCAAGGAGAAGTAAAATTGGGTAAAAAAACCGTTTTATTATTAAATTCGGCAAAGGAAAAGAGCGGTTATTTACAACAACTTAGCCAATTATTAGCGCAGCATAAGCAGGTAGTTGTATTAAAGCAAATAGAAGGGAATGCCCACTTTGTTAAAACAAATGAAGGCGAGCCCGATGCATTCATCTATAGTACGGCAACACCATTCTCTGCATTACAACAAAAATACAATGAGTTAGAACAACAGTACGATATTGTACTAGTTGAAACATCACAGTTAGATAGCGCAGAAACGATGCTAGTGGCCTCTAATCAAACACAGTTTATTTATTGCGTTGATGCGAAAAAAACCACTTTAAAGCAAGCGAAATCCATTTTAAAAAAAGTCGTTCAACTGAAGATGCATCGTTTAGGCATCGTCATTGCGAAGTAGGGGGAGCTGACTATGAAGAAGTGGTTGCAGAAGCAAATGAAGCATCGTTTTATTCGTGCGTTATCTGTATTAGTTGCTGGTTCAGCAGTTTCAAGCATCATTCTGCTCTGCATCACACCCGTTTTAACGAGACTGTATACACCGGAAGACTTTGGGGTATTGTCCATTTTTACGTCGATTTTATATGTGTTGATGATTATTGTCTCGTTGCGTTATGAAGCGGCTCTTGTGTTGCCAAAAGAAAAAAAGGCGGCGCTGGCTTTATTATTCATTGCAAATGCTAGTACATTTATCGTAGCAGGAATCGTTATTTTACTTCTTGTGACGACCCCTTTTACGACTTGGATTGGCATTGGTGAAACGCATTCATTCTTTTGGATTTTAGGGCTGAGCTTATTATTTGTAGGCATTTTCCAATCGATGAATAATTGGGCATTGCGTTATGAGCAGTACGACGTTATTAATCGAGCAAAAATTTCGATGAATACCGGACAAGGTTTTGGACAATTAGTATTTGGGTTTTTAAATATTGGTGTCATCGGCTTATTGCTCGGAGAAATGCTGGGGCGGTTAACAGGCATGATACAGTATGTACGCTATTATAAAAAAGATTTACAACAAGCGAATCATACAACGTTTCATCAGGCGAAAGAAATACTTGTACGCTATAAAAAATTTCCACTTATATCAAGCATTTCAAATGTTATTTATAGCGTTGCTGTTAATTTACCGGCATTATTTCTAGCGGCTTATTTTGATGTTGCTACAGCAGGTTTTTATTATCTGGCACAAAAAATTTTAACAGTGCCAGAAAATCTTGTTGGGTTTTCCGCAACACAAGTTTATCTATCACAAGCTGCCAAAATGATGCAAGAAGGACAAGATTTAAAGAAACATTGCTTAGAGACAGTGAAGCATCTATTTATCATCGCATTTGTTATTATCGCTAGCATCGATATTTTAGCACCAATTGGTTTTACATTTTTTTTTGGTCATGGTTGGGATACGACGGTAACATTTATTCAAATACTATCATTAATGTATTTCACAAAAATGGTTTTACAACCAATTAATGGCGTTTTCCAAGTATGTGAGGCTTTTTATATGCAAATTACTGCAGAGTCCATTCGCCTTGTGTTTATTATTTTGGCATTGTTTTTTGCATCCACCCATAAAATGACGCATTTTGAAGCGCTTTGGATGATTAGTATTATGACAACATTAGGCTATATTGTATGTGCCATCTTTGCGTGGCAAGTGATGAATAAGGCAGGTGATAAGCGTGACAACGTTATCAACAACTCAGAACAGCGTGAAATCTGATCGGATGATTATGCTATGTTTAATCATTAGCATGCTAACAAGCTCCTATGTTGTCATGGAACCTACACCAATAGATTTATTGTTAATTTTGGCAACCATCCTCGCTATTCTTTTAAAGCGCTTGTATGTTTCAAAAGAAACGTTACTTGGTACGTTATTTTTAGTTGGTTTTATTGTCGCAAATTTTATTTCAACATGGATGGCATATGAAGCAATAGACGGCATGAGTTATTTTGTAATCACACTATATTTAATTATTACATGGTCTGGTGTAGTCGGGTTTGGTGAAATTTATCGAACACGTTTAGCAGAACAATTAATGACTTTTTATACAATAGGAGCTCTTATCACAGCACTTGTGGCGCTTAGTGTTTACTTTGGTATTATGCCAGGTAAACCTGATTGGTTTTTATTTGAGCGTATTAAAATGTTCTTTAAGGACCCAAATGTTTTTGGCCCTTATTTTGTTCTTCCAGCGGTGTATATGCTAGGGCTTTTAGAACAAAGACATCGAGCACTATATTTCGTGCTATTAATAATTTTTGTTGGAGCCGTGTTGATTAGTTTTTCTCGCGCTGCTTGGTTAAATCTTGCTATTGCTGTTTTTATATTTTATATTTTACCGCGGGCTAAAGAGGCTAATTGGCGCAGAGGTATTAGCGTTTATTTAACATTAGTCGTACTTGCTGGTGTACTAGTGATTTTGAAAAATCAAACATTGTTGACAACGCGTCGAAGCACAAATCGTCTATCCAACGAAAAAGACTGTTTGAATGGAATTGATAGAAAAATACAATAAGTGTTAGGAAATTGTTTTAAAATATGGACTGAGGGTAAAAAGACTAGTATAGGAAGAATTGTTTTGTAATTATTTGGTGTTTTTTTCAAGTATAAAATAACTATATCTAGTTTTATGAATATTATAGTGAGACTTTAGGTAAAAAAATAATTTCAATATTTATGGCTTTTAGTCTTTTTAAGTAACGTCGAAAAAGCGCAAAATCATGAGTAAAAAGTTATATACAAACATTCTGCTATCTGCTATCATTGGTTTATCCTATTAGCATAGTAGAAATTGAAGGGGTGAGAAACATGTTAGACAAAGATGAAGCACGTCTAGACAGTTTAATTTTGACAATTGAGAAACGTCTAAATCATTTTGAAAAAAACATTTCTCACATGCAAAAGAAAATTGCGGAGTTAAAAACAATCCAAAATCAACGAATTGAACCATCGAATAAATTATGGCGTACAACGGCCGTATAAAAATAGAAAGATATAAAAGAGCGCATCATACTTGTAAAAGCAAGTGTGATGCGTTCTTTTATTTATGAGAAAAGCTGTCGGTATAGTTTTAGCTGAAAATACGGTACACTTAAGCAGAACTTTAACGAGAAAGAAAGTAGGGATCTACAAATGGCTAGAGGTGTTTATATACACATTCCTTTTTGTCATCAAATTTGTAACTATTGTGATTTTAATAAAGTGTTCTTTAAAAATCAGCCAGTAGGTGAATATATTGAAGCAATTGGACAAGAAATGCGTATGACTGTTGAAAAAAATCCGACAGCATTCGTAAATATTGAAACGATTTTTCTAGGAGGCGGGACACCGACATCCTTATCAGTTGAACAACTAACAAGATTAATGGAGTTAATTCATTTATATTTACCGGTAAACAACGTGACAGAATTTTCTTCAGAGGCGAATCCAGATGAATTAACACATGATAAATTACTTGTATTAAAAAAATATGGCATCAATCGATTGAGTTTAGGTGTACAATCATTTGACCAAGAGATTTTAAAAAAATTAGGCCGTACGCATTCAAATGACCATGTCTTTTCGACACTTCGCGATGCAAAAGAGGTAGGTTTTGATAATATTAGCATCGATTTAATGTATGGATTACCGGGACAAACCATTGAACAGTGGCAAGAAACATTAGATATTGCTTTTTCATTAGAGCTTCCGCATTTTTCAGCGTATTCACTTATTGTAGAACCTAAAACGATTTTCTATAACCTCATGAATAAAGGGAAATTGAGTTTACCGGGAGAAGATTCAGAAGCAAAAATGTATGATATGCTGATGCATCAAATGGAAGCGCATGGATTAAAACAATATGAAATTAGTAATTTTGCTAAACCAGGCTTTGAATCGACACATAACTGTATTTATTGGGAAAATGATGAATACGCAGGTTTTGGTGCTGGTGCAAGCGGTTACTTAGATGGAGTTCGCTATCAAAATATTGGACCGTTAAAAAAATATATTGAAGCAATAGAAAATGGAGACTTTCCTCTATTAAATACACATGTTGTAACGAAGCAGGAGTCTATTGAAGAAGAAATGTTTTTAGGGCTGCGTAAAATCGATGGTGTATCGAAACAACATTTTATTGAAAAATTTGATTTACCAATGGAGCAATTGTTTTCAAATCATATTGAGGAACTTGTGAAAGAAGCATTAGTGGAAAATACGGAAGATGCATTGAAATTAAGTTATAAGGGGCGTTTTGTTGGAAATGAAGTTTTTCAACAATTTTTGTTAGATTCATAAGCTTATACGTTGACATAAAAAGTAACATTCGTTATATTGAATATAGTGTTAGCACTCACTAACAACGAGTGCTAAAAAAGAGGTGATGATCATGTTAACAAATCGACAACTTCAAGTGTTACAAGTAATCGTTGACGATTTTATCTCTTCTGGACAGCCGGTCGGTTCACGTCAAATTGCGAAAAAAGACAATGTGTCATTTAGTTCTGCTACAATTCGCAATGAAATGGCGGATTTAGAAGACTTAGGTTTTTTAGAAAAGACACATACTTCTTCGGGGCGTGTGCCATCGGAAAAAGGATATAGATTTTACGTGGATCATTTGCTAAAACCTCAAGTAATTACGAACCAAGAAATTGCATCCATTCGCTCGATCTATGCAGATCAGTTAATGGAAACTGAGCAAATGATTCGTGAATCCGCTAATATTTTGTCCGATTTAACAACGTATACGTCTGTTATTTTAGGTCCTGATGTCCATATGCATAAGGTCAAACGATTCCAAATCGTCCCACTATCTTCTACGCAAGCGGTTGCGATTATCGTGACAGATAGTGGGCATGTTGAAAATCGTGTGTTTACATTACCAGAGGATTTTTCAATGCGTCGTATTGAGAAAGTCGTGAATATTTTAAATGAACGATTAGTAGGCAAGCCACTTGTTGAAATCCCTTTACGTATGGATGGTGAAATTGCAAAGCTTATTAAAGAACATGTTGGTGCGTACAGTGATTTTGTGTCGAGTCTATTTAATAGAATCTCTGCACAAGAAGAAGGACGCGTTTATTACGGTGGTAAAACAAATATGTTAAACCAACCTGAGTTTCATGATATTAATAAGGTGCGCATGTTATTAGACTTGATGGATAAAACGCCACAAGTACAAACGCTTTTCCAGGCAGGAAATCAACAAGGCGTACAAATTCGAATTGGCTCGGAAAATAATTTATTGGCAATGGAGGATTGTAGTATTATTACGGCGTCATTTGATGCAGGCGATAATCAACATGGCTCAATTGCAATTATTGGTCCTAAACGTATGGACTACAAGCGTGTCGTAACATTGCTCGATTTTATGAGCGGTGATTTAAGCCGACTGCTGACGAACAATCGCTAAGCCGACATCTTGAAGGAGGATGACCAGTGACTGAGAAAAATGAAAATCAAGAGCAAGTAATGGAAGAAAATGAAGCTGTTGAAGAAACAATTGAAACAACAGAATCATCTGAGGCTGTTGAAGAAATTGTCGAAGAGGAAGTTGCAGAAGAAGTGGATCCTGTAGCTGAGCTAGAGGCGAAACTTGTAGCTGAAGAAGAACGCTATTTACGTCTTCGTGCGGATTTCGATAACTTAAAACGTCGTAGTCAACTAGACCGCGAGGCGCAAGCTAAATATCGTGCCCAAACATTATTAACAGATCTACTGCCAGTGCTTGATAACTTTGAACGTGCTTTGTCAGTAGAGGCGACTTCTGAAGAAGCGCAAAATATGAAAAAAGGTATTGATATGGTTTATCGTTCGCTTGTTGAAGCCACAACTAAAGAAGGTTTAAAAATTATTGCAACAGAAGGTGAAGTGTTTGATCCAAATATTCATCAAGCTGTTATGCAAGAATCAAATCCAGAGCAAGAATCTGGCATCGTACTTCAAGAGCTTCAACGTGGCTATCAATTAAAAGATCGCGTTTTACGACCAGCTATGGTAAAGGTTAATGAATAACTGAAACCATTCGCAGTCAAGAACGTATAATAAATATATAAATATAATGGAACAAACGTCTAAAATAGGCGCTTAAATATAGGAGGAAAATTTAATATGTCTAAAATTATTGGTATTGACTTAGGTACAACAAATTCATGTGTAGCAGTATTAGAAGGTGGCGAACCAATCGTAATCGCTAACAAAGAAGGCGCACGTACAACTCCTTCAGTTGTTGCTTTCAAAAATGGCGAACGCCAAGTTGGTGAAGTAGCAAAACGCCAATCGATCACAAATCCTAACACAATTATTTCAATTAAACGTCATATGGGTACGGATTATAAAGTAAAAGTAGAAGATAAAGAATATACACCACAAGAAGTGTCAGCAATGATTCTTACACATTTAAAAGAATATGCTGAAGATTATTTAGGCGAAAAAGTAACAAAAGCGGTTATTACTGTTCCTGCTTACTTCAACGATGCAGAGCGCCAAGCAACAAAAGATGCTGGTAAAATTGCTGGTCTTGAAGTAGAACGTATTATCAACGAACCAACAGCAGCAGCACTTGCCTACGGTTTAGAAAAACAAGACGTTGACCAAAAAGTTTTAGTATTTGACCTTGGTGGAGGTACATTTGACGTATCTATCCTTGAACTAGGTGATGGTGTATTTGAAGTATTAGCAACTGCTGGTGACAACCGTCTTGGTGGTGATGACTTCGACCAAAAAATCATTGATTATTTAGTAGCAGAATTCAAAAAGGAAAACGGCATTGATCTTGCTCAAGATAAAATGGCATTACAACGTTTAAAAGATGCTGCTGAAAAAGCGAAAAAAGAACTTTCTGGTGTATCTACAACTCAAATTTCACTACCATTCATTACTGCGGGTGCAGAAGGTCCATTACACTTAGAAGTATCTCTATCTCGTGCAAAATTCAACGAATTAACTGCTGATTTAGTAGAACGTACAATGGTTCCTACTCGTCAAGCGCTTAAAGATGCTGGTCTTTCTGCTTCAGAAATCGATCAAGTAATTCTTGTTGGTGGTTCTACTCGTATCCCTGCAGTTCAAGAAGCTGTACAAAAAGCAACAGGTAAAGAACCTCATAAAGGTGTAAATCCTGATGAAGTAGTGGCATTAGGTGCTGCAGTTCAAGGCGGCGTACTTACAGGGGATGTAAAAGACGTCGTATTACTTGATGTAACGCCACTTTCTCTAGGTATTGAAACAATGGGCGGCGTATTTACAAAATTAATCGACCGTAATACAACAATCCCAACATCTAAATCTCAAGTATTCTCAACTGCTGCAGATAACCAACCAGCTGTAGATATTCACGTTTTACAAGGTGAACGTTCAATGGCTGCTGATAACAAAACATTAGGTCGTTTCCAATTATCAGATATTCCTGCTGCACCACGTGGTATTCCACAAATCGAAGTAACATTTGATATTGATAAAAATGGTATTGTAAGTGTTACAGCTAAAGATTTAGGTACACAAAAACAACAAAACATTACAATCCAATCTGATTCAGGTTTATCTGAAGAAGATATCGAACGTATGGTACAAGAAGCAGAAGCAAATGCAGACGCTGATAAAAAACGTAAAGAGGAAGCAGATCTTAAAAACGAAGCAGATCAATTAGTATTCCAAACTGATAAAACATTAACTGACCTTGGTGAACAAGTGACAGAAGATGAGAAAAAACCAGTTTTAGAAGCGAAAGATGAGTTAGCAAAAGCAATCGAAGCTGGCGAACTTGAAGGCATTAAAGCTGCAAAAGAAAAATTAGAAGGTTTATTACAACCACTAGTAATGAAAGTTTACGAACAAGCTGCGGCTGCTGCACAACAAGCAGAACAAGGCGAGGCTGGTGCTGACACAGCATCTAAAAAAGATGACGGCGTTGTAGATGCAGACTTCACTGAAGTAGACGAAGACAAAAAATAATGATGATGCCTAATTGGCGTATCGAAAGATAGACAACTAAATAGCTTTTAGTAAAAGTCCATCGTATATAAAGAGCCAAAGACCGTATCCGGGCTTTGGCTCTTTTCAATATATCGAAACAGAAAAAAACATGATACAATAATAGCTATGTGAATAGAGCGGAGTTGAAGAACACAAATGGAAAAACGTGATTATTATGAAGTGCTTGGCGTCGAAAAAACAGCGACACAAGCAGAGATAAAAAAGGCATACCGAAAATTATCAAAACAGTATCACCCAGATATTAATAAAGAACCTAGTGCGGCTGAAAAATTTAAGGAAATCGCAGAAGCATATGAAGTGTTAAGTGATGACCAGAAACGTGCTCAATATGATCAATTTGGTCATGCTGGAGCACAGCAGGGCTTTGGAGGCGGCGGATTTGGCGGCTTCGGAGGTGGCGGTGACTTCGGAGGATTTGAAGACATCTTTAGTTCATTCTTCGGAGGCGGAGGCGGAAGCAGCCGACGTCGTGATCCAAATGCACCGCGTAAAGGTGCAGATATCGAGCATTCAATCGTCTTAACGTTTGAAGAAGCTATTTTTGGGGTTGAAAAAGAAATCGAACTTGTGCGTGACGAAACATGTGATACATGTCATGGTTCAGGTGCAAAACCAGGTACAACAA
The DNA here is from genome assembly GCF_003991225.1 of Candidatus Kurthia intestinigallinarum. GTDB lineage: Bacteria > Bacillota > Bacilli > Bacillales_A > Planococcaceae > Kurthia > Kurthia populi. The sequence goes on from NZ_JTFC01000032.1 coordinate 111,461, forward strand.
AAGAGACATGTTCTCACTGTCATGGTGTAGGACAAGTGAATGAAACCGTTAATACACCATTCGGTCAAATGACAAATCGTCGTGCCTGTCAAGTATGTGGTGGTACAGGATCGATTATTAAAGAAAAATGTGATACTTGCCACGGTGCAGGTAAAATGAAAAAACGTACAAAAATTAAAGTTTCGATTCCTGAAGGGATTGACCACGGTCAAACAATTCGTGTAAGTGGTAAAGGTGAAGCTGGATTAAATGGTGGACCATACGGTGACTTATACGTAACAGTACGTGTACGACAAAGCGATAAATTCGAACGTGATGGCGATGATATTTACTACGAATTACCAATTACATTCGCGCAAGCTGCATTAGGAGATGAAATCGAAGTACCAACTGTACACGGTAAAGTGAAAATGAAAATTCCTGCTGGTACACAAGGCGGCGATCGATTCCGTTTACGTAGCAAAGGTGTTAAAAATGTTCAAGGTTACGGGCAAGGGGATCAACATGTCATTGTAAAAGTTATTACACCTAAAAAATTAAATGCAAAACAAAAAGAACTATTACGTGAGTTTGCGGAAATTTCTGGTGACATTCCGGAAGAACAAGGTAGCTCATTATTTGATAAGATTAAACGTAAAATTAATGATTTAAAAGACTAAAATTAGGAGTTGATTGCAAGTGAAATGGTCAGAACTATCCATTCACACATCGGAAGAAGCGGTAGACGCAATTTCGAATATTTTACATGAGGCCGGCGCTAGTGGCGTCGTGATTGAGGACTCACAAGATTTTGAACGACAACGCGACCAACAATACGGAGAAATTTATGCGTTAGATCGTGAAGATTTTCCTGCAGATGGAGTTATCGTCAAAGCATATTTACCCGTATCAAGTTTTTTAGCTGAAACAGTCGAAGAAATCAAACTTGCAATCAATAATCTTAAGAACTTCAATATTAATGTTGGTGAAAATCTTGTATCACTTTCAGAAGTAGATGAAGAAGATTGGTCTACTACTTGGAAACAATATTATCATCCCGTGAAAATTTCAAATCGCTTTACAATTGTTCCATCTTGGGAGAATTACGAGCCTGTTGAAAGCGATGAATTGATGATTGAATTAGATCCAGGAATGGCATTTGGTACGGGGACACATCCAACGACTGTCATGAGTTTACAAGCATTAGAAAAATATGTACAAAAAGATATGTACGTAACAGATGTTGGTACTGGTTCTGGCGTTTTAGCAATCGGCGCATCAATGTTAGGTGCAAGTCATGTACACGCACTTGATTTAGACCCTATTGCAGTAACGGCTGCAAAGGAAAATATTGCACTAAATCATATTACAAGCACAATCGACGTTGTCGAGGGGGACTTACTTGATACCGTAAGAGAACCTGCAGATATCGTAGTCGCAAATATTTTAGCTGAAATCATTATGACCTTTACAAATGATGCATATACAGTTGTTAAACCAGGTGGTCTTTTCATCACATCAGGTATTATTGAAACGAAAAAAGAAGACGTGAAACAATCTCTTACGGAAGCAGGATTTGTCATCGATGAAGTGATGATGATGGAAGACTGGGTAACGATTGTGTCACGTAAACCGGAGTAAGACGATGCAACGATATTTTATAGAAGAACGATTTCATGAAGGTACAGTGACGTTAACTGGAGACGATGCACGTCATATTACAAAAGTAATGCGCATGCGTGAAGGAGAAGAAATCATTGTTGTTGAATGTGAGGAAACAGCACATATTTGTGCAATAACTGCCTTTAACGAGCACGATGTTTTGGTTCAACAAACGGGACGTACAATTCCATCACCTGAATTACCAATCGATGTAACAATTGCTTGTGGATTACCTAAAGGTGATAAGTTAGATTTGATTGTTCAAAAGGGTACAGAATTGGGTATGTACGGCATACTACCATTTGAAGCGGCGCGTTCTATTGTGAAGTGGGATGCTAAGAAAAGCGCGAAAAAAATAGAACGTTTACAAAAGATTGCAAAAGAAGCAGCAGAGCAATCTCACCGCACACATATTCCGGTCGTAGAACAGCCAGTTTCTTTTGCGCAACTTGTTAAAAAGTGTGCAAAGTATGATGTTGTCTTTGTAGCAGATGAAGAAGATGCAAAAGTAAAAGAGCGCACACGACTCGTTGATAAACTAAAAAAAATTTACGATTGCAAATCGATATTGGTTATTTTTGGACCAGAAGGTGGTATTGCGCGTGATGAAGCAGAAAAACTCCGTGCAGCAGGTGTCATTACAACCTCTTTAGGGCCAAGAATTTTACGTGCAGAAACAGCACCACTTTATATGCTGTCTGCAATTTCATATGAATTTGAGTAATTAGAAAGAGGTGTCGCAACCTTGTCTAAGGTGGCTTTTCACACATTAGGTTGTAAAGTAAATCATTACGAAACAGAAGCAATTTGGCAATTATTTAAAGAAGATGGTTACGAGCGTACCGATTTTGACCACCAATCAGATGTATATGTGATTAATACATGTACAGTGACGAATAGTGGAGACAAAAAAAGCCGTCAAGTGATTCGCCGAGCTGTTCGTAAAAATCCAGATGCTGTTATTTGTGTAACTGGTTGTTATGCACAAACATCACCAGCAGAAATTATGGCAATTCCAGGTGTTGATATTGTTGTTGGAACACAAGACCGTCAAAAATTATTAGGTTTAATTGAAGAGTATAAAAAAGAACGTCAACCCATTAATGCAGTACGTAATATTATGAAAAATCGTGTTTATGAAGAGCTTGATGTACCCTATTTTACAGACCGTACGCGAGCATCTTTAAAAATACAAGAAGGCTGTAATAACTTCTGTACATTTTGTATTATTCCTTGGGCTCGAGGCTTAATGCGTTCGCGAGACCCTGAACAGGTTGTAAAACAAGCCCAACAACTTGTTGATGCAGGATATAAAGAAATTGTATTGACAGGAATTCATACAGGTGGCTACGGTCAAGATTTAAAAGATTATAATTTAGCAATGCTTTTACGTGATCTTGAAACGAAAGTAAAGGGTCTTAAGCGTTTGCGTATTTCATCAATTGAAGCTTCGCAAATTACTGATGAAGTAATGGATGTTTTAAGAGATTCAAAAATTATTGTCAATCATTTGCATATTCCAATTCAAGCCGGATCTGATACGGTGTTAAAACGTATGCGTCGTAAATATACGATGGAATTTTTTGGAGAACGTTTAACTAAATTGAAAGAAGTATTACCAGATTTAGCGATTACTTCAGATGTTATTGTAGGGTTCCCGGGTGAAACAGAAGAAGAGTTTATGGAAACCTATAATTTCATTCGTGAATATGAATTTGCAGAGCTTCATGTCTTCCCATTCTCAAAACGTACAGGCACACCTGCAGCGCGTATGGAGGATCAGGTTGATGAAACAGTGAAAAATGAGCGTGTACATCGCTTATTATCACTTAATGATCAATTAGCAAAACAATATGCAAGTCGTTTTGAACAAGAAGTCTTAGAAGTTATTCCTGAAGAAATCGTCAAGGCTGGCGAACCGCATGAAGGTATGTTACTAGGGCATACAGCGAATTATATGAAGGTAGCCTTTGAAGGTACGCCTGATATGATTGGTCAAATTGTCAAAGTGAAGGTAACCAAGGCAGGATACCCAATCTCAAGCGGACAATTTGTTCGTGTAATGGATGATGAACCTGTAGAGTTATAGCAATGTTAGAAGGGAGGAGTAGGTAACTACTGCTCCTTTTTTGTGGTATTTTATAAAAGAGAGGATTTTTGACATCTCTTTAAGTATGTCTGGGTAGGGTATAATTTAACTTACAGAAGGGTGTGATAGCCATGCAAAAACTTCATTTAGCACTTTTAACAGTAGCAGTGCTTATTCCTTTAGCCTTTTTTACGCTACTACAGCCTGTATGGAAAGATTCATTGGCTACACTAGATAAAGAACATGTACTAGTAGCAAAACCTGAAAAGAACGTAATTATAAAGCAGGTGGAATCTAAAAAGGATAAACAAGGTGCAAAAAAATCTGTAGTTAGTAAAGAAAAGAAAAAAATAAGCAAACCAGTCATTGTCATTGATGCAAGTCATCAAAGAACGAAGGACTTAACAACAGAACCAATTGCACCAAAATCGACAGAACGGCGCGCAAAACAATTAGCGAGTGCTATAGGGGTTGTGACGAAGCAAAAGGAATATCACGTAACAATGAACTATGCGAAAGCGTTGCGTACACAGCTTGAAGAAAAGGGCTATAAGGTCGTTTTAACGCGTTCTGCGCATGATGTGAAGCTTTCCAATAAAGAACGCGCTAAAGTGGCAAATAAAGCGCGAGCAACGTTAGTTATTTCATTGCATGCAGATGGTGGGAAAAGCTATCAGAACGGCTTTTATATAATGAGCCCTTCAAAGAAATCAACGACGTCTAAACGATACAAGAAAAGTAATCAGCAGGCCAATGCCATTTTAAAAAAGGTTTCCACAAAAGGTAAGGTTTTCTCAACAGGACATTTTTATCGAGAGGATTTAGCGCTATTTAATTATACGAAAGCACCTGCAATTTCGATTCAGCTAGGGTTTTTAACGAATGTAAAAGATGATAAAAAATTAGCTGATAACGTTTATATGGAGAAGCTAGTAAAAAGAATTGCGAACGGTATACAAGCCGCGAAATAATGGTAATTCCTTTTTTTGTCGAAGCAAAACGTTTTGTCTAAATTGGAGTGGGTATAATTTTAGTAAACGCTTTCTATTTAGAACGCAACATGCTATTCTAATGAGAGGTACGGACAACTTTATTTAAAGGAGAGTTTTTTTCATGACTGAAAATTATGCATCATACATTGATCACACATTATTAAAACCAGAGGCAACAAAAGAACAAATTATCGCATTATGCGCAGAAGCAAAGCAATATGATTTCGCCTCTGTTTGTGTTAATCCTACATGGATTGAAACAGCTGCAAAAGAATTAGAAGGCGCTGTATCAAAAGTATGTACAGTAATTGGATTCCCGCTTGGAGCAAATACATCAGATGTAAAAGCATTTGAAACGAAAGATGCGATTGCTAAAGGTGCTGATGAAGTAGATATGGTATTAAACATTGGCGCATTAAAAGGTAGCGACTATGAACTAGTATTAAATGACATGAAAGCGGTTGTCGAAGCGGCAAACGGCACACTTGTAAAAGTTATTATCGAAACATGTTTATTAACAGATGAAGAAAAAGTAAAAGCATGTGAATTAGCTGTTGAAGCAGGGGTTGATTATGTGAAAACATCAACTGGTTTTTCAACAGGTGGTGCAACACCTACAGATGTAGCGCTTATGCGTAAAACAGTAGGTCCAGACCTTGGTGTTAAGGCTTCAGGTGGCGTGCGCTCTTTAGCAGATTTAAAAGCAATGATCGAAGCAGGAGCAACGCGTATTGGTGCAAGTTCTGGCGTGAAAATTATGCAAGGTTTAGCTGCAGAATCAGATTATTAAGCAACAAAACATTATTCGACTAAAATTTTTTGATACCTATTGACCACAGAAATATAATCTGGTATACTTTTTAAGTACACAACGATATGAACATATAATAGTATCATGTTGTGTTGATGTGTGTTCGGAGGGAGGGAAAAGAGATGACAAAAACTGTCGTTAGAAAAAACGAATCGCTTGAAGATGCTCTTCGTCGCTTCAAACGTACTGTTTCTAAAAGCGGTACTATTCAAGAGGTAAGAAAACGCGAATTTTATGAAAAACCAAGCGTAAAACGCAAAAAGAAATCAGAAGCTGCTCGTAAACGTAAGTGGTAATTTCCATTCCTAGACAATCCCTACGTTCATAAACACGCACTATCATGATTTAACAAATTGCAAATGAATCAGACCTAAAGGATTTATCCTTTAGGTCTTTTTTTATGTGTTGAAATGATATGAATTATTCTTTTTTTGTATAAAATTGAATTTTTATATTGAAATATGAATAAATATTCGATATGGTTGTATTGCTGAAAAAATTTGAAAATTAGAAAAGAATGATGGGAAACATCTGTTTTTCTAATCAGCATAACAGGGGGATACATATGGAGCAACAATATCAGTTAAAACGCTCAATTAAAAGTAGACATATGTTTATGATTTCATTAGGGGGAGTTATCGGCACGGGATTTTTCTTGAGTACCGGTAATATTATGCATGAAGCGGGCCCATTTGGGACATTGCTTGCTTATTTAGTTGGGGGTCTCACAATGTTTCTTGTGATGATGTGCCTCGGAGAACTTGCTGTACATAGCCCAACTACTGGCTCATTTCATGAATATGCAACACGTTTTATCAGTCCAGGGGCAGGTTTTGCTGTCGGTATTATATACTGGCTCAACTGGGTCGTTACAGTAGGATCGGAGTTTACGGCTGTCGGATTGCTTATGCAACGATGGTTTCCAGATATTTCGGTATGGATTTGGAGTGTCATTTTTGGTGTCATTATTTTTGCTTTTAATGCCTTCTCTGTTAAATTTTTTGCCGAAAGTGAGTTTTGGTTTGCTAGCTTAAAAATTATTCTAGTATTAGTATTTATTGTTTTAGGTGCAGCGGCTATTTTTGGCATTGTACCAATTACAGGTCATGAACAAGCACCTCTTTTCTCGAACTTTATGAGTGAAGACGGACTATTACCACATGGTGTAGCACCTATTTTAATTGCGATGGTATCAATCAGTTTTGCGTTTGCTGGAACAGAACTCATTGGGATCACCGCTGGGGAAAGTGAAAATCCAGGGAAAGATATTCCACGCTCTATTAAAAATATTATTTGGCGCACACTATTTTTCTTTGTGGGGGCTGTCATCGTTTTAGGGGCTTTACTACCATGGCAAGATGCAAGTGTATCAGAGAGTCCATTTGTAACTGTATTTGATATGATTGGGATTCCGTATGCAGCGGACATTATGAATATTGTTATTATTACAGCACTTATTTCTGTAGCGAATTCAGGTCTTTATGCATCAACACGTATGCTATGGTCGTTAGCAAATGAAGGTATGGCGCCCAAAATGTTCTTAAAGGTGAATAAACGTGGAATTCCAATGCCAGCGTTAATTATTTGTATGCTTATTTCTTGTCTATGCTTACTTTCAAGTATTTACGCACCAACAACGGTTTATGTAATGCTAGTAGCAATTGCTGGATTTGGCTGTGTCGTTGGATGGATGGGCATTGTAGGAGCACAGTATATGTTCCGCCGTAAATATATACGTGATGGTGGAGATGTAAAGAAACTGGCATTTCGAGTGCCACTATATCCATTGATGCCAATCGTAGCGTTTGTGTTATTAACTATCTTTACACTAGGACTATTATTAGACCCAAGTCAGCGTAGTGTTTTTTACTTTGGTGTACCGGCACTTATTATTTCCTGGGTAGGTTTTGATATGTATTATCGTAAAAAATCACATGCATAATAAAAAACAAAGTGATGCTTAAACTTACTGAATTAAAAAACTAAGAAAATATAACGAGAAACACTTTTAAAGGAAAAACCTTTGGAAGTGTTTTTTACTGTCTCGGTATCTAGGCAGTGCTTTCTTTTCTTTTCTTTTTTTCAGCTAGATATGCGACTTTTTTTGGAAAGGATTGTATGCTTAAAGAGTAGAAAGGGTGGTGCTAGAATTGAGTATCGTCGTGACAATCATACAACTGCTCGTAATGGGCTTTTTCATTTACTTTTTAAGTGGGCGTTTGATGGGGACAAAATTAAATATGATTAAACGGATTTTGTCAGCTGTGCTTAGTGTCGGGCTTACAACATTTATTTTCTGGTATTCTTATTTCCGTCATACGAATTTTTTTAATCAAGACGTAGTTGAGCAAGTATCAAATATTACAACACTTGTTTGGTTTGGTAGTATGTTGCTTATCTCAATGCTATTTTATTTAATCTTTGAATTGTTTGATCCAAAGCAGGAAAGTGACTTTCAAGCAAATCAAGAAAATACATTTTTAAAAATTCGTAGTAATTATTATCGTAAACGCCGTCTTGCACAAGTTTTTCGAATTGCATTTAAGCAAGGGATTGGGAAGGCATTACAATATAAGCGTTCGTATGAGAATGATCGTTATATTGCTGTTGTACTGCGAAATATTTTAGAAGAAACAGGTGGTATCTTTATTAAGTTTGGACAAGTGCTGTCGACGCGTAAAGATATTTTACCACCCGTATTTATTGAGGAATTTTCTAAATTACAACAAAATGTTCGGGCTATGCCAAGTGATGAAGTGCAGCAAATTATCCGTCGTGAATTTGGAGAGGATCCAAGTGTTTATTTCAAATACTTTTCAGAGTCGCCTCTTGCAGCAGGCTCTATTGGACAAGTACATCGCGCACAACTTCGAGATACAAATGAAGAGGTAATTGTAAAAGTACTACGTTCTGATGTGACTCGTATTATGAATAAGGATTTGGATATTTTACTTCATTTTGCGATGTGGTTAGAAGAAGAATCTATTTGGGCTGAAAATTTAGGGTTCTATCAATTAGCGACAGGGTTTGCTTCGGGTTTGCGGGAAGAAATTAATTTTGATATTGAACGCCGCAATATGGAGCAAATTACTAATGCATTAAAAGGTTCAGATCATAATGTACGTATTCCAAAAGTGTACCCTGAGCTTTCAAATCGAAAAATTTTAGTGATGGAGTATATTAAAGGCGTATCGATTACGAAAGCAACACCATTATTGAAGCAACGAGGGATTCCGCAGCAAAAAGTTTTAGGTGAAATATATGGTGCTTTTTTAGAACAATTGCTTGTGGCCGGTGTTTTTCATGCAGACCCACATCCAGGAAATGTTTATGTCATGGAAGAAACGGGGGAACCGGTATTTTTAGATTTTGGTGCAGCAGGTCGGATTGGTCCACTTCAAAACAGAGGGCTTCGAACCTTGCTGATAGGCATTGCACGTAACGACGTAAAAATTATGGCACAAGGACTTGAAAACTTAGTAACAGACGGTAATTTGAAAAATCGTGCACGACTAGAGCAGGATTTGAGTCAACTGTTAATTAGCATTCAATATATGGATAAAATCTCAACAGAAACGCTTATCCAACGTTTATTTGATATTATGAAAAGTCATGAGTTAAAGCTTTATCCAATGGTTAGTATGGCGCTTAGAGCATTAATTACGATGGATGGGACATTAAGCTCTGTCGATCCACATTATGATATTTTTAATGAAGCGAAGCGCTTTTCAATTGATAATAAACAGGAGCTTGCACAAACACTAACAGTCGATGAGTTGAAAACAACGGCGGTTCAGGAAATGATTTTGTTGATGCCACAACTACGTGATATGCCAAGACGTGTAGATCAAATTTTTCAAAATTTCGAGCGTGGTGAAATGACAGTAAAAGCAGATATTTTTGCAGATACGAAAAATGCCACTTTTATTTCACACTGGCTATCACTGCTTATTTTATTAACAGTGGCCATTACATTTAGCTTTATTTCAGTGGCACTATTAGCCATAGCTCAGTTTATTGATGGCATGTACGCTGTATATTTAAATACAGCAGCCTTTGTTGGTTTGTTTTTGAGTGCAGTCATTCTTGTTAGATTGTCTGTCCAGGCATTGCGTTATTCGAAAAGAATTTGAAAAATTATGAAACTTTTTCTAGGTAAATCCGTAAATAAAGTAAGCACAGCAACGAAAGGGTGAAAACAATGAAACGAATGGCCTTCATCGGAAGTGTGCTATTGCTTAGTGGATGTACGCATGAGTCGGCTCAGTCGTTGTCATTGACGCACCCGCTCATCATTACTGTTCTTTTGTGCATTGCTAGTCTTAGCTTAGTTTTTTCATTATTTTCGGCAAGTGGCGTTGCACCAATTATCGTACACCTATTGGCGATTAGCTTTGTTTACGGTATCTTTTTCGTAGAAGGAAGTTTGACAGCGCTTGCAGTATTAATGCTTATCTCTGGAATGATTTTATTATTTTTAGAATTATTTGTTCCAGGGGGCATCATTGGGACCATTGGCTTTGCATTTATTGTCATGAGTTTGATGTCGATAGCACCGCATGCGCCGTATATGCTGTATTCAATTTTGACTGCGCTTATCGTCGCAGTAGTAGGAATGGTGATTATGATGAAATTTTTCGGTAAAAAACTGAATGTCTTTAATAAGATGGTTTTATCCGATGCAACAGATACGAAGAGTGGTTATGTATCGAACGTCAACCGTACGGAACTTTTAGGGCAAGTAGCGATTACAGCTACGCCATTACGCCCATCAGGTACAGCAATGTATGGAGATGAGCGCCTTGATGTCGTAACAGAAGGAGGCTTTATCGCAGCCGGTACAGAAGTTGTGATTATTGAGGTTGAAGGAGCCCGTATCGTTGTGCGTGCAAAAATAAAAGAAGCATAGAGAAAGAGGGGAAAAACTGATGGCAATCGGAACAATTATTGCAATCGTCGTCGTATTTGTCGTACTGGTTTTATTATTTACTTTTGTACCAGTTGCATTATGGATTTCAGCTCTAGCAGCAGGCGTCAAAGTAAGTATCTTTACATTAATCGGTATGCGCTTACGTCGTGTTATTCCGTCACGTGTCGTAAATCCGTTAATCAAGGCACATAAGGCGGGCATTGAAGTAACAATTAATCAACTTGAGAGTCACTACTTAGCAGGTGGTAATGTAGACCGCGTTGTGAATGCATTAATTGCGGCACATCGTGCTAATATTGATTTAACATTTGAACGTTGTGCAGCAATCGATTTAGCAGGTCGTGATGTATTAGAAGCGGTTCAAATGTCGGTAAATCCAAAAGTTATTGAAACACCATTTATTTCAGGGGTTGCGATGAACGGAATTGAAGTAAAAGCAAAAGCACGTATTACAGTACGTGCCAACATTGACCGTTTAGTCGGTGGTGCTGGTGAAGAAACAATCATCGCTCGTGTAGGTGAAGGGATTGTTTCGACAATTGGTAGTGCAAAACATCATACCGAAGTACTTGAAAACCCAGATATGATTTCACAAACCGTATTATCAAAAGGTTTAGATTCAGGGACAGCCTTCGAAATTCTATCGATTGATATCGCAGACGTGGATATTGGCAAAAATATCGGTGCAGAATTACAAATTGAACAAGCGCAAGCGGATAAAAACATTGCACAAGCTAAAGCAGAAGAACGTCGTGCAATGGCCGTAGCAAATGAACAAGAAATGATTGCGCGTGTACAAGAAATGAAGGCGAAAGTGGTAGAAGCAGAAGCAGAAGTACCGCTAGCTTTAGCAGAAGCATTCAAAAAAGGAAATATTGGTGTCATGGATTATATGAATTATCAAAATGTCCAAGCAGATACATCAATGCGTACATCATTAAGTAAGATGGATGATTCACATCAAGAAGAAAAATAAGGGGGTCTGATTAATGGAAGGACTCATTATTTTTATTATTGTTTCATTGATTGGTTATTTCTTTTCTGATAAAAAAGGAGAAAAAAAGCCAACGAAAAATTCCAGTCGACGCTCAGCAAATAGCCCGAATAAAGGTCGCTTAGATGATCTTGTGCAACAAATGAAAGACAAAATGAATGAAATTGAAGACGATGCAAAGCCGTTGTCTAAAAGACAAGAGCAAGCACGTAAAGTGGCGCAACAAGCGAAAAAACGTGCGGAGCAATTGGCGCAAGACCCACGTTATAAAGAACGTTTTGATGCACTTGAACAAAAAATAGGTGCTCATGATTTAACGGATTCAAAAGGTGTCGAAAAAGTTCGTATTAAATCAATGGACCGAATGCTAAATGAGCAAGGTCCTACTGCTAAAAAACAAAAAAATCTGTTATTTCATACAAAAAATGACGTGAAGCGTGCGGTATTAATGGCTGAAATTTTAGGGCCACCAAAAGCCAAGCGTAAATAATAAGAAAAGAGGGTACTAGGAAGTTAGCAGTGCCCTCTTTTTTATGGGTATACTTTGCACCAATGAAGTGATAATGCTACAGTAAAACTAAGCTAGGCAATTCTTGATTGAGGAGAATGAACATGACTGAACAACAACCGATTCAATTAACATTAAAAGACCCAAATGAAGCCGTAATGCTACTAGGTACATCGGACGCTAATTTGAAATTAATCGAAGAAGCGTTTAGTGTACGAATTATTACACGTGGCGATACGGTTCATATTGTTGGTGATGAAGCTGAAAAAGAGCTAACAGCTGCACTGATCGATCAACTCTTACGTGTAATTCGAAAAAATATAAATATTAATCAGCGAGATGTTGTATCTGCGATTGAGTTAGCGAAAACGGGGAAAATCGAATATTTTGCTGAGTTATATAATGAAGCGATTGCTCATACAACGAAAGGGCGCGCAATTCGTGCGAAAACAATTGGTCAACGCCAATATATTCGTGCGATGCAAAAGCATGACCTTGTATTTGGTATTGGACCAGCAGGCACCGGTAAAACGTATTTAGCGGTTGTGATGGCTGTGCAAGCGCTAAAAAATGGGCATGTGAAGCGCATTATTTTAACGCGACCAGCTGTAGAAGCAGGAGAATCATTAGGTTTTTTACCTGGCGATTTAAAAGAAAAAGTAGACCCTTATTTACGTCCGCTGTATGATTCACTTCACGATGTGTTAGGCCTTGATCAAACGACACGTTTAATTGAACGTGGAACGATTGAAATTGCGCCACTTGCGTATATGCGTGGTCGCACATTAGATGATGCTTTTGTTATTTTAGATGAGGCACAAAATACGACGAAGGCTCAAATGAAAATGTTTTTAACACGACTAGGTTTTGGCTCGAAAATGGTTATTACGGGTGATAAAACACAAATTGATTTGCCAAATGGTGTGGCTTCAGGATTGATGCATGCAGAACATATGTTAAAAGGTATCAAGGAAATTTCATTCCAAGTACTTGAAGCAGGCGATATCGTTCGTCATCCAATTGTTGCAAAAATTATTAATGCGTATGATACCAATCAGTAGTCGACAGCTCGTGAGAAGGGAATGAGTCGATTGACCACAATCATCCAAAAGTTACAGCGATTATTACCATTTCGTCTACTACTAATCGTTGCACTTAGTGTTGTAGGACTCCTACAATTTCTTTTAATGATGGGGAATATTCAGGGGCAAAATTATAATGTGAAGTTATTCCAAGTGTCTCCTGAAACGATTCGCGCTGTTAAAACAATCGAAGATACAGAACAGACGAAGCTAGACAAACAAGCCGCTGCAGATAGCGTAGAGCCGGTATATACATATTCAGAAGAGGTTGGAAAAAATCAGGCATCCGTCGTTCGCTCTATTTATAATTATGCGCTAGATGCAAAGGAAATTGAGGCGACGAGCGATTCCGCGAAAGCAGCGAAGGCACAACAAAAAAAACAGCTAGAAGCGCTAAAAAAATCATTAGATAGTAAGGAATTAAATGTTGAGTTATCTGATGAAGATTTAGCTGTATTATTAGCTGCAACGAAAAGTGAACTCGAAGATGGCAGAGATTCGGTTGTTGAAAAAGTAACATCCGTATTGCAACAACCAGTTCGTGAAGCAGATGTGGCAGAAAAGCGGGAATCAATTGGAAATGCCATTCGTCTGACCTATTCATTTCCAACGGATTTGATGAACGTGAGTATTCGTATTGCGCGAAGTGCGATGGTAGCGAATGAATTATTAGATGAAGATGCAACGGAGCAAAAACGTCAACAGGCTATTGAATCAATAGATCCGACGCGTATTTTACAAGGCCAAATCATCGTACAAGAGGGAGAAGTGATTGACCGCGATGTATATCATCAATTAGAAGTAACCGGTATGCTTGCTACACATCAATCTCTTAAACCTTATGTTGGTCTCGCATTATTAATTATTATCCAAATGTTGTTCTTTTATATGATATTTAATAATGCGAAAAATATGAAAATCGAGCATAAAATTCGTAATCTTTTAATTGTATCGATTATTTATGTATTAAGCATTGGCTTTATGGAACTACTAGGCATTGTCGACCGAGAATTTGACCTTTTACTAGGTTTTCTATTTCCAGCTGCACTTGCACCAATGATGATCCGCATGCTTGTAGGCGAGCGAATTGCGGTATTGGTGACAATGATGCTAGGAATCTCTGCAGGCGTTATTTTCCAAGAAGGTTATTCTACGGTTATGCAGATGGAGATTGCGCTGTATATGATTTTAAGTGGTATAAGCTCCTTGTATTTTGTACGCAATATGCAAAAACGTTCGAAGGTGCTGCAAACAAGCTTTGGTGTTGCAATCGTCAATAGTTTGTTTATCGCATTTTACTTATTAATGACACAATCAAGCTATACAGCAAAAGAATTGCTATTTTATTTAGTAGCAGCGATTGTTTCCGCATTATTGTCAGGTGCATTAACAATCGGCACATTACCATTTATTGAAACGGTATTTGGCATTTTATCTAGCCTGCGCCTCATCGAATTATCAAGTCCAAATCATCCATTACTAAAAAAGATTTTAATGGAAGCGCCTGGGACGTATCATCATAGTATTATGGTCGCAAACTTGGCAGAGGCCGCTTGTGAGGCAGTTGGAGCAGATGGTTTATTGGCACGTGTTGGCTGCTATTATCATGATATTGGAAAAACAAAACGCCCCGGCTTTTTCGTTGAAAATCAAACAAATGGCTTAAATCCGCATGACCATTTGCCACCAGAGAAATCTCGCGATATAATTATTGCTCATGCGGCAGATGGTGTGCGTATTTTGGAAAAACATAAAATGCCAAAAGAAATCGTTGATATTGCACGTCAACATCACGGGACAACGGCAGTGAAGTTTTTCTATTATAAGGCGAAGCAACAAGACCCGACGGTAAAAGAATCTGATTATCGGTATGCAGGACCCAAGCCACAAACGAAAGAAATTGCTATAATAACAGTAGCAGATAGTGTGGAGGCAGCTGTGCGTTCGATGAAAGATCCAACACCAGAGAAGATTAAAAACTTGGTCCATGCTATCGCGCAAGACAAGTTGCAGGATGGCCAGTTTGATGAATGTGATTTAACGATTCAAGAGTTGCATACAATTGAGCAAGTGTTCTGTGAAACATTGAATGGTACATTCCATTCACGTATTGAATATCCAGAGCCAAACGAATAAGACTTATGGATTGCTTAGGAGGCACATATGTTAAATATTGATTTTTTAGATGAAACAGGAAAAGTAACAGACAAAGATTTAGAGCTTGTAGAAGGATTACTTCAACATGCTGCAAAAATCGAGCAAGTAGAAGATGGTACCGAGTTATCGGTAACATTCGTTACGAATGAAGCAATTCATGAAATCAACAAGGAGTATCGTCATAAAGATGCCCCAACAGACGTGATTTCATTTGCGCTAGAAGAACTTGGTGAAGGTGAAACAGCGATTATTGCAGAGGGTATGCCTCGTATTTTAGGGGATGTTATCATTTCAATTGATCGTACACGTGAACAAGCAGAAGAGTTCGGTCATTCATTTGAGCGTGAGTTAGGCTTTTTAGCTGTCCATGGCTTACTACATGTGTTAGGTTACGACCATATGGTTCCTGAAGATGAAAAAATCATGTTTGGTAAACAAGATGAAATTTTAGAATCATATGGCTTATCGCGCGACACGAATGAACGTCACTAAATTTATACGTTCATTTCGCTACGCACTAAGTGGAATGAAACAAGCTGCAGCTGAGCAGAATTTTCGCGTGGATTTAGTAGCGACAATTCTTGTTTTAGCTGTTAGTTTTTTAACAGGCTTATCTGCGCTAGAATGGTGTATCATCATTTTATTAATTGCCGGTATGCTTGCACTTGAAATGGTGAATAGTGCAATTGAGCGAGTCGTCGATTTAGCAACGCAAGATATTCATCCGCTTGCGAAGGCAGCAAAAGATATTGCTGCAGGAGCGGTGCTTATTTATGCGCTTGCGAGTGTCGTCATCGCGTGCATCATTTTTTTACCAAAATGGTTTTAAACAACGGAGGAACTTATTTTATGTCAGAATTTAAATCAGGCTTTATTTCAATTATCGGTCGCCCGAATGTTGGTAAATCAACATTTTTAAACCGTGTAATTGGACAAAAAATTGCGATTATGTCGGATAAGCCACAAACAACACGTAACAAAGTACAAGGTGTATTAACGCAAGATGATGCACAAATGATTTTCATCGATACACCAGGGATTCATAAACCAAAACATAAGCTTGGTGAATTCATGTCAAAAGTGTCAAAAAATGCTTTACGTGAAGTAGATGCCATTATGTTCATGGTCAATGCACAACAAAAATTAGGTACGGGTGACCGTTATGTAATCGATATGTTAAAAGGCACAAAAACACCTGTCTTTTTAATTATTAACAAAATCGATGCGATTCACCCAGACGAAGTTTTAAAAATCGTTGACCAATATAAAGACGAATTTGATTTTTCGGAAATTATACCAATCTCAGCACTTCAAGGAAATAATGTAGACAATCTATTAACAACGCTTAAAAAATATTTACCAGAAGGTCCACAATATTATCCGGCTGACCAAGTAACCGATCACCCAGAACGTTTTATTATTGCAGAATTAATTCGTGAAAAAGCATTACACTTAACACGCGATGAAGTGCCACACTCAATCGCAGTGGAAATTGAAAAAATCCGTCGTGAAGAAGATAAGGACCGTGTCCATGTAATGGCGACAATCATTATCGAACGCGAATCACAAAAAGGGATTATTATCGGTAAACGTGGCGCAATGCTAAAAGAAATCGGTACACGCGCACGTAAAGATATCGAAAATTTACTTGGCTCGAAAGTTTATTTAGAACTATGGGTAAAAGTACAAAAAGATTGGCGTGACCGTTCTTCAC
This sequence comes from Candidatus Kurthia intestinigallinarum, assembly GCF_003991225.1. GTDB lineage: Bacteria > Bacillota > Bacilli > Bacillales_A > Planococcaceae > Kurthia > Kurthia populi. The sequence goes on from NZ_JTFC01000032.1 coordinate 128,379, forward strand.
AATTACGTGACTACGGCTACCGTGATGATGAATACTAATAAGGGAAGTGGGGCAATTGCTGAATAAATGGGAAGGCATTGTCTTAAAAACAAAACCGTACGGAGAATCAAATAAGGTTGTGACATTGCTAACGCGCGAGGCGGGGAAAGTAGCTGCGATGGCGCGAGGTGCGAAAAAGCCCTCTAGTCGTCTAGCAGGTATTTGTCAACCATTTATGCATGGAATCTTTATTGTTCATCATGGGCGTGGTATGGGTACATTGCAACAAGGTGAGGCCATTGATTCGATGCGACATATTCAAACCGATATTGTCGCGACGGCGTATGCGAGTTATTGTGTTGAAATTGTAGACCGTCTAACCGAGCAAGATACGCCTGATGAGTACGCCTATAATGTGCTATTACAAGCGCTTCATGCAATCGAAGAAGGGTATGACCCAGAATCGATTAGTTTGTTTGTCGAATGGAAGATGCTTCCGTATACAGGGGTGCAGCCTATTTTACATCAATGTGCTTCATGTGGTGCCACAGAAGGGGAATTTGCATTTTCATTTTCAAGTGGTGGTTTTTTATGTCATCGCTGTTTTCATCAAGATCCGTATATTATTCGTTTAACGCCAACGCAACTCAAATTGATTCGGATGTTTTATAAGATGCCGATCGAGCAAGTAGGTTCGTTAACGTTAAAAAAAGAAACAAAGCGATTTATCAAAAATATTGTTTCAACAATTTATGAGGAGCAAACGGGTATGCGCTTTAAATCAAAGAAATTTATTGATCAATTAGAACGTACACCGCTGCTATTTAAAGAACAAGAAGACGAATAAAAAAAGCCTCTCATATGCGTATGAGAGGCTTTTTTGTATGATTAGCGATAAGCATCTAAATGCTCGACCTCGCGATAACTCATCGAATCCCAAAAAATATTACTCGAAACAACAGGAACATCATATGGGAACGAATTTGGTTTAATCATAATATTTTGGCCGTTTAAAATTGATAATTGCATTTGATGAAGCTCTTTCGTTGATAAAGGCTCTTTGGCTGTATAGCTAAAAATCGTCTCCACTGTTAGGTTTAACATATCAGGGGCAATTGATGATACGATTGAGGCGTTTTTGATTTTAAGCTCAACATCAAATGAACCGTTTGATACGATTAAATCTTCCTCTAAATCAGTTGGATTCGTTAAGGCACCTTTAAAAAGGACAACTACGGTGCCTTGAGCGTAAATACGGTACACTTTATGATGGGTAGGAAATCCCACAATAATCATCCTCTCTTTTTCACATACAATTCAGTATAGAGGTTTTTGCATGAAAAATCGAATGAAACTATTTTCAGATTGAAATAGTTGACATTCAAAACTTACTACAATATAGTAAGTTACGAAAAGTAACAAATAAAACGAAATGAAAAGAGCGACGCTATATGGAAATGACACAAACAAATTTAACTATGATAGAAGAAAAGATGACGTTCGTGCCGCTTACTAATGAAGAAAATATTTGTGTGGTAGGGCCGGTTAAGTTACCAATTAAACAGGGGGATTTTGAAGCAACTTTTAATTGGTACTGTTGGACAACAGTACAAAAATCTTGGTCTAAAAAAGAAGTTATCAATCATTTAAATACAATGAATTTAGCCTTTGGGCAACAATCATCGGTATTAGTATACGGTGATTTTGAACATGCGCCTGATGCACTTGTACGGATGCATAGTATTTGCCATACGGGGGATATTTTCGGAAGTCAACGCTGTGACTGTGGCTACCAATTACATGAATCGATGAAAATGGTTGTTGATAACGGTGTAGGGGCTATTTTCTATTTAGCAAATCATGAGGGCCGTGGCATTGGCTTATTTTCAAAATCAATGGCTTATTTATTGCAACAAGAAGGACTTGATACAGTAGAGGCAAATCATGCATTAGGTTTTGAAGATGATACACGTTCATATGAAGAGTCGTTAAAAGTATTAGAATCACTACGTCAAAAACCCGTAACATTAATTACAAACAATCCGAAAAAATTAGCGGCACTTGAAGCACATGGTTTATCTACGAATGGGCATGTACCATTATGGGGTGGTGAAAATGCGACAAACCATTACTATTTAGAAACGAAACGTGAAAAATCAGGACATATTCGCTAGCGATTTAGGGGGAACAGGTATGCTTAGAAATGATGAATATTATATGCAGTTAGCGCTTGATTTAGCATCGAGTGCACGAGGGAACACAAATCCCAATCCAATGGTAGGTGCCGTCATTGTTAATAATGATGTGATTGTAGGTACAGGCCTACACCGAAAAGCAGGAGAGCCTCATGCAGAAGTGCATGCATTTCGTATGGCGGGAGACCATGCAGCAGGTGCTACATTGTATGTCACGCTAGAGCCGTGCTCACACTTCGGGAAAACGCCGCCTTGCGCCAATTTAGTAAAAGAATCGGGCGTAAAACGTGTCGTTGTCGCAATGACTGATCCCAATCCAAGTGTCGCAGGACGCGGCATTGCGCTGTTACGTGATGCCGGTATCGAAGTAGAGGTAGGTGTACTAGAAGCACAGGCGTATAAATTAAATGAACGTTTTATTCATAACATGCTGACAGCACGTCCATTTGTCGTAGCAAAATATGCGATGACAGCAGATGGTAAAATTGCGGCTGCTACAGGTGATTCCAAATGGGTGACAGGTGATGATGCACGTGAAGATGTGCATGAATATCGTCATGAAATGGATGGGATTCTTGTTGGTATCGGTACGGTTTTAGCAGATAATCCATCACTGACAACACGTCTTGTTTCAAAAGAAGGCAAAAACCCTATTCGCATCGTTTTAGATAGCGAACTTCAAACACCACCAACTGCAGCGGTTGCACAAACAGCTGAAGCAAGAACGATTATTGTGACATCGAATGAGGCACCTGCAGAGCGAGCACAGGCATTGTTTGCTCAAGGTGTTGAAATCATTCGTGTTGAAAAAACAACAGATGGCTTAGATTTAGAGGCAACGCTTGATGCACTTTATGAAGCGGGCATTACAGACATTCTAGTAGAGGGGGGAGCAGGTGTACACGCTTCATTTTTCCGTCAACAGCTTGTACAGAAGGTCATTATTTATATGGCGCCAAAAGTATTAGGCGGGACGAATAGTATTACACCTGTTGGCGGTAGTGATGCACAGCAAATGAGTGAAGCGCGTGATTTTGAATTTGATACGGTAAATTTTGTAGGCAATGACTTACGCATCGTTGCTTACCCAAAGCACTAGGAGGCTTTTAACGTGGAAAGAACAACGGATATTTGTATCGTTGGAGCAGGACCTGCCGGCGCATTACTGGCAACATTGCTTGTGCGTCGGGGCTTACATGTTACACTGATTGAAAGTAGTCCCTCACTTGGGAAGACTTTTCGAGGAGAGCATGTGAATGAACAAGGAGAAGCGGTGCTTGAGCGTCACGCGTTATTAGCTGGCGTCAAAGCACGTGGAATGCTTCCGATGACACGCTTGGAAAATTGGAAAGACGGCGTATGTTATAACACAATTTTTCCAGAAATTACAGTGGGGCATCTAGGAATTCATGTACCTCAACGCTATTTATTAGCGGCGATTTTGGAGCCAATTATGCAGGCGCCTAATTTTGAATTATTGTTGAATACGCGTATGAGAGAACTTTTATATGATAACAAACAAGTTATTGGAACAGTTGTAGAAATGAACGGAGAACGCATTAGCGTACATAGTAAGCTCGTTGTCGGAGCGGATGGTCGTTATTCAGCAGTTCGCAAAAAAGCGCATATTCCGTATCATACGTGGGAGCATGGCTATGATTTATTGTGGGCACGTATTCCACGTCCAAAGGATTGGGAGCCAATTATTCGCATGGCTTTAATTGATGGGAAACAGTTAGCGCTCTTTACGCAGGCTGAGGACCGCATTCAAGTCGGATGGAACATCGATAAGGGAAGTTTTAAAGAATGGCGTAAACAGCCATTTGAGCCCTTTATTGCACAGTTAAAAGAGGTATTTCCAACGTTAACGGATGTTGTAGATGACACAATTACGTCATGGAGCGATTTTGTACTACTTGATGTGCACAGTTCTTATGCAGATCGTTGGGGTGGCAATGGCGTTGTCTTATTAGGGGATGCAGCACATACGATGACACCAACAGGAGCATTTGGGTTGAATAGTGCTTTAGTAGATGCAGAGTACTTAGCAGCCATTATCACGGATGAAGGAACGTTATCGAATGCACAAATCGAGCAGTTCGAAGCATCGCGTCGTTCGATGATTCACCATTTACAGCATGAGCAGCTACGAGAAGAACAGCATTTTGCGCAGCAATTTGAAGCGGTGCATTAGGAGGATTTTATGAGATTCGGTTTTGATATTGATGATACGTTAATTGATTTACGTCGTCATGCATTTTCACTGTACAATCAAACATTTCATCAAACGCTTAGTATGGATGTTTTTGAACAGATTAAGCGTGTGGAAATTCATGAACCGTTCGGCCTAACAGATGAAGCGGGCTATGAGGCGTGGAAAGCGCATTTAGAAGCGATTTATTTCACTACCTGTCCAAGCTTTCCATACGCTAAAGAAACACTACAGCAGCTTGTAGCGGATGGTCATGAGGTATTTTATATTACGGCGCGTCCGAAAGAATATTGTGCACGTTCTAAAGCATGGATGAAAGAGCAAGGCTATCCGATTGCAGAAGGGCATTTTTTCTGTGGTATGGAGGATGCTGAAAAAATCGCGACGATTCAAACATTGCAGTTAGATGTTTATGTAGATGATAAGCCAACCGTTTTACGTACATTAAAAGATGTTCAAACGCTTTCGATTATTCGTGACCAGGCGTATAATCGCGACGAAACGTGGACACGCTTAACGGATTGGCGCGAATTTCTTACATTGGTAAATCAATATAAAAAAAGCTAGTATAAATAGACAGTTCCGGTTGGAAAAAATAATTATAAGAAAAAAAGGGTTTGCGTCAGCGCGAACCCTTCTTTTTATTACCAACAGAGGCACTGTTTTTAGTCAACCGTTATTCATAAAGACGCGAATCATATGCATAGCTGACCATTCAGAATTAGAATGCTCGACGATAGGGTATTGTTTTGGAAAAATGGTTTTGGTAATTTCGAAAACATCTAGCCCTTCGTTCATGAACTTTTGAACACGATATTGGAGCTCTTTTAAATAATTCAGTTTCATATCAATTAATGTCTGTCCATTTTCAAGCACACCTGCATGGTGACAAATCATTGTATCAAAATCAAGTTTCTGTACTTTTTCTAACGAAGCCATTGTCGCTAAAATATTTTCATCGACGAGTACGATTTTTGGCTTTGGCGTCACGAATAAATCACCGGTAAATAAATAGCCATGCTGCCGATTATAAAGCGCGACATGATCCTCTGTATGCCCGGGTGTCGGAATGATGTCCCAGACGCTATTTTTAGAAGCAAATGTTGAACTATAGGCATGGCTTGTAAAAGGCGTTGGTGGTGGCCCCCAAACGTTTTGGCGATAACGGGGTAGACGCATTTTAGTCGTCGTTTTTGTGACGCTTATCGGATGTATGTAAGCTTCGATACCGAATTTTTGAATCACTTCAGCGGTATTACCGATGTGGTCTTCATGAAAATGTGTATGCAGCACATGGTCAACGGTTTTATGCTCAATAAATTCAAAAAATTGTGTGCGTAACCCAGGAGAAGCCGTATCAATGAGGACGCCATCTAATAAAAAGCTATAGACATTCATGGGTGCGCCTGGGATTTTCACAATATGCTCGACTATTTCTAATGGTCCGTGTGTTGAGAAAATACGATTTTTTTCTACTTCAATCATTCTTTTCACTCCTTTTTGCTTTTTATTAGTATAGCAATACCGATGGTGAATAGCTATTCATAAAAAAGAGACACGGTAACCATTATCGTTACCGTGTCTCTTCTGTTGTTGGCTTTGACGAAAGGAATCATAGATGGTCCAAATCTATAATTACATCGTAAATATTAAATATCATAAAATCTTACGTCTTATAATGCAAGCATTTTGGGTGTATTGACTTATTTTTGTAAGAAATGACCTTATTTCTCGGTGAATACTAGCGAAAATAAGAGCTGATGTAGTGAAGATGAAAAGAGGCTGGGACAAAACCCTAGCTAAAGAAAGGACTTCGGCAAATGAAGATGCCGAAGTCCTTTTTATCTGTAATTTTTTTGTTTTTGTATAGAATAAAAAGAGCCCCTTTTGATAAAATTAAGTTACCACACCAAACCAACCAAAAGGAGACTCTTTATGTATAAAAATTATAACATGAATCAACTCATATTACCGCTAGATTTAGAAGTGAAATTACAAAAA
>NZ_JTFC01000033.1 GCF_003991225.1 Candidatus Kurthia intestinigallinarum
GGCATCGCTGGGTAGCTATGTGTGGACGGGATAAGTGCTGAAAGCATCTAAGCATGAAGCCCCCCTCAAGATGAGATTTCCCATTACGCAAGTAAGTAAGACCCCTGAAAGACGATCAGGTAGATAGGTTCGAGATGGAAGTGCAGCGATGTACGGAGTTGACGAATACTAATAGGTCGAGGACTTAACCAAATATTACTTTCATGTCACAGTTTATCCAGTTTTGAAAGAACAATTATTTTATCATAATAAAAAAGTGTTGACTTATTATTATTAAATGATATAATTATTTTTGTTCTTAAAGAAAATAGTCTAGTGATGATGGCAAAGAGGTCACACCTGTTCCCATGCCGAACACAGAAGTTAAGCTCTTTAGCGTCGATGGTAGTTGGGGGGTTCCCCCTGCGAGAGTAGAACGTCGCTAGGCTGTAATTCTTTTTTTACTATTCCGCTGTAGCTCAGTTGGTAGCAGCATCTGACTGTTAATCAGAGGGTCACAGGTTCGAGTCCTGTCAGCGGAGCCATTATTATGATTTCTCGGAGAGTTGTCCGAGTGGCCGAAGGAGCACGATTGGAAATCGTGTAGGCGGGTACACCTGTCTCAAGGGTTCAAATCCCTTACTCTCCGCCATATTCTTCACGACACTCAGAACTTATTTATATATAGAAATTAAAAGATTTCTCTGATGGCCCCTTGGTCAAGCGGTTAAGACACCGCCCTTTCACGGCGGTAACACGGGTTCGAATCCCGTAGGGGTCACCATTTTGGAGGATTAGCTCAGCTGGGAGAGCACCTGCCTTACAAGCAGGGGGTCGGCGGTTCGATCCCGTCATCCTCCACCATTTAAATTAATATCATTATCGCGGGGTGGAGCAGTGGTAGCTCGTCGGGCTCATAACCCGAAGGTCGCAGGTTCAAATCCTGTCCCCGCAACCAATGGTCCGGTAGTTCAGCTGGTTAGAATGCCTGCCTGTCACGCAGGAGGTCGCGGGTTCGAGTCCCGTCCGGACCGCCATTTTAAAAATTTAATTGTGGGTTTGTAGCTCAGTTGGTAGAGCATTAGATTGAAGCTCTAAGTGTCGGCGGTTCGATTCCGTCCAAACCCACCATTTGCCGGTGTAGCTCAGTTGGTAGAGCAACTGACTTGTAATCAGTAGGTCGAGGGTTCGACTCCTTTCGCCGGCATATATTTGGAGGGGTAGCGAAGAGGCTAAACGCGGCGGACTGTAAATCCGCTCCTTCGGGTTCGGCAGTTCGAATCTGCCCCCCTCCACCATTTATAGGGGCATAGTTCAACGGTAGAATAGAGGTCTCCAAAACCTTTGGTGTGGGTTCGATTCCTACTGCCCCTGCCAATTTAATTAAACCTATAACGTTTAGGTGATTGTTTGACAGTCACCGAGACAAACATATAATGTAATGGCGATTGTGGTGAAGTGGTTAACACACCGGATTGTGGTTCCGGCATTCGTGGGTTCGATTCCCATCAGTCGCCCCATTATTGGGGTATAGCCAAGCGGTAAGGCAACGGATTTTGATTCCGTCATGCCCAGGTTCGAATCCTGGTACCCCAGCCATATGCGGAAGTAGTTCAGTGGTAGAACATCACCTTGCCAAGGTGGGGGTCGCGAGTTCGAACCTCGTCTTCCGCTCCAATTTTATATTTTTAATGATGGCGGCATAGCCAAGTGGTAAGGCACAGGTCTGCAACACCTCTACCACCGGTTCGAATCCGGTTGCCGCCTCCATTTTTTTATTTAATTTAACTTTTATATATGCCGGTGTGGCGGAATTGGCAGACGCGCACGACTCAAAATCGTGTTCCGTAAGGAGTGTCGGTTCGACCCCGACCACCGGTATCAAGGTTTATATAGACTCTAATCCATTGTGATTAGAGTCTTTTTTTGTCGATATTTTCGTATCTATTCCAAATGAATGGTTTGATGAGACCAAAATTTGGTAAAATAGATATAAGTTAAAAGTCGTGTGTAAGGAGATTTTAAATGGAAAAATTATTTACACTTGAAGAGCAACAGCGTAAATTTTTATTAGCACAACAATCTTTTAAAGATGGAGACTATCATATAGCAGAACCTTTGTTTCGTTTAGTTATTGAAAGCGCATTTCAACACGAGGACTATGATATGTATGTATCTGCGATGGTATGGTTAGAGCGTATTTTAATTAATACGAGTCGTATGTCTGAGGTATATCCATATATTATTTTAGTTAATCCATTAATTGAAAAATATGGCTATGAAGAAATTAAAGAACGGCATGAGTTAAGTTGTATTATCTTCAATGCATATAATCGTATAGGACAGCCACAAGAAGCATATAAAAAATTATTATGTGAAGTTTCTGCTAAGGGATATACCGATTTAATTTGTACGGTAGCGAATAATTTAATGTATTACTTTGTAGATATAGGTGAACATCAAGAGGGATTACGTCTTTATTATCAAATGAAGTCATTGTATGAAGACAACACGACAATTAGTCGAATGGCACGTTATATGTTTTGGATTTATTCGTTTGAACTTTTATATTTAAATAAAGATTATGAGGAATGCCAGCGTATTTTAATATGGCTAAAAGAACGCGACATCATCGTTGATAGCTTTTATTTTATGTATCCAATATGCCAGGCGCTATTAGAAATGCGTATGGGATCAATTGATCAAGCACTTACTTATTTTGATGATGGACTAGCTCAAACTGTGGATTTAATGTAAATAAAGTTTGAATTAAACTTAGTAATTAACGTATTAAAAGAAAATGAACGCTATAAGGATGTTATTAAATATCAATCGATTTTAATTGATTTACTAAATGAACATTATGATTTTGAAAATAGTAGTGAACGTACAACCATTATTCAAAATTTTTCACGTCAATTTTATGAATCTCAATTGTATGTCGACCAACTAACAAAAGTACAAAATCGTAATTTTTATGAAGATTTATTAAAGAAGCAGCAGCAAGTAAAGAATTATACATTGTTTGTACTCGATATCGACCGTTTTAAATTAATCAATGATACGTATGGCCATGCGGTAGGTGATGAGGCGATTAAATTTGTAGCCGATCGATTAAAAAGTTGGAATCCTAAACATGATATTTCAATTGTGCGCTATGGTGGTGATGAGTTTATTGGACTTATTCCATATGGCTATGAAGTGGTGGAAGAAGATATTAAGGAGCTGCATGAAAAACTGATGCAAACACCTTTTAAGTTAGCCGATATTGAAACGTTTTCATTATCAGTTAGTATAGGGGTCGCATATACTGCAGGACGTTATCAATTAATTGATCAGCTATTTCGTGTGGCAGATGCAGCTATCTATGAAGCAAAAGTAAGACGCGGACAAGTTGTTGTGAAAGAAATTAAATAAAAAGAGGAAGTCGTACCAAATACGATTTCCTCTTTTTTTAGTGACAAGCATTGACAAATGCTGTGAATAGACGTTTTGAAGCTTCATCATTAAGCTCTTCAGGATGCCATTGTACACCAATGCAAAATGGATGATTTGGATGCTCAATAGCTTCAATGACATGATCATTGGTGGTAGCGCTAATAGTTAAGGTAGACGCAACATCCTTTACTGACTGATGATGGAATGAATTGGTCATAATCGATTCAGCTTCAACAATTGTTGAAAGTTTTGTCTCTCTTACAATGTTTACGGAATGAATTTGTGTCGCACGGTCGGCAGCTTGTTTATGCTGAATGGCTTGTGGTAATTGACGCGGAATATCTTGATAAAGTGTGCCACCTAGCGCGATATTTAAAATTTGCTCCCCGCGACAAATTGCGAGAAGAGGAAGCGTATGTTTGATGGCCGCATGAACTACTGCAATATCGCTGTTATCGCGTGCTACATCAACATGACCCAGTCCAGGAAGTGGATCCTCGTTAAAAAACTTCGGGTGAATATCGTCGCCACCAATAACAAGCAAACCGTCTAGTCGTGATAGTACGTCGTCAATAGGCGTATTGTTTGGAATACAAAGCGGAATCCCGCCTGCTTCTAAAATAGATGTAATATAGCGATTATTAATTTGCTGCGTCCCTTTAGCAGGTTGCATCGTAACACCGATAATTGGCTTCATTTTGTCGTCCTCCATTTCCTTTTTTTAACTATAGCTTAATACTAAGAGGAAAAAAAGTGTCAGAAAGTCGCTTTTTTGATACAGTTAAAAGGGAAGTAAACGATAAAAGGAGTTTTCAGTCATGAGAACAAGACCAGCACATTTACAAGAGGGCGATTTAGTAGGAATCGTCGCTTTGTCATCACCACCTAATATGGATAATTTAACGCGTGGCCTACAGTATTTAGAGGAACTTGGCTTACGTTATATTTTAGGAGAAAGTGTACAAAAGCATGTGCATTATTTAGCGGGTTCAGACCGTGATCGTGCACGTGATTTTGAAGCAATGATTGAAGATCCAGAGGTGAAAGCCATTTTCTGCGCAAGCGGTGGCTACGGGGCTGCGCGTGTCGCAGATAAAATCGACTATATGCTATTAGAAGAAAATCCAAAAATTTTCTGGGGCTTCTCTGATAGCACGTTTTTACACACAGCTATCGGTCAGCTAAGTAATTTAGTAACATTTCATGGTCCAACGATTTCAAGCATTGGTCATGAAGGCTTACCAGAACGTACTAAAATGATGTTTAAGCAATTATTTGCACCAGCAGAGATTTACTACGATAAAAATATTTCGAAGCTAACAACGATTCATGGTGGACGTGTACGCGGTGAGCTTGTTGGTGGGAATTTAACACGTATCGTTAATGGTATCGGCACGAAGTTTGAGCTTGATACGAAGGATAAAGTACTCCTGATTGAAGATATTGGCATTGAGCCAGCGCAAATCGATGAATTATTGAATCAATTAAAGCAGTCGCGTAAACTAGAGCAAGCAGCCGGAATCATTATTGGTGACTTCACATTAGCAGAGCCACGCGACTATCAGGATTCACCATCAGTTGACGCGCTTTTAGATGAATATTTTGCACATATTAATAAACCCGTTGTCAGCGGCTTTAAAATTGGCCATGATGCATTGAATGTTGGCTTACCATTAGGTGTTGATGTTATTTTAGATGCGGATGAAAAGTATTTAGCTGTTTTACCAGGCGTAGAATAATGACAGAGGCTTTGACATACGTGTAAAACAAATACTCCTATGAGCATAAGAAAAACCGGAATCGCGCTGGGGCGCGGTTTCGGTTTTTTCATTGCGAACACTAAAAAAGAAAAATAAAGTGTTTTGTCCAAGCCTCTTTTTTATGTAATGAATTTGTAAAATTCTAAAAATTACGCTACCCTTAGAGAAAGATGTGATAGGGGGATGGACGCGTGATTATTCAACAAATTAAAACATTTAAAAAAGCAGTACCGCTAAATAAGCCGTTTAAAACGGCACTTCGAACAGTGACGGTAGCGGAGGCGATTTATGTCGAGGTGACGCTTGATAACGGCATGAAGGGCTACGGCGAGGCACCGCCAACACATGTTGTGACAGGGGATTCAATGGCGAGCATTCAGTTTGCGATTGAGGAAGTTTTTGCGCCGCAATTAATCGGACAAGACTTACGCTATCACGATCATGTATTTAAACTTTTACATAAAGCAATGGTACGTAATACGAGTGCAAAGGCCGCAGTGGATATGGCACTTTATGATTTACTAGGAAAAGCCGCGAACATGCCACTGTATCAATTTTTAGGTGGCGCACGAAGTGAATTAAAAACGGATTTTACGGTGAGTGTCAATGAACCAGCAGAAATGGCAGCCGATGCACAGCGCTATGTGGAAAATGGCTTTGATGTGTTAAAAATCAAAGTCGGTATTGGGAGCCCTGAGGATGACATTCGTCGTATTCAAGCGATTCGCAAAGTTGTACCCGATGATGTCGTGTTACGCCTAGATGCCAATCAGGGCTGGTCAGCGAAGGATGCTGTCCGTATTATTGGGCGCATGGAAGATTTAGACCTTGGCATTGAATTAATCGAGCAGCCAGTACCTGCACATGACATCGACGGTTTAGCCTATGTGACAAATCATACACTGACGCCAATTATGGCAGATGAGAGTATTTTTTCACTGTACGACGCACGTCGCATTATCGAAGGACGCGCAGCGGATATGTTTAATATTAAGCTGATGAAAGCGGGTGGCATTTACGAGGCGCTAAAAATTAACGCACTCGCACAGAGCTATGATATGACTTGCATGGTCGGTAGTATGATTGAGACGAAGCTTGGCGTAACCGCAGCTGCTCATTTTGCGGCAAGTCAGTCGAATATTTTATATTATGACTTTGATGCACCACTTATGTTAAAAGAAGAAACGGTCGATGGAGGCATCGTATACGATGGTAGCCGAGTGACCTTTACAGATGCACCAGGACTAGGAATTGGGGGAATCAAATCATGTCAACATTAGCAATCGTCAACGTACCCGTCGCAACACTATGGACAGCACCAGGTAAAGCCCGCGAACTAGATGCAGAGGCATTAACCAATCCACAAACATTAAATAAATGGCTAGAAAAATTACCGAAGCCAGAGCGTCTTGATTTATGTGATGGGAATCGCATTCAATCACAGGTGCTATATGGTGAATACGTTTTAATTGATGAGGAGCAGGATGGCTGGGCAAAGGTTTGTGTCGTACATCAAAAGAGTGACAAGGATGACCGTGGCTACCCAGGGTATATTCCAGTAGCACAGCTACAGGAGGCAACGGTGCAAACGAGTGAGCGCTATGTCATCGTAACAGCACCACGCGCACAGCTTTGGCAGCATGGTAAGCCAACCATTGTCGTGTCATTTAATACGATGCTACCGTATGTCGTAGAGGATGATAAGCATTTCACCGTTGAAACGCCACATGGTCTGCAACAAATTTTAAAAGCACAATCGACCGTAACGGCATCCAATGCAGTGGGAAATCCTGGCACGATGGCACAAGCTGTACAGCATGGTCTCGCATTTTTAGACCTACCGTATTTATGGGGTGGGATGAGTTCATATGGCTATGATTGCTCAGGATTTACTTATCAAATGGCGCGCTCTGTCGGTATTTTAATGTCACGCGATGCTGATGAGCAGGCGAAAGAGGGGAAGGAAGTGAATCACCTAGATCGTTCTGAGTGGCAAGTAGGAGATGTTGTTTTCTTCTCAGATGAACCAGGTGTAAAACCGGTGCGTCACGTCGCTTTCTACTTTGGAGATGGTCAAATTCTTCATTCTCATTCAACAGGACTGCCGGTTGAAATTCTCGCACTTGAAGGTTCTAAGTTAGATAAAGAAGTATGCGCAGTGCGTCGCTTCTAATAAAAAAGGATGGCTACTCCAAAGCGGAGTGCCATCCTTTTTTTCATTGGACTGCTGAAAAGATTACACAAATTGTAAACATGCCCATGTCCTTGGTTGGTTAGTGGTCATTGGTCACGTTGTAACTGGGAAAGAGTTATTGGTTTGCATAGTCACCTAGAAAGGTTTGAAAAGCAGTCACAATGCCTCGACAAGGAGTCTCACCTTATCGAAGATTAGAAATATTTATCCTCATCAAAATCAAGCTCGATTTGATAGTTTTTCGCATTTACTGAATTTGATAATTTATGAGCATTGCGCTCGAAAGTTAGTGCCTTCACACGGTACTCCTCTGGGTCAAATAACGCCACTGTATAAATCGGAAGTTCGTCGCTCATATAATCAAGCTCACGTTTTTCAGCGTGCGATAAATTTTTATAAATTTCAGCATGAGCTCGGAACTGTGTTGCGAGCTCAATCGCCTCTACAAGCTTTAATGCCTTCCCGTCAAAGTTAATCGTATGATAGCTGTTCGCCTCATAAATTAAACGGTCAAGTGTACGATTGTCTGCACGTACGTCTAGTAGCTCCGCATCAACGACTTCAAGTGCGCGCGCTGGCTTTTCAGGCGCCGCATCGCCTTCTACTTTCGTATAAGCAACACGATACATTTCAAGCTCAAGCTCTTGAATACGTTTGCGTAAAATACTCTTCAATTTTACTGCCTCTGCTAATGTGATATTTGCCATTTTAAGTCCCCCTATACAGTAGTGGATGCATGGTCCGCATCCAAAACGGTCTTTTCATATTCCCCACCGTTAATTTGCGTAAACATATGTCCAGCCGCCGTTAATAGCTTATCTGCCTCTTCTGTCGACATAGATGGACGTAAATAAAAGATTTGTAAGACGTCCGTTGCGTGCTCATTCACTGCAGTACGTGCAGAATCGACGTATGGGCTCCCAAATGCCCCTGTCGCATCTTTTGCGTAAGCAATCGCATCAAGTGTCGTGAACCGGCCGTTAAGTGCGTCATAGCCCGTTTCTTTCGTTCCTAGTGCTACCGTAATAGCACCGTCTAATTTTGCCACGTCGTAGCTACCGACAGGAATTTCATATTGTAGCGAGAAGAAATTATTTAAATCCACTACTGAATTGACTGGTTGTAAATAATCACCTTTTGCAATGCGGCGTAACATTGCTTCTGTCGAATGACGATAGCGGCTAGGACTTGCGCCAAGTTTTTTCCAGACGTCTCGCCATTCACTAACACCAGCGCGCTCTGTCACAGGGGCATCTTGTAAGTCAAAGTACAAGCTTTCCTGATATAATCTTGTACGTCCGAGAATCATTTGAGGCGATTCTCCCGCTGTAATTTTGGTATAATGTATAATGCCGATTTTAAATTCGGGAATAATTGTCGTTAACGAAGAATCTAAATGAATATGCATCGGATCACCTTTTTCCACGTATTTTATGAAATTGTAACATAGAAGGAGTACACGACGAAATGAATGTACTTACATTACAGCAGGAGCTACGCGATTTTGCGGCATCCATTGGGGTCGATAAAATTGGTTTTACGACGGCTGCACCGTTCGTCGATTTAAAGCATTTGCTGAAGCAACAGCAGGAATTAAACTATCAGTCAGGTTTTGAGGAAGAAAATATTGAGTTACGTACAGAGCCGACGTTACTACTAGAAGAAGCCGCGAGCATTATTGCGATTGCGGTAGCGTATCCATCCCGTATGGAAAATGCACCAACAGGGAAAAAAGGCGCTCGTCGTGGTATTTTTTGCCGCGCTTCATGGGGAACAGATTATCATACCGTTTTACGCGAGAAGTTGAAGGAAATTGAAGGCTTTTTAGTTGAGCGCGTGCCAGGCATTAAATTTCGCTCGATGGTCGATACGGGTGAGCTTGTAGACCGTGCAGTCGCAGAGCGCGCAGGGATTGGCTGGAGCGGTAAAAACTGCTCAATTATCACGCCAGAATTTGGTTCGTATGTCTATCTTGGTGAAATGATTACGAATATTCCCTTTGCGCCAGACGAAGCAATTGAGGACCAATGCGGTGAGTGTACGCTGTGCATCGATGTCTGTCCAACAGGTGCTATCGTGCAGGGCGGCCAGCTTGATTCCAATCGCTGCGTCGCATTTCAGACGCAAACGAAGGGCTTTTTACCAGATGAATTCCGTGAGAAAATCGGAAATCGAATTTATGGCTGTGATACGTGTCAGACAGTTTGTCCAAAAAATAAGGGCAAGAAAAACTGGCTACATGCGGCCTTTGAGCCAGAGCCAGAGCTTGCGAAGCCACTTCTAGCACCATTATTATCAATGACGAATAAGGAATTTAAATCGCAGTTTGGACATATGTCTGGCTCATGGCGTGGCAAAAAGCCGATTCAGCGTAATGCGATTATTGCACTCGCACATTTCAAGGAAGAAGATGCTATGCCACAACTCATTGAGCTATTAACAAAAGATGAACGTCCGATGATTCGAGGAACTGCAGCCTGGGCAATCGGTAAAATTGCTGCAGCAGAAGCAGAAGAAGTGTTGCTGGCTGCATTACAGCTTGAGCAAGACCCAGATGTGTTAAATGAAATCGACAAAGGCTTAACTTTGTTAAAAAATTAGAAGGAAGTTAGAAAAATGTCTTTAAATATTGTATTATACCAACCAGAAATTCCTGCCAATACAGGAAATATTGCACGTACATGTGCCGCTACAAATGTAAGCCTACATTTAATTCGTCCATTAGGCTTTTCAACAGATGATAAAATGCTAAAACGTGCAGGCCTTGATTATTGGTCAAGCGTCGACATTACGTACTATGATAATGTCGAAGAGTTTTTTGAAAAAACAGCAGGTGGCATGCATTACTTTATCGAAACATTCGGTACGAAAATGTATTCAGAGTTTGATTATTCAAATGTAGAAGAAGACATTTACTTCATGTTTGGTAAAGAAACAACCGGTATTCCACGCGAATTAATCGCTGAACGTACGGATATGTGCCTACGTATTCCACAAAGTGAAAATGTTCGTTCAATGAACTTATCTAATACCGCTGCAATCGTTATTTTCGAAGCATTACGTCAACGTGATTTCCCAAATATGATTAAATAAAATGGTAGAGCCTCGCATTTGTGGGGCTTTTTTTATACTTGAAATGGGTATAGATAAGTAAATACGTTTGAGGGGGAATGTCGCATGAAAGAGCGTGAAAGTGGCAATATGGCGAATGACATGGAAGAAGTTGAAGAACTAGGAAAACAAATGGAACAGGTGAGTGAGCAGGCGGAGGAAGCACGTGAGGAAGGCTTGCAGCAAGATCCTGCACAATAAAAAGGGAGACGCCCGGATATGGGTGCTTCCTTTTTTTATGGTTTAAGTGCGGTGATTAAAGCCTCACAAGTCGTTTGGTCAATTTCATAATATGTATCAGGGTCACTGCCAATACTAAGGTAGCCCTCTTTATAAACAGTAACTAATTCAGAGCCACCAGAGCCACCAAGTTTAAAGGATGTACCAGATGTTACATCCGGGTTGCGTAATACTTTCTTTGCTTCTACCATTTTTAAGAGCGTAAGAATGGTATCCGACTGCTTTGTAGATACCGTATTGATTTTATCGTCATCTGTTAGCACATGAGAGACCTTTACTTTTGAAAAATTGACATCTGATAAAATATCTTTTTCAAAGGCGACGGGTTTTGGCATAAACACACTATAGGCAATCGCCGCAATTAAAATGACCGCTAGTAGCAGTATAATTTTCTTCATTACTACACCTCCTTTATTTTCCATATTACCATAAAAAAAGAAGGATTCCTGTTTTTGTAATAGGAATCCTTCTTTAAATGTTTAATATCTTATAAAAATACTAATTGGACAATGAATAATATAGCGAATAAGTAAAGTAGTGGGTGAACTTTTTTCCATTCACCTTTTGCGATTTTTAAGATTGGGTAGGCAATGAAACCAAATGCGATACCTGTAGAAATACTAGATGTTAAAGGCATGATTAACATTACTAGGAATACTGGTAATGTTTCGTCCATTGATGACCAATCAACATCTTTAATTGAGCTAATCATTAACGCACCAACGATAACTAATACAGGAGACGTAATAGCAGCAACGCCTGAAACAGCACCTACTAATGGACCGAAGAGTGAGGCAACGATGAATAAAACAGCAACGGTTACAGCTGTAAGCCCCGTACGGCCACCAGCAGCAACACCAGCAGAAGATTCAACGAACGCAGCATTTGGGCTTGTACCAAACATTGCACCAACTGTTGTAGCGATTGAGTCACCTAATAATGCTTTACGTGCACGAGGCAACTTGCCATCTTCTTTTAATAAGCCAGCTTGTTTTGCGACACCGACCATTGTACCTGTTGTATCAAATAATGTAACTAAGATGAATGAGAATACAACGCCATATAGGCTGTATTCGATAATTTCACCAAATGCTTCAATTGGGTTCCACATTAAAATACCTTCTGGTAAATGTGGTGCTGCAATAATTTTCTCTGGCATGTGTAGCATACCTGTGAAGTACGCGATAATACCTGTTACGAGCATACCGACGAAAATCGCGCCCGGCACACGGCGTACCATTAAAATAACGGTAAATAATAAGCCAAAGAATGTTAATAAGACGCTAGGAGATGTTAAGTCACCTAATGTAAGTAGGTTCGTGTCTTTACTTGCGATAATAACGCCTGCAGAGCGAAGACCTAAGAATGCGATAAATAAACCGATACCTGCTGTAATTGAATATTTTAAGTTGTTTGGAATAGCATCGATTAATTTTTCACGGAACGGTGTTAATGAAAGAATAACGAAAATAATACCGGCTACAAAGACAGAAGCGAATGCCGTCATATAGCTGATTTCGCCTTTTGATGCAAGCACGACAGAGAATGTAAAGAAGGCATTTAACCCCATACCTGGTGCGATTGCGATTGGATAGTTGGCAACAAGCCCCATCCATAATGTACCGATAACAGTTGAAATAATTGTTGCAATAAATACTTGATCACTTGGAACGCCAGCTTGTGCTAAAATCGCTGGATTAATGATGATGATATATACCATTGTTAAGAATGTTGTAATCCCTGCAAGGACTTCACGCTTAACTGTTGTGTTATTTTTTTCTAAGTGGAACAATGGAAACTTCCTTTCTAAATACGAACATTAAAAAAGCCAAATATAATAATATTCGTTTATGACGTAAAAAGCAATGGGTTTAATTGTAATTTAAGTTTTCAGGCAATAATTCGCAAGTAATTAGAAGGATTCGCTATAATAAAAAAAAGGAGTGATGGAAATGTTCACAATTGATTCAACAAAAACATTAGTAAATGGCGTCGATATGCCGCGTTTTGGTCTAGGTGTCTATAAAATGACCGATAAGGACGAGGCAATCGAGGCGATGGTAACGGCGCTTCAGGCAGGATATCGCGCGATTGATACGGCTTCATTTTATGATAATGAAGTTGAAGTCGGCGAGGCTGTACGTCAATCTGGTGTCGCACGCGACAATATTTTTATTACATCAAAGGTGTGGAACAACGACCAAGGCTATGATGAAGCATTGCGCGCATTTGAAGTATCGTTGAAAAATTTAAATATGGATTATATGGATTTATATTTAACCCATTGGCCAAAGCCGGACACGTATAAGGACACATATCGTGCGATTGAGCGTTTATATGATGAAAAGCTTATTCGTGCAACAGGGGTATCAAATCATGAGGCACATAATTTGGAGGCATTATTTGCGCAAGCGAATGTACAGCCCATGGTCAATCAAATCGAATGCCATCCATACTTATCACAAAAAGCACTACAGCAATTTTGCGCCGAGCATCAAATTGCAGTGACAGCATGGTCGCCACTTGGTCGCGGGCGGGCACTACAGGATCCAACGATTTTAAACATAGCAGCGCGCTACAATAAATCAGCGGCGCAAATTGTGATTCGCTGGCATCTACAAAATGACACACTGATCATTCCAAAATCGGTGACACCAAGTCGCATTCGTGCCAACGCGGAGGTATTTGATTTTGAATTAACTAAAGAAGATATGGCATTAATGGATTCACTTAATAAAGATGAGCGTACAGGGAATCATCCAGATTTATTCCCATACGATGACCCAAAATACAATCGTTAACGAAAAAACACTTCCATGAGTTAGGCGGAAGTGTTTTTTGTATAGATTAGAAAAAATGCGTGATAATAAAAAATAAGGGCGGTACGAGTAGGGCAGGAAGCATATTGAGCGATTTAAAACTTTTAATGCCGAGAATACTAAGGCCAGAAGCTAAAATCAAAATTCCGCCAATAATTGAAATCTCCGTCAGTAAATGTGCTGACATGAAATCGTTTAAATAAATAGCTAATAAATAAAATGAGCCTTGCCATACAAATAGTACAACTGCCGCAAAGGCAATGCCAATACCAAATGTAGAGGCCAAAACAATCGATGTTACAAAATCTAAAATAGCATTCGTAAATAAATATGTATAGTCACCATGAAGTGCACTATTAATCGGTCCTAAAATCGATAAGGTGCCAATGCAAAACAGTAAAATGGCGGTTGATAACCCCTTCGCTAAATCACTTTTTGAAAATCTACCGACAAGCTTATTAAACTGTGTTTCAATATCAATCATTTCGCCAATGAGTCCACCGATTGCGAGGCTTACGATAAATAGTACAGGGAAATCGCTCTTTGGCATATACTGTACAATCGCATTAATACCAAGTGCCACTGCCGCAAAGCCCATTGCCTGCATCAAAATCTCCTGATAGCGTTCCTTGATACCTTTTTTCAGAAAACTTCCTATTAAACTTCCGACAATAATCGTCAAACAGTTAAAAATCGTTCCAATCATCCAATCCCTCCAATTCGTTTAGTATAACAAAAAAGAGACAGGGACTCCTAGCTCTATTCAATTAGCGGCTTGCACAGAAAAAGAAGAAATCACGCTAGAAAATGAGATAAAGAAAAAGACATGTTCCTTCAATTGAATTTGACGGACGCTTTCCTTTAGCATGGCGGAAGCCTCCTCGTTCGCAAGCTCACTGTGGGGTCTTTCGCTCATGCTATTCTCCTAGGAGTCGCCGTCAAATTCTTTTTTCACCATCTTTTTTTGTATGCAACTAGGATTTGATTTTACCGAAATTCGAGTATAGTCGTTGAGCTATTATTTCGTTCACTGGTATGGTTGCCCACTTTATCTTAATGGCTTTCAATTTTGTTCCGTGTGAATACGCGTGTTTTTGCTCAACAAAAAAACACCTCCAACGATTTTTCTCATTGAAAGTGTCCTTTTCTTTTTAGGTCAGTTTATTTTTATGAATTTTCCATTGTTTTGAAAAATTCAGTGAAACCTTCAGCTGTTTGTTCGCCGATGACACGTCCAACTTCTTTGCCGTCTTTAAAGTAGACAAGTGTTGGTGTGGCATTGATCGCGTAGTCTGTCCAGCCTTCTTCAAACTCTAAAACATTGTATTGATAAATATGCACATCCGCTTTATCCGCTGCAGGCATTAGGATTGGTGTTGTTGCCACGCAGTGAGAGCAAGTTGGGCTGAAGAAGTATGCGAATGTTTCTTTCCCCGCATCGATTCGTTTCTTTAAATCATCCGGTAAGATGATGTTTTGATAATTTTTATCGTCTAATTGATTGATTGTTGCTTGTGTTTTCGGTTTGTAGTCACCATATAAGCCATGTGTATCGGTATCACCTGTTGCTTTTTCGCCAGTTGTTTGGTTAGCGGCACTCGTTGAATTTTCAATTTTTGCTTCGTTTTGCGATTTGTTAATGAAGTAAATCGCTGTAAAACCAAGTACAACAACAATTGCGATGATTAATAAAAGCGTTAAGCGATTGTCTTTTTTCTGTGCGGTTGTTTTTTTCGCCATGAGTTAGTGTGCTCCTTTTTTAAGTTGTTTTAACATGTAAAAACTTGTAACTGCAATTAAAATAAAAGCGGTTAACGATAGGAATGGAATCGTAATGAAGCCAAGCCAGTTAATATATTGACCAGTACAAGGGACAAGTCCGCAAGAAGCGGCATTGTCTTGTAAGTATGGAATCTTTTGTATACCATAGTGATAGAGCGCAATACAAGCGCCGATTACGGAAAAAATCGCGCTTGTGGCCGCAATTTTTACGTTGCGTTGTATGTATGCGATACCCAAAATTAGTACAAGTGGATACATAAAAATTCGTTGGAACCAACAAAATTTACAAGGCTCATATAGTTGCACCTCAGAAAAGTACAGTGAACCGAGCGTCGCAACTAGTGAAACGGTCCACATAAATAGTAGTGCATTTTCGAGTTTTCGTTGCATGAAAATTCTCCTAATTTTAGTCTATTTCTTACTCGATTATAGTGGGATTAGCGTCATAAGTAAAATAATTTTTCCCTTTTGTTTTAGAGTAGTAGAATAAGGGTACGCCTTGATTATGAAAGGGGACTAACCATGTCAGAACAATTAGACGTATCACAGTTTGAAAAAAACCTAGTCATTCGCAAAATGCAGCGTACAGACTTTGATGAAATTTTAGAAATCCAACGCAAATCTTTTCCAGGAATGGACCCATGGGAATTAGCGCATTTAAATAGCCATTTAGATATTTTCCCAGAAGGCCAAATCGTCGCAGAATTAGACGGTAAAGTCATTGCATCATGCTCAAGCTTAATTATTAACTTTGATGAATATGATGACCGCGCTACCTGGTCAGATTTAACAGATGATGGCTATATTACAAACCACAATCCAAACGGCTATAATTTATACGGTATCGAGGTAATGGTAGACCCAGCCTACCGCCGTATGAAAATCGGCCAACGTTTATATGACGCGCGAAAAGATTTAGCGCGTGAGCATAACTTGAAATCAATAATTATTGGTGGCCGTATTCCAAACTACCATAAACATATCGATGAAATGACACCACGCGAATATGTGGATGCCGTATCTCGTCATAAAGTATATGATCCAGTGTTAACATTCCAAATTAAAAATGGATTTACACTAATGCGTGTAAATCCAAACTATTTACCAGATGATGTGGCTTCTGCAAAATACGCGACATTGATGGAGTGGAATAATGTTGATTATTTACCACGTACAAAGCGTCACTATAAAACGAGCTACCCAGTACGTATTTGTGCTGTCCAATATATGATGCGTAAAATTTCAAGCTTTGAAGAATTTGCACACCAATGTGAATATTTCGTTGATGTAGCCAGTGATGCAAGCTCGGACTTTGTCGTATTCCCAGAGATTTTCACGACCCAATTAATGAGCTTTATGAACGAAAAATCACCAAGCTTAGCCGTGCGCCGCCTAACGGAATATACGGAGCAATATTTAGAGCTATTTACAAACTTAGCGATTCGCTACAATGTCAATATCATCGGCGGCTCTCACTTCGTTAAAGAGGAAGACGATGAAATTTACAATATCGCCTACTTATTCCGCCGTGATGGCACAATTGAAAAGCAATATAAAGTGCATATCACACCAAATGAACGTAAATGGTGGGGGATTTCAAGTGGCGATAAAGTCCGTGTCTTTGATACAGACTGCGGTAAAATCGCCATCCAAATTTGTTACGATATTGAGTTCCCAGAAATGGCACGTATCGCAACCGATAAAGGTGCAAATATTATTTTCACACCATTCTGTACAGATGACCGCCAAGGCTATTTACGTGTACGTTATTGCGCACAGGCACGCGCCATTGAAAACCAAATTTATACAGTCATTGCCGGAACAGTCGGCAACTTGCCACAAACAGAAAATATGGACATTCAATATGCGCAGTCAGGGATTTTTGCACCTTCTGACTTTGAATTTGCTCGCGATGGTATTGTCGGTGAAACAAGTCCAAACTTAGAAATGGTGTTAATCGGCGATGTCGATTTAGAAATTCTACGTCGTAAACGCCAAGATGGTACAGTAGCGCACTTAAAAGACCGTCGCCATGATGTGTATTCATTACACTATACAAAAGAAGATTAAGCTGTACTAAAAAGAACCGTACCTCGTGTGCGGTTCTTTTTTCATTCAAAAGTATGAGGGACTCGTGATACAAACTACTCGCAATAAACGGTACAATAGAAGTAAGTAAACGATTAGGGGGCATTTTATGCAGCCGACAGATCATTCAAATATTAGCTTATTAAAAGAAATTGCAGAGCTATTAAACGAAGAAACCGAATTACAGCCGATGCTACAAGGCGCGCTGCGTAAATTATTAGCAGGTACACGCTTTGAGACAGGATGGATTTTCTTTATTAATGGCCGCGGAAAACATGAGATGATTGCACATGAAAATTTACCAGAAGCATTAGCGCATGATAATTGTCGTTACTTATGTAAGGGCGGCTGCTGGTGCTTATCGAAATTTCGTAATAATGAACTGGAGAAAGCGTCAAATATTATCGAATGTCAACGAATTGAAAGTGCCAATGCAGCAGATGTAGGCGATAATGCGGACATTACGCATCATGCAACCGTACCGCTGCAGTCAGGACATGAACGCTTTGGCTTACTTAATGTAGCATCGCCTAATACGGTAAGCTTCTCAGATGATGATTTAGCATTACTTGAATCTGTGGCCTTTCAAATTGGTTCATCGATTAAACGGATTATGCTGACGAAGCAGGAGCAGGAAATGGCATTAGTGCAAGAACGTAACCGTTTAGCGCGTGACTTACATGACTCGGTCAATCAGCTACTATTCTCGGTGACACTGACATCACGTGCAGGCGTTGAGATGAGTGACGAGCCGATGGTGAAAGAAACATTTAAAGAAATTCAAGATTTAACACAAGAGGCTTTAACAGAAATGCGTGCACTCATTTGGCAACTACGCCCAAAAGGTTTAGAGAGTGGTATTTTGGAAGCCATTAAAGGCTATGCAGATATGCTAGGGATTCAATTGAAAGTAAATGTCACAGGTGTTGTGCAGTTGCCATCTAAAGTAGAAGAGGCATTATTCCGTTTAGCACAAGAAGCGCTGAATAATGTCCGTAAGCATTCGGGTGTGAAGGAGGCGGAGCTTTATATTACGCTGACGTCAACGGATGTTTTACTCGTTATTAAAGATGAGGGACGTGGCTTCCAATTACCAGACCGTGTCCAGCTACCATCATTAGGACTTCAAAGCATGCGTGACCGTACAACGTCATTAGGTGGCACGATTGATTGGGTAAGTGATATAGGAAAGGGTACGGAAATTTTAATTCGTATGCCATATTAGAAGGGGGATTTGTCATGATTCGTGTATTAATAGCAGATGACCATCATGTTGTACGCCGTGGCTTATTATTCTTTTTAAAAACGCAAAAGGATTTTGAAGTAGTCGGTGAGGCGGCAAATGGCAAAGAGGCCGTTGCATTAACAGCAGAGCTACAGCCTGATATTGTATTAATGGATTTAGTGATGCCTGAGATGGATGGTATTCAAGCAACGAAAAAAATTAAAGCGCAGTTTCCAGCAGTGCATGTGCTTATGCTAACGAGCTTTTCAGACCGTGACCATGTCGTGCCAGCGATTGAGGCAGGTGCGGCAGGGTATCAGCTAAAAGATATTGAGCCAGATGAGCTTGTAGAAACAATCCGCAAAATCATTGCAGGCGAAAATATTTTGCACCCAGATGCTAGTGAGCAACTAGAAGAAGCGGAAAAAGAAGAAGAAAATAGCCCCCATGTGAAACATCCACTAACACCGCGTGAACGTGATGTATTAGCAGAGCTTACAAAAGGGAAAAGCAATCGAGAAATTGCGTCCTCATTATTTGTGACAGAGAAGACGGTTAAAACGCATATTTCCAATATTTTTGCTAAGTTAGAAGTGCAAGACCGTACACAAGCAGCACTCTATGCTGTAAAACATAATTTAACAGAGCCAAGTGGCAAAGTATAAAAAAGAGCTGGAGATATAATCTCCAGCTCTTTCGTATTATTCGGCTGTTTCAACGTCCGACTCAATTGGTTGTGCAGGGGCAAGTTTTGTCACTTCAAGATATAAAATATGATGTCCTTCTAGCTCTTTGACAACAAATTGATATCCTTGCTCGATAATCTTTTCACCTTTTACTGCATCAAAGTTTTTCGTCATGACCCAACCGCCAATTGTATCGATATCATCTTCTTCGATGTTAATGCCAAGAAAATCATTCACACTTTCTAGTAGCATTTTCGCATCAAGGATGTAATGACCTTCTTTTACTTTACGTACTTCAGGAATCTCATCTGTATCGAATTCATCGCGAATATCGCCGACAATTTCTTCGATAATATCTTCGATTGTTACTAAACCAGACGTACCACCGTACTCATCCATTAAGATGGCCATATGAATACGTTCACGTTGGATTTTAAGTAATAAATCGCCAATTGGTGTTGTTTCAAATACACGAATAATTGGTCGCATATACGTTGTCACAGGTTTTGGCCCGTTGACTTCTGGGTTTTTAATGTAGGCTGTTAATAATGATTTCATATTAACAAGACCCAGCACATGGTCTTTATCGCCGTCGATAACGGGGTAACGTGTGTATTGTTCTACACCGATTACTTCAAAGACCTCTTTCAATGTAAGGTCTTTATCGATACCGACGATTTCTGTACGAGGTACCATGACTTCTTTGGCAAGACGATCATCGAATTCGAAAATGCTATTTACATAGCGATATTCAGCTTGATTAATCTCGCCGCCCTTTAGACTATCCGATAATGTTAAACGAAGCTCTTCCTCAGACATTGCGCCTTCAGATTCGCCCATACCTTTTAAACCAAACATTGCTGCGACACCTCGTGCAGAAATATTTAATAATTTAATGAATGGGAACATAACATTATGGAAAATGATTAATGGTTTGGCCGTTGCAAGTGCAACAGATTCGGCTTTTTGAATGGCTAATGTTTTCGGTGCAAGTTCACCCATAACAACGTGAATATACGTCACGATTGAGAATGAGATGATGAATGACACTAATGTTAAGACAGCGCCGCTTTCTAAACCGATTAAGTGAAAGATAGGCTCGATAACTGCTGCTACGGCCTCTTCCCCTAACCAACCAATACCTAATGATGTAATCGTAATACCTAATTGGCAGGCGGATAAATATTCATCTAAATTATCGACTACTTTTTTAGCGTTTAACGCTCGTTTATTTCCTTCAGCTACCAGCTGATTTACTCGAGTAGCTCGCGTTCGTACGATAGCAAATTCAGTTGCTACGAAGAACGCGGAGATCGCGATTAAGACAGCAACTGCTGTCAACCGTATGGCTATGTCCAAAGACTTCCTTTGTCCTTAAAGCCCGAATGAGGGGAAGGACAAAGTGTACACCTCCTATAATAAAAAATTAGTTAATAGAAATAATATAGACCAGTTAGAATGATTTTTCAAATGTTCTCAACTAAATGAGCAAAAAGTTTGTTATATGATTAAAATAGTTTATTTATACGGAAAATTAAAAATATATTGACAATTTAATGGAAACGGCGTAGCATGAAAGGCAACTAATAAAAAGGAGGTATGTACTATGATTCACATCAAAAAGCATTCACATGACAACACAACTACAAAACATATCTCCGCACAACACATTATGTAACTCGACTTTTTAAGTGTGCAGGGATTTTCTGTACACTTCTATTGTTTAGGCACGCGCTCTAACTAGGAGTGCGTGCCTTTTTGTGTTTGCGGAGCGGAGAGAAAGGAGAACATGACACTATGTTCGACATATTTAAAAAGCTTGATTGGTTTTTTAAAGAACAATGGAAGCGGTATAGTGTAGCAATTCTACTACTTATCATTTCAAGTGTGCTTGAAATTGTACCGCCAAAATTGATTGGGGACACAATCGATGCGATTCATCGTGGGCAACTTACGAGTGATTTGCTATGGCAATATACTTTTATTCTCGTAGGCATTACAGTTGTTGGCTATATTACAAACTATATATGGCAGTATCAATTATTTGGCGGCTCGAATATTTTACAATATCAACTGCGCCAAAATCTCATGCGTAAATTCTTACGTATGGCACCACCATTTTATGAGCGCAATCGTACAGGCGATTTAATGGCGCGCTCAACGAATGATTTAAATGCTGTCTCTGAAACAGCGGGTTACGGTATTATGACGATGCTTGATTCATCATTTTATTTAGTAACGATTATTTTAATGATGGGCTTTGGTGTATCGTGGCAACTAACGCTTGTGGCGATTTTACCGCTACCATTTTTAGCTTATGCGATGCAAATTATCGGTAAAAAAATTCATGAGCGTTTCGTTGAAGCACAGGCAGCCTTTGGCGATATGAATGACCGCGTGCTAGAAGGGGTTGAAGGTGTGCGTGTTGTACGAGCTTATGTGCAGGAACGTTCAATGGAAGCGCAGTTCAAAGATATGACGCAAGACGTTTACGATAAAAATATGCGTGTAGAGCGAGTCGATGCTTTATTTGCACCGATTAGTAAGATTTTGACGGCGCTTAGCTATATGCTAGGCCTTGGCTATGGTGCATACCTCGTATCGCAGGGCGTTATTACAGTTGGTGAGCTCATTACCTTTAATGTTTATTTGGGGATGGTCGTTTGGCCAATGATGGCAATTGGTGAAATGATTAATGTTATGCAGCGTGGCAATGCGTCAGCAGATCGTGTTCGCGAAACATTGGCAGAGCATGAGGATGTACCAGACCCAGAGAAGCCAATCGATATTGAGAAGCCAAGTAATATTGTCTTTGATGGCGTTAGTTTCACATATCCAACAGCTAAGCAGACAAATTTAGTGGATATGGACATTCGTCTAGAGCGCGGTGAAACACTTGGTATTGTCGGAAAAACCGGCAGTGGGAAAACAACCGTTGTAAAGCAACTACTACGTGAGTATCCACTTGGAGAAGGCGACGTGGCGTTATCCGATACAAAAATTCAGTTGCAATCAAAAGAACAAGTCCGTAAATGGATTGGCTATGTACCACAGGAGCATATTTTATTTTCACGTACGGTACGGGAAAATATTCTTTTCGGAAAACCAGATGCGACAGAGGAAGAACTATGTGCTGCCATTCGCATGGCTAATTTTGAAGAAGATTTAAAACGTCTACCACAGGGACTTGAAACGATGGTTGGTGAAAAAGGAATCTCTCTATCAGGTGGACAAAAACAACGGATTTCTATTGCGCGCGCATTAATTCGAAATCCGGAAATTCTAATTCTCGATGATTCATTATCAGCCGTTGATGCGAAAACAGAAAGTACAATTATTCATAATATCCAGGCGCTACGCAATGATAAAACGACATTAATTATTACACACCGCCTATCTGCAGTGATGCATGCAGACCGCATCATTGTATTAGAAGATGGTCATGTTATAGAAGAAGGCACACATGACGAGTTAGTTCGTGCAGGTGGCTGGTATAGCGAGCAGTTTGCACTACAACAAATTGGAGGTGATGGCGATGTTTAAAAAGCGACTCATGCACTACGCAAACTTATATAAGAAACAACTAATTATTGGTGTCAGCTTTTTATTAATCGCTGTTGCGGCAGATTTAGCAGGACCTTTAATTGCAAAAGAAATGATTGACCGTTATATTACGGATGCCAAAGCAGATGGCGTTCCGTGGCAACCCTTTTCTGTGCTGCTAGCGATTTTCTTTGGACTATCCGTAGTATCCGCGATTTTCCGTTATACGCAGTACATTATATTACAATCAGGTGCGAATAATATTATTAAAACGATGCGTAACGATGTATATGAGCATATTAATCGCCTAACGATTCGTTACTTTGATAGTCTCCCAGCTGGGAAGGTCGTATCACGTATTACAAATGATACCGAAGCTGTTCGTGATTTATTCGTGACGGTATTATCACAGTTTGCATCAAGTATTTTAACAATCTTTGGCGTCTACATCATGCTGTTTATTTTAGATTGGCGCATGGGATTAATCGTATTATGTTTACTACCAATTTTAATTGCCTTCGTGTGGTTCTACCATAAATTTGCGACAAAATTTAATCATATTATTCGTACGCGATTATCGGATATGAACGGTATGTTAAATGAGTCGATTAATGGGATGACAATTATTCAAGCATTTGGGCAAGAAAAGAAAATGGAACAAGAATTTGAAGAGATTAATAAGGACCATTATGATTATCAAAATAAGATGCTCGTCCTTGATGCAGCGACAACGCATAACTTAATCGGCTTATTACGTTCTGTGGTGTTCCTTGCATTTATTTGGTATTTTGGTTCACAAGCATTGTCAGGCTCAGAAGCATTTTCAGTTGGTCTACTTTATGTGTTCATTGATTATATTACACGACTATTTAATCCATTCATGCAAATTGTCGGACAGTTAAATCGTCTTGAACGTGCGCGTGTATCGGCACAGCGTGTACTCGAGCTATTAGAGTATGACGGAACAGAAGTAAGCAATGAGCATATGCCACGTTATAACGGACATGTCGCATTTAATGATGTGAGCTTTGCTTATAAGGACGAGGAGTATGTGCTGAAAAATATTGATTTTGAGGCGCAACCAGGAGAGACAGTGGCATTAGTGGGTCATACAGGCTCAGGTAAAAGCTCGATTATGAATTTACTCTTCCGTTTTTATGATGTCTCAAAAGGTTCGATTACCATTGATGGGCAAAATGTGAATGACAAGCCAGTGCAAACGACGCGTGAGCATATGGGCATTGTGCTACAAGACCCGTATTTATTTACAGGAACCGTCGCATCGAATATTAGCTTAAATGATCCAAGAATTTCAGATGCCAAGGTGAAAGCAGCCGTTGAAGCAGTTGGTGGATTAAAAGGCATTGAACTCGATGATAAGGTAGTAGAGCGTGGTACGACATTATCTTCTGGTCAGCGCCAGTTGATTTCATTCGCACGTGCACTTGCCTTCGATCCAGCAATTTTAATATTAGATGAAGCAACGTCGAATATTGACTCTGAGACCGAAGAAATGATTCAACGCGCAATGGATGTTTTAAAGCGGGGCCGTACAACATTTATCATTGCACACCGACTTTCTACTATTAAAAATGCTAATTTGATTTTAGTCCTAGATGCGGGGCGCATTGTCGAACGAGGGACTCATGAGGAACTCCTCGCAAAACAAGGAAAATATTATCAAATGTATCGCTTACAGTCAGGGATGCAAACAAACTAATTGAATTTTTATGTGAACGAGCGTAGCATGTATACTCGTGAAATGGAAGAAAGCGGGTGGGCATTACGAATTGGTGGAGAGATTGGGTTCATCAACTGAACTCATTCAATCGCAATGTGAAGTTGTTTATGTTTGGGAACGTCTTAATCCAGATGGGTATGGGGATTTTTGGCGTTATGTACAATTTATATATTCGCGAGCTAGGTCTCGCTGGCGAAGTAAGCGGACACGTCATTGCGATGACGGCGCTTGCTACGGCCATTATACTTGTGCCAGCAGGGTTACTTAGCGACCGTGTTGGACGCAAATGGATGATCATCATTGGTGCAGGTCTTACCGCCATCACACTAGTTGTACGGAGTGTGACGGTAACCGAGCAAACGATGCTCATTGGTGCATTTTTAACTGGACTTGTTTGGGCGTTTCCACAAGTGGCCAGTGTACCGTTTTTAGCAGAAAATTCAAAACCAAAAGAACGTATGCAGTTGTTTAGTGTACATTTTTCGCTTGTGACCATTGCAGGCGTTGCCGGGAATTTATTCGGCGGTGTCATTGCTGATGGTGCGAGTGATCTTTTCGATATTAGTGCAGCGGCAGGGATTCGTGTTGCGCTGTTAATCGGGGTTGTCTTTTTCCTTATTGGCTTACTACCAATGCTTATGATGAAAAAAGCTGTGCCTGTTGAGGACAATAAACCGAAGGCACCGCGACTTGTACAAGACCATCATGCGGTCGATTTTAAAAGTAATTTAAAAATCATCGTATTATTTGGGATTGCACAGCTAGTTATTGGGACAGGCTCAGGGCTAGTTATTCCGTATTTAAACCTTTATTTTGCCAATCGTTTTGATGCGTCGAATTCGTATATTGGCTTTATTTTAGCAATTGGCTCAGCGATGACAGCTGTCGCACAACTAATCGGACCAATTGTTGTTAAAAAAGTAGGTGAGGTAAAGGCCATTATTATTTTCCAATATGCGTCGATTCCTTTCCTATTATTAACGGCCTTTACAACGAATCTATGGGTCGCATCAATTGGCTTTTTATTCCGTCAGGCACTCATGAATGCTGCATCACCAATTCAGAGTGCTGTCGCGATGGATATTGTCCATGACAAATATAAAGGCCTCGCCAACTCGGTCAACCAAATGGTATTCCAAGTCGGCTGGGCCTCAATGGGGATTCCAGCGACATATTTAGTAACCGCCTTTGGTAGTTACTATGGCTATGTATATACATTTATTTTAACGTCGGCGCTTTATTTAACAGCGTCTACTTATTTCTACTTCACGTTTGGTAAACGATTTGAACGTTTAAAAACTCAATCGTAAACGTGAAACGCCATAAGTGCTTGAATTTCTTTTTCTAACTGTTCATCAAGCACCATATCTTTCGGCGATACGCATGTAAGCGAGCCATCTGAATTGTAGATGACTTCGTAATAGATGCTCTTATTATAGAAGTTCAGTTGCCAACCTGGCAGCTTCGAATTGTATAGAGGCTTAAATTTAAAATGTTGAATCATCGTATATCACTCCATTTCCTATTTGTAATAGTTTACCTATTTTTCTAACTTTTTGCGAACAAAGGATTTTGATATGCGATTTTTTTTGCCTCTGCTATAATGTGAACAGGCAATGATATTCGTAAAGAAGGGTGACAGCTATATGCTAGATTTATTATGGAAAATTGTCGTCATGGCTGTGATTGGCTCCGTTATTGGTGGCTTTACAAATCATATCGCTATTAAAATGTTATTCCGTCCGTTAGAGGCAAAATATCTTTTCGGCTGGCGTTTGCCATTCACACCAGGGATTATTCCAAAACGACGTGGCGCGATTGCAGAGCAACTCGGAAAAACAGTCGTCAATTATTTATTAACACCAGAAATGTTCCGCAAAAAATTCTTTAATGCTGATAATCAACAAAAGATTGAAGCGAAAGCAAATGAACTTATTCAACAATATGTTTTTGCAGAAGATAAAACGTTAAATGATTGGCTAAAGCAAGCTGGTGTAGCTGATGCACCGCAATTGATTGAACAGAAAATCGATACGGTTATCGACCAACAAGTCATGCATTTCAAAAACGTTCTTTCAAAGGATGCGATTGAAGCATTACTGCCGCCAAGCTGGACTGAAAAAGTCGATGCGAAAATTCCAGAAGTCTCAAGTTATATTTTAATGCGTGGCGACGATTATTTTGCATCAAGTGAAGGTTACTTAACAATTAAAGGGCTTATCGACAACTTCCTTGAATCAAAAGGAACACTTGGCGGTATGGTTCAAATGTTTTTAGGTGACAGTGATTCGATTGTGTTAAAAGTTCAAAAGGAAATTCATAATTTCCTTGTAGCACCTGGCACCTTTAATATGGTCAATAATATTTTAATAACTGAATGGGGTAAGCTACGCGTTCAAACCGTGCCACAAATTTTAGGTAATCTTGATTTCACAAGTGTCACACGCAACATCCAGTCATACGCGAAAAAAGAATTAGCCATTGAAACACATTTAGACAAACCACTTGTACATTACTGGCCAAAAGGCGCGCAGCATTTAGCTGACAAGGTTGTGCCACAAGTTGTAGCAGTTGGTTTTGAAAAAGCAGAAGCAAACTTAGAGACAGCTATCGCTCGTCTTGATATTGAGGAGCTTGTGCGTGAGCAAGTCGATACATTCCCGCTAGAAGTTCTTGAAAAGCTTGTACTAGGTATCACAGGTCGTGAACTAAAAATGATTACAGTTCTTGGCTTTGTGCTTGGTGGCTTTATCGGGATTTTCCAAGGGATTATTTCATACTTTATGTAGGGGGATTTACACATGATTAATATTTACGATGATTTAAACAAATTAGAAAGCACATTCCGTCAAACGGAACAATTCAATGCATTAAAAACAGCGATTGAAGAAGTGAAACAAGATGAAGCAGCGGTTGCATTATTTGCGAAATTCCGTGAACTACAAATGACACTTCAAGAAAAGCAAATGAAGGGTGAAGAAATCGGCGAGGACGAGCTACAATACGCACAAAAAACAGCGCAACTTGCTCAACAAAACCAAGCGATTTCAAAAATGCTAATGGCTGAAATGGCACTTAGCGAATTAGTACAGGAAATTAATCGTGTACTAACAAAACCAATCCAAGCAATGTATGATGGTATTCAATAATACCTTCTTCATAAAAAAAGAGCACTTTCGACAATGAAAGTGCTCTTTTTCTATTTATTTGGATTGTGCTACTAAATCAACTGATGCCATATGAATACGATTCGCATTTTCTTGAATAGTTGAGACCGCTGTATTAAGGTATTCGACATTATGCATGAGTGCATCACTGCTTTGACGTAGCGCTTGCATACGCGTTGAAATTTCTGTGAAAGATAAACCAGTTTCATGGATATCTGCATTAGATGTCACAACAAGTGTTTCTAGCGCTAGTGAGGTTTCGGCAATTTCTTTCGTTTTTATCAAACTTTTAGAAACAATACGATTAACAGTCTTCACCGCTTTTGCTGTATTTTCAGCTAGTGTACGTACTTCACTAGCTACAACAGCAAAGCCTTTGCCATGTTCACCAGCACGCGCGGCTTCAATGGATGCATTTAATGATAGTAAATTGGTTTCACTCGCGATATCAGCAATTAGACTCGCAATATCGTTGATTTGATTATTTAAGTCATGAAGTTCATCGATGTCATGTTTAACTAGTTGCATCGTTTCCTGAAGTTCGGTACTATTTTCTTCAGTGGCAAATAAGCGTTGTTGCTCTTCCGTTGCAGAGCGAACAACTTCATCGGATAATGTATGATTATGTGCAGACATTTTTTTTAGGTCATTTAATACCGTAACAATCGATGAAATCGAATCATTTGTTTCTGCAGCAACTGTACTAAGCGCAGAAGAGTTTGAGCGTACGGATTCTACAATCGCTAAATTCACTTCATTTTTTTTCATCAAGGCTTGTTCATAATCAGATGCATATAATTCTAGAACGATTTGCTGTTCCACATTTAAAATTTTTAAAATCGCTTTTAAAATTTCAAAACGTTCTTTTGTGTTATAAGCTGTATTTTCAACAATAATAAAAAAGCCGTTTAACAAATCTTGAAATGCACACATATACCATTTAGGTGCCAAACCAATACGTGCGTGAACAGATGCAATACGCTGTCTTTTTGCTACAAATTGTTCATCAATGACCCCATCAAATAATTCTCCGAGATGATGAGATAATGTTTTTTTTGAGGCGTTCAAATGTACTATTATCTTGAATGATTTGTTGTAAAGATGGCTCCTTTTGAAGATTTAAATAAAAATTTTCAACAAGGGACGTTAAATTTTCTTTTAAAATGGGCCGCATCAAACGCAAAATCGCTAAATCACGTAAGGTTAAGGAAATCATTTCGAGCTGTGTATAGATATCGTTACTTAAATTATTTTCAATACACACATTAGGTAATTCAGACTCTATACTATTTTCAATAGATAATTCATAAGATACTTTATTCCATGTGTTAAAGATTATGATAAAACCCCCATTTTTTATTAATTTTATTTACTTATACCTATAAAAATTTTTATTTAAACTAAATTCGAAAGAAGTTGAACCAATCAAATGAAATTAATTTCATTAAATAAAACGTATCCTCAAGATTGGATACGTCAAATTACGCATATCGCCAATCTATTTTTTGAGGATTCGAAAGTAGCGAAAAAAGAGCAAGAAGTTGACTTGAAAGTTCATTTCACATCGCAAGTAGACGAAGATTATACCGTGCATGCTACCTGTGAATTACAAGAGCAAGCAAGTGGTGCGACGTTTTATACAACGTTTGACCAACCATACGAAACACTAGGAACAGACCATGAGCAGAATATTCGTTTAAAACGCGCCGTGTCATATGTATTGTTAGAGGCATTAGAGCAATTAACGGATATGCATCAAAAATGGGGCATCCTTACAGGGATTCGTCCAACGAAGCTTTATCATAAGTTTCGTAAGCAAGGCTATACAAAGGAAGCTATTCGCGAAAAACTGGTGACAGAATTCCGTTTGTCACATGAAAAAATCGATTTATTAGAGCGTATTGTAGCCGTACAATTGAAAACAATTCCTGATTTAGACACGATTGGCGATGAGGTTAGTATTTATATTGGTATTCCATTCTGTCCGACAAAATGTGCGTATTGTACGTTCCCAGCTTATGCGATTCAAAGTAATCGTAAACAAGGTCGTGTAAATACATTCCTCGATGGATTGCATATTGAACTTGAACGTATGGGGCAATGGCTTACTGAAAATGATATGAAGATTACATCGATTTACTGGGGTGGGGGTACGCCTACTTCGATCGAGGCAGATGAAATGGACGCTTTATATGAAACAATGTACAAACATTTCCCACATCCTGAAACAATTCGTGAAGTAACGGTAGAGGCAGGACGTCCGGATACGATTACATCTGAAAAATTAGCCGTATTACGTAAATGGGGCATTGATCGTATTAGTGTTAATCCACAGTCGTATACAGATGAAACATTAAAAGCCATTGGGCGTCATCATAGCGTACAAGAAACAATTGATAAATTCTGGCTTGCACGTGAAGAAGGCATGAATAATATCAATATGGATTTAATCATCGGCTTACCGAATGAGGGTCTTGAAGAGTTTGAACATTCATTAGCAGAATCTGAAAAAATGATGCCAGAATCTTTAACAGTGCATACATTATCGTTCAAGCGTGCCTCAGAAATGACGCATAACCGTGATAAATATCAAGTCGCGGACCGTAAAACGGCTGAAGCGATGATGCATCGTGCACATGAATGGACAGATGAGCATGATTACGCGCCGTACTATTTATACCGTCAAAAAAATATTTTAGGCAATTTAGAAAACGTCGGTTACTCAAAACCTGGCGAGGAAAGTATCTATAATATTGTCATTATGGAAGAAGTACAAACAATCATTGGACTGGGCTGCGGTGCTTCAAGTAAATTCGTTGATGCACAAACAGGGCGCATCACCCAACACCACAATCCAAAAGAGCCAGCCGCATACATTTTGACGTATGAAGAGGCCATTGAAAAGAAAATTGAGATTTTAAATGAAC
This sequence comes from Candidatus Kurthia intestinigallinarum, assembly GCF_003991225.1. GTDB lineage: Bacteria > Bacillota > Bacilli > Bacillales_A > Planococcaceae > Kurthia > Kurthia populi. The sequence continues at coordinate 30,701 of NZ_JTFC01000033.1, forward strand.
TTTATGGTAAAAAAGTACAAAAATAAGGGAATAAAGATAGTAACAACGAAAAAGTCGTTGCGACTGTCTTTTTCTTTTTCACAATATAAAGTGAAAAATTCTTTGAGCGAGCGACTTGGAAATTGCTACAATAGGCTTGATGAATAGAGTATAGAATGGGGTTGAGAAAATGACCATTACAATAGAAAGACTACAAGAACTAATTGAACAAGATGTTACATTGCATCGTATGAATGATGACGAGCTGATTCAACAAGTACTGCCATCACTTGAAACACTCGATCAACAACTGCGAGCACAATTATTAGCTTTTTTAGAGCGATTTGCAACGAACGAAAATATTAATGCATCGAGAAAAGAACGCGTTATATTGGAGCTGATTAGTGACGATTATTTATTCTATAATCAAGGAATGCTTAATAGTAACGAGCTATATAAACGTTCTTACAGTATGAAAGCACTTGGCTTTTTTATTGATGCACATAACGAAGTACCTTTTATAGACAATGCAACATATGATGCTATATATCGTGCAGTGATGTTGTACCTTCAATTAGAAGAAGATGTACGTAGTTACGGTAAAGAAGGAGGACTTGTGCAGCCTGTAGCTTATGCAGTGGATGCACTTGAGAAATTAATGGATGATGAGCGCTTTCCAAAAGAACAAAGCGCGAATCTTTTTCGTGTAGTAGCTAATAAAATTGCATGTTCATCTGTTCTTTATATTGGTGATGAAAAAGAGGTATTATCAAAAACGATTATGAAATTATTAAAAATTCATTTGGATGAAAAAGTGATTGAGGATTTCTTTATACGTGTTCCGAAATTTATGACTTCACAGAATGAAAAGTTACGTTCAGACGAGCAATTGTATTTGTATAAAAATGTTACGGGTTTTTTATATGTATTCCATTTGTACATTTATCGTAGAAATATGCATAATTCGCTACTCAAAAGCATTGAACATTGCTTAGAGAAATTAGTACCTTCCATGAAATAAAAAGATATTAAATAAACAAAAAGGCTACGTTTGACGTAGCCTTTTTTATTTGAATATTCATAAGAAAGATATATTTGTATAATAATTAAATGATTTTATTTTTAAATACTAAAAAATGACATCTGATAACGACAAAATTATCGTAAAATTCAGAAAAAATATTATTATAATAGCAATAATTCAAAAAATTTATAGGTAATAGAGATGAAAAAAAGATATAAAAAATAGAAAAGACATAAAAAAAGTGACTTTATAAAAAATATGGTAAATTATTTTATTGAATTGTGACGATATTCATTCTATTCAGAAAACTATAAAAATGCAGTGAAATTAATAAAAATAGCATTAAAAAGCCGTTTGAAAGAGAATTATTTTATAAAAATACATAATCTTTAAAAATGTTTCATTAAAATAAACTGTTCTAAATTAAATAAATTGTTTCTGATTTGAAAATTTTCGGAATACTTCTTTCTTTCTATTTATTTGTTTGATATAGTATTAATACGTTATAAATATAACGCAAATCTTTATAGGCATTAGAGGGGAACACAACATGAAGAAAAACTTTTTATGGGTAGCAATCCTCGCAGCTCTTACATTAGTGCTCGGTGCATGTGGCTTTGGCGGCGGAGATGAAAAGTCTGAAGATTCTAAATCTGATGGCAAAACATTAAATCTTTCAATTGCTTCAGAACCACCTAGCTTACATCCGCAATTAGCGACAGATACACAATCTGGATCAATCTTAAACGGGGTATTCGAAGGTTTAACTCGTGTAGATGAAAAAGGTGAAGTTGAAAACGCAATCGCAGAAGATGTAAAAGTTAGCGATGATAAACTTACTTATACGTTCACATTACGTGACGATGCAAAATGGTCAAATGGTGACCAAGTAACAGCAGGAGATTTCGAGTACGCTTGGAAATGGGCTTTAGAACCTAAAAATGCGTCTCAATACTCTTACATTTTCTACGCTATTAAAGGCGCAGAAGCTTACAACACAGGTAAAGGTAAAGCAGACGCTGTTGGTGTGAAAGCGATTGATGATAAAACATTAGAAGTAACACTTAATAACCCAACACCTTATTTCTTAGAATTAACAGCATTCTATTCTTATATGCCAATCAATAAAAAAGTGGCTGAGAAAAATGATAAATGGTACGCAGATGCTGGTGAAGACTACGTAACAAACGGACCATACACACTAAAAGAATGGAAACACAACGACAAAGTAACATTAGCTAAATCAGATAGCTACTGGGATAAAGACAGTGTAGATGTTGATACAATCAACATTGCAATGATCGAATCTTCAGCAACAGCTAGTCGTATGTTTGAAAGTGGCGACTTAGATTTCCTAGGCTCTCCATTCCAATCAGTATCTCTTGATAAAATTGATACATACAAAAAAGACAAATCACTACAAATCTCGGATATTGCATCTGTATACCTATACAAATTCAATACAAAAGATGACGTAATGAAAAACAAAAACATTCGTAAAGCTTTAACATTAGCAATCAACCGTCAAGGATTAATTGACAATGTAATTAAAGGTGAACAAAAACCTGCTAATGGTATCGTACCAATGTCAATCAATGGATGGGATTCTCAACAAACATTCTTTAAAGATAACGACATGAAAGGTGCGAAAGAAGCACTTGCTAAAGGGATGAAAGAACTTGGCATCAAAAATGCTTCTGACATCAACATCAAACTTTCAATCAACACAGATGAAGCACATGCTGCAATTGCACAATATGTTCAAGAAGGCTGGCATAAAAACTTAGGTGTGAATGTAACAATTGACAACTCTGAATGGCAAGTTTACTTAGACAAAGTGGACGGCGGTGACTTCGAAGTAGCTCGTATGGGTTGGACAGCTGACTACAATGATTCAACTTCATTCTTAGATCTTTACACAACAGCTGATAACGGCAATAACCAAACTGGTTGGGAAAGCAAAGAATACCAATCATTAATGGCGAAAGCACAAAAAGAAACAGATGTTGAAAAACGTCTAGCATTCTTACAAAAAGCAGAAGCTGTGTTTATGGCTGATTATCCAGCTGCACCAATCTATGATTACACTTCTCTATTCGTAGTGAAAGACGGAATCACAGGTATGGAGCCAGATGTATTAGGTAACATCAACCTTAAAGATGTAAAAATTGCGAAATAATTCGCACACTAGATTTACCAATGGACTGCAGGCTAAGCCTAGCAGTCCTCTTATTCTATTATTAAGAGGTTAAGGAGGCTGAAAGAATGATTAAATATATTTTCAAGCGTTTATTGTACATTGTTGCCGCATTATTCGTCATCGTAACACTAACATTCTTCCTAATGAGAATTGCCCCTGGTAGCCCGTTTGCTTCTGAAAAAAGCTTACCGCCAGAAATTGAAGCAGCGCTACAAGAAGAATATGGTTTAAACAATCCTTGGTACATCCAGTATAAGGACTATTTAGTATCTACAGCACAATTTGATTTTGGTGAATCAATGAAATACAAAGGTCGCTCAACAAATGATATGATTGCGGAAAGTTTCCCAATTTCGTTAACACTAGGTGTTGAAGCGATGATTTTAGCGGTCGGACTCGGCGTTTTAGTCGGAGTTATTACATCGCTGTATCATAATAGATTCCCGGATTATCTCGGTACGACAATTGCCGTGCTAGGAATATCCGTCCCTTCCTTTATATTAGCGGGTCTTCTACAGTACTTCGTAGGTCTGAAAATGCAGCTCCTTCCAATTAGTGGATGGAACGGCTTCATCTACAGTATTATGCCGGCCTTTGCAATCGCCGTTACACATATGGGCTTTATCGCTAAACTTGTGCGTTCATCTATGCTTGAACAAAACAGTAGTGAATATGTGAAGATGGCACGTGCAAAAGGGCTCGGTAAATGGACGACCGTCTTCAAACATACCCTTCGAAATGCACTTCTACCAGTAGTTACTTACTTAGGACCACTATTTGCAGGGGTTATCACAGGTAGTTTCATCGTCGAACAAATCTTCGCGATTCCTGGTCTAGGTAAATACTTCGTAACAAGTATTACAAACCGTGATTACACGGTTATCATGGGTACGACAGTGTTCTACTCAATTATCTTATTATTAGCAGTATTAATCGTCGATATTATTTATGGATTAATCGATCCACGAATTAATCTGAAAGGAGGAAAAAAATAATGACTCAATCAAATGAGAATTTACCGAAAATTTCAAAAGATAAATTTACGGTTGTTGGTGGTAAGCATGATCAAACAGATCAGCTAGCCGCAAAATCAGTATCGTTCTGGAAAGAAGTGCGTTTACGCTTCATGCATAATAAACTAGCGATTGTTGGGTTCTTTATTTTAATCATCGTTGCGTTAATGGCTATTTTCGTACCATGGTTATCTCCTTATAGCTATCGCGAACAATTAGGTGTCTACAATGCACCACCTTCAGCTTCACATTGGTTCGGTACAGATGACCTTGGTCGTGACATCTTTGTACGTGCTTGGATGGGTGCCCGTATTTCTCTATTCATTGGTATTACAGCTGCAGTTATCGATTTAATTATCGGTGTTGCATGGGGTTCTATTGCAGGTCTTGTAGGTGGTCGTGTGGATGATATCATGATGCGTATTGCCGATGTATTAACTGCAGTACCTTACCTATTAGTAGTAATCATCCTTTTAGTTGTATTACAACCAGGTTTATTACCAATGATTATTGCACTTTCAATCACAGGTTGGGTAAACATGGCTCGTATTGTTCGTGGCGAAGTTCTTTCTATTAAGAGTCGAGAATATGTATTAGCAGCCCGTACATTAGGTGCTAATACAACACATATTATTATGAAACACTTAGTACCCAATGCATTAGGTGCTATTTTAGTAACAATGACATTAACGATTCCAAGCGCGATTTTCACAGAATCATTCTTAAGTTATTTAGGTTTAGGTGTACCACAACCAATGGCTTCTTGGGGTACGATGGCATCTGACGGTAACAACGCGTTAGATACAGCGCCGTGGCGTTTAATCTTCCCAGCTATTTTAATCTCTGTCACAATCTTTGCATTTAATGCAGTAGGCGATGGCTTACGCGATGCGCTAGATCCAAAACTTCGTAAGTAAATAATAAAGTAGGTGAGAAAATGAGTGAAAATTTATTAGAAGTAAAAAATTTAAAAATCAACTTCAAAACATATGCAGGTATCGTACAAGCCGTACGTGGCGTAAACTTCGAAGTCAAACAAGGTGAAACTCTTTGTATCGTAGGTGAATCAGGTTCAGGTAAATCTGTAACAAGTAATGCGTTAATGAAACTCATTCCTCAGCCACCTGGTATCTATGCAGAAGGCCAGATTTTATTTGATGGTCGTGACCTTGTACCAATGACTGAAAAAGAAATGACGAAAATCCGTGGTAATGAAATTGCGATGATTTTCCAAGATCCAATGACAGCGTTGAATCCAACAATGCGTATTGGTAAGCAAATCATGGAAGTTATTTTAAAACATAAAAAAAATACATCAAAAGCAGAAGCGAAAAAACGTGCAATTGAATTAATTGATCAAGTCGGTATTCCATTCCCAGAGCAACGTTTTAAACAATACCCACATGAATTTTCGGGTGGTATGCGTCAACGTATTGTTATCGCGATTGCGCTTGCAGCGGAACCAAAATTACTAATTGCGGATGAACCAACAACGGCACTTGATGTAACGATTCAAGCACAAATCATTGAGTTAATGAAAGAAATTCAACGTACAAGTAATACAGCGATTATTTTCATTACTCATGACCTTGGTGTTGTCGCAAATATTGCGGATCGTGTGGCTGTTATGTATGCGGGTCAAATTGTTGAATATGGTACAGCGAACGAAATCTTCTATAATCCAAAACATCCATACACTTGGGGTTTACTTGGCTCAATGCCAGACCTTGATAATAATGCGGATGAATTATTGCGTACGATTCCAGGTTCACCACCAGATTTAATCCATCCACCAGTAGGGGATGCTTTTGCAGCACGTAATGAATTTGCGATGCAAATCGATTACGAACAAGATCCACCAATGTTCCAAGTTAGTGATTCGCATTTTGCAAAAACATGGTTACTTCACCCGGATGCACCTCATGTACCAGTACCAGAAGCGGTGCTTAAACGTATCGAAGGGTATATTCAAAAGAATAAAGAAGCAGGTATTGATTTAGGAAAGGTTGGTGAATAAAATGCCTGAAAAAATTTTAGAAGTAAAAAATTTAAAACAGCATTTTGGTTCAATCAAGGCCGTAGATGGTATCAGTTTCGATGTTTATGAAGGTGAAACACTTGGACTTGTAGGTGAGTCTGGCTGTGGTAAATCAACAACGGGTCGTTCAATTATTCGTCTGTACGATATTACAGACGGGGAGATTATATTCCAAGGGAAAGATATTCACGGAAAAAAATCAGCAAAAGAATTAAAACAATTTAATAAAGATATGCAAATGATTTTCCAAGATCCATATGCATCACTTAACCCTCGTATGACAGCTGGTGAAATCATTTCTGAAGGCTTTGATATTCATGGTATGTATAAGAATAAAAAAGAACGTAAAGAAAAGATCGGTACATTACTCGAATCAGTAGGTTTAAACCGAGAACATGCGAATCGTTATGCGCATGAATTTTCAGGTGGTCAACGTCAACGTATCGGTATTGCACGTGCACTAAGCTTAGACCCATCATTTATTATTGCGGATGAACCAATCTCGGCGCTTGATGTATCGATTCAGGCACAAGTAGTAAACTTACTACGTCAACTGCAAAAAGAGCGTGGCTTAACGTATTTATTTATTGCTCATGATTTATCAATGGTTAAATATATTTCGGATCGTATTGCGGTAATGCGTCGCGGTCAAATTGTCGAATTAGGAACTGCGGATGATATTTACAATTATCCGGTTCATCCTTATACGAAATCGTTACTATCAGCAATCCCATTACCAGATCCAATTTCAGAAGCAACTCGTACACGTATTCCATATGAACACGAAGAAGTAGGAGACGATGCGAAAAGTCATGAAGTATTCCCAGGACACTTTGTATACGGTACAGATGCGCAAGTAAAACAATGGTATAAACATTAATTTTTTTACTAGAAAATAATGTATTCATTTAATAGTCAAAAAAAGCGTTTCAACAGTTGTTGGAGCGCTTTTTTAATACGTTTTTTTGCATAATTATTACGGAAGTCATAATATTCTTAAATAGTTTTAAAATGGGCAGAAGAGCATAAGTAAGTTTAAATAAGATAATTTTCGGAAAAATTAATATATTTGTTTTTTTCTGAAAAAGATTTTGGTATAGTATAAGTAGTTACTGATTCGGGTGGTAACGGAAAAAACGTGTCGAACAGACAAGGGGGATAACAATGAAGAAAAAGTTCTCATTACTTGCTTTATTAGCAGCATTAATGCTTGTACTAGCAGCTTGTGGCTTTGGCGGCAGCGATGATAAGTCAGATGGCGATAAATCATCTGGCGGCGACAAATCAGCTGACAAAACATTGAACTTATCAATTACTTCAGAACCACCGTCATTAAATCCACAAAAAGCAACAGATAGCACTTCTGGTGCCATCGTAAAAAATGTTTTTGAAGGTTTAACGCGTGTGGATAGCGATGGTAAGGTTCAAAACGCAGCAGCGGAAGATGTGAAAGTTAGCGATGATAAATTAACGTATACATTCACACTTCGTGATGCAAAATGGACAAATGGCGACCCAGTAGTAGCAGGCGACTTCGCTTATGCTTGGAAATGGGCATTAGATGCAAAAAATGCATCGGAGTATGCTTCAATCCTATACCCAATTAAAGGCGCTCAAGCTTACAATGAAGGTAAAGGGAAAGTTGAAGATTTAGGTATTAAAGTTGTAGATGATAAAACATTAGAAGTAACACTAGAAAATCCAACACCATACTTCTTAGAATTAACAGCATTCTATACGTATATGCCAGTAAATGAAAAAGTAGTTTCTGAAAATGATAACTGGTTTGCTGAAGCAGGCGATACGTATGTAACAAATGGTCCATTCACATTAGACGAATGGAAACACAATGATTCAATCACAATGAAGAAAAACGAAGATTACTGGGATAAAGACAATGTAGCTCTATCTACAGTAAACGTAAAAATGATCGAATCTGAAGCAACTGCTAACCGTGAATTCGATAGCGGTAACTTAGATTATTTAGGTGCTCCATATAATGTGGTATCTTTAGACAAAATGAACACATACAAAGACAAAGGTATCTTAAAATCTGAACCTTATGCGGCTGTTTATGAATACAAATTAAACACTAAAGAAGGTCCAACGAAAAATGTTAACATCCGTAAAGCATTAGCGATGTCAATCGATCGTGAAGGCTTAATTAAAAATGTATTAAAAGGTGGTCAAACACCAGCATTAGCTGATGTTCCTGTAGCAATCGAAGGCTACGAAAATGACAACAACTTATTTGAAGGTAACAATACAGACGAAGCGAAAAAATACCTTGAAAAAGGTCTTAAAGAGCTAGGTCTTAAAGATGCGTCCGATTTAAAAATTGGTATTTCAATCAACACTTCTGAAGCACATGCTGCAGTTGCACAGTTCATTCAAGAAGGTTGGAAGAAAAACTTAGGTATCGAAACAACAATCGATAATGCTGAGTGGCAAGTATTCTTAGATAAAGTATCTGCTCTTGATTACCAAGTAGCTCGTATGGGTTGGATTGCTGACTACAACGATGCTTACACATTCTTAGAGCGTTATGATACAGCTAAGAATGGTAACAACGATACTGGTTGGGAAAATAAAGAATACAAAGAGTTAATGGCTAAAGCTATGAAAGAAACAGATGAAGCAAAACGTACAGAATTCTTAAAAGACGGTCAAAAAATCCTAATGGATGAAATGCCCGTTATTCCAATTTACTTCTATTCTAATGAATACGTAGCTCAAGACTATGTGAAGAACATGGGACCAGATAAACTTGGTAACGTAAACTTGAAAGATGTAGATATCGAAAAATAAGATTATGAGTAACACATAATCACACTGACAAAGCTGTTTATAATCATTGATTATGAACAGCTTTTGTTATTGTGAAATTAGACATGAAATTTATGGGTTTGTGGTATAGATTGTCGAAGTAGTGTCGTATCAGTCAACGGGAACCAGTCATTCAAATAAAATGACTGACGTACAACAGAATGGAGGGTTTTTATGCTTAAGTATATTATGAAACGGTTTGTGTATATATTTATCGCGCTGTTTCTCATTATTACAATTACATTCTTCCTCATGCGTTTAGCTCCTGGTAGTCCATTTGCATCCGAGAAAAGCTTCCCACCAGAAATTGAAGCGCAATTAAATGCTGAGTATGGTCTCGATAATCCCTGGTATATTCAATATAAGGATTATTTAGTATCAACAGCACAATTAGATTTTGGTGAATCAATGAAATACAAAGGTCGCTCAACAAACGATATGATTGCGGAAAGTTTCCCAATTTCATTAACACTTGGGATTGAAGCAATGATACTTGCTGTCGGGCTCGGTGTGCTTTTTGGATCCGTTGCGGCGCTCTATCATAATCGGGGTGTAGACTATGTTGTCACCACCATTGCTGTGCTCGGCATATCTGTACCATCCTTTATCTTGGCTGGACTCTTGCAATATTTCCTCGGCCTCAAATTACAGCTCTTCCCAATCAGTGGTTGGAACGGGTTTATTTACAGTATTTTACCTGCAACAGCGATAGCGGTTACACATATGGGCTTTATCGCGAAACTTGTTCGTTCATCGATGCTTGAGCAAAACAATAGTGAGTATGTGAAGATGGCACGTTCAAAAGGTTTGTCAAAATGGGGCGTATTATTTAAGCACTCATTACGTAATGCATTACTACCCGTTGTCACGTATTTAGCGCCATTATTTGCGGGGGTTATTACAGGTAGTTTCATCGTTGAACAAATTTTTGCTATCCCAGGGCTTGGTAAGTATTTCGTAACGAGTATTACAAACCGTGATTATACCGTTATTATGGGGACGACCGTATTCTATTCGATTATTTTACTCTTAGCAGTATTATTAGTTGATATTTTATACGGCTTTATTGACCCACGTATCAAGCTCAAAGGAGGCAAAAAAGCATGACACAACAAATTCCAAGAGAAAAATTCACTGTTGTAGGCGGAAACCATGCAGCAACTGACCAGCTTGCTGAAAAATCCGTATCATTTTGGAAGGAAGTGCGACTGCGCTTTGGTCATAATAAGCTTGCAATCATTGGCATTATTATTTTAGCGATTGTTGCATTAATGGCAATTTTTGTGCCAATATTTTCACCGTACACATATAGTCAGCAACTAGGTGTCTATAATGGACCGCCATCTGCGAAAAATTGGTTCGGTACAGATGACCTTGGGCGGGATGTTTTTACACGTGTGTGGTTTGGCGCGCGTATCTCATTATTTATCGGAATTACAGCCGCTGTCATTGATTTAATCATCGGTGTTTTATGGGGCTCTATTTCAGGACTTGTTGGCGGTCGTGTCGATGATATCATGATGCGTATTGCCGATGTATTAACAGCGGTTCCATATTTATTAGTCGTGATTATTTTGTTAGTTGTGTTAAAGCCAGGTTTAGTGCCAATCATTATCGCGCTATCAATTACAGGTTGGGTAAATATGGCTCGTATTGTGCGTGGGGAAGTATTATCAATAAAAAATCAAGAGTATGTTTTAGCGGCACGTACACTCGGAGCTTCGACAGGGCATATTATTTCGAAACATTTAATTCCGAATGCATTAGGGGCCATTTTGGTAACGATGACATTAACAATTCCAAGTGCGATTTTTACGGAAGCATTTTTAAGCTTTTTAGGCTTAGGTGTACCACAACCAATGGCTTCTTGGGGGACGATGGCATCAGATGGTAATAATGCCATTGATACAGCGCCTTGGCGTTTAATTTTCCCAGCTATTTTAATTTCAATAACAATCTTTGCATTTAATGCAGTCGGCGATGGTCTTCGTGATGCGCTCGATCCTAAACTACGAAAATAGAGGTGACGACAATGGGTGAAACGATTTTAGAAGTAAAGAATTTAAAGATTAATTTTAAAACGTATGCGGGCCTTGTCCAAGCCGTACGCGGAGTTGATTTTTCACTTGAAAAAGGGAAGACTCTTGCAATCGTAGGAGAATCGGGCTCAGGAAAATCAGTGACGAGTAATGCGATTATGAAGTTAATACCACAGCCACCAGCAATCTATGCAGAAGGTGAAATTTTATTTGAGGGTAAGGATTTAGTGAAGGCAACAGAGAAGGAAATGACGAAAATTCGTGGGAATGATATTGCAATGATTTTCCAAGATCCGATGACAGCATTAAATCCAACAATGCGTGTCGGAAAACAAATCATGGAAGTAATTTTGAAGCATAAAAAAGCAGCTACAAAAGAAGAAGCAAAAAAACGTGCGATTGAATTATTAGATGAGGTAGGCATTCCATTTCCAGAACAACGGTTTAAACAATATCCACATGAGTTTTCAGGTGGGATGCGTCAGCGTGTAGTAATCGCGATAGCGCTTGCAGCAGAACCCAAAATTCTAATTGCAGATGAACCAACAACGGCACTTGATGTAACGATTCAAGCTCAAATTTTAGAACTGATGAAGCAAATTCAACGTACGAGTGATACGTCGATTATTTTCATTACCCATGACCTTGGTGTTGTTGCTAATGTAGCCGATACTGTGGCAGTTATGTATGCTGGACAAATTGTTGAATATGGTACTGCAAATGAAATTTTCTACAATCCAAAGCATCCCTATACTTGGGGATTACTTGGCTCTATGCCAGACCTTGATAATGATGCAGATGAATTATTACGTACGATTCCCGGATCTCCACCCGATCTAATTCATCCACCAGTAGGGGATGCTTTTGCGGCACGAAATGAATTTGCTCTTCAGATTGACTATGAGCAGCAGCCACCAATGTTCCAAGTAAGTGAGACGCATTTTGCGAAAACATGGTTACTTCATCCAGACGCACCTCATGTACCAGTACCAGAAGCGGTGCGTAAGCGTATTGAAGGGTATTTAGAAAAAAATGATGAAACTAGTATTGAACTTGGAAAGGGCGGTGAATAGTATGGCGGAGAAGATTTTAGAAGTAAAAGATTTGAAGCAGCACTTTGGCACCATTAAAGCAGTTGATGGTATTAGTTTTGATGTATATAAAGGTGAAACACTTGGCCTTGTAGGAGAATCAGGCTCTGGTAAATCTACAACAGGACGCTCAATCATTCGTTTGTATGATATTACAGGCGGTGAAATCAAATTTAATGGACGCAATGTACAGGATAAAATGTCGTCAAAAGAGCTACGTAGTTTTAATAAAGAAATGCAAATGATTTTCCAAGATCCATACGCATCACTTAATCCACGTATGACTGCCGGTGAAATCATTTCAGAAGGCTTTGAAATTCATGGGATGTATAAAAATAAAAAAGAACGTCGTGAGCGTGTAGGGATGCTACTAGAGGCGGTTGGCTTAAACCGAGAGCATGCTAATCGTTATGCGCATGAATTTTCAGGTGGTCAGCGTCAACGTATTGGCATTGCACGCGCGCTTAGTCTTGAACCATCGTTTATTATTGCGGATGAACCGATTTCGGCGCTGGATGTATCGATTCAGGCACAAGTCGTCAATTTATTAAAGCAACTTCAAAAAGAGCGCGATTTAACGTATTTATTTATTGCACATGATTTATCGATGGTTAAATATATTTCAGACCGTATTGCAGTAATGCATCGTGGTAAGCTCGTTGAAATTGGAACATCTGAAGATATTTATAATTATCCAGTGCATCCATATACGAAGTCATTATTATCAGCAATTCCGTTACCTGATCCATTATCAGAGGCGACGCGTAAGCGTATTCCTTATAAGGATGAAGAGCCTGAAGGAGAATTGTCTATGCATGAAGTGTTCGAGGGACATTTTGTATATGCCACAGATGAGCAAATTGGTCGTTGGTATACTGGTAAGAAAGTTAAACTACAATAATTTTTTAATGAAGTCAGCATGTGCTTATCACGTGCTGATTTTTTTATGTAGCACAAATAAGTCTATAGACACTTCTCGTTCTGAGAATAAATGAATCGAAAATCAGCATATTCAAATTATAGATATTTATGGTAAAATACTTTTAGAGTTATAATTTTTTAGAAAATTAATTATTTTCTAACAACAAAGGGGATGACAACATGAAGAAACGCTTATTACCTTTATTATTGTTAGTACTTGTTATGAGTATTTTAGCAGCATGTAATTTCGGCGGCGATTCAAAAGAAGATTCTGGTACAAAAGAAAATGGAGAAAAAGCACAAGAATTAAATGTATCCATTATGTCTGAGCCACCATCATTAAATCCACAGATGGCAACAGATGCAACATCAGGAACAGTTATTAAAAACGTATTTGAAGGCTTAACACGCGTTGGTAAAGACGGAAAGCCAGAAAATGCAGCAGCAGAAGATGTACAAGTAAGTGACGATAAACTTACATATACATTTACATTACGTGATACAAAATGGTCAAATGGTGACGCAGTTGTTGCTGAAGACTTTGCTTATGCGTGGAAATGGGCATTAGATCCAAAAAACGCTTCAGAGTACGCTTCAATCTTATATGCGATTAAAGGTGCACAAGACTACAATGAAGGTAAAGGGAAAGTTGAAGATGTTGGCATCGAAGTAGTTGATGATAAAACATTAAAAGTAACATTAACAAACCCAACACCTTATTTCTTAGAATTAACAGCATTCTACACATATATGCCAATCAATCATAAAGTTGCTGAAGGGAATGACAAATGGTTCTCTGATGCAGGTAAAGACTTCGTAACAAATGGTGCATTTGAGCTTTCAGAGTGGAAGCATAATGACAAAATTGTTCTAGCTAAAAGCGATAGCTACTGGGATAAAGACAACGTATCATTAGACAACGTAAATATCCAAATGATCGAATCACAAGCAACAGCAAATCGTATGTTCACAAGTGGTGACATCGATTTCATTGGTGGTGACTTCCAAGCGATTCCACTTGATGCAATTGAAGGCTACAAAAAAGATAAATCATTACAAGTACAAGACTTTGCAGCAGAATACTGGTACAAAGTGAACACAACAGCGAAATACATGGAAAATGTGAATATCCGTAAAGCCTTAGCATTATCAATCAACCGTCAAGGATTAATTGATAACGTATTAAAAGCAGACCAAAAACCAGCGCTAGGCATGGTACCACCAGCAATTCAAAACTATGAAGAAAAAGAATACTTCAAAGATAATGATATTGAAGGTGCGAAAAAAGCTTTAGCTGAAGGAATGAAAGAATTAGGTATTAAAGATGCAAAAGATATTAAAATTGGTATTTCAATCAACACATCTGAAGCACATTCAGCGATTGCACAATATATCCAAGAAGGCTGGCACAAAAATCTAGGTATCGATGTATCAATCGATAACTCAGAATGGCAAGTGTACTTAGATAAATTAAGTGCAAAAGAATACGATCTTGGTCGCCAAGGTTGGATTGCTGACTTTAACGACCCATACACATTCTTAGAAATGTTTACATCTGCAAATAACGGCAATAACGATACAGGCTGGGAAGATGCAGAATATAAAGAGTTAATGGGTAAAATTGTAAAAGAAACAGATACAGACAAGCGCTTAGAGTATTTACAACAAGCAGAGGATATTGCGATGAAGCAATTCCCAGTCATTCCTGTTTACTACTACACAACAACCTATGTACAAAAAGATTATGTGAAAAATATGGAACCAAACTTAATGGGCTTCATCGATTTAAAATGGGTTTCAGTAGAAAAATAATGAAGATGAAACAAGAGTTGCATAATGCAGCTCTTGTTTTTTTGTTACGAACAATAATAATCTATTCCTTTGTTATGCAGAGATTCTATTATTCTTTGAAATTTCAGACTTTTAAGCGGAGAATTATGATACGATACAAACATACATAATGCTTAAAGGAGCTGGCTTTAGTGGCAATTAAAACAGTAATTTTTGATTTAGATGATACGCTTTTATGGGATAAAAAAAGTATTGCAGATGCCTTTGCGAAGACTTGTGTACAAGCAGCGCAAAAATATCCTCAAATTGATGGAGCGAAATTAGAAGACTATGTGCGCAGTGCAGCACGTACACTTTATGAAGGCTATGAAACATATGATTATACGGTACAAATCGGAATTAATCCATTTGAAGGTTTATGGGGCCATTTTGATGACCCGACAGAGGATTTTCAAAAGATGAAAGCCATCGTGCCAACATATCGTAGTGATGCATGGACAGCAGGTTTAAAAGAATATGGTATTGATGATAAGGATTTTGGACATGAGCTAGGTGAAAAATTTGTCGAGAATCGTATTGCAAGTCCATGTGTATATGATGAAACATACGCGGTGTTAGATAGTTTAAAAGAAGACTATCAATTAATTCTTTTAACAAATGGGGCACCGAGCCTTCAAAATAAAAAATTAGAAATTACACCAGAGCTTGTACCTTATTTCGATAAAATTATTATTTCTGGTGATTTTGGTATCGGGAAACCAGATGCCTCTATTTTTGAACATGTTTTGACATTTGCAGATGGGAATGCGGAAGAATGTCTTATGGTAGGCGATAACTTAATGACAGATATTCTAGGCTCATCTCGCGTCAATATGCGTAATGTATGGATAAACCGTGAGGATAAGGCACCTAACGATGTTGTCGTACCTACATATGAAATTGATACCTTAACAAAATTAAAACCATTAATCGACTCATTATAATGAACTTATCACCTTTTTTAAACGTTCTAAACGAATAGAAAAGGAGTGGGAGCGATGCCTAACAAATCAAATAAAAAAATGTCTATGGCAGTTATTGCGATGATTTTAACAATTGCGATTGTTTTGTATCGATTATATAGTTAGTGCTACTGAGCATGTCTTACGGAATTATTTCGCAAGACATGCTTTTTTAGCGCATAAAAAAAGACTTAGGAATTTTCCTAAGCCTCTTTTACGTATACTTTATAGTTTGATTTCTTTTGCGTCGAATACGCCTTCTGTTGCGATAACGAAGTCTAAGCTTTCAACTGTGTTGTCAATTGCTAACATCATAATTGCATCGCCACCTTCATCAGCACGACCAACTTGCATTGTTGCAATGTTGACGTTCTGCTCAGCTAATGAAGTACCTACACGACCAATTACACCAGGTTTATCTGTGTGCTTGATGAATAGTAAGTTACCTTCAGGAACAACGTCTACTACATATTGGTCAACTTGTACGATACGAGCACCAAGGCCGTTTAGTAATGTTCCTTTTACAGAATGTTTTTCGTTTTCAGTGATAACTTCAACTGTAATTGAGCTTAAGAATGCACGAGCTTGTGTAGATTTTTGTTCGCTAATTTTGATGCCGTTGCGATCAGCAAGGTAGCGAGCGTTTACGTTGTTTACATGGTTACCTAAGTTACGAGTAAGTACACCTTTTACTGTATTATTCGTTAATGGACGCACATCATAGTTTGCGACGTCACCAGAGTAGTAGATGTTGATTTCATTTACAGCTTCTTCTGTTAAGTTCATTGCGAATGCACCGATTTTTTCACCTAATTCAAAGAATGGTTCAACTTTTGCTACAACATCTTTAGGAACTGAAGGCATGTTTACAGGGTTTTGAACTGTACCAACGTTGAAGTAAGATAGAATATCATTACTTACGTCTACTGCTACAGATTCTTGTGCTTCTACTGTAGATGCACCTAAGTGAGGTGTTGCGATAACTTGTGGAAGATCTAATAGGCGGTTACCTACGAATGGTTCTTCCTCCATAACATCTAATGCAGCGCCCGCTACTTTACCAGATTCGATTGCATTATATAGTGCTTCCTCATCGATAATACCACCACGTGCACAGTTGATGATACGAACGCCATCTTTCATGACGTTAAAGATATCTTCGTTAATCATATGACGAGTAGAATCAAGTAATGGTGTGTGAACAGTAATGAAATCTGCTACCTTCGCAACATCTTCTACTGAACCGTAATCTACGCCCGCTTTTTCAGCTTTTTCAGCAGTTAAGAATGGATCGTATGCGATAACGTTCATGCGGTTACCTTTTGCACGGTGTGCCACTTCTTGACCAATACGACCGAAGCCGATAACACCAAGCGTTTTGTTTTTAAGCTCAACGCCGACGAATTTTTTACGATCCCAACGGCCTTCTTTTAGTGTAATGAACGCTTGTGGAATGTGGCGAGCAAGAGCGAAAATCATCGCTGTTGTATGCTCAGCAGCAGAGTTTGTGTTACCATCTGGAGCGTTAACAACGATAATCCCTTTTTCAGTTGCAGCTTCAAGGTCGATGTTGTCCACACCAACGCCAGCGCGTCCGATAAGTTTTAAGTTGTCAGCAGCTTCGATAATGTCACGCGTTACTTTTGTTTGAGAACGTACTAATAATACATCATAGTTAGCAATAATCGCTTTTAATTCTTCTGGTTGAAGGCCAGTTTTAATGTCAATATTTAAATCTAATTCTTTCTCTTGACGTAGTGGGTAAATACCATCTTCGCTTAGTGGGTCACTGATTAAAATGTTAATAGCCATCGTTAATTCTCTCCTTATTGTGTCACAGTTGTTGTAGTTTTTTGTAAGTAAATTTCTTGAGCGGCGCGAGTACCGGCGCCAAGCTCGATTGTTTTTCCAACTTTCGTTAAGGCAATTTCAAATGCACTAATATATTGAAGTACGTCAGCAGGTGAGCAATAGCCCATATGACCAATGCGGAAAATGGTATCGGTCATTTTATCAAGCCCGCTTGCGACATCGATATTGAAATCTTCTTTCAGCACTTTGCGGAAGGCCTGTGCATCAAAATCTGTAGGGGCAACAGCCGTCACAGAAGGGGATGCATAAGCATCTTCAACAAGTAAGTTCACGTCGAGCGCCTTTAAAGCTGCACGTGTCATGTCACGCATTAACGTGTGACGAGCATATACTTCTTCAACGCCTTCTTCTTCTAATTGATCCAGGACTGCATCAAGACCATGGAAAAGGCCAAGAGCAGGTGTAAAAGGGGTGTTACCTTTTTCGAGGGCATCGCGATGTTTTGTTAGGTCTAAGTAGTAGCCCTTTGTATCATTTTGTTCAATAGCTTTCCAAGCGCGGTCACTTACGGCAATAAATGCTAAACCAGTAGGGAGCATAAAGCCTTTTTGTGAGCCAGTAACGACAATGTCGAGACCCCATTCGTCCATTTTTGTTTCAGCACAAGCAACGGCTGAAACACCATCAGCAATAACGATGATGTCATCATTAATGGCATGGACGGCTTTAGCAAGTTCACCAACAGGGTTTAGAACACCTGTTGACGTTTCACAAAATGTTGAGAACACTGCTTTAATATCAGAATGTTGTTTGATGTGTTCAATTACTTCATCAAGTGGGAACGGTTGGCCCCACTCGGTAGTAAATTCGTCTACATCTAATTCATAGCTTTCGCAAATCTCTGTAAAACGATGGCCAAAAACACCTGTTGAAAGAACAAGTACTTTATCGCCCTTCGTCGTTACATTGACGACAGCAGCTTCAAGACTGGATGTACCGCTACCTGCAATCATTAAAATATCTTGCGATGTCCCAAAAAAATTTTTCAGTCTAGGTTTAATATTTTGAATAATTTGATAAGTTTGCGGCGCATGATGCCCAGCCATTGACTGTGTCATTGCGCGGTTCACACGTGGTGGAACTGGAGTTGGACCTGGAATACGTAACACTTGATAATCTTGTAACATAAACAAAAGCTCCTCTCAAAGTTAAAAATAAAAGCCTTTCATCCCATACAATCGCAGACGTGTGTCTATGACTGTAGGGGCGAAAGGCTAAATTAACAATCTAGTAACGCGGTACCACCCTAATTTTCCTGTTCAAAATAAGAACGAGGCTTTGCTTTATGCGTAACGTGCATGTGACGAATCTTCCTACTTTGGAATTTTCAGAAGATCTACTCGGGAGTGGAACTTATAATTGAAACCGCTGATTTGCACCGACCACCAGCTCGCTGTGAGGCTTTCAAAAATATAAGTATGTCTCTTTCAACGTATTTTTGCGTGATTTGAATTTAACACAATATTAAAGCGATTATTCAGTAATGTCAATATTTATTTCATTATTAATTTTAAAATAACTAGAAAAAGGTAACTAAAAAGATAAAAAACGAACAAATAACGTTTTTATTGTAATTAATGTTCGTCCTTTATGAGAGGACATAAATTAAGCATTTTTATTGAAAACAAAAAAATCAACCTATACAACTATCGAATCTTTTACAATAGAGACTGGTTAAGAAAACTTCATTTTCCTAAAGCAATAAAAGTTTAAATAATTAGAAAATTCTACGAATATTAAAGGAATTTCTCGGTTATGTAGCGAATATAGCAAAAGAAGTGAATGACTATTCATAAAGGAGTGTTAACAATGACATACGAAACAATCTTATGTGAAGTGAATGATAAGGTAGCAGTTGTTACCTTAAACCGTCCACAGGCGATGAATACATTAAATGAACAAATGGCCGTAGATTTAGCTGAATGTTTTGAAGCACTATACAAAGAGAATGTTCAGATTCTCATGCTACAAGGAGCTGAAAAAGTTTTTTCAGCAGGTGGTGATATTAAAGAAATGTTAAAAGGTGCTTCAGTAGGAGCGGATACCGAACAGGTCATGACGTATTTAACGCGTGCGATTAAGGCGTTGTATATGCTTCCAGCGGTGACGGTAGCGGTCGTACACGGTGCAGCAGCAGGTTTTGGTTTAAGTTTGGCGCTTGCTTGTGATTATGTGATTGTTGAGCAAGATGCAAAGTTAGCGATGAATTTTATCGGCATTGGACTTATTCCAGATGGTGGCGGCCATTTCTTTATGAAAGAACGTGTAGGCGCTGTGAAGGCGAAGCAAATGATTTGGGAAGGTCGCGTTATGGACGGTGAAGAGGCTGTTGAATGGGATTTGGCAGATATTGTAGTAGAAAATGGTATGGCAAAAGAAGTAGCGCAGCAGTTTGTTGCACAACAACTTCAAACACCATTAGTAGCGAAGATTGAAACAAAGCTTTTATTAAACGGTTCGCAAGAAAATAAACTAGACAAATATTTAGCACAGGAAGCGGAAATACAACCGCGTATGCGTGCAACGAAAGATCATTTAGAAGGAATTCAAGCCTTTGTAGAAAAACGCCAGCCAGTATTTAATGGAGAATAGAAAAAAGGAGGATGCGCAACTGATTCGTGCGCATTCTCCTTTTATTTCGCGTTACACATGAAAAACAATTAATTTTCCTTTATTATTCACTAGACGATGTGTTTTATCTGTCAGTCCTAGTTCTTCAATCTTTTGTGCACCTTGTTCTTTTGCGATATCGTCTGATTCGAATTCCCAATCCTCATCGAATAATGATTCGCCTGTCTTCTCAAATGCTGTAAAACGATATGATGTCATTTTCTCCACCCCTAATTGTTTAAAATTGTAAATGAACTTATATTCATTATACAAAAAAATGGAAAATAATTCATCAAAAAACAATTGGTTTCGGCATTTTTATGTTACTCAATCGGGCAAAATGGTACAATAAATAATGTAAATAAATGAAGTGAAGCCGAATTATTTGGCAAGCTGAAAATGAAGGGGGACGAACTCCACATGAGCGGTATTGCAACGTTAAAAGTAGGAGATTCAGTCGATCAATATCTATTGATTAAACAATCAACAAAAGGTGTCACAACAATGGGGAAACCATTTATGACACTGATTTTACAAGATAAAAGTGGTAGTATTGAGGCCAAACTTTGGGATGCAGGCGAAGAACAAGTACGTCTTTATCCAGCAGGAATTGTTGTACACATTGGTGGGGAAATTCAAGATTACCGTGGTAAATTGCAACTGCGTATTAAACAAATTCGCCCATTACGCCCAGACGAAACAATTGGCGTAGAAGATTTAATTCAATCATCTGAAACACCAAAAGAACAATTATACGAAGAATTTAGTCAATATTTCTTTGAAATTAAAAATCCAAATATTTCACGTATCACACGTCATATCGTACGCAAATTCCAAGAGCAACTAATGACATTCCCTGCAGCTACAAAAAATCACCATGAGTATGCTTCTGGACTTTTAGAGCATGAAACATCAATGCTACGTCTTGCAAAGTCGATTTGTGACCTATATCCAACATTAAATCGCGATTTATTGTATGCAGGAGTTATTTTACATGATATCGGTAAAGTAATTGAATTATCAGGTCCGATTTCGACAGTTTACACGGCAAAAGGGAACTTACTTGGGCATATTAACATTATGGTATCTGAAATCGAAAAGGCAGCCGCAGAGCTTGAAATCGATGGAGAAGAAGTCATGTTATTAGAGCATATGGTACTGTCTCATCATGGTAAAGAAGAATATGGCAGCCCGAAAAAACCAATGCTGCAAGAGGCAGAAATGTTATTCTACATTGACAATATCGATGCGAAGATGAATATGCTAAAACGTGCATTAAGCAAAACAGAGCCTGGTGAATTTACAGAGCGCCTATTTGCGTTAGATAACCGTTCATTCTATAAACCAACTATTTAATACTACGAAAAGAACTGCTTTGGCAGTTCTTTTTTTTGTATGCAAAAAAGTCGGCTCTCAATAGAGAACCGACTTTCTCGTTATAAAATTATTTACTTTCAGTAGTTGATGAGCCTAAGAAGCTAGCTAATGCGTCTTTTAAATCTTTATCTTCGATTTTAACGTCTGCATCTTTCATCAGTTTTGAAACTTTTTCTTGTAGTTTTGTTTGGTTAGGATCTTCTGCTTTTGCTTTTGTTAACTGAAGAGTCTTTTTGATTTCATCTTTTTTCTCGTCTAAAGTACCATCGACTTTTTTGTCTTTTGTACCTTCAAGTTTGATGATGTGGTAACCATAATCAGATTTTACAGGGTCAGAAATTTCGCCTTTTTTCATTGAGTAAGCAGCATCAGTGAATGCGCCAACCATTTCATCAGGACCGAACCAACCTAGTTCACCGCCGTTAGCGCCAGAACCTGTATCTGTTGAGTTTTTCTTCGCTAATTTAGCAAAATCAGCACCATCATCTAATTGTTTTTTAAGTTTTTTCGCTGTTTTTTCATCAGCTACTAAAATATGGCTTGCTTTTACTTCTTTACCTAGACGATCGTAATATGTTTTAATTTCTTCATCCGAAACTTTTACGCCATCACGTTGAGCCGCTTCTTGTAGTAAAGAAAGTTTTGCATAACGTTTAAACGTATCCTCAGTCATACCTTGAGAAGTTAAGTATGTTTTGAAGTCTGTTCCTTGTGCTTCCACTTGTTTCTTTTGGTCTTCAACTTTTTTGTCTACTTCTTTATCAGTAACTTTATATTTATCAGACAATACGTTTTCAAGCATAATTAATTGAAGTGCTTGGCTACCAGCTGATGTTTTCATTTCTTTGTATAATTGTTCGACTGTAACGTCGCCCACTTTAGATGTTGCTACTTTTTCATCCATGCCGCCATTACCACATGCTGCAAGAGTAAGTACAGATGTAGCTAATGTTGCTGCTAAAATACCTTTTTTGATGTTCATAATAATCGTTTTCTCTCCCAACTTTTGCTTCAGAATATATCTACTTTTGTAACTATAACATAAACGTTTTAAAAAAGGAAAAGGTTGCCTATATTATAATTATAAACTGATTTTACTATGACAAAAGTTGGTATAAAATAGCATAAAAAAAGAAGCGACTATGTATATCTACATAATTGCTTCTTTTTCTTATACAGCCATCGTCACTTCAATATAGAAAGAAACGAGCAGGATCGTGATTAAAATATTAATCGTTTTGTAGACTTTAGGTTGCTTCTCCTCAGGGATTTCACGTCTTGCACATAAAGTCGCTGTCATTTTATTAATTTGGAATAAATAAAAGACAGAAAATAAAATAACGAATAATACGATCATGTCCATTCCTCCTCTCTCGTACTATTTACTAAGCATATCAAATGCCAGGGCAAAAACACAACATTAACGCAAGGGAATT
The DNA here is from genome assembly GCF_003991225.1 of Candidatus Kurthia intestinigallinarum. Lineage (GTDB taxonomy): Bacteria > Bacillota > Bacilli > Bacillales_A > Planococcaceae > Kurthia > Kurthia populi. The sequence goes on from NZ_JTFC01000033.1 coordinate 53,919, forward strand.
AAGATTTGAAAACCTTTATCATTTTCTTCGATTAATGCTTTTTTAGGTGCCTTTAGTAAATGTTTCACATATAACAAGTCAATTAAACATAATCCGCTATGAAAAGCGAGTAAAAGTGTGAAATAATGACGGAATGATGGGTACACTAGTGCACCTATAATCAAAATTATATTGATTACGATAAATGGTACGATTAATGATGTGATATAACGAGATTTAAGGACAGGTTCTGTTACGTGTAACTTTAATATTGGTACGATTTTTAAATAATACTTTATATGAAAACGAATATGTTTTTTTTCTTTAATTAGCGGCAAGAAATGTAATAATTTATGCACGGGATAGATCATCAATAATACAATGATGAACAATGGAAACAGTTTATCTGAAACTGGTTCATGGCGAAATACATTTAATGCGATATAAAAAACAGAAAATACAGCGAGCATACTTATGATTGACATCAATAAAATACGATCGTGGCCATAGTGTTTTTGTACATTAATGGTTTTCCAGCAATGCAAGTTACGCATCTCCATTCATTTAAAATTCTCGATACATAACATTAATCTTTTTCATAGTGAAAAGCAAGCTTTTTAACTACTATCAGATAAAAAATGATTTAAAGACAAAATAACCCCTCTATTGTAGTTGCTACAATAGAGGGATTACTTGGAACAATTTATTTAGCCATTCTCAGAGTCTTTGAATGATTTTTCGAAAATATCCATAAAATCGTCGCCATAAATATTACGAATAACAGCCATTAATTCTAGATATTGCGGGAACTTGCCGTACATTTCTTTTAAAGGAAGAGACCCCTCTAATACAGCGTGGTTAGTAGAATTGAAGCTGTCATCGATTTCTTTCAATAACGCTTGACCCTTCTCTGTAATCTCCACATATGTATTTCGTTTGTCATCATCACGTTTTGAGAATGATAGCAAGCCACGTTCTTCTAAATTTTTAGAAAAATTGAACGCAGTCGAAACATGCATTACGCCAAACTTTGCAATATCCGAAATAGAAGCACCTTGTAAATTTGCTGCGATGCTTAGGACATGATGTTCGTTAATATTCAAATCGAATGGTTTAATCCACGCTTGCCAATCTTTTTCGACAGCTTTCCAAAGCGCCTTTGAAAGATGAGCGATGCGTTGAGTATATAACATGGCTTCTTGTGCCGAGTTTATTTCTTCAGACATAGCTATCACCACTTTCGCAATTTTCTTTATATTATAACATTATTTCCCAAAAGTATACAAGTTGGTTTTAATAAAAATACGAATAATTCTAAAAATTTATGGTTCATGACATGTATTGTAATCCACTACATGTCATGAATGTTTTTTATTGCACGTTTTATTGTTTTTTAAATGTTAATCGATTGACTAATTTTTCTACTTCCATCGACATTTCGCTCGCTGCCTGACCTAATTCGTTAGCAGATTGGCTTGCTGCATCAATATTACCTTTTAAACGATTTTGAATTGGTGCAGTGTCTTCTTGGAATTTCTGCACAGAAGTTTTGACATCAGCGACTACATTTGGCAGAGTTGTCTGTACTTCAGACTTAATCATATCTACTGCATCCTTTATACTAGAAAAACGTTGTTGTAGTTCACTACCGACTTCCTGACTAGCTTCTTTTGTCGATTTAAATGATTGGCGGACGTCTTTACCTGATTGGGGCGTTGATAGTAGCATAGCTGTAGCTCCTCCAACGATTCCGACTGCTAGACCTAAAAGTGATGATTTCATATTCATATGTTACGACCCCTTTCAAACATATTATTGCCTTGATTTACTCTATTAAAACATATTATTACAATATAAAGCTATGCTTGGCCATGAAATAAGCGTCGTAGCGCGATTTCAACGCAAAAAAAAGATTTGAAAAAGCTGGGTTTCATTATCGGAGCATAAAAAAGAACCTCATCTTTTAAGATAAAGGTTCTTTTAGAGTACCTACGCGTGAGAGGCAGCAGTATCAAAGTTTGAACGTTTGACTAAGCCTGTGATAATCGGATAGATAATCACAAAAGCTACAATATTAATGACGATTGCTGGTAATACAACAGAAACGAGCAATGCTGTGAATGGAATCTCTGCACCAACGACTAAGATGGCTGATCCTAAAAAGACACTGCCTGAAATAAATGTACCAATACCGACAAGAACAGCAGATACTGCAACTTTTTGTGATACTTTTTTCAGTACGACAATTAATGCAAAGAAAATAAATGCTGTGACGAATTTATCGATAATATTTGGTACAAAACCTGCAGGGAATGTAGAAAATAGACCAGATAAAATACCCGTTGTTAAAGCTAGTAAAAAGACATCACGCGTATTTGGGAATAATAGAATGCCGACAAACATCATCGTTAACATAAAGTCTGGTTTCATTCCACCCATAATGCCAGGAATTACTAGATACAATGCGCATCCAACCCCAACCAGTAAAGCCATTAACACTAAATTTTTCGTTTTCATAATCTCATCTCTCCTAAGCTATGCTTGTGTTTGTCTCCTAATGTCTCCTATGAGCATTAGCGAAACTTACTATGATTCTACATTTCGAAGCATGTAAAAGCAAGGTTCCAAATCTTAAAAGCGTGAACATTTTGAAAAATAATTTGTCACAATAAAACCCCCGCATTATGCGAGGTTATGTACAGTTTATAGATTTGCTTTGATTTTTTCAGAAAGCTCAGCTAAAATCGCTGGTGTAAATTCATCTTGTTTTGTATTCCATGTAGCTTTGAAGCCATCTGTTTCATCATAGCGAGGAATGAAATGTAGGTGAAAATGGAAAACACTTTGTCCAGCAGCTTCACCATTATTATTTAATAAGTTCATGCCGACTGGATTGAACGTTTTATTAATAGCATTTGCAATTTTGGGAGCGACAGAGAATAGATGACTTGCAACTTCTTCTGACATTTCAAAAACATTTGCTGCATGTTCTTTTGGAATAAGTAATGTATGGCCTTTTGTTAATGGACCGATATCCATAAAGGCAAATACATGCTCATCCTCATAAATTTTCGTGCTTGGAATATCTCCAGCAATGATTTTACAAAATAGACAATCTGACATGTAAATTCACACCTTTCAATGATTTGTTTCTATTTTACCATATGACAACTGCGTGATAGGATGATTTTTGCTAAACTAATGGCAGGAGTTTGAAAAGTACGACTCGAAATGGAGTGACGATATTAATGACAGTTTTAGAAGTAAAAGATTTAACAGGGGGCTATACGCGTAAGCCGGTCATTCACGATTTGGATTTTTCGCTAGAACCTGGTGAGCTTGTTGGTTTAATTGGTTTAAATGGTGCGGGGAAAAGTACAACGATTAAACATATTATTGGAATGATGCAGCCGCAAAAAGGTGAAATTCGTATTAACGGGAAAACGATGCAAGAAAATATGGATGTTTATCGTACATCGTTTTCATACATTCCAGAAACACCAGTACTATATGACGAATTAACATTACGTGAGCATTTAGAAATGACAGCAATGGCTTATAATATCCCACTTAATATTATGGAAGAACGCGTTGCACCTTTATTAAAAGAATTTCGTATGGAAAAACGTTTGAATTGGTTTCCATCACATTTTTCAAAAGGAATGCGCCAGAAAGTAATGATTATGTGTGCATTTTTAGTCAACCCATCACTTTACATTATTGATGAACCTTTCTTAGGACTTGATCCGCTTGCGATTAGTTTATTGCTAGAACAAATGGATGAAAAGAAAAAGGACGGGGCAGCTATTTTAATGTCGACGCACGTTCTTGCAACAGCTGAACAGCACTGTGATAAGATTTTATTAATTCATGAAGGTCGTGTACGTGCATTTGGGACAATGGATGATTTACGCCAATCATTCCATATGCCAAATGCGTCACTCGACGATTTATATATTCAAATGACGAAGGAACAGCTAGATGCGTAATTTAGAAGATGTTTGGCGTAAACGGTCAGCACATTATACGGAAGAACTTAAAAAGTATATGCGCTATATTTTTACAGGACATATGGCCATTGTCATTGTCTTTTTAATGGGCGCAGGCGGGTATCAGTATAGTCATTGGTTAGACGCTAACCATGGCAATACAAATACACCATCTCTTGAAATTGCAACACTTATCGTGGCATTTTTCTTAATGCTTAGTCGACCTGTTACCTTATTAAAAAAACCTGATGAAGTGTATTTATTACCGCTTGAAACAAAGCTCGGTGTCTATTTCAAACATGCACTAAGGTTTACATTTACAACACAAGCTGTTATCGCAGTAATTGTCTATATTGTGATGTGGCCGATGCTGCGACAAGTAACAGAGTTAGAAGTGTCACAAATTGTCGCAGGTCTTATTGTGACGATTGTCTTAAAATGGCTTAATATTCAAGCTGAATTTGCTTATCGCTGGAATAAAGCGGGTGAGCATGTTTGGTTGAACCGTCTTGTACGCTATGTATTAAATGGAGCCGCATTATGGGGTGTTTTGACAGGACTTTATTTAGTGCTGGTTATTGCAGTTGTATTATTTATTGCACTATGGCTTGTAGATAAAAAGAATATCGTGAAGCAACCATTTCCTTACGAACATTTTGTAGCACTTGAAGATAATCGTATGATGGGTATTTATCGTTTTGCGAATTATTTTACGGATGTACCACAAGTGCATGGCAGTATTAAACGTCGCCCATATTTTGACTTCCTATATAATATGGTACCTAAAAAGCATAAAACAACATTTGAATATTATTTATTCCGTAGTGTTATTCGTACGGATGATCACTTTTACTTATGGCTGCGTTTAGTGGTTATTAATGCGCTTATTGTTGCTTTTGTAGACATTACGATTGCAGGAGCGATTATTTCAGCAGCACTTGCATTTGCGGTTGCTATTCAACTGAAGCAGGCGATTGCATCAACGCATGAATTTACGATGAGTATGTTGTATCCATTACCACAAGATTCACGCCAAAAAGCAGCGGTTAAAATCGTGCGATACTTTATTATTGCGCAGGCAGTTATTGTCTTACTAGCAAGCATTATGCAACCCTATTTTTATGTCTATGCTCTTATTGTTTTAGTTGTTGGTGAAGTGACATTGCGTTTATCAAAATAAAGAAGCTAGGTTAAAGAAATTCCTAGCCGAAAAAGATATGCATAAGAAAAGAAGGAATCGCGTCAATTTGACGTGGTTCCTTCTTTTTATTGTGAACCTATTGAAATCGAGGTTTTCTTTTATTATGTTTCTTGATATTTCAATACAGCGCCAAGCATTGTTTGTGCGCCTACAATCATTGCTTCTTCATCAAAATCAAATTTACCGTGATGATGTGGGTAAGCAATACCACTTTTTGGCTTTGCACCAGTCAAGAAAAAGACGCCAGGAACTTGCTCTAGATAATATGCAAAGTCTTCGCCGACCATCAACGGCTGAATAAAATGGCTATCGATAACAGCAGGCACTGAGTAAGCAAAATCATGTAAGAATTGTGCGCAGCGATCATCATTAATAACCGGTGGATACCCATCAATAATATTAAGTTCATAGGAAGCACCGGCACTCAGACAAATACCTTGCAAAATACGCGTCATTTCGTCGTAAACTTCTTTTTTGGTTTCATCATCAAATACGCGTACAGTGCCTTTTAAAATGGCTTTTTCTGCAATGATATTATAGGTCTCGCCAGCTTCTATTGCACCGACTGAAAGAACTGCTGGAGATAATGGATTAAGTCGTCTAGAAACGATTTGCTGAAGCTGTTGAATAACCGTAGCGGTCAACGCAATAGCATCAACTGAAGTTTGTGGTGCACCACCATGGCCGCCCTTACCGATTAATGTAATTTTAAAGTTGGAGGCGGCTGCCATAAGTGGACCTTGTGTTGTATAAATATGACCGCTTTCAAAAAGTGACCAGAGATGTGTTCCAAATATAGCATCCACACCATTTAAACAACCTGCTTTAATCATGTCGATAGCACCACCTGGCGGATGTTCTTCTGCGGGCTGGTGAATTAGAACATAGTTACCACTAATCGTTTTTTCATGACGCTTTAAAATACGTGCAATCGTAAGAAGCATTGCAGTGTGCCCATCATGGCCACAAGAATGGCTAACATTGTCTGTTTGGGAACGGTATGGAACCTCTTTTTGGTCATGAATAGGTAGTGCATCAAAATCTGCACGAAGCGCAATTGTTTTACCTGGGTTTGCGCCATTAATTCGTGCAACGATACCATAGCCTCCACCAAAGTTTGATTCGTAGTGGACACCCATGGCATCATATTGTGCGGTAATAAAAGCAGCGGTCTTTGTTTCTTTAAACGACAGTTCGGGGTGCATATGTAAAAAACGTCGTGTTTGGCGCATTTCTTCAAAAGCATCTGAAATTTCTCGATAAAAATCCATAAAATCCCCACTTTCTTTTTGTATATTGAAAAAGCCGACCATATTGGCCAGCTTATTTATTAACGGCGTTCGTCATCCTCATCGGGGAAGTCAACATCGTCAAGATTTGTTGTATACGTTTTTGTAAAGAGTGTTGGTTCAAATGCCTGACTGTTCATATTAATTGTGCCAATTTCCTGATAACTAGCGATGGCATCCTTATAATCATCTGTTAACTTCCATGCTTCAAATGACCCGGCACCTGTCCATTCTGTTAAAACAGCGTAATCTGTATCATTTAAAGGACGTAATAAACGGAATGCAACGAAGCCAGGTTCTTTACCGATGCCATGTTGGCGCTGTTTAAAACGATCTTCAAATACTTGATGTTGTTCTTGCATAATAGATACGTAGATTACTGCAAAAAAGCCGTGTTCTTCAAGCTGACCTTCTGACGCGACAACCTCATATTTTTTTGGTGCTGCGAACTTTGTTTTTTTATCGGTTTCATGAAGCAAAATTGAATTGATTTCATTATGTGCTAAAATCATTTGTTCTTTTTTATACTTTTCTTTAAGCGTTTGCATGAAATCGGCTGTACCAATTGCAATATATAAATTTGTCATGGTTATACCCCTTTATTTAATAGTGTATTTATTATATTACCTTATAACAGAGAGGTGAAACGAAACCGACAAAATTCTGTCACGTTTTAAGAAATTTATATGACAAATTGAGCCGAAAACTATACATCGCGGCATTGAAAGATTATAGTGAACAATGGATACAAACGTCGGATTTTTTATGTAAAATTAGAAATGAGAGAAGGGAAGAAATACAGATATGACAGTTTTTAATGATACTTTATTACGTGCATCTCGTGGTGAGAGCACGGAGCATACCCCTGTTTGGTATATGCGCCAAGCCGGTCGTTCACAACCAGAATACCGCAAAATTAAAGAGAAATACTCACTTGAGGAAATTACACATCAACCTGAACTTTGTGCGTATGTCACACATTTACCCGTACAAAACTACAATGTTGATGCGGCAATTTTATACAAAGACATCGTAACGCCTCTTCCTGGAATGGGCGTTGATGTGAAAATTCAAGCTGGTGTGGGTCCTGTTATTTCAAATCCAATTCGCTCAGCGAAGGATATTGATAATTTACGTGAGTTTCATCCAGAAGAGCATGTGCCCTTCGTATTAGATACGATTAAACTTTTAACAGAAGAACAATTAAATGTACCGTTAATCGGTTTCGCAGGTGCACCATTTACGCTTGCTAGTTATATGATTGAAGGCGGTCCATCAAAGAACTATGCGAAAACAAAATCATTTATGGTATCTGAGCCACAAGCATGGTTTAAACTAATGGATAAATTAGGAGATATGATTGTTACAGACTTGAAAGCACAAATTAAAGCTGGTGCAAAAGCATTCCAAATTTTTGATTCATGGGCAGGCGCATTAAGCCATGAAGATTATGTAATTTTTATTAAGCCTGTTATGACACGAATCTTTAATGAATTAAAAGATGAAGGCGTACCAATGATTATGTTCGGGGTTGGCACAAGCCACCTCGTACTTGATTGGCAGGAGCTACCGCTTGATGTGGTTGGATTAGATTGGCGTTTACCAATTAAGCAAGCACGTCAAATGGGAATCACAAAGCCAGTGCAAGGAAACTTAGATCCAACGCTTCTATTAGCAGATTGGAATGTTCTTGAAGCGCGTACCAAAGTAATTATCGACCAAGGATTAGAAACGCCTGGGCATATTTTCAACTTAGGTCACGGTGTATTCCCATCTGTTGATCCAGATGTATTAAAACGTTTAACAACATTAATCCATGACTATAGCCGCGAACAAATCGCGAAAAAATAATTTTTGAGGTGACAACAATAATGAAAAAGCAAATTGGTTTATTAGTGATGGCATACGGCACACCACAAAAAGACGAAGATTTAATTCCATACTACACACATATTCGTCACGGACACCGTCCAACAGACGCACAAATCGAAGACTTACGTAGTCGCTACCAGGCAATCGGTGGTATTTCACCACTTGCAGCAACGACAGAAAAACAAGCAGCTGCATTAGGTGCTCGTTTAAATGAAGTACAAGATGAAGTGGAATATAAAGTGTATATCGGTTTAAAACATATTGCACCATTTATTGAAGATGCAGTTGAACAAATGATTAATGATGGTATAACCGAAGCTGTTGGTATCGTATTAGCACCACACTTTTCATTATTCTCAACTAAAGCGTATCACACACGTGCAATCGAAAAAGCTCAAACATTAGATGCAAACTTCAAATTTAAAGGCATCGATAGCTGGTATAAGGAAGAAAAATTCTTACAATACTGGACTGAAAAAATTAATGCTGAATTTGATGGAATGTCAGATGAAGAACGTGAAACAGCTTGTTTAGTTGTTTGTGCGCATTCTCTTCCAGAAAAAATTATCGCAATGGGTGACCCATATGCAGATCAACTATTCGAAACAAAAGATTTACTACAACAACGTACAGGTTTGAAAAATGTTGCATTTGGATGGCAATCAGCTGGACAAACAAAAGATCCTTGGTTAGGCCCAGATGTACAAGATTTAACACGTGACTTATACAATGATAAAGGGTACCGTTCATTCACCTATGTACCAGTTGGTTTTGTTGCAGAACATTTAGAAGTACTTTATGACAATGACTATGAATGTAAGACAGTATGTGAAGAATTAGGTGCGAACTATCACCGTCCAGCAATGCCAAATGACAATGCTTTATTCATTGATGCTATGGCAGATGCCGTTCAGAAAGCGTTCGCGAAATAGGATAGAAAGTGATGATACATGTGACTGACAATACGCGAAGGGTAGCCATAATCGGTGGCGGAATCACCGGTTTATCGGCAGCGTTCTATTTGCAGGAACAGGCGAAATTACATCACTATCCATTAGAAATCGTATTATTAGAAGGTTCTCATCGTTTAGGTGGGAAACTTCAAACGCTACGCAAGGATGGTTTTATAATTGAACGCGGGCCAGATTCTTTTATTGACCGCAACCATACTGTTTTAGATTTAGCGACAAAATTAGGGATTGATCATGACCTAGTACAAACAGCGAATGCAAAAACATATATTGCGGTGAACAACAAAGAACTGCAGCCAGTCCCAAAGAACACTATTCTAGGGATTCCAACACAAATCAAACCATTTATGGCATCGAACTTGGTGTCGTGGAGCGGAAAAGTACGAGCTACAGCAGATTGGATTCTACCACCGAGCAGGATTGATGGGGATCAATCTCTCGGGAAATTTATGCGCCGACGTTTTGGCGAAGAATTTGTACAAAACTTAATAGAGCCTTTTCTATCGGGTGTGTTTTCTGGCGACATCGACGAGCTAAGCCTTCAAGCGACATTACCAACCTTGCTACAATATGAGCAGGAAACGGGAAGTGTCATGCGAGGAATGCGCCGTGAGTTAACATCAATGGATCCACGTACATTTACAGAGGAGCATAATGCTTTTTCTGTGCAAACATTTACAAATGGAATGGATATTATCGTTGATGCTCTTGCAGATGCATTTAATGGTCAGCTAATGAAGGGTGTACGTGTGCAATCAATTAAGAAATCAAACGACCGTGTTTGTTTAGCGCTCAATAATAAATCAAAGCTGTTAGTAGATGGGGTCGTTATTGCGACGCCTCACCAGGCAGCACAAAAACTTTTTAGCGAGCAACAATTATTACAAGATTTAAAAAATATTCCATCCAATACAGTAGCTTCTGTTTCGATGATTTTTAAAGACGAGACGTTACCAGAGTTTGATGGTACTGATGTTTATATGTCACGTAATAGCGATTATTCGTTAACATCCGTTACAAATGAAACGATGAAATTCCCGCATATTGCGCCAAAAGGATATACATTACTGAATTGTTATATCGGTCGCACGGGTGATGCTGCCATTGTTGAATTATCGGATAGCGAAATTGAAAAAACAGTTATTGAGGATTTGAAGCAATTGTCTGGTGTAACAGAGCAGCCAGTTGAAACGGTTGTATCGAGATGGAAAGATTCTATGCCACAATATACAATCGGCCACATTGACCGAATTAAGCATGCGAAAAAAGAACTCTATGAGGCGTTTCCAACTGTTCGCCTTGCGGGTAATTCTTATGAAGGCATTTCCTTGCCAAAGTGCATTGAGCAAGGAATGAAGAATGCAGAAGAATTATTAGATGAGTTATTTAAATAAATGATAGAAAGAGGCAAGCTTAGGCGAGCCTCTTTTATTTTTCTCTAATAGTTCACAGACATTTCACAACGATTCGTTACAATAAAGGAAAAGGAGGAATGATTGTGCGGTTTAAATTACTTGGAATAATGTTTCTTAGCAGTTTGCTTGTGGCGTGCAATCATTCTGCATATTCAGAGATTGATACACAAACAGATTTTATTGCATCAGTGAATATTCAAGAGCCCTCGATTGATTTTATTGATTCAAAGGGTAAGCAGCTTGCGGTATGGCCACTTGCAGAAGCTTATAGTGGCGCGACATTGATTGGCGATGACCGAATTTTATTATATGGTCATGACCTAGAACATGCTGATATTTTTCAATTAAGTACAGGGAAAAGAGTAACTGAAATAGAAACAGGTGAAGGGACTACAAATGCGCTTTATGATGAGCAGACGAAGCTTGTTTATTTAGCGAATAGCTGGGCTAATACAGTATCCGCATATGATGAAAACGGTCAAGAGCGTTCAACGCAAAAGGTAGGAAAGTATCCGATGTCGATGATACGGTATAACCATCAATTATTTGTCGTGAATTTTAAAGATACAATGTTGAGTGTATTAGACGCAAAAACACTTCAAAAACAGCATGAATGGAAAATTCCAGCGTCATCTAATGGTCTAGTAGTTGTTAATAATGAATTATGGATTGGTGGACATGGTTCAGGCAGTACACCAAATGACAATGTAGTAAGACTTAATATTAAAACAGGTGATATGCTAAAAAAAGTGAAGCTACCAATGATGCCGATTGCTTTCTTAAAGGATAATAATGCGATTTATGTATTGAGTCATGGCGAGAATGTGCTGCATAAGCTAGATACAGACGGTAAAGAGATTTCAAGTAAGGAAGTTGGCGCAAATCCATTTACACTTGCAAGCTTTTCAGGACATATTATTGTGGCAGGGTATGATGATCATAAAATTTATTGGACAAATGGGACAGAAGTAGAGCGTAGCCAAACAGTTGGTACTGGACCATTTCAATTGTTAGTGAGGGAAAAGTAGATGACGACGATTTTAATTGTAGACGATGAACAACCAATGCGAGAGCTTGTACGCATTATGCTACAGAAAGATCGCCTAAAAACATACGAGGCATCAAATGGTCAAGAAGCGCTTGATTTATTGGCACAATTAGATATCGATCTTGTGCTACTTGATGTGATGATGCCTGGAAAAGATGGTTTTGAGGTGTGTGCAGAGATTCGGGAGATATCGAATGTACCCGTTATTTTTTTAACAGCAAAAGATGCAAATGAGGATAAAGTTCATGGCTTGCGTCTTGGTGGAGATGACTATATTGTCAAACCGTTTAGCGGAGAAGAATTAGTAGCACGTATCGAAGCGGTATTACGTCGTGCAGGCGCTATACACCAGACCTCATCGAATATACATTATGAAAAACTTATACTTGATGAAATTGCGCGTAAAGTAACCTATGATGGGAAGCGCGTGTCGCTTACGATGAAAGAGTTTGATTTGCTACATTTATTTATGAAACATCCGAATATCGTTTATACACGTGAACAATTATTAACACAAATATGGTCGCATGATTATGAAGGTGGTACACGTACAGTTGATACACATATCAAAACATTACGCTTAAAATTAGGAAAGATTGCAAGTAGATATATTCAAACTGTTTGGGGAATAGGCTATCGCTTTGGATGTGACCAATAATGAAAAAGCTATCGACAAAAATTTGGCTGTTAGTCGTTTCTTTTTTAGTATTTACAGTACTTTTCATGTACGCCTTAACTAATTTTTTATATGAGCGTTTGTACGTGCAAGATACAAAGCAATCTATGATTGAAGTCGGCACCAAACTTACAGGCATGTATGAAGGTGGTAAAGTAAAAGATGATTTTGTGGAAGCAGTTGACCGCTATAATATGTATTCAAATATAAATGTTTTTGCAGTACGAAATCCACGTGAGCTAAGTGCTTGTGTGCCGTTTGATATAGAATACGATACACTCATTGGACCGGAAGAAAGGCAGCAATTATTGCAAGGGAATACAGTGACGAAGCAAGGTTATGAGAAACGCTTTGATCGACAATTAATTTCAGTTGTTGTGCCACTTGTTGATAATGAACGACTAGAAGGAATTTTATATTTATATTTTCCGCTCGAAAAGATTACAGAACTAGCCTCAAAAGATATTACACTCATTATAATTGCAGCATTGCTTTTCTTAGCCTTTATGACCTTTATTACAATAAAAGGTATTGGAGTTATTATGAAGCCGCTTAAACGCTTGCAAAAGGCGTCACATGATATGGCTCATGGTGATTACACAACACGTGTAAAAGTGACATCGAAGGATGAGATTGGTCAGTTATCACAGACGTTTAATGAAATGGCTACCTCTATTCAAAAAAGTGATGAGCAACAAAAAGAATTTTTGGCAAATGTCTCACATGAGCTTAGGACACCAATTAGCTATATTAAAGGCTATAGTGAAGCACTAGCGAACGGACTTATTCCGAAAGAAGATTGTGATGAAAAACTGGGGTTAATAGCGAGAGAAGCGGAACGTATGGAAAAACTAACAACAGAATTATTACAATTGTCTCGTGCAGAGCAAATTGAAAAAATCGAACTGATGCCACTTGTATTGGCCGAGTCGTTACGCGAGGCGACAGCGTTAGCAGAGCAGCGAGCGCAGGTTAAGCAAATGAGGCTCGTTGTAGAGGCTGATGAAGAACTAATTGTTGAAGCGGATGAAGAAAAGTTGAAACAAATCGTTGTTAATTTGATTGAAAATGCGATTCGCTACTCAGATGCTGGAACAACTGTATTTGTTTCTGCTTGTAGAGAAGGAAAGACGGCGAAGTTACAAGTAAAAGATTATGGAATAGGGATACCAGCAAAAGATTTACCACATGTTTCAGAGCGATTTTATCGTGTGAATAAGGCGCGAAGTCGTAGTGATGGCGGCAGTGGTCTTGGCCTTTCGATTGTTGATCAATTAATAAAAGTGCATCATGGATCATGGAAAATCGACAGTATAGTTGGCAAAGGGACAACAGTGACATTATATTTGCCACTATATGCGTTTGAAGACATGTAAAGAACTGTGCTACTACAGTTCTTTTTTTATACGTCTTAATTAATAGTAAAGAACAGTAGAGTTAGCAGTGAAAAAAGCATAAAACTGTATTACTACGAAAAAAAGAGGACACGTTGGGGGCGTGTCCTCTTTTCGTTAAGCGATTTAATTATAGATTCATAAAGTATTTAAACGACAAATTTATGAATGAGAGTATTAATAGCCATTGGGGTAGCGATTAATACAGTAATAGTCAGTGATTAAGGTTTATAGAGAATTGCATTTTTCGCAAGTGTTAGAGTAGCACTCACTTTGTTCCTCAATTTTTTCACCGCATTCTGCACAATTCTTAGCTGGTAAGTTTTTGAAAAATTCTACTACGTTTTCTAACATATTCATTCTCCTCCTTCAATCTGTTATATTACTGATTTGTTGTTACCTATTGTATTATAACAGAAGATTAAAAGTCAATACAAAAAATCAAATTTAAGTTAAAATATTTATAGAACGAAAAAGGGAGGATTTATTCCATGTTATTCATTGATAATAAGGGCATTCATGACCCACGTATTAACTTAGCAATTGAGGAGTATGCATTAAATAATTTAAATGTTGATGAGGGATTATTACTTTTCTATATTAACCAGCCATCAATCATCATTGGTCGTAATCAAAATACAGTTGAGGAAATCAATACAGACTATGTAGATGAAAAAGAAATTATTGTTGTGCGTCGCTTATCAGGCGGCGGTGCAGTTTATCACGATTTAGGAAATTTAAACTTTAGCTTTTTAACAGTTGACGACGGTGACAACTTCCAAAACTTTAAAAAATTCACGCAACCTGTAGTAGATGCACTTAAAAATATGGGCATTGATTCAGAGCTTTCTGGTCGTAATGATATTTTAGCAAATGGTCGTAAAATTTCAGGTAATGCAATGTTTTCAAAAAACGGTCGTATGTTTAGCCATGGCACATTAATGTTTGATGCAAATATTGACGAAGTCGTAAATGCGCTACGTCCGAAAAAAGAAAAGATTGAGTCAAAAGGGATTAAATCTGTACGTTCACGTGTAACGAATGTGATAGAAATGTTAGAAGATAAATCGATGACAGTTGAAGATTTCCGATTAGAAATTTTAAAATCAATTTTCGGTGGCTTAGATAATGTAAAATACTATGATTTAACAGATGAAGACTGGGCTGCAATCCATAAAATTTCAGAAGAACGTTATCAAAAATGGGAATGGAATTACGGTAAATCACCAAAATTCAACATTCAACGTTCGAAAAAATTTGCATCGGGCTTTATCGATTTACGCTTAACTGTGAACAAAGGTATTATGCAAGACGTCCATATCTTTGGGGACTTTTTCGGGATTGGCGATATGAAGGACATTGAAGAGGCGTTAGTAGGAAAACGTTATGAAAAAGAGTCAATTATTGAGGCTTTAAAAGAAATCGATGTACCGCGCTATTTTGGGGGCACATCATTAGAAGATTTTGTTGAATTAATGTATTAACAGAAATGGAGGGGAGAATCGATGAATACCCACCGGATTTTAATCGTAGAAGACGATATGAAAATCGCAAATATGCTTGCAGATACACTTCGCAAGTACCACTACGAAGTGAAAACAGTGGAAATGTTCGATCAGATTATTGAAGAATTTAAAGCGTTCGACCCTCATCTCGTACTGCTTGATATAAACTTGCCATCTTATGATGGGTTTTATTGGTGTCGTCAACTACGTCAGTTTACGACGGTACCAATTATTTATATTTCAGCTCGTTCAGGCGAGATGGATCAAATTTTTGCGCTTGAGAATGGTGGCGATGATTTCATTACAAAACCATTCCATTACGAAATTGTTCTAGCAAAAATTAAAAGCCAATTACGCCGTACATATGGCGAATATGCGGCAAAGCAAGAAGAACGCACGATTAAGTTAGGACAGTTAACGCTTTATTTAGAACGCATGGAACTGCATACGAAAACAGATCAACTAGCATTACAAAAGAAGGAAAGTGTTATTTTGGAGCTATTGATGGGGGAATCTCCAAAAGTAGTCTCACGTGAACGTTTACTTGAAGAGCTGTGGGATGACCAAGCTTTTGTAGATGAAAATACGTTAAATGTGAACATGACACGCGTGCGTAAAAAGCTAGCAGATTACAATGTACTATCAACCATTGAAACGGTACGAGGTGCAGGCTATCGTTTCGTACTGAATAGTCAGGAAGTGTAGCGATGCAATTAGTGTGGCTGTTCTTACGCGAACATGTATCGATTATTATATTTGAAATCTTTCTAGTAGGTTTTATTTTAGTTTTATATTGGCTAGATGGTTTCCGTGATATGAATACAGCAATTTATTCGATTTTAATTACATTGATGCTAACAAGTACGTTTTTAGCGGCTCGTTATATTATTCGTAAACGCTATTATGAAAAGATTCTACAAGTGCCTAACACAATGGAAGATGCGCTACAATCAACCGGTAAAACAGCTGAGCAAATTCAGAGTGAAGAATATGTGCATGAATTGTATCGTATTTATCAGCTTGAAGCGCAGGAATTGTATGCAGCGCAAAATCGTCATCTTCAGTTTATGAATCAATGGGTGCATCAAATGAAGACGCCGCTTGCCGTATTAGAGTTGATGTTACAAGATCCAGATGAGCTTGATAAAAAAGGTGTACAAGAAGAAGTAGAACGCTTAAAGCATGGGCTTGAAATGGTACTTATGAATGCGCGTCTTGATACATTTGAAGAAGATATGCATATTGAAAAGGTTGATCTGAAACATCTTGTCATGGAAGTCGTCAATCAAAACAAACGTTTATTTATTACGAATCGAGTTTTTCCAAACGTCGAGATCGCGGAAGAAACGCTCGTCATGACGGATTCGAAATGGATGAAATTTATTATTGGCCAGTTTATTACGAATGCTGTGAAGTATACATTTGAAGAAGGTAAGAAAGTGTATATTACAACAGAAGTATCCGCGAATGAAGTGAAATTGCATGTGCGTGACGAAGGAATAGGTATTCCGTCCACCGATTTAAAACGTGTAAAAAAAGCGTTCTTTACGGGTGAAAATGGTCGTAAATCTGGTGAATCAACAGGTATGGGGCTGTATTTAGCAGACGAAATTTGTCATAAGTTAGGCCATACATTAACGATTGATTCAGTAGTCGATGCGGGTACAACGGTAACGGTGACATTCAATTTGTCATAAGTGGAGGGATTTTTAATGGCGATTTTAGAAATTAATGATGTGACAAAAGTATATGAGGGCAAAGTAACGCATCGTGCGATTAATCAGCTAAGTTTTGAAGTAGAAAAAGGTGAATTTATCGCTGTCATGGGGCCATCTGGTAGTGGTAAAACAACTCTTTTAAATATGATTTCAACAGTTGATCGACCAACTGCGGGGGAGATTTTAGTCAATGGTGTTAATCCGCACACATTGAAAAAGAATGAATTGGCTTTTTTTCGTCGTCGAGAATTAGGCTTTATTTTTCAAGATTTCAATTTACTCCAAACATTGAATGTTGAAGAGAATATGGTGTTGCCATTAACGCTTGATAATATGAATGTAAAAGAGATGCAAGCTCGCGTAGCAGAGCTTGCACATCATTTAGGGATGGATGATATTTTACATCGCCTTCCTAATGAGGTTTCAGGAGGTCAGGCGCAAAAAACAGCGATTGGACGTGCACTTATTCATAAACCGACGCTTATTTTAGCAGATGAACCTACAGGTAATTTGGATTCAAATTCATCGAAGGATGTGCTTGAGTTACTTGGGAAAATTAATAAACGAGATAATACAACCATCGTTATGGTGACACATGACCCGATTGCAGCTAGTTACTGTGACCGTGTGTTATTCATTAAGGATGGCGAATATTTCAATGAAATTTACCGTGAAGACCATCGTCAAACCTTTTTCCAACGCATTTTAAATGTGTTGAGCCTATTAGGAGGTCATGTCGGTGAGTTTTCGTCAGTTCGCTTATCGTAATGTTGTAAGAAATCATCGTATTTATGCAGCCTTTTTCTTAGCTAGTGTATCATCGGTGATGGTGTTTTTTATTTATTCGATGTTGATGTATCATCCTAAGGTTGAAAATGAGTTTATGATTGATATTGCATTTCGTGGTATGTACTTTGCACAAATCATTTTAGTGTTGTTTATGCTTTTTTTCCTTTTTTATTCGATGCGTGCTTTTTTAGAAGCGCGTTCGAAAGAATTTGGGGTTTTAATGCAACTTGGGATGGAGAAGCAGCAACTCAATAAACTAGTAACGCTTGAAACGATGCTAATTGGTTTTGCATCGATTATTGTGGGGATTTTATTTGGCTTTGCTTTTTCAAAATTTTTCTTTATGGTCATTCGTGAAATTTTACAGATTTCCGCATTGCCAATTTATTTCTCATGGAAACCATTTATGCTAACGATTTTGACATTTGCAACGCTCTTTATTGTAGTGTCACATTTAAGTGTTCTAACAATTAAAGACCAAGAGTTAATTTACTTATTACGTGGAACAGATAAAAATATTCAACCACAGCCTTATTCGAAAATGGGTGCTATTACAGGATTTTTATTACTTGGCTTAACCTATTATATTATGTTGAATGTAGATAAAAGTAATTTGCTGTTTTTAGCGCTCGTTGTGCCACCGATTATGATGATTGGGACGTATTTCTTCTTTAGTGATGCGGTGTTATTTATAATTGATTTGTTAAGGAAGTCTAAGAAAATTTATTGGCGTAAATATCGCTTACTTGCTTGGTCAGAGTATGCAAAAATGTTAAAAGCAAATTCTCGTATGTTTTTTATTTCGTCGATTGTATCAACGTTATCATTTTTAGCGATAGGTACATTGAGTTCGATGTCGGCATTTACACATCAATATCATCAAATTAATCCAATTAGTATGATTTATATTAGTAAACTTGATAATCCGTATGAATATCAGCATTTGATGAGTTTAGAAGATGAGTTAAATGATCGCAATTTAGATTATCAACTATCGATGCTCGAAGTGAAACCACAGACGTCTTCAAAAACGGGCAAGGCAATTCAAGTTGTTAGTGAGGAACAATTTAATCAGTTAGCAAAAGCATTAGATGAACCCACCATCGATTTGAAACGCGGTCATGCAATGTTTATTCCATATTCAGATGAAGCGTATAAAACATTGAATACATTAGATATAAAGACAACATTGGTTGAAAATGATGTGAATATTCGTATTCAAGGTGCGTATCCTGTCAGCTTCTTTTCAAAAGATCAATTGGGTGTTAATGCGATTGTTGTAGAGAGTAATGATTATGCGCGTCTTTATAATTTAAAAGAAGGCTATCATACAGGTAGTCGCATTGATAAAATCTTCGCATTCACTGTTAAGGATTGGACTGCTACACAATATGTTGGGCATGCACTCGATAATATTATGACAGAGGCATCGTTAACGAACAGCCAAGGAACAACGCCGTTTTATTATAAAAATAATGGGATTGATTACGAGATTCTACGCTCAACCTTTGCGCTCATTTTATTTATCGGTATTTTAGCTTCTGCAGTATTCTTCTTAGCAGCAGGTAGTTTTATTTACTTTAAATTATATGCAAACTTAGATCGTGACAAAGTTCAGTATACGACACTTCGACGAATGGGCGTAACAGATCGAGAAATACGTAAACTGGTAAACCGCCAACTTATTCCACAATTCTTTTTACCATGGGGTGTGGCAGTAGTTAACAGCAGTTTTGCTTTTATTGGCCTTCAAGTATTTTGGGAAGGTATTGCGGATTTATCGATTGCAAAAACGCTTATTATGGTAGTGGGAATTATGACTGGACTACAATTATTGTATTTCTATTTGATTCGTTGGCGTTATTTAGCGCATTTAAAATAATATAGAGGAATCGGCCTGTTTCGGGTACGATTCCTTTTTTGTATAATAAAGGGTAGAAGAGGTGACGCATGTTGAATTTACTACAGCGATTAGCAAGTCAGCAGCCAGATCGCGCTGCGCTCATATTTGAAGGGCAAACAGTGAATTACGAGGCTTTATGTGAGCGAGTTGAAGGGATTGCCGTTCATTTACGTACACAAGGTGTATCAAAAGGACACCATGTTGCATTAATCATGGATAACCATCGAGCATTTGTGGAAAGTCTATATGCTATTTGGGTAATTGGAGCAGTAGCGGTGCCTTTAAATCCAGACTATACAGCAGCGGAGCTATCGTACATTTTAGATAATGGAGACGTTAGGTATGCTATTGTTGCTTCAACGGATGGAATTGGTAAAGTACCATATACAACGATTGAGGAGATTAATCATGTAGAAGGATGTAAACCTACAAATTGGCATGTGACGGATACAGAAACTGCACTAATTTTATATACATCAGGCACAACAGGTAAGCCAAAGGGAGCTATGTTAAGTCATTTAAATCTATATAGTAATGCGCGAGATGTTGCACAGTTTTTCTTATATAAGACAACGGATATCGTTATTGTCGCATTACCGTTATTTCATGTGTTTGCATTAACTGTAGCTTTGAATGCGCCGTTATTTGTTGGAGCGAAGGTAATTATTTTACCACGGTTTAGTCCAACTACTGTACTCGATACAATTGAACGTGAACAAGTAACATTATTTGCAGGCGTTCCATTAATGTATAACTATATGGTACAAGCAGCTACGAAACGAGATTTAAGTAGTTTGCGTTTAGCTATTTCTGGAGGATCACCACTTCCACTTGCCATTCACGAAAAGTTTGCGAGTATCTTTAATATACAAATTTCAGAAGGGTATGGTTTATCAGAAGCTTCTCCTGTTACATGTTTTAATCCTGTAGGGCGCACTAAAATAGGTACAGTAGGGACGGCTATTCCAAATGTGTCGCTTAAAATTATAGATGAAGGATTAAGCGAAGTAGCAACAGGGCATATCGGCGAGCTTGCGGTAAGTGGACCAAATGTGATGGCAGGGTATTATAAAAATGCTGAAGCAACTACTGCGGCTTTTACAGGGCATTATCTACGAACAGGAGATCTAGCATTTATCGACTCAGAAGGGTATGTGACGATTATTGACCGAAAGAAAGATTTAATTTTGGTAGGTGGATACAATGTCTACCCAAAAGAAGTGGAAGAAGTCCTTTATCGTCATCCAGATATAACAGAGGTAGCAGTTGTCGGAAAACGTAGTAAGCAACTAGATGAGGAAGTTGTAGCGTTTGTTGTAAGTAATACGAAACTAGATGAAGAAGATTTAAAAGCATATTGTGCGAAACGTTTAGTACGCTATAAATGTCCAGTACGTATTCAACAAATTGAGATGTTACCTAAAAATAGTACAGGAAAAATTTTAAAATATGAATTATAAAAGAGATTGAGAAATACGTGTAAAAGCAACCTCTCCTATTGGCATAAGAAAAACCGGAATCGCGCTGCGGCGCGGTTCCGGTTTTTCGTTGCGAACGCTAAAAAAGGAACATGACGTATTTTGTCCCAGTGTCTTTTTATACTTTTCTTTTACGAAAGGCAAAGTATACAGCTAATATATTAATTGTAACAGCGATGATACCAAGTGAAAAAGTTACCTCATCACCTTTTAAATCAAATTCTTCAACAATAATACCCTCTGTGAAAAATAGTAATATGATGAATACTAAGTTACTAACCCCAAAGAATATTTGATAAAAGCGCGAGCGATATTTTGGAATAATCGCCAGTACAAGCATGATAAGTGATAGTGCTAAAATAAAATAAAATAATGGTTCGAATAATGTAAAAGTGTCTTGCACAACTTTACCCTCCTAGACAAAATAACCCACAGCGTAAACTCAGTCGTTCTTTTTGCGCTGTGGGCCTATGAATGATTATTTAATCATTTTATTTTTATAGTAACCGAAGTATAGAACAAGCAATAAAATCATCCAAATTGGACCGACAATTAATGCGATACGAGTGCCTTCGTTAAATGCCATTAAAATAACGACGAATAAGAAGAAAATAATCGAAATATACGACGTAAATGGATAAAGGAACATTTTAAATGATAACTTATTTATTTGTTCTTTCGATAAGGTTTTACGATATTTAATTTGTGTTATCAAAATCATAATCCATGTAAAGACAGCTCCAAATGTTGAAACACTTGTGATATATGTAAAGACCTTTTCATCGACAAAGTAGTTTAATACAACGCCAATTAGTAAAACAATTGCAGACATATAGATCGCATTTGTAGGTACACCTGTTTTACCAACTTTTCCGAAAATTTTTGGAGCTTGCTTTTGATGACTTAAATTAAATAACATACGACCCGTACTGAAAATTCCTGAGTTACAGCTTGAAAGGGCAGCGGTTAATACAACGAAGTTAATAATTCCGGTTGCGTAACGAATACCAACGTTTTCAAACATCATGACAAATGGGCTATTACCATCTGTAATTTGATCCCACGGATAAATAGCCATAATGACCGTTAATGCGCCGATATAGAATACGAGAATACGAATTAATACGGTATTAATTGCACGTGGAATTATCTTTTTCGGATTTTTCGCCTCTCCAGCCGTTACACCAATCATTTCAACTCCTAAGTAAGCGAACATAACAATTGGTAGTGCGGCGATGATACCACCAAATCCATTTGGCATAAATCCACCATGTGACCATAAATTACTGAAACCAATTGCATCTCCGCCATTTCCAAGGCCAAATAAGATTAAGCCAAGGCCTAGAACAATCATAAAGATGATGGCTACGACTTTAACCATTGCAAACCAAAATTCCAGTTCACCAAATGCTTTTGCAGCGATTAGATTAATAATCGTCATTAGGATAAGTGCAAATAATGCCCACATCCATTTTGGCGAATCTGGGAACCAAAGCTGCATGTAAATTCCTGCTGCAGTAATTTCCGCCATACATGTGACAATCCATAAGAACCAATAGTTCCAGCCCGTTAAAAATCCAGCGAGTGGACCTAGTAGCTCTTGTGCGTAGCGGCTGAATGAACCCGCAACAGGATGATCTGTTGCGATTTCACCAAGTGCACGCATCATGAAAAAAATGAAAATACCCCCGAGTGCGTAAGTCAGTAAGACGGCAGGTCCGGCTAACTTAATTGCTCCCGCAGAACCTAAAAATAATCCTACCCCGATAGCGGCACCGAGCGACATTAACGTGATGTGTCTTGACTCCAGACCTCGCTGAAGTTCAGGTTGCTGTTTTGACATAAAAACGCCTCCGATGCTATGAAATTGCATTATCAATGTTATCATAAAACTGTGACAAATACATGACAAAGACAAGGGTTTTTACATAAATTTTCAGAACATAATAGAAAACTTAGATAATTTAGTGAGTATGGTAAGATATGGTATGCGAAGAATTTCGAGGGGGAATTTGAGATGACACGTTTAATAGAATCAAAGGATTTATATCAATTACATTCAGTTACAAGTCCAGTATTATCACCAAATGGAAAAGAAGCAATTTTTGTCCGTACAGAGATGAATGATCGCGACAATACGTATTATGGCTACTTGTATCATATTAATTTAGAAACGAAAGAAATTACGCAATGGACACATCTTAAGGAACGTATTTTAAATATTAAGTGGTCACCAGATGCACGTTATGTAAGTTTTTTAGCGACGCGTTCTAAAAAGAATCAACTATATATTTTGCCAACTCGAGGTGGCGAAGCACAATGCTTAACGAACTTTATGTACGGTCTAACAAATTATGAATGGTCACCGAATTCAGAATCTATTTGGTTTAGTGCCAATGTAGAAGAAGATAAAGAATTTACAGATATGGCAACGAAAATCAATCCTAAGCGCCCAGACGTATATGAAGTTAGCGGCATGCGCTACAAATTAAATGGGATGGGATTACTCGCTAAAAATCGTCATAGCCAAATTGGCTCAATTGATATACTTACACAGCGCATTACACGTTTTACAAATGACACATTTGACTACCATTTTGCGGCTTTATCAAATGATGGAACGAAGCTAGTATATGCTGTGAATCGCGCGGATGAAGAACAACGGGACCATGATTTTAGCTCACCACTTTATATTGTAGATATCGAGACAAAGGAAGAAACATTGATTACGGATATGCAAGGGTATTTCGGAGAGGCGTATTTTTCTTTAGATGATCGGTATGTAGCGTTTGTTGGCTCGCCTTTAGAGCCGTTTAAAAATGCAGCACATGCAGAAGTATATATTTATGATGTGAAAGAACAGTATTATTACAGCTTAACGGCAGCAATGGACTTACCAGTAGGAGATTATCAAACAGCGGATGTACAACAAGGTGCTGTAGCCCCAGGTGTTGTTTGGTGTGATGATAATGCGCTTTATTTCCAAATGTCTTCGATGGGTGATACACGTCTTTATTACGCGACGCTTGACGGAGCAATTTATCCAGCAACGCCTGAAAATGAGCATGTCTATGGCTATGATGTTAATCACGATGCAATCCATGCGATTGCGACAATTAGTGATTCGACGCATATTGGTGAATTATACGCACTTAATATTTCAACAGGTGAACGTGAACAGTTAACACGTTTTAATACAGCTTTTGAAAAAGAGGTAACGATTGTAGAGCCTGAAGCATTTAATTTTACAAATGATGCAGGTGAGCTTGTATTTGGCTGGCTAATGAAACCAGCAGCATATGAAGATGGCAAGCAGTATCCGCTACTTTTAAATATTCATGGTGGACCACATATGATGTATGGCAATACCTTTATTCATGAAATGCAGTTGTTCGCGGCAAAAGGCTATGGTGTTGTGTATGTTAATCCAAGAGGTAGTCATGGCTATAGTCAAGCATTCGTCAATGGCTGTCGCAATGATTATGGTGGTGGCGATTATCGTGATTTAATGCAAGCTGTAGACATCGTTTTAGAAGAAAATCCGTGGATTGATGAACATCGCTTAGCTGTAACAGGTGGTAGCTACGGAGGATTTATGACGAATTGGATTGTTGGTCATACAAATCGGTTCAAGGTAGCGGCAACACAGCGCTCTATTTCCAATTGGACAAGCTTTTACGGTGTATCAGATATTGGCTATTATTTTACAGAATGGCAAATTGGTAGCGATATGACGGATGTAAATAAATTATGGGCGCATTCGCCGCTGAAATATGCGGAAAAAGTTGAAACGCCCTTACTGATTTTACATAGCGAGCAAGATTATCGCTGTCCAATTGAGCAAGCAGAGCAGTTTTACATGACGCTTAAATCAATGGGGAAAACGACGAAGTTTGTTCGCTTCCCACGAGCAAATCATGATTTATCACGTACCGGACTCCCAAATTTACGACAAGAACGTCTGAAACAACTTGTCGTATGGTTTGAAAAATATTTGTAAAGATTATGTAAATACGCAACTTTAAAAGCAATAAAACGTTGCTTGTAAGTAGCAATAGGCGTATGATACATTACGTATTTTGAAAGATTGTGAGTGACAAATTTGGATATTATTAAATTTTTATTCGACTTTATTATGCATATTGATGAACATTTAGTTGAATTGATTAAAGACTTTGGTTTCTGGACATATGGATTGATGTTTTTAATCGTCTTTATTGAAACCGGCGTCGTTATTTTCCCATTCTTGCCTGGTGATTCATTATTATTTGCAAGCGGTGCTTTAGCAGCTATAGGTGGGTTAAAATTACCACTCGTGTTGCTAACATTTTTCGTTGCAGCAGTGTTAGGCGACAGCTTGAATTTTGAAATTGGGAAACGTGTTGGAACAACAATCAAGCCAGGAAGTTTTTTAGGGCGTTTTATTAGCCAAGAAAACGTTGAAAAAGCACAACTATTTTTCAATAAACATGGTGGTAAAACAGTTTTAATTGCGCGCTTTATGCCTTTTATCCGTACCTTCATTCCATTTGTAGCAGGCGCTAGTCGTATGAATTATCGCTACTTCCTTATGTATAATATTATCGGTGGAGCATTATGGACAGCAGTTTGCGTATTAGCGGGTTACTTCTTCGGTAATATTCCGATTGTGAAGGATAATTTCTCAATTGTTGTTTTAGCGATTATTTTTATCTCGGTTTTACCAGCTTTGATTGCTGCGATTAAAGCAAAATTTTCAAAGAAATAAGCATATTTTTTAAGGCTGTAGGGAATACGTTTCCTACAGCTATTTTTTTGTGTAAAATAATGGGAAACAACGTTAGAGGGGGAGGCTGCTTTTGGAAGCGTATATTGGGAGGCAACCGATTTTTGATGAGTTAGAGCAAGTGTATGCGTATGAACTACTGTATCGCCATAATGAAAAAAATTATTTTGAGATGCCAGATGCAGATGTAGCTACTTATGATGTCATTGCGAAAACGTTTGTTTCATTTGGTGTAGACGAATTGTCGCAAGGACGGCCATGCTTTATTAACTTCACAGAGAATCTTTTGATGAGCCCCATATTTGAGCAACTTTCAGCCCAACTTGTCGTTGTTGAACTACTAGAAGATATCGTCATTACAGTGGATATTATCGAGCGTGTGCAGGAATTAAAGGGTTTAGGATATCGTATCGCATTAGATGATTTTTTATTAAACGATGATTTACTAGAATCTGAAATTTTTAAGTATGTTGATATTATTAAGGTGGATTTCTTACTTGCATCTGAGGAGGAACGCCTAAAAATAGAATATTTAGTGCGCAGCTATTATCCGCATATTACATTATTAGCTGAAAAAGTAGAGACTGTTGAAGAATATACATGGGCGCGTAGACATGGTTATAAGTTATTCCAAGGCTATTTTTTTAAACGTCCACAGATTATTGTGACGCAGGAAATTCCTGCGAACATTTTACAGTATTACCGTGTGATCGCTCTTTTACGTGAAACAGATCCAGACATTAATGACTTAGCAGAAACAATCGAGTGTGATATGTCTTTATCTTATAAATTATTAAAATTGATTAATAGTTCCCCTAAACGACGTTTGAATAAAGTACGTTCGATTAAAGAGGCGATTATTTCACTTGGACTACGTGATTTACAGCAGTGGTTGCATATTTTAACGTATCGAGAAATGCGGGACACGAAAGTTTCGGGGCGTATGGAGGAAGTGATGCGGACGTCATTAATTCGTGCAAAAATGTGTGAATCACTAGCGCGCTATAATGGTGGGAAATTGCATTCGGAATATTTTTTAATCGGTATGTTTTCGTTGATAGATGTTATTTTAGGGCGACCGTTGCATCAAATTTTAGAGCAGTTGCCATTGTCAGAAGGTGTTGTTGCAACGCTTAATGGAGAAGCTACGCCATTACAGCCTTATTTACAACTTGTTATTTCGTTAGAAAATATGGAAATCGAGCGTATTCGTCAATTTGCGCAGCAAATAGAAGTACCGGCAAGTGCTATTTTACGCATGCATTATGAGGCGAATAAGTGGGCAAAGCAAGTTCACTAGGTAGATTTCATGCTATACTGAAAGCGACTGCAAGGATTAATAATTGGAGGGGGAGTCACATTGAAAAAAGCATTTTTTGGCGTCATGATGGGAGCATCACTATTGTTAGCAGCATGTGGAAGTAGTGATGAATCAGGAAAAGAAAATGGTACTTCAGCAGAACCGGATGCAGCGCAATTAGCAGAGCAAAAATGTATGGGGTGTCACGGTAAAAACTTAGAAGGTGGCTCAGCACCTGCACTTACTAAAATTGGTGCTGAAAAATCAGAAGAGGAAATTGCGAAAATTATTAAAGAAGGTACAAAAGGCGGCATGCCAGCAGGTCTTGTAAAAGATGAGGAAGCAGATACTTTAGCGAAATGGTTGGCTGAAAAAAAATAAGTGTTCTACGAAACTGCTCTTAACGCAAAGTTACGCGTTTGGAACAGTTTCTTTTTATGTGTTAGGTTGCTAAAATAGGAAGGTATGAGAGGAGTGTGTATGAAGTGGATCAAGTGAGTACAAAAGATGTAATGGAAATGTTTGATTTGACGCTAGAAAGCGGAGAAGAAGGTATTGGTCGTCACATTTTAACAAGTGATATTTCACGTCCAGGGTTAGAGATGGCAGGATACTTTCATCATTATCCGGCCGAACGCGTACAGTTGTTAGGAAAATCAGAGTTATCATTTTTTAATACATTATCGGTTGAAGCGAAGCGTGACCGTATGAATCAATTATGTGCCGCAAATACACCGGCAATTATTATTTCACATAACATGGAAGTGCCAAAAGAGTTGATTGAAGCTTCAGAGGCAAATCATGTTCCTGTATTAATGACAAAGTTAAAAACGACACGATTTTCAAGTATGTTAACAAACTATTTGGAAAGTCGTCTTGCACCGATGACAGCAGTACATGGGGTGCTAGTTGATATTTATGGTATTGGTGTTTTATTAACAGGTAAAAGCGGCGTAGGTAAAAGTGAAACGGCGCTAGAGCTTGTAAAAAAAGGCCATCGCTTGGTGGCGGACGATTGCGTAGAAATCCGTCAAGAATCGGAAAATATGTTGGTTGGCAATGCACCAAAGTTAATTGACCATATGTTAGAGATTCGTGGAATTGGTTTAATTAATATTATGACAATGTTTGGTGCTAGTGCCGTACGTCGTAATAAGCGTATTTCGCTTGTCATTGATTTAGAACTATGGGATGCTGAAAAAACATATGACCGACTAGGCCTAGAAACACAAACGATGAAAGTCCTTGATACAGAACTGACAAAGTTAACGATTCCGGTGCGTCCAGGACGAAACTTAGCCGTTATTATTGAAGTAGCAGCGATGAACTATCGTTTGAAAAATCTAGGAATTAACTCGGCTGAAGAATTTACACAACGTCTTGAAAGTGTTATTCAAGAAAAATCAGATATGTAACGTTGTGAAAGGAGAACAACATGGATTTAGCTTTAATGGCAATTGATCCGGTAGCTTTTTCAATAGGAGCAATTGATGTCCGCTGGTATGGTATTATTATTGCTTGCGGAATTTTACTCGGATATTTTGTTGCACAAAACGAAATGAAAAAACGCGGTTTTGGAGATGAATTTTTAACCGACTTATTAATTTGGACAGTGCCAATCGCCATCATTTGCGCGCGCATTTACTATGTCATTTTTGAATGGTCTTATTACAGTCAAAATCCTGGGGATATCATTCAAATTTGGAATGGTGGGATTGCGATTCACGGTGCATTAATCGGTGGCGGTATTACAGTTTATGTATTTTGTAAAAAGCGTGGGGTTAGCTTCTGGCAAGTGGCAGATATTTTAGCGCCATCGATTTTAATTGGTCAAATTCTTGGTCGCTGGGGTAACTTTATGAACCAAGAAGCGCATGGTGGCCCTGTGACACAAGAATTCTTAGAAAACTTAATGATTCCAGATTGGATTATTAATCAAATGAATATTGGCGGTATTTATTATCACCCAACATTCTTATACGAATCACTGTGGAATATTTTAGGCTTGATTGTCTTACTATTATTACGCAAAGTGAATCTCCGCCGTGGCGAAATTTTCTTAACGTATGTCATTTGGTATTCATTTGGTCGCTTCTTTATTGAAGGCCTTCGCACAGATAGTCTATTAATTATGGGCTTCCGTACAGCACAGCTTGTTTCATTAATTGCCCTAGTAATCGCGGTGATTGTTTTTATTTATCGTCGTGTAAAAATGAAACAGGTACGTTATAAAGATTAAATGATAAGAGTATTGCGGATAACGCGATGCTCTTTTTTTCGTTATAATAAAGAAAAGAAAAGAGAGGTGCCGCTTTATGAATTTTGAAGCATTATTATTTGATTTTGATGGAACATTGTTAAACACGAATGATTTAATTATTGAAACGTTCGCGCATGTTATTGATCCAAAATTTCCAGGACGTTATCAACGTGAAGATTATTTGAAATTTATCGGGCCAACACTCATGGAATCTTTTACAGAGGTAGATGCAATTAATGCGGAGTCATTAGTAGCTGAGTATCGTTTATGGAATCAGGAGCATCACGATGAGCTAGTAACAGAGTTTCCACATGTAAAAGAAGTGCTAGTAACGTTGCGAGAAGCAGGTGTACGTTTAGCTGTTGTGTCAACGAAACGTGGTGATACACTACGAAAAGGCTTAGATTTAATGGGCATTACGGAATTATTTGAAGTTATTATTTCACAGGATGAAGTAACGCATACAAAGCCACATCCAGAGCCAGTTGAAAAAGCAGTTGCGCTTCTTGGTGTTGAAAAATCAAAAACTTTAATGATTGGCGACAATTCACATGATATTTTAGGTGGGCATAATGCAGGCGTTAAAGCAGCCGGTGTGGCATGGTCATATAAAGGTATAGCGTATTTAGAGCAATTTAATCCGGATTATATCCTACATGATATGACGGATTTATACGACATCGTAGGAATTAAAAGCCATGCGTAAAACGACACGCTATCCAGTAGAAGGATCGACGTCGCTATGGCAGGTATACAAAACGGTTTCTTTTTGGAAAATTGTTAAATGTTTTATCGTTATTGAAATTGCACGCATTACACCATTTTTATCATGGAAGAACTGGATGTATCGGACGTTTCTTCGGATGAAGGTAGGGAAACGAACAGCCTTCGCGCTGAAGGTGACACCTGATACGATGTTCCCAGAGCGCATTTCAGTTGGAGATGACGCCATTATTGGCTTTAACACAACGATTTTAGCGCATGAATATTTAGTGGATGAGTACCGACTTGGTGATGTTATCATTGGAAATAATGTGATGATCGGAGCCAACTCAACAATTTTACCAGGTGTGACAATTGGCGACGGGGCAGTAGTTTCTGCGATGACATTAGTGAATAAAGATGTTCCTGCAGGTGCAATGGCTGGTGGCAATCCGATGCGTATTATTTATACGAAAGAAGAGCGTGAAGCGAGGAGGAGATAACCTCGTTTTTGATTCAAATAGTCTGTTTATTCAATCAAATCTGAAATAAGGTTGACGAATTAACATGATTGCGTTAAAATATCTTCAACATATTAGTTCTCTAATACTCTAGTGTATTAAAGTATTTTGGATAAGGAAGTGTCAACATGTCATCAATTCGTAAATTTGAAAAACCGCTAGGAATGCGCGATACATTCCCGAAAATATTTGAAAAGCAAGAAGCCGTTCGCAGTAAGGGGCGCGAATTTCTACAGTTACGTGGCTATGAATTTTTAAAAACACCTACACTTGAATACTACGACACAGTCGGTAAAGCGTCGGCTATTGTCGAATCTTCATTATTCAAATTAGTCGATACACAAGGGAATACGCTTGTACTTCGTCCGGACATGACAACGCCGATTGCACGTGTTGCATCATCAAAATTATTGAAGGAAAAAATTCCGTTGCGTCTGGCGTATTTTGAGAATGTTTTCCGTGCACAGGAGCATGAAGGAGGCCGCCCAGCAGAATTTAGTCAAATGGGTATTGAAATTATCGGAGATTCTTCTGTGTATGCAGATGCGGAAGTGATTTTAACAGCGATTGATTTCTTAAAACAATTAGGCATTGAAGATTTCAAAATTACGATTGGAAACGCCGGTATTTTAGATGCCATTCTTCGTAAAAATGTTGAAACAGATGAGCAATTTGAAGAATTACATCAATTACTTGTGCAGAAAAACCTTGTAGGATTTGAAGAAGCAGTTGCGCGCTATCGTCTGCCACGTAGTGAAGAGGAAACGCTACTTGCTTTCTTAGAAGAAGCGACAGAGCTAAAAAGTATTCGCCAAATTTCAAAATACTTATCAGAAAAACAAGCCCTACTTTATATGGAACAGCTAGCATCGATTTTAGAAATCGCAGATGTTGCAAAATATATTGCATTCGATTTTACATTAGCAAGTCATATGAATTATTACACGGGGATGCTATTTGAAGTGTATGCAGCAGGGTCAGGTTTCTCACTAGGAAATGGTGGGCGCTATGATGGCTTATTAAGTGACTTTGGTAAAGATGTCGGTGCGATTGGATTTGGAATGCGTATCGATTATTTAGTTGAAGTAATGCCGAAGCAGGAAATCGAAAAAGACGATGTACTTGTATTATTCGTCTCTACACAATTAAAAGAAGCATTAGAAACAGCAGAAACACTGCGTGCACAAGGAAAACGCACAACATTACAAGCAATTGAAGGCTTAGATGACTTAGCTACATTTGAAGAACAGTTTGGCGACGTCGTACGCATTGGTCAAGGAGGAACTTCACTATGAGTAATACAGCATTAACAATCGCGATGCCAAAGGGTCGTATTTTTGAAGAAGCATATGACATGTTAATCGAAGCGGGGTTCAACTTACCAGCGAACGTCGAAATGTCACGTAAACTGATGATTGAAATACCAGAAGAAAATATTCGTTTTATTTTAGCGAAGCCAATGGACGTACCAACGTATGTAGAGCATGGTGTAGCGGATATTGGCATTGCTGGAAAGGATGTTCTGTTAGAGGAACGTCGTAATGTACATGAGTTATTAGATTTAAATATTTCAAAATGTCATGTAGCTTCAGCGGGTTTACCAAATACAGAGCTAAACGACATTGCACCACGTATCGCAACGAAATATCCAAATATCGCTTCAGATTATTACCGTGAAAAGGGCGAGCAGGTCGAAATTATTGGTTTAAATGGCTCAATTGAATTGGCGCCAATGATTGGTCTAGCAGATCGTATTGTCGACATTGTATCAACGGGTCAAACATTAAAAGAAAATGGCTTAGTAGAGTATGAATTTGTGGTCGATGTATCATCGCGTTTAATTGCAAACCAAGCGAGCTACCGCATGAAA
Source organism: Candidatus Kurthia intestinigallinarum (assembly GCF_003991225.1). Classification (GTDB taxonomy): domain Bacteria; phylum Bacillota; class Bacilli; order Bacillales_A; family Planococcaceae; genus Kurthia; species Kurthia populi. The sequence goes on from NZ_JTFC01000033.1 coordinate 86,564, forward strand.
AATGACCGAATCCAAGACCTTGTAAAACGTCTGAAAAAATGTGTGAGAGAAGGCTAAAACAATGAAAATTCAACAATTAACAGCAGACATTTCATTAAAACGTCAGTTAGAAGGTGGCAATGAAGAACAGCTTCGTACGGTGCGTGAAGTATTAGCTGATGTCAAAGCGAAGGGCGATGCAGCGGTAAAGGCATATAGTGAAAAATGGGACGGTGTAGCACTTGATACGTTACGTGTAACTGCACAGGAAATCGACGAAGCCGTTGCTTCAATGGATCCTCAAATCATTGCCGATTTAACAGAAGCGGCAACGAATATTCGTTATTATCACGAGCAACAAAAACGCGATGGCTATAAATTACCGTTAGCAGATGGATCATGGCTTGCACAGCGCATTACGGCGATTGCATCGGTTGGTTTATATGTGCCAGGTGGCTCTGCAGCGTACCCATCTTCTGTATTAATGAATGTGGTGCCCGCACAAGTAGCAGGCGTTGAACGCATTGTTATTGCAACGCCCTGTGATAAGGACGGCAAACTACCAGCAGCGGTACTTGCAGCAGCCTCTATTTTAGGCGTAACAGAAATTTATAAAATGGGCGGTGCACAAGCGATTGCGGCACTTGCATACGGGACGGAAACAATTGACGGTGTCGATAAAATTACCGGTCCAGGGAATATTTTCGTGGCACTCGCAAAACGTGAAGTATTCGGTGAAGTAGCGATTGATATGATTGCTGGTCCAAGCGAGATTGCGGTCATTGCGGATGAAACAGCACATGCTGATGAAGTGGCAGCTGACTTATTATCCCAAGCAGAGCATGACCCGATGGCTTGTGCGGTACTTGTAACAACAAGTGATGCGCTTGCGAAAGCGGTATCTGATGAAGTGGAAAAACAACTACAAACATTACCTCGTGAAGCGATTGCACGTAAAGCGATTGAAAATTATGGTGCGATTTATGTTGGTGAAACGATGACACAAGTAGTGGACGCGATTAATACATTAGCGCCAGAACACTTAGAAATTGTCACGAAAAATCCAGAGGCTATTATGGAACAAGTGAAAAACGCGGGTGCGATTTTCTTAGGACGCTATAGCTCAGAGCCAGTAGGGGATTATTTTGCGGGTACAAACCACGTTTTACCAACGAACTCAACAGCACGTTTTGCATCAGGCTTAAATGTAGATGACTTTATTAAACGTACGAGCGTTGTATATTATTCAGAACAAACATGGCAAGAGAATGCGCCGAAAATTGCGCGACTTGCACGACTTGAAGGCTTAGAAGCACATGCCCGCGCAGTAGAATCTCGCGGCTGGAATAAGGAGGACTAATGATGACACGTTCAGCAAAAATTGCACGTCAAACGAATGAAACACAAATTGAAATCGAATTAAACCTAGATGGTGAAGGGAAAGCTACGGTTGATACGGGTGTACCTTTCATGGACCATATGCTTGATTTATTCGTGAAGCATGGTTTATACGATGGTGTCATTAAAGCGAATGGCGATACAGAAATCGATGACCACCATACTACGGAGGATTTAGGTATTGTGTTAGGTCAGGTTGTACGTCAAGCGCTTGGCGATAAAAAGGGCATTCGTCGCTATGGTCATGCATTCGTTCCGATGGACGATGCGCTTGCACAAGTATTCGTTGATTGCTCGGACCGTCCACATTTAGAATTCCGCGCAGAGCTACCACAAGCTAAGGTCGGCACATTTGATACAGAGCTTGTGCATGAATTCTTCTGGAAATTTGCGCTTGAAGCACGTATTAATTTACACATTATTGTTCCGTATGGTCACAATACACACCATATTATCGAGGCGATGTTTAAGGCGACAGCACGTGCACTAGATGATGCTGTTCAAATCGATCCACGCGTAAAAGGTGTACCATCAACAAAAGGCTTGCTAGGCTAGGGGGAAACTTGATGAAGATTGGGATTATCGATTATGGCATGGGCAATTTATTTAGTGTGGAGCAAGCGGTAAAACGTCTTGGTGCAGATGTAATTATTTCTGCGGATAAGGCAGAGCTATTAGCAGCAGATGCGTTAATTTTACCAGGAGTTGGCGCATTTCCGGATGCTATGACGCGTCTAGAGGAAACGAATCTAGTTTCTTTATTTGATGAAGTCGTCGCGACTAAAAAACCGCTATTAGGCATTTGCTTAGGGATGCAATTATTGTTTGAGACAAGCGTAGAGAAAGGCGACAACAAAGGTCTTGGCTTGTTCAAAGGACGCATTGCCGAATTTAGCGGGAAAGATGCTGCAGGTGAAGCATATCGTGTACCGCATATGGGATGGAATAACTTACAATTTAAACGCTACCCAGTATGGCTGTCAAAAGAAGCATTAGATAATGAGTATGTGTATTTCGTGCATTCATTTTATGCGACGGATTTAGAGGACGCAGATTTAGTCGCCTATGCAGACTACGGTGGTGAAATTGTACCGGGTATCGTTCAAAAAGGATCGATTACAGGGATGCAGTTCCACCCAGAAAAATCAGGTAGCTGCGGTGTGGCATTATTAACGGCTTGGCTAAAAGGCATTGAAAAGGGAGAGGCTTAACGATGACAACAATTCAAATTTATCCAGCAATCGATATGCGTGGCGGTAAATGCGTACGTTTATATAAAGGGGATTATGCGCAGGAAACAGTCTATGCGGATTCTCCGTTTGATATGGCAAAGCAGTTCAGTGATGCAGGTGCGACATATGTACATATGGTTGATTTAGACGGAGCGAAGGACGGCGAGCGCGTGCATGCAAATGACGTGATTCGCGTTGCAAAGGAGCTTCCTGTAAAGGTACAAATCGGTGGTGGTATTCGCTCAATTGAGGATGTACGCTTTTATTTAGAAAATGATGTAGACCGCGTGATCATTGGTTCATTGGCGATTCGTGAGCCAGAGCTTGTGGCAACATTTATCGAAGAATTTGGCGCAGATCGTATTGTCATTGGCCTAGATGCGAAAGACGGTATGGTCGCAACCCATGGTTGGATTGAAACATCGGACCAAAAAGCGACGGATGTAGCGAAATATTTCGTGAAACGTGGCGCGAAGCATTTCATCTTCACAGATATTGCGACAGACGGTACATTACAAGGACCGAATATTGCCGCAAACAAAGAGCTTTCAGCTGCAACAGGTGCTGAAGTGATTGTCAGTGGTGGGATGAGCTCATTAGCGGATATTAAAGCGGTGAAAGAAGCGGCAACTGACTCAACAATTGGCGGCGTAATTATCGGGAAAGCTTTATACACAGGCCGATTTACGCTAGAAGAGGCACTTGAGGGGGCGAAATAATGCTAACAAAACGGATTATTCCATGCCTTGATGTGAAGGAAGGACGCGTTGTAAAGGGCGTTCAATTCGTATCATTACGTGATGCAGGAGACCCTGTGGAGCTTGCGAAATTTTATAATGAGCAAGGTGCGGATGAGCTTGTATTTTTAGATATTTCTGCAACGCATGAAGGACGCGAAACAATGGTTGATGTTGTTCGCGAAACGGCGTCTGCGTTATCGATTCCATTCACTGTTGGTGGTGGTATTCGTACGTTAGCAGATATGACGCGTATGCTGCGTGCGGGTGCTGATAAAGTATCGGTAAATTCGGCGGCACTACAAAATCCGCAATTAATTAAAGAAGGCTCGGATTATTTCGGCGCACAATGTATCGTCGTTGCTATCGATGCGAAATGGAGTGAGGAAGACGGCACATGGATGATTTATACCCATGGAGGTCGTAATAAATTCCCGAAAGAGGCCGTTGCGTGGGCGAAGGAAGCCGTCGCATTAGGTGCAGGGGAATTACTTGTGACAAGTATGGATAAAGACGGTGAAAAGACGGGCTTTGATAATGCATTACTAAAAGAAATTCGCGCAGCAGTGAATGTGCCAGTTATCGCAAGTGGCGGTGCAGGGAATGCGGAGCACTTTTATGAAACTTTAACGGAAGCAGATGCGGATGCGGCACTTGCAGCATCGATTTTCCACTACAAGGAAACATCGGTTGCTGAAGTGAAAAATTATTTGCGTAGTAAAGGGGTCGTTGTACGATGAGCTTAAAATTTGATGATAAAGGGTTAATTACAGCTGTTGTGCAACACGCGCAAACAAAGGAAGTATTAACTGTTGCTTATATGAATGAAGAATCGTATAACAAGACGCTTGAAACGGGGGAAACGTGGTTTTACTCACGTTCACGCCAGGAATTATGGCATAAGGGTGCAACGAGTGGTAATACGCAAAAGGTCGTTGCAATGCGTTCGGATTGTGATGAGGATGCACTTGTTGTTGAAGTTTTACCAGCAGGACCTGCATGTCATACGGGCGCAGAGTCATGCTTTTATAATGTCATTCAAGAGAAGCCTGCTGAGACGGGCTCACTCGACATTTTAGAAACACTAAAACGTGTCATTGATACACGCGCAGCTGAAATGCCAGAGGGGGCATACACGACGTATCTTTTCAATGAAGGTGTCGATAAAATTTGTAAGAAGGTCGGCGAAGAAGCGACAGAATCGGTTATTGCCGCAAAAAATCGTGATGCAGAAGAATTAAAATGGGAAGTGGCAGATTTGATTTATCACTTGCTTGTTTTACTTAAAGAGCAAAAAGTTGATTTATATGATGTCTTAGGTGTCCTAGAAAAACGTCATGATTCACATGAATAATGAAATGAAGAAGTTTGGCATAAGCTAAGCTTCTTTTTTTCTGGTGCAAACATTGCTATAATCGTAGGTATGCTATAATTAAAAGAATTAAAATACAGGGACGCGACGACGTTCCTTCATGCTTTTCGGAGGAAAATTTCTTGGAGAAAAATCATACAACGATGGAAACTAGTGCGAATAATGTTGTTTCGTTCATCCCAACAGGTGATTTTTATTATCATAAGGCGATGAAAGCACTGGAACAGAACCATTTTGACCAAGCAAAAAAATATTTAAAACGCGCATTAGAGTTAAGTCCTGATGATGCAAAAATTCTTGTTCAGATGGCTTATTTAAAAATGGAAGAAGAATCGTTTTTAGAGGCACTTGAACTGTTACGACATGCGAATAATGTGGAGCCAAATGACCCGGAGACGGTGCTTTTTTTAGCAGAGGTTTCGGCGAATATGGGGCTTGCAGAAGATGCAATTAATTTTGCAACGCATTATTTAGAAATTGAACCGGCTGGTGAATACCGCGAAGAGGCAGAAGAGATTATTGAGATTGTGACGGAGCTTTTAAAAGAAGAACCACTTGAGGATCGTCAGGGTTCTGCTGAGAAGAATTATGAGCAAGAGCGCGCACGCCATTTAATGGAGAAGGGCGACTTTGAACCAGCAATTGAAATCTTGGAAAACTTAATTGCGGAATATCCAGATTTTTGGTCAGCCTATAATAATTTAGCGCTTGCGTATTTTTATAAGGGCGAGCATGAGCAGGCACGTGCACTGCTACATGAGGTGCTCATTGGCAATTACGGCAATATTCATGCACTTTGCAACTTAACGGTGATGTCTTATTATGAACAAAATGATGCCGATGAATTACATCTCTTAACAGAAACCTTGTTAAAGCTACAACCTTATTTTGTCGAGCATCGCTACAAATTAGGTGCGACACTGGCGTTGATTGGCCAATATGAGCAAGCATATAAGTGGCTTCGTAGCTTGAAAAAGCTTGGCTATGTTGGGGATACGGGTTATTACTTCTGGCTGTCTCATGCAGCCTATTTTTCAGGATGCGAAGAGGAATCTCATAAAGTATGGGATGAATTGATGCTAATTGACCCGTCAAAAGAAGGCTTAGAACCATGGGCAAATGTCGTGGAAGTGCCGGACAGTGACGATATTTTAAGCGACCGCGATTATTTGGTTGGGCGCTTAGAGCATGAAATTTTACAGGAGCGTTTACTTGGCTTATTCTTACTCGGTAAATCACCATTTAAGCAAGAGCTACTAGCGCATCCAACATTGATTAATATCGATAATTATTCGACCATTGAAAAGCTTTTATTAGCGTACGCTATGAACCACGATTTTTCAGAGGATGTGGCGTTAGCAAACTTTTATCGTGCTGTAGAAGTACTTGAAAAATTATATGCGCAACATGAGCCGCTAACAATGGATACAACATTTTTACTACAGCTATGGCTTGTGCTTTTTGAAAAAGGATTGCACGAAGAATATGCGTTTAAAAATCCGCTGGCATTAGCTGCTGCGACAGAATACATGTTTTATGCTGTACGTGAAAAAGTTACGAAAAAAGAAATTGCCGAATGGTACGGTACCACAACGAAAACACTTACCAAATATGTAGATGAACTTATGCAATTCCTGCCGATTTTTGACTAGGCAGATTTGTTGTGAAAAAAGAAAAGATACTATACTATCTAGGGTATAGAGGAACTATTTAGGAGGAATTTGAAATGTCAGAAGAAAAAATTTATGATGTTGTCATTATCGGTGCAGGCCCTGCAGGTATGACAGCTGCTGTTTATACATCTCGTGCAAACCTTTCAACATTAATGATCGAGCGTGGGATTCCAGGCGGTCAAATGGCGAATACAGAGGAAGTTGAAAACTACCCAGGATTTGAAACAATCTTAGGTCCAGACCTTTCAACAAAAATGTTCGAGCACGCGAAAAAATTTGGTGCAGAATATGCATACGGTGACGTTTCTTCAATCACAGACGGCAAAGAATATAAAACAATCGTTGCTGGTCAAAAAGAATACAAAACACGTACAATCATTATCTCAACAGGTGCTGAGTACAAAAAAATGGGCGTGCCAGGCGAATCAGAACTTGGTGGCCGCGGCGTAAGTTACTGTGCTGTATGTGATGGCGCATTCTTCCGTAACAAAAACTTAATCGTTGTAGGTGGCGGTGACTCTGCAGTAGAAGAAGGAATTTACTTAACTCGCTTTGCTGACAAAGTAACAATCGTTCACCGTCGTGATAAATTGCGCGCACAAAAAATCATCCAAGATCGTGCGTTTGCAAACGAAAAAATTGATTTTATTTGGAATAACACAGTAAAAGAAATCAATGAACAAGATGGTAAAGTAGGTAGCGTAACATTAACAAATACAGTGGATGGTACGGAATCAACTGTTGATGCAAATGGTGTATTCATCTACATCGGTATGAATCCATTAACAAAACCATTCGCAGAACTAGGCATCACAAACGAAGCTGGTTACATTCCAACTAACGAAAAAATGGAAACATCTGTAGCAGGTATTTACGCTGCTGGTGACGTACGCGAAAAAACACTTCGTCAAATCGTTACGGCAACAGGTGATGGTAGTATCGCTGCACAAGCTGCACAAGCATATATCGAAGAATTAATCGAAGAATTAGCCGTACAAAAGTAGGCTTTGCAATCGAATTGAAATAGTTGAAATAAAATTCAAATATGTGCGTAACAGCTCTGTTACACATATGAGTTATAGTAGTACATGTAATAACCCCTTTGAGTTTTAGAATATTGGTAAGCCCCTTCTCGACCGCACGCGAGAAGGGGTCTTTTTTTGTATTCAGGGCCTTTTTCGCGACATTTTATGCCACTAGCGCAATCCGAAAGATATACGTTTTTAGCTATCCATTGTATAATGAAGGATAGAACAATAGAGAAATGAGGTGTCGTGTTGTGCAACGAATTGCGAACTTATTAGTAAAGAAGGATGGAAAAGTTCTTCTATTAAAAAAACCACGACGCGGCTGGTATGTAGCACCAGGAGGCAAAATGGAAGATGGCGAATCAATTTTTGAGGCAGCCACACGTGAATATTTTGAAGAAACTGGTACGAAGGCCATTGATGCACATTTAAAAGGTGTTTTTACAATGGTTATCAAGCGCGGTGATGAGGTCATTAATGAGTGGATGCTTTATACATTTTTAGCAAATGACCTTGAAGGTACACCATACGGGGAAACACGTGAAGGCGTTTTAGAATGGCGCGACGTGAAGGACTTAGAAACATTGCCAATGAATGAAGGCGACCGAATTGATTTATTATTTGCTGTAAATGAGCCTGGTGTTCAATACGGTACATTCACATATACGGAAGAATATGAATTACTAAATAGCACAGTTCAGACGTCTGTCGAAAGGAATGGAAATTAACATGCCAAACCCACAATCGAACGAGTTAATTATTATTACAGGAATGTCAGGGGCGGGAAAATCGGTAGCAGTACGCAGCTTTGAGGACTTAGGTTTTTATTGCATCGACAACTTACCACCGACATTACTCCCTACTTTTGTCAATCTCATGAAAGAATCAACAAAAGGCATTACTCGAATGGTTGCGGTCATGGATTTACGTGGAGGCGATTTCTTCTCATCATTAATTGATGCGATTGATCAAATTGCGGATGAGGATATTGTGGAAACGAAAATTTTATTCTTAGATGCAGATGATGAGGTACTCGTACGTCGTTATAAAGAAACGCGTCGTTCACATCCATTGGCATCAACAGGACGTCCATTAGATGGCATTCGTCATGAGCGTGAATTATTAACAGAAGTAAAAGAACGCTCGCAGTACATCTACAATACATCAAGCATGAAACCAAAAGAATTGCGTGAGCGCATTATTACGGAGTTTTCAGCGCAAATGTCGAAAAGCTTTAATGTAAATGTGATGTCATTTGGCTTTAAGCATGGGATGCCAATTGATGCGGATCTCGTATTTGATGTGCGCTTTTTACCGAACCCCTATTATATTGAAAAACTGCGTCCAATGACGGGGCTAGATGAGGAAGTATCCTCTTATGTATTGAAAATGGACGATACGCAAACGCTTATTAACAAGTTAACGGATCTATTTGAATTTATGCTACCGCGTTATCAAGAAGAAGGAAAAAGCCAACTAGTAATTGCGTTTGGTTGCACGGGTGGTCAACATCGTTCTGTGACATTAGCGGAATATTTTGGGCACCTTCTTGAAAAAGAGTTACCAACGGTTATTACTCACCGAGATGTCGAGAAAAGAAAGGGCTAATGCTTATGGGAACTAACAAGCGAGCTGTCATTATCGGTGGCGGTACGGGCTTATCTACGTTAATTCGTGGATTAAAGCAGTATCCTCTTGATTTGACAGCGATTGTGACAGTAGCAGATGACGGCGGTAGCTCTGGTCGTCTGCGCGATGACTATGACATTCCACCACCAGGCGATGTGCGTAATGTCATTGCTGCAATGTCAGAGGTAGAACCACTTGTCGAAGAAATGTTTCAATATCGTTTTAAAGGAAAAGAAGCGCTAAAAGGCCACTCACTTGGTAATTTGATGCTGACGGCATTAACTGAGATTACCGGTGATTTTTCGCATGCCATTCGTGAATTAAGCCGTGTGTTAAACGTCCATGGTCGTGTCATTCCAGTAGTAAATGAAAGCATGACGCTATTAGCGGAGTTTACAGATGGCTCAATTATCGAAGGTGAATCGATTATTCCAAAACAACATAAAAAGATTAAACAAGTCTTTTTGAAGCAAGAAAACCTGCGCCCTCTACCAGATGCCATTGAAGCAATTGAAGAGGCGGATTTAATTATTGTGGGACCAGGTAGCTTATATACAAGTATTATTCCAAACTTCCTTGTGAAGGAAATCCGTGATGCTGTCATTGCAGCGAGTGGACGTAAAGTATATATTTGTAACCTGATGACGCAAGACGGAGAAACATCGTATTACACAGCTGCAGATCATGTGCAAGCGATTTATGATCATGTAGGGACAGCCTTTATTGAAACCATTTTATTAAATAATCATTCGGAAGTACCGGATGATATAGAAGAAAATTACAAAGAAGAACGTGCGGAACCCGTTGTTTTCGATATAGAGCGCTTAGAAGGACTGGGACTTGAAGTGATTCAAGCAGACATTGCGACCGTGAAAAACGGGACAGTCCGTCATAAAGCGATACGCGTGGCCGAGTGGCTATATAACTATACGAATGAAAAACGAGTGTAAAAATGAAAGGGGGAAATCGATATGTCATTTGCTTCAGAAATGAAAAAAGAGTTGACGCAAATTGAAGCGGACGACGCAAGTTGCAAGGCCGAGCTATCTGCGCTAATCCAGATGAATGGCTCATTATCCTTTGCAAATCGTCAACTGAGTTTAGATGTGCAAACGGAAAATGCAGCGATTGCTCGTCGCATGTATACCATTTTAAAGCGTTTATATGATTATCCAATCGAGCTATTGGTGCGTAAAAAAATGCGCTTGAAAAAAAATAATGTGTACATTTGCCGCGTGCGTGAAGGTGCGAAAGAGTTGCTTGAAAGCCTTGAAATTTTATCGGGTAATTTCCTCTTTAACCATGAAATATCACATGATTTAATCGATACATCAAATAAACGCCGCGCTTATTTACGAGGTGCATTTTTAGCAGGTGGCTCTGTCAATAATCCAGAAACATCTGCCTATCATTTAGAAATTTATTCATTATACCGCGAGCACGGTGAGGCACTAGCCGATTTAATGAATGGCTTTGACTTAAATGCGAAAACGATTGAGCGTAAAAAAGGCTTTGTGACGTATTTAAAGGAAGCGGAAAAAATTTCCGATTTTCTAAGCCTAGTGGGCTCGCATTCTGCTATGATGAAATTTGAAGATGTTCGTATTTTACGAGATATGCGTAATAGTGTAAATCGACTTGTAAACTGTGAAACAGCCAATTTAAATAAAACGATTGGTGCCTCACTACGTCAGGTCGAAAATATTAAATTCATCGATAATATGATCGGGATTGAACAATTACCTGATAAGCTTCGTGAAATTGCGCGTTTACGTGTCGAGCATCAAGAGGTAACATTGAAAGAACTTGGGGAAATGGTGTCTACGGGCACTGTTAGTAAATCAGGGGTTAATCATCGCCTGCGTAAAATTGATTCGATTGCCGATTCATTACGAGCAGGCCAAAAGCTAAATTTAAAATAGTCATAGGGGAGTGGAAGAAAGAAATGATCCAACAACAACTAACGGTTGAGCTAGAAGCAGGGTTACAGGCACGCCAAGCGGCAAGCTTTGTACAAGAGGCCAATAGCTTTATGAGTGATATTTTTATTGAAAAAGAAACCAAGCATATTAACGCTAAAAGCATCATGGGAGTGATGAGTTTAGCCATTTCATCAGGTGAAAGCATTACGCTCACAACTGATGGTGAAGATGAACAACAGGCAATTGAGAAATTGAGTAAATTTTTAACGAGTAAATAAATAGATTAAAGTAGCGAAAACCGTACAATTTGTGCGGTTTTTTTATTTTTTAAAAAAAGCTTCTTTTTGCCTATAAAAAATTCACAAAATAAACCTTCTTAAAATTTACATAATAAATTTCAATAATAAGGATGTATAGCGAATGGTTTAAATGATAAAAAAACATATTTGAAATTAGAAAAAAAGCATTTTTATATTAAGAAATACGGGATATTTTTACAGCAGTTAAAGGTACGACAGATGCGAATGGTCAAGTAACGTTTAAAGAAGCTGATAAAGATGTCATCAAAGTTGGTACGAATTTAACCGTTTCGAAAAACGGCTATGAAACAGCGACAACGATCGTTGGCAAAACAGCTGCAAAAGATTGTAGCACGATTATCACAATGCAAAAAACAGCATGTACGGATTTCACATTTACGGTGACGGATAAAGATGGCCAACCATTAAAAGATGTTGCAGTTAAAGTATATGGTGAAGATACTAAAATGACAGATGAAAACGGTACGGTAACATTTGAAGATGTAAGTATTACAGCAGATACAAAAATTGTTGTTACAAAAGATGGCTATACAACAATCGCCCAAGTTGTAGGCGAAACAGAAGAATGTGAATTAGCGGTTTCAATGGAAGAAGCACCAAAAGTTTGCCCTACATTTGAAGTAGACGTTGCAAAATCTTCATATCTTGAAGGTGCGACAGTCATTGTTAAAGATGGCTCGGAAACACCATTAAAAGGTATTGTAGGGGGAAAAGGTATTGTTGAATTTGAAAACAATGCGGTCCCAACATTAGAACCAGAAACAATTGTTGAAATTTCACAAGAAGGTTATGAGAAACAAACAAGAATGTGACGTAACAATCACATTATTAGCGGATGATGCAACAGAAGAACCAACCGATCCAGAAGATCCAGATGCAGACCCTGAAGACCCGGATAATGGGGATGATGGTGTAGATGAGAATCCAAATGATGGCAACACGCCAGATGAAGGCCCGGATAGCGATGATAGCGACAATGACAATAACAATAACGGCAATCAAAATGGCGACACTGATTCTGATGATAATAACTCAGATAATCAAAATGGTAACAACAATAATGGTAATAACACACCAGGAAACGGTAGCAATAACAATACAAATACGAATGGTTCAAATGGCAATAAAGCACCTTCAACAGGAAGTAGCCTACTACCTCAAACAGGGGAGCAGGTAGCGCTTTATAGCTTAGTAGGGATGCTGTTAATTGGCGCAGCGTTTATGTTATTTAAGCGTAATCGTCGTAAAGCATAAAAAGAGAGGAATCACCGCTTTGGTGGTTCCTTCTTTTTTTTGTTCTTTTTTACTATATCGAATTTCAAAAACGCTCTTTAGGTCGAAATTGTTCTTTTTCTAGATGCAATTTATGCGGTGGCGTAAGTTTTGAAAGTGTGAAGCGGGGGAATTAAATGATAGAATAAGTATAAATAAAACTTATACATTTGGATGGAGGATTTTTCATCATGGAATTAGATATTACGTACATTGCACATATCAAAACTGAAGGTCAAAAAGAACAAATCGTCGACTTAAAAATCCCTGAATTAATCGAGTTCCACATCGGTCGTGAAAACAAAGCTGTAGAACTTTTAGAAGAATTAGGTCACACAAACGTTAAACGCCCAGAAATCACTGATGGCGAAGAAATGAATAACTTAACAACAACTTCTACATTTGAAGGTAAAGAAGTAACAACAACTATTCACTACACTACAGCATTACGCGCTGGTAACGTTGGTAGTAAATCAGGCGACTTCTATTATGAATTAAAACAATTACACAACGTTGTAGAATAATCACCGTTTTGTGGTAGTAAGAAAAAGTCTAAACGAACGTTTTTAGGTCATTTCTTGTTGTTACAGAGAGTGCTGCCGAATGGCACACAAAAAGAGAGCTTCCGATTGGGAGCTCTCTTTTTTTATGGTTTCAGTTTATCGGTTTCGACTAGTAGTGGCTTATAGCTTTTGGCGCGTTTATAGGCACTTTTTGTATTGACGCCATAAATATGAATACGCAGTCCGCTAGCACGAATTTTTTTCGCTGTCGCGGCATCAAGATTATTAATATGGGTTGTATAAATGGCATGTTTGTATTTTTTAAGCTTTTTAATATCACTTGCTACGCTTTTTTTAGGATTGCCGATAAATGAAATTGTGGCATTTGGATAATTTTTATTGAATTTCGCACGTGCTTTACTATCTGAGATGACGAAAAATGTTTTATTGTACATATTAGCCTTTTTGACAAGGGTCACGATGCCTTTAGCGTATTTTTGATCACCGAAATCACCTTTCGAGCCATCAATATTGACGCCAACATTATATTTTTTGGCTGAAGCTAATACGTCCTTTAATGTTGGGATTTTTTCTGTTGTTAGCCTATTATTTTTATCTACAAGATGATATACACGAAGTTGTTTTAATTTTTGACTAGCGACAGAACCATATCCAGTAGTTGTACGGTCGATTGTTTTATCGTGCATTAATACATATTGATTGTCTGCTGTTTTACGCACATCGATTTCAATAAAGGCATAGCCAAGTTCTTTTGCGCCTTGTACACCAGCTAATGAATTTTCAGGTGCGACCACTTGTGCACCACGGTGTGCACTGAGTTTTGTATTTTTCCATTTTAGCCAGGAAGCTGTATTTGTATCAGCAGAAGCAACCATAGGTGATACTAAGCTCATGCTCAGACAAATAGCTAAAATTCTTTTGAAATAGGTCAATTAAAATCCCTCCCTTAAGTATATAATTCTATCATACTGCATTTTTTTGGCAAATGAATACTAAAAAACATAAAAAAACACTAAACAACCAATGAGAAATGGTTGTTTAGTGTTAGGGATGAAAAACTATTTTGTTTCGTTACGTTCCATGATTTTATCAATGATACCGTATTCTAGCGCACGTTCAGCTGACATGTAGTTGTCACGATCTGTATCTTTTTCGATTACTTCGATCGGTTGACCAGTGCGTTCAGCTAAGATGCGGTTTAATTTTTCGCGTGTTTTTAAGATATGTTTTGCTGCGATTTCGATTTCAGTCGCTTGACCTTGAGCGCCACCTAGTGGTTGGTGAATCATGATTTCAGCGTTTGGTAATGCAAAACGTTTTCCTTTTGTACCAGCTGTTAATAGGAATGAACCCATTGAAGCAGCCATACCGATGCAAATTGTTTGTACATCTGGTTTGATGAACTGCATTGTATCGTAAATGGCCATACCAGCTGTTACAGAGCCACCTGGAGAGTTGATGTATAGGTAGATATCTTTTTCTGGATCTTCTGCTTCTAGGAATAGAAGTTGAGATACGATTGCGTTTGCTACGTTATCGTCGATTGCACTACCTAGCATGATGATGCGGTCTTTTAAAAGACGAGAGTAGATGTCATATGCGCGTTCGCCGCGGTTTGTTGTTTCGATGACTGTAGGAATTAAGTTCATAAGTATTTCCTCCTTATATGTCCATAAAATTGGCACTGTTTCGTTGCCTTGTAAACATATCATAACTTTTTTGGTCAATAAAGGTCAAATGAAATGAATCATTTAATAGAAAGTTGATAATACGCTCTTTACCTAGTATAATAGTAAGGTCGTCATATAGCTATGCCTCTGTAGTTTAATGGATAAAACATAAGATTCCGGTTCTTAGGCTGGGGGTTCGATTCCCTCCAGGGGCATCCATTTTTAAATACCTTTTGATAGGTCAATTGAAACATATAATTTTTAAAAAAACTGTGCATTTGTGCGGTTTTTTTATATTTTAGAGCATTTACAATGGAGCAAGTGATTTCATTGACATTTCATATATAAATTAACTACTATGTAGTAGAGTGCTTGTACGGACAACTAATAAAGTGATTGTAATTGAAAGGAGAACAAATATGAAAAAAATCTTAATGCGTTCTGGGATGTCCCCACTAAACAACTTTGACCCAGCACATATCGCTTCTACGAATTCTATTGGAGGGAATGTAGGGAACTTAGTTTATGCTTATGGGATTTACCGCACATTAACGACTGAGGATGTCATGATTGTGCCGGATTATTATCGATTAAATCCGAAAGATGCAGATATGATTAATGCAAATTATGACGGCTATATTATTCCGTTAGCGGATGCATTCCGTCCAGATTTCATCGGGCATTTAGAGCGTTATGCAGAGCTGATTAATAAATTAACAATTCCGGTTTATGTAATCGGTGTAGGGGCTCGTACGCCATTTGATGCACAAAAAGGTGCGAAATATGAATTTGACGATGCAACGAAAAAATTCGTAAAAGCTGTATTAAATAAATCAGCAATGATTGGGGTACGTGGTCAAATCACTTCAGACTACTTAACAGGACTTGGCTTTCAAGAAGGCGTAGACCATATGCCAATTGGCTGTCCGTCGATGTATAGTTTCGGTCGTGATTTGAAAATTCGAGATACGAACATTACAAAGGATTCGTTAGTGTCAATTAACAACTCACGTTTATCACCAGATAATGTATTAAACTTTATTGATCGTAGCCGTCATGAATTTGGTAACTACTACTATATTCCACAGTGGCTAAAAGAATTGAAAATGACCTACTTAGGTGGACCGGACCTACCTAGCCAAAATAAAGTGTATCCGGAATCTGTATTAGATGAATATTACACAGGAGATCATGTGCGCTACCCAGTAAATATTCCAACATGGATGGAGTTATTACAAGAAGTAGATTTAAGCTTTGGTGCACGTCTTCACGGGAATATTGCGGCAACGATTGCAGGGACACCAAGCATTATCTTACCGAAAGATGGTCGTATGCGTGAATTAACGGACTATCACCAATTAAATAATTATTGGGGTCCAGATATTACAGAGGACACAAACATCTGGGATATTATCGAACAAAGTGACTTCCATAAACCAGAGAAAGTGGCGAATGAGAACTTTGACCGCTTTATTGGCTTCTTAAATAAAAATAACTTAGACCATGCGTATAAGGAAACAATGTATCCAAAAACGACACCTTTTGATGAGAAAATCAAAAATGTTGATATTCCAGGCGTTGTGACACCATATGTAACAGCACCAATTGATGAGCAAGTACGTCGTTGGCAAGCATTTAATGACGCAGAAAATGCACGTACAGAACGTCGTGTAAAACGTGAAATGGCTGCGAAGAAAAAT
Organism: Candidatus Kurthia intestinigallinarum; assembly: GCF_003991225.1. Classification (GTDB taxonomy): domain Bacteria; phylum Bacillota; class Bacilli; order Bacillales_A; family Planococcaceae; genus Kurthia; species Kurthia populi. The sequence goes on from NZ_JTFC01000033.1 coordinate 103,020, forward strand.
GATGCAGCTAAAATTGCGGCGTACAAGCAGGAAATTGAGCGACTGAATAAAAAAGTAAAATTCCAAGAAAATACATTAAATCGTAAAGCGGTAAAAGCAACTTTAGGCTTAGCGGATAAAGTCGCAAAATTACGTGGTAATAAAAAATAATCAAAAAAAGAGGTCGGGACGTAACTGTCCTGACCTTTTTTTGATTAACTATTATTTTTTGAAAGTTGCCATAGCTGATTCGTGATTTCAATGGCTTCTGGTGCGTGCGGTGTATCACGGAAGCTATTATAAAACTGGAAAGCAACGGCATTAATCACATGGTAGCGTGGTGTATCACGTTCTAATTCTTCGATTAAATAAGCAATGTATTCTTGTTGCTGGTTTGATAAATCTTTTAAATACGATTTAAAGCCATGGAGTTGCTTGAGGAGCTCCTCTTTATCAATGACGCGCGCTTCAATATTTTCATTAATAAATTCCTCAAAAGTCGGTCCAAGCATCGTCTTTTGGTTGCTAATTAATGTTGGGGTAATGGCATCTAGTTGGTCTAATGCGAATGTTATAAATTCCATCGCATTGCCACGTGGGTAATTAATTAACTTCCCGATGTGGAACATTTGATGCATCATACCAAATAATAGAATGGATGCATCATAATGATAGGGAACTAATTTTGTGCCATAGACGTCTAGTAATCTGCGCGCGGTCCAATCAATCTCTTGCAGGAGATTTTGATCGACGAGGCGCTTTAAATCTTTATCACCCGAATGCAGGATGGACTCAAAAATCGGTAGCAGATTATGTTCGTGGTTCACTTGCATCGTGGCGATAAGTTGAGCGGCAAGGACAGACTTGTCGTTTTTTTCTTTACCAGTAATCGCTTTAACTTTACGGACTGTCGTTTCTTTTCGCCCGATATCTAAGATGGCGATTAGGCAGTCTTTTTTTGATGGGAAGTAATTATAAAATGTGCCTTTTGAAATTTTAGCTTCTTCAATAATTTCTTGAATGGACGTTTCTACAAAGCCTTTTTCAGAGAAGAGCTTAATACAGGCCTGAATAATTTGTCTTTTACGGTTGTTCATTTAGTCACCTTTTTTATTCTATTTTGGACTAGCAGTATAATTTTAATCATAGTTCGGATTAATTTCAAGTGAATTGGACTCATATTATAGTGAAGAAAACGCTTTAAGTGGCGGTTTATTCTCGAATGAAATATTTTTCTTGCAAAAATTGGACTGCGAGTATAAAATGTATCAAGTAAACTTTGAAATCGAAGTAAATATAAATATTAGGCAAAGAGGGAATTGAACATGGATCAACCACTTAAAAAGCCCCCGTATTTAATGATTGCCATTTTATTCGTTGGGGCATTCGTAGCGTTCTTAAATAACACGCTATTAAACGTAGCATTACCTTCAATCATGAAAGATTTTGATGTTGAAGCATCAACGGTTCAATGGTTAGCAACAGGGTATATGCTAGTAACTGGGGTACTTGTACCAGCCAGTGCATTTTTAATTACACGTTTTAAAAACAAAACATTATTCGTCACATCAATGGCGATTTTTACAATTGGTACAGCATTAGCAATTGTCGCACCAAACTTTGGTATTTTATTAGCCGCTCGTATGATTCAAGCATTAGGTGCTTCTGTTATGGGACCACTTCTTATGAACATCATGTTAGTCAGCTTCCCAGTTGAAAAACGTGGTGCAGCAATGGGTATCTTTGGTCTTGTAATGATCATGGCGCCAGCTATCGGACCTACATTATCAGGTTATTTAGTTGAGCACTTCTCATGGCATTACCTATTCATTATCATTTTACCTTTCGCTATCATTTCATTATTATTAGCGATCTTCAAATTTGATAATATTATGGAAACAAAACCAGTAACACTCGATGTTTTCTCGATTATCTTATCAACAATTGGTTTTGGTGGTTTATTATATGGCTTCTCAACTGCTTCATCAGCAGGTTGGGACGCAATCGAAGTATGGGGAACGATCACAATCGGTGCCATCGCACTTATCTTGTTCGTCTTCCGTCAACTGAAACTAGAAAAACCGCTTCTAAGCTTAGAAGTATATAAATTCCCAATGTATGCAATGGGTAGTGTCATTTCCGTTATCATCTCAATGGCGATGTTCTCTGGTATGATTTTAACACCTTTATATGTACAAAATGTTCGCGGTATTTCACCATTAGATGCTGGTTTAATGATGTTACCAGGTGCTCTAATGATGGGCTTCATGTCACCAATCACAGGTAAATTATTTGACCGTATTGGGCCGCGTCCATTAGCAATCGTAGGTCTAGCAATCGTCACAGTATCAACTTACTATTTATCTAAATTAACATTAGATACGTCTTACACGTATTTAATCGTAGCGTATACAGTGCGTATGTTTGGTATGTCAATGGTAATGATGCCGATTATGACAAATGGTTTAAACCAATTACCAATGCGTTTAAATCCACATGGTACAGCAATCAACAACACACTTCAGCAAGTTGCAGGTGCAATTGGTTCAGCCGTGATGATCACAATTATGACAAACCGTACAAAATCAGCAGCAGAAGATCTAGACATTGAAGCAACTGTTGCAGATAAAGTGAAAGAAAAAGCAATGGAAGCTTCTCAAAATGGTGAGCAAATGACAGAAGTTCAATTAGCGAAATACGGGAAAGAGCTTGCTGAAACAATGGCAAACAAAGCGATGGTTGAAGGGATTAACTTCTCATTCTTTATCGCAATGATTGTTACAATTGTCGCGCTTGTCTTATCGTTCTTCTTAAAACGCGTACGAGTAACGCCAATGAAAATGGGTAAATAAACATTCCTTTATAATAGGAAGAAATAGAAAAGGGCAGTCAACGAATTTCTCGTTTGACTGCTTTTTTTCTGTCTTTAGCGGGGGGTAAACGCTACCATTTTATTTGAGTTTCTTCTATAATATAGAGAATCAATATAAAACAGCAAAGGAGTGTTCACATGCTCACTTTTTACAGTCGACAAAATTGTCGTCTTTGTGAGGAAGGAATGAACATGATGCGCCTCGTCCAGCAGGAAGTTCCGTTTGAATTTGCGACCGTAGATATCGAACAGGATGAAGACTTGCATGAGAGGTACATGATGATGATTCCGGTTCTCGAAAAAGACGGCGAAATGATTCAATATGGTATCTTAGATTATGAGACGATTATTGAAGCAGTGACAGAACAGACGGATTCATCATTTGAACAAGCACTTTAGGGAAGAATTGCTTCGAGCAATTCTTCTTTTTTTATTAAAAAATGTTTTAATTATGGCTAAGTGGGAATACAAATTAATGTAAACATTTAATTAGCCACTCTCGGTGGGACATAATTAGCCCATGTTTGCAAAGCAATATTTAACCTGCTATAATGGACGTAGGAACAAAAGAAATATTTTTTTATAGTGAGTGGGATAGAAAATGTATATATGGGATAAAAAAGAACCCACTGAGAGGAGAGAGAGTATGCCTTCATTAACGGAAGCACAATTGAAAATGCTGCCTGAGATGTCAGGTTTGCTACAAGTACGCTATCGTATTTTAAATATGGTCCAAATGCTTGGACCAATCGGTCGTCGTGCTTTAGCAGATAGTCTCTCTCTAGCAGAGCGAGAAGTGAGGAAAGAAACAGACCTAATGCGTGAGCAGGGGTTAATCGTTGCAAATCGTACAGGGATGTCGATTTCAGAGGCAGGAATTCAAATTTTAGATGTGCTGAAGCCGCTTGTGTATGAATGGTCAGGTATTACAGATTTGGAACGACAACTGCAAAAACATTTACGCGTGAAACGTATGACGATTGTCGATGGGAATGTCGATCAGGAACCTTCAGTGAAGGCAATGATGGGCGTCGAAGCGGCGAATCTTTTAAAACGTGAAGCGAAGCAAGGTGATATTATCGCCGTTACAGGTGGTAGTACGGTTGCGGCGGTAGGTGAACAGTTGTCGACAGCTTCGAAGATACGCGGTGCGACATTTATCGCAGCGCGTGGAGGCATGGGTGTTGATGTGAAGATGCAAGCGAATACGATTGCCGCAGAGTTTGCGAACAATACTGGCAATGAGTATCGCACATTGTACTTACCAGAGCATCTAAGTGAAGCCGCATATAATGCGATGATTCACGAACCTATTGTAAAGGACATGCTCGATTTATATGATCGCACAGATATCGTCGTTCACGGTGTTGGTTCTGCCGACGAGATGGCATGGCGTCGTAATTCTACCTCTGATGAAGTAGAGAAGTTACGAGAGCATGGTGCAATCGGCGAGGCATTTGGTTATTATTTTGATGAAACAGGGAAAGCTGTACAGCGCATCCGGACAGTTGGCCTACAACTAGAGCAGGTCAAAAAATGTCCCACTGTTATTGCTTTAGCAGGTGGTGCTTCAAAAGCCAAAGCGATTTTAGCGTACTTTACAAATGCACCAGAACAAACAAACTTCATCACAGATTTATCTGCTGCACAGGAAATGTTAAAAATAATTCGAGAAGAAATTTAATTAATTATACTATTGGAGGAAATAGACATGACTTTTAAATTAGCAATCAACGGATTTGGACGTATTGGACGATTAGTATTCCGCACAGCATTACAACGCGAGGACATCGAGATTGTCGCAGTAAATGACTTAACGGACTCAGCAATGTTAGCACATCTTTTAAAATACGATTCAGTACACGGTAAATTAGACGCTGACGTATCTTACGAAGGCGAAAACTTACTTGTTAATGGCAAAAAAGTTCGTGTATACGCAGAAACAGACCCAGCGAAATTACCATGGGGTGAATTAGACGTTGATATCGTAGTTGAATCAACTGGTCGCTTCACAAACTATGATGATGCGAAAAAACACGTTGATGCAGGTGCTAAAAAAGTTATCGTGTCTGCTCCAGGTAAAAATATGCCAACATTCGTAATGGGTGTTAACGAAGAAACATACAACAAAGACGAAGATATCGTATTCTCTAACGCATCTTGTACAACAAACTGCTTAGCGCCAGTAGCGAAAGTGTTAGACGAAAAATTTGGTATCAAACGCGGTATGATGACAACAGTTCACTCATACACAAATGACCAAAAAATCTTAGACCTTCCACACAAAGATTACCGTCGTGCACGTGCGGCTGCTATGTCTAGCATCCCAACAACTACAGGTGCAGCATCAGCAGTAGCAAAAGTTTTACCTCAACTTGAAGGTAAATTAGATGGGATGGCAATCCGCGTACCAACACCAAACGTATCACTTGTTGACTTAGTAGCTGAGTTAGATCAAAACGTAACAGTTGAAGAATTAAATGCCGCATTCAAAGCAGCATCTGAAGAAGGTTCACTTGCGGGTAAACTTTCTTACTCTGAAGAACCACTTGTATCAATTGATTACAACGGTAACACTTCTTCTTCAACAGTTGACGCATTATCAACAATGGTTCTTGAAGACAATTTAGTGAAAGTACTTGCTTGGTACGATAACGAAACAGGTTACTCAACTCGTGTTGTAGACCTTGCTGAATATGTTGCAAAACAAGGATTCTAATAATTGAATACGAAACGCTCGCTTTTAAAAGAAATCTTTATTTTGAAAAAATAATTAGCCTTTTAAGTAGTTAGCGTATATAATGAGTTTGAAAAAAGAGGAGAAGAGCGAGACGGTTACTTCTCCTTTTTTATTGATAGCAAGTAAGCGTTTTACACGCGCTAAAGGGAGGCATTCTGTAGATGAATGAGAAAAAATCGGTAAAAGATATTGATGTGAAAGGTAAACGCGTATTTGTACGTGTGGACTTTAATGTGCCAATGGAAGATGGAAAAGTAACAGATGACACACGTATTCGCGCAGCATTACCAACAATCCAATATTTAGTCGATGAAGGTGCCAAAGTGATTTTATCAAGTCACTTAGGCCGTCCAAAAGGTGAAGTAAAAGAAGAGCTTCGTTTAACAGCAGCAGGCGAGCGCTTAGCAGAATTGCTAGGTAAGCCAGTGAAGAAATTAGACGAATCTGTAGGTGAAAACGTGAAAGCGGTTGTCGCAGCTATGGAAGATGGCGACATCGTATTACTTGAAAATGTACGTTTCCACGCTGGTGAGGAAAAAAATGATCCAGCACTTGCAAAACAATTTGCGGAGCTTGCAGATGTCTATGTGAATGACGCCTTTGGTGCCGCTCACCGTGCACACGCAACAACAGCAGGTATCGCAGAATTTTTACCTGCTGTATCAGGCTTCTTAATGCAAAAAGAATTAGATGTTTTAGGGAAAGCACTAGCAGATCCTGAGCGTCCATTCACAGCGATCATCGGTGGCGCTAAAGTAAAAGATAAAATCGACGTGATTAACCACCTGTTAGAAAAAGTGGATAACTTAATTATCGGTGGCGGATTGTCTTACACATTCACAAAGGCACAAGGTCACGAAGTTGGGACATCTCTTCTTGAAGAAGACAAAATTGACTTAGCAAAATCATTTATCAAAAAAGCAGAAGACAAAGGCGTAAACTTCTATATGCCTGTCGATGAAGTTGTAGCGGACGAGTTTTCAAAAGATGCCAATACAAAAGTAGTCGATATCGATAAAATTCCTGCAGATTATATGGGACTTGATATTGGTCCAAAAACGGCTGAAATCTATGCGGACGTTATTAAAAATTCAAAATTAATCATTTGGAATGGCCCAATGGGTGTATTTGAAATGGATGCTTTCGCAAACGGTACAAAAGCCGTAGCCAATGCGATGGCAGAAACAGAAGGCTATACAGTAATCGGCGGTGGCGACTCAGCTGCCGCGGTTGAAAAATTCGGTGTTGCAGAAAAAATGTCACATGTATCAACTGGTGGCGGTGCTTCACTTGAATTCATGGAAGGCAAAGAGCTTCCAGGCGTTGTCGCGTTAAACGATAAATAAACTATATTTGGAGGATGATTGAAACATGCGTAAACCAATTATTGCTGGCAACTGGAAAATGTACAAAACACTTTCAGAGGCTGTAGATTTTGTGGAGCAAGTCAAATCACAAGTACCTGCGAATGATAAAGTAGAGGCAGTTGTTTGTGCACCTGCACTCTTTTTACCAACGTTAGTTGAAGCTGCAAAAGGAACAGATTTAGCCATCGGCGCACAAAATATGCACTTTGAAACAGAGGGTGCATTTACTGGTGAAATCAGCCCGACGCAACTCGCAGATATTCACGTGCAATACGTTGTGTTAGGTCATTCTGAGCGTCGTGAATATTTCAACGAGACAGATGAAGCCGTTAATAAAAAAGCACATGCAGCATTTGCACATAATTTAGTGCCAATCATCTGTGTGGGTGAAACTTTAGAGGAACGTGAAGCGGGTCAAACGGTTTCAAAAGTTTCTTCACAAGTAAAAGCGGCAATTAAAGATTTATCAAGTGAGCAAGTGGCACAAGCGGTTATCGCGTATGAGCCAATCTGGGCTATCGGTACAGGTAAAACAGCAACAGCAGCCGATGCAAATGAAGTATGCGGCGAGGTGCGTCATGCAATCGCTGAGGAAATTGGTGCAGAAGTGGCTGAAAAAACACGTATTCAATACGGTGGTTCTGTAAAACCAGCGAATGTTGAAGAGCTGTTATCGATGGAACATATTGACGGCGCCTTAGTCGGCGGTGCCAGCCTAGAAGTAGATTCATACTTAAAATTATTGGAGGCGGGGGCAAATGCCTAATACACCAGTAGCACTAATCATTTTAGATGGCTTCGGCTGTCGTAAAGAAGTTTTCGGTAATGCAGTAGCACAAGCAAATAAGCCAAATTTTGATCGCTATTACAAACAATTCCCACATGCGCAGTTACTTGCGTCAGGCGAGGAAGTGGGTCTTCCGGCCGGTCAAATGGGGAACTCCGAAGTAGGTCACTTAAATATTGGCGCAGGTCGTATCGTGTATCAGAGCTTAACACGTATCGATAAGTCGATTAAAGACGGTGATTTCTTTGAAAATGAGGTGCTTCTAAAAGCAATCAACCATGTGAAGGAAAATAATTCGAAGTTGCATTTCTTAGGATTACTTTCAGATGGCGGTGTACACAGCCATTATGAGCATTTATTTGCGCTGTTAAAACTAGCAAAACAGCAAGGTCTTGATGAGGCGTATATTCACGCATTTTTAGATGGTCGTGATGTGGGTCCGAAAACAGCACCACAGTATCTTGCGGAAACAGAAAAACAAATTGCAGAAATCGGCATCGGTAAAATCGCATCAGTTAGCGGACGCTACTATTCGATGGACCGTGATAAACGCTGGGATCGTGTAAAATTAGCATTTGATGCCGTTGTAGAAGGCGAAGGCCCAATGCAACCATCAGCAGGTATTGGTCTTGCGGCTTCTTATGAGCAGGGTGTAACAGATGAGTTTGTCATCCCATTTGTTGTTGAAGAAGACGGGCAACCTGTTGCAAAAATTCATGATAATGACGCGGTTATTTTCTTCAATTTCCGTCCAGACCGTGCAATCCAATTATCAACAGCTATCACAAATCCGAAGTTCGATGGTTTTGAAATTTCAGAAAAACAACCAAAAAACCTTGAATTTGTTTGCTTTAAGAAATATAGTGAAAGTGTAATCGGTGATATCGCCTTCCACGACGACGATTTAAAAAATACAATCGGTGAAGTGTTATCAGATGCGAAATTACGTCAATTACGTATCGCAGAAACAGAAAAATACCCACATGTGACGTTCTTTATGAGCGGTGGACGTGAGGATACATTCGACGGCGAAAATCGTATTTTAATCAACTCACCAAAAGTTGCGACATATGATTTAAAACCTGAGATGAGTGCCTACGAGGTGCGTGATGCACTTGTTGCAGAAATTAACGGCGACAAAGTAGACGCGATTATCTTAAACTTCGCGAACCCTGATATGGTTGGTCATAGCGGTATGCTAGAGCCAACGATTAAGGCAATCGAAGCGGTCGATGAATGTTTAGGCGATGTTGTAGACGCAATCTTAGCAAAAGGTGGTCATGCGATTATTACAGCAGACCATGGTAACTCTGATGAAGTCGTGACGCTTGAAGGGAACCCGATGACAGCACATACAACAAACCCAGTACCAGTAATTGTTACAAAAGAGGGCATCACAATGCATGATGGCATCTTAGCGGATTTAGCGCCAACGATGCTTAAATTGTTAGATGTTGCACAACCTGCCGAAATGACAGGTAAACCATTATTCGATTAAAACTAATTTCACAAACCGAGGAGAGTTCAAACAATGTCAATTATTACAAACGTATTAGCTCGCGAAGTATTAGATTCACGCGGTAACCCAACAGTAGAAGTTGAAGTATTCACAGAAGCAGGCGCTTATGGTCGCGCAATCGTACCATCTGGTGCATCAACTGGTGAATATGAAGCTGTAGAATTACGCGATGGTGATAAATCTCGCTACTTAGGTAAAGGTGTATTAAAAGCCGTTGATAACGTGAACAGCATTATCGCTCCTGCATTAATCGGTGAATTTTCAGTGCTAGATCAAGTATCAGTTGATAACAAAATGATCGAGCTTGATGGCACTGCAAATAAAGGTGCACTAGGCGCAAACGCAATCCTAGGCGTATCATTAGCAGTAGCGCACGCAGGTGCGAACTACTTAGGTTTACCACTTTACCAATATATCGGTGGCGTAAACGCGAAACAATTACCTGTACCAATGATGAACATCTTAAACGGTGGTGAACACGCTGATAACAACGTGGACATCCAAGAATTCATGGTAATGCCAGTAGGCGCTGAAAACTTCCGCCACGCATTACGCATGGGTACTGAAATCTTCCACTCTTTAAAAGCGGTATTAAAAGAGTCAGGCCACAACACTGCTGTAGGTGATGAAGGTGGTTTCGCACCAAACTTAACATCAAACGAAGAAGCATTATCAACAATTGTTACAGCAATTGAACGCGCTGGTTACAAACCAGGCGAAGAAGTAATGCTTGCAATGGATGTTGCCTCTTCTGAACTTTACAACGACGACGACAAACTATATCACTTAGATGGTGAAGGCGTTGCGAAAACTTCTGAGGAAATGGTTGCTTGGTACGAAGAATTAACTTCTAAATACCCAATCATCTCAATTGAAGATGGTCTTGACGAAAATGACTGGGCTGGTCATAAATTATTAACTGAAAAAATCGGCGACCGCGTACAATTAGTAGGTGACGATTTATTCGTAACAAACACAGAAAAATTATCTCGCGGTATTGAAGAAGGCGTTGGTAACTCAATTTTAGTTAAAGTAAATCAAATCGGTACATTAACTGAAACATTAGACGCTATCGAAATGGCAAAACGCGCAGGTTACACTGCTGTTATCTCACACCGTTCTGGTGAATCAGAAGACGTAACAATTGCGGATATCGCCGTTGCGACAAACGCTGGTCAAATCAAAACAGGTGCACCATCTCGTACAGACCGTGTAGCAAAATATAACCAATTACTACGTATCGAAGACGAATTAGAAAGCGTTGCAAAATACGAAGGTCTTAAATCATTCTATAATTTAAACAAATAATTGAGTGAGTGAAAGAGGAATTGTGCTTAGGCGCAATTCCTTTTTTCATTATGTGGATTTAAAAAAATACCGTTTTTTGCTATATAGTTGCACGTATTCATGTTAAAATGGCATTATGTATGATTACGTTTAAATTATGCATTGCTTGCTGGGTCTATGATAAAATAGGCAAAGTTGTGATGTAGATGAGCAGGAGGTGGCATGATGCATACATTTTTACTAATCTCATTAATCGTTTTATCAGTGTTAATTATTGCGACAGTATTAATGCAGGAACCAAAAAGTGCTGGTCTTTCAGGCGCCATTTCAGGTGGTGCTGAGCAGCTATTTGGTAAGTCAAAAGCGCGTGGTGTTGAACTTGTTTTACACCGCGTAACAATGGTCCTTTCAGTATTATTTTTCGTGGTAGCAATTTTAATTGCAAAATTCTAATAAACGATTGATGCCTAACCACCAAAAGGTTAGGCATTTTATATTTATTAAGGATATAATAGAGAAAGACATATTTATCAACGAATGACACATCAGGAGGTTTTTGAAGTGAAGGTATCTTTGCCAGAGCCATTCTTTTTTGAGGCTGGGAAACGAGCAGTATTATTACTACACGGATTTACAGGGAGTTCAGCGGATGTGCGTATTTTAGGGCGCTTTCTAGAAAAGGAAGGATATACCGTTAAAGCTCCGCATTATAAGGGCCATGGTGTATCACCTAAGGAGCTTATTCAAACTGGACCAAAAGATTGGTGGCAGGATGTTGAAAGGGCGTATGAGGAGCTAGTGGAAGCTGGTTACTCAGAAATTGCTGTAGCGGGCCTATCGCTTGGCGGCGTCTTTTCTCTTCGTTTAGGTTATACAAAACCGCTAAAAGGCATTGTGACGATGTGTGCGCCGATGACGATGCGTACAACCGACACAATGTTTAGCGGCATTTTAAAATATGCGAACGATTTTAGTCGCGCATTTGGATATACTGAAGAGCAACGAGTAGCGCTAAAGGAAGACATTAAGCGTGAAGGAATGCCCTCATTGCCAAAACTTCCTGAACTGATTCAAGATGTGCGCAGTCACGTAGATGAAGTGTATGCACCGATCTTTGTTGTACAAGGACGATTAGACGATGTCATAAATCCGAAGTCAGCGCAGATTATTTATGATACAGTAGAGTCAATTGACAAACACATAAAATGGTATGAGGAATCAGGCCATGTCATTACGTTAGATAAAGAGAAAAAACAATTACATGAGGATATTTTAGCATTTCTAAATACATTAGATTGGCAGGAATAATCGTCAGAAAACGTAGGAGGAAAACATTTGAGTAATTTAGAACAACGCACACTTGCGTTACTCACAGAACCAGAAATTAAACCGCTAACGGTGGCGGAGATAGAAGAAAACTTAGGACTTACAGAGGCAGATGACTTCAGAGACTTAGTAAAGGTATTAGTGAAATTAGAAGAAGCAGGTACAATCGTACGCGGCAGCAATGACAAATACGGTACACCTGAACGTATGAACACATTCCAAGGTCGCTTTATCGGCCATGCAAAAGGCTTTGGCTTCGTAGCACCAGAAGAAGCAGGCTTAGATGATGTATTCATTCCACCAACAATGAAAGGTGGCGCTTTAAACGGTGATACAGTCATCGTGAAAGTATCTTCTGACTCAACAGGTGAACGTCGTGAAGGTCAAATTATCGAGGTTGTAGAACGTGGGACATCACGTATCGTTGGTGAATTCCAAGCGAATAAAAACTTCGGTTTCGTACTGCCAGATGACAAACGTTTTGGTACAGATATTTTCATCGGTCAAGGCCACACATTAGGCGCTGTTGACGGGCATAAAGTTGTTGTTGAAATTACAAAATGGCCAGACGAAAAACGCTCTGCATCTGGTATGATTACACAAATCTTAGGTCATAAAAATGACCCAGGTGTAGACATTTTATCAATCATTCATAAGCACAATATCGACGTAGAATTCCCTGAAGAAGTCGTAGAGGCCGCGCAACAAGTGCCAGACGAAATTTCAGATGAGGACCGCGTAGGACGCCGCGATTGCCGCGAGGATATGGTCGTAACAATCGATGGCGAATCTGCAAAAGACTTAGATGATGCAGTAGGTGTTGTGAAACTAGACAACGGGAACTACAAATTAACGGTTCACATTGCAGACGTCAGCTACTATGTGACACTTGATTCGATTTTAGATAAGGAAGCATATGAGCGTGCGACTTCTGTGTACTTAACAGACCGCGTAATCCCAATGATTCCACACCGTTTATCAAATGGTATTTGTTCATTAAACCCACAAGTAGACCGTCTTGTACTATCTTGTGAAATGATCATTAGCCCAGAAGGTAAAGTTGTGGAACATGATATTTTCCAAAGTGTCATCCGCACAAACGAACGTATGACATACTCAGATGTTTACAAAATTTTAGAACACAAAGACGAAGCATTAATCGAGCGCTACAAAGAGCTTGTCCCAATGTTTGAAACAATGAAAGAATTATCAACTATTCTTCGTAATCGTCGTGACGCACGTGGTGCAGTAGACTTCGATTTAAAAGAATCTCAAGTGGTTGTTGATGAAAACGGCTGGCCTGTAGACATCGTTGTTCGTGAACGTACCATCGCTGAAAAAATGATTGAAGACTTCATGCTTGCAGCGAACGAAACAGTAGCAGAGCATGTTTGTAAAATGGAATTACCATTCATTTACCGTATTCACGAAGACCCATCTCCAGAGCGTCTACAACGTTTCTTCGAGTTTATTACGAACTTCGGTATTACTGTAAAAGGTGCGACAGATTCAATCGATCCAAGCGCGCTACAAGGTATCTTAAAATCAGTTGAGGGTAAACCAGAATATCCAGTAATCTCAACAATGATGCTACGCTCAATGCAACAAGCGAAATACAGCCCAGAATGTCTTGGTCACTTCGGCTTAGCGGCGCCGTACTACACACACTTTACGTCGCCAATCCGTCGTTACCCTGACTTAATCGTGCACCGTTTAATCCGCACGTACTTAATTGAAGGTGACAAATCACCAAAAACAACGTCTTATTGGGGCGCGCATATGGACGAAATCTCGACGCATACATCTTCTCGTGAACGTCGTGCCATTGATGCAGAACGTGATACAGAAGCAATCAAGAAAGCACAATACATGGCTGATAAAGTGGGTCAAGAATTTGAAGGTATCGTAGGTTCTGTAACGAACTTCGGTATGTTCATCGAGCTTGATAACACAATTGAAGGTCTTGTACACATTAGTAATTTAACAGATGACTACTACAACTTTGATGAAAGCTCAATGACGATGCGCGGTGAACGTACAGCGCGCCAGTTCCGTATCGGTGATCGTGTGAAAATCAAAGTATTCAACGTCAATGTAGACGAAGCGGCAGTGGACTTTATCATTACAGATATGCCAGAGCCACAACCACGTCGTCGTACAGGTGGCCCTCGTGTCATCAAAGGGAAAGACAAAGATAAAGAATTCAAACGCGGTGGTAAAGACGGTAGCAAACGTACGCCAAGCGGCCCGAAAGTAAACGGCCGTACACGCAAACAAGACCGCAAACGCGGCGGTGAGGGCGGCGGTAAGCCACGTAAAGGCGGCAGCTTCTACGATGCAATGGCAAAAGCTTCTCAAAAGAAAGACCACGGCAAACGAAAATAAGAATTTATTGAGGTGACGCCACATGCCAAAGGGAAAAGGTAATGCAATCGCACAAAATAAAAAAGCGAGCCATGACTACTTTATCGAGGATACAATCGAAGCGGGCCTAGTGCTAGATGGTACAGAAATCAAATCGATTCGTAAAGGTAAAGTGCAGCTGAAAGACTCGTATATTCAAATTCGTAACGGTGAGGCGTGGGTATCAAATATGCACATTAGCCCGTACGAACAAGGGAACATCTTCAACCATGACCCAATTCGTACACGGAAGCTTTTACTGCATAAACGCCAAATCCAACAGCTTAATTACGACATTAAACGTGACGGTTACACAATCGTACCGCTTAAAATGTATATTAAAGATGGTTACGCCAAACTACTAATCGGCCTTGGTAAAGGTAAGAAAAATTACGATAAACGCCAGGACTTGAAGAAAAAAGACGCAAAACGCGATATGGCACGTGCCATGAAAGACCGCGTGCGTTAATTTATTAGAACTCATACGATATTGTATGAGTTCTTTTTTTGTTTTTAAATGAAAAGACTTAAAAATTATATAGGTTATTGTATTTATATTTAGGAATAAATGATTCTTTTATTATTTTAAATTTAATAAATAACATGTAATTGTCATTTTGCCTATTTTAAGTAATAAGTTTTATATCTTTTTGATACACTTCTGTAAAAAATCAACCGTATACTACGATTACTCAGTGCGAGAAATCATGAGTAAATTAAAATTTGTTAGGGGATTATACATAATGAAAAAAGCAATCGTCGCTGCGACAGCTGTAGCGTTAACATTCAGTGCTGCAACATCAGCAAATGCAAAAGAAGTAAAACAACCAACGAAAAAAGTAGTAAAAGTAAAATCAAAAGCCGGTAAATCAATCGTTAAAAAAACAACAGCTGTATCATCAGATGCGAAAAAAGTGAAAAAAGCTGCAAAAGATTATTTTAAAGTAGTTGAACTACCCCCACTTAGCCGTTCTTACGAATGTGCTTGAAGTGGGGGATTCCTACGAACAGTGCTTGCTTGTTCCAACAGCTCGAACAGCGGCTTCACTTCTTGAGTAGGCGAGCCCCGTAGTTCCTACGGTTGTTAGATTAACGTAGTGAGCCCTTCGGCTAAAATATTCCGACTTGCGTTAAGGTCCCGGTCTAATACTGTGCCGCAAGATGGGCAAACCCACTCGCGAATATCGAGGGACTTCTTGCCGTCTCGATGCCCACAGACATGACAAAGTTGGCTTGATGGATAGAAGCGTGAAATCTTTACAATTTTTCGGCCATACCACTTCGCCTTATACATCAGTTTTTGCACAAAAGAAGTCCAAGAAACGTCACTAATGGCTTTTGCTAGTTTATAATTCTTTAGTAATCCTTTTGTATTCAAGTCTTCTAGGCAGATGATGTCATACTGGCGAATGAGTTCCGTTGATAACTTATTCAAAAAATCTTCCCGCTGAAACGCGACACGCTCACGTAAGCGCGCGACTTTACGACGTTGCTTTTGGTAGTTCATACAGTCACGCAAATCGCGTTTTTCTTTTTTTGCTTGTTCGTAGCGACGTGATAACTTGCGTTGTTCCCGCTTTAGTTTCTGTTCCATCTTCGCCGTAAAGCGTTGGTTATCCACTTTACGTCCATCAGACAGCATCGCAAAATCGGTGATGCCTAAATCAATCCCAATCGTCTTATTGGTTTTCGGTAACGGCTTAAAATCAGGCACTTCACATGTAATCGATACGTAAAAATGGCCACTTGCATGATATTTGATCGTTGCGCGCATCATCCGACCTTCCACTACACAAGTTTGTTTGAACTTCACAAGCCCAAGCTTCGGCAGTTTGATTCGTTTGCCGACAATCGCGATATTGTTATTTGTATTTTTGGTGGTATAGCTTTGAACAGGATTTTTTTTGCTTTTGAAACGAGGGTAGTTGTTTTGCTTCTTAAAAAATCGATTAAAGGCATCGATTAAACATTCATAAGAGGCTTGTAATGCCACACTATCTACATTGCGCAGCCAAGCCGTTTCATCTTGTTTCTTCATCTTCGTGAGGACTTTAGACATCAAGCGACGATTTAAGCTTTTGCCATCTTCCTTATAAGAAGTGTTCCAAAGTGCAAGAAAATGGTTATAGACAAAACGACAATGACCATGCGTTTGATGGATGCGTGCTTGTTGGTCCTTATTTGGATATAATCTAAATTTGTAGGCTTTATTTTGTGACATGACATTCACCTCTTCCGTTCGTTCGTTTTTAATCGTTTCGATGGAAATACCGCCAGTAGAGATCCAACAGTCGTTTTTAGAGCAAAACAGTTTTAGTCTTTTCATACCCTTTTTCAATCAATAGCAAGCCCTATTAACGAGTATTTTAACGAGCATCTCTTGAAACGTACTATTCGTCAAAAGCATAGCATGCATCGCCCACCTACTCACTTCGCTCCTTGAGGTGGGCGTCTTCTGCTACAGACATGATAAAAAAGGTGCTTTAACAAAAGAAGAATACACAGCATTACTAGCACAAATCACACAGCTAGAAGCGCAAATCAAGGCGGATATGGAAAAACTACAAGAAGTATTGAAAGATGTAAAAAAACAGCTTGATAAAAAGCATGACAAGCCGAAAAAAGCGGATTGTGATGATAAAGACGATCATGACGACGATGATGATGACAAAGACGACGATTATGATGATGACCAAGATGACGACCAAGACGACGATCATGATGACGATCATGATGATGACCAAGATGACGATGATAACGACAACGACTAATTAATTTTATAAAGAAACTGTGAAACACCTCCAAAATTTTTGGAGGTGTTTTTTGTTGAGGAAACAACTTAATAATGAAATTAGTTGATTTGAAAAATATGCTATATACTTGATTTGAATACATAGAAAATATTTAAATGCAAACGTTAAATATGGATAAAAATAACTAAAAAATAAATAAATGTGATAGAATATGTTCATAAAATAAAAAGAGGTGTAGGTATGTTTAATAGCAAATTTAAAAAAGAAGCTATTTCAGGATATAAGGAAGTAGTTGAGGAATATGAACAATCACGTGAAGAAATTTTAAAGGGGTCAGAAAACTTATATAACAGTAGAATATTATTAAAAGATTATATAGAATTAACATTAAATTTAGTGAATCGTTTAAAAAACAAACCACTTGAAATGTCATTAAAGGTTGAAGAAGCACAGCTTAAATTTGATAAATTCAAAAATACTATTCTAGAGTTAGAAAAAGAAATTGATACAGAATTGAAAAAGAATGTATTAGGTGCTGGCGCTGGTGTTGCTGCTGGTGGAGCAGTTGCTGCTTTTGGTCCATCTGCAGCAATGGCGATTGCTACAACATTTGGTACAGCATCGACAGGAACAGCAATCTCAGCATTATCAGGTGCAGCTGCAACAAATGCAGCATTAGCCTGGCTAGGTGGTGGAGCTCTTGTAGCTGGAGGTGGTGGAACCGCAGCAGGCTCGACATTACTAGCGCTTGCTGGACCAATTGGTTGGGCTATTGGTGGTACGGCAGTTGCAACTGCGGGAATACTGACAAGTAGTAAAAATAAAAAAGTCGGAAAAGAAGCTTTAGATAAAACTGCGGAGCTACATAAAGCAATTCGTGTTGCAGATGCAACAAAAATTGAAATTAAGTATACAACAGATGAGGTAAATCAATCAGCTTATTTAATAAAGACAGCTGTACAAACTATGGACTCAAATTTAGAACAATATAGTTTTAATTTCCATAAAATTGTTGAAGCCAATGCCAAACACATTCTTAATGATTTAGGGACATTGGTAAATAATATGAATTCAGCTATTCAATTATTAACTCGACCTATTGGAGAACAAGCGTAAAGATAGGAGAATGACAATGACGACGTTAACGACCTATTTAGAGGAGCATTATTTAACTGTTTTAGAGGAATTACCTGAGAAAGAATTAGAAATTGCACAGGATTTATGGAAGCAGTATCAAGAGATTATTACAACCTCTCTTTACCAGCAATTTGGGTTAAGCCATTTTATGCAATTTAAAGATGGTGGCAATGTAACGACATTGCACAATGCTAAAAATGGTGTTTTTGCAAAAGGTACAACAGAAAAACAATTTAATCGAAAATATGACGCGCAAACAAGAAAAGAAATTTATGAAAAAGATTTTGCTAAAAATCGTAAAAAAGCATTCCAAGAAAATAAAGAAATTCGTGATGGTTATACGGGAAAAGTGCTTAATAAAGATGGACGTACACAAAGAGACCATATTGTTTCGGCTGCAGAAATCCATAATAATCCTGAAGCAAGATTATATATGACAGACAAAGAGCGTGGGCAGATGGCTGTTGATGAAAAAAACTTAACATGGACAGATGGAAGCTTAAATCAATCCAAGGGTAAGCATGATTTAAAAGAATGGATGGAATCAAGATCAAGCAAACACCCAGAGTTGAAAAATAAGGATCGTTTTGAAATTGATGAAAAAATGGCATCTGAAAAATACGATGGTGCAACAGGACTTGTAAAAACAACAGTCAAAGATGCTAAAAAAGCATACTATAAAAAAGAGTTAACGAGTACAAGCTTGAAACAAGGTAAGCAAATGGCGATGCGCCAAGCAATAGGAATTTTTTTAGCGGATTTACAAATAGCTTTCTCTGAGGAGTTAGGGGCGTATATTCGTGATTTTCGTCAGTATGAAACAGTTAAAGAGAAAATCAATGCTTTTAAGAAACATATTCAAGCTGTGCAAGCACGAGTTTTGAATATGCAGTCTGTCAAAAAGGTATTTGTTGGTGCTTCTGAGGGGTTTGCTGGAGGCGTTATTAGCAATTTATTGACGGTATTTATTAATACTTTTTTAACAACTTCAAAGCGAATTGTACGTATTATAACAGAAGGAACGACAGCGTTAATTCAAGCAATTCGTTTATTTGTTTTTAGACCAGCTGACATGACGAAAGAACAAGCCATTTTTGAAGGTTCTAAGTTAATTGTTGCGGCTGTTATAACTGCAGTAGGTGCAATCGTTACAGAATCATTTATCACATATCTAAAGACAGTTCCAGTATTCATGCCATTTGCGAGCATAATAGGTGGCATTTTAGGTGGTATTCTAACAGGTGTATTATCGGTAACAGTTATTTATAGTATGGATAATTTTTCAGATATCCTAAAGCAAGTAAAAATGAAAATGTTAGAAACAGCTTATTTTACAGTGGTTTCTATTGATGAATTAAAAATAAAGTATGATACGACAATTCAAGAAATGGATAGTGTTTATCAGGATATCTTAACTTCTATTTATAGTGAATATGAACAGCTGCGCATTTTGACAGAAAAAGCTTATGATACGACAGTTTCTACCACAGAGCGCTTTCATCATTCACAAAATCTTTCCGAAAACATAGGCGTGAAAGAGAAGGATATTTTACGAACTGAACAAGATATTTTGGATTTCTTTAATAATTAAAGTGTCATTGCTAGAGTTACATGCCTTTTAGTTGCGACGTCTACAGTATTGCGCTATAATAGTACTAGATTTAAGCCAGTCTCGTTTATCGCCACCGCGCGATTTCCGAACTTACCCAATTCAGGCAGCTAGTACGAGCTCATGTGGCTCCATGCTCTTTGTCATAGTGAATAGGGGGACGTTACGGATTCGACAGGGATGTCTGGGCTTAAGTCGCGTGTCGGAGGCCTCGGCTTCGTTACCAACGGAAGTTATATAATAACTGGCAAAACAAACAATCAATTAGCTGCAGCCTAGTTCTGCAACTGCCTCACCGCTCTATCGCCCATGTAGTAGTGACTGAGGCCCAACTTTAGTGGGATACGCTTACAGGTGCAACCTGAGTCTGTAAGAAGAGATTAGTAGGTTAGCGCTCAAGACGCCTGTCTGTCGGCATAATGCAGTGCGAAACGTAAGTAGATAGACTACACACGTAGTGGCTTAAGTACTGGAGTTTCTGGACGCGGGTTCGACTCCCGCCGTCTCCATATATTTATTTCCATATACACCTTATGGAAGCTGAAACCCTTGATATACAAGGGTTTTTTATTTTGCTTAAAAAAGCATTATCATCATATAAAGTCATAGTTACTTAGTCAAAACTTAGTCAAAAACTATTCAAAATTCAGTATTAGTAATTAAGTAATCAACAAAACAATCAGCTGTTTTTGTTTGAGCCTGCTCAGTAACGTGAGCATAAATCTTCATTGTAATCTCAATGTCTAAGTGGCCCAATCGCTCCATTACCTCACGCGGAGGAACACCAGCCTCTAATAGAAGAGTACAATGCGTATGACGTAGTCCGTGAGTTGATATTTCTTTTAGACTATATTCTTTTTGAACCTTTTTTATCCAACGGTTTTAATAAGTTGGATTAAAGTAGTCATTATTCTTGTTATGAAAGAGAAGCTGCTTGCTATCTGAAAGTAGCTGTCTTTTTAATAACCGCTTTTGTTCCTCTTTCCAGGCTGCTAAAGTAGCTAGCGTTGCTTGATCTAAATAAACATTACGAGACTTACCATTCTTATGTTCTTTAATATATAGCTTATTTGTAGGGCTGTAAGAAAGTGCCTTCGTGATTTTAATTAATCCTTTTTCAAAATCGATATCTTACCATTTCAATGCAAATGCTTCTCCTTAGCGTATACCGCTATACGCTAAGGTATGAAGGAATGTATAAATCATTGTACTTGTACTCGACTTAGCTGCTTCAATGAATTCGTTTAATTCACTCACAGTATAAAAATTTTCTTCAAATAATTCGGTTTCTACCTCGCCATTAATTTTTTTAGCAGGTTTTGGTCGATCTATCAACTTCATCGGATTTTTTTGAATGTAATCACGTTTCAATGCAAATTCAAAAATTAAAGATGTATAGTTAATAACATCCTTAAATTTCTTTAGTTTTTTCGGATATTTATTAATAAATTGCTGACACATTTCCACGGTTATTTGATCAATTAAATATTTTCCGAGTGCCGGAAGTATATGGTTTTTAAATATACCTACAGTTTTTCCGAGTGTGCTAGCTTGTACAGTTGTTTCGTATTGGACTAGCCAATCAGTATATATTTCAACAAAGGTTTTAGATTTAACAACTGGAACCTTTAGTAAAGAGGAAATTAGCTCTCCATTTGCAAGCTCGAACTGAAGTTTTTTAAGCTCATCAGCTGCTTCTTTATTGATTTTTAGCCGATAATTACGACCAAGGTAAGGCAACTTTTCCCCAGATAAAAACCTGATTTTCTCATCATATGATTGAATTTCTTCAAAGTCAGCTAGCTGCTGTAAAATCCACGGTGCCTTCTTGCACATAACAGCCTCAATTTCGGCTGTTTCCACATTAGCTGGTGCAATTACCTTCACACCTGTTTCGGATACTTGAATTGCTAATGTTTTGCGTCTATTACTGAATTCTAACGTATAAGAAATGACAGTATTTCCGAACTCGATTTGATGTATTGTCATTCCTCCTGAAATAGCGATATTTTTTTTTAATATTAACACTAATTTAAAATATTAAATATGCATAAGTTTCTATTAAGATTGTCGAACTATCTATTGATTTGTAAGCGAACATAAAGGTAAAATAAAATTACATATTATGGAATGTCGGTGATTATATGGCGAAAGTTAATGTGTATAAAATTGATTGGAAAAATCATAGAGCATTTGAAGAAAGTTTAGATGGGAAATTAGATTTAATTGCTCAAAATAATGAAATAGATGGATTTTACTTTAAATATTATGAGTTCGTACCTAACAATGAGAATACCAAATCTGTAGGGTGGAAGTGGATATTAAGAGAATTTAATAGAGAAGAAATTAAAATTAATAATCAACCTAGAGCGATATTAATTATCGAGTTTGATGATGAAATGTTTGCTATAGCATTTGGTAGTTCGTATTTTTATATAGATAGATATGCAGATAAGGATTTTCCTTTTGACATTGCTAAGCGTGTTAAGTGTACTGAAATTAAAACAACTACTGTAGTTTCACCGAATGTTAGGAGAAATAAAAGTATTAATTCATTTGTAAATTATTCAAATCTTGAATTTGATAGCGGTGAGTCTTTTGCAAAGTTAAAAGCAAAAGTAGAGATTGGAAAATTAAAAGGGGATATTAGTATTGGTGAAACTTTTGAATTTGGTAATTCAATCAAAGTAGATATTAAGAGACCTGATTTAGAGACCGTTAGTAAGTTGTTAGAGCTTTTTAAAGAAATTTTGAATTTAGAAGCTATATATCCTATACCATTATTTAATAAAGTTACGGATATACAACTAATTGACGAGCTTGAAAGAAATTTAAAAGAAAATGGTGAAAATAATAAAGAAAGAATAGGGATTTCAGAAGTAGATATTATTGGTGTAAATGAAATCTTTAATAATCAAGATGCTACATATTTGTTGATGTTAGATGATGGGAATGAACAACTAGAAGAAATAACTTATTCAGAATTAGAAAAAATAGCTGAACAAAAAAGGTTCAAGTTAAGTGATAAATTGCTTGAATTGAAAATCCAGGTTATTAAAGAAGACGGTACAACTTATACTGAAAGAGTAAGGAAATTGATTGATTATATCGATGATGAAAAAAGGTGTGTTTTAAACAAAGGGATTTGGTATCACTTCAACGATGATTATCAAAAATATTTATCAGCTTCATTATCTGAAATAGATGTCTTTTATAATGAAAAGTATGATTTCTCTGAAGAAATTCATAATGAATATCTAGAAAAAAAATATAATGAAATTAAAAAAAATGAAGAATATAAAGATCTATCAAAGGAAGAAGTAATAAAAAAAATAAAGAGGAAATTTTATGCCGAATATGCTTTTAATTCTTTAAGGAAAGAAGATGGTTTTGAGCTTTATGATCGACAGAATGTAAGAGTAATTAATTCTAATGTGGAGTTAATGGATTTATATAAAGAAGAAACTATGTTTGCAGTAAAAATAGGTAGTGCATCTTCAGATTTATGTTATGCAATTGATCAATCATTGGCCTCTTTAAAAGTATACAAACATAGATTAGCTAAAGATAAGGATTTAATAACAATAAAAAATATAGCAGTATGGTTGATTTTAGAAAGAAGAACAGAATTAAAATTAATTGATTCAATTAAACCAGATATTAATCAGTTAGATATGTTAATGTTAAAAAATAGATTAGACCATTGGAAAAAAGAAGTTAGGTTAAATGGATATAATCCTATAATTTATATCAATTATAGGAAGTAATGTTTTTAGCGAAATAATATAATCTATGATTTTCAAAAAAAGAAGATTCGATGTGATTAAAGTGTTTAGGAATTTTGGATATCCCGAAGAAGAGCGATTAATTGAATTTGCAAAAGATGTAGAGCAACAATTTTTTACTGTTGCTCCATACCATTTTCAATATCCAATTGAAGTAGAAACCAATATTATTTGGGATAGGGAATTGATTAGTGAAATAAAAGAATTAAATAAACAATTTTTGTCTGGCCTAATTCATAATGCAAACCTTTATATGATTTATACAAGGACATCGGAAAGTAGTGAATGGAAACCAAAATATTTTGGTCAACGTAAATCACAAGGAATATACGGAAGAATTATAGAGCATTTAGTAACTAAGAATGAGGCTACTGGAGCTAAGTTAGGTAAGGTCAAAGAGGCTTTAAGAAATGGTGAAGAAATAGGTATTAATTTAGTGAAAATACAACCAGAGGAATTAAGACTATATATAGAAGAATTTATTATAAAACAAAATTCAAACCTCCTTGATTGGAATATTCATAGTAAGAATAGATGGAAATGTTAAAGAAAGGAAGATTATTATGAGAACGGAAATAAATGTTTCAAATGCTCGAATGGTTATAACTAGAGACGAGTTAGGATTTCAAGAAGTAATTAATGATTTTAGAAATGCTGAATACATATATATCATTACTTATAATATATCTAATAGTAATGATGAGTTATTAGATAGCTTGAGAGATATTGATGAAAATACAGAGATAAAATTATTTACGAATATACCAAATCGGTTTGAAAGCTATTTTTCAAATAGAAGTAGAGAAATTGCTAGAGTGAGAATTAATACTTATATAACTAGATTAGATCCTGAAACATTTCCAGAGAGATTTGCTAGTTTTTTTATGTTTAACAATCATATGAAATTAGTAATGACTAATAATATTGCATATTTAGGGTCAGCAAACTATTCTGATGAATCTGCTAATAGTTTTGAAGCGGGATTTATTTTTGAAGATAATGAAGCGATAAGTGAATTAAAGGGGTTTGTCGATGATGACTTCGAATTAAGTGCGCAACCCTATTATATGGCTAATTATGCACCTTTATTATACTTTATTCGAGAATTAGAAGTTTTTAGAATTAAATTTAGTGAAGAAATTTGGGGAGTTTGGGATGTACAAGGTAAAGAATTTGAATATTTCAAAGGAAATGAAATAAATTTAAATACACAAATTGTAGATGAATATGAATATATTGCTGATGAATTAAAAACATCTATACGAGATCTGATGGACGTTTTAGCTGGTTATGAAATTGATTTAACACCACTTGAAACATTAGATACACAGCTTAATGATTTTACGGTGGATCAATATGTAATTGACTATCTGGAATTTGATGATAGGGACTATATTAATGACCTTATGCAAGAAAATGTTTTATTAATGACGGAAGATGTTTTAAATGACTATGTACAAGATTTTACGCAACAAGCATTTGAAATAAAAGATGATTTGGCTACACAAGCAGTAGACGGTTTTAAAGAATGGGAGAAATTTTTAATTAATGTTATTCAAGAACTATCTGCATATGTAAGCGAGATTCAAAATATAATTAATCCAAGAATTGATAATACGAATTGATTTGAAATTGCCCCAACAGCATTTTTATTACTTAGTCAAAAACTTAGTCAAAAGTGTTTTTGCTAATTTAGAAACGTTAGAAACGGCTTGAAGCTAGTCATATCAAGGGTTCTTGAGATTTAGCTCCAAAGCCCGCCGTCTCTATAAGACGAAATCATATGGTTTCAAAAAAAGACCACCAAAATCTTTTATAAGAGGATTTTGGTGGTCTTTTAATTTTAGGAGGGTGTACATATCTTGAAGGAAGATTTTATTTAGAAAGCAATAATACTTATATGGTTAAGTAAAAGTGGAAAAGATAGCATTTATAATTCGGTTGTTCTAGATTTGTCATGTCATAGTGAAATGCATATTTTAAGTGGAGAAGACATGAAAAAGCACCGTTGATCGCTCAAATCACTCGATTTTTTATTTAATTATATAATCTCAGAAACATTACTTGTCAAAGATGTCAATAACGCCTCTAAATTCTCCGATAATATCGGGATAAAATTCCCCATTATAGAGTTAAGTAGTTAAATGATTAGCTGGGAATATCCCAGCTTTTTTCTTTTCTTTCATACGGTAAGATTCACCTTTAATATTAAATGTTACTGAATGATGTAATAGGCGATCTAGGATCGCTGTAGCTAAAATAGCATCTCCAAAAACGTGGCCCCATTCAATGTAAGACTTGTTAGAGGTTAGAATCAT
>NZ_JTFC01000034.1 GCF_003991225.1 Candidatus Kurthia intestinigallinarum
GAAGGAATGTACGCGCAATTAGACGCCTAGAGATATGGGAGGGTTCGTCGTCATAAGCTACGCAGAGATCCAAAAGTGTATCATATAAACTTGGATTCAGAAGAAATTATTTCCATTTAATGGTCTCTTCTTTAGCGTAGCGTTTCGATGAATTAACATAAATATCAATTAATACAAAATTAAGTTAGATATGCGTGTTGGAAAATATTTTTTTGACACTCAAAAATGGCGTGAGCCATTGATATATCAACATTTATAGAGGGAGGAGCTTTTTGAATATATATTTATTAATAACCTCTTCAGTATTTTTATTGTTTATTGCAGGGAATGCTTTTTATGTTAC
Organism: Candidatus Kurthia intestinigallinarum; assembly: GCF_003991225.1. GTDB lineage: Bacteria > Bacillota > Bacilli > Bacillales_A > Planococcaceae > Kurthia > Kurthia populi. Next base: position 344 of record NZ_JTFC01000034.1, read on the forward strand.
GTTTAAAACATATGAAGATGATGATGATTTCACTTTTAACGGTATCACTTGGATTGAAGTGTTATTTAGTATTTTATTACTTATTACGGAAAAAACTACTTCAGATAAATTTCATACCATTACCTTTAAGATTCTTTCTTTTATATTTGGTTTATTCTTTTTAGGTTTAGCTGTTTTATCATGGATACTTTTCATTTAAAGATAAAGTCAACTATATTAATAAATTTATAAGAAAGGACATTTTATTATGCAGTTAGAAATTAAAAATTATATTAAAATCCCACCTGAAAAAGAAGAGCTAGACAAAAATCAAACGTATCCAGGTTATATCGAAATGACAAATTTGGACGATTTAGATGTATTTAATTATACATTTGGACGATCTGGAGGATATCCTGGAGGTAAAGTTGTTTTCTATGTAGATGGAAAACCATTACCTTTTAACGCAGAAGCAGATGAACTATATAATTTTTGGTATAGTCTTGTGTTAACTTTATTACCACAAGATAAATCTGTTGAAAAAAATGATTATATTGTATTTTATACAAATAATTATGTTATGAACAGTTTTAAAATTAATATTTTTTATCATGAAAAAACCGTGGAATTTGATTATGCCGCTGAAAGAGTAGCCACTTTTTCATTAACTGCATATAAAAAAGCAGTCTTACAAGGCTTTTTAGATTTCATGTGGCATACGAATTTAGAATTCGAAGCCATTACACATGACTCTTTAGGTGATGAAATTGAGTATGTTGAATTACGAGAAGATACATATGGTATAAGTGAACTCTACACTTGTCGTTATATTTTCTTACAATATATGAAGGAAATCTATAAACAAAAAAGTTATGACTTAGACAAATTAATAAATCTTAATTTTAATTTTGATTATCATTATTCAAAATTAAAATACGATTTAGGAGACTAGGCAAGTATAGCTAGATGCAAAAAGCCAGCTGATTAAGCTGCCTTTTTGTATTTAAATTGTATGAGCAATTCATGTAAAGGGGTGTTATCGGTATTTACCGAATTGGAGATATTTTGGTTCCAAAACAGTTGACTGGGAACTTAACTACATCATAAAATTATTTTTATGTATGATATTGTAAAAAATACTAATGAGAGATTGAATTAAATTCACTTACCAATAATCTATTGGGACACGCTTAAAGGAGACAATTATAAATGTCAACATGGTTAGGTACATTTTTGCGCATCTAAGTATGTACAATCATGCTCATAATGGCTATCACTATTCAAATTACTGCATAATTACAACTTGACATAGAGCCGCTATTCATATGATTTTTGAGCCAAAAACGCAGCTATGATAAGGCTGACTCATCCGCAAAGGCTATCATATTCATTTCTCTATATAAAGTTGTAATATACATTGGAAATCAAAAATGTACATGGTTAAATGAACGTTTTTGTACATGCCCAAACGCGTATTTATAACAATAATGTATAACAGTTCTAGCATCATAAAAATTAAGAATCTGAATGAATATAAGATAGATGAACAGATAAAAGAATCGTTAAAAGACGTGTACTGGCGTATTGAATTTAATCATTATCACGATTTAATAGCCGAGATTGAAGGGCAAACAATAAAAAGTATTGGTGTATGTTGGGGGAATCCAAACCATCCGCTTGCTAAATATATTTACTTCTCCAGTAATGCTACACAGGAAATGTTGAAGAAAATGCTTATTGTTCAAGCACCTTATGATCGAATCATTTTTTCATGCTGGGAAAATGATTCAGAAAAAATAAAGCTTTTGCAGCAGTTTCCATTCCAACTTTTTCGAAAAACATATATGGAGAAATATGAGATTAGCATTTTATTAGAAAAATTGAATGATCTAACAGTACCTCTAACATTACTGTCACTCAAACAAGTATTAACACAACCTTCTTTAGAGGAACAATTATTTAAACTTTTAAAATATAGCTATGAGCAAACACATTTACATAATCCTGCACAAGTAGAAGATTGGCTCATTTGGAAAGAAAAATTATTAGAGGACAATTCCGATTTAGAATTGAGTTGTATTGCAATAGAAAATAATCGTGTTACTGCTTATATATTCGTCCATCCCATTGATGAAGAACAGTATGAAATTGGTTGGGTCGGTCAACAAGGGAATGTGAATTTGCTGCCGATCTTAAAGAAAATGCTTATTGGCTTACAAAATAAAGGTATTACGAGCGTAGAGTTCGAAGTTGATACAACAGACTACAACGCTTGGCAATTTGCAGATTTATTGGATTTAAAATCAAAAATAGGCTGGTACTCTTATATTTTAAAAAATAGTTAATTTACCTCGAATGTTCCCAAACATCGCGTTGGTAACTATATTTTAAAAAACTAAATATTCGCTCAGCTTTATGTATAATGTTAATATCCCACTATTAAGAAGGAGTATATTATTATGTTGAAATTAGAACCATTTTCGCAAGCTGATTTTCAGCAACTTATTAACTGGATACCGGATTCATCCTTTGCATTACAATGGGGAGGACCTGCGTTTACATATCCATTAACTTTAGAGCAACTTGAAAATTATCTGAAGGATGCTAATACAGATAATGCTTCAAAATATATATTTAAAGCCGTAGACGAATCGACTAATGAAGTGATTGGACATATTTCTCTTGGAAATGTTGACCGAATGAACGAATCTGCAAGAATTGGAAAAGTATTAATTGGACAATTGGAAAGTAGAGGAAATGGCTATGGTACGCAATTAATGTTAGCTGCCTTAACATTTGCATTTGAAGAGCTTAACTTACATAAAGTGACGCTAGGTGTATTTGATTTCAATACTGCTGCTATTAAATGCTATGAAAAAGTTGGTTTCAAAAAAGAAGGTTTACTTAGAGATGCTAGAAAAAATGGCAATGAATATTGGAATCTAATAGAGATGGGAATTCTAGAAAGTGAATGGAAAACTAAATCTTAAACGTACATATTCATACATTAATAAAATTAATAACGTCCCCAAATGACACTTTTGTAATTTTTAAGATACGATTACAAATAGAGGAAGAAGATTCTTAGGAGGAGAAATAGTCTAATATGAATAACTGTCCATTATGTAATCTAGATTTAGAACCAACGCAAACAGTGATTTTAAGTAATGAACATTGTATGTTTTTGCAATTAGAGCAAGCTCGTCAAAAGGGCGTTCAGCTTGAAGGTGCAGGCATAATTGTACCTAAAATACATAGAGAGACAACCTTTGATTTAACCTTGGAAGAATGGAATGCTACATATTCTCTTCTTCAAGATGTTAAAAAATATTTAGATAAGCATTATCAACCACAAGGATACAATCTCGGATGGAATTGTGGTGAAAAAGCAGGGCAACATATACCTCATGCACATTTTCACATTTTACCGAGATATGAAGATGAACCACTTGTAGGTAAGGGCATAAGATTTATGTTTAAGGATAAAGAAAACAACAGAAAGACTGTTAAATAACATCAAATAATTATACAACCTTAATTAAAAAACGTTCCGAAATGAAAGTTTGGGAATATCAAAAAAAGCCACGAACCATTGTTAAATCACTGATTCGTGGCTTTTCTATTTAACATTGTGATTCATGAAAGTACCTAAGAAAAAGTGTTATCGGCACTTACGGAATTGGCGAAATTTTGTTTTCTAATTACGGCTTTGGGTATCTTTCACACCCTTACAGTATCTGTGATAAAATGGTATATATTGTATCTTTCTTGATTTGGGGGATGAGACTTGAAGGTAAAGATGTGCCTTATGAAATTAATGTTTAATATTCAATTGTATGTAGGGAAAATACGTTTGCTGGGCTATGCTGTGTTATTAGAAATCCTTGTAGGAATAGGCGATGTCGCTTTCTTTTTGGTGTATCCAGAAGTGTTTATTATTTTTTTCGTAATAACATTAGGCGCGGTTATGTGGAAGAAATTACGTCCCTGTTTAACGCAAATGATTTTAAAAAGACGAATGTTACTTACACCAATTTTATGTATGTTTTCGTGTCTTATTTTTATGAATTACTATGTTTGGTTTCAACCATATTAAATAAAAAATTCAACCTTTTTCGGGAGGTTTAGAAATGAAAGAGATAAAAGGATTATACGTTATTTTAGTTGCAATGTTTTTTGTGAATCTAACAAATATGACCTTATTTAATAACGAATGGAATGGCATAGCAATGTGGCTTAACACAGTGTTATTTGTAGCTGGTACGGCCTATTTTTTATTGAGCAAAGATGCCATTAAGAAAAATAAATAATAATTGTGAAATGCAAGATTGCTTTAGTTCATTAAAAATTTATAACATATACAAACTAATCCTAAATAACCTTCCCAAACAGCGCGTTGGTAACATTTCGTTATTCAACGAAGGGCGGGTTTGTAAAATAACAAAATTAAAAATATTGTAACTTTTCGATTGTAAATTCGTATAGAAAAGTAGATTGAATAATAAGAAAGAGGTGAGTGATAATTTTGAAAAAAACATTAGAAAATAGATTGGCTTATTTATATTCAGGAGAATTATTTTCTATAATCATCTTTGTACCTACTAGTTATCTAATAAATTACGCATTTCCCAATCTACAATTGTATTCTCTATATTCATTTTGGGTATCTTTTATCCTTTTAGAGTTTCTTTTGTTACAAGGAACGATTTATTGGTATATAAAACTTAAAAGATTAAGAAATGAGACTAACTCTATAACTCCGATTAAGATTGTTCGACAATTACATAATTTAAAAATAATGAATATGATTATAATTGTAATCACAATTATTGTATTTGCTTTTGATCTCATAAAATGGTATCCATCTTTGCCATTTGGTTTAACAATCACCTTCTTTATATATATTTTTGCAATTTTAGAGTTTATTAACTACTTTTACGTTCAACTCTCATATAATGTCTCTGGCATTAAAGATTTGTTAAGAAGCAGAAAATTGAAGAATTCCTGTATTAATAAGGATTTTAAACGAATTAAGAAATTGGAATTCTAAAAAGTAGCGTTATTTTTCATTGATAACATATTTAAGAAATAAGGTTAATAAACACCAAAAGATTTCGAGTTTATTAACTTAAACTAACGAAGGGTTTAGTGTGAGAAGAATTATAAAATATACAGAATGAACTTATATAAACCTTCCCAAATGCCACTTTGGAGATATATAAGTCCAATCTTTTTTATGGTAATTTATAATTATCATAAAAAGTAGGAGGGATTTTTGATGAATACTACAAATACCAAATGGAACATCACCGAAATAAAAACGAGATATTTTGTATTTTTTGGTGCCACAGTGGGTGCGATTGTTGGGCTAGCTGCTTATGTGAATAATTGGTTATAATCAATTGATTAAATATTTATAACGTATACAAAAACTTACTAAACGTTCAAAAATCAAAGTTAGGAAGTATCGAAAAAGCCGTGAATCATTGATTCAATAATGATTCGTGGCTTTTCTAATTAACATTATAAATACCCAAGAAAAAGTATTATCGATAATTATAAAATTGGAAATGTTTTGTTTCCAAGCAGCGTTCTGTGTCCAATTTTTCTTTTGATTAAAATAGTTAAAATATATATTTATTGAGTAACCGAATTTAGTAGAAACAGGGTGATTTACTTGATAGAACAGATAAATAGCGAAAATAGAGATAAAGTAATAGCATTTTTCAATGAACATTGGGGAAGTTCTGAAATGGTTATTTCAACAGGTATCTATACGTGTGAAAACTTAGATGGATTTATTTTTGAAGAAAATGATCAGATTGCTGGCCTACTTACATATGTTATGAAAGATAATGAGGTTGAAATCATTTCATTAGATAGTATTTTAGAGGGGAAAGGTACTGGTACAGCTCTAATTGAAAAGGTCGAAAATGTAGCGAAGCAAAAACAAATAAATATCGTACGTTTAGTAACTACAAATGATAATCTACATGCTTTAAGATTTTATCAAAAAAGAGGGTACAGGATTACCTCTATTATTCCTGATGCTGTAAATGAAGCTCGAAAAATAAAAGCCTCAATTCCTTTAACAGGCAATGAGGGGATCCCATTAAACGATGAATTAGAATTGAAGAAAATAATTTAAATAATACATTTCAAAATTTCGAAGTCGAGCCACTTCTTCTAACATAACAATAAACTTTACTTGCGCTTTTTCACTTCGAATCTAATCTAGATACACGCCAAGAGCCTTCTAAATACTTTCTAATTTTTAAGCTTACAAAAAATGAACGATGATGTTCTTCATGTTCATATAATTCATTAAACCAAGAATACATTTTTAACTTTTCTATATTTTTATCATTTCTTCGCAGAATACCCATCCCTCAAGGAGCGTAGTGAGGAGGGAGGGGGATTCTGCGAACCCAATGATTCTGCCAGTACTAATTTGTTGAAAAGAACATCTGTTCCTATTATACTATTCAAAAAAAAGGAGGTGTCTGTCATGCCACATCAAGCGTATAAATTCCGTATCTACCCAACTAAAGACCAACAAGCGTTCATCCATCAAACCCATGGACATTGTCGTTTTGTTTACAACTATTTTCTTGCGTTATGGAATACTTCTTATAAAGAAGAAGGAAAAGGGTTGAATCGTTCCATTATGTCCAAAATGCTCACGAAAATGAAGAAACAAGATGATACGGCATGGCTACGCAACGTAGATAGTGTGGCATTACAAGCCTCTTATGAAAATTTAATAGACGCTTTTCAGCGTT
>NZ_JTFC01000035.1 GCF_003991225.1 Candidatus Kurthia intestinigallinarum
TACACTAAAACGTGTACAGTACTTTGAGCATGTCTATGAGTGTCGAGCATGTAAAAATGATTCTTTGAAAAAATCTCAAATTAAATGCGGCCAAGCACCAAAAGGTGCAATTCAAAGAAGTATTGCAGGGCCTACTGTTTTGGCAAAGCTTATTTATGATAAGTTTGCGTAATATTTGCCGCTTTAGCGTCAAGTAAATGAATGGTCAAGACATGGCTTATTAACAAACGATAAAAATTTATCCAATTGGGTAATACGTGTAGCAACAGATTGGCTGCAACCAGTGTACGAATTGATGAAAAAGCGTTTAATAGCAAAATCCGTTTTACATATTGATGAAACCTTTGCGCAAATTCTTAAGCGTTCCGATGGAAGACCAGCACAATCAAATGCTTATAACTGGGTAGCTCGCAGTGTTCAAAGTGAAGGTCCAGTGATTATTTTGTTTAAGAGTGCATTGTCTCGTGGTCGTGCGACCTTAGAAGATTTTATTCAAGGGTTCAAGGGCACCGTCATTTGTGATGGCTATTCAGCTTATAATCATTTACCTGATGTTCAGTTCGCTAACTGTTGGGCTCATGTCCGTCGTTATTGGTTAAAAGCCGATAGTAACAATGGCCGAAAAGGTGTGCAATATTGTGATCAGCTCTTTTATATTGAACGTAATATCAAGCATCTTTCAACGGAAGAACGTGTGAAAATTGCGTCAGCAAGAATCCAAACCGATTGTAGATGAATTTTTTGAATGGGTGGATTGTTCGCCGTTCTTTGGAAAAAATGCACTCGCCAAAGCTGCTGACTACACATTGAATCGTAAAGTTGCATTAAAATGATTCCTTGATAATGGCTATATAGCCATTGATAATAACGCTGCAGAAAATGCGATTCGCCCAAATGTAATTGGTCGAAAAAATTGGCTGTTTTCTGTTAGTGAGGCAGGCGCGCATTCAAATGCCATTTGTTTAAGTCTGGCTGAAACCGCTAAAGCCAATGGCATTGATTTCTATCAATACTTGGTGAAATTAATGACAGATTTACCGAACCTGCCTTTTCAGCAGCAACCAGAAATTTTAGAACGTTATCTACCATGGTCTGAAGATATTCAG
>NZ_JTFC01000036.1 GCF_003991225.1 Candidatus Kurthia intestinigallinarum
TATACTATTCGAAAAAAGGAGGTGTCTGTCATGTCACATCAAGCGTATAAATTCCGTATCTACCCAAATAAAGATCAACGAGTATTGATTCATCAAACACATGGGCATTGTCGTTTTGTTTACAACCATTTTCTTGCGTTGTGGAATACTTCTTATGAAGAAGAAGGAAAAGGGTTGAATCGTTCCATTATGTCCAAAATGCTCACAAAGCTGAAAAAACAAGAGGATACGGCATGGCTACGCAACGTAGATAGTGTGGCATTACAAGCCTCTTATGAAAATTTAATAGACGCTTTTCAACGTTTCTTTCAAAAGCAAAATAACTATCCTCGCTTCAAAAGTAAAAAGAATCCAGTTCAAAGTTATACTACGAAGAATACGAATAACAATATTGCGATTGTCGGTAATCAAATGAAGCTACCAAAACTAGGACTCGTAAAATTTGCGAAGTCGCGTGATATTGAAGGTCGCATTATGCGCGCAACGATTAAATACAATGCGAGTGGTACGTTTTACGTGTCTGTCCAATGCGAAGTACCAGACTTTAAGCCATTGCCTCAAACAAATGAAGCTGTAGGAATTGATTTAGGTATCACCGATTTTGCGATTCTGTCTAATGGACGTAGAGTGGATAACCAACGCTTTACGAAGAAGATGGAACAGAAATTAAAACGTGAGCAGCGCAAATTATCCCGTCGCTACGAGCAAGCGAAAAAAGAGGGTCGTAACCTACGTGCGTGCATGAACTACCAAAAGCAACGTCGTAAAGTGGCTCGTTTGCGTGAGCGTGTTGCGTTTCAACGTGAAGATTTTTTAAATAAACTGTCAACGGCATTGATTCGTCACTATGACGTCATCTGTCTTGAAGACTTAAACACAAAAGGCATGTTGAAAAATCATAAGTTGGCAAAAGCGATAGCGGATGTGTCATGGTCTGAATTTGTGACCAAGCTAAAATATAAGGCAAAATGGCTCGATCGAAAAATTGTCGAAATCGACAGATTCTTCCCATCGAGCCAACTTTGTCATGCCTGTGGTCATCGAGATGGCAAGAAACCATTAGCTATTCGTGTGTGGACTTGTTCAGCTTGTGGTACGACACTAGACCGAGATATTAATGCAAGTAAGAATATCTTAATCGAAGGGTTAAGACTTTTAAAGCAACAACCGTAGGAACTACGGGGATAGCCTACTAAAAAAGTGAAGCCGCTGTTTCGAGCAACTGGAAACAAGCAAGCACTGTTCGTAGGAATCTCCCACTTCAAGCAACGTTCAAAGAATGGCTAAGTGGGGGTAGTTCAAGAATAGTACCCATATTATTAAAATAATAATGAGAAAAACATTATTGGTTCGTTGCGTTAAATTTTCTAATACACAATGAGAGAAGAAGAGAAACTTTAAAAAATGTAGGTATTTAAAGGTACAATCGAATTTTCGGTGGATGACCAAGACTGTCGATTTTCCAACGATGCAAGAAATGCGTAGTGGGTAAAAGTCAAAAATAGTACAAATATTAATAGTTGGTAATTGGAAAATTATTATGAGTGAGGGAAAGTATATGACAAATTATGGTGAAAATTTATTTGAAGGAGCAGCAGCGTATTATGCACAGTATCGACCAGTGTATCCGGCACATCTCATTCGCTTTTTAGTAGAGAAGTTTGCTGATAATGGTCAGCAGAAACTGCTGGATATTGGCTGTGGCACAGGAGAAATTTCCTTTCGTTTATTCGATTGGTTTGACGAGGTCATAGGCATTGATACGGATAAGGAAATGCTATGTGAGGCAATGCGCAAAAAAGAGCTGCTTCGCGTCTCAAATGTACATTTTTTCAATGGAGACCTCGTACAGTTTTTAGCGCATCAGTCTATAGATAAACTTCAGCTTGTAACAATGGCAAAATCTTTTCATTGGATGGACCGCGAAGCGCTGTTACATACACTTTATCCACTGATTCAATCAGGTGGTGGCGTAGCACTTATTGATCAGTACATACCGAATAAAGAAATAACGCCTTGGGAGCAGGCATTTAAACAAGTTGTGAAGAAATGGTACGGAGCAGAGCGCAGAGCCGGTAATACAACGTATACGCATCCAGTAAAAAGCCATGCAACGGTAATTGAGGAATCTGCTTTTACCTTACAGCAATATTCATTAGCTCCTTATACATATACGTGGACAATTGACGCTATCTTAGGCAATCATTACTCAACATCTTACGGTCTAAAACAATTTTTAGGAAGTGAAGCACGCATACAAGCATTTGAGCAAGATGTTCGTGAAACATTATTGCAGCTTAATCCAGCAGGTGTTTTTGAAGAAATACTGCCTGTGTCGGTGAAGTTAGCAATGAAATAGATAAAAGAGGCTTTGACATACGTGTAAAAACAACATCTTCTATGTGCATAAAAAAACCGGAACCGCGCCACAGCGCGGTTCCGGTTTTTCGTTGCGAACGCTCAAAAAGGAAAAGGACGTGTTTTGTCGCAGCCTCTTTTTTTAATGATGTAAGCATATAATGCTATGTAGATAGACGTTCGATTAATGTTGGAATTAATTCCGCTTCACTTTCATCGTAAAACCATATCTCGGCTTCATCTTCAACGATGACAAATAACGGTTTATCATTGGAATAGAAGGCTAAATATTCAGGGAGTTCGCCCATTTCCCAACCAAATGCATGATTTGTAAAGGTTTTAAGTACTTCTTTCGCACGACGAATGGATTTATAGCGAAAAACATGTGATTTTCGTTCAGAGCCATATATATGCGCAATATTTCCATAACGATGCACTTTTCGTTTGATTAAAAATTCATCTAGCGGTTCTAGCACAGTCGAATAGGTTTCCTCTAAGAGGTTTTCATTCAACACATTGTCGGCATTAACTTTAATGGACTCTTCTTTAATCGTGAACTCAAAAAAGTCGGATAGCTTAAAAGCGACATCAAGTAACGTAAAATAGTCTTCATTAAAAAAATCTTCGTTTACACATCTCATTATTTTCACTCCTTACGAGAAGAATGTATTGAATAAGTTTAACATAATAATATTGGGGCTAGAAAAGATAAAAAAGGCAGACATCGTGCCATGATGTCTACCTAGATTAAAACAATAATTGATAAATGACATAGCTAATCACCAATATGACAATAATGGAAAGTGTAGCTTTCCAGTTTGTCCCGGCTCTAACAGGTTGGTTGATGCTGTCATTTAAAGTACCACCTGGATTTTTTTCGGCTTCTTGACGGTGCAGCTTTTCAGGATCGTGCATCTAAACACCACCTTTAAAGGGATATTATGTATAATTATACAGCGAGTTTATTAATGAAAAATGGAGGTCACCCATGACGATATATCATTCGAAAGAAAGCACTATTTTTACGATTACACCGCAGCCTGTTGTTGAAAAGGTGTTGCTAAAAGATGTCGGCTGTGAGGTTGGACTTGATGCAAATCAACAAATTGCGACGCTGCGTTTTACCCGTGACGATTTCGAACGTCGAAAGAAATTAACGATTTATGGCGGTACATATTTTAAGATTCTACGAAAGCAACCTACAGCTGTGTATACGTATTATAATGCTGTATTTTCATTTGCAAAGGGGAAGCTTGCCTCTATCGAATTCAAGCATCAGGCAGAGACAGTGAAAGAGATGCGTATGGAGCTTTTACTGCCGCCCATTGAATATGACGAGGAAACGGAAATGATTTCTTTGGCGTTAGATGAAGATGTTTCGCTCACAGACCCTAGGGCAGCTGCGTTTGCATGGCATAATTTAAAAAGCCAAGCGGATAATTTTTACTTTGATGGAAAGTTAGTCGTCTATTTAGATGGTGAGTTATTTTTCGAAGAGAGCACCACTGATGTTTGTGGGTTACTTAAGGCGCTAAAAACCTATAAAGAATATGATGGAGTAAAGGATATTTTATTTTTAGATTCTACTGTAACGTTTTTAATTACGAAATCGGACGCGGGTATGCATTTGTATACGCATGATGAAGCCCAACAATGGAGTAAGCTGATTCCACCGGCACTCTTTGATAAGGCGATAGAAGATGTTTATACTGCTTTTTGTACACTTCTAATCGATACAAAATTACCGTTATCGCAGCGTGAAGATGTGTTAGCACTAAGCATGGTATAATGACGAAGTAAAAAGCTGTAAAGGATGATGACAATGTGGTCAATCAAAAAATTTGATGAATTATCAACGAAGGAATTGTATGCTATTTTGAAGGAGCGTACAGATGTATTTGTTGTCGAGCAGGCATGTCCATATCCAGAACTAGATGGCAAAGATTTTGCTTCGTATCATTTATTTAAAGAGCAGGACGGTGAAATTGTGGCATATTTACGTGTGCTACCGGCAGGTGTATCCTATGATGAGGCATCGATTGGACGCGTTCTTGTGAAGCAAAACTACCGCGGACAAGGACTAGCACAGCAATTACTAAAGAAAGCATTACGCTTTTTAGAAGATGAGCTTCATGAAACGACGATTAAAATCCAAGCACAGGATTATTTACGCAAATTTTATGGCTCGTTTGGATTTGAAGTTATCTCTGAAACGTATTTAGAAGATGATATTCCACATGTAGATATGCTGAAGAAGGCATAAAAAAAGAGGCTAAGACCAAGGGAAACGGTCAGCCTCTTTTTTAATTGCGTGTTTTTAATAGTAGATAAATAAAATATGGTGCACCAACAATCGATAAGATGACCCCAACAGGCAATTCTGCAGGTGCGATGACGATACGTGCGATCGTATCCGATGCAACAACGAGTAATGCGCCAATTAGTGCGCTTAGCGGTAGTACACGCATATGTGAACGACCAACTAAACGACGTGCAATATGTGGTGCAATCAGTCCAAGGAATGTCAGGCCACCACCAACGGCTACACAGCTACCTGCTAAAAGCACCGCTAAAATTAATAGCCATTTTCGCTCTTTATTGACATTAATACCGACACCAATAGCAGACATTTCATTTAGTGAAATAATATCGAGTGTACGGGATTTATAAAAGGCGATTGGTAGTAAAATAAGAAGCCATGGCAGTAATGCTAAAACAAATGTCCAAGACGTTGCATAGATTGAGCCTGATAGCCAGACGAGTGTTCGTGTGAAATCAACTGGCTCCATGCGTAATTGAAAAATCGTAATACCGGCACTAAATGCGGCATTAATCCCAATCCCAATTAAAAGCATGCGGGTGGGTGCAATCCTTCCTTTACGATATGCGAGTGTATAAATAAGAAATGCTGCAAGCAGTGCACCAAATAATGCCACAACGGGTTTTAAAAATACAAAAAATACTGAGTTTGTAGCAACAAAGCTTTGAAAGAAAAATGTATAGAGTACAATGGCGAAGCCCGCTCCTGAGTTGATCCCTAAAATACCGGGGTCAGCTAACGGATTACTTGAAATACTTTGTAAAATAGCACCTGAGACAGCGATGCCCATGCCGACTAAAATCGCCATCGTAATGCGTGGCATACGGAAGTCAAAAATAGTCATGGCATCCTCTGGGTTGCCAAGTCCAACCATAGTTTGAAGGAAGCTAAAAAATGAAATTTGAATATAGCCTGTATTGACGCTAATAAACATCGCGACAACTAATAACACGAGACAGGCAACTAAATAGAAATAAAATCGACTTGAATGTTTGCGTAATGAATTTTGCATTATAAACCTCTTCCATCTTTGCGTGCCAAGTATAAGAAGAATGGTACGCCTATAATTGCGGTAATCGCACCAACTGGCGTCTCAAATGGACTCATAATGATACGACCTAAAATATCTGCGAAGAGTAGCAGACAGCCACCAACAATGGCAGATACCGGAATGATCCAGCGATAATCGACACCAACAATGGCGCGGACAATATGCGGCACAACAAGACCAACAAAGCCAATAATGCCGGCAATTGATACAGCTGCCCCTGTTAGTAAAAGTACAACAATGGTACATAAAATACGGATAAGTGTTGTGCGTTGACCAAGTCCTTTCGCGACCTCTTCTCCTAAACTCATGACAGAGATGGATTTAGATAGGAAGAACGCGAGCAAAAGACCAGCAACAATAAATGGTACGGCTACTTGTACATGTATGGGCTGGATAGAAGATAAGCCGCCAGCGTACCAAAAGCTAATGTCTTTTGCGACATCATATTTTAAGCCAATTGTTGTTGATAAGGCACTGAGCATAGCTGTAATGGCAGAACCGGCGAGTGCGAGCTTCACCGGTGTGATGCCACCTTTACCTATAGCCGTTAATGTAAAGACAAGTGCAGCTCCTGCTCCAGCGCCGATAAATGAAAACAGCACAAGTGTTGAGAAGTCAGGTGCTTTTGTTACCGCGTATGCGATGGAAAGCATAAATCCAGCGCCTGCTGTAACCCCTAGAATAGAAGGCTCAGCTAAAGCATTTCGCGTCACACCTTGCATAATTGCACCTGATACGGCAAGTGCTGCGCCAACTAAAAGACCTGCAATGGCGCGTGGTAGGCGTAATTCATGCAAGATAACATGGGCGCTATTTGTTTCATCATAATGAAATAGCGCATCCCAAATTCCTTTATACGTTAAATCACTAGCCCCAAATCGAATAGAAAGTGCAACAGCAAAAAGTACGAGTATAATAAGGAAGATTGTTGCAATCCATCTAAAAGAAGAACGATAGTGACTTGCTAAATAACTAAAAGATTTTTTTTCGTTCATAGTAATAACTCCTGGATTCATGTGTTGACATAATAAAAAATTTGTTTTATCTTAAGTGAGAAAGATTTTCATTATCATCATATGAGGAATTATAACATTATAGTAAATGAAAATAAACTACTTAAAACTTAAATAGATAGTTAGGAGAATTCAATAATGGCTTTTAAAATGAAAAAATTTGGTTTCGCATGCGCAGGAGCATTAGCTTTAGTATTAGCGGGGTGTGGTAACGACTCGAATTCTTCTTCAGATAATAAAGAAAAAACAGAGCAAACAGATCAAGCAACAAAAACACGTACATTAACAGATGCAATGGGCCATGAAGTAAAAGTACCTGAACAACCAAAACGCGTTATCGCAACATACTTAGAAGATAACTTAGTTGCTTTAGGTATTACACCAGTAGCGCAGTGGTCTGTTACAAATGGCGTGCAAGATTACTTACAAGAGGAATTAAAAGATATTCCAACAATTTCGTACGATTTACCACTTGAAGCCGTTCAAAGTTTTAAACCAGATTTAATCGTAATGGATTCAGCTTCTATGGTAGAGGGCGATAAATACGATCAATACAATAAAATTGCACCAACTTATGTTATCGGTAAAGAAGTAAACAATGATTGGCGCGATGAATTAACAAAAATGGGCGAAGTATTTGGTAAAGAAGCGGAAGCAAAACAAGTGTTAGCTGATTACGAAGACAAAGCTACTGAAGCAAAAAAAGAAATTAAAGATAAAGCAGGCGACATATCTACTGCAGCTGTTTGGGTAACTGGCGGTAAATTCTTCATCGTATCAGATAATCTTTCAAGCGGAGATGTTATGTACAATGACCTTGGCTTAAAAGTGCCAGCAGTTGTAAAAGAAATTTCTGAAAAAGCAACAGGTAACTGGAGCGAAATTTCATTAGAAAAACTAGTAACAATGGATGCTGATCACTTATTCTTAATTGAATCAGATGATGATGCAAGTAAAAAGGCATTAAGCGACAAACTATGGAATACAATTCCAGCTGTAAAATCGGGTAACTTACACAAATTAGGTACAGAATCTCCTTGGCTATACACAGGTGCGATTGCGAATACAAAAATTGTTGAAGAAATTACAGACGCTTTAGCAAAATAAGCGTTAAATTAGAGTTTGTACTTGCATGCGTAAGGCAATCTCTTTTTGTTTAAAGGAGAATTTTCTAAATGAAGAACGACATTTTGGTAGAGCATGTAGATGTTGGCTATGAGAAAACAAAAATTGTACGTGATGTTTCTTTAAGTTTCAAAGAAGGCGAAATTACGACGATTATTGGACCGAATGGTTGCGGAAAATCGACGTTATTAAAGGCAATGACTCGTATTATTCCATATAGTAGCGGCTCGATTTATTTAGATGGTGCGGCTATTGCTAACTATAAAACAAAAGAGCTTGCTAAGCGCTTAGCAATTTTACCGCAAATTGCGGAAAATCCAGCAGGTTTAACAGTAGGAGAACTTGTGTCATATGGCCGCTTCCCGCATCAATCGGGTTTTTCAAAGCTGACGAATGAAGATTATGAAATCATTGACTGGGCACTTGAAGTAACCAACACACTAGACTATAAATATCGTGAAGTAGATACCTTATCAGGTGGCCAGCGCCAACGTGTGTGGATTGCGATGGCACTTGCACAAAAAACCGATATTATTTTCTTAGATGAGCCAACGACTTATTTAGATATGGCGCATCAGCTAGAAGTTTTACAGTTACTAAAAAAATTAAATGAAGAGCAAGGCCGCACCGTTATTATGGTATTGCATGATTTAAATCATGCGGCGCGTTTTTCACATAACTTGATTGCTTTACGTAATGGGGAATTAGTGAAGCAAGGTAGTGTGGAGGAAATGATGCAGCCGGAAATTCTTGCGAAAGTATTTAATATTGATGCAACAATTGTACGCGACCCAAAAACAGATAAGCCTGTCTGTTTATCATACGAACTAATTTAATGAGGAGCGATTCGATGGAATTATTTGATGTAACGATTGTTGGTGGAGGACCTGCTGGCTTATATAGCGCTTTTTATAGCGGTCTACGCGATTTGAAAACGAAAATTATTGAGTTTCAACCCACTTTAGGTGGTAAGGTTAATATTTTTCAAGAAAAAATGCTATGGGATGTCGGTGGTCAGCCACCAATCGTTGCAGCGCAGTTCGTCGAAAATCTTGTAGCACAAGCAAAGACATTTGATCCAACAATTTGTTTAGAAACAAAGGTGCAAAATGTGCGTAAAGAACAAGATTACTTCGTGATTGAAACAAATGATGGTGCACAGCATTATTCCAAAACAATTATTATCGCAACAGGTGGCGGCATTTATAAGCCGATTAAACTAGCAATCGATGGTGCTGAAAAATACGAAATGACAAATTTACATTATACGATTAAAGGCATCGAACGTTTCCGTAATCATGATGTATTAATTTCTGGTGGCGGTAATGGTGCTGTAGACTGGGCCGTTGAGCTTTTACCAATTGCGAAATCAGTGACATTAATTTACCGTAAAGAGGAATTGACGGCACATGAGGCGCAGGTGCGTAATCTACGTGAAAATGGCGTGGAAATTATGCTAAATTCTGAGCTTGTATCCCTACAGTCAAATGAGCAAAAAACGGCGATTGAACAAGTGACTGTTTGTCAAAATGGTGATAATACAACGTTTAATATAGATGATGTTATTATTAGTCATGGGTATGATCGTGAAGTATCCCTTGAATTTGATGAAGACATTCGCCCGGAATGCAAAGATAATTATTATTTGCAAAGCATTGGCAAATGTCAAACAACAGTTCCAGGAATTTTTGGTGCAGGGGATATTGTCACATATGAGGATAAGGTGAATTTATTGCTCGGCACATTCCAAGATGCAGTTCTTGCGGTGAATAGTGCGAAATTATATATGAACCCTGAAGCCAATAAAGTAGCAATGGTATCATCACATAATGAAAAATTTCGTGAGAAAAACCAAGAAATTTATGCAAATGTTTAAAGGAAGTCGAAGAAAAGTAGAGAGCCTGAAGAAGCGGCTCTCTTTTTTTATGAAAAAATAAAAAATAGGCTCTTATTAATGATAAAAATTGTAAAAAATAACAAACAAAGGACGTGTTTTGGTATAATGCTGTTAAGTGAGGTGGATGGATAAATGAAAAAAATGTATGGGGTTGCAGCATTATTAGCAACCACCCTTGTATTAACAGCATGTAATTCTGAAAAAGAAAAATCAAATGAAAGTCAGCAAGCAGCCCCGCAAGATGAGTCGATTCCTAAAGATTATAAAGAGGAAATCAAAAAATTAAGTGATGCTTCTTATGAGGATTCGCGTGCCAAAACAGATGCTTTAACAACCTATGCGCAAAGGTATACGAAGGCGTATGGCTCGGCCGTGGACAATCAAGGGAAAAAACTAAATGATTTCTTAGATTCTGTACTAGACAAGTCTTATACAACAGGCTCGAATGGAGATATGGCGTTAAATTTCTTTGAGTCTTATTTTTTACAAGCATCGTCAACAAGTGAATGGAAAGATGATGCACCGGAGCTTGCTTTAGCAGAAACGTATCATGAGACGATACGGAGTAGTATTCGTTTGTCAGAGGCGATGCGCTTAAATGATAGTGAAGCGACTAAAAATGAAAAGCAAGAGCTCAAAAAGCTAAAGCAAACACTTGCAAGAGATGCGAAAAAATTAGGTACGGTAAAAGGCGACAAAGTATATTATCAGTTAGAGGGTAAGAAAAAAGAGCAGGCGAAAAAGGACAAAAAAGAAGCTTCTCTTGAAGAGAAAAAAGCACAGGCTGCAAAAGCGGAGAAAGTAACAGTAAAGCAACAGACACCTGTAGCGAACCCAAATGCGGCACAAAATGAGCCGTATCATTATGTAAATGGCTATGTCTATGTCAATACAGGAAAATCAAACGCTGGACTGTTTTTACGTACAGGCCCTAGCCAAACGAGTAGTAAGCGTCTAAGCAAATCTTTACCGAATGCGACTGGTATGACTTTACTCGGTCGTCAAGGCAACTGGTATGAGGTCTATGTTGATAGCTATGGCGCCATGGGCTGGGTGCATAGTAGCTACGTGTCATCACAGCAACCTGTCGTTTCACAACCTTCACAATCTTCATTACCGAGTACAGTTGTTGTCAATACAGGAAGTAGCACTCTAGTACTGCGTTCTGGACCAGGAAAGGGCTATAGTAAAGTTACGTCACTTGAAAATGGTACCTATTTGTATGTAACGGATTCAGTGGATGGTTGGTATGAAGTATATGATACAGTTAGTGGTAGCACTGGCTGGGTATCGAAGCAATTTGTAAGATAATCAAAAAACACCACTTCCAATGGGAGCGGTATTTTTTGATTATTTTGTAACAACTTTAATTTTCTTCGTTTGATGATGCACTTTATTCGTTACGGTTACGTAGGCAGTACCCTTTTTCAACGATTTAAATGTATAATTGCTAACTTTTTTTAATGATTTTGTATTGCTAACTGTTAAATCAACATTTGCACTATTTGTGAAATCTAAACGTTTTAAATTGCTAAATGTATATGATTTTCCTTTTTTCAACGTGATTTTCGTTGGATAGCTTGGTTTTGCAAATGAATCTTCTAAATCAAAGAAACGAACCTTATAGCTAATCTTGGTGGCTTTGTTATTTTTCAATAAGCCCGAAATTTTAATGGTATACACTTCATTATCCTTAAATTTAAAATCGCCTAATTTAGCATGCCATACAATCGCATTCATATAACCATATCCTGATGAGCTGACACTATAATGCTGGCCATCCTTTAAATTTTTTGAATCAATTGTTACGGATTTCTTACTCGTTTTCATCGTGATTTTAACACGATCTGAAATCGTATAATTTTTGCCGAGTGATACAGAGAATGGGGTATCTTGTGTCATTAATTGAATAGGCATACGCTGAGCAGGCCATGCGATTTTAGCATTGCTATAATTTTTTTCAGCAAGCCCCCAGCCCCCTGGTTCCTGTAAATCTTTTTTTGACCAATTATAATAGCCAGGTAGTTGTTGATGGACAGCTGCTTTATTATCAAAAACATATGTATCTGTATAACTACCAACTTTACCAAAGCCGATTGAGCGCATAGAAGGGTTTAACAACCATTTACGGTGACCAATGGCGGTCTTATTACTACCACTGTCAATCATGTAGCCATTTAAAATCGATTGCTGGATATTGTAATACCCAACGCCGATATTACTAGCAAGTCCAGCAAATGCACCTTTTTTATACGTTTTACTTGTACTGGACATCCCTTGTGGCACTGGAATTTGGTGCGCCAGCTGATTGTTTCTGTTCATTAAAAATGCAGCATTTTGTGCTAAGTTTGAGAAGTTTTTATTCTCTTTGACTTGTGGTAAATCTGTTAAATAACGTACTAGATTTACGGAATTCAGCGCCGCGGTGTTCTCTGTTTTGCCGACTTTCGTTGAAGTTGGGGGCGTTACATATTTTTGAGGCTGTGATTTCGCAAGCGGATGCTTCACAATAAATTTCGCAATACTGCTCTCCGATGGGATGTCCCCTGTAATGCTTTCTGCTGATGCAGAAGATGCAGCGACTAACATAGAGGCTGCAAATGATAAACTAATAATCCATTTTTTCATATTCTTCACTCCTATCAAAAGTGTATCAAAATGATATAGTAGAAGAATGAGCATGAACGATTATTCTTTTTTTAAGCGTTCAGACTTAAAGTGGTATTCCCTTTTGTGTGAATCGACAGTACTCACATAAAATTTTGTTAGCAGTGGATAATAATAACATGCCAAATTTAATGATAAATTGTTAATTATTGTGTTAATTGGCAGGTTATCTTTTTTTATGGAATTTAGTCGATAGTCTTGTTATGCTAGTAACGAAGTGAGGGATTAATAAATGAAAGAAAAATTCGCAATTTCTGCGAGCCTCTTTGTGGTAGCACTCCTTTTTATTGGGGTAGGAGTGATTGAATTTTTTGCCTTAAAAATTTTAGGTTTGCAATATACATCCTTATGGATGGGTATATTATTCATTGTATTATATGGTGTATTTGATTTTATTATTGCCTTTTTTATTGGTGCGATTCCAAGTGTATTAGTGGAACTCGAACTATTAGAAAAACAATATCAGGCAGGACTTGATTTCGTCATTGATTACATATTAGCTTTATGTTTAATTGGGCTATTGGATGCCTTTATGCCATCAATTTCTATTACATTGTATGGCACGTGTATTTTTGCGCTCGTAACGGCAATCATTCATTACAAGATGAATATTCATGATGATGTAGAATCTTCATCAAAAGCTTAATGAATACAACCTCCTTTTATGGTAAAATATTACATAATGGGAGGTGTTTTTATGAATAAATGGCTGAAGAGCATTGTGTTTGTAGGAATAGGTGGCTTATTATTCTTTACGGTGAATTATTTGTTTTTCCATAGTGAAGGACAGATGAGGACGAGCATCACACAAGAAAATATTGTGCAAAAGAATGATACGTACTATTTAGTCGTCGATGATGAGTCATATGAAATCGACGAGCAATTTCAAAAGCGTATTGATACAACGGATACGATTGAATATGATATAGATTATACATATAATTCGCTGTTCCAACGTGGCAAAATTGTAGAGCTCCATAAAATTGGAACAAATTATAACAAATAAAAAACGAGAAGCGGCTACTTGTGCGCTTCTCGTTTTTGCTTTATAGCCAGGATTGATAATGTCGATTCCCATAAATATAAAGCTTTTGTGTCGCAATAATCCGTTCGATTAAGATAATAATGCTTTTAAAAATAGCATATGATGCGACAGATGCTTGTTCTTTTTTACCGTGTCACGGTTTGCTCAACAGCTATAAATTGTAATTGACTAGCTGTTGTGGGTGAATGCTCCGCAATGGTTTGATAGTACGCATGACTAAGCATTAAAAAATACGAAAAAAAGAGCAAGATCGTTGTTCAACGTTTCAAAAAACATTTCTCCTTCAGATGGTGATACATATATGTACGTTTAAAAAGTAAAAAAGTTTCAATTTAATACATTGCGTGGAGGCATTGTATCATTATCATCATCTGGTAATTTCAAATAGCGTTTTAAATCACTAGCCGCACTGTTTAAAGTTTGTTGGATACGCTTGCCTAGCTTTAAAATCGCTGGTGTAATATCACTTTCTTGCCAAATCGTTAACAAATGCTGCTGGAAAGCAACATAGCCAATAAAATCCATCATTCGGTTTTGCACCGACTTATAAATGATTCTTTGACTCGCATCATCTGTCATTTCATTATGTAATAGTGTTAGTTCAAAGCAAAAATCAAGCATTTGCTCACACTTCTCTAAGGTCGCTTTGTATTGTTGCAGGGCATACCAGCTTTGAGACGTTAAATACACCTCACCCATTTTTTTTTGTAAGTTTTCGCGTGCTTTATGTATGTCATTCATAAGATGTTGCATTGCGTCAATGTGGCTTCCAAACGTCATATTATCACCTCACTATATCGCTATTATAACAAGCATTTCGGCAAAATCACATAAAAAGCTTGTCCTTTTTTATACCCTTTCTCATACGTGATTAGACATACTATCTTTTCATGTATCTATTAATAAAATAAGTATTAAAGACTATCTATTGTATGGAACCTTGTCATCTTGTCCGCAAATAGAGGATATTTTACAATAAAATAAAATATTAAATCTTATACAAAATAGGGAGGTGTTTTTATGAAATGGAAAAGACTCATCGCTTCTACCACATTAGCCTTTATGATGTCATCAACAATCACCTTACAGCCTGCGCAAGCTGCAACGTACCAATTGAAAAATGGTGTATTGATTGATGCACCGACGAAAAAAGTAGTAAAAGGATATGCACTCTACAAAGGGAAATTGTATAAGGACGGCAAATTAAATAAAGGATATGTTTATTGGAATAACAAATTGTATCGTAATAGTGTATTAAATACGGGCTATGCCATTGTTGGCGAAGGAAATTTAATGCGTCTTTATTATGGTACACAGCTAAAAAGTGGTACGAAAAAAGCGCGTAATAACACGCTTCTATTTAAAAATGGCTTTTTAGCGCAAGGGAATGTACAGACAAAGGACTTACAGTATTTATATGTGGATGGTCGTTTAAGTAGCGCGGATGAAAAGGTATATCAAAAAGCGGGCCTCTCCTATTTATATGAAAAAGGCCATTTATCGACAGGTGAAAAAATGGATGCTACAAAGCAGTATTTATTTAAAGATGGCAAGTTAGATACTGCGGCACCGATACAACTAAGAGATGGTCATTTATTTGTAGAGGGTCGTGCACCACAAGGAAACTATCTATATGAAGGAACACTTTATTTTTATGGTAAGGTAAGCCAAGAATTAACGGATTATAAAGGCCTTTACTATTATAAGGACGGCAAGCTTGCGGATGGTGATGCGAGCCCGTACCCAGTGAAATTCAATCAAGGCGTGCCTATAGTGACGATTGACTCGGTTTCGATGCTTGATTTGAATCGTCTTCAAGTGCTTGGAGAAGATACGAGTTGGTTATTGAAAGAACAAATTCGGGTGAATGGGAAAAATGTAAAGGGCAAAGGTTATATACAAAGTGAAGAGGATAATTCTGTTTGGTTATTGAATACACCTGTAGCACTCGATGAAGACATTGCCATTCAAATTGGTAATCAAAGCTTTACGTTAAACTATGATTTAACGCAGGCGAGTTTAGCACTTGCGAATGATACATTTGAGCCGGGTGAGGAAAATACGTTGGCGTTGCAGATTGGTGCTACTCAAAAGAGTGTCAAGGAGTGGAAAGAAGTGGGCTATGATATAAAATTTACAGCACAGCAAGCAATCTTTCCGGAAGGCACCACCTCGACAACAGGGGAACTTGCTACGACGAACAAAGGGGTGTACCCACTTCATGTAAGTGTCGAGAAGAATGGAAAGAAGCGCGAGCTAGATACGAAAATTCGTTTTACTGCTTACAATCCAAAAGAGGAAGTAGCAACAGATGAAATTTATCTAAAAGTTCGACAAGATTACTACAACTATCAAATGACACCAACTAAAACATTAGTTGTCGGTGAACTAGGCTATGTTTCTACTGCACAGTTTGCTAACCCAGGGTTCCGTGTGAATGGTGCAAATCTAACCTATACAAGCTCGGATACGTCTGTTATTTCATTCCGTGACGAGGATCTACAGGACGCTAGTAGTGAAGATTCACTGCCTATTATTGCACCGCATTTAGTAGCGAAAAAGGCAGGGAAAGCAAAAATCACAGTGAAGGCTGGGAACTATACACAATCCTTTACAGTGAATGTGGTGGATAGTAAGCGGAAGCTAACAACGATTACGGCACCGAAAACGTATAAGGCCTATATAGAGAAGGATATTAATCCACTCGCTGTTCCGGGGCTTCGTGCAACACAAAAAGATCAGTATGGGGACCCGTATTATAAAGCTTCAAGTAAATCGACAATCCAATATCCAAAGACAATTCCATTCCGCTACGCACCGATAAAAACATTTACAGGCGCTGAAGTGTATACGTCATTAACACCAACAACTGCTGGTCAAAAAGGAACAATTTATTATAAAAATGCGAGTGGGAAAACACTTGCACAGACAGCACTGACGACGAGTAAGCTTCCAGCAAAGGTGGAAATCGACTTTAATAATTTAAATGATTTAACATGGCACTATGAAGATGTGAATGGAAAATACGCGGGTGAGGTACCAAAAGCAGATGTTAGTGGCTATAAAGTACGCTATAATCCAGCGATGCTATCGATTGATGGTGAGACAACTGGTGAGTATACGATTGGACGTATTAACTATGCACCAGTGACATTTTTACGAAATGGCTATACAACGGTTTATATTTACGATAAAAATGATAAATTAATTCGTACGCGAACAATTTATAGCCCGGCAACGAGACCGGCAATTACAAGCATTGATACAAAAGATGTACCCACATTAACAGCTCCGGCAACAATCGGCTATAAGGATGTACTTTATACGTCAGAGGAAGCCGGGAAAGATCCAAAAGTGGAACGCTTTACACTATCTCAAAATAGTAATGCGACGGTTCGAATGACTCAAAAAGCGCGTGAATGGGCAGATGCAGAGGAATATGAAAATACCGTTCAAGCAGGTGATTTGTATTTGGACTATGATGAAAATGGCAAATTTTCAACAGGGGATAGACCGGTTCTAACAGTAACAGCAGACAATGCTACAGACTATGCGCTCAATAAATGGCAAATCAACGAAAAAGATACAATCTATATTCGCTATGGTAATGTCATTGAAAAAGAAATAAAAATTAATTAAATACGAAGGAATGAAGTCATTTATGTGCATGATTTAGTCGTAAATACCGAAATTGTTTAGAAAAATAAAAATATTATGACAAATTATATTGACATAAAAACAACATTCCTGTATATTTAGTCTCATAAATTAGAATAAATGCCTCACAGCTTCGTGAGGTAGAGGCGCGATAAGTCAAGATACAATCGATGAGCTAGAGAAGAGTTATGAAACGATTGATGAGGGACTATCGCCGAAGTGCATGACGATTTCTCAACATCATGTGCTGGGTCTGCAGTGAACAATTGCAGGACTGTCTCGCTTGAGTTTCCACCTTAAGTGAGTTGTGCTATCTCAATTTGGAATGTTGTGAGGATTCTGGGACTAAAGATAATTTAGGGACCTGAGTTTACCTCAGGTCCTTTTTTGTTTAGTCCTAATAACTAATTAATGACAAAAAAGGAGAGAGTAGGATGAAGAAAACAGGATGGTTAGTAGGTTTAATGTTTGTACTCGTTCTTGCGTTAGCAGGATGTGGCGCTTCAGATTCTGATAAGTCAGAATCTTCTGGTGATTCAAAGGATACATTTACAGTAGGGATGGAAGCGGGTTATCCACCATTTAACTGGACACAACAGGACGATTCAAATGGCGCTGTAAAAATTAAAGATGGTTCTGAGTATGCGGGTGGGTACGATGTTGCAATCGCACAAAAGGTAGCAGATAAATTAGGTAAGGAATTAGTTATTGTGAAAACAGAATGGGATGGACTTGTTCCCGCATTAACTTCAGGTAAGATTGATGCGATTGTAGCAGGTATGTCGCCAACAAAAGAGCGTTTAAAAACAATTGATTTCTCAGATGTGTATTACACATCTAACCTTGTAATGGTTGTGAAAAAAGGTAGTAAATATGAAAATGCTACGTCGTTAGCAGATTTCAGCGGTGCTAAAATCACTGCACAATTAAATACATTCCATTATTCAGTAATTGATCAAATTGATGGTGTGAAAAAGCAATCTGCCATGGATAACTTTCCGGCAATGCGTGTAGCACTAGAGTCAGGTAAAATTGATGGTTACGTTTCAGAGCGTCCAGAAGGTGTATCTGCAGCAGCCGCAAACGATAATTTTGCAATGGTTGAATTTACAGATGGCTTTAAAACAAGTAAAGAGGATACAGCAATTGCGGTTGGCTTACAGCAAGGCAGTGATTTAAAGGCAAAAGTAAACGAGGCGTTAAAAGAAATCTCTGAAGACGATCGTACGAAGCTAATGGATGAAGCAATTGCAAATCAACCAGCAGCAAAATAGTTGCTTGTGAGGAGGAATATTAATGAGTTTAGATTGGTTTATAACCATTATTACGAATAACTGGCCGATGCTTTTACGAGGCGCTTGGATGACCCTAGTTATTTCAACACTCGGGACACTTATTGGCGCATTAATCGGTTTGATTATTGGCGTCATTAATACAACTCCGAAAGCACAAAAGGGCGGTCAAAAAACATTTTTAGCGATTGTAAATGGCTTATTACGTGTCTATGTGGAATTCTTCCGTGGTACACCGATGATTGTACAGGCCATGGTTATTTTCTACGGCACACCGCTTATCATGCAATGGCTTAAAGCAACAATTGGTACGGATTTCGGCTTTAATGGCGATATGAATGCGACATTTGCTGCAGTCGTCATTGTGTCATTAAATACAGGTGCCTATATGGCGGAGATTGTACGAGGCGGCATTATTAGTGTCGATAAGGGACAATTTGAAGCGGCACGCGCAATGGGGATGAATCATTGGACGACGATGACATCTGTTGTGTTACCACAGGTGCTGCGTAATATCTTACCGGCAACGGGTAATCAATATATTATGAATATTAAAGATACGTCGGTATTAAATGTCATTACCGTAAATGAGCTATTCTTCCAAACAAAAACGATTGCGGGTGCGAACTTCCGTTACTTTGAATCATTTTTCATCGCGTGTATTATTTATTTAATTATGACACTAACAGCGACACAGGTGCTTCGTTTCTTCGAGCGTCGTTTAGAAGGCAAGGCCAATTATCAAATGCTTGATGAAGCGGGCATTATGCGTCCGAAATCACGCGAGTAAAGGAGAGAGAGTATGGGAAACGTTATTGATATTCAGCATCTATCAAAATCCTTTGGTTCGCATGAAGTTTTAAAGGACATTAACTTTTCTGTTGAAAAAGGAGAAGTCGTAACGGTTATTGGTTCATCAGGCTCTGGTAAATCAACATTACTTCGGTGTATTAATCTACTTGAAATACCTTCAGGTGGCGAAATTATTTATCACGGTGAAAATATTTTACAAAAGAAAAATTTGAATGATTACCGTAAGCATATGGGCATGGTATTCCAGCAGTTCAATTTATTTAATAACTGGGATGTTTTAAATAACTGTACTGTAGGGCAAAAGAAAATTCTGAAGCGTTCAAAAGCGGAGGCCGAAGAAATTGCGTTGAACTATTTGAAGGTTGTTGGTATGGATCGCTATGTGAAGGCGCGTCCTCACCAACTATCAGGTGGTCAAAAGCAACGTGTAGCAATTGCGCGTGCGTTATCGATGTCACCAGATGCACTTTTATTTGATGAACCAACATCTGCGCTAGATCCAGAGATGGTCGGTGAAGTGTTACGTGTCATGAAGGAGCTTGCACAGTCGGGATTAACGATGATTATCGTGACACATGAAATGGAATTTGCACGCGAAATTTCAGATCGAATTGTTTTTATGGATAAGGGGTTAATTGTAGAAGAAGGCTCACCGGATGAGTTATTTAATAATCCAAAGCATGAGCGAACAAAAGCCTTTTTACAACGTGCACTCAAATAAATCATGAAGAAGCTGTCTTTTTGGACAGCTTCTTTTTTGTGCAGCATGTATACGATTTCGTGCTATGCTAGATTTGGAGGGGACATAGCGATGAAAAAGTATAAGGTATTGTTTCTCATCTGTTTCACACTATTATTGGTGGCTTGTGCAGATGAGAAAGTGTCTGTTAAAAAAGATGTGACAATTGGTGCGGTCAATGAGCAAGAATATGAGGAGCTAGGCACTGTCCAACTAGATGAAAAACCAGCAAGAGAAGCGCTTCAAAAAGTATCATTGTCATTAACGATTGAAAACTTTGAGCAATTACATAATGCGAAATTAGCTGTCGATGATAATGCACGTGCATTGTTTGGTAAAAGCTATTGGTTTGGGTCGTATACATTGAATGAGCATCACTATGAGGCTGTATTTTATGTGCAACTTGATAAAGAGACAATTCAACAGCAACTAGAGGACATCAACTATAAGGTGACCTGGGAATATCGCGGGGATACAAAGCAACAAGTGGGGGATTTTGGAGCGAAGAAATAATCGAAAGCTCATCTCCACTGTAGTGTAACCGGATGGCAATCATTTTGTATAGATAAGGTTTCTGAGAAATCATTCGTTTTTAACGTGCATTTTTTTATAATCGACGCTTTTGTAACGGGTTTTTAAATAAAGAGGCTGGGACATACGTGTAAAAATAATCTCTCATAGGAGCATAAGAAAAACCGGAATCGCGCTGTAGCACGGTTCCGGTTTTTCGTTGTGAAGGCTAAAAAAGGAAAATGACGTGTTTTGTCCGAGTTTCTTTATTTTTCGTTAGGAAATACTAATGTCACATATTGTGCTGAAACATACGCAGGTTTGCCCTTATAAATAATTTTATACCATTCAACAGCGGCATCTTTTTTATACGCTGTAGCGAATTTAACTTTTTCGCCCTTTTGAAGTGTGCCTAAAATCGTACTTGTCACACTTGGCTCTTGACGAACTTTCAATGTCACTGTGCCGATATTACGAACAACGCCCGTTTTTGTTGTGGCAACTTCTTTCTTTGTAAAGGTAATATGCTTCGCCTCAACATAACCAACTTTTCCTTTATAAAGAACTTGGAAGAAAGTATCCTTTGATGCTGCTGTGTAGTTTTGTGTCAACTGAACAGTGGCACCTTCCTTGAGTGTGCCACGCTTTTTACCCTTTGCTGAAGCACTTGCACGTACGCTCAGTTTCGCTTTCGAGACATAGCCTTTTTTTACAACCTTTAATGCGGGTGTAGTGGTCGGCTTTTCAGACGTCACATATTGTCCATATACATAAACAATTTCACCATCTAATAATACGCGATACCACGATTTTTTTGAGCCATCAATAACTTGCAGTTCAGTATTTTTTGCAAGTGTTGTGACAATACTTGAAGTAGTGTTCGGTGCAGTACGTGCATAGACCCCATGATTGGTATACATGACCTTCGTTTCAAACGCTACCGCCGTCTCAGCATTTGCTGTTGTCGGTAAAGAAAGCGTAGAAGCGGTAAGTCCTGTTGCTAGTGCATAAATTAAAAAAGATTGTCGATTCATACATATACCTCCTAAAATATTAATTATAATGACCTATTTATATTTTACTATCTAGATTCTACCATAAATTATTTAGTGGAAATAGCTTAATATGCAATAATCTGTGAATATCTATCTGTTTATATTGATAAAACTACTACTCGCCAGTCTATATAAAACAAAAAAACTGTTCACTAAATATACACAGCGTTCATGATTGTCGCCAGTCCTTTCTATACTTTAAAATAAAGTTACATTGATAAAGGATGGTGGCTCATATGGAGTATACAAGTGACGCGTTACATAAAATTTGGGATGTCGGACAGCTTTATCGTTTGAAATCAGGTGAGGTTCAAGCCTATTTAGCGTACAAAAAAATTGAAAAAACGTATAAAGAATCTTTTCGCGAAAAAGCACTTGCTCTAATACCTAAAGCTTCGAAACAGCAGTTACAATTACTTGATTTGACAATCGAATGGGAGCCAATGCGAGAAGCATTTTTAGCTGGTTTAATTGGCGAACGACTACGTTAAAAATAGAACAAACGTTCCTTTTGTGGTAGACTAATTTCTAAGGAGGCGTTCATATGATATTACCAGCGATTTTACAATCTTTTGAAAGTCAGATTCAAGAGACTTTGAAGCCGTATATTAAAATTTCCTTGAAGGAATCAGAAAATATTAGCCTTACGAACAGTAAGGTTGGTGGCCATCCTTATTGGCCTGTAAATGAACCTTACCCAGTTTCACCAGAGCACGAGCCACTTCGATTACTTGCTCAAATTAACTTCTCAGAAATACCTCAGGGAATAGAAGAATTACCAACGACGGGTTTGCTACAATTTTTCCTTGCGTCAGATGATTTATATGGTATGGATTTTGATGAACCTGCAACGCAAGAAGGTTTTCGCGTTGTGTATCATGAGACGACCGAGGCAACAGCTTTAGATGATTTTTCATTTTTAGATGCGATATCGTATGATGAATTTCCATTAGGTGAGGGTTTGGAACTTGCCATGAGCTTTGATATTAAGGAAGCGGCTATGTCTTCAGAAACGTACGATTTTGATGCGCATTTTGGTGAGGAATTCCGCGAAAATGATGACCTGATGGAGGCTTATTATGAATTATTTAGCGGCCTCGAGCACCGTATTGGAGGTTACCCTGGTTTTACACAATTTGATCCACGTGATGACGATACACCGTTTGATTTCCTGCTTTTCCAGCTAGACAGTGAAACAGTTGGTTCACAGGAAATTTTATGGGGTGACGTCGGCATTGGGAACTTCTTTATTAACACTGATGATTTAAAACAAAAGAATTTTTCGCATGTTCTCTATAATTGGGACTGTGGTTAAACAATATGAAGAAATCGCTATTAGGCGGTTTCTTTTTTTGTAATAAATAAAAAGTCTAAACAAAAACAGTGCTTTAAATAGTTAATTATTACCTTTTCGATTCATTTTGATTATAATTTCCATAATATAGGGTATCTAATAATATCATGATGATTCATGAAATTTGTTAGTGTGGGGGGAGAAATGATTGAAAAGGAGAACAAATTGGTTCGCACTTATAGCTTTAGTAGTGA
This sequence comes from Candidatus Kurthia intestinigallinarum, assembly GCF_003991225.1. Lineage (GTDB taxonomy): Bacteria > Bacillota > Bacilli > Bacillales_A > Planococcaceae > Kurthia > Kurthia populi. Next base: position 23,091 of record NZ_JTFC01000036.1, read on the forward strand.
TGGCCGTTGTATTAGCAGCTTGTGGCGGAAGTGATTCTGGCTCGAATTCAGCGAATGAAAGTGGTGGGAAAAAAGCGGGCAAGGACTTGACGATTGCGGTCAATCAAAACTTCGTAACACTGGATCCGCAAGACTCGAACAACACTTTGGATAACTCGGTTCAGCAAACGATGCTAGAGGGGTTAGTTGGCTTTGATAAGGATATGAAAATTATTCCGAAGCTAGCAGAGGATTATAAGGTGAATAAGGACGCAACAGAATTTACATTTATGTTACGTAAAGATGTGACGTTCCATGACGGGGAAGCTTTTAATGCGGAAGCTGTCAAAACAAATTTTGAGCGTGTATCAGATGAGAAAAATGGCTTGAAACGCTACTCATTATTCTCAAATATTGAAAAAATTGATGTGGTGGATGATTACACAGTGAAATTTACGCTGAAAAATTCATTCGCTTCAATGATTAATAATTTCGCTCATCCAGCTGGTGCGCTTCAAAGTCCGAAATCACTAGCAAGTGGTGATGATGTCGCGCGTAAACCGGTTGGTACAGGCCCTTATGTATTTGAGTCATGGGATTCAAGTGACATTATTAAAGTGAAAAAGAATGATAAATACTGGAATGGTGATGTAGCGGCCAATTCGATTACCTTTAAACCGGTTGTAGAGAATGGCTCTCGTACAGCGATGCTACAAACAGGCGAGGCTGATTTTGCATACCCCATTCCAACTGAACAAGTAGAAACATTGAAAAAGCAAAATATTACGATTGAAAATACGGATTCGATTGTTATGAACTATTTATCAATGAATGTTAGTAAAGAGCCATTTAATGATCCGAAAGTGCGTGAGGCAATTACACACGCAATTAACAAAGAAGATTTAATTAAAGTAGTATACGCAGATTATGCAAAGCCAGCTACATCTGTCATTGCCGAAAAAACGCAATTCTACTCAAAGCAAGAGGACCAAAGCTATGATGTTGAAAAAGCGAAGGCACTCATGAAAGAAGCGGGCAAAGAAAGTGGCTTTGAAACAACGATTTGGGCTACAAATACGACAAACTACATTAAAGCGATGGAGTTTATCCAACAATCTTTAGCTGCAATTAATATTAAAGTTAAAGTAGAACCAATGGAAAATGGTGCACTTGCAGATGCCTTGTGGGCAGTGGAAGATCCAAAAGATGCGAAGGTACAAATGTACTTTGGTGGGTGGAGTCCATCAACAGGTGAAGCAGACTGGGCGATTCGTCCGTTATTCTCATCTGATTCGTTCCCTCCAAACTCATATAACATCTCGTATTACTCAAGTAAAGAAGTAGATAAGGGCTTAAAAGAAGGTCTAGCTACTTCAGATGAAGGCGAGCGTCAAAAAATTTACGATGATGTACAAAAAACAATTTGGACAGATATGCCATGGGTGCCGATTTCAAATCCAGATAATATTTTCGGTAAGAAATCGAACTTAGAAGGCATTGTGTTACTACCAGATGGTGGATTAAGTGTGACAGAACTACAAATTAAATAAGAAAATAGCGGCGCTATGAGGAATCATAGTGCCCTTTTGTTCTGGAGGGGAGAACGGGATGCTGAAATTTATTTTGAAGCGTATTTTACAAATGATTCCGATTTTATTTGTCGTCACAATTGTTGTGTTCTTATTTGTGCATATGATACCCGGGAATCCTGCGCGAATTGTAGCGGGTGCAGATGCAGACCAAGCAACGGTTGAAATGATTGAAAAGAAGCTAGGTCTTGATAAGCCGATTGTCGAGCAATATTTCGTCTACATCGGTAATTTAGCGAAGGGTGATTTAGGTACGTCGTTAAAAACGAATGAACCTGTTTTACAAGAGATGAAATCCCGTTTTATGCCCACCTTTTGGCTGACCGTCTGGAGTATGCTTTTTGCGGTCATTGTCGGAGTAGGGATTGGCATTCTTTCTGCCATGAAACGGAATTCATTTTGGGATTACTTGGGCATGTTTGGGGCAGTTGTTGGGATTTCCATTCCTTCCTTCTGGTTAGGACTGCTATTAATGCAGTGGTTCTCCGTGAAGCTAGGCTGGTTCCCGACAACAGGGCTTGATTCCTGGCAGGGCTATGTACTGCCTTCGATTACGCTCGGTGTCGGCGTAGCCGCCATTATTGCGCGCTTTACCCGCTCCGCTTTAATTGATGTACTGAAGGAAGATTATATTCGGACAGGGCGCGCAAAGGGCTTTTCTGAAAGTAAAATCATGATTAGACAGGCGCTTAAAAATGCGATGGTGCCGGTTGTGACGATGACGGGCCTTCAATTTGGTTTCCTACTCGGTGGTTCGGTTGTAATTGAAACCGTATTTGGCTTCCCTGGTTTAGGGAGCTGGCTCATCGATGCGGTGGCAACGCGCGATTACCCGGTTATACAGGCAGAAATTTTATTGTTCTCGCTCGAGTTTTTATTAATTAATTTATTGGTCGATGTTATTTATGGTTTCTTAAATCCACAAATTCGCTATGACGATTAAGGAGGGGTTTTATGACAACAATTCAAGAAAATAAAGTAGCTGCTACACAACCCGCTTCGCCGTGGCGTGAATTTTGGAAGAAATTTAAGCGCCAGAAGCTGGCCTTTGCCTCCGCTATTTTTATTGTGCTGCTGTTCATTGTTGCACTTATTGGACCATGGATTGCACCGTTTGATTATACAAAGGCAGATTATAGTCAGATTCTGCAGGGACCTAACGACAAGCATTGGCTCGGGACGGATGCCTTTGGTCGAGATATTTTGAGTCGCATTCTTGTCGGGACGCGCACAACGCTACTCGTTGGCCTGAGTGCGGTACTTGCAGGGGCGATTATCGGAACGATTTTAGGGCTACTCAGCGGCTATTACGGCAAGTGGATTGATAGTTTGATTATGCGCTTTTGTGACGTGTTACTCGCATTCCCGGGGATTTTACTTGCGATTGGGATTATCGCGATTTTAGGACCTGGGATGATCAATGTTGTTGTGGCTGTTGGGATTTTTACGATTCCGATGTTTGCGCGGATTGTTCGCAGTAATACACTCGTATATAAAAACTCATTATATGTAGAAGCCACGCGCTCGCTCGGGGCCGCGAATTTATATATTATTTTCCGGCACATCCTACCCGCGTCCTTTTCTAGTATTATCGTTTATTTCACGATGCGCTTAGGAACGGCGATTTTAACAGCCGCTAGTTTAAGCTTTTTAGGACTTGGTGCACAGCCACCATCACCTGAATGGGGCGCGATGCTGAGTGCTGGGCGCGATTATTTGACGACAGCACCGTATATTACGTACTTCCCTGGGCTTGCGATTATGTTAACGGTGTTAGCCTTTAACTTATTAGGGGATGGCTTACGAGATGCATTAGATCCGAAAGTAAAAGATTAGGAGGAAACGACATGGCAGAAAAAGTATTAGATGTAGTGGATTTAGAAACGCATTTTATTAGCGATGGTAAGGTAGTTAAAGCAGTCGATGGCGTTTCCTTTCATCTTTATAAAGGGGAAACACTCGGCATTGTAGGCGAGTCCGGGAGCGGCAAGAGTGTCACATCGCTATCGGTGATGCAGTTGCTACGTAATACGCCAGGGAAAATTGTTGGTGGAACGATTCAGTTTGGCACATTAGACATTGCCCATGCATCGGATAAGCAAATGCGGAAAATCCGTGGCAATCAGATTTCGATGATTTTTCAGGAGCCGATGACCTCGCTTAACCCCGTTTATAAAATTGGGCGTCAGCTAACAGAGGGCATTATCCTACACAAAAATGTTTCGAAAAAGGAAGCGACACAGCGTGCACAACAGATGCTTGAGAAAGTCGGCATTCCGCGTGCAAAGCAAATTTTAAATGAATACCCGCATCAATTGTCTGGTGGGATGCGGCAGCGCGTCATGATTGCGATGGCAATGGCATGTGACCCAGAAATTTTAATTGCGGATGAGCCAACAACGGCACTTGATGTGACGATTCAAGCGCAAATCCTTGAGCTAATGAATGAGCTTCGCGAAACGTCACAAACATCGATTTTAATGATTACGCATGATTTGGGTGTCGTAGCGGAAATGTGTGACCGGGTCGTGGTGATGTATGCCGGGCAAATCGTCGAGGAGGCACCGATTGAAGCACTTTTTGCACAACCAAAGCATCCGTATACACAAGGGCTTCTTGCATCGATTCCAAAGCTCGGTGAAGAAGTGGAGGAATTGACGTCTATTTCAGGAACGGTTCCGACACCGGAAACAATGCCATCAGGGTGCCGCTTCGAGCCGCGCTGTCCGTATGCGATGGCGCGCTGTAAGGAGCAAAATCCAGTGTTAAAAGCAGATGAGGACGGGCGCGTTTATCGCTGCTGGCTACAGGAGGAGGGGTCTCATGAGTGATGTGCTGGTTGAAGTCAAAAACTTAAAAAAATACTTTGGTGGTAAGAAATCATTATTTAATCGACATCCTGATACCGTTAAAGCGGTGGATAATGTGTCATTTGAAATTTATAAAGGCGAAACACTCGGCATTGTCGGCGAATCGGGCTGCGGGAAATCGACTACTGGTAAAATGATTATGAATTTACTAGAGCCTACAGAAGGTTCTGTCGTATTTCAAGGGAAGGACCTAACAGAATTGACAGGGCAAAAGGGCCGGGCAGCGCGTCAAAAATTCCAAATGATTTTCCAAGACCCGTATGCGTCACTGAATCCACGTATGACGGTGCGCCAGCTGCTAACAGAGCCGTTTAAAATTCATGGTATTGAGAAAAAGAATGAGCGCGCGAAAGTCAATAAGTTACTCGAGCTGGTGGGCTTAAATGCGTATCATGCGGACCGTTACCCACATGAATTTTCAGGAGGTCAGCGCCAGCGTATTGTAATTGCACGTGCGCTAGCACTTAATCCGGATTTAATCGTGGCCGATGAGCCGGTGTCTGCACTTGATGTATCGATTCAATCGCAAATTTTAAACTTAATGAAGAAGCTACAGCGCGAGCTTGGGCTCACGTATTTGTTCATTGCGCATGATTTGAGTGTTGTGGAGCATATTAGTGACCGCGTTGGCGTGATGTATTTAGGGAATATGGTCGAGCTGACCGATAAAAAATCGCTCTACCGCGAGCCGCTCCATCCATATACACAGGCGCTATTATCTGCGGTGCCTGTCGCAGATCCAACGGTGAAAAAGCAGCGTGTGATTTTAAAGGGTGATTTACCAAGCCCATCTGACCCACCGACGGGCTGTGTGTTCCATACACGCTGTCCATTTGCGATGACACAGTGTAAGCAGAATAAGCCAGTACTGCAAGATATTCGCGGGGACCAGCATTTTGTTGCCTGTCATTTATATAATGGGAGTGCAGAGTCAGAGGCAAAATTAAAGAAACAAATTTTATAAAAAGAAGAGGTATTGCGACAAGGCAATGCCTCTTTTTTTAGGTCAATGTTGAAAAATTCCATCAAATATTAAAAAAGTCATAATGAAAACGATTACATTTACTATTTTTTCCTCTTAAACTAAAGGTAGAGAATAATAAGGGGTGTGAAAAAATGAAAAAGAAGTGGAATCTACTTGTGATGTTATTAGTGCTTGTCGTAGGGGGTGTGCTAGCGGGTTGTGGTAATGGTAGTGGTGGCAATGTAGACATCGGTATCGTGTTACCAACGAAAGATGAGCCTCGCTGGGTACAAGATGAACAGCGCTTTAAAGATGCACTAAAGGATTCAGATTACACAACCGAAATTTTATTTAGTCAAGGGTCTTCAGCGAAGGAAAAGGAAAATGTGGAAGCCTTATTAAACAAAGGGATTAAAGTTCTTATTATTACACCACATGATGCAGCCGCTGCAGCTGCTGCAGTAGAAGCAGCGAAAAAAGATGATGTGACGGTGATTTCGTATGACCGTTTAATTACAGATACCGATGCAGTTGATTACTATGTGACGTTTGACAGTATCGCTGTAGGTGCTGCACAGGCTCAATATTTAGTGGATCATGCAGAAGGAAAAGATGTACCGCTTTACTTATACGCGGGCGCGGCTTCGGATAACAATGCGTTCCTATTCTTCCAAGGAGCATGGGAAGTATTACAGCCAAAAATTGCGGATGGTACATTTAAAATTGCTAACTCAAGTGTGGCCGAATCAATGAAGGATAAAAAAGACTTATCACGCGCAGAGTTAGGGAAAGTGATTGGTCAGGTAACAACGAACTGGGATGCCAATGAAGCGAAAAATAAAGCGCAAACAAACTTAACAGCTGTCAAAGATGACATGAAGGGGGATGTCGCTGTACTTGCACCAAATGACGGCACAGCGCGTTCAATTGCCGATGTATTCAAATCAGATGGCGATATTAAAAACTATTTAATTACTGGTCAGGATGCAGAAAAAGCATCGATTCAATATATTATTGATGAAAAGCAATCAATGACTGTATTTAAGGACGTACGTACGCTTGTAAAAGATGCGATGGGTATGGCTGTTGATGTATTAGATGATAAAACACCAGAAACAACAGGTGAGTATGACAATGGCACGAAGAAAGTAAAAGCGAAGCAAACGGATGTCATTGTAGTCGATAAAGATAATGTACAAAAAGAGTTAATTGACTCAGGTTACTACAAAGCAGACGAATTCACAGGCTTGAAGTAGTTTCATAAGAACAAGTGGAATAGTGATGGCCTGTGCTATCACTATTTCTTTTTTAAAGGAGGAATTCGCATGGCAGATTATATTTTAGAAATGGATACTATTTCAAAAAGCTTCCCTGGTGTTAAGGCACTTTCTGATGTGAATTTCAAGGTGGAGCGCGGTGAAATTCATTGTTTAGTGGGTGAGAATGGTGCTGGAAAATCGACGCTTATGAAAGTATTAAGTGGTGTTTATCCGCATGGTGAATATGAGGGAGAGATTATTTACAACGGCAAAGCACAGCAATTCCGTGAAATTAGCGACAGCGTAAAGGTCGGTATCGGTATTATTTATCAGGAGCTGGCGTTATTTCCGGACTTAACGGTTTATGAAAATATTTTTGCTGGCAATGAGCTAAAGAGTGGCCCGTTTATTAACTGGAATGAAACGATTACCGCTTCTAAAAAGTTATTAGAAAAGGTGCGTCTACGTATTACACCGGAGACGATGATTCGTGACTTAAATGTTGGGCGTCAGCAGCTCGTCGAAATCGCCAAAGCGCTTAGTAAGGATGTAAAACTACTCATTTTAGATGAACCAACAGCCGCATTAAATGAAGATGACAGTGAAAACTTACTGCAATTACTGAAGGAATTGAAATCGCAGGGCATTAGCTGCATTATGATTTCGCATAAATTAAAGGAAGTCATTTCGATTGCTGATAAGGTGACAGTGCTACGAGATGGCAAGACAATCGGAACGATGGATGCGCAGACTGAAGAAATTACCGAAAATAAAATCATTCGTAGCATGGTTGGGCGTGATATTGAGGATATTTATCCGAAACGACCGAATCAACAAATTGGAGAAACCGTGCTTGCGGTGCGTGATTGGTCTGCCCATGATAGCAATTTAGATCGCCAAGTTGTAAAGGATGCACATGTCGAGCTGAAAAAAGGCGAAATCATCGGCATTGCAGGGCTGATGGGCGCAGGGCGTACGGAGCTCGCACTCAGTATTTTTGGTAATCCAAAGCATTATAAAATGCAGGGAGAGCTTGAGGTACTTGGTAAGAAGCGGAAGTTGAAGCATACGAGTGAGGCCATTAAAGCAGGAATTGCCTATGTGACGGAGGACCGTAAAGGGGATGGTTTATTTTTACTACAGGACATCCGCGAAAATATATCGGCCGCCAATCTACAAAAAATTGCGAGTGGTGGGACAATTAATGTCAACGAGGAAGTAAAGGTTGCACAGCATTATAAGCAGTCACTCAATATTAAGGCAAGTTCTCTAGAGCAGGAAGTAGGGAAGCTAAGTGGGGGCAATCAACAGAAGGTATCTGTTGCGAAATGGTTATTTACAGAGCCGAAGATTTTAATTTTAGATGAGCCGACACGCGGTATTGACGTCGGGGCAAAGTTTGAAATGTATACGATTATGAATGAGCTTGTTGATAAGGGCATGAGCATTATTATGATTTCCTCGGAGCTTCCGGAGGTGCTTGGGATGAGTGACCGCATTTATGTAATGGCAGAGGGTCGCATAAAGGGAGAACTTTCACGTAGCGAAGCAAATGAGGAAAATATTATGGCATTAGCGACACAATAGGAGGCGAAACAGATGAGTTTTTTCGGGGAACTAAAAACATTATTAAAGCAAAATATTCGTGAGTACGGGATGTATATCGCACTTGTTGTGATTATGTTGATTTTTACGATTTTAACAAATGGTTTATTTATGTCATCGCGCAATATTAGTAACTTATTAGACTCTGCAGGGTATATTGCGGTGCTTGCGGTCGGGATGACATTAGTAATCGTCATTCGTCATATCGATTTGTCGGTCGGCTTTTTAGCAGGTTTTCTCGGTGCTATCGCTGCGATTTTCCTGACGCGTATGGACTGGTCAATGTGGCTTGTTATTCCAATCATTTTATTAATCGGGATTTTAATTGGGCTTATTAGCGGCTTTTTAGTAGCAAAACTAGCGATTCCAGCCTTTGTTGTGACATTAGCAGGGATGCTGATTTTCCGCGGTGCGCTCCTACAAGTAACGGAGCAATCGGGGACGATTATTATTAAAAACGACCAGTTCAACGCCATTGGTAACGGCAATATTCCAGCAATTGCGGAAGTGGCGGGGCTTCATTTGTCAACGTTACTCATTGGACTATTAGCAATCGCCTTTTTTATCTATAGTGAGTTTAAAACACGTCGCACGAAAAATAAATATGGCTTTGACACATTATCAATGAGTATGTTTAGCGTTAAGCTTGTGCTCGTATCGGCCGTCATTTTATACATCACGTGGATCCTAGCAGGCTATAATGGCTTCTCTTGGACATTAATTATTATGCTTGTTGTGGTGCTTGTATATTACTACCTAACGACGAAAACGGTGTTAGGACGCTATATTTATGCGGTGGGGAGCAACCCAGAAGCGGCGCATTTAACAGGGATTAATGTTCAAAAAATTACGTTGTTCGTATTTGGTTCGATGGGGATGCTAGCGGCGCTGTCAGGTATTTTGTATACATCACGTTTACAATCTGCGACAACGACGGCAGGAACATTGTTTGAGCTTGATGCGATTGCGGCAGCCTATGTTGGTGGTGTATCAGCTGCAGGTGGTGTCGGAAAAGTAACAGGCGCGATTATCGGTGCGATTGTGATGGCCTCCTTATCAAACGGTATGAACCTGCTTGGTGTCGGAATTTCGTACCAATATATGATTCGAGGAGCAGTACTTGCGACGGCGGTAATTTTTGATGTAGCAACACGCGCAAAACGTGCTTAAATAAAGAAAGCTGGTGGTAAATATATACACTGGCTTTTTTTGTATTTTATTGGAAAGAAGGGGATGCCGTGAACAAACAACTTCTTATAATATTTGGGCTGTTGATTGTGTTCTTTAGTGTGCTTGTAGGAAGAGCTGTGTATCAAGTGATGGATGCCACACCGCAGCTACCAAAAATAGCAAAGGACACAAATACCTTGCATATCGCATTAATTACACAGGAACTAGATACACCTTTTTGGGACCGCGTAGCACAGGGGGCGAAACAGGAGGCGAAGAAGCAAGGTGTTGCCTTTGAGGTCACGGGTGCGTATGCCTTTGATGATAGTGCCTTTTTAGATGCGATGGAGCTTGCAATTCATTCAAAGGTAGATGGTATCTTAATCCAAGGTCTTGATAACCCGCGCTTTAAAGAGCTTGCGCAGGTGAAGGCCGCCTATTACGGCATTCCAATTATTACGATAGCAAATGATGTGCCGGTGAAGGATACCTTGCGTAAAACGTATATTGGAACAGATCAGGTGGCAGCAGGTCAGGCACTAGGGAAACATGCGCTACAAACATTGAAAAAGGGTGATGAGGTCGTCGTATTAATGGATGAAGCAAAGCCCTATTTTGAGCGTCAGCGTCTGAAAGGGTTGAAGCGAGCATTTCATCGTCAAGGAATCGAGGTCATTGTGCGTACAACCGGACATGAGCAGCAGCAACTTGTCGATTCCACGCAGCAATTATTAAATGAACATCCGACGAGCGATGCCTTTATAATGCTTAATGCGAATTATACGAATACAGTCGTCCAGGAAATTTCAAAGCGAATGCGTCTAAGTAATTTTCAGTTGTATACCTTTGATGACGGGGTCGATGCAGAAGCGCTATTACAAAGTAAAAAAATTAATGCGCTTGTGACGCAGCAGCCTGAGAAAATGGGGCAACAAGGGGTGAAGCGTCTTGTCGATTGGTTAAATGGCAATGAAATGCCACTAAAGGTAGCAGGCTATTTTACATCCTTTGAGATTGAAGAGGTGGGCTCATGACAAAAATTCAGCAAAAAATCTGGCTGCTTGTTATTTTAGCGGTGGCAGTCATGGGCATTATTTGGCTTGCTTTAACCCATGTCACCGAGCAAAATCAGCAAAAATCAAATGAAGTCTTAAAGCGGTATATGGAAATTAATGATGTGTCACAGCAAACGAAGGCGCTTATTACCTCACTGAATACACAACTTGTGACACCGTCAGCCTATCATGCTCAGCAAACGCGTGCGCAGCTATCGAAGGTGCGTGATTTAGAGCAAGAGCTTGAAACCTTACGTAATGATGACAATGGCTTTCGTATTACGAGCTATCGGCATTTGCTAGAGAGTGTGACGGATACGTCTGAGCGTGTATTGCGCCTTGTCAATGAGCAGGAGCTTGAAGAGGCAACGATGGAATTTAATGAAGCGACACGTATTGCCAACTATATTTCGGAGATGACAATGACGCTTTTGAGTGAAGAAATGGCAACCTATAATGGCTTTTATGGCGCGCTAATTGAAACATCTGAGCAGCTAAATAAATTAGCGCTATTCGTCCTCGCCCTCATTACGGTTGTGTTACTAGCGGCGACATATGGCTTTTCCTATAGTATTACAAAGCCGGTGGATGAGTTGACACGTGCAGCGAATGACTTAGCAGAGGGGCATTTTGATCGCCCTGTAAAGGTGGAGTCAAAGGATGAGCTCGCCTTTTTAGCCTCGACCTTTGAGCATATGCGCGTGAATATTAATGAGTATATTGATGAGCTAACGCAAAAGGCGCATTTAGAGCAGGAGCTTCAGAAAAATAAGCTTTTGCTAAAGGAAAGTCAGCTCAAGAGTTTACAAAATCAAATGAATCCACATTTCTTATTTAATACACTTAATACATTATCCAAAAAAGCCTATCTAGACGGGGCAGAGGAAACGAGTGATTTATTGGTTGATGTGGCGGGGTTATTACGCTATAACTTGAAAAATCGTGATCAGGCCGTTCCGTTAGAGGAGGAAGTGGCAGTTATTGCGCAATATATGGCGATTCAGCAGGCGCGTTTTGCGGACAGGCTGACGTATACAACGTCGATTGACGCTGATTTATCCGTTCCGATTCCAAGCTTTACATTACAGCCGCTCGTTGAAAATGCGGTTATTCATGGCATTGAGCCAGTAGAAAATGGTGGAACGGTAAAGCTAAACATTAAAACAGTGCCACAGGGACTTCAGATTCAGATTATGGATGATGGGCAAGGTATTAATGCCGAGCAGCTTCAGCGTATCCAGGCACCGCAAAGTGAGGCACATATTGGCTTTTACAATGTCCAAAAACGCCTTGAGCTATTTTATGGTCAGACGAACTTACTGCAAATTACGAGCAGTGAGGGGCAGGGGACTGTCGTAACAATACATATTCCTAGAGAGGAGCGAGCAGATGACGCTTAAATTATTAATCGTAGATGACGAACCAATTGAGCGCCAAGCCCTACAGCAAATCTTACAAAAGGCTTTTCCAGATTTTCAAATGATGCAGGCTAAAAACGGACGTGAAGCAGTTGAATATGCGCTAAAGGAAGAACCTGATTTAGTGCTAATGGATATTTTAATGCCTGGAATGACCGGCTTAGAGGCGATTGAGCTGATTCAACAAAAGGGAATTGAATGCCAGTTTGTCATGGTGACAGCCTTTGATACATTTGATTATGCCAAAAGTGCTTTACAGTTAGGGGTAAAGGATTATCTATTAAAACCAACTACTCCAAAGGAAATGACGCAAATTATCGGTGCGATTGCGGAGAAAATCATTGCTGAAAAACAGCAAAAGCAGCAGTTTGAGCCATTTATTGAGCAAGCCTTTGTATCACAGCTATTATTTGATGCTATGGACTCTGTAGAGGATGTATTACCGCTTCCATTAAAGGAAACAACCTCTTTTGCTGTATTAATGGTGACATTTGCGGAGCAGGTAAAGGGTGAGGCTGTATTGAAGAAGGCACAGCAGTACGGGGTGTATAGTGGTGTCTTGTACGAGCAAAGGCGGCCATTTATTATTCCGATAAAGGAAGATTTTAGACAGGAAACGATGCGTGTCGCGAAGGCATTTATTGCAGCGTTAGAGGAGCAGCACTACAGTTCAGTCGCGATTAGTAGTCAAATTCCGTCATTAGATGAGCTGTCGAGAGGGTATCGCGAGGCATGGCTAGTCTCTGGCGTCGCGCAGCGCGTAATTTATTTTGAGGATTATGTGCAGTTTGTGCCGATGGAGGCGGACTGGCAAGCGGCAATTGATCAGCTCGATTGGCATAAGATTCGGCTATTATTTCAACAAATGACGCAGCAAAAGCCCTTAGCGGAGGCACGTGAGGAAGCCTTCCAAAAATTATGGCAAGTGCATATACAGCTTCACCAGCTTGGACTTGAGATGGGACCACCGACGCTTTCTTTTTCCGATGAATCACAAGCGCAATTATTGAAGGATATTTTTCAAGCGATTGACCAGCTTGCTCGTCACGAGGAATGGCTGAAAAAGCGTCAAGAGTCGGATAAAATGCAGCAGGCAAAGACATATATTGACCAGCATTTTTCAGAGGACATCTCGTTGGAAACGTTAGCGGCTTATTTACATCTCAATCCGATTTATGTCAGCAAGCTTTTTAAAGATAAGCTCAATATTAATTATATTGACTATTTGAGTGAAATTCGTATAAAGCATGCGAAAAAGCGGCTGCTTGAGCAGGAAACGTCGACAAAGGAGATTGCGTATGATGTTGGCTACCGAGACCCGAATTACTTTAGTAAGGTATTTAAAAAATATACGGGCTATTCCCCAACGGAATACCGGAAAAGGGCACTCGCCTATGATGAAATATAGCTGGTTGCTTATTGTGCTTTTATTAACGGCTTGTAGTGCAACAAAGGCAGAGGAAACGGCTGTACAGAAGCAGGTTACAGTGGGCTTTTTAATGGATACATTAAACGAGGAGCGCTGGGTAAAGGACCGTGCCTATTTTACCGAGGAGGTACAGAAGCAAGGTGCGAACATCCAAGTAGCAGTTGCACATGGTAATGATGCCTTGCAGATTGAACAGGCTGAAAAGATGATTCGTTCACATGTCGATATATTGGTCATTGTGCCACATAATGCCCAGGCGATGGCGGCCATTGTTCACCAAGCGCATAAGGCAAATATTCAGGTGATTGCGTATGACCGCATTGTAAAAAATGCTGACATTGATTTGTATATTTCCTTTGATAATGAACGTGTCGGGCAGTTGCAGGCAGAGGAACTGCTAAAAAGCGTACCACAGGGCAATGTGGTGTATATTGGCGGGGCTTCAACGGACCATAATTCGCATTTGCTGAAAAAAGGTGCTATGAATGTATTTGCACCGCTTATACGAAGCGGCGACATTCGCATTCAGTATGATCAATGGACGAAAAACTGGCAGCCAAAAGAAGCCGCAAAAGGTATGGAGGAGGCGCTTCGTATTAATCATCATCAGATTGATGCAGTAATTGCCGCCAATGATGCGACAGCCTATGCGGCGATGCAGGTTATTAAGCAGCAGGGGATGGCGAAAAAAATTGCTGTTATTGGACAAGATGCAGATGCAGTAAATATTCAGGCAATTCAGCAAGGAACACAGCTCGCAACCGTTTATAAACCTGTGAAAAAGCTCTCGAGTGTCGCTGCGAAAACAGCTGTATCAATGGCGAAAAAACAGAAAGTCGATATTACCGACTCTATCGATAATGGAAAAAATAATATTCCTTCTATTTTATTGGAGCCCATTTTAGTTACGAAAAAAAATATACAAAATACTGTTGTGAAGGATGGGTTTTATCAAGAAGATAAGTGAATGTAGTTATTTAGATATAGACGAGCTTATTATCGTGAAATAAGCTCGTTTTTTTGTTTTTTTATACGCTCACGAATGTACATACATTTGAACGTATGCAAGTGGAAAAAGAAGTTGTGTCGAATATGACGGAGACATATATTGAGCTATTAAATGTTTCAATAGGTCTTGCGTATTCATCTCCGGATTTTGATGCATTGACTGAGAGTTCAGCGTTTAGTGACAGTATGGCGGAGTATCAGCAGGCGATTCAGGCACAAAAACAATTTGAGGCACAGCAGCGTGAACTAGCGGAGCAAAAACGATTAGAGGAGCAGTATGCTAAGGCGCATCCATTTGAAACCTATTTGAAGGAGAGTTCAGAAGAGGTAGCGAAGGCCTGGGGGAAAGCAGTGAACTATATTGAAAACCTCCCGATTGATCAGCTTGTCGAGCAGTATGGCTTGCCAGAAGGATTTAAGGCGCTAGGCAAAGCGGAGAAGGAAAGAATTCTTTTTCAAATGGGTATCATTGGTGCAGCAGGAAGTCTTATTAGTGATACGGCTATCGGGGCAGTTTCTACATATAATTCAATTGAGAACGCAGTAGACACAGCTACTCTAAAAATGGCCGGATTAAAGCCACCTAAATACATGGAATACAAAATGGAGCAAGATAAAAAAGCCTTAACAGACACCTATAATCTAGTGGCCACAGAGGAAGGCCGCGCCCAACTAAAAGAGGGCGTCACAAAAATGATAGGGAACATAACTCAAAATGTAAAAAATGGTGACTCCTACGCAATAGGTGGCTATGTATTTAATACGGCGACATTATTTGTTCCAGGCGCAGGCCCTGCAGCCGGTGTAGCTAAAATGGGTACAACTGCCGGAAAAATTAGTAGTTCGGTTATCAAACAGGGAAAAGCTTTGAAGGCGGGTACTATTAGCAATCTAAATATGAAGGGTATAGTATATGATGTAAATAAGAATACTGATTTACTCGCAAATAAGCCACTAAAATTAAAATCAACTATAAATAATATTTCAAACAAGGTAACAGATAAGGTAACAAATAAGGTTAAAAAAGTTGCCAAAGTGAGCAAAGATTTAGGAAAAGATTTAAGTGAAGATATATCCTATCTTGTAAAAAAATCTATTCAACTTACTGAGAATGCTGTTACCCCAGATGGAGAATTTTTAGCTGTAAAGAAAATGGGCTCTTCTAATAAAGATAATCACGTTTACTTCTCTAAGACGAAAGAGAATATTAGTTCTTCACAAGAAGGTAAAAAAATTAAAGTAATTCAAGATATTTTTTCCGCACCTGTGAAAATTTCTCCTAAAGAATTTAATGAAATCAGAGAAAATATAGAGCGCCCTCATATTAAAGAGCATTTTTATAAATTTATTGATTTTCAAAAATCAGGAAATCATATAAAGCACGAAAAAATGAATGAGTTATTGTTAGCGATTCAAAATGCAAATTTCAAAGGAGATATTAAACTAACAGAAGAAGATTTGAATTGTATTCGCCGTACAATGCGGTCTCTTGGGGTTGAAGAACAATATGATGAGGCATTAAGACATGGAAAGGTAATTTCTTATGCAAAATATTATGAAAAACGTGTTGGAACAGAACGCTATAATAATGAACGAGCTCCATACTTAGCAGTCGACGATCGTCCTCATGCTCATCATATACTTTATAAAAAAGGAAAAGGTCAAGCTCAGCAAAGTTTAGTAAAAGAAGGCCAAGCCATTCTAAAAAAAGTTGATATTGATCCCATACTCAGTTTGTATAATTTAGTGATTGCACCAAATCGTAGGCAGCATAATAAAGAAAATCTAGAAGCTGTTGTGGTAGCATTAAGAGAAGCGGATAAAAAGGGTGCAACAAGAGAAGAAATCATAGAAATACTAGTTAAAAATGGTGAAGTCGCTAAAGATGTATAAAAATGGAGGTATTTAAGGATGGAAAATAAAAAACCAAACACACCGTTATTAAATCAAACGGTACAGAAGGCGATCAGAGAAGGGAAGCTAGACGTCCTGCAACAGCTAGACGAAAATAACGAGGATGTATTGCATGCCTATACACCGGTTGGAACGGTTTTACATTTAGCCGCTGAATCAAATCAATTAGCGATTGTGAAATGGCTTCTAGAAAGTGGAATGGATATTGATGAAGAATCCTTCCCTTATAAAGATACAGCGATAAAATCAGCTGCGGCAAAAGGCCATTATGAGATGGTGCGCTATTTATTACAACAGGGGGCTGCGATAAATTTTGAACCGCCTCATCCCTATAAAGATGTCCTATTCGGTGCTATTCGATCTGGAAATAAAGAAGTTGTCCAACTGTTAATCGACTATGGTGTGGATACGACGATTCGTTATTTTGAACGAAAAGATGCCGAGGTGATGGCGAAAGAACAAAATCAAACGGAAATTCTAGCACTCATTCAGGCCCATAATGCGACCTTACCCGCCGACCATGTGCCGCGTACAACGCCTAAAGAGGAATATGATGATGAAGACGAGGACTATGAGGATGAAGACGAGGAAGAATACGAAGAACCATCCAGTCATGCGGTAATTCGTGCGGCGTTTGAAGAGGTGTACGGTCCGATTCAAACGACCTATTATCAAAACTTCCCTTCTGAAGTCCCGATTCAGGCGCATATTATTGCCCCATCAGCCGCCCATCCGTATTATGTTTTATTTACAACAGGTATGAGTGACCGCGCGGTTGGATACAACCTGTTATATGTGGAAAATATGATGAAAGTACCTGCAGATTGGCTTGAAGGCGGGGCAGACTGGTTGGATCGAGAAAAAATATGGCCGATTAATTGGTTGATTAAATTAGCATGTATTCCGCATGATGAAAACGTTCAGCCGGCTCGAGGGGTCATCGTCCCCAACAAAGGGGATTTAGCAGACCCGTATGGCATTGAAACCTATTTAAGCTGTATGTTAATTTCTGCTCCTACTGATTCAGATATCCAGCACTTGCAGGTAGAAGGCGAAGAAATTCGCATCGATGAATTGGTGCCAGTATATAAAGCGGAGTGGCAGTATGCGGAAGCAAATGGCTATACGGCTTTACAAGAAAAATTAACAGCGGCACGGGTCCAGGAAGTCATTGATTTTCAACGTCCTGCCGTTGTGGAGAAGTCGGTAGACGATGGACAGCCCAATTCGAAAGTGGCGGCAAAAATAACGGAAGCGTTAACAGATGAAGAAAAAGTACGTGAAAATTTCGAAAAAGAGTATGGGCCGATTGCCATTCAAATATCAAATTTATTAGAAGAAGAAAATCCGACGCTTACGATTACAGGAAATATTATTTATCCAACGAAAAAACATCCATATTATGTTGTTTTCACATTGGGTGTTAGTAATCATCTCCCGCCAAATGTAACGCACAATGAAGCATATGAAATGATGATGAAATTACCACTTAATTGGGTCGCTTCTGAAGGGGAATGGACACTTCCTGAAAAAAACTGGCCTTTACGCATGATGGCGGAATTTGGATATAGCGCACGTAAAAAGCTGCAGAAGATTTATGGCTATACGACGTTCCCTATTGAAGGGAACGCATTAAAGATTTTATCGAATCATACAAAAATGACCCATTTATTAGCAAGAGAACCAAATGAATTCTCTATTTCTGGTACAGTTGTAGAAAAAGTTTTAATTGTAGCACATCAACTTATCCCAATTTATGAATCTGAAATGGATTATGCCGAAGGGATTTATGGAGCTGATGTACTACGGTTGTTAGAAAAACAACAGGCAGATAATATATTAGTTGTGAATCGACCACCATCTGTCTAAAAAAGACACGGAGAAATCCGTGTTTTTTTATTTTAATATCAATATAGGACTTTTATCTATTTAAAAATAATTTAAATTATGTCAAAAGTTTAAAATAATTGTAATAATATGTTTTTTATATTACGATTTTAACTATGTTTATTAATTATTTGATTTTTCAGATAGTTATAAGCGATTTTAATATTATGATGGGGGTTATTACATGAAAAAAGGCGTATCAATTGCCGTAGCTACAGTTCTAACACTTAATTTAACGACTTTACCAATCCTAAGTTATGCAACCGAATCGGAGACAAAAAACAGTGTACGTGCGAACACTGAAAATACCACCGCTTCTGTACAACCATTCTCTTTAAAGAATAGCGCATATTTAGCAGACTATGAGGCACTTTTTAAAATTGATTCTTCTCATATAAAGTCCATCAAAAACAATGGTGGCATTTATCATAAATCATTGCTAGATTATGCGATTGATGGTGATACAACTACGCACTGGGAAACAGGAAAGCCGAACAGTGATACATTTACGAATGAAGTCATATTTACATTTAATGATACGGAAGAGCTAAGTCGAATTATTTACACCCCTCGCCCAGGTGGTAAAGGGTTTGCACAGCAATTCGAAATTTATACTTCTACTTCCGAAGCAGAAGATGATTTTACACGCGTAACTGTAGGCGAATATACTAGTTCGACGAATGATACGATTGAAATTCAATTTGCAAATACAGAATTTAAACGTTTAAAATTCGTTTTTAAAAAGGCCAATGCAAATTGGGCAGCCGCAGGGGAATTTTCCTTTTACAAACAAGACCAAATAGCTGAAGAGATGAACAGCCTTTTCTCAAATAATCTAATGGCAGAAGTAAGCACAGCCTATAATTCACCCGCTAAAATTGAGGAGCTTGAAAAGCAAATTGCAAAGCACCCGCTTTCTGAAGAATACAAATCACAAATTTCCTTAGCGAAAAAAATTGTCAATGGGGAGTTGCAAACAGAGGGACGCATTATCACAGCTGAACAGCGTGGAAATATGGCGAGTTATGCACAGCAAACATTAAAAATGCCCTATGGCTCAAATTCGCAGCCTACAGGAATTGCTGCTCTAGTTGGGGAGGAATTAACCGTCTATGTAGAGGCAGATAGCACACAGCCACTACCACAACTCATGTTTACCCAGCAGGAGGGAAGCTGGAATGCGTGGAATCGAACGGTTAATTTAAAGCCAGGAAAAAATGTCTTTACTGTACCCGCAATTTATACGGGGAATGTGACACAAGGTGGCGCTGTCTATATTATCAATCCTTACACTGCTGAACAACAGAAAAAAGCGCCGGTTTTACGTTTTGAAGGTGGGGAGCGTTTCCCTTTATTTAAAAAAGGAGATGATGTTGCGGTATTTAAAAGCTTTTTAGAAACCTATCAGCAGCGACTAGCGAAAGATGTTGAAGCCCACCCGGAGGTAAAGGACCGTCAATTAATTGATGTGACTGAAATTATGAGTGATCGCATCTTATTTACAGGTACCGCTTCAGAAGCATATAAGCAATTTATTACTAATGATGTCAATCCGCAAACGACCGTTAGTGGATATGATAGATGGATTAAGAAACTATTTGATTTTACGGGTTTTGACAGTAGTAAGACAGTGCATACACCAGGAGAAATTCGTGAAAATATTCGATTAATGCAGCCCTATGGTGCGATGTATGCAGCAGGGAATCATACCGGTATACAGCGCAGCACCGTCCCCTTCTTATTTAGTGGGGATTTTAGTAAAACATATCCAGGCTGGGGCCTAACCCATGAAATTGGGCATCGAATGGCGGTTGGCATGCGAGAGTACGGAGAAGTGACAAATAATATGGTCTCGATGGCAATGTCAGTAGAGTATAATGCGCTCGATAATCGAATTCCATATGAAACGATTTACAAGCATGTTATTAAAGAAAACCAAAAATCGATGACGGCACAAGGATTATCCGAACGCTTAGGTGCTTTTTGGCAGCTAGAATTAGCTCATCCAGGTTACTGGGCTGAACTGAATAAACTTTACCGTGAACAGCCTGTTTCCTTACCAGAGGGTGATTACTCAAAGCAGCAATATTTAATTCAATATTCTTCAGAAGTGTTAGAAAAGGACCTAAGTAGCTACTTTGCGCGACATGGCTTCACTGTAGGTGATGATACGAAAGAGAAAACGAGCATTTATGAGGCGCCGACAAAGATTTGGTATTTAAATAATAGTGTGATTTCTTATAAAGGACATGGCTTTTCCGAGGACGCGCAGCCACAAGTTGATTTAACGCATGCAGCAACTAAAAATACGATTTCACTAGAGATGGACCCAGACAATCAAGAGCATGTACTTGGTTATGAAATTTACCGAGATGGTAAGCTTTTAGCATTCACTGCAACGAATAGCTTCACCGAGGAAATCACAGAAGATGCGACCTATCAAGTTGTTGCATACGATAAAAAGCTAAAGGCTTTAGAAGCTGTAGAAGTTCATACTACACAGCCTGAATTATCAATTGAACATCACGTAACCATTCCTGTAAATAGTGAATTTACGCCAAGTGATTACGTGACGGCTAAAAATAGCGCGGGTGACACTATTACTGATGAAGTTTCTATTACATCTAATGTCGATACAAAAGTTCCTGGTGATTATACAGTGATCTATAAAATAGAGCAGGAGGGTCAGCAAAAAACGAAGAAAATGCGTGTTGTTGTTGCCAATCAGGTGACCTATACTTCAGATATTGACCCTGTATCAGCCACCATTGCATGGGGCGGCTTCCAGCGAGATAAATCGCCAGCAGGCAAATCCATTCATTTACTTCGTCAGGGTGTCGATACGACATACAAAAAAGGGCTTGGTACACACGCTCGCTCAACAGTCATTTATGATTTGAGTAACAGGGACTATGATTACTTTGAAAGCTATATTGGTATTGATCAGGAGATGCAGAATAATACCTCCTCGTCTGCTCGTTTTGAAGTATCAGTGGACGGTAAGCAAGTGTATGGCAGTAACACCTTTTATTCTACTACTTCAAGCGGTTTCGTAAATGTTTCATTGAAGGGCGCAAAGGAGCTGAAGCTTGTCACAACGGATGCTGGCATTAATGGAAATGCAGCAGATCATACGGTATGGGCTGATGCGAAGTTTGTAAAACGATAGTGTTTGTTAGAAATGCTTTATTAAAAATCGTCAAAAGCTCAACTAGCGTCTTTTGACTACGACATAATTTTAAATATGTGCCAAACAAAGCCTAAAGACGCAGGGAATATAAGCATTTGCATAACTATTTTGTATTTAAAAGCTGAACTAGCATAATTTAATATGAATGTAAGCGATAGTTATTAACTTTAAGCATAGAAAAAGGCTTGTTTTTGCCCGAAATGAGGCGAAAACAGCCTTTTTTGTTTCTCCGAGGGATCATTTTTGTCGAGCTTTAAGCGTGGATCTGGGCATTTGCTAGCGCGATTCTAGAAAACAGCAAGATGCTTGATTAATTTTCATTTTTCTATGTTGAAAACGACCTTTACAGTCCCGAAAATGACGAAAAAGGGGCGAAATCTGGGCTCTAAGGGGTACTTTTTAAGTTATTTTTATGCTATATGATACCAAGCATGCACAATTATCCTGCAAAGAAATGATAATGATTTATGAAAACCTCCTACTCGAATAGATACTTGTTAAATGAACAGGCTTATTCTCATAGTGCTGACACATATTTATTGATATGTCGTAGCCAAAACACGCTTTCTAAGGTGATGCGCGATTTCTGACGATAGGATTGGTGAGCTACCATATGAAAAAAATCGGTGTTAATTTTTTGGGTATAGAGAGAAGAGGAATTTGATAGACTAAGCTCATCAAGAAATGAAAGAAGGATGCATATGATTTCACAACCAGCGTTGATTGACGAATATTATCAAATGCTACTTGAAAAAAATTCACACTACGAGGGCATCTTTTTTGTTGGGGTCAGGACAACAGGTGTTTTTTGTCGACCGACCTGTCCAGCGAAAAAGCCTAAAAAAGAAAACTGTGAATTTTTCAAAACAGCGCAAGAGGCAGTGCTTGCCTCGTACCGCCCCTGTAAACGATGTCAGCCGCTTCATACACCGACTACATTATCAGCAGACGTACGAAAATTAGTGGAAGCCATCGAAGCAGATCCTGAGAGAAAATGGCGTGACCGAGATTTTGAGGAATTATCCATCAGTGCCAATACAGCACGTAGGCAATTTCTAAAAACATTTGGCATGACGTTTTTAGAATATGCACGTGCGCGAAGACTTGGGATTGCCTTCAATCATATACGTAATGGCAAGCCCCTAATTGAGACACAGCTTGATAGCGGC
Organism: Candidatus Kurthia intestinigallinarum; assembly: GCF_003991225.1. Taxonomy (GTDB): domain Bacteria; phylum Bacillota; class Bacilli; order Bacillales_A; family Planococcaceae; genus Kurthia; species Kurthia populi. Next base: position 45,597 of record NZ_JTFC01000036.1, read on the forward strand.
TTTGAATCTAGCAATGGGTTTCGTGATGCCTTTACACGAATTATGGGAAATGTACCGCGCAGTAGTGGCGACATTCGCTTATTAACTGCCACTTGGATTGAAACAAAGCTCGGGCCTATGATGGCCATTGCAGATGACGAGGTACTTTATTTGCTCGAGTTCGTCGATCGTCGAGGGCTGGAAAATGAAATCCTTACTATGCGTAAAAAATTAAATGTAGCGATTGTGCCTGGGACAAATAAGCTCCTACAGCAGTTAACTACGGAATTAGCTGCCTATTTTGAAGGAACCTCTATGACTTTTCAGACACCCCTTTCAACTGAAATTGGCACACCCTTTCAAAAGGTAGTTTGGGAACAACTCCGCCAAATTCCAGTCGGTGAAACGAGAAGTTACAAGGAGCTCGCCATCCAATTAGGTAAACCAACAGCTGCCCGTGCAGTTGCACAAGCAAATGGTGCCAATCAAATCGCACTGCTTATCCCGTGCCACCGCGTTATTAATACAGATGGGCAGTTCGGTGGCTATGGAGGTGGACTGCAGCGAAAGGCTTGGTTGTTGGAGCTAGAAGGTCAATAAAAAAGGAAGTGCTTCTTCATGCGAGCACTTCCTTTTTATTATTATTTTAAATAATCTAACGTAGCGTGGCCTAATACCTTAGCTGCAATAGCTAATGCTCGCTCATCAATATCAAATTTAGGGTGATGATGTGGATAAACCTCGGACCATTCAGGATTTTTAGCACCTGTGAAGAAGAAATTGCCTGGTACGTGTTCAAGATAGTAAGCAAAATCTTCTCCGCCCATTTGTGGTTCACATACTAACCCTTGAAGCTCAGGCATTTTTTCGACGGTCTGCATAATATGATTCGTTTCAGCAGGATGGTTCACGACTGCTGGATAGCCTCGCACATATTCATACGTATAGCTCGCTTTCATGTAAGCACACGTCGCCTGTAATAACGACTCAATTTCTTTTTCAATTAAATCGCGCTCTTCTGCATTAAACGTACGAACAGTCCCTTTTAAATACACCTGGTCTGCAATTACATTAAACGGATTCAATGCTTCAATATGACCAATTGATATAACCGCTGGGTGGAGGGGATTAATTCGTCTTGAAACGATTTGCTGTAAATTCACGATAAACTGAGAAGCGATTAAAATGGAATCCTTCGTATCACTTGGATTAGAGCCATGTCCGCCTTTACCTTGAATGGTAATATAAATCGCATCCGCAGCTGCCATTAGTGGCCCGGGTGCCGTATAAATCGTCCCTAGCTCTAGTGGCGCCCATAAGTGTGTGCCGAAGATGACATCTACCCCCTCTAAGCACCCATCCTCAATCATCGCAATCGCGCCTCCCGGGGCAAGCTCTTCGGCATGTTGATGAATAAATACAATCGTTCCTGCAAGCTCATGCTGTAGCGCATTTAATGCTTTTGCGACAATAAGGAGCGTAGCGGTATGGCCGTCATGCCCACACGCATGCATGCGCCCATTAATTGTTGATTGAAAAGAGAGCCCTGTTTCTTCCGTAATAGCCAGCGCATCAAAATCAGCTCGTAGCGCAACAGTTTTTCCAGGCTTATGTCCCTTTAATGTTGCGACAACACCGTTACCACCCACATGCTCACGTACGTCATGTCCTAAAGCACGATGAAAGGCAGCGATTGTCTTAGGTGTTTCTACTTCCTCATACGAAAGCTCCGGGTTTGCATGGAAATGACGACGAAGCGCAATCATTTCTTCCTCATACGTATCAATTAATGTACTAAATTTCTCCTGTTGAATAATCGACATGGAAACATCTCCTTATTTTAAATGAATAAAATCACCAGGTCCTAGCGGTAAATCGAATAAGAACCAAATGGCAAATAGAATGACCCAACCAATCGCAAAGACAATAGAGTAGGGAAGTAGCGCGGAAATTAATGTCCCAATGCCAATATTCTTGTCGTAGCGTCTTGCGAAAGCTAAAAGAATGGCGAAATAAGCTAGCATAGGTGTGATCGGATTGGTGATAGAATCCCCCACACGATAGGCAGCCTGTGTAACGGCTGGTGAATAGCCTAAGTACATAAACATCGGTACAAAAATTGGAGCTAATAATGCCCATTTTGCAGAAGCGCTGGCAATTAGTAAGTTGACAAAGGCACAAATTATAATAAAGCCAATAATCATCGGAAGGCCGGTAAAGTTTAATGCTTGTAATAGCTCAGCGCCTTTAATTGCCATAATCGAACCAATATTACTCCAGTTAAAGTAGGCAATCATTTGCGAGGCCACAAACGCTAATACGATAAACGGGGCCATATCTGCGATTGATTTAAAAATTTTCTCTGCAACATCTTTATCTGATTTCACTTCTTTTGACGCAATACCATAAGCAAGTGCTGGTAAAAGGAAGAAGAAGAGCATGATTGGCACAATACCTGTCATAAATGGTGAGTTTAAGAAGCTACCTGTTTCCGGATCTCTTAAAAGACCATTAGAAGGAATGACCGTAAATGCAATAACGACACAATAAATAATTGTGACAATGGTTGCCCATTTTAAGCCTTTTTTCTCCAGTGCAGTTAATGGTTCTAATTTGTCTACAGTGCCCTCAAATTTACCGAAACGCGGTTCTGTAAACTTTTTCGTAACCCAAGTACCACAAATTACTAAAACGAATGTGGATGCGATAAGGAAGTAATAGTTCATTGTGGCACGACCTGTATAGTCTGCATCTGCGATATGTGCCGCAGATTCGGTAATCCCTAGTAGTAAAACATCGAGAGAGCTAATCAATAAGTTAGCGCTAAAGCCGCCTGCTACTGCTGCATATGTAACGATAAGACCAGCAATTGGATTACGCCCGATGCTCATAAAGATAAGCGCTGCAATCGGTGGTAAGATAATAAATGCTGCATCGGCTGCTAGATTACCGACTAGACCTGTTAAAATAAGCACAGGGACGATTAATTTCTCAGGTGCGGCCATAACCGTTTTTTTCATCATAGCGGAAATAAGACCTGTTTGTTCCGCTAAACCAATGCCAATCATCGAAACGACTACCATACCAAGTGGAGGGAAACCTGTAAAATTATTCAGCATTTCTGTTACAATCAAGATTAAGCCATCTTGACTTAATAAATTGACAACGGTAATCGTTTCTTCTGTGCCAGGCTTTACGGCAGATAAACCAATTGTAGACAGTAACCATGATAAAATTAGGACAAGTCCAGCCATGATGACAAAGAGTGTAATCGGATCTGGTAACTTGTTTCCTGCTCGCTCAATTAAATCTAAAAAGCGGGTGATAAACGATGACTTTTGTGTGTCTGCATTATTCATGTTCTTCATCTCCTTTAAAATGAACTAGACGTTTCAACGTTTGAATATTCTGTCTTTTTTAATTAAAAGACACAAGTTGAATAGGTCTTTTATAAAATGAAACCATATAATGATAAAATAGGCAATAGCTATTTTAAACGAAAAGAGGCTCTATCATGTATAAAATAAACGTTTTTACAGCAGAATTATCTTTGTCCTGGATTAAAGAATTAGATGCTATCAAGCCGAATAATTGTGAGTTAGTCTATTTTACATACAAGCATTTTGATGATTTAAAAATGCTGTTGGATACGCATTTATCTGAAGGGGATGGGGCGTTATTTAGCGGACAAATTCCTTATTTCTTTGCACAAACGCAGTTTAAGCAGCTTAAAATTCCGATTGCCTATTTTGATATTTCGGAGCGGGATTTTTACCGTGTTTTAACGGAATTATTTTATAAGCATAAAATGTCGTTATCTGAACTGGCGATTGATTTTTGCTATGAGGAAAATGACTATTTAGGGATTCATGAATGGTCAGCGGATGAAGCACCGTATTTATTTAGTCAGACAATCAATTCCTATTCCACACAAAAAATTATTGACCAACTAGCGCAGTGGCATAAGCAATTACATGCAAGGCAGGACGTAAAGCTTAGTTTGACACGCGTTGCAGAGATTCCGGCGATGCTCGAGGTAGATCAAATCCCGTATTTACTTGTACATCCGTCAAAGCATGCGATTAAAACGACGTTTAAAAAATTTATGTATCAATTGGAGCTACAACGATTTCGTCGCAACCAATTAGTAGTGGCACACATTCATATTCCTGTTGATAAAATGAATGTGGATGCGCTGGAGTACCGGCAAATCGCTTTATACAAAGCGATTTTAGATTTAAAGGAACAGGATGAGACGATTTTGGTTCACCGAGAAGCGGCATCGATTGTGTTATTAACTACTTATGAAGCCTTTATGAAACGCACGCATGATAAAACAAAGTGTGAGCTTGTGGGCTATTTGCATAAAACCTTGTCATTTCCTGTGAAGGTGGGCTGGGGTGTTGGTGAGGATGTATTAGAGAGTCGTGAATTTGCACAAAGAGCTGCACAACTTTGTTCATCTAAAGAAACCCAAGGCTGGATTATCGAACAGCATCATAAACAAGGACCATTATTACCAGATGTAGTAATTACTTTTGATGAGCAGGAGCAAGATTTTTTAAGAGAACTTAGTGAGCAGTATGCATTTCCACTAATTCAACTGCAAAAAATAGATGCGGTAGTTAAAGAGCTTAAAAATCCAATTTTAAATGGGGATTTATTAAGTGAAAAATTAAATATTACGGTCCGTTCAGCGAACCGTATTTTACAGCATTTACAAGAGAAAGGACTTGCAGCAGAGTTGCCACCGATTACAACAAGCTCTAGAGGACGCCCGAAAAAGTTTTACGAAATCCAATTTCCAAAGCACTAACACATATTTACTACGACAATTTAAAATAAGCAAACGCAAACTATTTATTAGTCCCTCTTTTTGCGTCAGTAAATCAGGTTAAATATAAAACTTTAGTAAACCTTATTTTTTTATTTAAGTTAACTAGGTTAATTTAAGATAACCTTTATATTTAAATGGAATAAAAGAATTGATTTTAATAAATTATTGCTTATACCGATAAGACACCATTACGCGAATTTGCAAAAAAGATATTTCATAGAGGATTCTATTTACTGAGAGAGGTTCTAAATAAATGGGGATGATACGTGGTTTGTTCGTGGACGTAATAAACGACCTTCGTCTAACTAAATTCAGCGGTCATAAGACAGTTATGACCGCTGAATTTGTTGAAGGTGCGCTGTAGAGATTTCAAAAGGCGTTTATTGCTTCGTTGTATAAACCAATGAACTTATACAAGTAAATCAGCATTTTTTTGAAAGTATGATGTACCAGAAATAAAAAGTGAAGTCACTTAATCGACTTCACTTTTTTAATGTTTTATGATTAAAATTATCCCTACTAATCTAAGTTTTGTGCTGACAATAGAACGGCCTTATCACTATCTTGCTTCATAGATTAGTTTCCTATTTAAGATTTATTTTAAATATTGCTCTTTATATTGTTCTAATGAGGAAAGCCATACACTATTAATCTCTTCATTCGTTACAGCTATAACAGTCATTTTTGATGTCAACTGAAAAATGGGTTCAAAACATTCTAGTAAATCAAAATCTTTTGCAGAGAAATCGGAACACAGCCAGTAAACTTTTTCATAAATATTCGGGACTTCGGTTCCATCACTTCGCTCAATTTGATAATCTTGCTCTTCTTTATTTTCATAAAGATACAAAAGAAAAAGATATAACCATTTGTACTTTAATTCATAAACATCTTTTTGTTGATTCATTATTCCATTCGGGATTAATTCTAATAAATATGTTTGTATTTTCATCGAATCTTTTTCGGATGCAATAGCAATACTAGCAATTGTATCTGAAACGCCATCTGCATTTTCTAATTCATCAATGGCTTTTTCAATAGCTACAGCAGAATCTATATATTCACCTAACAACCCAAAATAAATATCACGCCATTTCAAATCAATATGACGATGTAAAAATTGATAAGGAATCTTTATATTCATCGAATTATCCGGAATAAGAAAATTTTTCACATTATTCACCTCTAATATATTCTATTTTTTATTGCTACTCCCCTAGCTATCGCTTAAATAATAATCTCTTCTTACGAAATTTTAATATCCTTCACGATCTAAAACATATTCAAAAATACCGCTTTTAACGCGGGTCCCAACGTTATTATAGAAGTATGCATATGTTGTGTCACCAACTGTTTTTGTTATGCGTAAACCATTTTCGGTACATTTACTAATAAGACATCATTACTCAATTTCGCAAAAAGAGGTGATTCGACGATTGATAGCGAATATATATAGCAAAAATAGGATCGAGGGGCATATGAGTATGAAGATTATTATTGATGATTTAACGAATGAGCAGTCTCAGGATTTGATTGGGTTGCATCTAGCGGATATGGCTGGAAATTCTCCTCCTGAAAGTATGCATGCGCTATCGGTTGATGGCTTAAAGCAAGCGGATATGACGTTTTATAGTGCTTGGGAGGGTTCTGAGATTATGGGCTGTGGTGCTTTAAAGGAATTGTCGCAAACGGAGGCGGAGTTAAAATCGATGCGCACGGTAGAGAAACATTTAAGAAAAGGTGTTGCCGCAGCCATTTTACAGCGTATTATTGATGATGCGATAGAGAGAGGCTTTACAACATTATCTTTAGAAACAGGTTCAATGGACGCATTTAAGCCGGCTCATCGCTTATATGAACGTTTTGGCTTTATCGTCTGCGGTCCTTTTAGTCAGTATAAGGAAGATCCCAATAGTGTATTTATGACAAAAGAATTAACATGTAGGGTGTAAAGAAGCGAGAAGTTCTTATGGATTTCTCGCTTTTTCTTAGTTTCTTTTTACGCTATGATTAAAGAAAGGAGGCGACAACATATGGCGTTTTATGACGATTTAGATGTACAGCATATTCATACAAAGCTTTCCCATTTATCGACGCAAGAAGTCGAATTATTAGTGAAGGCCTATTATGAGGAAATGATGCCAGTTGTTAATTTAATTGCTTATTATGCACTAGATGTACAGCCCAATACGTTAACGCAGTATTTTCCAGATGCCTTTGTACATGAGCACTGCGAGCTATGTGGTCACACACCTTTATTATTACCTCTACAAAATCGCTCTCAAATTCGACGTATGAATGAAATCGATACGATGCGTTACTGCCCTATTTGTGAGCATCACGATAAAATGCAATGTCACTGTGACGCATGTTTAAAAGAGCAACAAATGCGCTACCAAATGTTTCAATTAACAGAGGACGAGCTGAATGAAAAAGAACAGACGCAAATTGCAGCATTTTTAACTGAGCTTTCCCATGCCTCTAATGAGATTCAGTTAACGCGTGCTGAACGATTTTATGTAACAGGGCTGCTGCAACTGGCTTATGATAAAGAAAAACAACAGATTATGCCCCTTTGCAACTATTCAGAAGAATTCACGCCAAGCAAGGTGCTGACAACGCGTATTTTAAAAGACTTAGTAGACAGAAGAATTTTACTGCCCTGCTTAGAAAATAGTCTGCCTACAGCTTTTCACTGCGAGGATATAAACTTTTTGCGGACATTGCATGACCCAAACTATTGGAGCGGAAAGTGGACTGTAGCTGAACAAGAAGCGGCCTATACGCATTTTGAAAAGCTAAGAAACAAGCCGCCTATTATTCATTATGAAGAAGCGGCCTTTCGTTTAAATATGGCATCAAAAGAAATCGACGACCTTTTTATCGCTCGAACAGAAGGACGTATGTTTTACCAGCGTATGTGGAAGGAATTAGCGATGGCTCATGGTGAATTTTATGCAGCTTATTGCAAATTGCCTACTCCCCTACAAAAAATTGATGATGCATTAGACAAGCATTCCATTAGCGAAGTTTATACGTTTATCCAACGAGGCTTTACGTCCTCAAATATTGAAAAAAGTGCGCGTATTAAACCACTTAGCCGTTTAGAGAATCTTCTTTTTACGCAAATGATGGGCATTGGAGAAGATGGCTTTTTCACACGCCCTACGTTTATTTAATACAAATTATTTCCCATTAAAAAAACACGGATTTCTCCGTGTCCCTTGTCTATTGTAAAAATTCTTTTAATCGATTTTCATAAGGCTTGATATCTAAAATCCCTGCCATATGCCCATAAGTGCTTTGATAATGAAAATGGTCTGCTGTTTTATGGGCATTCTTCAACAGCGTAATAAATTCAGCATTGTAGGATGAGGGCTGCAGTAAATCATCATCACATGAAATGAGTAGTACATCAGCTTCAAATCGCGCAGCTGCTTCCTGTAACGAACCTCGCTGACGGGCCAAATCCTGTAGCATGGTCGCTTTACATGTATAATACCAATGTGTTGGATCAAGTACCGGTAGATTTTGTTTAATTGTTTGCGAAAGCGCTACTTCATAGGTAGCTGGTATTTTCAAATCTGTATAGGTTGCCTCATCATCCTGAATGCGTGGATATGTTTTTTCGTAGAACGTAGAAGTGAAAGCGCCCGTATTCATCATTTGTACGGCTAGCTGTAAGCCTTCCTTCGCGTCTTTTGTTGGCCAATTCGCATCTAGCTCTAAAACACGCATCGCCGGCTGTAAGACAGTCAATGAAGTCCATGTCGGATTTTGTGCATTGGTAATGACGCCGGTAATCCGCTTCGCAAATGTTGGAAACTCACAGCCGAGCTCTAATACTTGAAACCCTCCTGCAGAAGCCCCCATCGCTAAATAAAGCTGAGAAATGCCAAGCTGTTTACTTAAAAATTGATAAGCAATCTTTGCCATGTCGCGATACGTAAATACAGGGAAATCCAAGCCATATGGTTGATTTGTTTTTGGATTAATCGATGTAGGACCGGTCGTCACAACATTTGGGAGATAAGGTGCGACATTACACACATTATCGATACTCACCACAAAAAATCGCTCGGTATCAATTACCTTCCCAGGGCCAATCAGTGCATCCCAATAACCAGGCGCTGCATCATCCGCATGGTATTTCCCCGCTGCATGGCTACTCGCACTAAAATAATGTGCAATGTAAATCGCATTATCGCGCGCTTCGTTTAACGTACCATATGTTTCATAGCCTAATGTTAAAGGAATTTCTTGCCCATCTTCAAATGTATACGCTAATTGGAATTGTTGTTTTTGAACAATCATGATAAATTCGCCACCTTTCCTTCCCTAAATACCCTCATTTTACCATTTTCCACCATAAAAAAAGAACCGCCAAAGCGATTCTTTTCTCTACAATAGCATGCCTAAATGCTGTTCAAAATAAACACCTGCTTTTGTCAGGCTTGTTTGTTTAGCGGTGGTTTCAATAGCAGCTGTTAAAAATTGCTCTGCTAGTTTGATTGTTTCTTCTAGGCTTTGGCCGCGTAATAGCCCACCTATGACGACAGATGCGAATAAATCGCCTGTTCCGGAGTAGCTTTGGCCGTTAAATGGCTGTTTATGATAAAAGCTCTGCTTGGCATCGATGACGACATTGCTAATCGAAGGCTTCTCTGTATAGGATGATGTTACACCCGTAATAATAACCTGGGCGCCTGTTTGTGCATGGAGCACCTGTCCCGCTTCCTCTACCGCCTGCATAAAGCTTTCTTCTTCGTGATAATTATGTAATTTCTCATACGGAATGCCGGTTAATAAGCAGCATTCTGTAATGTTTGGCGTAATAATCGTTGCCTGTTTCACTAGCGCGCGCATTCGTTCTAGTAAATGGCTCGTATACATCTTATACAAATCTCCCATGTCGCCCATGACAGGATCGACGAGCACCGTTGTATCTGTCGTTTGAAACCGCGCTAAAAACTGCATAATGTGGTCAATCTGTTGCTCCCCTGTCACAAAGCCGGTATGAATGCCATCAAAGGTTTCATTCATTTTCCCCCACTCCTCGATAAAGTGAGGCATCTCAGCTGTTAAGTCCTTACAATAATAGCTATCATATGCTGTTTGTGCTGTTAAAATAGCTGTCGGAAGCGGACAAGCCTGTACGCCCATGACAGAAAGCACTGGAATAGCTGCAGTAAGCGAGCATTTCCCAAAAGAGGACATGTCCTGAATAACCGCTACTTTTTTCATTATCGTTCAACCCATCTCTTTAGTTTAATTTTCTTCATTCTATCATATCTACTAACTAAACTGACCCTATCATTTTTTAATAAATTGGTACTTTTCTTTATGTCAGTTTTGCTTCAGAATAATCTGTAAATTAACAATAAGTGAGGAAGATGAATATGCAAAATGTAAATGGATATTCCGAAACACATAAACGAACATTAGAGCTGGTTATGACAGCGGTGCTTATTGCGCTTGTATTTGTTTGTACAATGCTACTAAATATTAAATTGCCAATTAAAGCAAATGGTGGGCTTGTGCATATGGGGACAGCGATGCTATTTATTACATCGATCCTATTTGGACCGAAAAAAGGGGCATACGCTGGAGCGATTGGTATGGCGCTCTTTGATATGGTAGGTGGCTGGCTATTGTGGGCACCAATTACCTTTGTAGCACGTGGCTTACAGGGCTATATTGTCGGGAAGATTGCATGGGCGAAGGGTCATAAAGGAAATCATATGGGGCTTAATATTATGGCTGCGGTGATTTCAATGCCAGTGATGATTGCGGTGTACTATGTCGGCGAAGGGATTCTGTATAATAACTGGGTAGCGCCGCTGGCATCGATTCCTGGTGATATTGTACAAAATGTGATTGGACTCATAGTAGCCATTCCGTTATGTGCGTTTTTATTAAAAATTCCTTATTTCCAAAACAAGTTACGGTAACAAGACTGAAAAATATGCTATAATGAAGCCATACAAAAAGACGGTGCGCGAACACCGCCTTTGCAACAGACGTCACTGATGAGTTACAGCTCTCAGTGTCGGACCTCTCAAATAGTTGAATTGTGTGAGAGCGTACACATTAGCTGTTACAGCAGCTTACGTGTTTAACTTCGGATGGGCCTTAATCTTCATGATTAGGGTCTTTTTCTTTTGGCTGACAATTATAGCCGCGAAAATGTTTGACGCCCTTACTGTCCGTCCACTCTTTGCTGTAGCAATAGTTTTTACAGAAACTACGCGCAGCTAGTAGTGTAATCGGTAGAATAAGCGTCGAAAAAACATACAAAAGAACCGCCGACATAAACCGCCTCCTTTCTAAGAGGCGCTGTTGCATACATTTATTATATCAAAAAAAGCGAATGGATTCGAACGTCCATTCGCTTTTTTGAATAAATAAAAGGACTGGCTCAAAAACACCAGTCCGTGTAGCACCTAATGATGCAATCAATTGAAACTTCTATTTTTGTTACGTGATGTTGCTTAAATAACTTTATTTACTTACACAATGTTAACGGCTTGGTTAAGTCCCGCAACATGTGTCTACGATCGAGACATAACACATTCTCGATACGACGCCTTACTTGTTCGTGTTGCTTGTATAGCGTGGTATGGGATTGCATCATTATTAATTCTACTTTTCCCCGATAAAATAAAGATAAACCACTTTTTTAAAATTAATTTAAATTATTTGTGATTATTTTTCCACCGCGATTATCCCTTGAGACTGAAAAGCTTGTCATATCAGGGATTTCAGCCGTTTTTTCATGTATGTCAATCTCCTTTACTATTGTCAGTGTAAAGAAGAAAAATGAAGAAATGGCTAGTAGAAATCTTAAGAAATGATAAAGCTAATTTTTATCAACTACTGCACCTATACTTGACGATTTAATATAAGATTGATTTTTTAAAATAGCTAAATCTTTTTTCGTACCGGTTACGACAACCCCAGCAATAAATTTCTTGTGCTGCCGTTTTTTTAGTAGTTCATAGTCTTCTTTAGAATATGTTTTAAGTGCTTCTAAGAATCGTTCTGGTGTATTGATTCCTTCTTCACTCGTTAACAGTTTTTGGGCTAAAACAGTAGTATTTTTATTAGGTGCAGAGAATCCGTATAAATCACCATCTAATTCTGGCATATCACGCTTTTGTTTTTTTGAGTCAAAATCATTCACCCAATACCAGGTCACATGAAGTTCTTTCGGAAGCATTTTCTGTACATGTTCAAATGGAAAGCTATCCTCAAATGAAATCGCCATCTCTATATATTTATCATCAGGATATTGCTTCATATTAGCTAAATCATTTTCATAGGTTTTGTATTGATATTGTGGCACATAAAACTGCATGATGCGTTGACCATCTGGAATATGAATCTCTGTTGTATCATCTACTGAAATTGTCGTGCTTGTAAAGGTCGTTGATTCGAATCCTTTATTTGTATAATGAATTGTTTGGGTATCCCATGGAATTATTGTATCTTCAATAATTTTATATACTTGCTGCGTCATCGTGCCTTTTAAAAATCCCTGTGTCTCGCTCACATTCGTTGTAAAGGTATTAGCTGAGCTCATAAAAGCTTGCTCATTCACTTTCTCAAGCATGACCTCGGTTTGTATTTTTCCTATCCAATAACGATGACCGTAAAAGCTAGCTGCTATTACGGCCACGCTAATTAGCAGTGCCACTACTGTCATTTTTAATAAAGTGCGCTGTTTTGCTTTTTTTAATGTTTTTGTCAGTTCTTTTTCATTAAATGGATCTGTCATTGTTCGTAGCCCCCTTGTTCATAAAGCTGTTTGAAATTTGCTCTTGCTCGCGCTAAATAAGTTTTAACCGTGTTAGTATGTATATCAAAATAGGCAGAAATTTGTTGATATGACCAGCCTAAATCATATTTACATAATAAGAGTTGCTTATGTAAATATGGTAATTGCGCTAGCACACGTTGTACTTGTGTCGCCTGTTCTTTTTTGATGAGCTGCTCTTCTATGAGCGCATTAGATGATTTTAAGGCATCATCCAATTCAACTTGCTCAAATTTTTTTGAACGTCGACACTGGTCATAAAAAAGATGGATAGCGGTTTTAAATACCCATGCTTTATACTTATTCGTATCAATCGCCACTAGATGCACTATCGATTTGTAAATTGCATCCTGTACAATATCCCTTGCCTGTTCTGAATTTGCGCCAATTTTCACCAGATAATAATAAACGTCATTCATCACCTGAATTAGCTGCTCATTCGCAATTTTGTCCACGCATCTCTCTCCTTTCTGCTAATTAAACGAATGAATAAGGAAAAAGTATACACTATTTATTTGAAATATACGTAAAATGTTTTAAGAATAATTCTGCACACAAAAAAACTGCCCATTTATTGGACAGTTTCTACTTCCTTACATAAATTGCGTAAGGCTTTCTCGTCGTAAACCCGATTTTCTCCGCTAAGACAATCGAGGCGGTATTCCTTACATCACAGTCCCAGTGAGGCGTGATGTTCTGTGCTAAGCAATGATCGATAAAAGCCATCGCTAGTTGCTTGGCAATGCCTTTGCCGCCGTAATCAGGGTGCGTGAAAATATCGACCTCCGCCGCAGTAGTGGACTGAAAAATGGCAGTTGCCTCCCCAACGATTTGTTCCTCGTCCATCATACAAAAGCCACTGCCATGTGCTAAAAACTGTGACACGCTTCCCCAATATTCTTCGTAATAGACTTGTGGGAATTCCGTTGACATCATAATGGTTTTGGCATCAATGCGCTGTATAGGATATGCAGTGTGCAAGCGAGGTAATGCTTGATAGACCGCTGTATCAATTGAATAGGCATAGCGTGGTATTTTACGAAGCGGAGCCGCATCTAGTCGTTGTTGCCAACTCGTATCTGTCACAAATAGCGTAAAACGTCCATCGCCCGTCATACAGCGCTGTAAAAAGGCGTATAGTTCCTCTTCAACAGGCCCTGTCACGAAATAAAGTCCGGAATCCGTGCGAATCACATAGCTTTGCTTCACGCAAAAAATAGCGCCAGGAATCGTACGCTCTACTACACTACTAACAAATGCAGGTGAACCAGAGAAATTATGGGCTCTATTGGACGATTTAAAAAAAGTTTGTTGTAACTTGATAGTTTTCATACGTTTCTCCGTTCTTTTTACAGTTGATTATAACATAAGGCCCTTTTCTTAATGTTTTAGGTATCATTTGATTTTTTAATAAAAAACAAATATAATTTACATAAAATTATCAATTTTCTAATAATTGTAATAAAAGGAGTGTTGAAATGAGTGAGAATAAACCTACATTACAAGAGCTAAAAGACATGTCCATTCGTAAATTATACGATGTCGTAAAAAAGGATGAGCAAGATAATTATCCGCTACTACGCCAGTTTGAGGATAAGGAAATCGCATTTTTAAAGGAAAAGGTCAGCATTGATTGGCAGTACAATCGTATTTTTCAGCCTTTTGCGATTTTTTTAACGACCATTACCGTTGCGCTTGCGGCATATATGAAGCTAAGTGATGTCCATCTACCAATGGGCGCGGCCTTTGCCTTTTTGTCGACGACATTATTTGCGACCATTTGGCTGAATGTCTTTACAATTGAGCGAAACTACTGCTGTCGAAAGCTTGAGCTAATGCTTGCCTATTTCCATTATCACGAGCAACCAGCACCCGATCCTAAAGCAATTTCCTTGCAAAAAATAAAAGCATGACCTCTATATAGGGGGCATGTTTTTTAATAGAGAGTAAAAGTACGCGTTCTTTTTGTTGTTTTTTGGAAATATAGCCTATAATGAATAGAGGTGAAATTATGACGAAACTAATCGATTTACATTTATTATTACAATCAATTATTGAGACATCGAATAATAATATTACCATTACAGATCAGTATGGAGTTGTTCTTTTCACGAATGAAGAGCATTGGCATCTTTATGGCGTAGACAATATGTCGGCTATTGTTGGGAAAACGGTTTATGAATTAGAAGAACAGCAAATTTTAAAGCCTTCTGTTATTTCATTCGTTATTCAAACCCAACGCAAAGCGCAAGTCATGCAAGAAACAAAAACAAACCGTTTTTTAATGACAACCGCCTATCCAATTTTTAATGAAGATGGCACTTTGTTATACGTTATTTGTTATACGCAAGACCAAATGAATATCTTAAACTTGCATGAAAATTATGATAAATTACAACGGAAACTCGAAAGCGTACAAGCTGAAATGTCTTCGCTGCAATCAAAGGCCCAAATTACATATCGTAGTAAATCCTTTGACAACGTGCTAGCGATACTAAACCGTGTCGCTCATACAGACGTAGCTGTTTTAATGCTAGGAGAATCAGGTGTGGGAAAAAGTATGCTTGCCCGTTATCTTCATGACCAGAGCAATCGTGCTGAAGGGCCTTTCATTGAAGTGAACTGTAGTACCATTCCTGAAACTTTATTTGAATCAGAAATGTTTGGGTATGAGTCTGGTTCTTTTACAGGTGCTAGTAAGAATGGGAAAATGGGGTTAATTCAACAAGCTCATCAAGGGACACTATTTTTAGATGAAATTGGGGAAATGCCACTAACAATGCAAGTAAAGATGCTAAAAGTATTACAAGAAAAAAAATTTAAAGCAATTGGAAGCCAAAAAGAAAGCAATGTAGATTTCCGATTAGTGACAGCCACAAATCGTGATTTACGAAAAATGGTGGATGAAGGAAAGTTTCGTTTAGATTTATATTATCGGCTAAATGTCATTTCAGTAGACATTCCCCCATTACGAAAACGTCCAGAAGATATTACCGCACTTATCCATTATTATTTAGATGAAATGAATAAAAAATACGATACATTAAAAAAGCTACACCCACTTACTTTTCAAGCTTTTTTAGATTATGAATGGCCGGGAAATACACGAGAATTAGCCAATGCACTCGAGCGCCTTGTGTTAACGACAGATAGTCTTGTGATAATGCCCAATCAGCTACCAATAGAAATCATGCAAGAGCTACCATCCTCTCTGCATTTAGAAGAATGTGAATCGCTTAATTTGAACGAAGCGATTCAAGCGATTGAGCGCAAATTATTTGAAAAGGCACAAGAAAAAGCGACTACTACGTATGAAATGGCTGCGTTGCTAGGAATTAGCCAACCAACTGTAGTCAGAAAATTAAAAAAACTAAAGCGTGAAAAAAGGGAATAATAATTATTATTCCCTTTTCATTTACCAATATGCGACTGTACGATTGACCATAGATTCCCGATACTGTGCTGTCGAAATAGGTAATACGCTATTTGACGTATAATCCATAATCACGCCATATTTGCGAATAACATCCATTTGATTAATTTCTCCCGCACGATATAAACGCGCTACTTCCTCTGGAGCTTCATTAAACCAATTTTTTCGATTATGACGAATATAGTCTCGCTCATTTTGTGTCGCTTCATAATTGATTTCAAATTGATCTAATTCACGATCAATTTCGTGAATAATTACGCCGTAATCTTTACGAGCTCGCTCGATTGATACATATTCATCAATTACATCTTCTAACACGGCATACATGTCGCGTTCAAGAGGATCGCCTAAGCCTCCACCACCTGCAGCGGGGCGTGTAAATGTATCGCCTTTTTGAAGTGATACATTTGAAAAGATGGTACCTAAAAATTGTTCTGAATCTTTACCAGGATTTAAAATCGCCCCTTGCGGAATGGATGGTAGGCCACCCATGATTCCCCATGTAATGGAACGTGAACGGTCGCAGCAATAAGACATTACCGTCCCATCAATCTGTGTAAGTTCTCCACCTTTTTCAACGCCACACCCTCCGCGATATTTTCCGGGACCTGCTGAATCGGTAATGATTTCATGTTTCGTTGTTAAAACCGGAGATAAACGTTCCTGGCCTTCACATGGTTGTACACTTAAGCCCACTCCAAATACAGGCGAAGTGGTATTAGCGCCGTCGCGGTCAATACGTCCACCGTGTCCACCAGCCATCCAGTCATACCACATAAAATAGTCTCGTGCGCCATTACGTGTATCATAGCCACCAATGAGTAAATATTCTAAATTAAAGGAACAAGCTAAGGCACGTTCTGGCATAATATTAGACCATAATTCAAAACATGCATTCATAATCTTTTCAAAGGAACCTGAGCAATAACCAGAAACAGCAACGGGACTAGGTGCATTCACAACTGAATTTTCTGGTAAATGTGTTTTTACTACACGGTAGAACCCTGAATTTAGTGGAATTTCAGGGAAAAATGTCTTCGTACCAGCATACGTGCCCGATAAAGCTGAACCAAAACCAGCATTTAAGAAGCAACTGATATACGGGTGGGAACCGGATAAATCGTATAAAATTTCATCGTCAGTAATCGTCATTTTTACACGAATTGGAATTAAACCATCGCCGACTTCTGGATCCATGTCGATATAATCTACTGTTTCCCACGTACCTTTTGGCAATGTTTTCACCTTTGCACGCGTCAAGCGTTCTACGTAATTTTGGACTTCACTAAATGCTTCAAGTACGGTCTCAACGCCATATTTACGAATCATTGCTTGTAGTTGTACTTCTCCGACTTTTGCAGCTTCAACTTGCGAACGTAAATCGCCTAAACGTTCCTCCGGTAGACGCATATTTTTCACAATAATGTTTACAACATCTTTTAAATAATGTCCTTTACTGAAGATACGTACTGGTGGGATACGCATTCCTTCGCCGTAATGCTCTTTCGCTGTCACATCAAATGAACCAGGGTTTGAACCACCCACATCAGCCCAGTGACCATTGGTTTGCATGAGTGCAATTAAACGTTGCTCGTGAAAAACCGGATAAATTACACGCGTATCGCTAAAATGTGTTCCCCCACGATAGGGATCATTAACAAGAAAGACATCGCCTGGGTGAATATCATCGCCGAAGTCTTCTAAGACGGCTTTTGCTGTTAAATGTAGTGTTCCAACATGCACTGAAATATCTTGCGTTCCTTGCATAATTGTATTCCCATCCGCGTCACAAAGAGCGCAGCTAAAGTCACGGTTATAAATAACAAACGAATAACACGTACGTAACATTTGTTCAGCCATTTGGTCTACTAAATTGACAAACCCATTTTTTAATACTTCAAATGTTACAGGATCTAATTTACGAGTTGTTTCCATTCAAACGCCTCCTCATTTAATAGTCTGTTGTGACAGAAATAATAATATTTTTATATGCATCTACTTTCGCTACAAATCCTGATGGAATGACGGTTGTTGTATCTAATTGGTCCACAATTGCGGGACCCTCAATTACCGCACCAACTGGGATAAGCTCGCGGTTATAAACAGTTGCTTCAGTGAAGGTATTATTAAAATAGACTGGACGAGTTTCCTTGATGGCAGCATCGAGTTTCCCTTCTACCTCATATGTTGGAAGTTCAGGTTTTGGTACTGTTCCAATTGCTGTTACACGTAAGCCGTAAATTTCTACGGGTTGGGTATCATCAGAAAAGGCAAATTCTCGCGCATGTTCTTTGTGGAATTCTTCTAAAATTGGCAACAGTGATTCAAAATTATCAGGAGCCGGAATAGCCAAAGAACGCCATTGCCCTTTATAACGTAAATCTACATAGTTCATTAATGTAGCGCTTTCCTCAGGAATACCTTCTTCTTCAAGCAACATGTTTGCTTCTTTTTTCATTTCAGCGAATTGTTCTAATAACTCTACTGCTGTTGCATCTGCTGCATTTTTAACATACGTTTTTGAAATATCATGACGGACATCTACGAGTAGACAGCCCATCGCAGCCGCAACACCTGGATGGGGCGGTACGATAACAATTGGGATATTCAAATCTTTTGCAAGTTCTGCACCATGAAGCGGTCCTGCGCCACCGAAAGCGACAAGTGCAAAATCACGTGGATCATAGCCTCGACGTACAGAAATCAACCGTACAGCATCACTCATATTAGCATTGGCTACTTCAATAATCGCGCTCGCCGCTTCTTCTAGTGAATAGTCAAAGTCTGTAGCAATTTTTTGAACCGCTGCATCCGCCTTATCTTTATCTAATGTCATTGAGCCATCTAATAATGTTGTACCTAGTCGACCTAGCACTAAGTTGGCATCAGAGTTTGTAGGTTCCGTACCACCACGGCTATAGCAGGCAGGTCCTGGCATTGCTCCTGCACTTTGTGGGCCATTTCGTAATGAACCACCTTCATCTTTCCAAGCAAGACTCCCACCACCTGCGCCAATTGTTAAGATTTCAATGCTCGGAAATCCAATTGGATAACCATATTCAATTGCCCAATCTTTTGTAATCCGAATTTCTCCATCATACATTAAAGAAATATCAGTGCTCGTACCACCCATATCCAACCCAATGGCATTCGTAAAGCCACATAATTTTGCGATATGTTTGCTCGCAATCGCTCCTGCTGCAATACCTGAACTCGCTAGCCTTGCCGCAAACTTTGGTACGGTGCTAGAAGTCATAACTCCACCACCTGAGTGTAGAACGAGAATATCTTCCTCATAACCACGATCCTTCATTTCAACTTCAAGTTTTTTAATATAACGACTCATAATCGGACCTAATACTGCATTTATAATGGTCGTACTCATACGTTCATGCTCAAACATTTCTGGTAATACGTCACTTGAGGTGCAAACATATACTCCTGGCATCTCTTCTTCAATAATTTTCTTCGCCTTGCATTCATTTTCACCATTCATGTATGAATTAATAAAACAAATAGCGACCGATTCGGTTTCACGACGCTTCAACTTACGCGCAAGAGTACGCATCTCCTCTTCATCCAATGCTTCTAAAATATGTCCTTCATAATCTACTCGTTCTGCTACTTCGAAGCGGTCTCGTCGCTTAATATATGGTTTTGCAGTGTCTTCATACATATCCCAAATATCTTCTTTTGTGCCGCGGCGAATTTCTGTTACATCACGAAACCCTTTTGTTGTCACAAGCGCTGTCTTAGGTAATTTACGTTCTATTAATGCGTTAGTGCCAACAGTAGTTCCATGAGAAAATACTTTAATGTCTTGTCCTTTTAGATTTGCCTTATCAATACCATCTAAAATTCCTTGTTCTGGATTTGCTGGCGTTGACGATGTTTTTGTGACAAATACTTCTCCTGTTTCCTCGTTAAATACAAAAACATCTGTAAATGTGCCACCTACATCAATTGCTAATCGACTTTGAACCATATACTTTCGCCTCTTTCCGCTTGAATTGTTCTTGCCTAGGAAGTATCAAATAGTCACCTTAAATTGGTGTACGCTTATTTATAATGCAAGAATAATGCCAAGTTTAAAAAGACTGAAAAATCAATCTTTTAAAAACTTTTCAATTCATAAATGAATCGTTTTTTGGAATTATTGATTCATTTATGAATTATTGATTCATTTTTAAATTAATTATTTAAAAGAGTAAGAATTAGGAGTTTTTTCAAAAGTTCAATTCACTCCCTCTATAAATGTTGATATATCAATGGCTCACGCCATTTTTGAGTGTCAAAAAAATATTTTCCAACACGCATATCTAACTTAATTTTGTATTAATTGATATTTATGTTAATTCATCGAAACGCTACGCTAAAGAAGAGACCATTAAATGGAAATAATTTCTTCTGAATCCAAGTTTATATGATACACTTTTGGATCTCTGCGTAGCTTATGACGACGAACCCTCCCATATCTCTAGGCGTCTAATTGCGCGTACATTCCTTCGTTCGGTCTGTTCATAAGGCAGAGGCTAGCGATGCTCCTATAGGGACTCATTCATGAAGTGAAAGGTCGAAGGTGATGAATAGTGCTGGCTTCTCCGTGTTATCCTTTTGCTTAGACTTTCAGTCAAATGTAATCAGCTAGCTGCTTTGAGAACCGTAAAGTCTGTCATCATCTGATGTTCATCGAACATCACTTTCTTTTTGCACAAGGCATGTAAAATCTTTAACAGTTTCCCACAAAGTACGACAATAGACTGCTTCTTCCGTAAAGGATTTTTCGTCCTTGTCGTATAGTACTCATGAAGCGCTTTGAAAGCAGAATTATGAAGAATTAAAGGCATCATAACGCGGAATAAAAGCGCCCTTAATTTACGCCGACCTCGTTTAGAGATTCTTTTTTGTCCTTTTGATTGGCCAGAAGAGTTTTCACGCAATGTAAGCCCCGCTAGTTTAATTAATTGGCGTGGATGTGCATATTGTGCGAGTGAACCGACTTCTGATAATAAATCGAGAATAGTAATATCTCCGATACCAGGAACGGACGCCAAATAATCATAATCCGTCATTTGTTTCGCAAGAGCCGTTAGCTGACAAGTTAGTTCATCGAGTTGTGCCTGCATCATATGGTACTGAGAAAGTAGCGTGGCTATTTCAAAACGTGCCATCACAAGCCCCTCTGTTAATCCAATTGAGTGAGGCGCAATACGGACTAATTGTTTCGATTTTGGCAGTTGAGGGCTTTTCAGCCCTTCTACTTGGCGATAAAGGGAAAGCAGTTCTTCAGGCGTTTTCCCTTGAATATCCATTGGTAGCGGTGTTTTTTCAAGCACCGCATACGCCATTTTCCCAAAGCTTTTGAATACTTGTGTAAACTCTGGGAAAAATCGATCTAGCCAACGGATAATGCGATTTTGAAGTGCGCTCAAATCTTCTTGAAGCTTTGAACGTAAGGTCGCACCGTTTCTTAATTCTGCTTCTACGCCTTCTAAAAGGCGTGGATAACTAAATCGGCCATCACGTATCAAACGTGCGATGACCAGCGCATCCTTTTGATCATTTTTCGTCTGCAGATTATCGTCAAGTTCTTTCGAGCGATTAACGTGCATCG